>JBOZRQ010000041.1:0-30104 GCA_050789255.1 Symbiobacteriaceae bacterium
CCCCCCGACTTAAACTAATACGGAGGGTAGATCAATGCCTGCTTACGAAGGGTATCCGCTGATGCCGGAGACGGAGACCGAGGGGTTCACATACGGGGCGATTACACCGCTGGGCGGCCGACGAGAGTCGGGAGCGGGGTTCCTGCAAGGGCCAGACGGCTCCCGGGCCGGTATTCAGTGGGAGCTTGCCGACGGACCCTTCATTATGCGGGTGGAGGGGCCGGGTCCGGACTCCTGGGGCCTGTACAAGCTGGGCTTTACCACCCCGGTAACCACAGTGGACGACCTGCTGGCCAACCTGAGGCCGCTGCTGCCTAAACTGAAGATCCTATACACTCGGGCCCGGGTGAACTAGGGGTTGCGCGTCGGCCAAATGGCGGTTCCTGGCCCGTCAGCCGTAAGCAACCGAGTGGTGCCGGCCGCCAAGGCCACCGAGGCAGTCATGGAGCAGCATACAACAATGAACGTCAGGAAGACCAGTTGAGTCTTTCGCATAAAACAACGCCTCCCGTGAGAGTGTTGTCCGACAATTCTCCTCGAATCTTTAAAATCCCTCTCCGTTGCGAAAAAGGTCGAACGTTCCATCCCTCGGAGAATCATCCATTTGCGTGAAAGACCACTCCTCCGGTAGACTGGTTATGTAAACATAAAGATCGTAGGAGGGTCATACGCATGTCCGCCGTGGCAGTCCAGGAACGCCCGCAGCGCCGCCTGATCGGCCGGGTGATCCTCTGGAGTTTGGTGGCCCTGCTCGCGCTTCCCGGCCTCGGCGCCCTGGCCGTGTGGAGCTACGGACCGTACTGGATCGCCCCGGTGGAGGATTTCGCCCAGGGGCCGGGCGGGGCCGTGGCCTACATTAGCCTGCTCAATCAGATCCAGCAGCAGGCGGGCAGCTTTTGGTCCGGGGGCGATCTGAAGCTCGTCATGACCGAGTCCGAGTTCAGCGGCATGCTCTCCTCCGCCCTGCTGTCCGGCCGCACGGATGCCAACCCGATCCGGAAGGTGCGGGGGGACCTCGTGGAGGACGAGATCCGCGTGGAGACCGTGATGCAATTCCAAGACGAGCGCGTGCCTGCTCGATACCGCGGCCCGGTGGGACTGAAGGTCCGGCTGAACCCCGTGGTCGCGGAGAACGGTGAGGTGCAGTTTGCCATCACCCGTGCGACCGTAGGGCGCATTCCCGTCCCCCGCCAGGCGATCCAGTGGGCTGGACGGTTCCTACCGGCCGGCACTCCCGGCCTCAACCTGAACGAGGCGATGATCTCCCTGCCCCTGGGCGACATGATCGCCGCCCAGCTCGGCCGCAGGGTGGAGGTCAAGGATGTGGCGGTCGACAACGGCAAACTGAGCCTGGTACTCTCCCTGGCCAAGGACAAGAAATAAACCCGAGGGCATTCCCTCGGGTTTTTCGTTACTTCTGGCGAATGGAGAGCACGTAGGCCTCCACGTCCCGGAGCTTCTGGTCGGTCATCTTCGGCAGCTTGGGCAGCATGGGGTCGTGCTTCATCCGCAGCCAGTTGTAGAACTGCTCTTCCGTCTGCTTGGTGATCTCGTCCGAGGGCTTGGTCAGGTCGGCGCCCTTGTCGGGAATCCCCTTGGCATCTGCGCCGTGGCAGGTGGCGCAGGTGGTCATAAAGACATCGGTGCCGCGGGCGGCATCGCCCGGTGCATAGGGGCCGGGCTGCTCGCCGCCGCAGCCGGTCACAAGCAGGGCCATCGTCAGTATGGCGAAGGTCCACGGGCGAACGGGCATGGCATCATCACTCCTGGGCAGAATTTGTCCAGCAATGACATTCTCGCCCGAAAGCAGTCCGGCTCACAAGGCACGGAAGTCGTGATACGCCCTCGGTTTTCCACCCGACCCGCTACATAGACAGGTCCTTGCGCAGCTTCAGCAGCGCCTGGTCCTTCGATTTGCACTCGAGCATCACATCGGCGTCGCGCTCCCCGAGCCGCTCCAGGAACCGGCCGAAGTCGCCGGGGTCGATATTATCCGCGTGATGGCGGGAGCGGGCGCCCTCCTTCGGCGAGGAGAAATGCAGCTTGGGCCGCTGCCCGCCCCAGGTGGGGATGATGCGCTCCAGCCAGGGAAGCCAGTCGTCCTCGCGGAGCACCCGGTGATGGTGAACGTCGAACACCATGGGGCGCCCCACAGCGAGGGCCACGTCCAGCGCCTCGGCGGTGTCCCAGGTGGTGTCGTCGTTCTCGACCCACAGCTTGGTCTGAACCGAGGGCGGCAGGTCGGCGAAGTGCCGCACGAAGCGCTCGGCAGCGGCGGCCTTGTCGCCGTACGCCCCGCCCACATGCAGCACCATGCCCCAGTCCTCACGGGCGCCCAGCAGGTCCAGCACCCGGGCGTGGTAGATCAGGTCCTCCACCGCCTTGCTGACCACAGCCGGGTCTTTGGCGTTGAGGACGGTGTACTGGCCGGGGTGCATGCTCAGGCGTGCGCCCGTCTTCCGGGCCAGGCCGGCACAGGTCTCGAACTCGGCGCCCAGGTCCGCTACCCAATCCCACTCGGCGGCGACCGGGTGGGTGGCAAGCGGGATCAGGTCGGAGGAGACCCGGAAGAGCTCGATCCCGCGCTGGTGGTTCCAGCGGAGCACGGCTTCGAGGGTCTTGAGGTTGTTGCGCCCCACCTGGTAGAGGTGGGCGCGCCGCTCCTTGGGGGTCATGGGCTGCAGGCGTTTGGCGGTCAGCGCCCGCATGCGGGGCCCCTCCTTGTCAGCCTGCAGGGTCAGGTTCAGGCAAGCGTATCCAAGCCGGACGGTCACAGGTCGCCCTCTTCCCCGAGCGGTTAGTCGAGCAGGCCGCGTCTCATGGCCTCGGCGACGGCCTGGGCACGGGTGGTGGTGCCCAGCTTCTCGAAGATCACGTTCATGTGCCGCCGCACGGTGCGCTCGCTCATGTAGAGTTTGGCGCCAATCTCGCCGTAAGATGCCCCGGCGGCGAGCAATCGCAGCACGTCGATCTCATGGGCGGTCAGCGCCCCTTCGGCGCTCTTGCGGGCGACTTTACCCACCAGGGACGGGTGCAGCACGATTCCGCCCGCTGCCGCGGCCCGAATGGCCGCCGAGATCTCCTGAAAGGAGGCGGTCTTGGGGATGTACCCGCTCAGCCCGAGGTCGAGCGCAGACTGGACCAGGGCGGCATCCTCGTAGGTGGAGAGGACCAAAATCGCGGGCGGGTCGACCTCCTTGAGCATCTGTCGGGCTGCGTCCAGACCGCTGCCGTCCGGCAGCTTGAGGTCGAGCATTACCACGTCGGGCTGCACGCGCCGGGCTACGGCCACCGCCTCCGCGACGGTGCCCGCCTCGCCGGCCACACTGAGCCCGTCCTCGCTGGCGATCAGCTGCTTGAGCCCCTCACGGACCACCGTCTGATCCTCGACCAGCAGCACGCTCAGAACCTCCAAAGGTAGCACCTCCGAACTATCCAGGTCTATCCACATGATACCAGAACCCGCAGGAGGTCTGCCAGAGAAGCTCGAATGTGGCTACGGCGGGAGGTGCAAGCCCATGAGACGACCCGACGTGCCGGTCGAGAATGTCGCAGAGATCGTGTGGGGCGCCCTGCTGCTGGGCTATCTGGCGGGGGCCGGGCGCCCGGAGTTCCTGCAGCCCGCCGTGCTGGCGGTCTTCGGGCTGGGTGGGGTCGCCGCGCTCACGGAGCTGTACCTCCGGCGTGCCGGGTGGCAGTGGCTGACAATCTATGACAGCGTGGTCTGGACAGTGCTGCTTACGGCCATGGTAGTGGTGACCGGCGGGCGCAGCTCGGAGCTCTGGTCCGCCTATATTCTGATGTCGCTGACGGCGCCTTCCGTGCGCAACGCCTTTCTGCCGTATGGGCTGCTGGGCGTCAACTGCACGCTCTACGCCCTGGCCTACACCCTGGTCAACCCGCGGGGCGAGCCGTTCAGCCTCGCGCTGCTGGGGCTGCGGGTGGGCATGATCTTCCTGATCGCCTGGGTGGTCGACCGGTCCATGGAGCGGGAGCGGCAGGCGCGGGCCAGCGCTGTGGCCGTGGCGCAGAACCGGGTGCAGGAGCTGGTGAGCGCCCGCGATGCGGAGCGCAAGCGGATCGCCGGCGATATCCACGACTGGTTGGGCAGGGGCATCATCGCCCCGATGCGCCGGCTGGAGCTGGCCATGCGGGGGAAGACCCCCGAGGAGACCCAGGCCCGCATCGGGGAGACGATCGAGAGCCTGCGGCGCTCCCACGAAGAGCTGCGCCGGCTGATGGAGAACCTCCACCCCCACCTGCTCGAGCAGATGGGCCTGGCTGAGGCCCTGCGGTCTTACCTGGTGCAGTGGGGCGCCGAGCACGAGGTGGACGTGACGTTTGAGAGCACAGGCGGGCCGGAGCCCCCCGGTGACCTGGCCCTCGCGGCCTACCGGATCCTCCAGGAGGCCTTGAACAACTGCGCTAAACACGCCCAGCCCCTCACTGTGCAGGTCCGGCTGGAACGAACGGCTGACCTGGTCACCCTGGCTGTCCTGGACGACGGGCTGGGATTTGCGGCGCCCCGCTCCGGGGGCCGCGGCCTGACCGGGATGCAGGAGCGGGCAGCGCTCTTTGGCGGTACTGTGGAGGTAGCCAGCCAACCGGGACGGGGCACGACGGTGGTCGCCTCTCTGCCGATGTAAGAAAGACCCCTGCATGGACGGCGGCCCATGCGGGGGTCTGGCTTTTGGGGCATTATTTTGCCGCGGATTACCGGGCGGTCGTCTTACCCAGGTCAATTTATATAAATATGTTTACCTGGTATTGCTCCCTCGATCATCCGCGATTGGGTTCGAAAAACAGCGTCATCCGCGCATCCGCGGCCGTAATAATGTCTCACGCCTCAACCTGCGCAAGCTTCAGCGCGGTGAGGCTGGCGAACTCATGCACCAGGGTAGCCGCGAGGAGGGCGGTTACCTGAGCGAGGTCGGAGGCGGGGAGCACCTCCACCAGGTCGTAGCCGACAAAGTTGAAGGCGGTGAGGGCTCGTACGAACTCCAGGGTCTCGAAGCTGGTGAAGCCGCCGACCTCCGGGGTGCCGGTGCCCGGGGCGAAGGCCGGGTCGACGAAGTCGATGTCGAAGGACAGGAAGCAGGGGGTGTTGCCGATGGCCGCCTGCATCTCCTGGTTGACGGCGTCGAAGCCGGAGTGTCGCAGTTCCCGGCTGGTCACCACCCGGAAGCCAAGGTCACGGCTGGAGTCGATATCGCCGGGGTCGTTGAGCGTGCCGCGAATGCCGATCTGGAAGACCTTGCCGTTGGCCAGCAGCCCTTCCTCGTGGGCCCGGATGAAGGGCGAGCCGTGCCAGTACTTCTCCTCGTAGTAGGTGTCCCAGGTGTCGGTGTGGCTGTCGAAATGGATGAGCGCCACGGGGCCGTACCGCTCCCGGGCTGCCCGCAGGGAGGCAAGGGTGATCGAGTGGTCGCCGCCAAGGCCGATCGGGACAATGCCACGGCCCATCAGGTCCGACACAGCGGCCTGAATGACGGCGTAGCTGCGGTGGATGTTGTGGGGAATGACGGCCAGGTCGCCCAGGTCAATGGCGTTGGTGTCGACGAAGGGGTAGACCTTGTGCACGGGGTTATACGGGAAGAGCAGCGCGGATGCCTGACGGATCGCCTGGGGGCCGAAGCGGGCGCCGACCCGGAACGAGGCCGCAGTGTCAAAAGGCATGCCGAGGACAGCGAGGCGGGCGTTCTCGTTGCTGGCTGGCAGCCGCATAAAGGTGCCGATCGTGCTGAATTCTGGTTTTGTGTTGGGATCGAGCGGGTACTGCATACTTCACCTGTCCTCTCCTTGACCCATAGTATCAGCAGAAATGGCGCACGGAAAGACCCGGTGTGTTCACACCGGGTCTGTTTTTATCAGGGCTTTACCATCGGCTGTAGAACCGAGATCACATTTCGGACAACATAGACATATCCGTCCGCCGTCGGGTGAATTCCGTCCGCCTGGTTCAGCTCCGGCTTGGCCGCCACGCCGTCCAGGAAGAACGGAATCATGGGGAGTTTGTACTTGGCCGCCAGACCGTCGAAGGTCTTCTTGAAGGAGTCGGTGTACTCCGGACCATAGTTCGGCGGAATCTGCATGCCCGCCAGAATTACCTTGACCTTCTCGGCCTGCAGGCGTTCAATGATCGCCGAGAGGTTCTTTTGCATCTGCTCCACGGAGAGGCCGCGGAGACCATCGTTGGCGCCCAGCTCCAGGATCACAATCTCAGGCTTGTGCTGCAACACCGTGTTGATACGGGCCAGGCCACCGGCGGTGGTATCACCCGAGATGCCGGCGTTCACGATCCGGTACTTGATCCCCTGCTTGTCGAGCTCCGCCTGTAGCTGGCTCGGGTAGTTCCGCTCGAAGGGGACCCCCTGGCCGAAGGTGAGGCTGTCGCCAAAGGCGACAATCACGGGCCAGCCCGTGCGGTCAATCTCCTGCTTTGGCTCCGGGTTCGGCGCCTGCTCCTTGACCGCTGCGGCGGGGACCGCTGGGGGCTGCTGCTTGGACGTGTCCGAATTCGGCCGTTTGCTACAACCAACCATGCCTACCATGGCGGTCAAAACGACTAAAACGACAAGGTGCGGCCAGTATTTTCGCATAAAGGGCTTCCCCCTCTCTTTCTGCTGTCCGACATTGTACCACACCGCCGTCGATTAGGTAGGCGGAGCAATATGTGAGTGGAGGAATCGTTCGGCTATGCTTCAAATCACCGGTGTCTATAAGACGCTTCAGAGCGGCGATCGGGTGCTGGAAGTGCTAAAGCCGCTGGACCTGCAGGTTCCCAAGGGGCAGGTGTTGGCCATTATGGGTCCCTCTGGCAGCGGCAAGTCGACGCTGCTGGGCCTGATCGCGGGCCTCGACAGCCCGTCGGGCGGATCGATCAAGATCGACGGTGAGGAGATCACCGGCCTCGGGGAGGACGAGCTCGCCCTGTTGCGCGGCCGCAAGATCGGCATCGTCTTCCAGTCATTCAACCTCATCCCGAACCTTACGGCCGAGGAGAACGTGGCGCTTCCGCTCGAGCTCTCCGACTACGACAGTGACCCGATCGCCCGTGCTAAGGAGTTGCTGGCAGCCGTAGGCCTCGGAGAACGGACGCACCACTACCCGGTGCAGCTGTCCGGCGGCGAGCAGCAGCGCGTGGCGTTGGCCCGCGCCTTCGCTCCCCGCCCCGCCCTCCTGCTGGCGGACGAGCCCACGGGCAACCTCGACTCGGCCACCGGCGCGGCCGTGGTCGATCTGCTGTTCACGATGAACCGTGAGCAGGGCACCACCCTGGTGATGGTGACCCATGACCCTGAACTGGGCGCCAAGGCCGACCGGCGCGTCCATCTCCGGGACGGCCTCGTCGTGAAAGACGAGGTGGCCGTTCGGGCATGAGATTTTCCATGCGCATGGCGCTGCGGGAGCTCAGGCGCAGCCGCCGCAAGTTCACGTTCTTCCTGCTCTGCATCGCGATCGGCGTAGCCGGCCTGGTCGGGGTGAAGGGCTTTAACGCCAGCCTTCAGAAGGCCCTGCTGCGGGAGGCCCGCACGCTGATGGCCGCCGACATGCAACTGAGCGCCAACAAGCTCCCCACCGAGGAGCAGGCGCAGGTTCTGGCAAACCTCGCTTCGCAGGACATCAAGGTCGTTCACGTCACGGAGACGCCCTCCATGGCGGTCAACCCCGCCAGCAAGGAGACCCAGCTGGTGGAGGTCAAGGCCGTGGAGGCGGGCTACCCGTTCTACGGGGTGCTCGAGGTGAACCCGCCGGGCGAGCTGACCGCTGAGTCAGCCCTGGTGGGCCAGGATCTGCTGGATCGCCTGGGCCTGAAGGTCGGCGATGAGGTGAAGCTCGGCTCGGCCAGCTTCAAGGTGGCCGGCGTGATCGCCAAGGAGCCCGATCGGGTAACGGCGGGATTCGGCATCGGGCCGCGGGTGATGATCACCCAGGAGGGCCTGACCCGGGCCAACCTGATTCAGACCGGCAGCCGGGCGACGCAGAAGTACCTGTTCAAGCTGGCCAGCGACGAGCAGGTCCAGTCCGTGCGGGCAACGCTGACGGCCGCCTTTGAGAAGGACCGGGCCCGCATCGCCGATTTCCGGGAGGCGCAGGCGCAGATCAAGCGCTTCCTGGACCGGATGACCTCATTTCTGGCGCTGGTTTCCATGGTGGCGCTGCTGGTGGGCGGCCTCGGCGTGGCCAACGCCACCCGCGTGTTCATTCAGCAGAAGCTGGACACCATTGCGATTATGAAGTGCGTGGGCGCCACCAACCGGAAGGTAACGGGCGTCTACCTGACCCAGATGGTGATTCTGGGCCTGACCGGCAGCCTGCTGGGGATCACCCTGGGCTATGTGATTCAGTTGGTGATGCCGCAGGTGGTGGGCAGCGTCATGGATGTGACGCTGGAGTTGACCCTGTCGCCTGAGGTGGCCCTGCAAGGGCTGATCGTGGGCCTGCTGACCTCGCTGCTCTTCACCCTGCTGCCGCTGACCTCGATCGCCGAGGTGAAGCCGGCGCTGGTCTTCCGCCGGGAGATGGCGGAGCAGCGGCACCGGCCGTCCTGGAAGCAGCGGGGCCGGGAAGCGCTGCTGTACGGCGCCACCGGCGTGGGGCTAGCGCTGATCGCCGCCTGGGTCTCGGGCCGGCTGAACTGGGGCTTCTACTTCATGGGCGGGCTAATCGGAGCCGTGATCATCCTGGGGCTGGCAGCGGCCGGCGCCGTGCGGGTCGTGAAGGCGATCAAGGTGCCCCGCAGGTGGCTGACGGTTCGGCAGGGGCTAGCCAACCTGTACCGGCCGGGGAGCCAGTCCTCGGCGATCGTGCTGGCACTGGGCGTCGGCGTGACGATGGTCCTGGCGGTCTACCTGCTCCAGCGTGGGCTGATGGCCGAGGTGAAGCTGACCTCGCCGGCGGGGGCGCCCAACATGTTCTTCCTGGGCCTGCAAAACCCGGACTTGGAGCCATTCCAGGCCTTCATTAAGGCCCAGCCGGGCGTCGAGGATGCGCCGGCCCCCCTGCCCATCGTGCGGGGGCGCCTGACTCGGGTCGGCGGCAAGACCAAGGAGCAGCTGACCCTGACGCAGGAAGAGGAGCGCTGGTTTAACTTCTCCTTCAACCTGACCTTCTCGGGGGCGCAGCCGCCCGGCAGCGAGCTCGTCAAGGGCCAGTGGTGGCCGGCCGCCGGCGGTGGAGGCCGCAACCTGGTCTCGGTGGAGCAGGAGGCGGCGACCCGGCTGCACTTGGATGTGGGCTCGACCGTGGAGATGGAGCTGGAGGGCGGCGTTCCCCTGACGGCCGAGGTGGCCAACATCCGCCGCACAACGGACTTCCGGGCCGGCGGGTCGTTCAACTTCGTCTTCGAGCCGGGGGCGCTCAAGGATGCCCCGGCCACCTACCTGGCGCAGGCACGAATCAACCCCGCCAACGCCCAGGCGATTCAGAAGGAGACCGTGGCCCGCTTCCCCGGCGTGACGATTATCAACCTGAACGATGTCCTGGAGACGGTCGGCAGCGTGCTCGACCGGATCGGGCTGGTCATCCGCTTCGTGGCTGGGTTCTCGGTGGCCGCCGGGCTGATCATTCTGGCCTCCTCGATTGCGGCGACCAAGTTCCGGCGGACCCGGGAGGCCGTGCTTTTCAAGACCCTTGGCGCCACCAGGGGCCGGGTCTGGCGCATCTTTGCGATGGAGTACACCGCTCTCGGCCTGGTGTCCGGCCTGGTGGGCGCCGTCCTCTCAGCGGTGGCCGCCTGGGGCGTCCTGACCTACGTCATGGAGGTCAAGTATACCCTGGAGATCCTGCCGCTCGTGGTCGGGGTGGGGGTCACGGTGGTCCTCACCGTGATCGTGGGCGTGCTCAGCACACTGGATGTGCTAAGAGCCAAGCCTTTGCAGGTGCTGCGGGAGGAATAGCGAGGAGCGTGTAGAACTTTCCGACCCATGCAACTCACTTTTACACCAAAAGCAGCTCAGAAGGTGCTGAGCATCATTGCGGACAAGGGCGGCGGCCTCGCGCTGCGCATCCGGGTCGGCCGGTCGATCGGCGGGCCGGAGTGGAAGATGACCCTGGAGGTCGCTTCTTCGGAAGCGATGCTGGTGAACGGGGTGCCGGTGCTGGCAGACAAGGGCGCCCAGTCTCACCTGGACGGCATGGTCGTCGACTGGGTCATGACGCCGCAGGGGCCTGGCTTTGGCGTATACGACCGCAACCTAGTCAAGCGCGAGTACAACCAGGCGGCGGATTAGAAAAGCGAGGGGTGTTTAGCCCCTCGCTTCGCTATTTGCCGCTAATTGTTTTGATGAGCTCGCTCGGACTGTGCAGCCCCTGGACCCCGGGCGGGAAACTGCGGGCGAGAAACTCGGCGGCGTCATCCCACTGGACCAGGGTGGCCTGGGCGTCGGCGAGGCCTTCCCCATCCACCTTGCCGCCGGTGACGATGACCACCGGCTCCAGGGCGAAGCCGTCCGCCAGGCCGCTGAAGCGCAGCCGGTCGGCGAAGACGAAGGAGCGGCGGTCGGGGCGCCCCAGGTGGACGGAGGTGGGCTGACCGATCCAGGCGTCTTGCTCGCCCCTGATGATCTTGCCCTTCCAGTGCAGCGAGTTGATCGGCATGACGGCGCCCGGCCCGATGATACAGCAGTCGATGCTCATGAAGCCCAGCGTGGGGCGGAGCACCACCGTGACTGGGTCGGGCAGCTTGGCGGCCAGCTCGGCCAGGCGCTGGGCGCCCACGCCGGACTCAAACTCGGCCTTCATGCGGGCCGTTTCGTTCACCTTGCTCAGCATGGCGCCAAGGAGGTTTTGCCGGGGCGCCGCCGGGAGCGATCCGATGATTTTTGCCATGCACCCATTATACCAGCCGGTCTACTTGAGCGGATAGCCCACGTACCAGATGCTGCCGTTCCAGACCAGGATGGTGCCGGGCTTGGCGCCGGCCGTGGTGTCCTTGCCGATGCCCCAGTCCTTGCCCTCCTGGGCGTTGCGGATCCGGATGGGATAGCCGGCGTCCCCGGTCTTCTCAAAGGAGCCCTTGTAGACCTTGCCGTCCCAGGCGCTGTCCCACTCGTACGTGCCGTCGGCGTTCAGGCGCAGGGTGCTCTTGGTCTTGGTGCCGGTGCTCAGCACATACCGGGTCTTGCCCTCGCCGGCAGCCTCGGTGTAGGCGGCCCCGGGAATGGCCAGGCCGTAAGTGGTGTAGTCGAAGCCCATGCCGCTGTCGACCGACTGGGTCGACGCGGACTGCGCCGCACCGCCGCCACCGCCGGGCGTGCTGCCGCCGCTGCCAAAAAAGTAGATGGCCGCTGCGACGACCAGGACCAGGGCGCCGCCCAGACCAATCCAGAGGCCGGAGTTGCTGCGCTTGGGAGGGGCCTGATACTGCTGCCACTGGGGCTGCTGAGGCTGGGGCTGGGGCTGGGGCTGAGGCTGAGGCTGGGGCTGGGCGGGGCTCATGGGGCGCCCGCACTGACCGCAAAAGGTTCCTCCCGAGTTCTGAGCACCGCAGTGTTGACAGTAAGCCAAGGCGGTTTCCCCTCTCTCAAACTGTTCAGTTCTGAACGACACTGCGGTATTCTCGCTCTCCCTGGCAGTCTCCTGCGGCTATGCCTCTTCGGTCGCGGTGTGATAGCCCCGCTCCCCGTACGGCTGGAGCTGCTTGAACCACTTCGCCTTCAGCTTCTTGAGCTCATCGGCCTCGTCGAAGTACCCGGTCTCCGGCTTCTCCAGCGTCTCCAGCACCTCAATGGTGAAGGCGTCGGCGCCGAACTCATTCCACTCGCGCTGCAGCGCCTTGTTCATGTGGGAGCCCATCTCCAGCATGAACTTCTGGCCGTTAATGGTCTTCAGGTTCCGAGTCTCATGGACGAACACCTTGCCGTTGCGGTTGTTCTTGATCTGAAAGATGCCTGCTTCGGTTTTGATCTCCTTGGCGAGGCGCTTGAGTTCTTGCTTGCGGTCCATATCGTATCCCATCCTCGATTTCTAGAATGAACGTTCATTCGAAGTTTATATGGTGCGGCACCACATGTCAATGGGAAGGTAGTTCGCCAGTGAGGCCCGCGCGAGATCTGACGGAAATAGATCTGTGATCCGGCCAAATCTGACGGTACCACTCTAAAGTAAATACGGGGTGGGGTATCCGTAGCTCGGGGCTTAACCGTGTTGGTCACTGTCAGGGCTCTATGCAGCAGTTATTCGTTGCATTCCGCCGCGATCAGCAGGTGCGTAGCGTCCGACAACCCAATTTCATCGTTCCTTTAGGTATGGAGCGTCAATCTTAGCAGCGGCCCAGAAGCCAGACCGTCAGTTTTGGCTTGAGTTGCTGTTTCCAGGCGGGGGGGTATCGGTGTAAGTACCCTAGGACAAGCTCGTCTCACGCTGAAACGGTAACCTAGCCACTGCTTCGTGACAAGGCCATGCACTTGGCGTGCATAAATTTGCACTTAGTAGGGTTCTCCGGGGGAGCGGAGATCGCGAGAAAGCCGAACGGCTGTCAGAGTACTCTCCGACAGCCGTTCGGCTCGTATGCAATATGGCGCGCCCGGACGGGATCGAACCGCCGACCTACAGTTTAGGAAACTGCCGCTCTATCCTACTGAGCTACGGGCGCATGTGCATATGACATGATACGCTGTTCAAGCCGACGTGTCAACCTTACGGCCCACCGTAACAGTTCACCAACGGATGATAGAAGAACCGGTCAAGGAATTTTATCCCAAGAGGAGGTATTCTCTCTTCCACAGGGGGTGGCGGAGTTGGCAAAGTGTACGAGTTCCTTTGAGGCCTTAACCTGGGCCGACCTGTGGGAGACCCTGGAGGGTCTGGCCGGTGAGGGGCCGATTGGGCAGGCTGGACTGCGGTTTGCCGAGGTGACCGACCTGGTGCAGGGTCAGCTCTTCAGCCAGCATCCGATCGTGGCGCTGCGCATGTCTCGCGTGGTCGAGCTGCGCTTCACGGCCGTCGGTGCGGTCGCCTACCTGCGCACCGGGATTCCGGTGGGGCAGGAGTCCGCCACCCCCGAAGCCGGCGCGTTCCTGATCGGCCTGCGCCGCTACGAGCCCGAAACCGGGACCTATGGATTCCTTCGCTACCCGCGGGTCAAGCGAATGCCCACCTGGCGCCAGAACCTCAAGCGCCGCCTGAGGGAGATCCTGGACGATCTCGAAGCGGGCGCCGCCGCCGATCCCACGCGGGAGGCCCAGTCGCTGGCTGAACTGATGACAGCCGAGAAGGATGACTTGGAAGCCGACCTGACCTGGCAGGGGCCGTCGGCTGAAAGCCAGGTCCCGTGGAGCCCGGCCGAGGCCGGTGGGCTTCCGGCGGCCCAAGGGAATCGTTGGGGCGACCTGGAGGCCGCAGGCATTTCGCTGCCGGTCTGGCTGTCCGTCATCACCTCCCTGGCCTTGGTACTGGCGGTGCTCGGAGGTCGGTGAATTTCGATACGAATAGCCCCCCTGATCTCACACGCTTGAGAGATCAGGGGGGCAAATCTCATACTAAGGTGCGTTCGTGGGCCAAATCGGCCTGGTGATCGCCACCGCAACCGTGGCGGTAGCCGCCAGCATCAAGACAATCAAAGCCAGAGAGAGAAGCCGCCGCAAGTTCATCTACCTCCCATGCGTTTGTTGGATAAGGTTCAGCAACCCCTTGATTCGCTCCAGTTGCAGCGGCCACCAGTCTTTCGCCGCACAGTCCATCGCCTCGAGTGCGAGCTGCCTGGCCAGAGCAGGGTCCCCCACGTCCAGGGCGTTACAGCCGCGTAGCCAGGATACCTCGGCACACTGGCGTGGCAACATGTCCTGACGGGCCGCCAGGAGCAGGCATATCTCCTCGCTGCGTGGCAAGTCAGAGCAAAGACGGTAGTATAGGGCCCAGGCGATCTGACTGTCGGTCTCCAATTCCGGATCGTAGAGCTGTTTCAGCCCTTCTGTTACGAGCGACAGCTCCGGATAGGCCTCCTCAGTTGATCCTGCTAGGCATAGCGACCAGCCGGCTTCTAGGTGGCACTGCAGTGCCCTGCAGGTTCGCCCCGTCTCCTCGTACTGCCGGGCGGATGCGCGGAACAGGCGCAACTCGTCATCGGAACGGCGTAGCAACCGCATGAGAAACGCCTGATTGAAGTTGGCGTCCGGTTTCATTCGCAGCAGTTCGGTGTTTCCCGCCGCTTCGACGAGAAACTGGGAGAGCGCCTTCTCAGAATTGTAAAAATCGCCAATGTACATCAGTGCAGTGCCGCGAAGAAAGTGAAGCCACCCTTCGGCGGTGGAGTCAGCGCCGCCCGAGAAGGAGAGCCCCCTCTCGGCCCACGCAGCAGCGGTGCCCCATGCCGACGTGGCTCCGGCTGCACGGCTGGCCATTACTGCGACCCATGCGGACTCAGCCGTCAGGCGAGGATCGGAGGCAAAGTGCTGATCTGCCAGACGCATCACCGACTGAAACTCCCCGGACCGCAGCAGGGATTCAAGCTCCCTACGCAAGCTGTGCCACCTCCACGGGAGATTTTTACATTATCTGTAAGATCATCCTATCAGGAAAATTTCACCAGGTCAACACTAGCGAACGAACTTCGAACGAACAAGGATAGCGATGTCGCACCTGCCCCGAACAACGAGTCAGATTTAGGCCAGCGAATTTGTGTCCGTTTTCCCCATGATATGGTAACATCATCCCACAGGGAAATCGCGAAGGGGGACTGGCATGAATCCAAGGGTGGATGGAGTCAGGGGTGACCTCCTCCGATGGGCGAGGGAGCAACAGGGCTTAACTATGCGAAACGTTGCGGAACTGGGTGGACCGGGCCCTAGCTATCTCAGCGAACTTGAGACCGGAAAACGCTCGTCTGTGAGTCGCTCGTGTTTTGTCCGGTGGCTGGAAGCGCTCCGTGTCACGGAGGACTTCGCTCTGGGGCGTATCGCACGTTATCATGAGCATCCTGAGAAGTGCTGCGGTCTGGCCTCTGAGGTGGCTGCGACCATTCGGGAAGACTGGGCGGAGAACACTGCTTGGAGAGCACTGGACCCCCTCACACGAGCCCAGAAGGTCCTCCACCTTATCGCGACCGAGTCCAAAAAACTCCCCGAGGTCGTTTTGGCCTATGTGCTAGGAATCGAAAGGAAGGTTCTTGAGGAACAGATCCGAGGAGAGCTGTTGATCACGGCGGAGGAACTCAGGGCGATTTCGGATATCGCCGGTCTGCCGGACTGCTTTATTAAATACGGGATTTTCGAGGAGACGACAAACCCGGGGGAGATCGGGCTGTACCTCAGAACCCTGGAACTTGCGAAAACCAAGGGAATATCTCCGGAGCAGTTGGCCCAGATCATTTTGACATGGGACTACTACATGGCTCTGCGGGCAGTACGCGAACGAGGAGCATCGGATCCTTCGCTCAATGATCTGTTGTCGTTTGGCGGAGCGCTTCTAAAGGCATAGGTGTCCCTGCTGTGTGCTGCCGACAATAGCCTTCTCGCATTGAGCCGGCCCCCGGTGTTCACCTACGGTGACACCGGGGGCCGTTCGTTTCGTAGGCTTGGTGACCGCACACGGCCACCCTCCGTTTTCGCCGGCATCGAAAATTTCACCGGATTTTTTCGTCGCACGACTTGCATTTCTTTGGTGTTTCTGGTAATTATTAGGATAGAAGGAGCCGGAATCACTTCGCTAACTAAGGAGGATGAGGATGCCTACCTTGGCCGAACTGTTTCGCTGGCTCGGAACAGGTGTCGAGAAAGTTCGCGAGTGCCTTTCACCTCGGAGCGAAAATGCAACCTCGGTCCGTCCGGTTGAGACAGGCAAAGAGGTGACGGTAGAACTTCACTCAGCCGACTTCGACATCACAATCAAAACACGTGACCCCCAAATCGCCGTACAAAAGAACAGCGGCCGCGCACAGCGCTGCCGCACATCCAGTACTTCGGTGGCAGAGCCTGCCCCCCGTAAGCCCGTTAAGGAGGATCGCACACGGAAGAACTCTGCTCCACCGCCACTGAAAGACCAACGGCCGAGATAATCGGTCAGCCGTTTCCTCGCTCCTGGCCCACCGGCACCAGCACGATCTTGCCGTCCTCGACTACGAGCTTGACCCGGTCCTTGAGGCCCACCTCGGCGAGCATCTCCTGGGGGATCTGCAGGCGCCCGGCGGAGTCAAGCACGGTGTGCTCCTCGTGGACCTCTAGCTCCTGCTGGCCCTCCTCGGTCTCGATTACCTCGACCCGGCGCACCGCCTCGGTGGAGATCTTCCCGTCCCGGATATGGACGAACCGGTCCACCGAGCGGGCCATCTGCTGGTCGTGGGTGACGATCACGATCGTCGTGCCGTAGCGGCGATTGATATCCCGGAAGATCTCCAGGATCAGCCCCGCGGTGCGGGTATCGACCGAGCCGGTGGGCTCGTCGGCCAGGAGGAGCTGGGGCTGATTGGCCAGCGCCAGGGCGATGGCGACCCGCTGCTGCTCGCCGCCCGACAGGCTGGTCAGGCGGTGGTGCAGGCGGTCGCCGAGCCCCACGGCCGTCAACAGCTCTACGGCCTTCTCCTTGCCAGACTTCCCGGTGAGGGCCATGGGCAGCATGACGTTCTCCAGGGCCGTGAGGTAGGGAATCAGGTTGCGGGCGTTGTTCTGCCAGACGAAGCCGACCATCTCCCGCTTGTAGCGGACCCGCTCGCCTTCGGAAATCTTCAGCAGGTCCCAGGGGCCCACGTTGCAGCGCCCGGCGGACGGGGTGTCCAGGCCGCCGAGAATGTTGAGCAGGGTTGACTTGCCCGAGCCGGAGTTGCCGATAATCGCCATGATTTCGCCCTGGCGAATGGTCAGGTCGAGGCCCTGCAGTGCGAAGACCTCCAGGTCGTTGGCCTTGTAGATCTTCACCACGCCTTCGCAGCGGATCAGTGCCTCCTCGCTCATACCGTCACCTCCTCCCCCTTCGTGACCTCGGTGACGAGGCCGTCGGCGAGGTTGTAGGTGATGTCGGCCAGGCTGACGATGGCCGGGTCGTGGGTGGTCATGCAGATCGCCACGCCGTGCTCCTGCACCAGGCTGCGGAAGAGCGCCATGATCTGGAGGGCCGTGCGGCTGTCCAGCTCGCCGGTGGGCTCATCGGCCAGGATCAGGTCGGGCCGGGTCGCCAGGGCGCGGGCGACGGCCACCCGCTGCTGCTGGCCGCCCGAGAGCTCGAAGGGCCGGTGGTGCGACCACTTGGTGAGCCCCACCACCTCCAGGCACTCCTTGGCCCGCTTCTCCCGCTCTGTGGCGCCGACGCCGGCGATGCGCAGCGGCAGCTCTACGTTCTCCTCGGCGGAGAGCAGCGGCATGAGGGCGAAGGACTGGAAGACATAGCCGACCCGATGGCGGCGCAGCACGGTGAGGTCGACGTCGGACAGCTCGCCGAGCACCTTGCCGTCGAAGATCACCTGTCCGGAGGTGGGCTTATCCAGGCCGCCGAGGCAGTTGAGCAGCGTGGTTTTACCAGAGCCGGAGCGGCCCTTCAGGGCCACCAGCGTGCCCCGGTCGATCTCCAGGTTGACCCCCCGGAGGGCGTGGACCGGGTTGGCGGCGGTGCCATAGGTGCGGTGCAGGTCCTTGACGGCGAGTAGTGGCATGACGGGTGGAAGACCTCCCCGGTGAGTTAGATGCTGATCGCTCCTGCGCGGAAGTCGCTGGCGCCCAGCTTGACGTTGACCACGGCCACCTTGCCGGAGGCGAAGGCCCGGGTCAGGGCGGGCCGGAGATCGTCGGGCGACTCCACGTACTCGGCATGGGCGCCGAGCGCTGCGGCGGCCTGGTCGTAGCGGGTGTGCTCCAGCGCCGTGGCCGGGGACCGGTCGGCGCCAAAGAGCTCGACCTGGCCGCGGCGGATCTGCGTCCAGCCGGCATCGTTGCCGATGACGACCGTGAAGGGAATCCCCTGGCGTGCGGCGGCCTCGATCTCCATGAGGTTGATGCCGGCGGTGCCGTCGCCCAGGAAGAGCACAATCTGCGAGTCAGGGCGGGCCAGCTTGGCGGCCATAGCAAAGCCCATGCCCACGCCGAGCGTCCCCAGGGGGCCGGGGTCCATCCAGCCGGCGGGGTACTGCCGCACCCGGACCACGGAGGCGGCCGTGGCGACGAAGTCACCGCCGTCACCGATAAAGACGGTCCGCTCGGGCGCCGCTGCATCGACCTCGGCACACAGGCGCAGGGGGTCAACGGGGCTGGCGTTCGATGTAAGGGCGCCGGCCACCTTGCCGCGCTGCTTCTCCTCCACCGCTGCCAGCTTCTCCAGCCAGGCGCCCCGGTCGCCCGCCGGGCTGATGCCCAGTGCGAGCAACTGGGCCATGACGGCGCCGCTGTCGCCCGGGATGGCGATATCGGCAGCGCGGTTGCGGCCAGGCTCGGCGGGGTCAAGATCCACCTGGATCAGCTTGCAGGTGTCGTTCCAGAGGGGCTGGCCGCCGTAGTTGAGCCGGAAGTCCAGCGGGGTACCGAAGACCAGCGCCACGTCCGCCTCGGCCAGGGCGGCCTTGCGGGACCGGCCCCAGCGGGTATCGAGCAGGCCCCGGGCCATCCCGGAGACGTACACCGGCGCCTGCACCGCCTCGGCGAAGGCCCGGGCCGCTTCCCACTTGGGCGACCAGCGGATCTGGCTGCCCACGAGCACCAGGGGCCGCTCGGCCTGGCGGAGCATCTCGGCGGCGGCGGCGACCCGCTCCAGGTCGCCGGGCTGGGCCGGGCGCCCGCCGTAGGGCGCAGGGAAGGTGACCTCGGACGGCTCGACGGCGTTAAAGAGCATGTCGACGGGCATCTCCAGGTAGACGGGGCCGGGCACGCCCGACATGGCCTGCCGGAAGGCCGTGGCCACCATCTCGGCGGCGCGCTTCGGGTCGGTGACCTGCGCCTGCCACTTGGTGATGGGGCGGATGACGCTGAGCAGGTCCATCTCCTGCAGGGAGCCCTTGCCGGAGAGGCCGTAAGGCCCCTGCCCGCCGATGATCACCACCGGGCTCTGGGCCCGGTAGGCGTTGGCGATGCCGGTCATCGCGTTGGTGACGCCGGGCCCCGCCGTGACGATGGCCACGCCCGGGCGCCCCTTCAGCCGCGACCAGCCGTCAGCTGCGAAGACGGCGGTCTGCTCGTGGCGCACATCGACCACCCGGATCCCCTCATCCAGGCAGCCGTCGTAAATCGACATGACGTGCCCGCCGCATAGCGTGAAGACAACCTCGGTACCCTCGTTCTTGAGCGCCCGCGCTACGATCTTGCCCGCGTGATTGTAGCTCAACCCCTGCGTCCCCCTTTAGGCTACGCCGGCTCCCTTCGGCTGACCGGCGGCAATGCCCAGCTCAGCAGCAGGGCCGGCAGCCCGAGGCACGCCGTCACCTGCAGCACCGTGACCACGCCCCAGCGGTCGGCGATCATGCCGAGCACCAGTGCGCCCACCCCGCCCAAGCCAAAGGCCAGACCCAGGTTGATGCCCGAAGCCAGTCCCAGGCTCCGGGGCATGTACTGCTGGGTCATGACCAAAGTGGTCGTAAAGGTGGAGACGACGACAAAGCCCGCTGCGAAGAGGGTGGCGAGGAGGGTGACGCCGGAGAGGTAGGGCAGGGCAAACTGCAGCGGGAGCAAAACGGCAAAGGAGAGCACCAGCATGCGCTTGGTGCCGATGCGGTCGGCCAGCGGCGCCCCGAAGAGGGTGCCGAAGACCCCGGCGAACAGGTAGGTCAACTGCACATAGCTGGCGGTCTCCTGAGAGTTACCCAGGATATCGATCCAGTAGAACGGCAGGTAGCTGACAACGCCCAGATTGATGATCGACCGGATGATCACCACCAGCGTCAGGGTGATGGTGCCGCGCCAGTTGGTGGCCGGCTGCGCATCCCTACGGCCGCCCTTGCTGGGGACGGTCTCCGCCTCCAGCCGCTGCCACCGGGGCAACAGCCGGAAGATGACCAGGCCCAGCAGCCCCGGCAGCACGAAGCCCCAGGCGGTGCCCGACATGCCGCCGCCAAAGGCGACCAGCGCCGCCCCGTAGACCGTGCCAAGGGCGTACCCGGCGTTGCCGCCCACGCTGTAGATCGCCATCGCCCGGGCCTGCCGGCTGCCGCCCAGGTTGTGCGCTGCGTGGGCGCCCTCCGGGTGGAAGGCGGCGGTGCCCAGGGCGCTCACCACCACGGCCACAAGCACCAGCCAGTAGCTAGGCATGAACCCGATCGCCGCCAGGCCGAGTCCGGCGAACAGCAGGCTGGCCGGCACCAGCCAGCGCTTCTCGGCTTTGTCGCTGAGAAGGCCGAAGAAGGGTTGGGTAAAGGACGAGGTCAGGCTGGAGAAGAGCATAACGTTACCCACCAGGGTGTAAGAGAGCGAGAAGTGCTCTCGGAGCGCAGGCAGCAGCGAGACCAGGGCGCCCGATGAGAGGTCGATGATCCCGTGGGACAGGCTCAGCAGCCACAGAAAGCCCAGCGCTCGGCGCTCCGAAGAGGGTATCGGTTCGGCAACCACAGTTGTATGAAGTCCTCCCATGGAGCAAGCTTAGTACCTAAGAAGTTCGGTTTCCTTACGGTGAACGCCTGCTCTATTCAGAGATTCCCAAGAGGAGACCTGGATGCGAAGTCGAATTCGGAGGTAGTTAGACTCAACGAGAAAAGGGCGAGAACGTGCATCGGACAAAATGGGCCCTCGGCTTTGTCATGATGGTTTTCGGTCTCCTTCTGACCACGCAGTTCCGCGTGGTGCAGCAAACCCCGGTCGATCCCGGCAAACGCCGTGCAGAAGAGATCGCACAAGATTTGAAGGCATCGGAAGAGGCCCTGAAGGCCTCGGAGGCAGAGCGGGCCAAGCTGGCGGCGGAGCTGGACAGGCTGCAAAAGTCCACCCCCAGCACGGCGCCGGCGCCCCAACGGGACATCTCCGGCCTGGAGTTGCTCGCCGGCACCGTTGAGGCGCAGGGACCGGGTCTTATCGTCACGCTCGTGGAGTCCACCGAGGGCGGCGCAACCACCGCCCAAATCTCCGACGAAGACCTCTGGCGGGTCGTCAACGAACTGCTGGCCGCCGGCGCCGAGGCGTTGGCGGTCAACGGGCACCGGCTGACCTCCGTCACCGGAATCCGCAAGGTCGGGCAGCGCATGCTGGTCCACAACGCCATGGTCAGCTCCCCGATTGAGGTACAGGCGATCGGCAACGCTGCGGTCCTGGAGGCCTCCCTGAAGCTCCGTGGCGGCGTGGCAGAGTTTCTGGAGAAGTGGGGCATCAAGGTAACGATCCGGCGCAGCGAATCGATTCGAATCCCTGCCGTGCGAGTGCCGCCAACCTTTTTATACGCAAAGCCCGTCACAAAGCAATAGGATCGATCTCCGCCGGGGTCTGCTGTCGCAGACCCCGGTCACGTTGTTTGCGTGAGCGTTGTCACAGATCATGCACGCCTGAAGAGCGACAATGAGGCTGTCAAGAGCACCGAATCACAGCACTTCAACCTCTTCAGAAAGGGTGCATGAAATGAGCAGGAGCAAATGGATTCCCGTCGGTATCGCTGGTGCTGCGCTGGCGATGGCGGGTTGGGGCGTTATTACCGCACAGAGCCTGGCCAAACAGCTAACGGAGGTTCAGGGCAAGCTAACCCCGGCGGCCAGCCAACCTGCACCGGCCAAGGAAGGTGCAGTCGATATCCGTAAGACGCCGTGGGATCTGCCCGGCGCCATTACCCGGAAAGAAAGCCAGAAGGTCGTCGTGAGCCTGGAGACCGTCGAGACGGTCGGCAAGCTGGCTGACGGCACCACCTACACCTATTGGACCTTCAATAAGACCGTTCCCGGCCCCATGGTGCGTGTGCGTGAGGGCGACACGGTGGAGGTCCACCTGAAGAACAGCCCGACCAGCACGCAGATTCACTCCATCGACCTGCACGCCGTGACTGGCCCTGGCGGCGGCGCCGCATCGGCCCAGGCCAAGCCCGGCGAGGAGAAGGTCTTCAGCTTCAAGGCGCTCAACCCGGGCGTGTACGTCTACCACTGCGCCACCCCGCATATCCCGTCGCACATCGCCCAGGGCATGTACGGCATGATCGTGGTGGAGCCCAAGGACGGCCTGGCCCCGGTTGACAAGGAGTTCTATGTGATGCAGGGCGAGGTCTACGCCAGCGGCCCGGTCGGTCAGAAGGGCCACCACGAGCTCAACTCGGCGAACCTGAGCGACGAGATGCCCAACTACGTGGTCTTCAACGGCGCCTTCCAGGCCCTGACCGGCGACATGACCATGAAGGCGAAGGTGGGCGATCGCATCCGCATCTTCGTGGGCAACGGCGGTCCCAACCTGGTCTCCTCCTTCCACATCATCGGCGAGATCTTCGATAAGGTGCATCCCGAGGGCGCCACCGAGGCGCTGAGCAACGTGCAGACCACGCTGATCCCCGCCGGCGGTGCGACCTGGGTCGAGTTCAAGGCCGAGGTGCCTGGGCGCTACCAGCTGGTGGATCACTCGATCAGCCGGGCGATCAACAAGGGCGCCGTCGGATTCCTCGAGGTGGAAGGCCAGGTTGACACGACGATCTACCACGACCCGAACGGCCACCCGATGCCCGGCATGGGCGGACACTAGGCCAAAGCAAGAAGCCCCTCGGTCAGCACGACCGGGGGGCTTTTCTGTATCAGTGGGCGTGGGGAGCCCCGCCGGAGCGGATCAGGAGCGAGATCACCAGGGCCCCGAGCAGCACCAGCAAGGCGGTGCGGCGGCCCTTGCCGCCCACGGTCGGGATCAGGTCGCTGGCGCCCACGTACAGGAAGCTGCCGGCGGCCAGGCCCAGCAGCACCCCGTGGGAGACCAGACCCTCCCGGTACCAGACCAGCGGCAGAAAGGCGCCGACGATTGTGGCAAGGCCAACCGCCGCCGTGGCGGCGAGGGCCGTGCGGCGCGATGCCGTGGCAGCCAGCATCAGGCTGGCCAGGCTGAAACCCTCGGGCAGCTTGTGCAGGAGGATCGCCAAGAAGGTGGCCATGCCGAGTCTGGGGTCCGTTAGCAGGGCGACCGTCAGGGCGCCGCCGTCTACGACCGAGTGCAGCAGGAGCCCAGTCGCCGCGGCCAGAGCCGAGCCGGGGTGAACCCCGTCCCCGGCCTGCCGCCAGAGGTTGCGCACAAGGAACATGCCGAAGTAGCCCGCGGCCACGAGGAGCGGGGCACGAGCCCCCCCTGCGTGGAGCGCCTCGGGCAGCATGCTGAGCAGTGCGCCGCCCAGCAGCAGGCCGGCGCCCAGGGCGCCCAGCTCGGCCATCCGCTCCCGGGAGACCAGCAGGGTCATGCCCCCGCCTGCCACCGCAGCCAACCCCGCCATCACCGCCAACACGCCCAGGGCTCCCACCAGCATTCCCCCTCACGGGAGTCTATGCTGAGCCCGATCACCTAAGCCTTCTGGCGGAGGAGCCGCATGCCGTTCAGCGTCACCAGGATCGTGGCGCCCATGTCGGCCAGGATCGCCAGCCACAGGGTGAGCCAGCCGGGGAAGACCGCCAGCACCGCCAGCAGCTTGAGCCCCAGGGCGATGGCGATGTTCTGCTTGATGACCCGGAGCGTCGCCTGGCTGAGGCGAATCGTGAAGGGCAGCTTGCTCAGGTCATCGGCCATCAGGGCGATGTCGGCGGTCTCCAGGGCGACATCGGTGCCGGCGCCGCCCATCGCGATGCCCACGGTAGCAGCCGCCAGGGCCGGAGCGTCGTTCACCCCGTCGCCCACCATGGCGACGGCCCCATGCTCGGCGGCAAGGTCCTGTACCGCCGCCACCTTCTGCTCGGGGAGCAGCTCCGCCCGGACCTCATCGACCCCGACGGCCCCACCGATCGCTGCGGCGGTGGCTCGGTTGTCGCCGGTCAGCATCACGGTCCGGCCGATGCCGGCTCGCTTCAGGTCGGCGATTGTACCGGCTGAGGTGTCGCGCACCGTGTCGGCCACGGCGATCACCCCGAACAGTTCCCGGGCGCCGCCCACCAGCATGACGGTTTTGCCCTGACCCTGCCACTCGCCCACCAGGGCGCCGGCCTCCCCGAGGTCCAGCCCCAGGTCCTCGGTGAAGAGCCGCGGGCTGCCCACGTAGATCTCCCGGCCGTCGACCGTGGCGGCGGCGCCCCGGCCCACCAGGGCCCGGAAGCCGGCCACGGCGTGCCCGGCGTGCCCGCAGGCGGCCCGGCGCCGCACGGCCTGGGCGAGCGGGTGCTCGGAGCGAGACTCCACTCCGGCTGCCAGGCAGAGCATATCGGCCTCGGACAGGTCGGGGCTCAGGGCCTCCACATCGGTCACCTCAGGGCGCCCCCGGGTGAGGGTGCCCGTTTTGTCAAAGGCGATCGCCTTCAGTGCGCCGGCCCGCTCCAGGTGCGCCCCGCCCTTGATCAGCACGCCGTTGCGAGCGGCGTTGCTGATCGCCGAGACGATGGAGACCGGGGTGGAGACCACGAGGGCGCAGGGGCAGGCCACCACCAGCAGCGAGAGGCCCTGGTAGATCCAGGGCGCCCACTCCTGCCCAAGCAGGAGCGGCGGCACGATGATCACGAGTGCGGAGAGCAGCATCACCGCGGGGGTGTAGTACCTGGCGAAGCGCTCGACGAAGGTCTGGGTGGGCGCCCGCTGGGCCTGGGCCTCCTCGACCAGGTGGATCACCCGGGCGAGGGTGGTGTCCTCGGTCAGCTTGGTAACCCGCACCTCCAGGCCACCGTGGCCGTTCAGCGTGCCTGCGAAGACCTCCTCGCCCGGCCCCTTCTCCACCGGCATCGACTCGCCGGTGATCGCCGCCTGGTTTAAGGTAGAGCGGCCCTCCGTGATCACCCCGTCCATGGCCAGCTTCTCGCCAGGGCGCACCAGCAGGGTCTCGCCGACCCGGACCTCGTCGACCGGGACCTCGACCTCGGCGCCCTTGCGGCGCAGGCGGGCCACCTTGGGGGCGATCTCCATGAGCGAGCGGATCGACCGGCGGGCCCGGTCCATGGTGTAAGACTCCAGCGTCTCGCTGACGCCGAAGAGGACGGCCACCACGGCCCCCTCCCCCCACTGGCCGATGGCGGCAGCACCGGCGACGGCGATGGTCATCAGCGCGTTCATGTCGAAGTTGAGGGTAAAGAGGCTGCGCAGGCCGCGGCGCCCGGTCGACCATCCACCGATGAGGATGGCCAGCGCATACAGCGCGACCGCCAGTGCCCCCGGCCGGAGTTGCTCAGCCACCTGCCCGGCCACGGCGAACACGGCGGCGATGGCGGTGGGGATCACATGGGGGTTCGCCTTCCAGAAGGGCAGGTCGGGGGCCGCCTGCTTGGCGGGCCGCACGTGGATGTGGTGGGCCTCCCCCTTGGCCTGCAACGTTTGCAGGTCGACGGCGCCCTCTACGGTCATCTTCGCTGCAGCAAAGTTCAGCTCCACCCTGGAGACTCCAGGGATCGCCGCCACGTCCCGCTCGAACTTGGCGGCGCAGTCCATTCAGGTGAGGCCGGTCAGGCGGAGGACCTGCCGGTCGGACGTCGGGTTGCTCACTGGTGCTTCGCCTCCCGGTAATGGGCCAGCGCCTGGCTCAGCAGGGTGACCACATGATCGTCGTCCAGCGAGTAGAAGACCAGCTTCCCCTCCTTGCGGAACTTGGCCAGCCCCATATTCCGGAGCAGCCGCAGGTGGTGGGAGGCGGTGGCCACACTAATGCCCATCAGGGCGGCCACGTCGCAGACGCAGAGTTCAGTCTTGGAGAGCGCCAGGGCGATGCGCACCCGCGTGTCATCGGCCAGCGCCTTGAAGATCAGGCTCAACCCTTCGGTGCCGTGCAGCTCCGTCTTGAGTTGCTCGACCTTGGCGGCATCATGGAGAAAGACTTCGCACATATCGTTGCTCATGGTCGGCCTCATTTCGATATCCGTTTGAATATCATAATACGGCGGAGCCGCAATGGTGTCCAGATAGATCCGAGTATTTCTCGTTGGCTAGTAACACTTTTTACCTATGTCATCATTCAGAATGACCCACCAGGAGGCTTGCCAATGGACCTGCTCACGCTGCTCTCACGCGAGGCACGCCGCGACAATTTAGGGTATCTCGTGGCCAACGGAGTGCTCCTCATCATTAGCTCTGCCGCCCTGGTTGCCGTTCACGGCTGGGAGCCCGTAGGGAACTAACCCCTGAGCATGTTCCTGGCGGTCTATTTCAATCCCACCAGCGACTCCAGTTGGCCGCTCTGGTTCCTCAGCATGGCGCCCGGCGTCTACTACCTGGTGCCGGCGGTGGCCGTCGAGTCGGCCCTGGTGTCGGCGACGGCGGCAGGCGATGTGAATACGGTGGGCCGGGCGGCCCGGGATCTGGCCACCCAGGTCGAAATGGCCGTCGACGACCTCTCCTCCATGGTAGCGACGATCCATGCCACCGGCTCCCGGCTCTCCAGTCTGGCCAAAGCGCTGGACACAGCCGCGAACTTAAAAAAGGAGGGGACCGGATGGCAGCCATCCGATCCCCTTTTTCATTTACTCCACGATCAGGCGGCCGACCATACCGCCCTCCTTGTGGCCCTCCACGGAGCAGAAGAACTCATACTCGCCGGGCTGGGTTGGAATGAACTCCACGATGCCGACGGACTGGGGCGCTGCGTCGATCATGACGGCGTACATGTTGGCGTCGCCCATGTCGGCGTCCGGGCGCTGGCGCAGCATGCGTACCGACCGGACCGGCATGCCGTGGTGAATGGTAAAGTCGTGTACGGTAAGTTCGGCCTCGTTGACCAGGGTCAGGTGCACCTTCTGTCCGGCCTTCACCCGAATCTCTGGCTGCTGGAACTTATCGGCCTTGCTGATGACCAGCGTCTGCCGCGTGACGTTGAAGGGCTGCACGTACCAGAGGCCCCAGACGATGCCCAGTGCGAGCAGCGACACTCCCGCAGCCTTCATTAGCAGGCCGCCGGGGATTCCGCCCGTCCGGCGCGGATCGTAGCGCTTGAGCGACAGGGAGTTGGAGACCACCGACACCGAGCTGAAGGCCATGGCGCCGCCGGCGATCATGGGGCTCAGCATGCCCAGGCCCGCCAGGGGGATGCCAACGATGTTGTAGATGAACGCCCAGAACAGGTTCTCCTTGATGGTCCGCATGGTCTGGCGGCTCAGGCGAAAGGCGGTGGCGATCCCCTTCAGGTCGCCGTTCATCAGGGTGACCGAGGCGGCCTCGATGGCCACGTCGGTGCCGGTGCCGATGGCGATGCCCAGGTCGGCGGTGGCCAGGGCCGGGGCGTCGTTGATGCCGTCGCCCACCATGGCGACGACCTTCCTGCCGCCGTCCTTCAGTCGCTCCACTTCAGCGGCCTTGTCGCCCGGGAGCACCTCGGCCAGCACCCGGTCCACGCCCACGAGGCGCCCGATGGCGTCGGCGGTGCGGCGGTTGTCGCCGGTGATCATGACTACCTCAAGACCCAGTGCGTGCAGTTCAGCGATCGCCTCGGCCGAGGTGGGCTTGACCGTGTCGGCCACCGCCACCAGACCTGCCAACTGTCCGTCGACGGCGACCAGCATGGCGGTCTTGCCGGCGGACTCCAGCTCCTCCATCTTGGCGGCGACTGGTGCAATGTCGATCTCGTGGGAGGCCATCAGCTTGCGGGTGCCGATCAGGACCCGGCGCCCGTCGACGCCGGCCTCCAGGCCGAAGCCAGGGATGGCGCTGAAGCTCTCGGGGGCCGGCAGGGACAGCCCCCGCTCCTGGGCGCCCTTCACAATCGCCACACCGAGGGGGTGCTCCGAGCGGCTCTCGGCGGCGGCGGCCAGGGTGAGCAGTTCGGTCTCGGGGAGGGCGCCCAGCACGACCACGTCGGTCAGCTCGGGGCGGCCCCAGGTGATGGTGCCGGTCTTGTCGAGCACCACCACGTTCACCTTGTGCGCCTTCTCCAGGTGCTCGCCGCCCTTGAAGAGCACGCCGGTTTCGGCGCCCTTGCCGGTGCCGACCATGACGGCGGTCGGGGTAGCGAGGCCCAGGGCGCAGGGGCAGGCGATGACCAACACGGAGATGGCGGCGTGGATCGCCTGGTTCCAGTCGCCGGTGATGAAGCCCCAGCCCAGCAGGGTAACCAGGGCGATGCCCACGACCACAGGGACGAAGATGCCGGAGATCTGGTCGGCGAGCTTCTGAATCGGGGCCTTGGAGCCCTGGGCGTCCTCCACCATCTTCACGATCTGGGCCAGCGCAGTCTCCCTGCCGACCTTGGTCGCCTCAAAGACGAGGGCGCCGTTCTTGTTGATGGTGGCGCCGGTCACCTTATCGCCGGGATTCTTATCCACCGGGAGCGACTCGCCGGTCAGCATCGACTCATCGACCGCCGAGGTTCCTTCCAGCACCACGCCGTCGACAGGAATCTTCTCGCCGGGGCGGACCACCAGGCGGTCGCCCACCTGCACATCCTCCACCGCCACCTCGACCTCGACGCCGTCCCGCAGGACCCGGGCGTTCTTGGCCTGCAGGCTGAGCAGCTTCTTGATCGCCTCGGAGGTGCGGCCCTTGGCGACGGACTCGAGGGTCTTGCCGAGCAGAATCAGCGTGAGAATGGTGGTGCTGGCCTCATAGTAGTTCTCGCCGCCCAGGAAGAAGGAGAGGGCGATCGAGTAGAGGTAGGCCGAGGTGGTTCCCAGCGCCACCAGCACGTCCATGTTGGCGCTGCCCTGGGTGATGTTGACCCAGGCGCTCCGATAGAACCGCCAACCCACTACGACCTGAACCATGGTGGCGAGGGTGAACTGTACCCAGCGGTTGAACAGGAAGTCGCTCTCGATCTTGAGCGGCATCAGGATCATGTTGGCCACGATCAGGGGCACCGTGCCGATCAGGCTAAAGAGGAAGAGCAGGATCATGTTCCGCATCTCCTGCTTCTTGCGCTCGGCGTCGGCGTCGCCGCTCTCGGCTGCCACCTTGGCGCCATACCCGGCCTTCTTGACCACGGCGACGAGGTCCTCGACCGTGGTACCTACGAACTCGACCGTCGCCTTCTCGGTGGACAGGTTCACAGCCGCCATCGTGACCCCGGGCGCCTTGCTCAGGCGCTTTTCGACTTTGGTGGAGCAGGCGGCGCAGGTCATACCGGTGATGTCGAGGGTGACCTTCTGCTTGACGACGCCGTAGCCCAGGTCCTTGACGATGTCCATCAGCGCCTGTGGGCTGGTCTGGGCCGGGTCATAGGTGACCGTGGCCTTCTCGGTGGTCAGGTTAACGTTGGCCATTTCCACGCCGGTCACCTTCGACAGCTTGCGCTGAATCTTGGACGAACAGGCGGCGCAGGTCATGCCTGTGATGCCAAAGTCAAGTTTTGTCGCTTCGCTCATGATGTACCTCCACTCTGCCTTGTCCATTCGATACCCCTACGGGGTATGGGTTACATCTGGATAATACCTCCGCTCATTTGGTTTCGTCAATAGGGAAATTGGCGGGCAGACTGTGATGGAGGAGAGTGATCAGCGCCATGACGACCCGAAAGCACGCTCCGCAACCCGGCGACGCTGTGGACATGGTGCGCCGTTCGCTGCAGGGCGGCGCCGACGGCATCCCCGATGTGCTACAGGCCGAACCTGTGCGCTACGGCGATTTCCGGTACGATGACAGCGAAGGCCCTGCCGCCGACACCACGGTCCGAGGCGGCGGCGCGGGCGCCGGCCTCTCGGGCATGCCGCAGGCCAACGCCGGCAACGTACCGCCCCTCTGGGATGACCACGATTCTTCGCCGTCGCCGTCTGTAAAGCAAAAGCCCTGATTCCGAACAAAAAGATAGACCCAGCTGCCAATGCAGCTGGGTTTCGCGCGCCTCGGGATTTACACACCGTGCCGGGCACGGCGCATAGGTTACTGTGTGGGTATTATGTGAAACCCACTAGCCGGACAGTGCGGGGGTGCAGGTGTGGCGATCTATAGTGTAGTCGACCCTGACGGTCAGCGCGGATATGGCCTCACCGGTTATAATGTCGGCACTGAGGACCATGGCCGGGGCGCCAGCCCCGATGGGCGGGGCCGGGGCGCCAGCCCCGATGGGCGGGGCCGGGGCGCCAGCCCGGACGGACGCCGCCGCGGCGCCAGCCCCGATGGGCGTGGCCGGGGCGCCAGCCCCGATGGGCGTGGCCGTGGCGCCAGCCCCGATGGGCGTGGCCGCGGCGCCAGCCCCGATGGGCGTGGCCG
>JBOZRQ010000042.1:0-73103 GCA_050789255.1 Symbiobacteriaceae bacterium
CCCCCAGCCCCTGCGCCCGCCCCCGCCCCCGCCCCTGCGCCCACCCCGGCCCCTGCCCCGGCGCCGACCCCCGCCCCGACGCCCACCCCCGCCCCGCCCCAGGCGCCGCCGGCCAGCCAACAGAGTGCCGCCAACCAACCGGTAGCTGAGAAGGGCGGCGTGGCAGGCTCGACGGTGCAGCACGGCGGCGAGAGTGAGCACGGTGTCCCGCCAACTGAGGCGAACCTGTCCGTGGGTCCCGAGGCGGCAGCCCTGTCCTTCGTCGGTGTCGCCAGCGTCTCGTCCGTGAACTTCAACTTTCTTGACCGGGCTTGGCAGCAGGCCGATGTCCCCCATGACGACCTATCAGAGGTGGGCATGAGCTTTGCGGCGATGAGCATCATCGAGGGCTTCCATGGGACCTTCACCCTAACCTGGAATGTCACCGAGACACGTCCGAGCACAGATAGCCACCAGGTCGATCAAAATGACAGCTCGGTCACAACGACCAGTTCCCTGGAGGCAAAGCCACCTGGAATCACGGTTAACACCGTGCAGTCGGGGGACGATGCGTTTGCCGCCGACTTTCAGGCAAATGCTCAGAACCCCCTGGTGCCAGTGTACTTTGACACGAAGGAACTGCTGCCGGTTCGCCAGCTTCGACGCCTGCGGCGCCCCATAGCTCTGTAGCGGCGCTACCCCAACCAACAAGGAACCCCCCGGTCGGCCAAGACCGGGGGGTTCCTTTTAGCTGGCTGCGCTCCGCAGGTGGTCGGCAAGCATGGCCACAAACTCCGAGTTGGTGGGCTTTCCCCGACCGTGGTGGATGGTCGCGCCAAAGAGGCGCTGGAGTTCGTTCAGGTCGGCCCGGTTCCAGGCCACCTCAATGGCGTGGCGGATGGAGCGCTCCACCCGGGCCGGAACGGTGCTGTGCATGCGGGCGATGGCGGGGTAGAGCTCTTTGGTCATGCCGCAGAGGTCGCCGCCGTTGTTGAGCACGTACTGCACGGCGTCTTTCAGGTAGCGGTAGCCCTGCAGGTGGGCAGGTACACCGGTGCGCCGCAGCAGTTCGGAGACGGTGCGGGCCTGGGGCGCCGGCCTGGTGACGGGCACCTCATGGACGGAGATTTGGCGCCCGGCCAGCAGCGCAGCGCGCTCGGCGACGAGTTCTGGCCCGGCAGGGCGCAGCAGGCAGTATGTAGCCCCGTTCTGGTAGTAGAGCTGGACCATGTGGTCCGAGGCGCAGGACATGAGCAGCAGAACGTGGGGGCGGCGGTCGCCCTCCAGGCGGGTGAGGACGCCGAGTCCGTCAAGGTTGGGCAGAACGTCGTCGAGAATCAGAATGTCGGGCTTGAGGGCACGCACGAACTCAACGGTTTCTGTTCCATTCCTGGCTTCACCAATGACAGCAAACTCGGGAAGCGTGTCGAAATGATCCACCAGAGCTCGGCGGTTGGTCGGATTGTCGTCCGCAATGAGGACGGTGGTACGATTGTCAGGCAAACCCTAGTCCCCCCAGAAGGATTTGGCATGGCGGCGGGGAGGTGGCCAATCTCCCCCGCGGGATTCGCTCAGAGAGAAATCCTTAATTTGGGTTTAAAACACCTGCCAATTTCTACCGAGTTTGTCGTAAAAAGTTTCGCCGGTCGGGAAGCATGGTGACCGCGACGAAAAAGGGCCACCCTTCGACGAGGGTGGCCCGGTGTGGATGATCAGTCGCCGGAGCGTTCCTGGGCGGGGCCGGGGAGCGTGGTGAAGGCCACGTCGGGATACCGGGTCCTCAGGCGCTTCATCAACTTGGGCAGGAGATGCTCAAACCCCGGGGCCGCAGCGGAGATGTCGACATAGCCGTACAGGGCGCCGTCCGTAAAGGCCCGTAGGAATGCAACCAGCTGGTGTCCGTGCCAGGCGCTCTCGACAGCGGTGGCCCCGAAGACCAAAGAGAACTGGGCCTCGGGGGTCAGGGGCATTCCGAGCAGATCCGACAGGGCGCCGCCCCAGTGTCGGCCCTTCTCGCCGGAGTATTCGATGCCGTCTTCAAGGATATGGCTATGGTCGGAGGGCGCCAGCTGGGTGAAGCGCTCACCGTCGAAGCCCACCGGGGTGATGGCCGTGTTGCGCTGATGCCCGCCGCCCAACGGGGTTGCCCCGGGCGGGATGATCGCCCGCAGGAAGCAGTGGATCAGGGCGCCGTGGGCCACGCACATGATCCGCTGGCCCGGGTGCCGCCGTGCAATCTCAGTGAGGGCCGCGACCGCCCGCTTCCCCAGGGCCTCATCCGACTCAATGCCGGGCACGTCCAGCCAGGCGACGCCGGGCCACCGCTTGGCCCGCTCGGACGGGCTGGAGCCTTCCGCTGGGCCCATATCCCGTTCGATCAGGCCGGCCTCCTGCCGGACCTCGTTATGCCCGGCCTTGCGGGCGATGGCCAGGGCCGTTTCGTAGGCCCGGGACAGCGTGCTGCTGTAGATGGCGTCCCAGGGCTCCTTCGCCAGTCGCTCGGCCGCCGCTTCGGCCTGGCGGTGCCCTTCGGGGCTGAGGGGAATATCGACGTGCCCTTGGGCCCGGCCGTCGTAGTTCCAGTCGGTCACGCCGTGGCGGACCAGACAGATCAGTGTTTGCGTCACACAGACAACCCTTTCTCTTTCGTAACTCATAGCTAAAAAAGGTTCGCCCTGCGACATGGATCCCCTGCCCGCAGGAGAACTGTTACGGGAAACCAAATAGTTACACAGTAAAGTGAAGGATGGCAGGAGGCGACCCTGATGAAATTGTTGACCTACCGGCACAACGGTGATATGAAACTCGGCGTGAAGCTTCCTGAAGGCGTTCTTGATGTCACTGCGGCCAAGGCTGCGCTCGGCGCCGACGCACCTGAGACGGTGCGCGGTGCGATCGGGGGCGGGGTGGGGGCCCTGCGGCGGCTCGCAGAGCGGGCGGCGGGGCGCCATGACCTGTTGCTGCCCGAGGAGTCGCTCACCCTGGGTCCCTGCGTGACCGAGCCCCAGAAGCTGATCTGTGTAGGGCTGAACTACCGGCGCCACGCCGATGAGGTGAAGATGGCCCACCCGACGACGCCCATCCTCTTCGGCAAATTTGGCAACGCCCTGGCGGCCAGCGGCGAGGAGATTCCGATCCCCGCCGGCTCCACCCAAATGGATTACGAGGGCGAGCTGGGGATCGTGATCGGGCGCCGTGCCCAGGGGGTGGAGGTCGCCGACGCCCTGTCCTACGTCTTTGGCTACTGCGTCGGCAATGACGTTTCGGCCCGGGACCTGCAGTTCCGGACCACCCAGTGGCTGCTCGGCAAGAGCTGCGATAAGTTCTGTCCGATCGGGCCCTACCTGGTGACTGCCGACGAGGTGGCGAACCCGGACGGCCTGGCGATCCGCACCTGGGTGAACGGCGAGCTGCGCCAGGACTCCAACACCTCGGACATGATCTTCGCCTGCGCCCAGATTGTGGCCTATGCTTCCCACTATATGACCCTCGAGCCGGGCGACGTCATTCTGACCGGCACGCCGGAAGGTGTGATCACCGGCTACCCGGAAGATCGCCGGGTCTGGCTGAAGTCCGGCGACGAGGTGGCAGTCGAGGTCGAGGGGCTTGGGCGCCTTGTGAACCGGCTCAACTAAAGACAAGAGGCCGTCCCCATGGGGGGCGGCCTGTTTTCGTGCGGTGAACGCTACAGGTTTCGGCGGGCGAATGCCCTGGCTGCCAGCAGGCCGAGAACAGCGTAGAGCACGAGCAGTCCCGCATAAAGCGCCCACACGGCAGCAGGCAGGTCGAAATGCAGGGAACCGGCCGCCCACGACTCCGCCCAAAGCGGTTGCTTCGGCCACCACTGCTGCCTGATGCTGGGCAGCAGCATGATCGCCATCATGAAGGTAAACATGGCCACCTGCGCCCGCCGGTAGTCCCACAGCGCCGACAGCCACATGACGATTCCCCCGAAGCAAAGGACCACCGGCATGGGCAGGACGGTGTAGTAGTAGATGGGTACGGCCGGCGGTTGAAGCCAGCCCCGACTTACCATGAAATGCCCGACTGCGGTGAATAGGGCAGCGCTGGCGGCGGCGGCCATCAGGTTGCTGAGGTACTTGGCTCCCATGATGACATTCGCCGATACGGGCAGCGTCCGCATCCACGTCCAGCCGTCAACCTTATCCTCGAATACACAGTTGCTCATGGCAAAGAAGTAGCCCACCATCCCCGTCCACATGCCCAGGAAGACCCAGCCCTGGTCCAGTCGGGCGGTCAGCAGGGGAGTGGCGATCGACAGTAACGTTATGTACAGCATGGTGCCCCGCAGCACGTAGATATCCTTGTAGATCATGTGGCCCAACAGTCGAAGGGAACGAGCGGCGCTCATCAGCCCACCTCCCCACGTACTACCGCACGCATCAGCGAATCGAGGTCCATCGGCTGCACATCTAGCGTGGCCAGCAAGTCCGACCGCTCGGCCCGCAGGCGACGGAAGCAGTCCGTGACCCCCAGGCAGCCATGACGGTCTGAGCGGACGATCCGCAAATAGGGTCGCAGCCCCTCTTCCTGGGCCCGTGGGAATCCGATCTGCTTCCAGTCTGCCAGCAGCGACTCCCGCTCTGCTTGAAGAGCGATCTGCCCTTCGTTGATCAGAATGACACGGTCGGCCACCTGCAGGTCGCTCAACAGGTGCGTCGACAGCAGCACGGACCGGTGCTCATCTTGCACGACGGTCATGATCTCTCGCAGAAGGTCGTGCCGGGCCAGGGGGTCCAAGCCGTTCATGGGCTCGTCCAGCAGGAGGAGCCTCGGGCGGTGGGCCAACGCCAGCGTCAGCGCCAGCTTTACCTGGTTTCCCCGGGAGAGCTCCTTCACACGGCGGTCCAGGGGGATGCGGAACTTCTCGACCAGGGAGCGACAAAGGGAATCGTCCCAGGTATCGTAGAAGCGGCTGATGAACCGCACCAGCCAGCCCGCCGGGACGGCGGGGTAGAGGTTTGTCGTGTCACCGACATAGCCGACCTGCTGGCGCACGCCCGCCTCGTCTCGATGATCAAGCCCGCAGATGCGGACCGCTCCGCCATCGGGTCGAACTAACCGCAGGAGCAGTTTGATGGTCGTGCTCTTGCCAGCGCCATTCGGCCCGATGAACCCCAGGACGGCGCCGTTCTCCAGCTCAAAGGAGAGCGGCCCCAGCTGGAACTTCGGATACCGCTTTTGCAGCGCCTCGACTTCAATGGTCTTGCTATTCATCGTGCCCCTCCTCCTGCAGCAGTTCCTCCAGCAATGCCCTTATCCGAGCAGGGCTGACGCCCAGTTCTCGTGCCCGGCCCAGCAATAGGCCGGCCGCCCGCTTGATCTCCGCCTCCGCTTGATCCTTCATATCGCGAGTATCCAACTGGGCAACAAAGTTTCCCATGCCCTGGCGGGAGTAGATCAATCCCTCCCGCTCCAGTTCCTCGTAGGCACGCCGTACGGTGATTACGCTAACCGTCAGGTCAGCCGCGAGCTGTCGCACCGAAGGAAGGGCGCTGCCCGGACTCAGTTCGCCCTGGACGATTTTCCGTCGCAGCTGTTGCACGATTTGCTGGTACATGGGCTCCGGATTCGCAGGCGAAATGTTGAGGAGCATGGCGTACCCCCTTTTCCGATTCAACTGTGATTACTTTATATACACAGTATATCACCTGATAACGGACGTCAAGGCGTTATCGGCAAAAAAGAAGCAGCCGCCCCGCGACGTTTGTCGAGGGCGGCTGCCGTGTGACATCTATCTCTGTCCTGCCAGGTCGTCGATGAAATGTCGAGCCGAGCGGCCTGAGCGGGGGTTGTTCCAGAGCACCCAGCGCAGGGCAAGCTCCCGGAGGCGGTCGCGGTCCATATGGATGCCGCGCTGGGCTGCCATGTGCTCCACGATCGCCAGGTACTCCTCCTGGGCCGGCGAGGTGAAGAGCACGGTGACGCCAAAGCGGTCGGCCAGGGAGAGTTTCTCCTCCATGGCGTCCTGGCTGTGCACCTCGGCGGTGTCCGGGGTGTGCCGGTCGGTCCAGCGCTCGGGCACCAGGTGCCGCCGGTTCGAGGTGGCGTAGAGCACCACGTTGGCGGGCCGCTCCTCCAGGGCGCCCTCCATGTTCGACTTGAAGGCCTTGTAGTCGGTCTCGGCCTCGTCGAAGGAGAGGTCATCCAGGAAGAGCACGAACCGCTGCGAGTAGCGGCGCAACGCCCGGAAGATCTCCGGCAGCGAGGAGACGTGGGACCGGGGCACCTCCACCATGCGCAGACCCCGAGCGCCGAACCGGGGCACCAGAGCCCGCACCATCGACGACTTGCCAGTCCCCCGGGAACCGTACAGGAGCAGGTTGTTGGCCGGCCGGCCCTGCACGAACTGCTCGGTGTTCTTCAGTACGGTCGCCTTGGCCTCTTCCACCCCGATCAGGTCCTCCAGGCGGAAGACGTGGGGCTGGTCGATCCCCTGGAGGGCGCCGCCCTCCCAGCGGAGGTACCAGTAGGCCCCGGGCAGGCCCGAGCCAGCCGTGCGGTAGTGCTCGGCCAGGCGGCCCGCCAGGGCGCCCCAGTCCCCGGCGGCGCCCAGCTCAGCGGCAAAGGCGCGGGCCGCGGCGAGGGCCGGGTCCTCGGTAGGGGTGAGGGACCAACCGGGCCAGGTGGGCAGTGCGGCCCCGTCAGCCAGTCGGCCGCAGCCGTCGCCGGTCAGGGCGAAGAGCTGCTGCAGGATGCGCAGGTCGTGGGCAGCGGCCTCCAGCAGATGGCGGTTTTGCTGACCGGTCAGGGCGGTTTCGGCTTGTAGAATGCCGGACATCAGGTGGTTCTGCCAGGCATCCCCCGTGAGGAGGCGCGTGCGGGGCTCGGCATAGAGCGCTCGCACCAGGCTCAGGTAGGCAGACTCCAGGCCGGACCCGGCTGCGACGGCGCCCATGAAACGGCGCATGGCCTGACCAGGGGCCGAATCCAGCACCTGGTGGAAGAGCACGAGGTTATCCAACGATTCCGGCTGCATCACGGAGGTGTCCTCCTCGGGTTGCCTAGTTCATGCGGCTGTTAATGCTGCGGATCAGTTTGGCCAACCCGTTAGCGGGGTCGTCCTTGCGCGCCTCGGGCAGGTAGTCGCTGCGCACCAGGGCGAGCACATCCTCGGCGGTGACCTGCTTGGCGTTGAAGTCGGCGCCCAGGGCAAATCGGGTGTCGTGGTTCAGCCCCGGGAAGATGACGATCAGCATGACGTTCGGCTCCAGCTTGCCAACCTTCGCCTCCAGCTCCTCGAAGGCGGCCGTGGCATCCTTGCCGCCGGTGTCGGCGATCAGGCGGATGTCGTAACGCACCTTGCTGGGCTCCAGCATTGCCTTCTTGAGCTCCGCGAAGTTGCCTTTGACCTCGGGAAGCTGTACCGCTCCGGCGGGCTCCACGGCCTCAATGGGCGGCTGTTGCGTGCTCTGTACCTTGGCAATTTTGGTGAAGGAGCAGCCGCTTGTCAGCGAGGCCAGGACTGCGAGGGTGGCGATGAACCGGGCAGAACGCATGCACATCACTCCTCGTCTTCGGTGCGGCTTTTCACGGGCTCGCCCAGGACGGGGCTCCACTCGAAGATGTTCGAGTCCTCGCGAGAGGAGCGGCGAGGGTTGGGCACAAAGCCGACCCGCTCCCAGAACTTCTCGGCCCGGCGGTAGGTGTCCAGGGTGGACATGGGCCGCCGCAGCCGCTGGACCTCGTTGATCAGGATGGCGCCCAGCCCGCGGCCCTGCTGCTTGGGATGGACCTCGAAGGACTCGATCTCATACTCCACCGCCTTGCGGGGGGAGCGGGGGTCGTACCCCTCCATGCCTGGCAGGTAGGTCTCCCGGAGCACGCGAGTGAGTGCCACCGTGTTGCGGCCCTCGCGGAGCTCCAGGTAGGTGGCGGGGGTTTCGGTCATCAGGTCTTCAATAATCAGCGATTCCCAGTCGATCTTGCACTCCTCAGCGAAGTAGACCAGCCGCTTCATGATCTTGACCGACGGGTGCAGCCACTCCAGGACCAGGCCGTTCTCCAGCTCACGCCGGCCGAAGGGAGGCATCGCCGTGCTCTCTTCATCGACCTCTTGCCAGAGTTCGTTGGCGTCCATAAACCAGAGGTTGTCCAGCACCGGGTCCTTGTCGCCGTCCCACCACGCCCCGGCCCAGCTGTAGCCGGCCTTGGCAGCCTGTCCGCAGACCGTCCAGATGGCGGCGAAGCGGTGGTACTGCACTGCCGCTCGGTCCGCATCGATAATGACGGTGCGCTCCTTGTAGTGCCAGGTGGTCTCCAGCACCAGCCGGTCCCGGGTGCCAAAGGTGTGCCAGCGGATGTGGCGGGCGACTTCAGCGCCGTTCGGGCCAAGTACCGGGGTTTCGGTGGTGACCACCTGCGCCTGGGTCAGGTCGGAGAGCAGGACGGCGGTCTCTTCAGCCATGACGCCGAGGTCGAGGTGGGGGGCTTCGGCGGCGGTGAGCGGACGGAAAACGAGGGTAAGCAAAAGGAGCCCTCCTGTGGCCAGTATCCTTAAACCAACAGCTTACCGTATACCACGGAGGGGCGTAAAGTTTCTCTTGTGTGAGAACGCTTGTTCGATTACACTAATGTGGCTCAAATGTTTCGTAAAGATGGGAGGAACGCTGCTTGTCTTTGCTCCTTCTCGTAGGCACCAAGCGGGGCGCATTCCTCCTGCGGGGCGATTCCGCCCAGGCAGGCTGGACTGTGGACGGCCCCCTGGCCAATCCCGGCTGGTCTTTCGGAGTCACCTGTGTTGACCCGGCGAGCGGCGCCCTGTATGCTGCCGGACATAACGCTTGGTTCGGCCCGGCGGTCTGGCACAGTCATGACCAGGGCCGCACGTGGAGCCACTCCAGCGAGGGCATCACCTTCGGGGAGTCCGGCCCGGGCATCAAGCAGGTGTGGAGCCTGGTCACGGCGCACGGGCGGCTCTACGCCGGCACCGACCCGGCGGGGCTGTTCGTCAGCGATGACGGCGGCCAGACCTTCCAGGAGGCAGGCACGCCCCTGCGTTCGCTGCCGGAGGCGGCTGCCTGGCGGAGCGGCCGGGCCGGGACCGCCATTCACTCGATTGTCCCGAACCCGGAGAACCCGGACGAACTCTGGCTGGGCATCAGCGGCGGCGGCGTGCTGCACACAGCGGATGGCGGCAGCACCTGGGCGGAGCGCAATCCGCAGGGCGCCCCGCTGTCCATCAAACTGAAGGCCGGTGCCGGACCGGCGGGCCTTCTGTACCAGCAGAATCACAAAGGCCTCTTCCGCACCGCTGACGGGGGCGCCAATTGGCAGATGATCGGGGGCTGCCTGCCTACCTCGTTTGCCTTCGCCATCGCAGCGCACCCAAGTCAGCCCGAGACCCTGTACGCCCTGCCCATGAAGAACGAGGGCAACATGCGCTCCCTGCCCGACGACCGGCTGGCGGTCTACCGCACCCGGGACGGCGGGGACTCCTGGGAGGCGCTGACCAGTGGCCTACCGGAAGGCAAGGTCTACGGCCACGTCTTCCGGGAATGCCTGATCACGGCGACGGGGGAGCCTGGCGCTGTAGCGCTGGGTGTCAGCACCGGCCATGTCTACGTAAGCCTTGATGATGGGAATACCTGGGTGACGGCTGCCGCACACCTACCCGAGGTGCTCGCACTGTCCCTGGCTGCGATCGACTAACCATAAGGAGCGACAGCGTGAACAACAACGTGATCGTGCTGATTGGGACCAAACGAGGCCTCTTTATCGCTCGCAGCAATCGCGACCGCAAGGATTGGAAAATGACAGGGCCTTACTGCAACGTCCCGATCCGTGACGCGAAGTACGACCCACTCAGCAAGGCGATCTACGCCGCCGGCGTGCGTGAGTACGGCCCGGATGACTGGCGCCACGGCGTCTGGAAGAGCACCGACCTCGGCGAGAGCTGGACCCACTCGGCCGTCGGGTTCACTTTCGGCGAGGGCGGCCCCAAGCTGGAGCGGGTGTGGCATGTGATGCCCGGGAACGGGGCCATGTACGCGGGTACCGAGCCGGCCGCGCTCTTCCGCAGCGATGATGCGGGCGAGACCTGGCAGCACGTGGAGGGGCTGCGCCAGCATCCCACCACCCCCGACTGGGGCGGCGGCGCCGGCGGTCTGGCGCTTCACTCCATCGTACCGCATCCCACGGATGCCAACCGGATATGGGTCGGCCTCTCCGCGGTGGGCGTCTTCTACACGGAGGATGGGGGGAAGACCTGGGAGATCCGCAACGGCGGCATGACCAAGGACTACAACCCCGGCGAGACCTATTACGGCTTCTGCTGCCATAAGTTTGCCCGGGCGGCCGGCGAGGAAGATATCCTTTACATGCAGGATCACGGCGGGGTTTACCGGAGCCGGGACGGCGCCCAGAACTGGGAGGATATCAGGGCCGGGCTCTCCTCGGACTTTGGCTTCGGTTGTGCGGCGCACCCCCGGGACCCCAAGACCGCCTACCTGGCCCCCATCCAGGACAACGGCCGCTTCATGCCGGGCGCCGCGGCAGCGATCTGGCGCACCCGTGACGGCGGCGACACCTGGGAGCGGCTGAGCGATGGCCTCCCCCAAGAGCACGCCTACTTCCAGGTGCTGCGGGAAGGGCTCTGCACCGACGGGCTCGACCCGGCGGGCGTCTACTTTGGGACCAACAACGGCTTCGTCTTTGGCAGCGCCGACGAGGGCGAGACCTGGAGCACCGTCGCCAGCCACCTGCCCTACGTGTGGTCGGTGAGCGCGGCCGTGGTGGAGGACTGAGCTATGGCGAAGCTCCTGCTTCCGGCCAACCTGACCGCCCTCTTCCCCGGGGCGCCCCGGGAGATGGAGGTGGAGGGGGCCACCGTGCTCGAGGTGATCGAGGCGCTCAACGCCCGCTTCCCCGGCATGCGCAGCCGCCTGCTCGATGCCGGCCCGCGCTTGCGGGAGCACATCCTGGTGGCGGTGGACGGGGTTCGCGTCGGCCTTTCGGCGAGCGTCGGCGCCCAGTCGGTCGTTCGCATTATCCCCTCCATAACGGGTGGCTAGATGAGGAAGGACCGGGGGCACTCCCCGGTCTTGTTCTTTAGGGCTTTTGGATGAGCTCGAAGCCGCTCAGGATCTGCTCGCAGGCGGGTTTGGCCTGCTCCCAGGGTGTGCGCTCGCCGGAGACCGTACCGCAGGTGACGGTGTACTCGTAGCCGTCGACGAGGAGGAAGTAGCTCTCCTGATGGCGCCCGGCGGTGGCGCTTACGTAGGCGGCAAACAGGTAGCCCGCCTTCTGCCCGGCCAGCTCCCGCAGGCCCTGCTCGACTGTGACGATGCGGGACGAGCTGATCTGCTCGTTCCGGGCGATCGCCTCGGCCACCAGCGACTCCAGGGTAGAGCTTTCGCGGCGGGGCTGCCGGCTGACGGTCATCTCGCCGAAGGCGAATCGGAAGATCATCGCCTGGCCGTCCCACGCTGGCGGGGCGGTCAGCGTTGCGGTCGACTTCAGGCGGAACCCGAGATCCCTGTTCTCATACGCGGCAGACTCGGAAGAAGCGGGCGTGACCGGCGCCTGCCTGACCAACTCACGTACGGCGACCCCACCGAGCAGGCCCAGCAGAACCACGGCTGCAGCTACGCCCTGCCACCATGAAGTACGCTTCCGCGCAGGGCGCCCGGCCCGGATCTTGCGGAGCAGGTCGTCGGCGGGAACGCGGGCCTGGCTGGCCTCTTCCTTCAATGCGCGGGCGATGTCGTGTTCAGTGATCATTGGACCGACCCTCCCAGCCTTGCCGGATGTTCGAGGTAGCCGGACACCTTGTGCCGTGCGTGGTAGAGCCGCGACTTCACCGTTCCCACCGGCAGGTTCAGCACCTCGGCGATTTGAGGCTCCGTCAGTTCGGCGTAATAGCGGAGGATGAGCGGCACGCGGTACATGTCCGGCAGCTTGGCCAGCGCCCGGCGGACCTCGTCGGTCTCCTCCCGGGCTTGTACAATTTCCTCGGCCTGCTCTGACGCATCCATGCGGTCCTCCTGCCGGAAAAGATCCCACGGGAGGAAGAGCAAACGGCGGCCACGGCGCCCCAGGCTGACCGCACTGTTGTGCAGAATCCGGTAGAACCAGGTGCGGAAGTACGCAGGGGTGCGCAGTGTGCCAATGCGCCGCAGCACCTGCACAAAGGCCTCCTGCACCGCGTCTTCGGCCGCCTGTTGGTTGCGCGTCATCAAATAGGCGATGCGAACCGCCTCGTCGACGTACTTTCGATATAAGGGATCAAAGGCGGCCTCGTCGCCTTGCTGCAGCCGGCTGACTAGCGCAGCGTCCTCCAAGTGGCATCATCCTCTTCCTCGCGCAGCGGTTTCACAAGAATAGAGGCGCATTCTTACCCAACCGTTCAAAGGCAGTTGGCAAAAAAGCCAACTGCCTCTTTACATCATACAATATTCACCTTGTACTCGGTCAGCCAGGTGTTGACCTGCCCGAGCCAGGCAAACAGCTGTGGCAAGCCCATCAGCTGTCCGAACCACGGCACGCCCGAGGCAGAGCCGTCAAGCTGCGCCAGCCGCCGGACCTCGTCAGCATCGATCAGCTGGTGGATCGGGGACGACGGATCGTCGATGATCTGCAGCGCCCAGTCCCGGGTCGCCCGGAAATAGGCGGGGTTGTGCGTTTTCGGGTAGGGGCTCTTCTTGCGGTAAAGGACATCGTCGGGCAGCAGGCCCTCCATCGCCTTGCGCACCAGCCCCTTCTCCCGCCCGCCGTGCATCTTCATCTCCCAGGGGACGTTCCAAACGTACTCGACGATGCGGTGGTCGCAAAAGGGGACCCGAGCCTCGAGGCTGGCCATCATACTCATGCGGTCCTTGCGGTCCAGCAGGTTGGCCATAAACCAGGCCATGTTCAGGTAGAACATCTCGCGGCGGCGCGCCTCCAGGGGCTCTTCACCGGGGAGCTTGTCGATCTCGTCCAGCGTCTCCTGGTAGCGCTGGGCCACATAGGCCTCCGGGTCGATCCGCTCCGTCAGGCCGAGCGTGGGGGAGATCAGCCGCGCCCGCTCCCGCACCATGCGAATCCACGGGAAGGACTGGCCACGCAGGGCCTCCTCGCTGTGGAACCAGGGGTAGCCGCCGAAGATCTCATCGGCGCACTCGCCGGAGAGCACCACCGTGACCTCCTTCTTGATCTCCCGACAAAAGAGGTAGAGCGAGGAGTCCACATCGGCCATGCCGGGCAGGTCGCGCCCTCGCACGGCCTCCCGGAGCGAGGCGACCAGCTCGGGGGTATCGATCTCGATGTTGTGGTGCACGGTCCCAAGGTGTTCCGACACCCGCCTGATCCACGGGGCGTCGGGGTTGGGCTGGAAGGCGCTCGCCTGGAAATGCCGGTCGTTGTCTACGTAGTCGATCGACCAGGTGTGCAGGGGGCCGCGCCCCTCCTCCGCGAAGCTGCGGGCTGCGACAGCGGTGATTACGCTGGAGTCCAGCCCGCCCGAGAGCAGGGTGGCAATGGGCACATCGGAAACCAACTGGCGGCGAATGGCGTCCAAAAGAAGCTCCCGCACGGTCTCGACGGTGGTGGCCAGGCTGTCTCTGTGGGGCCTGCTCTTGAGCGACCAGTACCGGGTGATGCGGGTGCCGTCGCGGTCATGGATGAGGTAGTGGCCGGGCTTCAGCTCCGAGACCCCGCGGTAGACACCGTGACCCGGGGTTCGGGAGGGGCCAAGGTAGAAGAGTTCGGCGAGCCCTTCGTCGTCGATCTCGGGCTTTACCAACGGGTTTGCCAGCAACGCTTTGAGCTCCGAGCCAAAAAGCAGGGCGCCGCCCCTATGGGCGTAGAAGAGAGGCTTAACGCCCATGCGGTCCCGGGCGAGGAAGAAGCGCTGGTCGTGCTCGGTCCACACCCCGAAGGCGAAAATGCCGTTCAGCTTCTCCACGCAAGCTGGACCCCATTCGATGTAGGCCGTCAGGAGCACCTCGGTGTCCGAGTGGCCGCGGAACTTATGCCCCCGGCTGAGCAGCTCCTGGCGCAGATCTTCTGTGTTATAGAGCTCGCCGTTGTATACCAGTACATAGGTATGGTCGCCCAGGCGGCGCACCATGGGCTGGGTGCCGCCGATCGGGTCCACCACGGTCAGCCGGCGGTGGCCGAGGGCTGCGTGGTTGGTCACGTAGTCGCCCATCTGGTCAGGGCCCCGGTCCGCCAGCGTGGCGGCCATGGCTGCCAGTGTCGGGCGGAAACGGGTCAGGTCCCGCTCCCAGTCGATCCACCCTGTGATTCCGCACATGGAAGTTCACCCCTCTGAATGCTCCATGGTACTCGGGGCGCAAGAGGGGGTGTGCCTGTCCCGTTCGCCCATGTAAGGTTTTCAATTTCATGATGACGGAAAGAAGGATGGTTTGATGACCACGACCCTGAGGCAAACGTGGGACCTGGAGTGCTTCTTCGAGGGCGGCAGCCGTTCGCCCGCCCTGGAGGCGCAGATGGGCGCCCTGGAGACCGACCTGAACACCCTGCGCAGTCAGGTGGACGGCCTGGCATCGACCGACAGCTGGGTGGCAGCGGTGGAGCTGCTGCAGTCGGTGCAGAGCCGCGTGATCCAGCTCTATTCCTACACCACCTGCCTGATCGCGCAGGATGTAAACGACGAGCCCGCCAAGCTGCTGGAATCCCGCATGACGCAGCTCTCGGCCAACCTGCAGAGCGTGCAGAACGAGCTGGACGCCCGTATGCTGGCGACCCCGGAAGCGCAGTGGGAGGCCCTGCTGGCCGATCCTCGCCTGCAGCCGATCACCTTCCCGCTGCGGGAGCGCCGGGAGATCGCCGCCAACCGCATGAAGCCTGAGCAGGAAACCCTTGCCCTTGACCTGGCCGTGAACGGCTACCACGGCTGGGGGTCGCTCTACAGCACCCTGGTCGGCCGCATTACCATCCCGGTGGACGGGGCGGAGCTGTCGGTCGGCCAGGCATTTAACAAGTTCTCTGAGCCCAGCAAGCCCTTCCGCCAGGAGCTGTTTGCCCGCTGGGAGGAGGCGTGGGGCCGCCAGGCGCCCTTGATCTCCACCGCCCTGAACAACATTGCCGGCTTCCGGCTGAACCTCTACCGGCACCGGAGCTGGGAGTCGGTCCTGAAGGAGCCCCTCCAGTACAACCGCATGTCCTACGCCACGCTGATGGCCATGTGGGACGCTGTGAACGCAGCCAAGCCGAAGCTGGCGGAGTACCTGCAGCGGAAGGCCAAGGTGCTGGGTTACAGCAGCATCGACTGGTGCGACCTGGAGGCCCCCCTGGGCGAGTCCACGAAGAAGGTGAGCTACGAAGAGGCCGCCGCCTTCATCGAGGAGAACTTCCGCCGCTTCAGCCCCCGCATGGCGGACTTCGCCGCACGGGCTTTCCGAAACGGTGTCCTGGAGGTCGAGGACCGGCCGGGCAAGGCCCCGGGCGGTTTCTGCACCGACTTCCCCGAGAGCGCCGAGAGCCGGATCTTCATGACTTACGGCGGCGACACGGGCGGCGTATCGGTGCTGGCCCACGAACTGGGCCACGGCTACCATTCGCACCTCATGTTCGACCTCCCGCCCATGGCCCAGCAGTACGCCATGAACGTGGCTGAGACGGCGTCGACCTTTGCGGAGACGATCACGGTAAATGCGGCGATCGCCAGCGCCTCGAGCAAGGAGGAGCGCCTCGCTCTGCTGGACGAGAAGCTCCGGTCCGCCGTGGCTTACCTGATGAACATCCATGCCCGGTTCATCTTCGAGACGCGCTTCTACGACGCCCGCAGGGGCGGCCCGCTGAGCGTGGAGGAGCTGAACGGGCTGATGGAGCAGGCCCAGCGGGAGGCCTACACCGGCGCCCTGGGCACCTACCACCCGCTGTTCTGGGCCTCCAAGGGCCACTTCTACGGGACCGAGGTGCCGTTCTACAACTTCCCCTACACCTTCGGCTACCTGTTCAGCGCCGGCGTCTTCGCCCGGGCGATGGAGGAGGGGCCCAGCTTCGAGCCCAAGTATGTCGACCTGCTGCGCGACACGGGCCGCGCCACGGTCGAGGATCTGGCCCGCCGCCACCTGGGCGCCGACCTGACCAAGCCCGACTTCTGGCTGACCGGCGTCAAGCTGGCCATGGCCGACGTCGACGAGTTCCTGAAGCTGACGCAGTAAGGCGGTTGCCCGCAGGCCTTTCCAAGTGATATTGTTGTGAGCAGAGCGTGGAGGTGAGGCGCCCGTGGAGGTTATCGCCCTGGTTGGACCCGCAGGCAGCGGCAAGAGCCATCGCGCGGGCATCATCGCCCACCGGCACAACTGCGAAGCGATTATTGACGACGGACTGCTGATCCGGGAGGGCAAAATCGTCGCGGGCAGCAGCGCCAAGCGCGAGGCCAACAAAATGGCCGCCGTGCGCCGGGCGATCTTCCACGAGAAGGATCACCGCGAGGAGGTCCGCAGCGCCCTCTGGAGCACCAAGCCCAAGAAGGTGCTGGTGCTGGGCACCTCCGACGACATGATCGAGAAAATCTGCAACGCCCTTGACTTGCCCCACCCTGAACTGACGGTGCGGATTGAGGATATCGCCTCGCCGGCCCAGATCCGTCTGGCCCGCCGCAAGCGCAGCCAGGAGGGCAAGCACGTGATCCCGGCGCCCACCTTCGAGGTGAAGAAGACCTTCTCGGGCTACATGGTCGACCCGCTGCGCTTCCTGGCCAAGCGGGAGAACGAGCCCGACCCCGTCGCCCTGGAGAAGTCCGTGGTCCGACCCACCTTCAGCTCCTTTGGCAAGTTCTTTATCGCTGACACCGTGGTGGCAGCGATTGCGACACGGGCCGCGGAGATGGTGGAAGGGGTCGGACGGGTCGGTCGGGTGGTGGTGGAGAGCCGTCGCGAAGGGGTGCTGGTCGAGATCGAGATCATCCTCCGCTACGGCTACCCCGTCTGGGAGGCGCTGCGCGAAGCGCAGAAGCAGGTAACAGAGCGCATTGAGTACATGACCGCGCTGAACGTCATCGAGTGTAACCTTGAGGCGAAGCGCCTGATCGTGGACTGACCTGTTCAAAGATAGACCCCCGTGAGACGAACCTGTCTACGGGGGTTTTCCGTGTTTTCTGAAGGGATTTCCGTCCGGGTGACGTCTGACCATGTGGATGTCTACGCGAACAGGGGGTCCCTCACGTGAAACGCAGCCTTCTCCTGGCGCTCGTCCTGTTGTTTGTTGGTGTTTTGCCGGTGCATGCCGCCGAACCGCCTGTGGTGGTTCTGACGCCTACCAACCAATCCCGGGATGGCGTGCCTGTTCTGGCGCCCCACCCGGAGGGCGCCGCCCTTGGCGGGGTGCTGAGCCAGGGCTTCGGGGGCCACGTGCTCAACCTGTATCAATACACGCAGACCTACCTGCACCGGCAGGGCGGCCCAAGTCCGGCGCCCGCCTACCTGCTGCTGAAGCCCGGCTCCGGCGGATTCCCCAAGACTGGCTTCTACCTGGGCGACCAGGACCTGCGGCAGACCGCTTATGTCGAGGTGGCCACGGGACCGATCAGCGGGCGCATGGGCAGCGTAGCCCAGACCTTTGTCCATGAGCTGATGCACGTGATCGTCCGCCAGGGGACGGCGCCTCCGGGAGGTGGGCGGACGACGCAGATGCACAGCATCGGGGTGCGTACGGACTCCCCCACGGCCTTTGCCGAAGGGTTTGCCGAAAGCATGGAAGTCATGTTCCTGGAAGACCCCGAGGCAGATGCGGCTACCCGCACGCTGCTTGCGGGTGCACAGCAGCAGTGGCAGGATGCCAGGCAGCGGCTGGACTCCTACCGGAGCAGCCTGGCGGCTCCCTTCAGCCCAGCGTCGCTAACCAGGCTCAAGTTCCGAAACTGGTATCCGCGGACGGAGGACCTGCTCCGCTACGCTGCGGTGAAGGAGAATCTTTTTGCGCATCAGCCGGCGATTCCGGACCGCTTGCTGAGCAGCCGGAATCTGTACGGGGCCTACCTGGTAGAGAGCATTCTCCCCGGGACGCCGGGCGATCCGCCCAAGTCGGCAGCCCGCATGCTTCAGTCCGAGGGCGTGGTCAGCGCGCTGTTCTACCGGTGGGCGTCGAGCGATGCCCTGCGCAACGCATATCTCGATGATGGCTTCTATGAGCAGTTCGGTGCGACGCGCAACGCCGTTCCACCGGTGGAGAACGTCTATCTGAAGCTGTTCGACGCCCTCTACACCCACAAGCCGACCACGGCCGCCGGGCTGATCACAGCCTACAAGGCGACCTTTCCGAATGATGCCGCCGCGGTGGACCAGGTGGTGGGCGAGGTGCTGCTGGGGCAGCCGCTGCCGACGGCGCCCGAGATCTGGCTGGGCAACCGTCACTTCCTGATTGGCGCCATGGTCTACGACCAGGTCCGGCAAATCGCACACCTACATACCTTCGACCTGAACGCCGCTTCCCTGGTCGACCTACTGGGGGTGCCCGGGGTGGATCGGTCCCTGGCGGAGGCGATCTTGCGGGGGGCGCCCTACGCCAGCCTCGAGGAGGTCGGACAGGTCGAGGGCATGACCGGCTCGGTTATGAAGAGGTTGCGGGACATGAAGGCCGCGGCTGATCAACTTGGCGCAGGGAATGCGGCCGGATTGCTGTGGTCCTACCTGAGCGGAGTACTGCTTTTCTTGGCGCTGGCGGGCGCCGCCGGAGGGTTCATCTACCGGCTGCTGGTTCGTGGCGGTTGGGTTCGGGCTCTCCTGAACGGCGTCGGCGCCGCCCTGCCCTGCCTCGTACCGTTCTGGTTCCTCGGCTCCTGGTGGCAGGGCGCCCCCCTGCTCGTGCCGGTGGTGCTCTTCGGCCTGCCCGCGGCCGCCTGGACCTGGCTGCGCCGAAAGGACGGGCGGCAAGGCGCTCTGAAGCTGCTCGCATGGGCCGTCGCCCCACTGCCAGGCTTTGCATGGCTCTTGCTGCGCATGTAGCAGAAAGGCTCGCCCTTCTTTCGGGCGAGCCTTGCTCAGTCAGCGACGCTTGTCGGGCCAGTGCTGGCGGCCCGGGGAGACGACTTCGCGGGAGCCTTCCGGCGCCGCCGGCCAGACCCGGCCGAGCACGGCCAGAATCTGGGCCAGGTTGCCCTTGATCGTCACCGAACCTTTGCTCTCGGCAGCCATACCGGTGATACAGTTCACGTCCACCCGCACGTCCATGCCATCGAGAAGGCCGTCGGCGTGAATGCGGGTCTCCAGCAGGTTGGCCGGCTTCTCGGTCACCTTCATTTTGCGGTGGCGGCAGGCATCAAGCAGATCGGCCTTTCCCTTAGTCAACTGCATCCTCCTTCGCAGGCTTGGCGCCGTACGGTGTTAGGATGTCAGTATAGCCGCAGAACACTGCAACAACCAGACTTGTGTGCACTGGGACTTGCTGGTACAATGAAACTGTGAGCCGCCGATCCCGTTCTTGGGATTGGCGGTTTTGTCATTTTGGAACCCTGCCTGGCCTTCACGTAAATCTGTGACAACGCAGGCGGGAAGGGCTGTTCCAATCTTACCTGAGTCCCCCGGATTCTCACGCTGGCCGCCCTCGCCGAGGGTCGAGAAGGGCAAAATCAGGTCGGATTTGGACGGACCTTGTCGATTCTTGACAGGGGTTCCGGGCGCAATACGAGGGACTGGGCCGGGCTGGCGTAAATTTGGCACACAAAAGTCGGTGGAGTGGTGCACAAATTTACGCGAGCCTCCTTCAGCCAGAATTCAGATTTCGGCGGTACGATTCGGGCAAAGGGAGGGACCCGACATGGCAGTCAATCCGAAGACGCAGTTGATCAAGCTTGGCATTGGGACCTTGAGCGTGGTCGCAATCGTGGGCGCCACGGGCCTGATGTTTGAGGCTTCCGCACCGGCGGAGCAGCCCACACAGGTGGACGGAACCGCCGAGGCAGGCAGCGAGTTCATTCAGCAGTGGCCCAGCTTCGGGGGGTACGACGATGACGATCACTACGAGGGGCATGACGATGACGACGATGACGACGACGACGACGAGCATGAGGGCGCCTTCCGCCTCGCCCGCCCGGGCAGCCCTGTCAATCCCGGGAGCCAGGTTCAGCCTACCCGGCGAGCTCGCACTCGCCGTTCCTGAGCAGCGTTTCCGGGCCCTCAACACCGATGTGCGGGTTGCGGCTGACGGCCCGGACCTGCAGCCCTGGTTCCTGCTGGTCGAGCGGACCCTGAGCCGCTTCCGGCCCGACAGCGCACTCTCGGCGCTCAACCGGCAGCAAGGCCGCTGGGCGGTGGTGCCACGGCTGCTCTACGAAGCGGTTGAGCAGGCGCTGTGGTCGGCCGAGCAGACGGACGGGGCGTTCGACCCGACCGTGCTGCCTGCTGTGGAGGCTTGCGGCTATGGCCAGACCTTCGAGGCGGGGCCAACGCCGGTGCTCGCTCCCGTGCCCGCGGGCCGTTGGCGGGAGGTCCGGCTGAGCCGGGAACTGTTGGCGGTGTGGCTGCCGCCGGAGATCCGGCTCGACCTGGGCGGCATCGGTAAGGGACTGGCGGTGGATGGTGCAATGAGGCGTCTGAAAGGCTCGCCGTCCGCCCTGGTCGACGCGGGCGGGGACCTGGCCGTCCGGACGCCGCCGGGCGCCGGCCCGGTCACCATCGAAGTCGAGAGCCCCTTCAATCCCACGGAGACCATCGCCAGCTTCGGCCTTGACAAGGGCGCCGTCGCCACGTCAAGCACAATGGGGCGCCGCTGGGGAGCGGGCCTGCACCACATCATCAACCCGGTAAGCGGGCGCCCTGCCAATTCGGGGGTCGTCTCGGCCACCGTGGTCGCCGGCTCTGCCACCCGGGCCGATGTGCTCGCCAAGGCCTGCGTCGTGCTCGGCGTCACGGAGGGCTTGCGGCTCCTTGAACGCCACCGCTGCGAGGGCTTGCTTGTGACCGAGTCGGGTCAGGTCACCGTGACCAGAGGACTGGAGGTGTACATCTCATGAAAATCCAACACGGCATCCTGATCATCCTTGGTGCGATCGCCTTGCCCGTGCTGCTGGCCACCGTGCCCACCGCCGTGCTCCTGCGCCCCTGGTACCTGAGCCGGGGCTCCGGGCTGGTCGCCTTTGTTCTGATGTGGCTCTCCGTGTTGCTGGGCCTGCTGCAGTCCTGCGGGATGCTGCGCGGGCTGGTCAGGCCAGCGGACAACCTGGACCTGCATGAGTATACGGGCGTGTTTGCCCTATACGTCAGCCTGTTCCACGGTCTGATCCTGATTTTCGACCACTACAGCCGCCTGAGCGTCGGCGGTGTGCTCATCCCCTTTGCGGCGAACTTCCGCACCGGCGAGCTGGCCCTGGGCACCATCGCACTCTACCTGTGCCTGGCGCCGGTCGTGACCACCTACCTGCGGCAGCGAATGAGCCCGTCCACCTGGCGGGCGGTCCACCTGCTCAGCCTGGTGGGGTTCATGGCCGCCCTGCTGCACGGCATTCTGACCGGCACTGACACCGGTCTGCGGCCTGTTTTCTACATGTACCTCACAGCGGGCGCCTCGGTGGCGCTGCTGGCGGTCTACCGCAGTTGGCTCGCCCTCCGGCAGGGACTGGCGGTTTCCCGCTAAGAGGTTTATTCTGAGTGTAAGCACGGAAATGGGGGGGCTGGCGATGCGCATCTTGCTCGTCGAGGATGATCGGTCGCTGGCGGAAGCGGTTCTGCTAGGGCTTGAGGAGGAGGGCTACCTCGTCGACCACGCAGCCACGGGCAGCGATGGTCGGCTCTACGTAGCGACCCGCCACTACGACCTCATCATCCTGGACCGGATGCTCCCCGAGGTCTCCGGGGACCACCTGCTGGCCGGCTGGCGCCGCCAGGGCAAGAGCACGCCTGTGCTGATGCTGACCGCGCTGGACGCTGTCGCCGACCGGGTGACCGGCCTGCGGGGCGGCGCCGACGACTACCTGGTGAAGCCCTTCGCCTTCGACGAGTTGCTGGCCCGGCTGGAGGCCCTTGGCCGGCGCGGCGCCTTCAGCAGCGGCCTCCAGGTGGGCGGACTGAGCCTCGACCACCACACCGGGGAGCTGGTCTGCGAGGACCGGCGAGTCCGGCTGACCCCCCGCGAGTACCGCATGATGGAGCTGTTCCTGCGGCGGCCCGGCCAGGTGCTGACCCGGCAAATGATCGCGGCCAGCTGCTGGGAGGAGCCCGAGGAGACGTCGGACAACGTGATGGAGGTCCATATCAAAAACCTGCGCAAACGCATCGCCGTAGTCTCCGAGCGGCCATGGCTTCAGACGCGGCGCGGCCTGGGCTACGTTCTGGAGGCGAACCCCTGATGGACTGGCGTGAGAGCTTGCCCGCCCGGATGGCGCTGTCCGCGGCGGGCTTTCTGGCCCTGCTGCTGCTGGTGCTGACCCTCGCATCCTACTCGGTGACCGCCCTGCTGATCCGCCAGGGGATGGACCGGGCGCTGCTGACCGCGCTCCCCCTTACGGCCAACAGTCTCGCCGAAATCCAGGAGCACGCCCGCAAGCTGGAGGTGGAGATGCTGGAGCATCGCCACCTGCGGATCCTGGATACCGACGGGAAGGTGCTGTTTGGCGACCCCGCCGCGCCGGTCGACACGGGCGCCGTGGCCCGGGCCGTGAAGGATGGACAGGCCTTCTCCGCCCGGGTGGTGCGGGGCGGGAAAACCGAGCTCCGGACCGGCCCCGAATGGTGGCAGGCGCTGGTGCCCGGCAAGGAGGAGACCCGGGTGCTCTACGCCCCCTGGGGCCGTCAGGTGATCCTGGAGATGGCCGCCTCCAGCGGCACGGTCCGGGAGGTGCTGCCCCTCCTGCTGGGCTGGATGCTGGTGCTCGCCGCTGCTGGGATCCTGCTGAGCACCATGCGGGTCTGGCGCATGGCCGATGCGATCTACGCGCCGCTCCGAGCCGTTACCGCTGCGGCCAGCGGGATCTCCATGGCCACGCTCTCCCGGCGCGTTCCGGACCGGTGGCATGACCGGACCCTCTCCCGGCTCTGCGGGGTGCTCAACGAGATGATCGCCAGCCTTGAACAGTCCTTCGCCGCCCAGGGCCGGTTCGTGGCCGCAGCCGCCCATGAGCTGCGAGGGCCGATCGGTGCGATGCGGGCCCAGCTGGAGGTGCGCCTGCGCCGCGACCGCAGCCCCGAGGAGTACCGGCAGGCGCTGGAGGCGGCGCTCGCCGAGACGACCAGGTTGGGCGCCCTCGCTGAGCATCTGCTGATGCTCGCCCGCTACGAACGGGGCGCCGCCCTCACGGTGGAGCCTGACCTGCCCCTGCAGCCCATGCTGGAGCGGGCGGCGCAGGAGGTGCGGGCCAGCACGGGGGCTGAGGTGCTTGTTGAAGTAACCGACGCTGTAACCGTCGACGCCGACCCCATCGCCCTGGAGCGTGCGGTGGCCAACCTGATCCGCAACGCCGTCGAGGCGGGCGGCGCTCCGGTTGAGGTGGCGGCCTGTCTCGACAGCGCATACGTGGTCATCACGGTGAAGGACCAGGGGTCGGGGATTCCACCGGAGGCTCTGCCCCACCTGTTCGAGCCCTTCTACCGAGCTGATCCCGCCCGCAGTCGGGAGCGGGGCGCCGGCCTCGGCCTGGCGATCGTGCAGACGGTCGTGACCGCCCACCGGGGTCAGGTCGAAGTTACATCGGAGGTCGGAAAGGGTACGGTCGTGACCATGCGCATCCCGAAAAAACGCTAGGGGCTGCCTGAAGGCGGCCCCTTTCGCATTGGGCAACCTTAAGGCGAAGGGGGTCGCTTTGACATGCGTCGATGGTTGCTTCTGATGGCGTGCTTAGCGCTGGCGGCCTGCACCCCGCAGCGCTCAGGGCTGGTGCTGGCCGGATCCACCTCCGTCCAGCCATTGGTGGAGGTGCTGGCCGAGGAGTACGCCCGGCAGGGCGGGCCGCATATCAGCATCCAGGGCGGGGGTTCCACGGCGGGCGTGCAGGCCGTGAGGCAAGGCGTGGCCAGCCTGGGTGCGATCTCCCGGCGGCTCGCGCCTGAGGAGACAAGGCTGGGCCTGGTCGAGCATATCATCGCTTATGACGTGCTGACCGTTGTGGTCCATCCGGACAACCCTGTGCGCGGGCTCACCCGGGAGCAGCTTCGCCGGCTCTTCAGCGGGGAGATTACCGATTGGGCCCAGTTGGGCGGGCGCCCCGGCGAGATCCACGTGGTGACCCGGGAGGCGGGCTCAGGGTCCCGGGAGGCTTTCCGCCAGTTGGTGGGCCCGGTAAGTCCCCGGGCCATCGTCCTGGACAGCTCCGGCGCGATCCGGCTGGCAGTCAGGGAGGACCCGCAGGCGATCGGGTACGTAAACCTGGGCACCGCCCGAGGGGGGCGGTTGAAGGCGCTCCCCATCGACGGGCGGGAGCCGGGCGCCGGCGGCTACCCGCTGGTACGGCCGCTCAGCCTGGTCACGGCGGGCCGCCCTGGTGAGGCAGCCGAGCGCTTCCTCAGGTTCGTCTGGAGTCCGGCGGGGCAGCGCCTGGTAAGCGAGGAAGGGCTGGTGCCAGTTGGTGAGGTCCAAGCGCAGAAACGCTGAGCGGCGGGTGAGGGCGCTCCTGTTAGCCGCGGCGGTCACCGCCTCGGCGGGCGTGCTCCTCATCGCACTCTCCCTCTTGATGGAAGGGTGGCCGGCGCTGCCCGGGATCCTGGGCCCTGTCTGGGACCCAGAGGCGGGCCGGTTTGGGGTCATGCCTATGGTCTGGGGCTCCGTAGCCGTGACGGTCGGCGCCCTGCTGCTGGTCGTGCCGGCGGGGGTAGGCATGGCCCTCTTCCTGACCGAAACCGCGCCGCCGCCGCTGGCCGCTGTGGTCCGTGCCCTGCTTCAGGCGCTGGCGGGCGTTCCCAGCGTCGTCTACGGCTTCCTGGGCCTCAACCTGCTGGTGCCGCTGATCCGCAAGAGCTTGGGCGGTCCGGGGTACAGCGTGGCGGCGGGCGCCCTCGTGCTCGGCGTGATGGTGCTGCCGACGGTCGCATCCGTCGCGGAAGATGCCTTGCGCGCCCTTCCGCAGGCGTACCGGGAGGGGGCGGCGGCGCTGGGCGCCACACCGTGGCAGACCGTGCGGCGGGTGCTCCTTCCAGCCGCCCGCAGCGGGCTGGTCACGGCGGTGGTGCTGGGTCTGGGCCGCGCCCTGGGCGAGACCATGGCGGTGCTGATGGTGACCGGCAACGTCGCCGCACCACCGCGCGGCCCCCTCGACCCCGCCCGCACCCTGACCGGGAACATCGCCATGGAGATGGGCTACGCCGTGGGCCAGCACCGGGCGGCGCTCTTCGCCACCGGCGCCCTCCTGCTGGCCGCCGTCCTGGCGATCAACACCGCGGCGAGGAGGCTCAGCCGATGAAGGTGATTCTCTCGGCGCTGGCGGTGGCGGTGGGCTGCCTGCTGGCGGGTCTGCTTGGCATCCTGATCATCAAGGGCGCCGGCCACCTGACCCTGGACTTCCTGCTGGGGCTGCCCCAGCGGGCCGGGCGGGAGGGGGGCATCCTCCCGGTTCTGCTCAGTACGGCCTACCTGGTGGGCGGCGCCGTGCTTCTGGCGCTGCCGATCGGGGTAGGCACGGCGATCTACCTGCAAGAGTTCAGCGGTGCGAACCCGGCAGTCAGCCTGATCCGCACCCTGACCGAGGCCCTGGCCGGCGTCCCCTCCATCATCCTCGGGCTCTTCGGGTTCGGCCTCTTCGTCATCCGGCTTGGCTGGGGCTGGTCGCTGCTGTCGGGCGGCACCACCCTGGCGATGATGCTGCTGCCCACGGTGATCCGCACCGCCGAGGAGGCCCTGGCCGCTGTGCCCCGCGAGCTCAGGGAGGGCGCGGCTGCCCTGGGCGCCACCCGCTGGGAAACCGTGGTTCGCGTGGCGCTGCCGGCAGCGGCGCCGGGCATCCTCACCGGAGCGATTCTGGCCCTGGGCAGGGCCCTCGGGGAGACGGCAGCCGTCGTGCTGACCGCCGGCTCCGACCTGGGCCTGCCCCGCTCCCCGCTCGACCCCGGACGCTCCATGGCGGTGCACCTCTACGTGCTTGCCCGGGAGGGCCTTTCGGATGGACGGGCCTACGCCACGGCACTAGCGCTGGTGGTGGGTGTGCTGGCAGTTAACCTCGTGGCCAACCTGGCCCTGGAAAGGAGGCGGCGGGCGTGAAGCTTCAGGCGGAAAACCTGCGGGTTTACTACGGGAAGACCGAAGCGCTCAAAGGGGTATCGCTGGCCATCAAAGACCGCACCGTCACCGCCCTGATTGGGCCCAGCGGCTGTGGCAAGTCCACCTTCCTTCGGGCGCTCAACCGTATGCACGAGGTGGCGCCGGGGGCCAGGCAGGTCGGGCGCATCCTGCTGGACGGGCAGGATACGGCGGGGCTCGCACCCGAGGAACTGCGGTGTCGGGTGGGCATGGTCTTCCAACGCCCCAACCCCTTCCCCATGTCGATCTACGACAACGTGGCGTTCGGCCCCAGCCTCTTCGGCGCCCGCGGGCCAGAACTCGACCGGATCGTCCAGGAGAGCCTGGAGAAGGCGGCCCTGCTCAAAGAGGTGAGCCGGCGGCTCCACGCCGATGCCCGCGGCCTGAGCGGAGGCCAGCAGCAGCGGCTCTGCATTGCCCGGGCTCTGGCCCTGGGTCCGGAGGTGCTCTTGATGGATGAGCCCTGCTCGGCCCTTGACCCCGCCTCCACAGAGGCTGTCGAGCAACTGATTCTTGCCCTGAAGCGTGAGGTTGCTGTCGTTCTGGTCACCCACAGCATGGGCCAGGCGGCCCGTGTGGCGGACGGCGTGGCTGCCTTCAGGGATGGCCGGCTGGAGACGGTTGGCGAGCCCGAAATCATTCTGTCGAAGTTTGCTGAAAGCCATTCGTAGCAGGCATAATAGCTATTTGTCAACGGCATGTCAGGAAAGTTGACATGCCGTTGACGCGCGCCTGTATCTGGGCGTATAGTGTCACCAAGTAAGGGTCATGTCAACAAATCTGACATGAGAATCCGACGCATGTAAAGTCCATGGAAGGAGGCGCCGCCATGAAAGAAGATCAGGGAGCTACGCCGGTTTACTCCATGGGGGTGGCCGAGCGCCTCACAGGGCTGACAGGACGTCAGATCCGGTACTGGGAGCAGCACGGGCTGCTGGCCCCGGCTCGCACCAAGGGCCGACAACGCATGTATTCCGATGCCGACATCCTGCGCCTGAAGGAGATCAAGCGGCTCATGGGCGACGGCATGACACTGGAGCGGGTAAAGGCCCACTATGAGAATCGGGAGCGACAAAAGGCCCGCACCACAACCAGTGACATGATCGGAAGCCGTATGAGTGAGCGCATTCCCAGAGTGACAACCTCCCTCTATGGCGGCGGTGTCAACCGGGCCGAACTTGAGCGGATGATCGACCGCAAGCCCAAGTAGACTGAGGGAGTCTTTTTTCATCATTATTTTGAGAGGGGACATCAACGATGGCCACCGCCAAGGAAGTCGTCCAGATGATCGAGGAGAAGGGAATCAAGATGATCGACGTCAAGTTCGTCGATCTGCCCGGCGTGTTCCACCACCTTACAATTCCGGCCGCCGTGGTCGATGAGGACGCCCTGACCAACGGTTTTCCGTTCGACGGCTCCTCGATTCGCGGCTTCCGCGGCATCGCTGAGTCCGACATGGTGCTGCTGCCCGATTTGAACACGGTGGTCTTCGACCCCTTCGTGGAGGGTCCCACCCTATCGATGATGGTCGACGTCAAGGAGCCTGGCCTGAAAGACTATGCCCGCGACCCCCGCGGCATCGCCAAGCGTGCGGAGGCCTATCTGAAGAACTCCGGCATCGCCGATGTCTCCTACTGGGGCCCCGAGCTCGAGTTCTTCATGTTCGACAACGTCCGCTTCCAGACCGGCCCGGACGCCTCGTTCTACTTCATCGAGTCCGGCGAGGCCCACTGGAACATCGGCCGTGGCGACTCCCCCAACAGCGGCTACAAGGTCAAGTATCAGCAGGGCTACTTCCGGGCGCTGCCGATCGACGACCAGACCAATATCCGTACCGCAATGTCCCTGCAGCTGCAGGACATGGGCTTCGTGATCGAGCGGCACCACCATGAGGTGGCCTCCGCCGGCCAGAACGAGATCAACTTCCGCTTCTCCACGCTGGTTGACGCTGCCGACAAGGCTTCCATGTATAAGTACGTCATCAAGAACGTCGCCCGGGCCTACGGCAAGACGGTGACCTTCATGCCCAAGCCGCTCTACCGGAACTCCGGCTCCGGCATGCACTGCAACCAGTCGCTCTCCAAAGACGGCAAGAACCTGTTCTACAAGGAAGGCGGCTACGCCAACCTGAGCCAGGAGGCGCTTTGGTACCTGGGCGGCATCCTCCACCATGCTCCGGCGCTGCTGGCGATCACCAACCCGACCACCAACAGCTACAAGCGGCTGGTGCCGGGCTACGAAGCGCCGGTCAACCTGGTCTTCTCGAAGGGCAACCGCTCGGCGGCGATCCGTATCCCCTCGAACTTCGCTTCGGCCAAGACCACCCGCATTGAGTTCCGCACGCCTGACCCCATGGCTAACCCCTACCTGGCCTTTGCTGCCCAGCTCATGGCCGGCCTGGACGGCATCCGCCGGCAGATCGACCCGATCAAGGCCTGCTACGGCCCGCTTGACAAGGATATCTATCATCTGACCGCTGAGGAGAAGGCCAAGATCGGCGCCGTGCCCACCACCCTGCGGGCTGTGGTGGACGCCCTGAGGGCTGATCACGAGTTCCTGCTGGAGGGCGGCGTCTTCTCCAAGGAGGTCATCGACACCTGGATCGCCCTGAAGGAAGAGGAGATCGCGGCCCTGGACACCCGTCCGCAGCCGGTCGAGTTCGAGATGTACTTCGACAACTAATCCTTGCAGCACGATACGACAGGGTCGGGAGCTATCCCGGCCCTGTTTTCGCATGTTTGGAACTTCGCGGTAGGGGTGCACGTCTCAGGCGAGGTGGAGATTTCATCCATGCGACCTACTTGGCTCTGTGGCATCCTTCTCGCTGCCCTTCTCGCCGGTTGCACAGCGACAGGTCAGCCGGCTGCGCAAGTGCCGCAGGTCCCGGACGTGGCCTGGGCGCCGAACGGCCGCCAGCTCGCCCTGCGCTCCGAGTTCGGGTTGTACGTGATGGACGTGCCCACCAACGCAGTGAAGCAGTGGCCGGTGCAGGTCGACGAGGTAAACGCCGACGGGACCAACCGCCAGCTGCTGCGCAAGGGCGCCCTGAAGGGCCTTCAGCAGATGGAATGGCTCGTCCGGGACGAGATTGTCTTCATACGTCAGTCCCGATCGGAGCCGTGTGGCGTACATCGTTGGACCGCCCTCCGACGAAGTGGCAGGCGTACTGGAAATCTACCCCCGTTGATGTCGAAACAACACGAACGAACCCCTGTTCTTGCGAACAGGGGTTCTAACTTTTCCGTGGAAGTAAGTATGTGGCAGGAGCGGGGGCCGGAACACTCTCAAAGGAGTTGGTCCGGTGTCGGCCAAGGAAAAGGTACTCGTGGCCCTGACGGTGTTCTGCTTCACGGAAGCGATCAAGCTCACCATGTACGATCTTCTTCCAGTTGCCGTTCGCTTTGTCACCGGGATTCTGAGCCCTTAACCCCTTAACCGGCTGCCCGCCCTGCCGTTCCTAGAATACCCACCACTTGTGCGCTTAAAACGTGGGCGGCTCCATTCCGGTCAAAACCCGCCGCTGCACTTCCAGCACCCGGTGCGGGTGAATTCGGGCGCCGATCAGCGCGGCCAGGGCGCTGGCATCGGTGCGGGCCACCAGCACCGCCTCGGTGTTTGGGTCGGCGTCAGGGGTGCGGTGCCTGCGGGGCACAACCTTCAGCGGAAGGCCGGCGGGCATGGTCACCCCGGCGTCCCACAGGGCGGCGTCAATCTCTCCGGCAAGCAGCTTCGGCACCGCCTGCGAATACGAAATCTCCACCAGCTGCACCTCGGCGCCCTGGCACTCCTCCCGGGTCAGCCGCACGTGGTCGTACGAGGAGGGGTCAACCCCCACCCGCATGCCGTCCGCGACCCCCTCAGCCGTGGGCGAGGCCAGCAGGAGTACATGGTCAGCCACGTTGGATCCCGGCCCGAAGGAGAAAACCTGCCGCAGGTCGCCCTTCGGCTCCTCCTGGAGCCAGGAAAGGCGGGAAATCACTGCAAAGTCGCAGCGCCCGGTGCGCAGGAAGTGAAGGCGTTGCATGCCGCCCCGCATGTGGGCCAGCACCAGCGGCAGCCGAGCCCGCTCAAAGGCACGGGTCAGGCCGGCCGCGAGCCCCTGAAAGTGCAGGGAGTAGGGCACAGCCATCACCCCGATAATCGGGGAAATTCCGGCCATGGCCAGCAGTTTCGCCGTGTCCAGCGTTCGTACGAAGGAGCCCAGGCTGCCCCGGCTCTCCAGGTCGACGCAGCCCTCCTTCACCAGGAGCTGCATGGCCGACTGGACCGTGCCCCGCCCGGTGCCAAACTGCTCGGCCAGCTGGCCTACCGTTTCAAAGCGGTCTCCGGGCTGTAACGCCAGGAGTCTGAGAGCGAGGTTTTTTGCGACGGAGCCATAGCGGTGAAGCAAGGGTGCGCAGCCTCCTGTCCTCCCCCGGTGTATCTCCCCTATTGTATCAGATGGTCCCTGTTTGAATAGTGGGATGACCAAGAAGGAACTCCGGGGCCCGCTCCTGAATAGAATAATGTACAGAAAACTGTACGGTCTATTTGGGATGGGGGGTATCACCGTGAGCGAGCTCATCGGCCAACTTTGCGCCTTGCTAGGGTCCGACCGTGTGCTTACCGATTCGGAAGCCGTGGGGCGCCGCACCCTGGACACCTGGCCCTTGCGGCTGGCCCAGCAGGTAGCGGGGGCGGAGGCGTCGCCGCCGCTGTGCGTAATCCGGCCTCAGAGCACAGCCGAGGTGGCCAGCGCCCTGGAGCTCTTGTATGCCCGGGCCGTGGCGGTGGTGCCCTTTGGAGGCGGCTCAGGGGTGAGCGGGGGCGCCCAGGCCCGGCCTGAGGCCGTCACGCTGGACCTGGGCGCCCTGGACCAGATCCTTGAGCTCGACGAGCAGAACCTCACGGTCACGGCCCAGGCCGGGGTGCGGCTGGGCAGGCTCGAGTCCTGGCTGGCCGAGCGCGGCTACACCACTGGGCACTACCCGCAATCGATCGATCTGGCGCAGCTGGGCGGCCTGGTCGCCACCCGGAGCGCCGGGCAGTTCTCGACCCGGTACGGTAACATCGAGGAGTTGCTGGCCGGCCTGGAGGCAGTGCTGCCCGACGGCCGGGTGGTGCGGCTTCAGCACCAGCCCCGGCGTTCGGCGGGCCCGGACCTGCGCCAACTCTGGCTCGGGTCCGAGGGCGCCTTCGGGGTGGTCACCGAGGTGACCATGAAACTCTTCCCGCTCCCGGCGGACCGTTGGATGCAGGCCTACGCTGTGCCCTCCATGCGCCTGGGGCTGGAGCTAGTCCGCCGCTTCATGCGCGAGGGATGGCGCCCGGCGGTCGTCCGACTGCACGACGAGATTGAGGCGCAGCGGATGCTCCCCGGCGCCGTCACTGAGACGGAGTCGGTGCTGCTCCTCCTTTCAGAGGGGCCGTCGGGCTATGCCCAAACTGAGGGTGCAGCCCTGCACCGCATGGTGGCCGAGGGGGGAGCGAGAGCCCTTGGCCCCGAACCCGTGGAGCGCTGGCTCGCCCACCGCAACGACGTGCACGAGTTCGACAAGTACATCAAAATGGGGGTCCTCGTCGATACCATCGAGGTGGCGGCGGGCTGGACCCGCATCGCCGACATCTACGAGCAGGTCACGGCTCGCCTGCGGGCCGAGGTGCCCGAGCTTGCCCTGGTATCGGGCCACTCGTCGCACAGCTACCCGCAGGGGACCAACCTCTACTTCATCTGGGGCGCCCTGCCGGCCCGGGACCCGGCCGATGTGGAGCGGGTCTACGGCTCGGTCTGGTCCCGAGTCATGGAAACGACCCTGGCGCTGGGCGGCACCATCTGCCATCACCATGGCATCGGCCAGCTGCGGGCGCCCTGGATGCCAGCGGAGCTGGGCAGCGCCTACCCCCTGCTGCAGGCGCTGAAGCAAACCCTGGACCCCAAGGGGCTCATGAATCCCGGCACCCTGCTGCCCCTTCCCGGGCAGCGCCCGCCGGGGTAGGCCGTGCATCCCTTCAGCCCGGCCGGGCGGCTCGGCGCCCTGGCCGACATGGAAAAAGAGCCGCTGGACCTGCTGGTGATCGGCGGGGGGATTACCGGTTGCGGTCTGGCGCGGGAGGCCTCCCTACACGGCCTGCGGGTGGGGCTGGTGGAGCGGGAGGACTTCGGCTGCGGCACTTCTTCGCGCTCCTCCAAACTGGTCCACGGCGGGCTCCGCTACCTGGCGCAGGGCGATCTCCGGCTGGTGCGGGAGTCGCTGCGGGAGCGGGAGATCCTGCGGCGGATCGCACCACACCTGGTTCGCCCAATCACCTTCCTCTACCCGTTCTACCGGGGGCGGGCACGCTGGACGGTGCAACTGGGCTTTCACATCTTCGACTTGCTCGGCGCCGAGGGGCACCGGCGAATCTCCACGACCGAGGTGCTGGAGCGGGCGCCCACCCTGGGCCTGCCCATCGACGGCGGCATCGCCTACCAGGAGTACGTGACCGATGACGCCCGCCTGACCCTGGCCAACGCCATGTCGGCTGCGCAGCACGGGGCCTTGGTGGCTAACCACGCCGCTGTTGTAAGCCTGGCCCCGCCGGAGGCTACGGTAAGGGACACCCTCAGCGGCCGGGAATACCGGGTCAAGGCCCGGGTGGTGGTCAACGCGACTGGCCCCTGGGCGGAGCATACGCTCAGGCTCGGCGCCCGAGACGTACCGAAGCGCCTGCTCCTGAGCAAGGGGATCCACCTGCTCTTCTCGGCAGAGCGCCTGCCGCTGGAGGGCGCCCTGGTGCTGCGCAGCCCGCAGGGCCGGGAGGGTTTTGCCGTCCGCCGGGGCGGCTTCGTGTACGTGGGCACCACCGACGTTGCGCATGAGGGCGCCCCCGACCAACCTAAGGCCGATGCGGCCGCCGTAGCCGATCTGCTCGGCCTGACGCAGGCTTGCTTTCCGGGCTGCGAACTGGGCCCGCAGGATGTGCTGGCCACCTGGGCGGGCCTGCGCCCGCTGGTGGCCGAACCGGGCAAGCGCCCGCGCGATACCTCCCGGCACGACCAGATCTGGGTCAGCCCCGACGGCCTGATCACCATCGCCGGCGGCAAGCTGACCACTTACCGCCCCATGGCCAGGCGGGTCATGCGCCACGTTTGGCGGACCCTGGGGCGCCGCCAGCCGATCGCCGACCTTTCGGCCGAAGTCCCTCTGCCCGCGTTGTCGGCGCCAGCCGGGGTCCGGCAGGCCGTGGAGGAGGAGATGGCCCTCACCCTGCTCGATTACATGGACCGGCGCTCCGGCCTGCTCCTCTTCGGGGACCAGGGCAGGCACCGCATAGCCGAAGAGGCCGCCAGCATCATGGCTGAGCGCCTGGGCTGGACACCCCAGGAGCAGTTGGCCCAACTTGACGCCTGGCGCAAGGCCGACAAAAACGCCCGCTACCTCGGCAGGTAGCGGGCGTTCGTCGCTTACTTGGCGGCCATCCGGGCGTTGACGGCGGTGATCAGGTCAGCGAGGCCGCCGGCCACGTTGCCCTTCTGGGACTTGGCGAAGTAGCTCCCACGGACCAGCTTCAGCATCTCATCGACCGAAACGTTCTGGGTCCGGAAGTTGGCGCCCATGAAGAAGCGGAGATCGTAGTTGTCCTGTGTGAAGACCACCAGCAGCAGGGTGTCGGCCTTGGGCTGCCCCCAGCTCTCGGCGACCCGGTCGAGGTAGGCGGTCTTGTCCTCGCCGTCGGTGCTGTCGATGACCAGGATCTTGTACTTCACCGTGGACTCGACCAACAGCGCCTTCTCCAGCGAGCTGTTGTCGCCGGGCAGCTCTGACTTCAGCGTGTTCTGCACGGGCGCCTGGGCTTGGTTCTCGGGAACGGGGCGGTTGGCAGCCACGGCCACGCCGGCGAACACCAGGGCGATTGCGGCCACGATCAGCAGGGTCTTCACGGTACGCATCATGTCGGGTCCCTCCATCATTCATGAGTTCACTCGACATAACGGATTTCCACCGAATTGGTTACGGCTCCGGGGCACACAATGTGTGCAAAGACGTGCGGCCCGTTTCCAGCAAATTCTGGGCGACCCTGAGGCAAGGAAACTTACAGCGCCGAAGCGAATAGGTCAGAACAGGAACGACGGCGAAAGGAGGCGTAGGCTGTGCGGATTGGCTTTAACCTGCAAATGCAGCAGACACAACGGTTGATCATGACCCCCGAGCTGCGGCAGGCGATCGCAGTTCTGCAGCTTCCCGTCGCTGAGCTGGAGGAGTTCATTGAGACCGAACTCCTCGAGAACCCCTGCCTGGAGGCCGAACCCAAGGAAGAGACCGAAGAGCCTGACCGCAGTGCGGAGGCCCGCAAGTTGCTCGACTACCTCGCCAGCCCCGACTACACCGGCAGCGGTGGTGGAGCGGCCGGCTCCGACGAGGAGGAGCCCGGGTTCGAGGCCTTCACGGCCACGGTGCCGACCCTGCCCGAGCACCTCATCGGCCAGCTCTACCTGGCCTCGCTCACCGAAGCAGACCGGCGCATCGGCGAGTTCCTGATCGACAGCCTGAACGACCACGGCTACCTCACCATTCCCACCCCCGAGGCCGCCGACCAGCTTGGCGTCCCCGAGGAACAGGTGCTGGCAGTCCTGAAGGTGATCCAGTCCTTCGACCCCGCCGGGGTTGGCGCCCGAACGCTGAAGGAGTGCCTGCTGCTCCAGTGGGCCACGGTCGATGATGGCAATGAGATCGTCCCCACGATTATTGAGCGGCACCTGGACGATCTGGGTGATGGGAAGGTCGTCAAGATCGCTGAGGCACTGGGGGTCACCCCGGTCGATGTGCAGGCCGCCGCCGATATGATCCGTACCCTGGACCCCAAGCCCGGGCGCCGCTTCGGGCGCCCGAACGAGACCCGCTACGTCGTGCCCGATGTGGCGGTGGAGCGGGTAGGGCGCGACTACGTGGTCATCGTCAACGAAGCGCCGGTTCCCAAACTCTCCGTGAGCGGCCAGTACCGGCAAATGCTCGGCGGCCACATCGAGGCCGATGCCCGCAAGTACGTGGAAGAGAAGATCCACTCGGCGCTCTGGGTGATCAAGGCGATCGAACAGCGCCGCATGACGCTCTACAAAGTCACGGAAGCGATCGTCCGCTTCCAGCGCGATTTCTTCGATTTCGGCGTCCGCCACCTGCGCCCGCTCACCCTGCGTGACGTGGGCGACGAGGTCGGCGTCCACGAAAGCACCGTCAGCCGTGCGGTTTCGGGCAAGTACGTCCAGACCCCCCGAGGAACCTTTGAGCTCAAGTTCTTCTTCTCCAGCGGCGTGGAGGGCGCCCGCGGCCAAGGCGTCGCCCAGGAGAGCGTCAAGCGGATGATCGCCGACCTGATCGCCCGGGAGAACCCCGAGGACCCGCTCTCCGACCAGCACCTGACCGACATGCTGACCCGCCAGGGCATTCAGATCTCCCGGCGCACGGTGGCCAAGTACCGTGAGGAGATGGGCGTGGCCAGCTCCAGCAAGCGCAAGCGCTACACCTGAGAATAATCGAGCCTGCGCGGAATGCCGCACAGGCTCTTTCTATCGGCCAAGTAACCTTGCGCCCAGCGACTCCAGGTCCAGGTCGAACCGCTTGCGTACCGGAGCGGTGAAGTACCAGAGGCAGGCCAGCTCTACGAGCATGCCCAGCACTGATGCCCCGGCTGCCAGAGGGGCGCCCGGCAACTGCCAGAGCAGCGCTCCGGCGAAGACGGCGCTTACGGTCGTCGCCCCGCCAGCGAGGGCGCCCAGGTTGACCCAGCCCGTCCGGCCGGACATGACCAGCAGCCCCTGCATCCAGTTCTGCGCCGCCACCAGCACCGGGAAGACGGCCGCCAGCGCCAGCACGGGCTTGCTCACCTCCACCAGGTCGGCGGAAAGGCCGACTACACGCTCCAGGTACGCCCCCGAGAGCGGGGTGAAGGCGACCAGGCTGAGCAGGGCCGTAAAGGCGACGCCCATCCAGAGCGAAAACCGGCGAATCACTCGGTGGGAGCGGCCATCCCGGACCTGCCCGATCGTGAGTTGCTGCACCATGCGTGTGCCGTTGGCCAGCACCGACACGGTGGACCAGGCCACGGGCCAAGCGGCCAGGCTAAGTTCGGCCACCCCGGCCCTGGCAATTCCGGCGGTGATCGACGGGCGGGCCAGCCAGGACAACACCTGGGTGCCCGCCAGGGGCAGATACCACCAAAAGAGCCGGCTAAACTGCAGGGGAACCTCGGTGTGGGCGCTCTCCGGTTCAGGCTGACCGCTGAGCTCACGGCGGAGCTTGCGGGAGAAGTAGTAGACCGCCGCCGCCTCAGTGATCACGCTCGAGACATAGGCCAGACCGGCCACGGTTGCCCCGGGCAGGCCAGCGTGCGCGCCGGCCAGCAGCATCACCACGAGAGTCCCCAGCCGCACAAAGCCCGAGAACATGATCTCCCGGGAGCGCCGGTGGTGGATGAGATGCCCTTGCAGATACCGGCGGATCGCGATCGACGCCGGCCACAGCAACATCACCGAAAAGGCCGGTCGGGCGGCCAGCGCCATCTCGTGCGGAAGCCCAATGGCCCGCTCGGCGACCCAGGTGTAGGCGGGGGTAAAGGCGATGGCTGCGTACAGCAGGGTGATCACAGCGCTCCAGCTCCACATGAGGGCGCCGAGGGTCTTGTAGGCGCGCTTGTTGGCAGCCGCAGCGTTGCTGGCGTGTAGGATCATAATGATCGGGCTCTCCAGGATGATCGCCATGCTCTGGGCGGCGCCCTGGGCCGCCAGGTGGATCTTGGCGTCCGGCAGGCGGCTCAGCACCACGCCGACCAAGGGGGCGGCGAGCACCATGATCATGTCGCTGAGGCTTAGCGGGAGGAAGGTCTTCAGCAGCTCCTTGGTCGAGAGCCTGTCGGTGTTGTTCATATGCATATCGTATCATCTGTCAAGGAACGCTGCGATAGATAGGACATATAACCAGCATACAGAATGGGAATCGGCGGAGACGGATGCTTTGATGTTATGGTATGAATGCGGCCCAGGAATGCGTCAAGGAGGCCATACCACCATGAGTGAGATCAAGGATCAGGTGAAGCAGCAGTTCGGAGCGAACGCCTCCGCCTATGTAACCAGTGCGGTGCATGCCAAGGGCTCCGACCTTTCCCGCCTCGCGGAGCTGGCCGCCCTAACCGGGCAGGAACATGTTCTCGACGTCGCCACCGCCGTCGGTCATACCGCCCTGGCGCTGGCGCCCGGCGCCCGCCACGTGACGGGGGTTGACCTGACCGACGAGATGCTGGTGGAGGCCCGCAAACAGGCTGCCGCCAAGGGGATTACCAACGTCACCTTCACTGCGGGCGACGCCGAGAACCTGCCCTTCCCGGGCGGCCATTTCGACGTGGTCACCTGCCGGATCGCTGCACACCACTTCCCCAACGTGGTCGGCTTCTGCCGGGAGGCGGCCCGGGTGCTGCGCCCCGGCGGGCTGCTCCTGGTCGTGGACAACATCGCCCCGGAGGATGACGAGCTCGATGCGTTCATCAACACCGTCGAGAAGTTGCGGGACCCCAGCCACTTCCGGGAGTACCGGCTCTCCGAGTGGGAGGGCTTCCTGACCCGGGCCGGGCTCTCCTTCGCAGTGGACCGCCAGTTCCCCACCAGCATGGAGCGGGAGGATTGGATCGCCCGCATGTCGGTGCCGGAGCCGGTGGCCGCCGATGTGCGCCAGCGCATGGCGAATGCGGCGCCCCGCATCAAGGAGTGCTTCGGAATTACCGACACACACTTCACGCTCCATAAGGCGATCATCGTGGGAAGGAAGCCTGAGTGACGAGAGAACCGGCAGGTCGAAAAACCTGCCGGTTTTTGTATTTCATGCAGAGAGAAATCGATGACGCGTGTCGTAGTATTCGGTGAATCCTGGTCGGCTGCAGACGACCCTAGGAGGGAGAAACCGGTGTCCGAGAACGACCAAGCTTTGCACGGCAGGCTGCTGCGGCGTGAGCCACGGGCGCTCGACCTGCTGATGGAGTTGTACCTTGATCCGGTCTACCGCCTGACCGAGCTCATCATCGGGCAAGCCGGGGGCCAGGAGGATGTAGAGGAGTGTGTCTCCGACACCTTCGCCCGGGCCTGGCAGCGGGCGCCCGAGTTCGATCCGGCCCGGACAAGCCTGCGCAGTTGGCTGCTCATGCTGACCAAGTACACCGCCCTGGACCGCCGTCGCCAGCTGATGCGCCAGCGCTTCGGGCCTGAGGGCGAACCCCGGGTGATTCCGCTCCAGGCGGCGCCGGAGCCAGCTGGCGCGGTCACGCCAGATGCCTTATTGGCGCGGGAGGAGCGGCGTCAGTGCCTCCGCGAGGCGCTGGTCCGGCTGCCCGAGCCCGATCAAATCCTGCTGACCCGCCGCTACTTCCTGGAAGAGCCGATCGCCAGCATGGCCCGTGACTTGGGCCTCAGCCGCTCAGCGCTGGACAACCGGCTCTGGCGGGCGAGGCGGGCCCTTAAGGCTGCCCTCTCAGGGGCGTTGGAGGTGCAAGAGATTGACGACTCCGTCGTTTGATCCGGATGAAAAGGAGTTCATGGCTGAGGTGGGGCTGGATGACGGCGCCCTGGAGCTCCTGGTGCAGCGGCCGGCGCCTGTGCCGGGCCACATCCGTCGCCGTATTCACTCGAAGGTACACCGGCGCTTGCGGCCGAAGCGGGCGCCCCGATGGGCAGTTGCAGCTGTGTCTGCGGTTATGGTAGGGCTGTTGGGCACCGTAGCGGTGGCGGCCAGCCCGGCGCTGCAGGCACAGCTCCAGCGGCTGACCCACTGGATTCCGGGCCTTGGCCTCGCCGAGGCGGACGGGGACAGCTTGGTGCTGGCCAAACCTATGTCCTTGCAGGGGGCTACCCGCCCGATGACGATCACGGGCGCTGTGAGCAACGGCAAGGAGACGCAGGTAAGAGTCCGTGTGGATGGCGCGGTCGCAATGGAGGAGTTCACCCACACGCCGGCCCGGCTGTTGCTTCCAGATGGCTCTTCCCTTCCGTATCACACCGCCCGGTCATCTTCGGTTGACGGGGCAGCGGTGCTCAACTACTGGTTCCCACCCGTACCGGCTGGCACTACCCAGCTTAAGCTGTGGTTACCTGGCTTCGACGGGCAGGCGGCGGGGTTGGAGGTGGAGATCCCGCTTGTGCCTGCGGCCCAAGCAGGAGCAAAGATGGCATCGGTGTCACCTGCGGCCGTGGAGAGCAAGGGCGCCCGCATCTCCGTGCCGGCCTATGTTATTGAAGGAGACCAGGTTCAGTTGCAACTGGACATCCGGGCGACACAGGCTAGCTCAAGGGTGCTGGGCGCTGCCGGCAACCCCTGGGCGCGCCTGGTGGACAATCTGGGCAATGAGTTTCAACTAGAGCGTGCGAATTCCTGGGTCAGCCGCTCCCTCAGCGGACAGAGGTTCTCTCCGTCCCAACTCACCTTCAAGGGCCCCATCGCAAAAGGGGCCACAGGGTTGACGCTGCGTATCACGGACCTGCTGGTAGAACAGCCGGGCTCGGCTGAGTTCCGGGTGCCCCTTGCCGACCTGGAGGAGGGGGTGCCCTTCCCGGTCAATCAGGACGTGGTTCTGGGCGACCGCCGGATCAAGGTGAAGGAGGTCACCCGCCTGTCGGACGGGAAGTTCCGCCTTGGTCTGGACATTGGAATCCTGTATAGCGTCAGCATCGTGGGCCTGGAGGGTCATGTCAGCAACACGGATCTCCGGAACGGTTTCGCGGATGTGACCTATGCGCCAAGTGGGGAGGAGCTAGCCCTCAGGTTCGAGCGCCCGGTCCTCAAGGTCCGCGGTGATTGGCAGCTGGAGATCCCGCTGCCATAGAAAAGAGAGCGGCACCCCAACAACCAGGGGCGCCGCTCTTGTGCCTACTTGGCCACCATCCGATACACCTTGCCGCCGTGGTCGACCACGTACATCTCCCCGGCGTGGTCCTCGCCGAAGGAGGAGATGTTGAAGTCCACCTTGGGCAGCTCGGTTGCCTTCCACTCGGCGCCTGAGCGCTGGAGCCCCCACATCTTGCCGGTGCAGTAATCCCCGTAGAGGTAGGTCCCCACCAGGCCCGGAATCTCCTTGCCCCGGTAAACGAAGCCACCGGTGACGGAGCAGCCGTGGTCATGGCTGTAGACGGTAACCGGCGGGACGGCGCCCGGCGCCTCGCCCGGGCTGTACTTGACCAGTCCCTCGTAGACCTTCCAGCCGTAGTTCTCGCCGCCCTTACTGCCCGCGGGCTGGAAGTTGATCTCCTCCCACTTGTTCTGCCCGACGTCGGCGATGTACAGGTTCCCGGTGGCCCGGTCGAAGCTGACACGCCAGGGGTTCCTCAGGCCGTAGGCCCAGATCTCGTCCTTGCCCGGCTTGCCCACGAACGGGTTGTCCGGCGGCACCTTGTAGGTATCGGCGTTCACGTCGATGCGGAGGAGCTTGCCCAGAAAGGAATCCAGGTTCTGCGCCCGGTTGCCCGGGTCACCGGCGTTCCCGCCGTCCCCCAGGGCGATGTAGAGGTACTTGTCCGGCCCGAACACGATCGGCCCGCCGTTGTGGTTGGAAAAGGGCTGCGGTTCGGTGAAAATCACCTTCTCCGAGGCTGCATCCGCCCGGTCGGGGTTATCCGCCGAGACCTTGTAGCGGGCAATGACCGTCTCTCCCGCATTCGAGCCCGAGTAGTGCACAAAGAAGGTGCCGTTCCGGGCGTAGTCAGGGTGGAAGGCCAGTCCCAGCAGCCCCTGCTCGTTTCCCTTGGTGGTCAGCTTCGCAGAAACGTCGAGGAAGGGGGTCGGGAGCAGCTTACCATCCTTGATGATGCGAATTCGCCCGGTCTGTTCGACCACAAAGAGGCGGTCGTCACCGGCGTGGGTGAGCTGGAGCGGCCGCGTCAGCCCGGAGGCGACCTCCTTCAGCGTGAAGTTGGCGCTAACCGGGGCAGGGGCCACGGGCGCCGACGGCTGATCCGGCCCGGGCGCCGGCGCTGGCGTGCGGTTCCCCGCACACCCGACCACCAAGAGGCACAACGACAGCGTCAGCCACGCTCGAAGCCGCATCCGCATTCCTCCCAACTAATCGGCGGTCCGCCAGTAGACCGACGGCTTGCCCGCCACCCCATCCTCCCGCTGCATCAGGCCGGTCATGATGAACTCCCGTCGCAGCGTGGAAGCATCGGGGTGGTGCCGCTTGATGATCTCGTTCACCTCGGGCTCCGTGTAGCGGCGCCCGGCCTCAAAGCGGCCCACCAGCCACTTGAGGATCACATCTTTCTTCTTGCGCTGGGCCGGAATCTCCTTGATTCGCCCATCGACCACAAACGACTGAATCACCTTGCGCTCGAACTTGTCGGTGTCCAGGTCGTGGGCCGCCACCTCGGCGATGGTCTCGGGGGTGAGCACGTCCTTGCTCAGGGCCCGCAGGCCGTCGGGGTTCAGTTTGTAGTACCGGCTGTTCCCTTCCGCCCGCATGGTGACCAGGTTCAGCTCCTTCAGCTTGGCCAGGTGATGCGACACCGTGGGCTCCTTGACCTCCAGCGTGGCGGCAATCTCCTCAACGGTGCACTCCCGCGTTGCCACCAGCCCAAGCAGTCGCAGTCGGGTCTCATCAGCCAGGGCCTTGAAGAACGACAACAGCGTATCCAACGTCTCCGGGGGCATCTATTTCCACCTCCATCTAATTAGACAGATATCAAATTAGATCGCCCCCTGTCAAGCGTCCGTGCGTATAATGCGAAAAAAGATCCCTCCCGGACAGCCGGGAGGGATCTTTCGCTAGTGGCCAGCGGATTGTGCGGGCCGTGGTGCCTGCTTCAGCCCGGCCAGGGGGACCCAGGCTCGAAGGCCGGGCCGGACCAACATCAGAATGGAGATGATCAGCATGGAGGCGCCGTTGATGCGGATTGCCGCGGGGGCGCCCAGGTGCTGGGCCATCCAGCCGACCCACAGGTTGGCGATGGGCTGGAGGCCAAAGCTAAACATCAGGTAGAGCGTCAGGAGGCGGGCGCGCATATGGCTGGGCGCCAGCACCTGGAGCAGGCCGTTGTTGGTGGTCATCACCAGGGGAATCGGAATCCCCGTGAGGAAGAAGGCCGCAATGGCCAGGGTCGGAACCCGCGTGAAGGAGAAGAGCATGAACGCGACGCCTGCCAGGCCCGTGGTCGTGGCGAGCATCATCCCGGTCCGCTGGACACGCTGCGCAGCCGGCACCACGAACAGCACGCTCAGCAAGGCACCGACGCCCGAGGCGCCCATCAGCGTTCCATAGAGGCCGGCATCGCCATGGAGCGTCTTGTCGGCGAAGGACGGCAACACCTGGCTGTTGGAGAACGCAAACAGGGTCACCAGGGCCGTAAAGATGATCAGGTCAAGGATGCGGGGCTGCCCCAGGGCGTACCGGAGCCCCTCCATGAAGTTGCCCCCGGTCTGGTTGGCCGGGTGCTGCTGCTGGGTGGTCTTCACAGCGAACAGGCTGGCAAGTACGGCCACGAAGCTGAGGCCGTTGATCCAGAAGGCCGGCCCCTCGCCGACCGCCTTCACCACAAGACCGGCCAGGGTTGGGCCGAAAATGCGGCTGATCTGCACGATCATGCCGTTGACCACGATCGCCTTGCGCACCATCTCCATGCCCGCCATGTCCCCGATGAACGTCTGCGCCGAGGGCAGATCGAGGGCGCCCACGCTGCCGAGTATGGTGGCCATCACGTAGACGTGCCAGAGCTGAATCAAGTCCGTGGTCACCAGAATGGCCAGAATGAAGGCCAGCACCATGGAGGCGGCCTGGGTATAGATCAGGATCTTCCGGCGGTCATATCGGTCCGCCCAGACTCCGGCGATGGGGCCCAGGAACAGAAAGGGCAGGGTGCCAAGCATACCAACGGTCCCGAGGGCTGCCTCTGAGTGGCTCAAGCGCCAGACCACCCAGGACTGCGCCGTCATCTGCATCCAGGTGCCAATCAGAGAAATAGCCTGTCCGCTAAGGTAGATGCGCAAGTTGCGGATCTTGAGCGGAGCGAACGTATCTGCAAAGGAGCTCACGAACAACGCCCTCCTAATGATCTAGGTCTACTGTTCACCATCGGCCCGCACGGCATGAATGATGTTGTCGGTGACCCGGCGCATCAACTGCACCAGGGTCTCCTGCTCCTCGTCCGACATGCCCCGCGTCAACTGTGCCTGTACGTCGGTCATAATCTCCTCCAGCCGCGGTTTCAACGCCTTCCCGGCGGGAGTCAGGAAGATCCGGTAGCAGCGCTTGTCGGACTCGACGGCGCGCCGCTCCACATAGCCGGCGGCCTCCAGCTTGTTGATCGCTCCTACTGTGGCCGATTTGTCCACGTGAAGCCGATCGCTCAGGTGCTGCTGGCTCTGCCCGTCCTCCCGGTAGAGGGCAAACAGGTACATATACTGGCCCGGGCCCATCTGCAGCGGTTCCAGCCGCCGGGAAATGTAGCTCGCCATGTACCGGCTTGCCACGGACACATACCTTCCGACCCTTTCAGCCACCTTGCTCCCCTCCTTTTAAGCTGATTCAGTTTACCACTCAACGGTTGATAACTCAACTATATACCCAACAAAAAGAGCCCTTCCTACAACCGGAAGGGCTCGCACGCCGCTATTCCACCCCATCGACCAGCTGTATCCTGTATACCTTCCCCAAGATCTCAAGGAAGGCGCGGGAGATTCCGCTCCAAATCTTACCCCGGCGGTGGATCAGGATCGTCTGGCGGTTCAGGTGCGCTGTGCCGGTCACAGGAACGACCACCAGCTGACCAAGCTTTAGTTCGCCTTCCACCGTGCCCTTCGGCAGCATGGCTAGCCCCAGGCCGCACATGACCATGCGCTTGGTCGCTTCGATGCTGTCCAGCTCCATCGTCACCCGCGGCACCAGGCCGGCGGTTGCCCAGAACTGCTCCACCAGCGCCCAGTAGCCCGAGTTGCGGTCCGAGGTGATGAACGGCTCGGTGGCCAGCTCCTCGGCCGTCACCTCGTCGCGCCCCGCCAGCGGGTGGCCGGGGTGGACCACCAGGACGATGGGCTCATCGTAAAGCGGCACGGCTGCAATATCGGCATGGCTGGCGATGGGGGAGTGGACCAGGCCGAGCTGCACCGTGTCCTCCAGCACCAGCTGCTGAATCTGCTGGGACCTTCCCGTGCGCACTGCGACTTCCACCGAGGGATGCGCCGCCTTGAACTGGGCCAGGATCTGCGGGAGGGTGTAGGTACTGGTGGTCAGGGCGGAGCCGACCGTGAGCGTGCCGCCGGTGGCGGACTCGAGTTCGGCAACGGCCCGGCGGGCCTTGCGGATGTCCTGCAGAACCCGCTCGGCGTGGGGGAGCAGCACTCGACCGGCATCGGTGAGGCGCACCCCGCGGGGCTTGCGCTCAAAGAGCGTCTGGCCGAGCTCCTTCTCCAGGGCCTGAATCCGGGCCGTAACGGAGGGCTGAGTCAGGTAGAGACGTTCAGCAGCCCGGTTGAAGCTGCCCGTCTGAGCAATCCACCAGAATGCCTCCAGCTCTTGAATATCCAGACTCGCCACCTCCTAAGTTTAGCGTTTGTGATAATGGAGCCCTCGATGTAAATATAGCATAAACTACAAGAATCGAACATGTCCCTCCGATTGGTGTTTTCAATCTCCAATGGTTTGGCAGACCCAGGGTTTGCTCCGCATAGCATTGGGGGCAACAGGGTCTGGGGAGGGGTAACTCATGGCTTACGATCGGTCCCAGGCGGTTCAGTATGCAGCCCTTTGGTGGAGCGGCTACAACCCCATGTTCCGGGCCTTTGGGGATGACTGCACCAACTTCATCTCTCAGTGTCTGTGGGCGGGCGGCATGCCCATGGAGGTAACGGGGCGCCGGGATCAGGGCTGGTGGTACCTCGGCCCCGACGAGCAGTGGAGCTACTCCTGGACCGTGGCCCACAGCCTGCGCTGGTACCTGACCGGCTCGGGCCGGGCGGAGCTGCGGGAAAGTGCCAGAGAACTGGAACTTGGTGATACAATCGGCTATGATTGGGATGGAGACGGTACATGGACACATAATACAATTGTTGTAGGATTTGACGCCGACGGCGAGCCGCTCGTCGCCGCCCACACGGTTGCGTCTTGGGGACGTCCCTGGCGCTACACCGATTCACCTGCCTACACCCCGAACACGAAGTACTTATTCTGGCACATCACCATGTCGTAGTGGATGAATACTATCCCGAATAGCAGGGATTTGCCAATCGCTGTGGTAAATCTTTTGTATGGGTTCTTTACAAAGTAGGACGAACCCACCCGATGGATCGGAGAGACTCCCCGACCGCCAATGGGCGGCGGGCTTAGAGAAAGGTGGACAACCTCATGGCTCTGATGACGGTGCGTGACATCGACGTGAAGGGCAAGCGTGCGTTTGTGCGCGTCGACTTCAACGTCCCCATCGAAAACGGCGTGATCACCGACGACACCCGCATCAAGGCGGCGCTGCCCACGATTCAGTACTTGATCGAGAACGGCGCCATCGCTGTGCTGGCTTCTCACCTGGGCCGCCCCAAGGGCAAGCGGAACGACGAGTTTTCGCTGGCCCCGGTGGCCGAGCGCCTGCGCAACCTGCTGGACAAGCCGGTCGATTTCGCCTCCGACTGCATCGGGGAGGCGGTGGAGAAGCTGGTGGCCAGCCAGAAGCCGGGCTCCGTCGTGCTGTTGGAGAACCTCCGCTTCTACAACGAAGAGGAGAAGAACGACCCCGAGTTTGCCCGCAAGCTCGCCCGCCTGGGGGACATCTACGTCAACGACGCCTTCGGCACCGCCCACCGGGCGCACGCCTCGACCCGGGGCGTGGCTGACTACCTGCCCGTCAAGGTCGCCGGCTTTCTGATGCAGAAGGAAGTCGACATTATGGGCAAGGCGCTGGCCAACCCCGACCGACCCTTCACTGCCATCATCGGCGGTGCCAAGGTCTCAGATAAGATTACGGTGATTGAGAACCTGCTCGGCAAGGTGGACATGCTGGTGATCGGCGGCGGCATGGCGAACACCTTCCTCAAGGCCAAGGGCTACCCCACGGGCAAGTCCCTGGTGGAGGAGGACAAGGTCGACCTCGCCAAGGAGCTGCTGGCCAAGGCCGGTCCGCGCATCATTCTGCCGGTCGATGTGATCGTTGCCCAGGAGTTCAAGGCGGACGCCGAGCACAAGGTGGTGGGCTCCGCCGCCATCCCCGACGGCTGGATGGCCCTGGACATTGGCCCCGAGTCTGCCCGGATCTTCGCGGAGGCAGTGAAGTCCTCCATGACCGTGATTTGGAACGGTCCCATGGGCGTCTTTGAGATGCCCGCCTTTGCCCGGGGCACAATGGCGGTGGCCGAGGCAATGGCGGCGAGCGAAGGGCTGACCATCGTGGGCGGCGGCGACTCCGTCGCAGCGGTGGAGGCCGGCGGCTACGCCGACAAGATGACCCATGTAAGCACCGGCGGCGGCGCCTCCCTCGAGTTCCTCGAGGGCAAGGAGCTGCCGGGGGTCGCGTGCCTCTCCACGAAGGGTTAGCCAAGCTCACGGCCAGGTTGTTCGGGCGGCGGGAGGCGCCATCTCCTGCCAAGGCCTGGCTGGCCCGGCGGGAGAAGGCCACCCCCGAGGAGGTCATCCGGCAGCACTTCGCCGCCATGACTGCCCACGACCTGGACTGGCTCCTGGCGACCATGTCGCCGGAGCGGGCCCGGCTTTACGATGATATCCGCACGGTGGACAAGCGCCGCCTCTCGATTGCCGAAGCCGGGGTGATCAGCATCACCCCGGCCGAGGAGAGCGTGCCGATGTCGGCGTTTGTCCAGCGATACCGCTCCAACATGGTGGTCAAGGTAGAGTACGAGCTGCACCTCACGGAGGCCCACGAGCGCCGCGACCCGACGATTCAGGAGGGGCGCAACTGGGCCTACTTTGTGTTGGTGTGCGAGTCTCGGGGGAAACCTTGGCTGATTGCAGACTGGGGACGCTAAAAAGGAGATACACCAAATGCGCAAGCCTGTCATTGCTGCTAACTGGAAGATGCATAAGAACCTGTCCGAGGCCGCTCAGTTTGTCAAGGAGTTCCTGCCGAAGGTCCAGGGCCTGGGCGCCGCCGTCGAGATGGTGGTCTGCCCGCCGTTCACCGCCCTGGGCGCCGTCGCCTGGGGACTGGCTGAGGCCAAGGGCATTGTGGGCCTGGGCGCCCAGAACATGTACAAGGAGGTCCAGGGCGCCTTCACGGGTGAGGTCTCGGGCCCCATGCTGAAGGACGTGGGCTGCACCTACGTCATCCTCGGCCACTCCGAGCGCCGAACCATCTTCGGGGAGACCGATGCCCTGGTGGGCGAGAAGGTGCGGGCTGCCCTCACCCACGGCCTGGTGCCCATCCTGTGCATCGGTGAGACCCTGCAGGAGCGGGAGGCCGGCCAGACCGACGCCGTCAACCGCCGCCAGCTGCTGGGCGGCACCGAGGGCCTGACCGCCGAGCAGGTCGCCGGCCTGATCGTCGCCTACGAGCCCGTCTGGGCCATCGGTACTGGCAAGAACTGCGCCCCGGCCGACGCCCAGGCGACCATCGCGGCCATTCGGTCCGTCGTCGCTGAGAAGTTCGGCGCCGCCGCTGCCCAGGCCGTGCGCATCCAGTACGGCGGCAGCGTCAAGCCCAACAACATTGGCGACTACATGGGTCAGCCCGACATCGACGGCGCCCTGGTGGGCGGCGCCAGCCTCGAGGCTGCCAGCTTCGCCGCTATCTGCGAGGGCGCCAAGCGCTAAGCGAGGAGTGCTGAGCATGCTCAACCCGGAGCTTGACACCCCCTGTGTCATCATCGACCTGGATATCGCGGAGCGCAACGTCCGGCGCATGCAGGCCATCGCAGACCAGGCGGGCGTCAGGCTCCGCCCGCACACCAAGACCCACAAGTCCAGCTTCTTCGCCCGCATGCAGGTGGAGGCCGGGGCGCAGGGAATCACCTGCGCCAAGCTGGGCGAGGCCGAGGTCATGGCGGAAGCCGGGTTTGACGATATCCTGATCGCCTACCCGCTGATCGGGGCGCACAAGATGGCCCGGCTGGCCGCCCTGCTGCCCAAGGTGAAGCGGCTCATCGTCAGCCTCGACAGCTACGAGGTGGCCGAGGGGCTCTCGGCCGTGGGCGAGCAGGTTGGGCGCCCGATCGAGGTCTACGCCGAGGTCGACACCGGCCAGCACCGGGTCGGCCGGGCGCCCGGCGAGGATGCCATCGCTTTCTGCCGGGGCCTCGACCGCTTTCCGGGCATCCGGCTGGCGGGCCTCATGAGCCACGCCGGCCTCACCTGGAAGGCCGGCTCCGCCCGGGAGATCGGCACCATGGCCCGGCAGGAGCTTGAGATCCTGACCGCCGTCAAGGCGGGGCTGGGGCGCCCGGACCTGGCGATCAGCGTGGGTGCGACTCCGTCGGCCCACCTGGCCTCCGGCGAGCACGGCGTTACCGAGATGCGGCCCGGTACCTACATCTTCGGCGACCGGAACCTGATGCTGCTTGGCCTGGCGGGCGAGGGCGACTGCGCCATGCGGGTCCTGACCACGGTGGTCAGCAGTGCGGTGCCCGAGCGGGCCGTGGTGGATGCCGGCTCCAAGTCCCTCGCCATGGATCCCAACGCCGCCGGCGGCCACGGCCACGTGGTCGGCCTGCCGGAGGTGAAGGTGGCCCGGCTCACGGAGGAGCACGGGGCGCTGGACCTGCCGCCAGGGCTGACACTGAAGGTGGGAGACCGCCTCCAGATCATCCCCAACCACGTCTGCCCGGCGGTCAACCTGTTCGACCGGGTCTACGGGGTCCGGGGCGGCAAGGTGGAGCGGGAGATTCTAATCGAGGGCCGGGGCAAGAACACATAAAAAACGAGGTCCGGGTGTTGCACCCGGACCTCACCCTTTTGAGCTGCCCTCGGATTCGACGGGCCGCTTCAGATCATCGGCATACGTATCGATAAACAGCTGGCCCTTGGAGTTGAGTACCGCAAAGTAGATATCCTCCACACGGCGGTAGCCACGGGACTGAAGTTCACCTGTCAGCCAGGCTACGGACAGCCGGTTCTGGTCGAGATTCTGATGAACCACCTTGCCGTCCATGATTAGCTCAATGGCGAGCCCCTCGTACTGGGTGGGAACCTTCATGTCCGCTGGAGTGAGAGGACGGTACTGAGATTTCGGCAGTACGCTCAGGTGGCCCCCAGGCTCCAAAATCGCGATCTCTACATGACTGATGTCGAAGGTGCCGTTACACCGCAGCTGTGAGTTCAGCTCATCCAGGTTGTACCGCAGGCGGCGCATGTTTGAATCGAGGATCTTTCCGTTCTGGATGAGAACCGTCGGTTGCCCTTCCAGAAAGGCTCTGACAGGGCGAAACCGCATGGCAATGTAGCCGATAATGACAGCAAGCCCTGCAAAGACCACCACCGGTACAGCTACGACCCAGAAGGGCTCCTTTACGTCGTTACTTACGTGCCCAACCAGGGCGCCGATGCACACCGCCAAGGTAAAGTCGAAGTAGGTTAGCCTGGCCATAAACTGCTTGCTCAGGGTCCGGGTGGCGAAAAAGGCCAGGACAAAGGCTACGAACGCCCTGCCTGACGCCACCAGCACCTCACCCATGCCCTGGTTCACCCCCTGCACGGAGATTGTTCCCAGTGCAGGGAGGGACTACGCGGGCCTACCGGCCAGGCATCGGCTTTCCCTGCAGCCGGAGCAGGGCGAGAACCAGCTCGTTCTCGGTCTGGACATCCATGGCGCCGAACTGCACGGCTGCCGTCACCCGGTCGCCGTTGCCCTGCACCCGGACCACAGTAGCCTCAATGCCGCGAAAGGCGGCTCCATCGGGCGTGGAAAAGCTGAGGTAAAGGTGGTCGCCGGTCGCAAGGGTAGTCTGGGTCGTGAACCGGAGGCCGCCGGGGCTCAGGTCCAGGATCTGGCCCATCCCGTTGCTGCCGCCCTCCCGGGCGAAGACCATGGGCGCCGACACCTTCACCCTGGTGTACTGCCGCCGCTGGACCGTTTCCACCTGGCGGGGCATGGCCACCTGGACCCAGGTCCCTGCAGCGGCCACGCTGACCAGTCGGGCGTCAAAGCGGTGAATGACGGACCCGGAAGGAATGGTCACGCCCAGCGTGGCGCCCCGCTCAAGGTCCGGGACCGGCTTGGCCACCCCAAGGGAAAGGACCCGGGGGGTCACATCTTCCAGGAAGCCCGGCACGGGCGGCTCCGGGGCTTCAAAGCTCAGGGAGATCGGCATGCCCCGCATGCTCACCAGCAGCTCGTGAGCGCTCTGAGGGCCCTGTGCCTGGAACGGCGGCGCTTGAAACCGTTGGGCATGGTTGTAATTCCACATCGCTGCCGACCCCTCCCGGGAGCCATCGCTTAGCTGAGAAATACAGCTATCCCAAATTATACCAGTATGTCGTTACCTGATCAAGCCCATCTCATGGTCCAGCCGTCGTGGAGTTGACAACCGTTACCCCGTATCGTACCCTTTGCGCAGGGGGGATCTGGCTTTGAACATCAGGGAGCAGAACCACAACCTGTATGAAGACCTCATGCGGCGCATGAAGCGGATCGAAGGGCAGGCCCGGGGAATTCAGCGCATGCTCGAAGAGGGGGAGGACTGCGGTCAGATCCTGATTCAGCTGGCCGCCATGAAGTCGGCCGTCCATCGGGTCGGCATGAAGGCTGTGGCGTGCTCCATGAGCAAGCGCATCAACGAGGCCATCGTGAACGGGGACGATCCAGAGAACGCCGTCGACGATGTGATCGACCAGTTCCTGAAGCTCGGCTGAGCCAAATAAAAGACGGCGAGGGCAGCAGCCCGTCGCCGTCTCTTGCTATTCCCCGGCCGCCAGCTGCGCCAGCGCACCGTCGAGGATCCGCACCAGCTCAGCCTTGGGCCGGAAGCCGACCAGCTGCCCCACCGGCTGCCCCTTGTGGAATAGGATCATCGTCGGGATCGACATCACCCCGAACTGGCCGGCCACGCCGGGGTTCTCATCCACATTCAGCTTCAGGATCCTCAGCCGGGTGGGATTCTCCTGAGCGACCTGCTCCAGCACCGGCCCGATCATGCGGCAGGGGCCGCACCAGGGCGCCCAGAAATCGACCAGCACCGGCAGATCAGCGTGCAGAACATCCGCCTCAAACGAGGCGTCCGTGACAGGCGCCGTATAGACCTCCATGAGAGAGCCTCCTTCATGAGATACCTATACCCCGTAGGGTAACACCTGCCCTTGTGACGGAATGAGTTCACTTAGAGATACGGTATGCGAACTAACTCTTTTTGGGGACCAGCAGGGATTCATCTGGAGGGGCAAGAATCACTTTGGTAACTTGTTTTCCATAAGTCCCTTGCAGATTGGGCAGCACTGGTGGCATACTACAGGTGCGCCTTACTTGGAAAAGGCTTGGTTGTCGGATATACTCTTACCGTTTGCTAGCGGTGACGCTCAGTGGAGGTGGCCCGGACGTGACCTCGTATCGCAGGCCTGTTGCGCTGATCATTCTCGATGGATGGGGCCTGAATCCTAATCCTACGGCCAACGCGGTGGCTCTGGCCAAGCACCCGAACTTCGACCGGTACTGGGCCAAGTACCCGCACACGACCCTCACCGCCTGCGGTGAGGCGGTGGGCCTCGTCCCCGGGCAGATGGGCGACTCCAACGTGGGTCACCTGAACCTGGGCGCCGGCCGCATTGTCTACCAGACCCTGGTCCGCATCGACCGGGCTATTCGCGACCGCTCCTTCTTCACGCTGCCCGCCTGGCAGCTGGCGCTGGACCGGGCGAAGGCCGGCGGCGCCCTGCACCTGATGGGCCTCCTGTCCGACGGCGGGGTCCACAGCCACATCAAGCATCTCTTCGCACTGATCGACCTGGCCAAGGAGGCCGGGATCAGCAAGCTGTTCATCCACGCCTTCCTGGACGGCCGCGACGTCTCGCCGACCTCCTCGCCGGGCTTCCTGAAGGCCCTGGAGGAGAAGTTGGCCCAGGTTGGCATCGGCAAGATCGCCACCGTGTCCGGCCGCTACTACGCCATGGACCGCGACAAGCGCTGGGAGCGCACCGAGAAGGCCTTCCTCGCCCTGACCCAGGGCGTGGGCCACACCGCAGGCTCTGCGGCAGAGGCTGTGCAGAACGCCTACGGCCGTGGCGAGACCGACGAGTTCGTCCTGCCCACGGTAATTGAGGGCGTGGGCGGGCAGATTAAGGCCGAGGACGGCGTAATCTTCTTCAACTTCCGCCCCGACCGGGCACGCCAGATCGTCCGGGCGCTCCACGAGACCGCTTTCGACGGCTTCAAGCGGCCGGAGGGATTCCAGCCGGTGCCCATCGTATCGATGACCCAGTACGACCAGACCTTCAAGAACATCACCCCGGCCTTCGGCCCGGAGTTTGTCGACGTGCCCATGGGCCAGGTCGTCTCGGAAGCCGGCCTGCGCCAGCTGCGCATCGCCGAAACCGAGAAGTACCCCCACGTCACCTACTTCTTCAACGGTGGCGAGGAGACGGTCTTCCCCGGCGAGGAGCGGGTGATGGTCCAGTCCCCCAAGGTTGCTACCTACGACCTCCAGCCCGAGATGAGCGCCTACGGCATCAAGGACGAGGCCGTCAGTTGGATTAATAACGACAAGCTCGACTTCATGGTGCTGAACTTCGCCAACCCCGACATGGTCGGCCATACTGGTGTGGTGGAGGCGGCGGTGAAGGCGGTCGAGGCGGTTGATGACTGCCTGGGCCAGGTGATCGATGCGATTCTGGCCAAGGGCGGCGCCGCTGTGGTGCTGGCCGACCACGGCAACTGCGACCAGATGATCGACTACGAGACCGGTGCGCCGCATACCAACCACACGTTGAATCCGGTTCCGTGCATCCTAATCGATGATTCCCGCGTCGGCGCGACCCTTCGGGAGGGGGTTCTCGCCAACGCTGCTCCCACGCTGCTCGAGATTATCGGGTTGCCGAAGCCGCCGCAAATGGATGAGGACAGCCTGATCGTCCGATAGTTAGAAAGGAGAACCGAACGATATGACTGCCATTCTGAAGATCCACGGCCGCGAGATTCTCGACTCCCGCGGCAACCCCACGGTCGAGGTCGCGGTTGAGCTTGCCAGCGGTGTGACCGGCCGGGCCGCCGTGCCCTCCGGCGCCTCCACGGGCGCCCACGAGGCCGTCGAGCTCCGCGACGGCGACAAGGGCCGCTACCTGGGCAAGGGCGTGCTGACCGCCGTCCGCAACGTCAACGACATCATCGCCGCCGAACTGGTCGGCATGGACGCTATGGACCAGTCGGCCATCGACCGGGCCCTGATTGAGCTGGACGGCACCCCCAACAAGGGCAAGCTGGGCGCCAACGCCATTCTGGGCGTCTCCCTGGCCGTTGCTCACGCCTCGGCCAACGCCCTGGAGCTCCCGCTCTACCGCTACGTCGGCGGCGTGAACGCCCGCACCCTGCCCGTCCCGATGATGAACATCATCAACGGCGGCAAGCATGCGGACAACAACGTCGACATGCAGGAGTTCATGATCTTCCCGGCCGGCGCCTCGTCCTTTGCCGAGTCGCTGCGCATGGGCACCGAGGTCTTCCACACCCTGCGGGGCGTGCTGAAGAAGAAGGGATACAACACCGCCGTCGGCGACGAGGGCGGCTTCGCCCCCGACCTGAAGTCCAACGAGGAAGCGATCACCGTCATCCTCGAGGCGATCAGCAAGGCCGGCTACAACCCCGGCAAGGACATGTTCCTGTGCATGGACGTCGCCTCCACCGAGTTCTTCCAGGACGGCAAGTATGTGCTGGCCGGCGAGGGCGGCAAGACCCTGACCAGCAGCCAGCTGATCGACCTGTGGGACAACTGGTCCCGCCAGTACCCGATCGTGTCGATCGAGGACGGCGTGGCCGAGGATGACTGGGACGCCTGGACCGAGCTGACCGCTCGCGTGGGCAACCGCATCCAGCTGGTCGGCGACGACTTCTTCGTCACCAACACCGCCCGCCTGAGCCAGGGCATCGAGAAGGGCGCCGCCAACTCGATCCTGGTCAAGGTGAACCAGATCGGCACCCTGACCGAGACCATCGAGGCGGTCAACATGGCGCACGACGCCGGCTACACCGCCGTCATGTCCCACCGCTCCGGTGAGACCGAGGACGTCACCATTGCCGACCTCGCCGTCGCCCTGAACTGCGGCCAGATCAAGACCGGCGCCCCCTCCCGCACCGACCGTGTCGCCAAGTACAATCAGCTCCTGCGCATCGAGGAGCAGCTGGGCGAGGCGGCCATCTTCAAGGGCCTCGGCGCCATCCGCAAGCGCAAGTAAGGAACCATACGCAAAGCCCCTCCGTCATAAGGCGGAGGGGCTACGCTTTTCGAAAGGTGATGACCTATGCTCGACCAACACTACGGCATACATAACGCAGTTCTCACGCCGATGGCCAAGGGAGTCGTGAACCGTAACTACCTGGTAGAGACGCCTGCTGGTCGTTACGTGCTCAAGCAGTTCACACCGCTTTACCGGCGGGAAGAGGCCCTGCGCTCTTGCACCGTCCAGGCCGAGTTGCGCGAGGCAGGCATCCCCGTGCCGGAGATCATCCGGAACCGGCAGGGCGAGCTGCTCACCGAGACGCCCGACGGACGTTTCATGCTCAGTGAATTCGTGGCAGGGCGGCAGTACGAGCGGGCGCAGATCCCGCCGGCCGCGGCCCGGAGCATGGGCCAGACCCTGGGGCAAATGCACCGGGTGCTTGCAGGCATGGAGCATGCGGCGCCCTACCAGCCTCCTCACCCCGAAGCGGTGGTGCGACGTCTGCAGGAGCTGCTCGCCAGGGCCGAGGCAAAGCGGACGGAGAGCGCCGTGGACGAGGCGGCTTGCCTCATCCTTCTGGAGAAGATTCGTACGCTGAGCGAATGGGGGCAGAGCCCGGCGGCCCAGCCGGCGCAGTTAGTCCATGGCGACTACCAGGAGACCAACGTAATCTTCACCGAGGACCATCAGGTGGCTGCGGTGATCGACTTTGACAATCTGCGCAACAGACCTCGGAGCGTGGAGGTGATGCGAGCCTTTGCCTTCAGCTTCGATGCAGGCAACGGCCCGGCAGAAGAGGCCTACGACTTCGCCTCAGGGTACATAGAGGCCTCGGGGGTGCAGGCGGACGAGGTTGCTCAGTGGGCGCCGGATTGGACCTACTACAACCTATCGCGGGACTGGCCGATTAGCAGCCGGTATCTGGAGCCGGAGACCTACGATCCTCGCTGGGACCGGTTCATTACATACAGGCCCAACTGGTGGGTAAAGAATCACGCTGCGGTGACAGAACGGCTGCTGGCGACGATCACAGCTGTGTGAGAATCATCGGGCCGTCCTCGGTGATCGCCACGGTGTGCTCGTACTGCACGCAGATCGAGCCGTCGACCGTCCGGGCGGTCCATCCGTCCGGGTCGACCTTGGCGCGCCAGCCGCCCAGGGTGATCATGGGCTCGATCGCCAGGGTCATGCCGGGCCGAAGGAGGGCGCCGGTGCCGGGGCTGCCGTAGTGGGGAACCGTCGGGTCTTCCCAGAGCTCCTGGCCGACCCCGTGGCCGGTGAACTGACGCACGTTGCCCATGCCTGCCTGCTTGGCGCGCTCGGCGATGGCGTGACCAATATCGCCTACATGGTTGCCTGTGCGAGCCTGGTCGATGCCGATGAAGAGGCACTCCTTGGTTACATCCATCAGATGCTGAATCTCCGGGGAGACGGCGCCCGCCGTATAGGTCCAGGCGGAGTCACCGTGGTAGCCCTTGTAGAACGCCCCGACGTCGATGGTGATCACGTCGCCCTCTCTCAGGGCCTTTCGGTCGGGGATACCGTGGCAGATCACGTCGTTGATGGCGGTGCAGATGGAGCCCGAAAAGCCGTGGTGCCCCTTGAAGGAGGGGGTGGCGCCCAACTGGCGGATCCTGCGCTCCACCGCATCGTCCAGCTCCAGCGTGGTGACGCCGGGTTTTACTAACTCGGCCAGCATGGCATGGCACTCGGCGACGATGCGGCCGGCATCGCGCATGATTTCGATCTCCCGGGGGGACTTCAGCTTGATCACAGGGCTTCGCCTCGCCTGATCTTATAGTTATAGCGGTTGCGGCAGCGGGAGGAGCAGAACTTGGTCACGGGCGCCCGATTGTAGGGAATGAACCAGGAGCCGCACTCCCGGCAGGTTCCCAACTCGAGCGGGCCGTCCTCCAGGGCCTCCAGCAGGCTCACCAGCGCCTCAAAGTAGACGCGGCGGCCCCGGTCCGACTCCTGGGACTCGATCAGCGCATGCACGGCGGCGCGAGCCAGCGGACCCCGCTGTGCCTCGCTCCACAGCACGTCGGGGGCCCCCTCCTGCGGCACCACCCGCAACCGGATGGCGCTGTACTGCTGGAACACGTCGTTGATGCGCCGGATCTCCTCGGGCGTGCAGACCGTCTTTTCGCGGACACGCTCGGCGAGCATCAGCAGTAGCTGATACATCTCCGCAGCGATCACGCCGTTCGCCTGGACCCGCTCTGTATGCACAAAGGCGGGCTCGTTGAGCACGGCCAGAAAGTAGCTTGATCGGGCGAGCCTTGGGCTCACGGCGGCCACCCCTCTCAGCAGATTCAACGCATTAATGCGTTCAATGCGATGATACTGTCCTGGCAAACCCCTGTCAAGAAAAGGGGGCCGTCCCAAAGGCAGATTTGATCTGCGTGGGACGGCCCCTTCTAAGTGCCAATAACCGGGATGCAAGCCCACGCTGACCTGGACCCACCTGGCGGGTGACAGCACCGAGATGGGTCTGGCCGGCAGAGGTCTCCCCCGACGGGAACCAGGTGATATTCAGTTCTGCATAAGCTCAGAAAGGTTTTCGAACGGGACCCGCGCCCGCAAACCCGCAATGCACCGTCCACAATGTTTCCGAGACTGTCGAGCGAAGCCTGAAACCCGCAATCCTTCGTCGTGCACGTGGCTCTCTGAAACAAAATGGACAGGATTTGTGCCCCTTTTCGGTTCAAGCGCACTCCCAAAAAGTTTCGGAGCGCAGAAGCGGGACCGGGGCCGTCCCGAGTCAGCTACGCTGGCTTTTGGGACGGCCCCTTTACCAGCACGACCACACTGAGGGTGTTCTGGGCAACATATGCTCGAAGCTCTGCCGACCTCCGGGAAACCGTGGGTCCGTCAGACTCGTCAGTATACAGTAAGAGGAGGGTTCACCAATGTTCAAGCGATTCCTGCCCCTGCTCCTAACCCTGATGGTAGTGGTAGCCGGCTGCTCGGGCGCCGCCAAGCCCTCACCCGGCCCGATCGATACACCGAAGCCGGCGCCCAAGCCGATTGACGCCAAGGAGGCAGCCCAGGTCCTGGAGCAGTATCTGGATGCCAAGATTGCCCGCAACGTGCCGAAAATGCAGGAGCTGGTCGTCCCCGAACTGCGGGAGACGCAGGGTCCTGGCACCTCCAACCCCCACATGTTCCAGTACGGGATCGGCCAGCCGACCCCGACCGACAAGGGCGTTTCGTTGCCCACCACCGAGTTCCAGCGCTACACCAGCGACAAGCTCTTCTCGCAGGTCGATATGCTGACCTATGTCGTCGTGCAGCGTGACAACAAGCTGCTGGTGGACACGGCTGAGCGCCTCGGCCTGCCCGACACGAAGAGCCGCATCTCCATCGGCCTGTCCAAGTCGGCCCCGCCCCAGCTGCTGATCAGCCGGGGCAACGGCCAGAGCGTCACCGTGCGCATGGAGGATCTGCCCAACGCCTTCCGGCCTTACGGGGCGCCCGCCGGCACCGAGTTCGGCGTGGGCAAGCAGGGCTTCGGCTCCGCCGCCGCCGGCCCGACCTATGCCGCTTTCGTGACCCAGGGCACCCACCCCTTCCTGGGCATCGTCGAGCTCAGCTCGGGCAAGATCACCGGGCTCGACCTGTGGTATGGCGGCGCCGCTGGGGAAATGGCCTGGTCGCCCGACGGCAGGTGGCTCGCAGCGGCGGCAGGGCGCCCGTCGGGGGCTTTCGAGCTGCAGGTCTGGGATCCGGTTGGCGCCAAGAAGGTGGAGATCAAGGGCCTGCCCACCGGCCCCGATGTGCAGGTCAGCGACTTCCGCTGGAAGAAGGGCATCCTGCACTTCCGCATGAACAATCAGGACTGGACCTTCGACCCCGCGACCGGCGAGGCAAAAAAGGCTTGACAACTTGTGAGTTGTACGTTTGCGGCGGTTGTGGTACACTTTAACGGCTGAGTGTGCGTGGATTTGAGGGGGTGAAGGGATATGCTCAACACGATTCTCACCGTGATTCACGTCCTGTTCGCAATCGGCCTCACCACCACCGTTCTGCTCCAGTCCGGTAAGAGCGCCGGTCTCTCGGGCACTATTGCGGGCGGTGCGGAGCAGGTCTTCGGCAAGAAGAAGGGCATGGACGAAATCCTCAACCGGATTAGCACGGTCCTTGCCATCCTCTTCATCGCCACCTCGATCACCCTCGTCTTCATCGAGACGCGGTAAATCCTGAGCAACCAAGAGGCCGGACCTTACCTGGGTCCGGCCCCTTTTCATTTTCCCAGCGGGAGTTGACCAGAAATGACCGCTCTGCGCCGCCGATTGGCGGAACCGATCACCCTCGACCGCGGCCCGGTGGCCTGCCTGCTGCTGCATGGCTTCGCAGGCTCGCCCGCCGAAATTCGCCCCCTCGCCCAGTACCTGGCCGACCAGGGCATTACCGTGCGAGCCCCTGTGCTGCCGGGGCATGGCACCGACCCCGAAGACCTGCGGCGAACGCACTGGCCCCAGTGGGTCCGGTCCGCCGAGGCCGAGTACGGCGCCCTGAAGGAGAAGTACGGCAAGGTCCACGTCATCGGCTTCTCGATGGGCGGGTTGGTGGCGCTCTACCTGGCCGCCCACCACGAGGTGGCCTCCGTGACCGCCCTGTCCTGCCCGATCAAGCTGGCCGACTGGCGGCAGATCCTGGTGCCCCTGGCCAAGCACTTCATCAAGGACTACCCCGCCCGCGTCTCCAACCCGGAGATCGCCGGGCAGCTAGACAGCTACGACCGCTTCCCGGTCGATGCGATCCACAGCCTGCTGCGCCTGGCCAAACAGGTCCGCAAAGACCTGCACCGGGTGACCGCCCCGCTGCTTACCGTGCAGGGCGACCGTGACAAGTGGATCGTGCCGGACAGCGACCAGTACATTGTGGCGAATGTGAGCAGCAAGCACAGGGAGAGCGTGCGCCTGTGCAACCGCAACCACCTGATCACCCTGGAGCACGGGCGCGATGAGGTTTTTCGGGCCGTCCACGCCCACGTGGCGAGATGGACGTAGCATAGGTAACAACCCTGTAACATAGAATGGGTTGTCGGTTGGTTGTCAGTTGTGCTAGAATGAACCTGTCCCGGTACTAACTTCATAGGCTACCTGGTTTCCACCTGATCGCTGAGTCTCCCCCATGGCAGGGGGAGAGCGGGGGACCCAACTTTTCTGGGGCGAATCCCATCCAGGGGCTGGCGCACTGCGCCGGCATGGACGATGGGACGGGGCACGCTTTGACGCTCCGAGTCCGTCAGCTAACCTCGTAAGCGTGGTCAAGGCGGTGGGGCCCGGGCATTATGCAGCCCGGGGGCCCTGCCCCTGGGCTTTGCCATTCTCAACAACAGGGAGGATGGGCATAGTGACGACCTATTGTGTCTTGGGCGCCGGACATGGCGGCATGGCGGTCGCCGGTCATCTTGGGTTGATGGGTTTCCGGGTAAAGCTGTGGGCACGTAACTTTGGCAGCCTCAGCTCCGTGGCCGATGCCGGCGGCATCTTCTTGGAGGGCGCCGAGATCGGCTTTGGCCGGGTGACGGCCTGCGAGTCCCTGGCGGAGGCGCTGGACGGGGCCGACCTGGTGCTCGTCGCCCTGCCGGCTTCCGCCCACGGCGACATTGCCCGGCAGTGCGCCCCCCACCTGGCCGACGGGCAAGCGGTTTTGCTGATGCCCGGCCGCACCGCCGGGGCGATGGAGTTCCTGGCCGAGTTGCGCCGGGAGAGCTGCACGGCCGACGTGGTGGTCGGCGAGGCCCAGACCTTCATCTACGCCAGCCGGAAGGTGGGGCCCAACCAGGCCCGGATCCACGGCATCAAGCGGCAGGTGCTGGCCGCCGCCCTGCCGGCCCGCCGGACCCAGGAACTTCTGGACTTGCTCCGACCGGCCTACCCGCAGTTCATGCCTGCCCGCTGGGTCTGGAAGACCTCGCTGGACAACATCGGGGCGATCTTCCACCCGGCGGTGGCGCTGCTGAACGCCGCCCGGATCGAGAACACAGGCGGGGCCTTCCGGCACTATGCCGACGGCATTACCCCGTCCGTGGCCACACTGCTGGAGCAGCTCGACGGGGAGCGCCTGAGCGTAGCCCGGGCGCTGGGGGTCGGCGCCCAATCTGCCCGGGACTGGCTGGCCGAGGTCTACGGGGTGGAGAAGCCGAGCCTCTACGAGGCGATTCAGGCCACGCCCGCCTACGCCGGGGTGGGGGCGCCCTCCACACTGGAGACCCGCTACATCTGGGAAGATGTGCCCACCGGTCTGGTGCCGATCGCTTCCCTGGGGCGGGCCTTGGGGGTCGCCACGCCGGTCATCGACAACATCATTCACCTGGCCTCGGTCATGTGCCAGCACGACTTCCGCAGCACAGGACGCACGCTCGAGCGGCTGGGGATGGCGGGGTGGAGCCCCGAACAGCTCCGCCGCTACGCACTGGAAGGAGAGGTGGTTCAGCTTGTCTAAGCGACGCATTCTGGGGGCAGCCATCGGCGACTGCGTCCATGTCGGAGGCGTGGTCCGCTTTTTGAACACCGCTGAGCAACTGGGGTACGAGGTGAAGTGCCTCGGACCCGCCGTGAGCGCAGCCGAACTCCTCGACGTCGTGGGGAGCTGGGATCCGGAGATCGTGGCGGTCGGCTACCGCCTGACGCCCGAGTCCGGGCGCCGCGTCCTGGCCGAACTGCGCGACGCGGCCCTGGCCCGGGGCCAGGCGCACCGCCGCTGGGTCCTCGGGTCCACCGACCCGGTCGCCGAGCACGGCCGGGAGCTGGGCTTCTTCGAGGCGGTCTTCGGGGGGAGCGCTGAGTTTCAGGAGCTGGTCGACTTCCTCCGGGGGAGCAATACCGCTGTCCAGGGCGGTACCCCACCGCAACGGCTGACGGAACGCATTGACTGGAAGCGCCCCTTCCCCCTGCTCCGCCACCACTACGGCCAGCCCACCGTGTCCGCCACCATCGATGGGGTTCGGCAGATCGCCGAGGCCGGCGTGCTGGACGTGATCAGCCTGGGCACCGACCAGAACGCCCAGGAGCACTTCTTCCGCCCCGATGAGATGGACCCCCGGGAGCACGGCGCTGGCGGCGTGCCGGTGCGGTCCGCCGATGACCTGCGGGAGCTGTACGCAGCCAGCCGCACCGGGAACTACCCGCTCCTGCGGTGCTACGCCGGCACCCGGGACCAACTCCGCTGGGCGGCCATGCTCCAGGAGACGATTAACAACGCCTGGTGCGCGATCCCGCTCTTCTGGTACAGCCTGCTGGACGGCCGCTCCCAGCGCCCGCTGGTCGAGTCGATCCCCGAGGTGCAGGCGGTCATGCGCTGGCACGGCGAGCGGTCCATCCCGGTGGAGTCCAACGAGAGCCACCACTGGTCGCTGCGCGATGCGCCCGACACCGTGGCCGTGGCTGCTGCATACATCGCCGCCTACAACGCCAAGCAGGCCGGGGTGAAGGAGTACGTGCAGCAGCTCATGTGGAACAACCCGCCGCTCACCTCGCCTGCGATGGACCTCGCCAAGATGCTGGCGAAGCTGGAGCTGGTGGAGTCCCTGCAAGGCCCGACCTTCCGGGTGCTGCGGGAGTGCCGGGCCGGCCTTACCTCGATGCCCGCAGGCTTCGACCGGGCCAAGGGCCACCTGGCGGCCAGTACCTTCCTGCAAATGGCGGTCAAGCCGGACATCATCCACATCGTGGGCCACTCGGAGTGGCACCATGCGGCGACCGCCCAGGATGTGATCGACGGCGCCCACGTGGTGCGGGGCGCCATCCAGTTGGCCCTGCAAGGGCTGCCGGACATGGCGGCTGACCCGGCCGTGCAGGAGCGCAAGCGGGAGCTCGTTGCCGAGGCTCGCCTGCTGCTGGAGGCAATCGCCGGGCTGGCTCCCGCCGATGTCCAGGACCCGCTCACCCACGCCCCCACGCTGGCCCGGGCGGTCCACCTGGGGCTCCTGGATGCCCCGCATCTCATGGGCAACAAGGAGGGGCTGGGCCAGGTGGCGGTCCGCTTCGAGGATGGCGCCTGCCGGGCCTTCGACCGGGCTGCGGGCCGGGTGCTGAGCGAGGCGGAGCGGCAGGCGGCGATACTGACTCGGGGAGGTGTGGCTTAGTGTGCGGGATTGCCGGCATATTCGGGCGCACCGACCGTGAAGCGGTCGCTCGCATGCTGGATGCGCAGAGTCACCGTGGTCCCGACGGGCGCCAGGTCTGGACGGCGACCGCCGACCGGGTGACCCTCGGCCACGACCGGCTGGCCATCGTGGACCTGGAGGGCGGGGCCCAACCCATCTGCAACGAAGATGGATCGCTCTGGGCGATCGTCAACGGGGAGATCTACAACCACCAGTGGCTCCGGCACAGCCTTGCCCACCGGCATCACTTTCGCACGGACAGCGATTCTGAGGTCGTCCTCCATCTCTTTGAGGAGGACGGCCCCGGATTCGTCCGGCGGCTGGACGGCATGTTTGCCCTGGCCATTTGGGGGCCCAAACATGGGCTCTTCCTGGCCCGGGACCCCCTGGGCATCAAGCCGCTCTACTATGGCCACGACCGGCACGGGCACCTCTGCTTCGCCTCCGAGATCAAGGCGCTGCTGGCGGCGGTGGACGAGATCCACGAACTGCCGCCGGGCACCGGCTGGCTTTACGGGCAGCCGCAGCAGCGGTACTACGTGGTCCCGTGGCCCACGCCCACGCAAGCGAGTGAGGAGGCAGCTGTCGACCTGGTCGACGCCGCTCTGACCCGGGCCGTGCGCAAACGCCTGATGGCCGATGTGCCCCTGGGGGTTTTCCTGAGCGGCGGTCTGGATTCCAGCCTGATCTCCGCCATCGTCCGGCGCAACGTAACAGGGGAGCTTCACTCGTTCGCCGTGGGGCTGGAAGGTTCGGCAGACCTGGTGAACGCCCGGCATGTAGCTGAGGTAATTGGCACGACCCACCACGAGCGTGTGCTGACGCCGGCGGAGATCGTGGAAGCGATTCCCGAGGTGATCGACAAGCTGGAGTCCTGTGACCCGGCGCTGGTACGGAGTGCGATCCCCACCTACTTCGTGTCGCAGATGGCGGCGCAGTCCGTGAAGGTGGTGCTGTCCGGGGAGGGCGCCGACGAACTGTTCGCAGGCTACCACTACCTGGCCAACTTCGCTGAGGATCTGCCCGCCGAGCTGCGGCAGATCACCTGCGGCCTACATAACTCGAACCTGCAGCGAGTTGATCGGATGACCATGGCCCACGGTCTGGAGGGGCGGGTCCCCTTCCTCGACGTAGCGATGGTCGACCTTGCCTTTCAGCTCCACACCAGCCTTAAGTGGCATAACGGGGAAGGGAAGTGGGTTCTGCGCAAGGTCGCGGAGCGCTACCTGCCCCGAGAAATCGTGTGGCGCGCCAAGGAGAAGTTCGCCATCGGGACGGGCATCGGGCCGCTGTTGCAGCGCTACGCCGCGGAGACGATCGAGTCCATGGAGCCCGGCTTCCACTCCCCCGAGGAGTACCTTTACTGGACGCACTTCCGGGAGCGGTATGGGCGGGAGGATATCCTGCAAGGCATGGGCCGCAGCCGCTCGCTCAATCCCGGGCAACTCTGGCAGAGCGCCCTGCGGTAGCCAATGGCACTTTGATGCCATATACGTCGCCTAAGTGACGAAGTAGACTGTAAATACAGCAAGCGCTGAATCCTGCGAGGGATTCCAGGACGACCCCTCGGGGTCGTCCTTTTCGCTGTGGGTAGCTCTCTGCGAGAGGAGAATGAAGCATGAAGTCATGGCTGAGGAAGTCGCTCACGTCGCTGCTCACGATTGCCCTCTTGGCGCCCATGGCTGGGGCGGGCGCCGCCGCAGCCCCCCCGCTGGTACCGGTCCGGGCCGTCGCTGAGGCGGCGGGCGCCCGAGTCGAGTGGGACGGACAGGCCCGGGCGGTGAAGATCACCCGGGGCGATGTGTCGTTGCTGCTGCGGATCGGGGAGAGCTCGGCCACCCTGAACGGGGCGGCCGTGCCGACCGGCGCCCCAATCACGCTGGAGAAGGACCGCACCATGGCGCCGCCGGACTTTCTGAACGCCGTCCTCGGGATCCAGGCGACCTGGGATGGTGCCACCGGCAAAGTGACAGTCGACGCCATGGCCACTCGGGCAATGGATTTCGTCCGCGCCCTGGTCAAGGGGCGCCCTGAGTCATTGCTCTTCTCGCCGGCGCTGTGGGGTGTCATGCCCCCAATACGCCTGAACGCCATCTCGGCTCAACTGCAGCAGCTTGGCCCCATCAGCAAGATGATTTTCGTCGGCCATGAGCGGACTGCCGTGCATGACAACGTGCAGTTCATCGCCGTCTTTGCAATGGCAGCCTTTGACGTCACCATCCGCTTTGACCAGTCGGGCAAGGTGGACGACTACTTCATGAATACATACGCCGGGCCGACCCAGGTGGCCGGGGCGCCGCCCTACGCCGACTCCAAGGCGTTTACGGAGACCGAGGTGGTGGTGGGCAGCGGTATGCCGTTCCCGTTGCCCGGCACTCTGTCGATGCCGGTGGGGCAGGGACCGTTCCCGGCGGTTCTCCTCGTCCATGGCTCGGGCCCCAACGACCGCGATGAGTCGGTGGGCGGGGCGAAGGTCTTCCGGGATCTCGCCCAAGGTCTGGCCTCCCGTGGAATCGCTGTGCTCCGCTATGAGAAGCGCACGCGGGAGCACTCCCAGAAGTCCGTTACGCCCACCTTCACCCTCCAGGAGGAGACCGTTGCGGATGCTCTGGCAGCCGTCGCCCTGCTTCGCGGGACGGAGCGGATCGACCCGCGCCGGGTCTTCGTCCTTGGTCACAGTCAGGGCGGCTATGCCGTGCCCCGCATGATCCAGCAGGACACCGACAAGCATATCGCCGGAGCGATCCTCGCCGCCGGGCCAAACTCCTTCCTGGACACCATCCTGGAGCAGAATAAGCTGATGGTCGACGCCAAGCTGTTGCCTGAGCAGCAGTGGCCGTTCATCCAGGGGCAGATCGCCATGCTCCGCGACCCCAAGTTCGACCCGGCCAATCCCCCGCAAGGCTTCCTGCTCGGCATGCCCGGCTACTACCTGGATTTGCGCCCCTCGGCCGCTGAGCTGGCCAAACAGCAGTCCGCTCCCCTGCTGGTCCTGCAGGGCGCCCGCGATACCCAGGTGCCGGTGACCCAGTTCGAGTCCTGGAAGAAGGACCTGGCGAGCCGGGAGAATGTGACCTTCAAGCTCTTCGAGAAGCTAAACCACCTCTTCGTTGAGGGGGAGGCTCCGCTGGGCTTCGTCACGGAGTACGCCAAACCGGTTAACGTCCCGTCCTATGTGATCGATGAAATTGCCGGCTGGATCGGCCACCACTGAGGCACAGAAAGAGGGAGCGCCCCTGCTGGGAGCGCTCCCTCTTCATGCATCCAGGAGTTGATCGATCCGCTGGTCCAGGAGCCGGACCCGGGCAATCGCTGACTTCCAATCGGTCTGCCGCTTATGATGGGCGCCGTGCTCCTCCTCGTCGCCGTCGTCGGCCATGGCGACCAGCGCCTGCAGCGGCGTGCGGTCCCCCACCGGCCGGATGGCGTTGGAGCCCGAGTGGAACAGGATCGCCAGGGCGATCTCCCTGGCCACCGAGGGCTCTTCACCCTTGAGCACCAGCAGCTCGTGCGCCCGCTCGGCGCCCTTGATCGGGTGGATGTCGCCCTGGGCGTAGAGGGTATAGTTCCAGACACCATCCACGTGGAAATCGCCGTGGCCGATGTCGTGCAGGAGGCCGGCCTTGGCGGCGTGGTCCGGGTTGACGCCCAGATCCACCGCCAGATCGACGGCAATCTCCGCCACTCGGATCGAGTGATCCACCCCGGCCCTCGGCAGATGCTTTCGGCAGACTGAGTCGGTCAACAGATCTTCCAGCGTTACGCTTCGCATGATGTAGAAACCCCCTCACATTAGAATAGATGGGGCTGATCCATCCAGGCGGTCAGGTCCACGTGTCCTTGTATGGCCATGAGCAAGTAGAGGTACCGGTAGACGGGCCGAACGGCCGCCAGGTCCGGCAGCGGCAGAACGGCGGAGTAGCCCCTTGCCACGGCGGCAGCGCCGACTGCATCCAGCACATACTCCAGCGCGATGAAATCCAGCTCCCGGGGGCCGACTCCGTAGTATTCGGTATCGACCAGGGCCGTTATGCGCTCCCCATCGGTCAGGAACTGCGACGGATCAAGGTCGGGCATCACCAGCGAGGCATGCGATGGAACTGGCAGGGCGAGCGCCGCCTCGTCCATCAGGGGCCAGCCGGGGTAATACCGGGTGACTACCTGTCGAATCGCATGTGCCACCCGGTGCGGCCACTCGCTGAGCGCATAGCTCGGCCGTCCGGTGGGATGCCCGCACCAGTCGAAGCGCCGTTTGTGAATGCGGGCCAGCATGGTCCCCAACTGCACGAGGAGCGGCTCGGGCTGCCCGATGAAGGAGCCCAGCTGCGTGCCGAGCATGCGCTCCACCACCACAGCCTGACGCCCTTCAAGGTCGCCCTTGCGCAGAACCCGGGGCACCGGCACCGGACTGAGCTCGGCCAGCATGCCGTTCAGGGGCTCCAGGGCGTGAACCTCCCGGGGGTCGCAGCCGAAGAGCTCAAAGGCCCCCAACTGAAAGTCGTTGACGGGGAACTCGGTGATTCGGGAGCGGCGCACGACGGCACGTTCCGTGTCGGTCTCCACAAGCCACACGTCGCTGGCGTGGCCGGAGTAGCCCGGGTCGAGACAGGTCTGCGAGCGGATGGGGTGATGGAAGAGGGATTGCAGCATCATCATTCACCTCACACATAACAAGCGGCGCACAGGAGTTCCCTGTGCGCCGCAGCTTTTCCTGTTAGCCGATCCGGGGCCCTGCCGCCGCAATGTCCGCGGGGACGTGCTTGAACTTGGCGAAGTTCTTGGCGAACAGGGCGGCCAAGTTCCGGGCCTGCTCGTCGTATGCGGCCTTGTCAGCCCAGGTGTTACGGGGCTGAAGCACCTCGGCCGGAACGTACGGGCACGAGGTGGGGACCGCCACTCGGAAGATCGGGTCCTCCACGAACTCAGCCTGCTCCAGTTCACCGCTGAGCACGGCGTCCACCATGGCGCGGGTGTAGCTGAGCTTCATGCGCTGGCCAACCCCATAGGGGCCTCCGGACCAGCCCGTGTTCAGCAGATAGACCCGGGTGTTGTGCTCGGAAATCCGCCGGCCCAGCAACTCGGCGTAGTTGGCTGCGGGCAGGGGGAGGAACGGGCCGCCAAAGCATGCCGAGAAGGTCGCTTCGGGCGAGGTGACACCGCGCTCCGTGCCGGCCAGCTTGCTGGTGTACCCCGACATGAAGTGGTACATGGCCTGCTCCCTGGTAAGCCGGGCAATCGGGGGCAGCACGCCGAAGGCATCGGCGGTGAGGAAGACCACCACGTTGGGGTGTCCGCCAACGCCGGGGACGACGGCGCCGGGAATGAACTCCACCGGGTAGGCGGCGCGGGTGTTCTCGGTCAGGGAGTCATCGTCGTAGTCGGGCTGGCGGGTCCCGAGGTGGACGGGCACGTTCTCCAGCACCGAGCCGAAGCGAATCGCCTGGTAGATCTGGGGCTCCTTCTCCGCCGACAGGTTGATGCACTTGGCATAGCAGCCGCCCTCGAAGTTGAAGACCCCGGTGTCGCTCCAGCCGTGCTCGTCATCGCCGATCAGGCAGCGTTTGGGATCGGCGGACAGGGTGGTTTTGCCCGTGCCAGAAAGCCCGAAGAAGAGCGCCACATCGCCCTGCGTGCCGATGTTGGCCGAGCAGTGCATGGGGAAGACCCCTTGGAAGGGCAGCAGGTAGTTCAGCACGGTGAAGATCGACTTCTTCATTTCCCCGGCGTAGTGGGTGCCGCCGATCAGAACGACCTTCTTCGCCATGCTCAGGATGATGAACGCCTCGGAATTGGTGCCATCCACGGCGGGATCAGCCTGGAACGAGGGGATGCAGATCACCGTGAACTCTGGCTGGTGAACAGCGAGTTCCTCCTCCGTGGGGCGGACGAAGAGCTGCCGCACGAACAGGTTCTGCCAGGCGAACTCGTTGACGATGCGGATGGGCAGTCGGTATTGGGGGTCGGCGCCGCCGAACCCGTCAAAGACGAACAGATCCTTATCGGCTATGTAATCGAGCACTTTACGATAGAGGCGCTCAAAGACTTCGGGTTCCATGGGCTGGTTGACCGGGCCCCAGTTCACGTGCTCCTGAACCTCGGGATCCGCTACCACGAACTTGTCCTTCGGCGACCGGCCTGTGTACTTGCCGGTGGTGACGCTCAGGGCGCCGTCGGCGGTCAGGGTTCCTTCTCCGGCTGCGATGGCCATTTCGACCAGGGCGGCGGCGCTGAGGTTCCGGTACGTTTTAGCGTTACGAGTGAGAATGCTGGTCAGCGGTGATGTGCTCAGGGGCATCTCTCGGATTCGCTCCTCTCCATTGCCTGGGATCGGACAGCCCTGTGATCAATCTTACCAATACCTGACCCCTGGGACTAATCAATAACTCCTATAATTCCGATAGTACTCACAGATAGCGAACGGACTCTACACTCTACGCCTTCGGGCCACCGGAATGTGCTTGGCAGCGGAAGATTCAGAAGGTCATCGCATAGGAGAAGGAGAAGTCCCCCGTAGCGGAGGTGGCCCCCCGTGCTCCCTGACCTGATTCCCGTGCGTCAGCGCTTTGGTGGCGCCTACATCACCGATTTGCCGGCAGCCATGCAGCAGGCGCTGCAGGCCCTCAACCTGCACGAGCGGATCCGGCCCGGCATGCGGGTTGGGATTCCGGCGGGCAGCCGGGGAATCCGGCACATTCCCGTGCTCCTGCGTGAAATTGTCGCCCATGTGCGGGCGCTTGGTGCCGAGCCCGTAGTGGTGGCGGCCATGGGCAGCCACGGCGGCGGTACCCCGGAGGGGCAGGCTGAGGTGCTCCACAGCCTGGGGGTCACAGAGGCCTCCATCGGGGCGCCTCTGCACACCGCCATCGATGCCCACCAGGTGGGCGCCACCGCAGATGGTACCCCGGTTTACTTCGACCGCACCTTGCTGGGCTGCGATCAGATCCTGGTGCTCAACCGTGTGAAGCCCCACACCAGCTTCCGGGGCCGAATCGAGAGCGGCCTCGTCAAAATGCTGGTCGTCGGCTGCGGCAAGCCGGTCGGCGCCCGCCTCTTCCACAGCCTGGGGCTTGGCGAGCTGGCGCCCCGGCTCCTGGAGATGGGCCAGATCCTGCTGGGTCGGCTCCCCGTTGCCGGCGGCATCGCGGTGCTGGAGGATCCCCGCGAGGAGACCGCCGACCTGGTGCCGGTCAGGCCCGAGGAGTTTATCGCCGCAGAGGAGCGGCTCTTGGAGCGCGCCAAGCAGATGCTGCCCCGACTGCCCGTGGAAGAGCTCGACCTGCTGGTGATCGACCAAATGGGCAAGAACTTCTCCGGCACGGGCATCGACACCAACATCGTCGGTCGGACGGGCGTTCCTGAGTTGAAGATCGAGAGCCCCAGGGTGCGCCGCCTGGTCATCCTGGACCTCTCGGAGGAGTCCCACGGCAACGCCAACGGCGTCGGCCTGGCCGACCTGGTCACCCGCCGCCTGGTGGGCAAGGTGGACTACCAGGCCACCTACCTCAACGTTCTCACCGCCATGGCGCTGGAGCGTGCCAAGATCCCCATGACCCTGGAGACCGACCGGGCCGTGGTGGAGACCGCCCTGCGGACCCTGTCGTACCCGGAAAACCCGCGGATTGTGCGCATCAAGAACACGCTCGAGCTGGAGAACCTTTGGGTCTCCCCGGCCGTTCTGGCCGAGCTTCAAGGAGACCCGCGCATCGAGGTGACCGGACTGCCGGCGCCCTGGCCATTCGGGCCCGATGATAACCTGTTCTAGGAGGGGCTTTGCCGTGAAGCAGCGTTGTGCCGTGCCGTTGCAGGAGATTCGTCGCACTTGGGACCCCGGGCAGTTGGGATTCGCCACCACGGCTGAGCTGCCGGATCTCGAAGGGCTGGTTGGTCAGGAGCGGGCCGTAAACGCTTTGAACTTCGGCCTGGCTGTTCGGAGCCCGGGCTACAACATCTTCGTGGCCGGCCCCTCCGGCACCGGGAAGACCAGCTACTCCACCACGCTGGTCCGAAAGCACGCCCAGCCGGAGGCGCCAGCCCAGGACTGGGTGTACGTACATAACTTCGACCGCCCGGACGAGCCGGTCGCTCTCGCCATGCCGTCGGGCGGCGCCCCGCTCTTTGCCCGGGAGATGGACGAGCTGATCGCCAGCGCGGGCCGTGCTGCGTTGCGTGCGCTGGAGACCAAGGAGTACAAGGTGCGCAGGGAGGAGATCGTCCGCCGGGCCCGCCGGCAGATGGCTCGGGTGATGGAGGAGTTGGAGTCGACCGCCCGGGACCAGGGCTTCGTCCTCTCCCAGACCGAGCAGGGGCTCGTGCCGGTGCCCACGCTCCAGGGCCAACCCCTCACCGAGGAGCAGTGGAGCGCACTCCCGACGGAGTCCAGGAATGAACTGAGCGACCGGGGCCAGCAGCTTCGCACCATCATCGCCGAGGTCGGGCGCCGTACCTGGGAGCTGGAGAAGTCGCTCAAGGAAGAACTGGCGGGCCTTGATGCCACGGTGGCGGGCTCGGCCATGGAGCCCCTCATCAGCGACCTCAAGGAGAGGTACAAGCACTTGCCGCAGGTGCTTCGCTGGCTGACCCGCGTCGAGTCTGAGTTGGTTGGCCACTCGGTGCCTGCCCCGTCCCCGGCAACCCCGGCCTACGAAGAGGCAGCCGCCGCGGCAGAGTTGGAGTTGGAGCCCGAGGCGCGACCCCAGGGGGACCCCGCGCAGAAGTTCCGGGTGAACGTCTTCGTCCACCACAGCAAGAAGGACGGCGCCCCGGTGGTGGTGGAGAATAACCCGAGCTACTTCAACCTCTTTGGCAAGGCCGAAATGGTGGCAACCCCGGACGGCGGAGCGGTTACCAGCGTGCTGCATCTGAAGGCGGGCGCCCTCCACCGCGCCAACGGCGGCTACCTGATCCTGCAGGCTGCTGACTTGCTCCGCAGCCCCGTTGTGTGGGAGACGCTCAAGCGCGCCCTCACCACACGGGAGGCCCGCGTGGAGATGCCGGAACAGGAGAACCGGAACGTCCCCATTGGGATGATGCTGCGTCCGCAGCCGATCCCGCTAAGCGTGAAGGTGATTCTAATCGGCGGTGCGCAGCTATACCGGGCGCTATATACACAGGATGACAGCTTCCGTAAACTCTTTAAGATCAAGGCTGAGTTCGAACCGGTCATGGATGCAAGCCCGGAAAACGTTGAGGGATACACCCGCTTCATGGCCCAAGTGTGCCGCCGGGAGGGGCTTCGTCATCTAACGGCTGCTGCCGTTGCACAGGTGCTCGAGCATAGCCACCGCCTTGCCGATGAACAGCACAAGCTCTCGGCACAGTTCAATGAAGTGGTCGAGGTGATCTACGAGGCGAACGCCTGGGCTGCCCAGGCCGGCAGTGATCTGGTCGACGGGGTTCACATCGATCGAGCCATCGAAGCAAAGGCAGAGCGCTCCGCCTCTCCTGAACTTCATCTCCGTGAGATGATCGAGCGGGGCTCCATCATGGTTGACGTCGATGGATGGGTGGTCGGTCAGGTGAACGGCCTGACGGTGATGAACGTTGGCGATCACACCTTCGGGTCGCCGTGCCGGATCACCGCCCGGGTCTACACAGGACATAAGGAGATCATGCACATCGAGCGCGAGATCGATATGACCGGCCAGATCCACGACAAGGGCCTGTTCACCCTGACCGGCTTCCTGGGTGACCGCTTTGCGCAAGATAAGCCCCTGGCGTTCTCTGCAAGCATTGCCTTTGAGCAGACCTATATTCCCGTTGATGGTGACAGCGCCTCGAGCACAGAACTCTATGCGCTGCTCTCAGCGCTCGCCGAGGCGCCGATCGATCAGGGCATCGCTGTGACGGGTTCGGTCAATCAGCGCGGCCAGATTCAGACGATTGGCGGCGTTAATGAAAAGATTGAGGGTTACTTCGGCATATGCAAGGCGAAGGGGCTCACCGGTCGACAGGGCGTGATGATTCCCAAACAGAACGTACCCAATCTGATGCTTTCAGAAGAAGTCCTGCAGGCGGTGCGGGATGGCAAGTTCAGCATCTGGGCCGTCGGCACGATCGAAGAGGGGATCGAGATTCTGACCGGCATGCCCGCCGGCCATCGCGGTTCGGATGGTCGATATGCCTCGGGGACGCTCTTTGACCGTGTTGACCGCCGGATCGAATCGTTGGCACGCAACTTGTCTCTCTGGCACTAAGCCTATTCATAGAACGATGAAGAGAACGGCTGCCGCCCGGCGCCGTTCTCTTGTTTCTGACGATTGCGGCTCTATGCAGAGATGTATTTTAGGGGTTGACCATCGATGTTGGGTCGGGTTAAGATAAGCAACGTCGCCGGTGCGGTGAACACGCCAAGATATGGAGTGTTGACGGCCCTGCGATGTGATGATAAGCTAAGAACCTCGCCGCTCGGAACACGGGCGGTGACGAACTGGGACCTTGAAAACTAGACAGTGCAAGAGCAAGAAGAGCTAAGCGAACGTACATCCATTTAGAGCCGAACAAACTATTCTACGGAGAGTTTGATCCTGGCTCAGGACGAACGCTGGCGGCGTGCCTAAGACATGCAAGTCGTGCGGACCGTAGCAATACGGTCAGCGGCGGA
>JBOZRQ010000005.1:0-28794 GCA_050789255.1 Symbiobacteriaceae bacterium
CCGAGCACGGCGCCGCAAAGCGGCGAGGCCGTGCGGGGGACGAAAAGGCGTGGAACGCCGAAAAGTCCGCGGCCGTTATGGCCTATTAAACTAATTTCCTCTCCGTGCGCAGTCGCTCCAACACGGAATCGACAAGGCTTAGGGCTACCTCATGCAGCCCGCAGTCGATCATGTCGCTGACTCGGCAGAGCTCGCCGGGCGTGGCCCCAAAACGATGAAGATCGGCCAGGATGTGGGGCCAGGACTCACTGTCCACACGTTGGGTATTCATCGGACTCCTCCACGGAGGTGTTTGAGGAAGTAACTTCGAGTCCACTTATCTGAATCCTTCCATTTAACTATAAGTATAGGCGATAATGACACGAAGGTGCTACTGCGCTCGTCCAAAAGCAGGATTTTCCCAATATTTTACAGAATCCTCCGAGACACGTACGTTTCTTGGAGGGATCAGCGTGTGGAAGTGGGTGCTGATTGGGCTGGCTGTGGTGATTACCGGCGGTGTAGCAGCGCTTGGCTTACTCGGCATCCGCATGCTCCGTCCTGAACTGCTCCAGCGGGACCTGACCCGCGAGTTCGGCGTGACCGGGCTGACCATTGGCGCCTCTACCCCAGCCGACATGGAGGCCCGCTTCGGCCCGGCGCCCATCACCCGCAAAGAGTCCATCAGCACGGTCTACGAATACCCTGAGCAGGGGCTGCTGCTCCGCATCGACGACCGCACGGGCACCCTGGTCTGGTACGAGCTCTCCTCCCCCGCCTTGGCTACGGGCAAGGGGATCCGGGTGGGCTCAACCATCAGCGAGGTCCGCCAGGCCTACGGCGCCCCAAGCACGCTGAGCTCTCTCTCCTCGGGCCTGCGCGCCCGCTACCATTACGGCACAGCCTACGTGCTGGAGTTCCGCTTCGACAAAGACGAACGGCTCGGGCGCATCATCTTCTTCCGCGCCTGAGCCGTTCCTTATTTGTGCTGTAACTATTCCCCTGCTTCGGGCTTCTTGGGCTTGACCATGGCGTCGGCCTTCACGTACTGCGACTGGCCGTTGAAGTACTGGTCACCGCCGTGCGAATCGTGGATGCAGATCGCCGGGAAGTCCTTGACCTTCAGGCGGCGGATCGCTTCGGCGCCCAGGTCCTCATACGCGACGACCTCGGCAGCCTCGATCGTGCGGGCGAGCAGCGCTCCGGCGCCGCCGGTGGAGACGAGGTAGATCGCTCCCTGCTGTACGAACCCGGTCTTGACCTCGTCGCCACGGTGGCCCTTGCCGATCACGGCCTTGACGCCCTGGCGCAGCATTTCGGGGGTGTACTTATCCATGCGGTAGCTGGTGGTCGGGCCGGCGGAGCCGATCACCTGGCCCGGCTTGGGCGGGGTGGGCCCCACGTAGTAAATGACGGCGCCTTGGGTATTGAAGGGCAGCTGCTTGCCGGCCGCCAGATCATCCACCATACGCTTGTGGGCTGCATCACGGGCCGTGTAGATCTCCCCGGAGATGTAGACCTCGTCGCCAGCCTTGACCTGCCGCACCTGCTCGTCGGTGATCGGCGTCGTGATGTGTACCTTGGCCATTAGAGGACCGCCTCCTTGTGGCGATGGCTGTGGCATTCGATGTTGACGGCGACAGGCAGCGCGGTGATGTGGCAGCCCATAACCTCGATGTGCACGCCGAAGGCGGTCTGGGTGCCGCCCAGTCCCATGGGGCCGACGCCCAGCTTGTTGATCTCCTCCATCAGCTCCTGCTCACGGGCAGCCCACTCCGGGTCGGGATTGGGGTCGCCCACGTGGCGCAGCAGCGACTTCTTGGCGAGGAGGGCCACCTTGTCAAAGTTGCCGCCAATGCCGACGCCAACCAGCAGGGGCGGGCAGGCGTTGGGGCCGGCGTTGGCCACGGTCTCCACGATGAAGCGCTTGGCGCCTTCCCAACCGGCGGAGGGGGGCAGCATCTTCAGCTGGCTCATGTTCTCGGAGCCGCCGCCCTTGCAGTCGACCTTGACCTTCACCTTGTCGCCGGGGACCATCTCGGTGTAGATCATGGCGGGGGTGTTGTTCTTGGTGTTCACCCGCTTGATGGGATCGTTCAGCATCGACATGCGGAGGTAACCCTCGGTGTAGCCCTTGGCCACACCGGCGTTGATGGCCTCCTTCAGGTCGCCGCCCACCAGGTGGACCTCCTGACCGATCTCGAGGAAGACCAGCGCCACACCGGTATCCTGGCACATGGGTACATGCTCGGTCTCAGCGATGGTGTAGTTCTCCACGATTTGCACCATGACAGCCTGGCCAACCGGGGCCTCCTCCAGGGACTGCAGCTTGTTCAGGGCGTTCTTGACGTCCTTCTCCAGGACGAAGTTCGCCTGCTGGACCAGCCGGGCGACCGTATCAGCGATCTCACTGACATGAATCTCGCGCACCGCCACTGTCCTTCAGCTCCTTGTGGTTAGAAATTCTCGTAAGCGTGATGCATGATGGGTTTCAGCTTAGGCGGGGGCTCGACCTCCATCTCCCCGACCAGGTGCTCCTGGCCGTCCTGGTCCAGCAGCCGGTAGCGGATCACCACCCGGCGCAGCCCCGGATTCATCTCGACGATCTCCATTTCGGCTGTGATCTCGTCGCCGACGTGCGCGGGCCGGAGCATGCGGTACGAATGGCTGTGGGTCAGACTGCCGAGACCGGGCAGCACGTTGGCGACAGCTCCGAAGGCGAAGCCCGCCAACATGTTGGCCGGTACAATCGGATGCTCGTACTGGGTCCGCCCAGCGAAGGCGGAGTCGGCGTAAAGCGGGTTCAGGTCGCCGGAAAGGCCCATGTACTGGAGCACGTCCTGCTTGGTCGCCCTGCGGGTAAAGGCGGCCTTCTGGCCCACGTGCAGTTCGTCGAAGGTTTGGCCCAGTTCATCGCGGAAGAACCCCATGGAACCACCTCATGTGCGAACTCTACCGCCCATTATAGCACCCTTGTCGGAGATATCCACCCAGCCCCTTATAACTATAGACAACTCGTGCGGAGGGGGCCGAACCCCTCTGCACGAGTTGTCTATTTCGCTATACCTTGCCCCTCTATGCATAGCCCTTCTATAGAAGATAATCCTCCAGGCGATTGGTGACCGGCATGGGCATTCTCACAATGGAGCGGGCAGCCGGCATCCACGCTGCATAGGCCGCCTCGAAGGCCTCCCGGCCCTCTTCGGTCAGGCTGTAGACACGCCGGCGGCGGCCCCGCACGGTCTCCCATTCCCCGGTGACCCAGCCAGACTTCTCCCACTCCTTCAGCACCGGGTAGATCGTACCCTCGGTGGGAGAGCACGCTCCGCCGCTCAGGTCGGCGGCCCGCCTGGCCAGGTCGTAACCGTGCAGCGGTTCCTCCAGGAGCGCCCGAAGCATGAACAGCTTGGTCAGGCCCATACGGATCAGTCCCTGCCAGTACTCCTCGTGCATACATTACCCCTCTATGTATTGCCCTTCTATGCTAATTGAATGATGCGTGCGCAACTTTGTCAAGTCCACATCCAGGTACGCTGCCAGTTGCTTCACCAGCCCGCTAGTCACCGCCTTGCCGGATCGCAGGGCGCCCTCCGTCACCCCCAACACCCGGGCCAGCCTCACCGGCGCGAAGTGGTGGGGCGCCGCCTCCGCTGCCAGGGTGACCATGGCCTGAAGGACCTCGCGGGAACCGCCCCCCGGGAGCGCCCGCGCCCGGAGGAGCTCCTTGACCCGCCGCCGTCCAGCCGAAAGAGCCGGGCTCTCTCTCGGCGCCTCCGGTCGACCGAGCAGGTAGTCCACCGACACGTCAAAGTAGTCGGCAAGGGCTAATAGCAGGGAAAAACCCGGCTCACGCAGCCCCCGCTCGTACTGACTGCCGGCGCCCGGGCGGAGGCTAAGGGCCTCCTCCACATCCCGCTGGAGAAGGCCCCGCTCGGTGCGCAACTGACGGAGCCGTGCACCAAATTGATGATTGACCACGTGAACATCACCACGTGGTTATTGTAACGGATTGGGCATATTTGGAACAAGAGGATGAAACAGGTGAAGTTGTGAACTTGCGCGGGCCGGTCAGCGGGTAAACGGGTCCAGCTTCACGGTAAACCCCGGCACCCGTCGCTGCACCTGCGAAGCAAGGAGCGCCGACAACGTGGTCTCCGCTGGTATACCGGTGGCCTCCACCCGGTAGAAGCGGACCCGGTCCTGCTCCGTCTCCGCCTGAATCGCCGCCTGGTGCCTGCGCCCGCTCTCATCCATGAACACAAAGCCGCTCTGCAGAACGCGCTGCTGGGCCGGCATCACCAACTCCGCTGTGACGCGATCCCCAGCTCGCCGAAGGTCGCGAAGATTGGCAAGCGGTATCACCATGTCCCCACCCGGCTCCCAGCCGTTGCCAAACGTCACCTCCATCCCCACGGCCACCTCGGGCCGGGGCCCAAATGAGGCGCTCCGATAGCCCTGGGCGCCCGACATCATCCCCCGAGCCAGGTTGGGGGAGAGCAGGTTCAGGGGCCACCCGCCCACCGTCAGGGATTGAGCCACCGGCGGTACCCAGCCCTGCGGACCCTGGAAGCTGTAGGACACCACGACGGTGCTCCGCTGATAGGTGACACCCTGGATGGTAACGGTCCCTGCGCCGGTCCGAACCACTCGGTTGAGCGGGATCATGAAGGGGGTCGTGTCCAGATTCACCTCCGGCTGAACAAGCGTAGAACCTTTGCTGGCTTCCTCCTGCTCAGGGTCCTCTGCGGTCACTGTAACCCCCTTCACGTAATAGACAGGACTGTGATATGTACTCCGGCCGACGAGCAGGTTCCGGTTCACCGCGCTCGTCTCGGCAAAGAATGGCTCCCCGACCATATCGACACTGATCTTCAGCCTGGCAGCGGCGGCGCCCGGCCCGGACAACGACCACCAGACCGTCACATACTGCCGATCGCGCAACATGCGGTGAATGGCTAAGGTCCTGTGCCCAAGGTCGTTTAGGTTAGCTACTGGAGTCCGTTGATAGACGGGGTTGGCCGCCAGTCCCCGGGGCTGCCTCCACCCCCACAGAAGCATGGCGATGGTCAGCACCAGAATTCCCATGCCCGTCAAACCGAACCGCAGCACTCTCCGGCGGCGCCCCCGGCGCCACAGGTGCAGGGCGTGCTCCTCCTGCGCTTCGGTCAGAACGGGCACGGGCCCCGCCCCAGCGGACGGCAGCCCGTGGCGCGCAAGCCACCGGGCGGCCTTTCGCCGCAGGTCGACCTCGTCCGTCGCTTCCATAAAGATCTCCCCGGCAGTGTCCTCATCGGGCAGCAAGCTAAGTGCCAGAGCGTATCGCCCAAGGGGATCCATTGCTTCACCCCTGCCTAAGAAAGTAGAAGGGACCGCTCGTCTCTATGACAAGCGGTCCCCACCATTTGGTTCGAGCGTTACCCGGCAACCCGCTGCCGATCCATCCGCTGATACAGGAAGCCGATGCCCAGGAAGATGAGGCCCAGCAGGAAGAAGGCCAGCATCTTGTAGATGGTGTCCAGGCCCTGCAGGTCGACCAGGAAGACCTTGACGAGGACCAGGGCTGTGGCCGTAAGGCCGAACCAGCGGAAGACGGGCGAGTTGCGCAGCAGGCCCCATAGCACCAGGAGCAGGGCGTACACGCCCCAGGAGACGGAGAGGGCCGCCATGTTCACGTGGTGGGTCATGCGGGCGGTGGCCAGCGGGTAGGCCTCGAAGACGTTGTTGATCTGGATCGTCAGCAGGCCGCCCACGATGACGTGGCTGGCGAGGGCGAAGATCACCGACATGTCGGCGCCCTGGCTGGTGGGCTTGGGCATGCGCTCGATCCAAACGCTGAAGGCGAAGCCGGCGGCGGCCATGAAGATCCAGGCGAGGGCGCCGGGGTTCAGGAAGGGGATATACTTCAGCCCGAACCATGTCGGCCACTCCACGTTCCAGGCAACGGAGTACCAGTAGACGGCGGTCATCGCCCACAGGGTCGGGCCGGAGTACTGCAGAAACTTGTTTTGCCAGCGGGCGCCCAAGATCCACAGCACAAGCGCCTCGGCGGTCCACACCACCGTCAGGCCGACCTCCTTGAGCCGCAGGGGCGCCGTTACGGTCACGAAGGCTGCCGCCGCGAGCAGGTGGAGCATGGCGCCCATCTTGTCGTCCGGGACACGGCGCTGGATCATGATGGCCAGGGCGCCGTAGAAAGCGCCGGCCAGCAGAAGCGTAGCGGTAAGCACAGGCGAGTTGCCCGGGATGATGATGGCCGTGTACGCCGCAAAGGCGATGGCGTTGCCGATCGAGAGCGCCAGGTTGAGCTGGCTCTCCCGGTACCGCATCCAGAGCGACTCGAACGCCAGGCCGAGGGCGAAAAGTGCGGAGATGGCGGCCGCCATGCCGAAGTCACGCGACCAGGTGTTCAGCCCCTCGTGCTGGACCAGATGGCCAACGAGGATCAGCTGAGCGCCGGCCCAGGCCAGGGCCCGGACCCAGGGCCAGGGCTTCACGATGCTCAACGCCACGGCGCCCACCGAGACAGCGAATACATAGAGGAAACGCTGGAGAATGAAGCCGTCCATGTCGGGGAAGATGACCGGAGCGACGAGGGCGCCCACCAGGGCCAGGATACCGAGGGCCTGGTTGTCGTAATGCCAGGCGGTAAAGACGGCCAGGGCGGTGACGGCGGTCATGCTGAGCAGCCCCAGGGCGGGGCCGAGCAGATCCAGGACGAAGTAGGCCGAACCAAAGCTGGTGTATAGGGTGGCAATGCCGAAGCCCATGAACGTGAGGGCATATCCCCGGCGGTACCCACGGCTGAGGGCCAGGTGCCCGGTCCCATACAGGCCCGCGCCGGCTGCAACACCCAGGACCACCCGAATCACGGGGGAGATCCACTCACGATCCAGCGCGTACTTGAAGAAATAGCCGAGCGCAAGCAGCAGCAAACCAACGCCGGCCCACGTGACCCAGGCGCCACCAATTCGCTTCTCCAACTGCTCGAGTTCCTTCGCGTCGTTCCGGGGCTCCATAGTTCCGCCTCCATTCTGAATGAGAGCACGCCGTTCTGCGTTTGATAATAAACAGACCGGTCGGTCCATTTACCATCTGCCTCTATCATAGGAGGGCGGGCTATCCATTGTCAATAGTTTTTAGACCGACTGGTCTGTCCTTTTAATTGCCGAGAGATTCTGCTATACTCCTCTCAGACAGGCCAGTCGGTCCACTCGGAGGGGAGAACCCGTGTCCACACCATTATCCAAGTCGGAAGCACGCAAGCGTGAGACGCACGAAAAGCTCCTGGACGCCGCTCGCCAAGCCTTCGCACAGTATGGCTACGAGCGCGCCTCCGTCAACCAGATCATCGACCTCGCCAACTCGTCCAAAGGCGCCTTCTACCACCACTTCGAGTCCAAGGAGCAGATCTTCCTCGAGTTGATGGACCAGCGGCTGGAAGCCCAGCGCGAGGCGCTACGCGGGGCGGTGCTCACCGGAAAGGTAGGCGGTCTGGAAGACCTGCTGGCCCTCTCCGTCGACACCGGCTTTAACGTTTACCAGAACAAGGACTGGGCGCCCCTCTACATGGAGTTCTGGTCCTACGCCACGCGCAACGAGGCGCTGCGGGTGCGTATGGCCGAAATGTATCAGAAGTGGCGCTCCTACCTGTCCGACCTGATCCTGGAGGCGCAGCAGGCCGGTGCAATCTCAAGGGAGGTCAACGCTCCGAAGACCGCCGGCATGATCATCGCCATCTTCGAGGGAATGCAACTGCAGCTGCTCATGGAGGAGGACGTCCTCTCCCCCCTCGATATCGTCAAACTCCTCCTGCGCATGTTGCGTCCCACGCGAACCGAGCGTGAGCGCGAAACAGACCAGCGAGCCCAGTAGCGAACAGGCATGCCTCCACCGAGGCATGCCTATTGTTCATATTTTCCTTAAAGGTATACCCCCACAAGTGTTTTCCCATTAACGAATAGCGTCCGTAAACCGACACCTTATATGAGTAGTATCTCTAGTTTCCATTTACGATCCATACATAATGAGGAGCGAGGTGCTCACCTGTGAGGAAAAGACGGTTATTGGCGTCCATGTTGGCTGTACTGCTAAGTATCACAGTCGGCAGCCCCATCGTCACGGCAGCGGTCTCCACGGCCCCCGCCGTCGGCGACATTACTGTGACCAACAACAAGGAGGGGACCAATGACACGGTGGTCGTCACCAACGTGACGTCGGGGGACATCATTACAGTGTACCCCACCTCCACCAGCATTAGCGCCCTGGGCAACGCCGTTGCCAGTGGCACCTCCGCAACGATCACGCTGTCTCAGCTGGGTAGAACCGGCGGCACAGTCTATGTCACCAAACTGACATCCGGCAACACCGAAAGCACGCGCACGGCGAAGACTTACTCCGCCGAGCCGGTCTCCACGGCCCCTGTTGTCGCGAACGTTTCCGTTACCAACAACTACCAGTCAACGCCTGACACCGTGAACGTCAGTGGACTGGCGAACGGCGACGTCGTGAAGGTTTACGCCACGAGCAGCAGCACGACGGCCCTGGGCACTGCTACCTCGTCGGGCAGCAGTGTGACGGTCTCGATCCCCCAGATCGGCGTCAAGGCCGGTACGGCCTACGTCTCCATCACGTCGACGAACAAGTGGGAGAGCCCTAAGACTGCCGTGACCTACGGCGCCGAGCCGGTAGCCACCGCTCCCGCCTTGGCCGACGTTGCCGTGACGAACAACTACCAGGGCACCTCGGACACGATTGTGGTATCCAACGTGGCCTCCGGTGACCTGGTAAAGGTCTATGCCACCAACACCAGCACCACCGCCCTCGGATCCGCTACCGCTTCCGGCACGAGTGTGACGGTTTCGGTGTCGCAGATCGGCACCGCCGCCGGCACCCTCTACGTCAGTAAGAAGACCACCACGGAACAGGAGAGCACCCGCACGGCCGTCACCTTTACGGCTGAGCCGGTCACCACGGCCCCGGCCGGCGCCGACCTCTCGGTGACCAACAATCCGACTGGGACCGCCGATACCGTGGCGGTGGCTAACGTCACCTCCGGTGATGTGGTGAAGGTCTATGCGACCAGTTCCTCTACCACCGCCCTGGGCACCGCGACCGCCTCGGGCACCACCGTCACCGTTACGGTTGGGCAGGTAGGCACGGCCGCAGGCTCGGTCTACGTCACCAAGAAGAATAGCACCAAGCATGAGTCCCCGCGCACCGCCGTCTCCTTCTCGGCGGAACAGGTAAGCACCGCCCCGATCGCCGCTGACATCACCGTGACGAACAACTACCAGGGGACCGCTGATACCGTCGTGGTGGCCAACGTGGTCTCCGGTGACGTGGTCAAGGTCTATGCGACCAACACCGCCACCACCGCCCTGGGCAGCGCCACGTCTACGGGTACCAGCGTAACCGTCTCGATCCCGCAGGTGGGCACCGGCGCCGGCTCCGTCTACGTTTCGCTGAAGAACGCGAGCAAGAATGAGTCCACCCGCACCGCCGCTACCTTCATCGCCGAGCCGGTCACCACGGCGCCCCTAGCGGCCGATATCACCGTGACCAACAACCCGACTGGCACCGCCGACACCGTGGCTGTAGCCAACGTCGTCTCCGGCGATGTGGTCAAGGTTTATGCGACCAGCACCTCTACCACCGCCCTTGGAACGGCCACCGCCAGCGGCACCAGCGTCACCGTCTCGGTGCCTCAGCTGGGCACCGCCGCAGGCACGGTCTACGTTACCAAGAAGAATGCCTCCAAGCATGAGTCCCCCCGGACCTCCCAGAGCTTTACCGCCGAGGGAAACTCGACCGCTCCGGCCGTCGCTGACATTACTGTGACGAACAACTACCAGGGCACCGCTGACACCGTGGCTGTCGCCAACGTGGTCTCGGGTGACATCGTTAAGGTTTACGCCAACAACACGACCACCACGGCCCTCGGCACTGCGACCTCCTCCGGTACCACCGTTACCGTTTCGGTTCCGCAGGTAGGCACCGGCGCCGGCTCCGTTTACGTATCGGTGAAGAATGCAGGCAAGAACGAGTCCACCCGCACCGCCGCTGCCTTCATCGCCGAGCCGATCACCACGGCGCCCGTCGCCGCCGACATCACCGTTACCAACAACCCGACCGGGACCGCTGACACCGTGGCTGTCGCCAACGTAGTCTCCGGCGATGTGGTCAAGGTCTATGCGACCAGCACTGCTACCACCGCCCTTGGTACGGCCACCGCTACCGGCACCAGCGTTACCGTCTCGGTGCCCCAGCTGGGCACCGGCACCGGCACGGTCTACGTTACGGTGAAGAACGCTACCAAGCACGAGTCTCCCCGGACCTCTCAGACCTTTGCCGCTGAGGGACTCACGACCGCTCCGAACGTGGCTGACATCACGGTGACGAACAACTACCAGGGTACCGCTGACACCGTCGTGGTCGCCAACGTGGTCTCCGGTGACGTGGTCAAGGTCTATGCGACCAACACCTCCACCACCGCCCTCGGCACCGCAACGTCAACGGGAACCAGCGTGACCGTCTCGATCCCGCAGGTGGGCACCGCCGCAGGCTCGGTTTTCGTCTCGCTGAAGAATGCGAGCAAGAACGAGTCCACCCGCACGGCTGCAACCTACATCGCCGAACCGGTCACCACCGCTCCGGTGGCTGCCGACGTAACCGTAACCAACAATGCGACTGGCACCAACGACACGGTCGTGGTGGCGAACGTCGTCTCCGGTGACGTTGTAAAGGTCTATGCCACCAGCACTTCGACCACCGCTCTCGGGTCGGCCACCGCCAGCGGCACCACCGTCACGGTGACGGTCCCGCAGCTGGGCGCCTCCGCAGGGACGATCTACGTGACCAAGAAGAACACCTCGAAGCACGAGTCCCCCCGGACCTCGGTCACCCTCAGCGCTGAGCCCGCAAGCACGGCTCCGGCGGTGGCTGACATCACCGCCACCAACAACCCGACCGGCACCGCCGATACCGTTGTGGTAGCCAACGTTGTCTCCGGGGATGTGGTGAAGGTGTACGCCACCAATACCTCAACCACCGCTCTGGGAACAGCGACCTCCACCGGTACCTCGGTCACCGTTTCGGTGCCGCAGTTCGGCACCACGGCCGGCAGCGTCTACGTAACAGTTAAGAGCTCGGGCAAGAACGAGTCCACCCGGACTGCAGCTGCCTACAGCGCAGAGGGGGTCTCCACCGCCCCCGTTGCCGCCAACATCACGGTGACCAACAGCGTCACAGGCACCCCCGACACGGTCAACGTCAGTGGCCTGAGCAACGGGGACATCGTCCGAGTCTATGGTACCGCCAGTAGCACCACCGTCCTCGGTGTGGGCGTCGCTGGCGCCGGAGGCGCTGTGCTGATAGCAATTCCGCAGATCGGCACCGGTGCGGGCTCCGTGCACGTGTCAGTGCAGTCCCCCAGCAAGAACGAGAGCACCCGTACCTCGGCCACGGTTACCGCCGAAAATACGACGACCGCTCCTCTCGCCGCCGACATCACTGTGGTGAGCGCCAAGGCGTATGACACGATCACCGTAGCCAACGTCGCCAGCGGCGATTACATCTACGTGTACTCCAGCGCCTCCGGCGGGACGCTCCTGGCGGTCGGCGAGGCGACCGGCACCTCCATCACCTTCAACGCCGTCCAGCTCGGCGCCGCAGGCGGTACCATCTACGTTTCCAAGAAGAGCACGAGCAAGAACGAGAGCATCCGCACTGCCAAGACCTTTGCTGCAGAGTAGGTGCTCAACATGGTGAGAGGCCAGGGACCTCGGTCCCTGGCCTCTTTCTTGTTCCCGTCTAGTTGACCGCCTTAGCGGCGTTAATGCGGCGCGGGATGCTGGTCGAGTTAACCGGGTCGGTGTAGGTGGAGCTGGTGAGGCGGGTGCGGACATCGCTCTGGGTACGGCCCTGGGAGAAGAGCAGGCCGGCCAGGCCGGCGACGTGCGGGGTCGCCATGGATGTGCCGCTCAGCGAGGAGTAGGTGTTGTTCCAGTAGGTGGCGTAGATGCTGACGCCGGGCGCCGAGGTGTCGACCCAGCTGCCGTAGTTGGAGAAGCTCGCCCGGTTGTCGTTGGAGTCGGTGGCAGCGACAGCGACGCAGGCGGAGTAGTACGCCGGGTAGGAGGCGGCAGAGGTATTGCTGTTACCGGCTGCGCAAGCCAGGAGGGCGCCCTTGCTGTTGGCGTAGTTGACGGCGTCGGCGAGGGTCGTCGAGCCGGAGCTGCCGCCCAGGGAGAGGTTGATCACCTTGGCGCCCTTGTCGGCGGCGTAGCGAATGCCGCTGGCGATCGCACTGTAGCTGCCGCTGCCCGAGGAGCTTAGCACCTTGACGGGCAGGATCTGGCAGTTGGGGCACATGCCTGCGATGCCAGTGCTGTTATTGGTCTCGGCGGCGGCGATGCCGGCCACGTGGGTGCCATGGCCGTTGTCATCCTGGGCGGAGGAGTCGTTATTGACGAAGTCATAGTCAATGTCGGTACGAACCTTGCCATCCAGATCCGGATGGTCCAGATCCACACCGGTGTCGACCACAGCGATCAGTACCGAGGAGCTGCCGCGGGTCACGTTCCAGGCACTCTCAGCAGAGACCTTCTTGGGTCCCCACTGGCTGGAGAAGGATGGATCGTTGGGCGTCCAGTCGATGGTGCCGATGTAGTCCAGTTCAGCGAACTCCACGTTCGGGTTGTTGCCGAGGGCCTTAACCAGCGCCGGAGCGCTCTGGCCGGCGCCATGGAGCACAAGGATGTCAGAGCCGTAGATTGAGCCGGCCACGCTGAGGCCGTGGGCCTTCAGGAGTGCATCTCGGGCCGCCTCAGGGGTGCCAGGCACGAACCTCGCCAGGACGGTCTCCGGGACATGGTCTGCAGCCGGGTCCGGTGCGCTGGAGCCGGATACGGGAGCGACAGCGGAGAGCGCGAGCAACAGGGCCGCCACGACCGAGGAACCGACGCGGAACCGATTCATTACCCCTACCCCCATCAAATTAGTCGGCGAACCGAATCTATTCGCCATTGAATTTTTAACATAACGTAAAAACATTTACATGAGACACCGGTCCTAGGACTACAAAAAACCCTCCGGACTGCGTCGCAGTTCGGAGGGTCTCTCTTTCGCTACAGCCTGAGCCCGATGGTCCGGGCGCTTTCCAAAACCAGCCGGCCTAAGGTGGCGGCGGTCAGCGTATCAAAGCGGCTCACAGGCCCTGAGATGGCGAGGGCCGCCACGCACCGGCCAGCCCGGTCAAGCACCGGGGCTGCCACCGAAGCCACGCCCTCCTCACGCTCCTCTGTGCTGAGCGCCCAGCCCTGCTGCAGGGCCCTGGCGATCGCAGCCTCCAGCCCGGCACGGTCAAACCCGGCCGGCAGGATCTGCTCCAGCAGTACGATACGCTCTGCGGGCGGGGCCCATCCGAGCAGCACCTTGCCGGAGGCGCCCAGATAGAGCGGAAGCCGCTCTCCCAGGCCGACGACCCGGCGGACGGTCAGGGGCCCTTCTGCCCGCTGGACCCGCACTCGCTCGTTGCCGTCGCGAACATATAGACTGACCGTCTCCTGCGCCCGATCCCGCAGCGCCATCATTTCGGGGTACGCAATCGCGGGCATATCTCCCGAGGTGAGGTATACGCTGGCCAGTTCCAGCGCCTTCAGCCCGAGGTGATAGCGGCCCGTGACGTTATCCTGGCGGACGAACCCCTTTGACTCCAGCGCGGCGAGAATACGATGGACGGTACTTTTGTACAGGTCGACCTTCTCAGCGATCTGGGTCACTCCGAGGCCCCCGGGTTCCCCTGCAAAACAGAGAAGCACATCGAGGGCCCGCTCGACGGAACGGATGGTGTGTCCGTCCTCTTTCAAGGGGTTCCCTCCCTATGGTGGAGCATGAACGCGAACGGTGGCTACCAGGGCAGCAACACCGGTCAGCCCACCGGCATTGCCGCCCGGTAACCCAAGGCCCTGCCCGCACCTGTGGAGAACTCCAGTACCCCGCCTGGCGCCGCTGCAGCAGCCTTATGCGACACCCACAGTATACCACGGTCGTTCCACGCTAGGGAACACTGTTCCGAAAATGGGTGATTCACGTTTTGTTGCGACTGATCACGAAATCTGATTAGTAGCCGCCGTTGGATTACTATTTTCTAGAGAATGTGGCTTAACGGGTCTGGCCGTTTCCGCGCACTAGGTACTTGTAGCTGGTCATCTCGGCGAGGCCCATGGGTCCGCGTGCGTGGAGTTTCTGTGTGCTAATCCCGATCTCAGCGCCAAAACCGAACTCCCCGCCGTCCGTAAACCGGGTTGAGGCGTTGTGATAGACCGCCGCAGCATCCACGGTGGCAAGGAAGCGATCAGCCGCGCTCTGGTCCTCGGTGATGATGGCCTCCGAGTGCTTGGTGCCGTAGGTACGAATATGCTCTAGCGCCCCGTCCGGGCCATCCACCACCTTCACGGAGAGGACCAGGTCGTTGTACTCCGTGGACCAGTCATCGTCGGTGGCCGCCAGGACGTCGGGCAACAGCGCCCGGGTCCGCTCACAGCCACGAAGCTCCACCCCAGCCGCTCGCATCGCCCGGGCCATTTCGGGCAGGAAGTCCGCAGCGACCCGCCTGTCGACCAGGATCGTCTCCATGGCGTTGCATACCGCCGGGTTGCTGCACTTGGCGTTGACTGCCACCTGAAGGGCCATGGCGAGGTCAGCGCCGCTGTGGACATAGGTGTGGCAGACGCCCGCGCCCGTTTCGATCACGGGGACGCGGCTCTGCTCCAGGACCGCTCTGATGAGGCCGGCACCGCCACGGGGAATCAGCACGTCAACGAAGCCCACGGCGGCCATGAGCTCCTGCGCAGCCTCCCGGGTCCCCGGCAGGACCTGAACGGCTTCGCCGGGAAGGCCCGCCCGTTCCAGCCCGGCCCGGAGTGCGGCGCCCAGGGCCCGGTTGGAGTGCACCGTCTCCTTGCCGCCCTTGAGGAGTGCGGCATTGCCGGTCTTGATGCACAGGACGGCGGCATCGACCGTAACGTTCGGGCGGGCCTCGTAGATTATTCCGATCACGCCCAGGGGCACCCGTACCTTCTGGATGCGGATGCCGCTCGGGCGATCCCACGCCTCCAACTCCTGGCCCAGCAGGTCCGGGAGCGCTCTGACGGCGCGCACACCGTCGATCATGGCGCCCAGCTTGCGCTCGTCGAGGCGGAGCCTGGCCACCATGGGCCCCGGCAGGCCGGCCTCCGTGGCCCTCGCAACGTCCTGCGCATTGGCGGCGAGGATCTGCGCTGTCCGGCGCTGCAACTCTTCGGCGATGAACTCCAACGCCTGACTGCGAAGCGCTGCGGCGGCTGTTCCCAGGAACGGCTGGGCATCCCTGGCCCTGGCTGCCATCTCACGTACCGTGCTCATGGCTCAGTCCCCCTCAAACAGCGTGCCGACGGCCTCGCCGGCCAGGATCTCACGGAGCACCCCAGGGCGGGCGCCCATGGCCAGTACCATCTTAATCCCGCTCTGGGCGCATATGCGGGCCGCGTGCACCTTGGTCACCATGCCCCCGGTCCCGTTGGCGCTGCCGGCGCCGCCGGCGGCTTGCTCCAGGTCCTCCTTGACGGAGACCCGCTGCATGGGCTGCAGCCCGGCGTGGGTACGGGGGTCCGCCGGGTAGAACCCTTCAACGTCGGTCAGCAGAATAAGGAGGTCAGCCCTGCTCAGTGCGGCCACCCGGGCCGAGAGGGTATCGTTGTCGCCCACCCGGATCTCCTCGCTCGTGACCGTGTCGTTCTCGTTGACCACCGGGATCACCCGCCACTGGAGCAGCCGCTCCATGGTGGCTGCTGCACTGGCCCGGCGGCCGCCATCCTCGAGGTCCTGCCGGGTCAGCAGGACCTGCCCGACGGTGCACCCGTACTCGCCAAACAGCGCCTCATATCGCTGCATCAGCAGGCCCTGCCCTACTGCGGCAAGGGCCTGCTTGCCGGTCAGATCCCTGGGGCGCTCGGTCAAACCCAGCTTGCCCATGCCGGCGCCCACCGCTCCCGAGGTGACCAGCACCAGTTGCCGTCCCTCGGCGTGGAGGTCGGCCATCTGCCGGACCAGCGCCTCCATGCGCCCCAAGTGCAGATGCCCGGTTGGGTGGGTCAGGGTACTCGTTCCGATTTTGATGACGATCCGCTGGCTAGCAGTGAGCGCAGTCCGCATCTCAGGGTCACCTCCGCCGAAAAATGAAAACGCCCCGTCCGACTGCCGGACGGGGCGTTGCTCCCGTGGTACCACCTGGCTGGGCGCCGCCAACGGCGAGGCCCACTTGTTAGAGCGCTCAGACAAGCGCCCCCGGCTGGGTAACGGGCCGGGCGCCCGGGCAACTCATCGTTGCCGGCTCGGGGATGGGTTCGGCGGCCTCTACCTGTCCGGGCTTGCACCACAGGGCCCGGCTCTCTGGGCAGGGGAGGAGACGCCTACTGATTCCCTTCTTCGCCATCGAATATTGATGCAGATTATACGACCGGTTCTGAGATGTGTCAATCCTTTTCCCGCTAGTCCCCGGCGAGGGAGTCGGCGCTCCGCTCCTGAACCTGCCGGGACAGCTCCAAAATCGCCTGCCAGACGGCGTTCACGCCGCGGGCGCCGACCTCGGGAGCCGCAGCCTTGGCCAGCCGCTGAAGGAGCGCCCGCTCCCGCTCGGGCTGCAAAGCAGCCATGCCGCTGTGCTGCTTGAGCTGGCCGACCCGCATGGAGAGCCGCATCCGGCGGGCGAGCAACTCCAGCAGCTCCAGATCGGCCTCGTCGATTGCCGCCCTGCACTCCTCCAGGGAGGTGAGGGTCTGGGCCGGGAGCAGCCCCAGTTCAGCCATCAGCTCCCGGAAGGCCGGGAAGCTAAGCTGCTGCTCCTTGTCGGAGAGGGCCGCCTCGGGCTCCGGGTGGACCTCGATCATCAGCCCGTCGGCGCCGGCGGCCAGGGCGGCCTTGGACAGCGGGGTGATCAGGTCACGGCGCCCGGCGGCATGACTCGGGTCGACAATGACCGGGAAGCCGGAAAGCTGGCGCACGGCGACGGCCGCGCTGAGGTCGAGGGTGTTGCGGGTGTAGGTCTCGTAAGTGCGGATGCCCCGTTCACACAGGATGACCTGGTCGTTGCCCGAGGCGGTAATGTATTCGGCGGCGCCCAGCCACTCGGCGATGGTGGCGCTCAGGCCGCGCTTGAGCATAACGGGCTTGCCGACACGCCCGACCTGCTTGAGAAGGGCGAAGTTCTGCATGTTGCGGGACCCGATCTGCAGCACGTCGGCGTACTGGGCCACCACGTCGATCTCAGCGGTGTCCATTACCTCCGTGACGACCGGCAGCCCCGTCTGCTGCCGTGCCAATGCCAACAACCGCAGCCCTTCCTCCCCCAGCCCCTGGAACGACTTGGGCGATGTCCTGGGCTTGTAAGCCCCACCCCGCAGGGCCGTCGCCCCCGCTTCCTTCACGGCCTGAGCGGCGCTCAGGATCTGCTCCTCGCTCTCCACGCTGCACGGACCTGCGATGATGACCGGGCGGCCGGAGCCAAAGCCAAGGTTGCCAAATCGGGCGCCCACCTCTTGCATCGACATAGCCCGGGAAGTGATCTCAGCCATGCTCATCCGCCTCCTTTGTGTGTGGAAAATAAAACACGCCCGTCCCTTGAAAGGGACGAGCGTGAAATGCCCGTGTTACCACCCTGATTAGCCGCCCAATGAAAAAGGACGACTCACTCGTTTGCAGGTACGGAGAAGGAGCGCTTCTCGATACCGCTCCTCGCTAACGGCAGGAGGGCCGGCGCCGCCTACGTGCCCAATGTGGGCTGTTCAGCGGGCAGCTCCGGGGTGAACTTCAGCCGAGCCTTCCATAGCAGCGCTTTCAGTCGCGGCGCCGCCTCCCTGCATGGATGGGAATCTGCCTACTTTACCCCTTCACAGCTTTTGGTGATTGGTATTGATAAGCAGTCTAGTGCAAAAATCGGGGTTCGTCAACCACCATTTTGTGAACCGCCAGGAACCTGCAAGATCTGGACCTCGCCCCCCGGGCCAGCCGTGGCGGACCTGGGAAACCGGATCTCCAGCAACCCCGACTCATAGGAGGCCCGGGCCCTCCCCAGGTCCACCGGGACCGGCACAGACAGGGACCGCAGAAAATAGCCGCTGAACCGCTCCCGCCGGAGGGGTAGGTCGAATGTCGGAGCGGGTTGCAGAAAGCCTTCCAGGACCACCTCTGACGGTCCCGCCATGCTCACAGCGACCTGCTCCGGACGCAGTAGCCCCGGCAGTGCGGCACTCAGAACGACCTCCGTCGGGGTCACATACAGATCAACCGGCGGGAATTGCGGAGCGGCCGCTGGCCCAGCGGGCGCCTGGCCGCCGCCCATCCCCGCCTCGGCTGCTGAGCGTACGTTGGACCAGAAATCCTCGCCAAACAGCTGCCCCAGCCAGCCCATTTGTTCAGCCAACTGATCCATGGCCTCACGTGGTCCCTGCACCGCCTGCCCCCCCTGCACGATCCCATTGGAGTCCCACCCGGCCCGCTGCAATCGGCAGACGTGCGGTGAGGACACCGTTCTCGAAGGCAACCTGGGTCCGTCCTGCGTCGACCGGGTACGGCAGGGGGATTTTGCGCCCGAACGGCCCGTAGGGGCGCTCCGACAGCACCAACTGCTCCTGCGATACCGGGTGGCGGTAGTGCCGAACCCCCTCAACCACCAGGTCGCGATTCCCGCTCAGGGAGATGCGGAAGTCCTCCGGGCGCAGGCCCGGCAGCGAAATGGTGAGCACCAGTTCTTCGCCCGACCGCAGCAGATCAACCGGGGGTACTCCCTGAGCCGCCGGACTCGACCCCGTCGGTGCCCGCTTGCCCATTCTGCTCCACCCCCCTTCGCTGTGGCGGCCAGATCGGATGCTGTGCCGGAGGACTCGTGACAGCAGCGCCGGCTTCTACTGGTTGACCCTTATGCATCGCCGTGATGCCAATGTTCAGCTGACCACCCAACTCCTGCACGTCGATCCCGTCGAGATGAAACTCGACCCGCTCTATTTGCAGATGCTGCACATCCATGTGGATCGGCGCCCGCCGGATGGCCTCGGAGAGAAGCCGGGTGACCTCCGACAACTGCTGAAGGGCGCTACGTATCTCCTGGACCTCGTCGGCGAGTCCCTTTGGATATTGGCTTTCGGGGTCGGCGGTCATGGCTGCTCCTCCTCTCCGAGACGGTATCGGTCGACCTGAACGTGTAGGTACAGCCGGGTTGACATGATACCACAGAGGGGGTTGGACGGGGGTTGGACTGACCTTGGGCCTGACCGGCGGCTTCGGTCCTGGGCGCCTGCGCTGACACGGCAACACCGTAGCACACCGATGCGACGCTGAAGTCGCCGGTCGCGTGTGCCAGCGTGATCTCCGTTGAACCTGTGTCGCCGTGACCACCCTCATTGGTCGGTCCAAGCACCACGCTTCCGCCCTCTCCGACGAGCTGGAGGGCGCCCAACCAGATGCCCGGACAGACCCACCCGGAATACCCGTAGCTCATGCGCTACCAACCCAGGAACGGACCGGGGTTGTACCCGGGGGCCCAGCTCGTGATCGGCGTGTCGATGAAGTCGTTGTCGAGGATGCTCGCCCACCCGGTCGGGGCGTTCCCAAGGTCGCCGTACACCTCGTTCCACAAGGTGTGCTTTTTGTAAATTGTGACGCCGCCCACGTTGGTCGGCCCAGTTGTGAACGTAGCACCGCCCTGCAAACCGTTGACCTTGATCCCGGCTACCCAAATCGGCACGTATGACACGGCTTCCCCCCCCTCTCCCCGAGCCTGTGGTTACGAGCTACCCGTCGAAGACCAAATCGGTGTGTCCAGCAGGTCTGAATCCTGGATATGCCCCCAGACCGTTATCGCCACAGGCATATCCCCTTGAACAGAGGCATGCCCGATGGTCCGTTTGATGTACGTCTCGGCGCTGGTGATCACGTGGGGACCAACGCCCACGGTGGAAGACTCAACGACCCCATTGACCTTGCACAGTCCAATACGAATCATGTAGATGCCCCCGCCCCCACGGTATGCAGGTCCCCAACCGGTGGGAACCGCATAGGTTGCCGTATCAAAGAGAAGAGCAGCCGGAGGTGTGTCCATGGACATAGAGTTCAACATATGGAGCATCAAGGTCAATGGCATGGAGAACTCCTCCGCCCTGAACATCGGCACCAACATCCTGCTGGGCTTTGAGAGCCACTCCAAGACCACGTACGGAAACGGGCGGGTAACCGGCGACCACGGTGTTCTGCCCTCCTGGATCACCTGGGTGGATGACCGCGATCTGGTCGATACACCGATGTGGTCTCAGGGAGCCCCGCAAAAGTAAAATGGCGCCCACCTCGATTTCAGAGGTGGGCGCCGGGCATTAAGTACGCTGGTCCATAGGAAGATACGGCAGCTTCTCGGGTCCCACGTACTCGGCGCGGGGCCGGATGATGCGGTTGTTCCCAAGCTGCTCCAGCAGGTGGGCCGTCCAGCCGGCGATGCGGCTGACTGCGAAGACCGGGGTGAACAGGTCGGTGGCGATGCCCAGGACGTGGTAGACCGACCCGGAATAGAGGTCGACGTTGGCGTAGAGCCCCTTCTCCTGAAGCACGGTCTGCTCCACCAACTGGGTCATGGTGAACCATCTGGTCTCCCCCGCCCGCCGTCCGACCTCTTCGGAGAGCTGTCCGAGGATCTTGGCCCGGGGGTCCTTGGTGCGGTAGACCCGGTGCCCGAAGCCTGCGATCTTGGCCCTGCGGGCCAGCGCCTCCTTGATCCACGCTACGACCTTCTCAGGCTCTCCGATCGCCTCCAGCATCCGCATGACCTGCTCGTTGGCGCCGCCGTGCAAGGGACCCTTCAGGGCGCCCACAGCCGCCGTCACCGCACTGTAGATGTCCGTCAGCGTTGCCACGGTGACCCGGCCTGAGAAGGTGGATGCGTTCAGTTCGTGGTCGGCGTGCAGAATCAGCGCCACGTCAAAGACCCTGGCCTGAAACGTATCCGGCTCCTTGCCGGAGAGCATGTAGAGGAAATTGGCGGCGTGGCCCAGGTCCTCCCGGGGCGCCAGGGGCTCCTCCCCCCGGCGGATGCGCTCCCAGGCGGCGACCAGGGTGCCAAGCTGCGCCGTGAGCTTTGCGGTGGTAGCTGCGTAGGCCTCAGGCCCCGTCTGCTCGGCGCCCGGGTCGAAGTTCCCCAGCACCGACACGCCCGTTCGCAGGGCGGCCATCGGATGGGTCCCCCGGGGCAGGGTTCGCAGAATGGCAAGCACCTCGGCAGGGACGGCCCGGTAGCCCCGCAGGCTCCGGTCGAACTCTGCCAGCTCCGCCCGACCAGGCAGGCGCCGGTTGTGCAGCAGGAAGACGGTCTCCTCGAAGGTCGAGTGCTGCGCGAGGTCAGCAATGTCAAACCCGCAGTATACCAGGCGCCCCTCCCGGCCATCAATGAAACAGATCTCCGAGGTCCCGGCGACCACATCTTCCAATCCTGCCTTGAAAGCCGGCGCGTCGGCCATATCAGACATCATCCTTTCTCCCAAGTAGGGGCCATTTCGTCTAGGGGTCATCCCGTAGGAACGGGTGGACTACGGAAGTACCAAGAACAGAAGGGGAAATACTACGTTCGAAGGATGCCTTCCCCTTTTTGCTGTGCTATATTTACAGCAAAGATTGATAGAGGAGAGCGGTGAATGTGATTATGTTTCGTGATCAAATGAACGCCCTGACCCAGACCCCGGTGAACGATGAGAACCTCAAACCCGCTCGGCTTGGCTCTCCGGCCGATGGCTACCAGCCGGATGAGGACGATCCCGCATGGCCCTCCCGGTCGGGTCAGGCTGACTAAGGTGAATGGAAAAGGGGAGATGCACTGTAGCATCTCCCCTTTATATTTGGCCGCGCTGGTTTTAGAACTTCCGGCCGCCCTCAGTGGCCCACTGCTCGAGCATGTCGGTGGTGACCGACTTCGGACGCTCGATGGGGTAGTTCAGGGCCCGGTCCCAGGTGGTGTTGGCCATGCAGCCAAGGGCGCGACCGACGCCGAACAGGACGGTGTAGAAGTCCCACTCCCGCATGCCGTAGTGCCACTGGATCACACCCGACTGCGCATCGACGTTGGGCCAGGGGTTCTTCGCCTTGCCATGCTCCATAAGGACGCCTGGGGCGACCTCGTAGATCATGCTGACCAGCTTGAAGAGCGGGTCGCTGGGCAGGTTCTTGAGGCAGAACTCACGCTGGGCGGTGTAACGGGGGTCGGTTTTGCGGAGAACCGCATGGCCGTAGCCCGGGACCACCTGACCGGCGTTGAGGGTGTCCCACAGCGCTTTGGTGACGTTCTCCTTGTTGGGCTCGGCGCCCTCCAGCTTCTTCTGGAACTCCATGATCCAACCAAGCACTTCCTGGTTGGCCAGGCCGTGCAGCGGGCCAGCCAGGCCGTTCAGGCCGGCGGAGTAGGAGTAGTAGGCGTCGGACAGGGCCGAGGCCACCAGGTGCGTGGTGTGCGCCGAGACGTTGCCCGACTCGTGGTCCGAGTGCAGGATGAAGTACATGCGGGAGACGTCGTCGTACGGCTGGGGAATGCCGCACATATGAGCGAAGTTGGCGCCCATGTCGAGCTTCGGATCGATGGCGATCTGCTCGTCGTTCTTATACTTGTAGCGGTAAATGAACGCCGCGATGATCGGCATGCGGGCGACCAGGTCGCTGGCATCCTCGTACATAAACTCCCAGGCGCTCTGCTTGTTGAACTTACCGGAGTTGTAGAACTGGGCGAACTTGGACTCCCGCTGCAGGGCCAGAATGCCGGAGGAGAGCATCACCATGGGGTGGCTGTCCTTAGGCAGGGCGCGGATCACGTCGAAGACGTAGGCCGGCACGTTCTGCCGTTCCTTCCACTCGGCGATGACCTCGTCGACCTCTTCCTGGGTGGGGATATCCCCCGTCAGCAGGAAGTACCAGAAGGCCTCAACGGTCGGATACTCCGAGTTCGGCGCCTTGGGCAGCGCCGCGAAGGTCTCGGGGATGGTCAGACCGCGGAACCGAATGCCTTCCTGCGGGTCCAGATAGGAAATATCGGTCACAAGGGCGCGGATGTCCCGGGCGCCGCCGATCGCCTGGTCGATGGTGACCTGGTCGATGACGACCTTGCCGAACTCCTTCAACAGCCGGGTGGTGCGGGGGCGGTGTGCTTCGATCTTGGCTTTGAGTGCGTCCTTGAGACTGGATTTGAGTGCGTCTTTAAGCACCGACATACTCCTGCCTCCCTCTTCTAGGCAAGATGGCCTGGCCGGCCGAGACCGGCCAGGCCGTTCTCGTCTTATTTGCCGCTGAGCACGCCAGACTTGAGGAACTCTACCATGGACTTGACGCCCTGGGCGCTCTTGTCCAGTGCAGCCTTCTCCTCGGGGAGCAGTTCGATCTCGACGATCTTCTCGAGGCCGTCGCCGCCGAGGATCGTCATCACGCCGAGGCACATATCGTTGTAGCCGTACTCGCCGTCGAGGTAGGCAATGGTCGGGATGATGCGCTTGCGGTCGTGGAGGATCGCTTCCATCATCTCTACGATGCTCATGCCAGGCGCATAACCGGCCGAAGTGCCCATCAGGTTGACGATTTCGCCGCCGCCCTTACGGGTGCGCTCGACGATCGCGTCGATGGTCTCCTTGGGCAGGAGCTTCTCGATGGGGATGCCGCCGGCCGTGGTGTAACGGACGAGCGGGACCATGTCGTCGCCGTGGCCGCCGAGCACGCAGCCCTGCACATCCTGGAACGAGACGTTGAGCGCGTTGGCGATGAAGGTGCGGTAGCGAGCGGTGTCCAGCACCCCGGACTGACCGATGACCCGGTTCTTCGGGAAGCCCGAAGCCTTCAGGGCCACGTAGGTCATGGAGTCGACCGGGTTCGTCAGGACGATGATGGTCGAGTTGGGGGCGTACTTGGCGACCTTCTCGGAGATATCCTTGACGATGCCGGCGTTGACGTTAACCAGGTCCTCACGGCTCATGCCGGGCTTGCGGGGAAGCCCTGCAGTTATGACGACCACGTCGGAGTCGGCGATATCCTCGTAGTTGGAGGTGCCGAGGAAGCGGGTGTCGTTGCCGAAGACGGGCATGGACTGCATCAGGTCCAGGGAAATGCCCTTGGCCTTGCCCTCGAACTGAGGCAGGTCAACGAAGACGACGTCGCCCAGGTCGCGGGCGGCGGAGAAGATGGCGGTGCCCTGACCAGTGAAGCCGGCCCCTACGATCGTAATCTTGTTACGCTTTTTCATGAAAAACGGTCCCCTCCCCTAAGACATCCCCGGCGGGCCGCTTATCGGGCGGCCCGCCTGCAGGGTTACCTTACATGTTTTCGATGATCGCCTGGCCGAACTCAGAGCACTTCACTTCGCGGGCGCCCTGGGTGAGTCGGGCGAAGTCGTAGGTGACGGTGCCCTGGCCGATCGCCTTCTCCAGGCCCTTGATGATCAGGTCGGCGGCCTCGTTCCAGCCCATGTAGCGCAGCATCATCTCGCCGGAGAGGATGACCGAGCCGGGGTTGACCTTGTCGAGGTCGGCGTACTTGGGAGCGGTGCCGTGGGTGGCCTCGAAGAGACCGAAGCCGCCGCTGTAGGAGATGTTGGCGCCGGGGGCGATGCCGATGCCGCCCACCATGGCCGCAACATGGTCAGAGAGGTAGTCGCCGTTGAGGTTGCAGGTAGCGAGAACGTCCCACTCGTCGGGGCGGAGCAGCAGTTGCTGGAAGGTAATGTCGGCGATGCGGTCGCGGACGAGAATCTTGCCCGCCGGCATCTTGCCCTTGTACTCGTCGCTCCAGAGCTCGTCCTCGGTGATGCAGTGCTGGCGGAACTCGGTGGTGGCCACCTGGTAGCCCCAGTCGCGGAAGGCGCCCTCGGTGAACTTCTGAATGTTCCCCTTGTGGACCAGGGTAACGCTCTTGCGCTTGTTGTCGACGGCATACTGGATGGCCGCCCGGACGAGGCGCTTGGAGCCGAACTCGGAGACCGGCTTGATGCCGATGCCGATATTCTCGCCCATTTCGGCGTTGGGGAGCTTGACCTTCAGCTCGCTGGCAAGCAGTTCCTGGACCTTCTTGGCCTCGGCGGTGCCGGCCTTCCACTCGATACCGGCGTAGATGTCCTCGGTGTTCTCACGGAAGATCACGACGTCGGTCTTGTGGGGCTCCTTCACCGGGCTGGGCACGCCCTTGAACCACCGGACGGGGCGGACGCAGGCGTACAGGTCCAGAATCTGGCGCAGGGCCACGTTCAGGGAGCGAATGCCGCCGCCGACCGGGGTGGTCAGGGGGCCCTTGATGCCAACGCGATACTCGCGCATGGCGGTACAGGTGTCTTCAATGAGCCACTCGCCGAACTGATTGAGGCACTTCTCGCCGGCAAATACCTCGAACCACACGAGCTTGCGCTTGCCACCATAAGCCTTGGCGACTGCTGCGTCGAATACGGGCTGGCTGGCCTTCCAGATGTCACGACCGGTGCCGTCACCCTCGATGAACGGGATGATCGGATGGTCGGGAACCTGGAGCACGCCATTCTCCATTGTGATCCGTTCGCCTTCGGCCGGGGGGGTCAGCTTCTCGAACTTCGCCACGTCCGCACCTCCAAGGTATTTCGCGGCCGGCATACGGCCGCGTGAGGCACCAGGCGGCAGGCTGGAGTTACCCCGCCATATTGCGGAGCCTAAGGGGCCTGGTCCCTCGTATTTGCAACCCTCCACCGGTGGGCTGACCGGGCGGGTGGTTAGCCTTGTGAACAACGGCACAAAGTCGACAGAAACCATTAATTAAACGAAATTATCCTGAAAAGTGCACGCACCTGGATTCTAACACGTCCAACCCTACGGGGGAAATGAACCGGAATGGGTGGAACCTGAGGCACTTTGTTACCACCGATCCACGCACTATAGTACCAATCTTTCTTCCTACGGGAAAGCCCATTGGACAAAATACAGCGACGGAGGCGCATAGCAAGAATTTTGCCCCCGGCACGCCCTTGGATGTGGCGATGCCGGGGGCTCCGACTCATGCTCTGGTCGAATAGGAGGCGCCGCGGGTGCTAAAAGTGCCAGTGCGGTAGCGCCTCGGGGCGGGGGGCTGCGCCGGCTGGATGTGCTGCTCAGTTGACGGCTCCTCCGTGACCGGAGTCTGCCCGTCGGCGGCCACAGCGGGCTGCGGGGTCGTATTGATGTAGGGCAGGATCGCCTGAAGGGCCGCCTGAATCTGTTCCTGGGTAAGTGGCGCCGGCTGCTGTGGTGCCGGGTAAGGCAGAACCGCCGGATAGGGTTGCGCGGTTGGATAGGGCTGAACCGCCGGGTAGGGCTGCTGCATGGGGTACGGCTGGGCGGGGTATGCCTGCATGGCCGGGAACTGCTCTGGTTGCATTTGCTGCTGGGGCATTTGCGGCGGAGTCTGGGGCATCTGGGGGGGTGACTGCGGCATCTGCGGCATACCGGCCGGCAGCGGTGGCATTGCGGGCGGGCCGCCTGGGAAGCTCATTCCCATCGGGGGCACGAATGGCGGCGCCGAGATCATTCCACGTCGCATTGGGGGACCTCCTCCACTCGGAAGCGGACTCCCCCCATACTATGGGCTTACCTTTTTACTGCCACATGGGACGGTAGAAGCCCCCGCTGAATAGGATTGGTTGACAGGGGGGTGTCGAATCCAGCATGGAACCGGCGAAACGGCGGCTGGCGAACGGGTATTCTCGATCGGCCCCCGTCTATGATGCCACGGCGGGACAGCTCTATCGGAACGGCTTCAACCGGCTCCTGCCTTACCTGCGTGTTCCGCCCCACGGTGCGGTGCTCGACGTGGGGTCAGGCACCGGGATTAACCTTTTCGAGGCTGCCCGCGCCTTTGCCCCGACCAGAATGCTTTGTGGCATTGACCTCTCGCCCGGCATGGTCGAAGTCGCCCGACTCAAGGCTGCCCGCTTGGGGGTGCCGGCGCACTTCACCGTAGGCGACGCCGAGTCCCTGCCATACCCGAACGGCACCTTCGACCTGGTGATCTGCAACTCGGTGCTCCACTGGTTTCGCGATCGGAACGCCGCCCTGCGGGAAATGAGCCGCGTGTTGCGCCCGGGTGGGCAGGTGGCACTGATCTGCGCTGCAGCTCCGGGCTTCGGCGAATGGACCACCCTGATGCAGGCGCTGGTTCAGGCGGTCACCAAGAACCCCGCTGCGAGCCCTCTCCCGGCGCTGCCGACGGCCCAAGAGGTAGCGGAGATCATGCAGCGCAACGGCCTGACGCTCCAGCACCTCGCTAACCCGGTTCACGCCGAGCGCATTTCGAATCCAGAGCCCTACATCCGCCTGATGTCGATCGTTGCCCCACAGTGGGCGGCCGACCTGACCCCCGAGCAGCAGAGCGCCATTGAGCGCCTTGCAGCGACGCTCATGCGAACATGGTGGCCGACCGGTTTTCCGAACACCTGGTCAGCAATCGAAGCGATTGGTGTAAAGACCGCTTTGCTCTGAGAAGCGGTCTTTCCTTATGCACCCGCACCGTCCGCTCGATAGAACTGAGTATTGCGCCATTAAAAGAAGGACTTTCTGTATCACGCACACCGTGTTAAACTTAATGTTGAATTATTTACCGTGCCATAATATCTCCACCGACAGCGAAAAAGGGGACGTCGTTCATGCTCGAGCAGTTTATTATCAGCGATATCAAGCAACTGAAGGCCCTCAGCCACGCCTCGCGAGTGAAGATTCTCAGCTCGCTGGCGGAGAAGCCGATGACCGCAAAGCAGCTGGCTGATCAGTTTGGCGAGGAGCCCGCCAAGACGAGCTACCACGTCAAGCAACTGCTCAAGGTCGGCCTCGTTGAGCTGAAGTTCACCCGGGAGACCCAGAACGGCATTGTGGAGAAGTACTACCAGGCCATCGCCAAGGAGTTTCAGACGGACCCCTACCTCGCTCGGCAGCCCGAGGGGCGCAACCACCTGGAGACCGGCTTCCTGCGGGAACTGAACCGGGTTCAGTCCGAGTTTGTGCGGGCCTACCGCTCTGACCTGGAGCGCACCAGCGCCTCGGAGGAAGAGGAGCTGACCACCGGGCACGGCTACTACCGCGTCAGCCTCACCGCCGACCAGATCGCCGCGTTCCAGGCGGACCTGCAGAAGCTGGTGGAGAAATACGAGTCCTCCGAGGGCCCCTACGCTTTCCACTACCTGGTCTTCCCGACCGAGGCCGGCAAGAAGAACCTGGCCTGAGCTCTACACCCATAAGCCTTACGAGATCGCCCGGGCAACCGGGCGATTTCTTTCACACCGGGGGGGCGCTGATCATACTCTGAGACAGAAACGCCCCCTCCAAGGGGGTGGGGATAGAAAGGAGAGCGCACGCTCATGAACTTTGGCGGTTTCGCCGCGGGTCTTCCCGCATACTCGCCCTTCATCGGTGCCCAGGCTGGCGCTAACGACTTGGCCATCGCTCCCGGTGCCGCTGTATACCCGGCTGCCAATGCAACCGTTTACCGCGTTTACGAGTACGCCGTGCCCGTCACCACGGTGGCGACCGTCCCCTCCGCGTACCCGACGACCGCCGGCATCCCCGGTATCGCGGCATATCCCGGCACCTTCGGAGGCCTCGGCGTCGTCTAGGATCCAGCCTACATCAAGGGAAACAAAGTCGGGGGGGGGGGGGGGGGGGCCCCCCCCCCCCCCCCCCCCCCCCCCGACATTGTTTCCCTTGATGTAGGCTGGATCCTAGACGACGCCGAGGCCTCCGAAGGTGCCGGGATATGCCGCGATACCGGGGATGCCGGCGGTCGTCG
>JBOZRQ010000043.1:0-18881 GCA_050789255.1 Symbiobacteriaceae bacterium
CCGATGGTACTACGTCTTGAACGTGGGAGAGTAGGTCGCCGCCCAAACTATTTGCAAAGAAACCCACCGTGAAAACGGTGGGTTTCGCCATTGGCGATACTCTCCCATGTTCAAGACGGAGACGAAGAGCGTGGGACAAGCTGAAAACTCCCGGAACTCCAGACCTGCCCCACCCGGTAGGTACCGAGGGAGTTTTCTGCGCAGCCGAGTAGGTCGCCGCCCAAACTATTTAAAGCAAAACCCACCGCGCTGCGGTGGGTTTTGCACTTTACGGGAAACCACCGCGCAAGCGGTGGTTTCTTCGTTTGACCAGCCCCCACCCTTTGTAGGGAGAAATACGCCCTTTGAGACCGGGCGCCATTGTACGAAAGTCTATCCGTGTAGAAGGTGAGTTGCATTTCGTCGCCAAAAAACGACACTTCGCCGCCCAAAACCCGCATTTCACTAGCACAAAAGGACTATAAGGTGCTAAGGCTACCGGCTGATTGCCGTGTAGCTCGGGTACCCGTAGACTTCAAGCAGGGACCAAATTAGGCTTAGGGGAGGTCACCAAAAGTGACTACTCACGGCGGAGCTGCCGCAACACAGCTCCCTATCAAAGACGAGTACGGGTTCTTTAATATCCGCCTGGAGTCGATTGGCGGCTACGGCGCCAATATCGCCGGCAAAATGCTGGCTGAGGCTGGGGTCCTGTATCAGGGCCTGAACGGGTCCAACTTCTCTTCCTATGGGTCCGAGAAGAAGGGCTCCCCGGTGAAGGCCTTTATTCGCTTCAGCGAGCCGAACACCGAGATTCGCTTGAGCTCGCCCATTGAAGAACCGCACGTCGTCTGCATCTTCCATGAGGCGCTCATTCGCACTGAGCCGGTGGTGAGGGGGCTTCGCCCGGGCGGGATTGTCATCGTCAACACAACCAAGAGCCCTGAGGAAATTCAGGAGCTTCTTCAGCTAGATCACGTCACCATCGGCACATTCGACGCCATGACCATTGCGGTCGAGACCAAGAGCCGAGTCAATATGGCCGTGTTGGGCGCCCTCTGCCGAGCGGCGGAATTCCTCAGCGTAGACGCCCTCAAGTCGTTGATTACCGACACCTTCACCAGGAAGTACCCGGCCACCGTGCCTGGTAACCTGCAGTGCTTCGACCGGGGCTACTCGGAAATCAGGTTCAAGGCTTTTGTGCCCGAAGAGGGCACGCAGCCGACAACCTTCCGGCGCGGCGGTCCCGTCTACGGGTACACGCATATGCCGATCGGCGGGATCATTGAGAACCCCGGAAACATGGCCCTTAAGGACCTGAGCGCTTCTCGTCAGGGCTTCCTGCCGGCCTTCAACCGCGGGACCTGTATCGATTGTGCCCAGTGTGATATGGTCTGCCCGGACTTTTGCTTCGTGTGGGAGCAAGGAGTGGACAAGCGGGGCCGGCCTGCAAACAACCTTGTCGGCATCAATTATCAGTACTGCAAGGGCTGCCTCAAGTGTGTCGAGGCCTGCCCGACGGACGCCCTGCAGACCCTGCGTGAGGAGGCGGACTACGCCGCTGAGCACCAGGTTAAGCATGTGGGTCTGATCGTCAATCATTAGGGGGTGAGCGGGTTGGCTCTCAAGGAATCGGAACTAAAGGTTCAGAAGCAGGCGTTTAAGTCCGGCAACGAGATGGCCTCGATTGCCGCCAGCCAGATCAACTTCCATCTCATGGGCTACTACCCCATCACGCCGTCGACCGAGGTCGCCGAAATGATCGACGAGATGAAGGTCGAGGGCGAGAACTCGGTAGCGATGGTTGCCGGCGACGGCGAGCACGGTGCCGCTGGCATTTGCTATGGGGCTACGGTCGCTGGTGCCCGTGTCATCAACGCCACTTCGGCGAACGGCTACCTGTACGCTTTGGAGCAGATGCCTGTCCAGTCAGGTACCCGCATGCCCATGGTGCTCGATCTCGTCACTCGTTCGGTATCGGGCCCGCTCGATATCCGCGGTGACCATAGCGACCTCTACTTTGCCCTGAACACCGGATGGGTTATCCTCTACGCTAACACGCCGCAGCAGGTTTATGACATGCACCCCATCGCCGTAAAGGTCGGTGAGCACAGCGATGTCCGCCTGCCCGTCATCGTGGGATACGACGGTTTCTTCACCAGCCACCAGAAGCGGCGAGTGCAGTACTTCGCCGATGGCGAGGCGCTCCGCAACTGGGTCGGCCCCCAGCCCGAAGGCTTTGCTCATGCGCTTGACCCGCGCAAACCCAAGACCTTCGGCCCGTACATGAATGACCCCGACCTGATCAACAACAAGTACCAGATGCATCAAGCGATGCAGAACGTACTGCAGGTTCTTCCGGAGCTCTTCCAGAGCTACGGCGAGCTCTCGGGACGCACGTACGACCTCGTTGACGAGTACCTGATGGAGGATGCCGAGGTGGCGCTCTTCTTGCTGGGCTCTGCAGCAGAGACGGGCAAGGAGGCCGCCGACGCGCTGCGTGCCAAGGGCATCAGGGCAGGCGTGCTCTCCCTCCACCTGATCCGGCCCTTCCCGGCGGAGCGGGTCCAGAAGGCCCTCCGGAATGTGAAGGCGCTGGTTATTGGTGAGCGTGCCGACTCCTACGGCGGCAACGGCGGCAACATGTCGCACGAGATCAAGTCAGCGCTGCAGACCGACACAGACAACCACACCCTGGTGGCCACTCGTATTTACGGTCTGGGTGGCAAGGACTTCTATCCGGACGATGCTGCAGCGTTCTTTGCCCTGGCCCTGGAGATACAGGCCAAGGGTAAAGTGGAGGTCCCGTTCGACTACTTCGGCGTAACCGCCGCCACCAGCAACACCCCGGTCCAGGTCGTCGCTCCGCTGACCAAGGAGGAGCAGATCAGCCCCGTCAAGGTGGAGTTGGTCGGGGAAGAACTGAAGGTAACCGTACCTCCTCCCCGTCAGATGATGGGCATGCCGAAGCGGATCGTGCCCGGTCACGGCGCCTGCCCTGGCTGCGGTATTTTCGGGGCGCTGGACAACTTCTTCCGTGCACTCTCCGGTGACGTAGTGGTCCTGTTCCACACGGGCTGTGCGATGGTGACTACGACCGGCTATCCCTACAGCGCCCACCGCGTCACCTACATTCATAACCTCTTCCAGAATGGCGCTGCCACGCTGTCCGGTGTGGTGGAGGCATTCTACGAAAAGAAGCGCCGCGGCGAGATTGAAATCGGCGAGGACATCACCTTCGTTATGGTTACCGGCGACGGCGGCATGGACATCGGCATGGGCCCATCCATCGGCGCAGCGCTGCGCAATCACAAGATGATCATCCTGGAGTACGACAACGAGGGCTACATGAACACGGGCAGCCAGTTGTCCTACTCCACGCCGATCGGCCACAAGACTTCCACATCAAATGTGGGCTCCTTGGGCGGCGGCAAGACGTTTCATCATAAGGACACGCCGCAGATCATGGCGGCCACCCATATTCCGTACGTCTTCACCGCTGTGGAGTCGCAGCCGCAGGACGTTTGGAAGAAGGCGGCCAAGGCCCAGTGGTATGCCAAGAACGTGGGTCTGGTCTACGGCAAGATGCTGATCGCCTGCCCGCTGAACTGGCTGTCGGAGGAGCGCCTTGGCACGAAGATCGTCCAGACCGCCGTCGACAGCTGCTTCTTCCCCCTCTATGAGATTGAGCGAGGGATCACGAAGCTGACCTACAACCCCGAGGAGAAGGGCAAGAAGGTTCCTGTCGAAGAATGGCTGAAAATGATGGGCAAGTCAAAGCATCTGCTCAAGCCCGAGTACGCCGGCGTGCTGGCTGACTTCCAGGGTGAAGTTGACCGCCGGTGGCGCCGTATCAAGGCGATGAGTGAGCATCCGGAACTGTAAATTGCATGGGGCGCCGCAGGAGAAGACCTGTGGCGCCTTTTTCTGTCGCCGCAGTTTGCCGTCAGAATGCGCGAGGAGGCGAGCGCACTGGGGCCGAAATCAATTGTAGAATGTCGAAGAGTCGCTACCGATAAAGACTGGGCACCGGACTGAGAGGGCAGGAATCACCGTGGGGGGCGGAGAATCGAAGGTATCCGCGCGACGCGGGAATTTTGGCTCGGGCCGATCTGAGTTTCAGGAACGGTTCATCTACCAGGTTATAGTCTTCTACGTCACAACAATGGGGGTGCTCGGATGTCTCGCCGTTCCTTGGGAGAGGGCGACCTCGACTTTTTGCAGGGCTTTCTAAAGCGCGGCTTCGTAAACATCCCCCGTATGCTGTTTGACTACTCGGCCGATCTTGGCCTCGACTACGACACAATCGGAAGGATCTTCGCGGTTATGGCGTTTACCGGCGGGCCTGGGGAGAGCGCTTTCGAGTCCTACACAATTTCGAGACGCAGTTTCTCCGGCGATTACGATCAGATCAGGACGCTGATCTCCGACCTGCAATCGAAAGACATCATTCTTGCCGAGCACGAAGATGAGCAGAGCACCACGTTCTCCTTCATCCCGTTGTACTTCCGGCTGCGTGCCAACTGGAATGAGTACCGTGAGCAACACGAGCGGGAACAGGCCGCTAACGGCCCGCATCCAGCCATTTCGGCAGCTGAACGGGTACTCGGACGGCCGCTATCGGATCGTGACGTCAAAGACATTCAGGACTGGATCGCCACGTACGAGTACGATGTCGATATGGTCATTGCCGTCTGCAAGGAGGGCATGAACCAGGGCGTGACCCGCATGACCTACCTAAACCAGGTAGCCCTGCAGTGGCACGAGGAGGGCATTCGAACGCCCGAGGAGGCCGAGGCATACGCTCAGCGCCACCGGAAAGCGTCGGGCAAGCACAAGGTCATTGTGCAATACCTTGGTCTGAAGCGGCAGTTGACTGGAGCTGAGCAGGCACTGCTCGACAAATGGACCACCGACTGGGGCTTCAGTAACGAGGTGATCATGCGGGCGTGCGACCTGGCCACGGGCGCCAAGAACCCGTTGCAGTACGTGAACCGCGTTCTCGAGTCCTGGCGGGACCAGGGTGTCAAAACGGTGGCCGATGTCGATCAGATCCAAAGCGAACACAAGCGCCGCACCGGTGGTCAACCACCAGCGGATCCGGCGGCCAGCCGTTCGCGACGGAGCACGCCGCCGCCAAAGAACAGTACGGTTTTCTTGCAACGCGAGAAGAAGGACGAAAAGTACTACGAACACGTCTACAAGCCATTCGGTGAGTAAGCCGAATCTGCGGACTCCGTTGGAGGCGTAACCGAAAATCGCCCTGCGCCAACGGGTGCAGGGCTTTTCCATATTGACGGAAAAGGGAAACACTGTCTTCCTGTCGAATATCAGGGCACAAGCAGGGAGGACCTCGCTTCGTGGCATGTAACCAAAACGCTGCGCCATTGCTCGACGCTCTGCGCGGGTACGTGGCAAAGTCCCGGGCGCCCTTCCACGTGCCTGGACACAAGCAGGGGCGCATGGCCGCCTCTGACTGGAAGGCCCTGCTGGGCGACCAAACGCTCGCCCTGGATCTCACGGAGGCACCCGGCCTTGACGACCTTCACGCACCCGAGGGTGCAATTCTGGAGGCGCAGGTGCTGGCGGCAGCCGCCTATGGCGCCAGCAAGTCGTTCTTCCTCGTCGGCGGCACCACCGCCGGTCTTCACGCTCTGATTCTGACGGCATGCAAACCGGGCGACCGCCTGGTCGTCCCCAGGCACGCTCACCGCTCCGTCCTGGGCGCGATGATTCTCGCCGGGGTCACCCCCGTCTGGATTCCCGTCCGCTTCCATGAGGAGCTGGATGTGGCTCTGGCGCCCCTCTTTGAGGAGGCGGACCCCGCCTGGAGGCAGGCATCTGCAGCTGTGTTGGTCCATCCGACTTACTATGGCATTACCGGGGCAATCACCGAGGACATCCGGCGGTTTCACAACGCCGGCCTGCCCGTACTGGTGGACGAGGCGCACGGCGCACATTTCGGCTTCCATCCATCGCTGCCACCATCGGCTCTGTCTCTTGGTGCCGACGGCGTGGTGCAGTCGACCCATAAGACCGGCGGGAGTCTTACACAGTCGAGCATATGTCACCTTGGCCAAGGTCACCGGCTAAACGAGGACCGAGTCCGGGAGATGCTCCGGCTGGTCCAGAGTACGAGCCCGTCTTACCTGCTCATGGCATCGCTGGATGTGGCCAGGCGTGAGTTGGCGGTGCGGGGCCGAGCCCTCTGGGAGAGCGCCTTGGAGCTGGCCCACGGCGCCCGGCGGCGCCTATCTGCCTTCAAGGGAATACGGGTACTCGAGTCCGATGACGCCACCAAGCTGCTCATTGACGTGCGAGGAAGGGGCCTTACCGGCTTTCAGGCCTCCGAGCACCTGTGGTCCCTGGGTGTGGCGGTAGAGTCCAGCGGACAGGGCTGGGTACTGGCCGTTGTGACCCCAGGGGACAGTCCCGAATCAATGGACCAGCTTGTCGGGGCGGTCGATAACCTTCCTTTCCGAACGGGCTCCGTGGTTCCTGCGCCCACCCCGCCCTGGCCCGAGGTAGTCGTTCCCCCACGGGATGCCTACCTGGGCAAAAAGGAGCGGGTGCAGCTCGAACATTCTACGGGGCGCATCGCCGCCGAATTGGTGGCACCCTATCCTCCGGGAATACCGGTTGTGGCACCGGGCGAACGGCTCACCGCTGAGGTTGTCCACTACCTTCAGCACGCTGTAGCAGCAGGCTACCACCTGCAGGGTCCGACCGACCCCCATCTCAGTACGATCCAGGTCATGGAGGAGTGACTGCCGCTTGGCGGTTTTTATCACCTTTGAAGGTGTTGACGGGGCCGGGAAATCCACGCAGCTCAAACTGCTGCTGGAGTACCTTGACGCCAAGGGGATTGAGTACCTGTTCACTCGGGAGCCCGGCGGCACGCCGTTGGCTGAGCGGATTCGAGACACACTACTGGATCCGGCTTACAAGGGCATGAGCATCATTTCCGAGGCGCTTCTCTTTGCGGCCAGCCGCACTGACCTTGTCAACAACGTGATCAGGCCGGCGCTCGAGGCCCGCAAGGTGGTTATTTGCGACCGTTACGTCGACTCCAGCATGGTGTACCAGGGGTTCGCCGGGGGAGTACCCCTGGAGTTCGTGGCACATATCAATGAAATGGCCACGGGCGCGCTCAAGCCGCACCGGACCATCGTGCTCGACCTGCCCCCGGAAATCGCTCGCCAGCGGCGGGCCGCTGGGTCGGCCGACCGGATCGAGCAGAAGGATGAGTGGTACCACGAGCAGGTCCGGGAAGGCTACCTGGAGCTCGCCAAGGCCGAGCCTCGGCGGGTGAAAATCGTAGACGCTTCGGGCACCATTGATGCGGTACAGGAACAGATTCGCAAACTGGTTGATGAGATTCTGCCCCGGCGGGCGCCCGAGAGGTAGCCTGTCGAAGCAGTGAGGAACCAAAGGGGGTGGCCATTGATGAAACTGGTAGTGGCCGTGATTCAGGATAAAGACTCTCATCGGCTCTTGGGAGCCCTTACACAGGCCGGATTCCGCGCCACCAAGCTGGCCAGCACGGGTGGCTTCCTGCGGGAAGGAAACACGACGCTTTTGGTCGGTGTTGAGGATCATCAGGTCGAGCGGGTGGTCGGACTGATCAAGAATACCTGTCGGGCCCGCGAACAGCTGGTTACGCCGCTGTCGCCCATGGGTGGCCCGGCTGATTCCTACATTCCATACCCTGTCGAAATCCTCGTGGGCGGCGCTACGGTGTTCGTCCTGAGCGTGGAGCAATTTGAGAAGTTCTAGGAGGCCGTTACGTTGAGCTGGACCGCCGTAGTCGGGCAGCCCTTGGCGGTGCGCCTCTTACGCCAGGCGGTCGCATCCGAAAAAGTAGCACATGCCTACCTGTTCGCCGGGCCCGAGGGGGTCGGCAAGCGAACGGTTGCCCTGGAACTGGCCATGGCTTTGAACTGTCATTCCCCTACGTCAGCTGGCGCCTGCGGAGCCTGTCCGTCGTGCAGAAAGATGACCAGCGTCCCTCCGGTACACCCGGACCTGGCGCTGGTTCAGCCCGACGGGCGCTTCATCAAGACCGATCAAATGCGCGAACTCCAGGCCGACATGTACGCGAGGCCAAACGAAGCAAGGGTCCGTGTGGCCGTGATTGATGCGGCCGACCGAATGAACCCCGAAGCCGGCAACCGCATGCTAAAGCTGTTGGAGGAGCCTCCGGCCCACGCAGTCTTCGTGCTCTTGACCCACAATTTGGCCGGTGTGCTACCTACCATCATCTCCCGCTGTCAGGTGGTTAACTTTACGCCCCTGAGCCCCGAAGAGGTGGGTGGGGTGCTTCAGGCCCGGTGGGGGCTGGAGGCCGGCCAAGCTCGCCTGTATGCCTCGCTCTCCGGAGGAAGCATTGGACGCGCCGTGGCCATGTCGCAGAATCGCGAGGTAACCCAGCGGCGAAATGATTCGTTCGATCTTCTAAATAAGCTCCGCGATATGGATGACTTCGCGCTCCTCGCCCGGGCTGAGGCCCTGGAGAAGCAGAAGGAGCAACTTGACGACTGGCTGGACATGCTCCTGGTTTGGCTGCGGGATGCTCTCCTGCTCGCGCAGACAGGGCTGGACAAGCTCGTGATCAACGCCGACCGGTCGACCGATGTCCGTGCGCTGTCCCGCATGTACGGCGCCGGGACTCTACTGACCATGTTGGACACGGTCACGGAGACGCGCGGTCGTCTGCAACGCAACGCGAACACTCGCCTTGCCCTCGATGTTTTGCTGCTGCGTTTGCGTGGTGCATAACAGGAGGCATATGGCGTTTGACATAGCCGTATCACAAGGTATAGTTGAAGGGAATGCCTCGTGAGCGACACGCTCAAAGGCAAGGAGGTGACCGGATGGTTCGTGTTGTCGGCGTCCGCTTCAAGAAAGCGGGTAAGGTCTACTATTTCGACCCGGCCGAGTTCCCCGTATCCGCTGGCAGCAAAGTGGTGGTGGAAACGGCTCGAGGCGTTGAATATGGTGATGTCGCAGTCGGTCCCAAGGACGTTCCTGAGGAACAGGTCGTCCAGCCCCTGAAAAAGGTGCTGCGGATTGGCACCGATAAGGATGCCCTCGTGGCGGCTGAAAACAAGCGCAAGGAGCGGGAAGCGTTCGCCATTGCGCTCAAGAAGATTGAGGCCCACGCGCTGGATATGAACCTGGTTGACGTAGAATACACCTTCGATGGCTCCAAAAACATCTTCTACTTTACGGCGGAAGGGCGAGTGGACTTCCGCGACCTCGTGCGTGACCTGGCTGGCGTATTCCGCACCCGTATCGAGATGCGTCAGATCGGTGTGCGCGACGAGGCCAAATTGCTGGGCGGTATTGGCCCCTGCGGACGAATTCTCTGTTGTACGAGCTTCCTTGGCGACTTCGCCCCGGTGTCGATCCGAATGGCGAAGGATCAGAACCTATCTCTTAACCCCTCGAAAATTTCCGGGCTGTGCGGCCGGTTAATGTGTTGCCTGCGTTACGAACAGGAGACCTATGAAGCCGCCAAGAAGGACCCCACCTTGGCACCGGGCTATGTGAATCCGCTTGCGGCAGCAGCCGAGGCCTCGGTCCGAGATCTCGAGGAGCTTGAGGAAGACCCTCGCCCCCGCATCGGGTTGCGTAGCAGTGATGATTCCGGTATGGGCAGCGCCCGCATTGCCCGGGCCGTTACCCAACTGGACAGGCCCAGGCTTCAGGAGGAGCCGGCGGAGCCCATTCGCCGCTCTCAGGGAGAACGCCCCGCTGGTGGCCCTGATCGCCTGGGTCGGCCGGGACACGGGGGCGGGCGCCCTCAAGGGCAGAACCCAGCCCAGCGGCCCCCGCAGAACTCGGCTCCTCGCCGTGAGCATGACGGCCGGCCCCAGGGCGAGCGGCAGCAGCAGGAGCGGCGCCCCCAGCAGCAACTCCAGCAGCCGCAGAAGCTTCAGCAGCCCAGGCCGCAGAACCCCAACCAACCTCGACCGCAGACTCAGGGGCAGCCCCGGCAGCAGCAGTCCCAGCCCGCCCAGGGCCAGGGCGGCCAGCAGCCCCGCAAGGGCGGGCAGCCCAATCCGGCGCCTCAGGGGCAGGAGAGGCCTCAGGGCGAGCGGCAGCATCGGAACCGCCACCGCGGCAACCGTCCCCGGGGCGAAAGGCCGCAGGGCGGTGGACAGCCTGGCGGATCCACCCCGCCATCGTAACGGAGGAGAACAGAATGGACGTGCGCTCCGGAGAACGTGTGGATGACCTGGGCCGTAACGGCCTGCGCATCATCCAGCACCCGGAGCGCTTTCCTTTTGCCGTGGATGCCGTTCTGCTGGCCCACTTCGCAAAGGCAAAGCCCGGGAATCGGATCCTGGATGTTGGCACAGGTTGCGGTGTGATCCCGCTGCTGCTGGCGGGCCTTCACCAGGGAGTACATATCACGGGGCTGGAGATTCAGCCGGAAACGGCAGATATGGCCGCCCGCAGCGTGCGGCTGAACGGGCTGGAGAGTCGGATTCAGATCGACTGCGGAGACTATAGGCAGGTGGCCAACCTGTACGGGCATGGCCAATTCGACCTGGTTACTCTGAACCCGCCATACCGCGAGTCCCAGCGCGGCCAGGTGAGCCGACAGATCGGGCGTGCCACGGCCCGACATGAGCTCCAGGGCTCCTTGTCCGATGCTTTGCTGGCGGCCGCCATAGCCGTCAAGTTTAGCGGGCGAGTGGCGGTGGTCTTCCTGGCAGAACGCCTGACCGACCTGATGGTTGCCGCCCGAGCCCAAGGGCTGGAACCGAAGCGGCTGCGGCTGGTGCACCCCCGGGCCGGGCGCCCCGCCAACCTGCTGTTGATGGAGGCCGTTAAGGGTGGCGGTGCTGGCCTGTCCATAGAACCGCCCCTGGTTATGTACGCCGAAGGGCAGACCTTCAGCGACGAGATGCAGCGGATCTATAACGACTGAAGTGCGGGAGAGGTCGGCATGGGCACTCTATATATTGTGGGTACGCCAATTGGCAACCTTGAGGATATCACGCAACGGGCTCTCCGCATTCTGCGCGAAGTCGCGGTGATTGCGGCCGAGGACACCCGGCAGACTCGGAAGCTGCTATCCCATTTTGACATTCATACCCCCACGGTGAGCTACCACGAGCACAACTTGCGCACGGCTGGGCCAGCGCTGATTGAGCGCCTTCAGGCCGGGCAGGACGTAGCCCTGGTGACCGATGCGGGCATGCCGGGCATTTCGGATCCCGGTGAGGACTTGGTGCGGCTGGCAGTCGAGGCGGGCATCCCGGTGGTCGCTATTCCTGGCCCGACCGCCTTTACTACAGCGTTAGTCGTTTCCGGACTGTCGACGGAGCGCTTTGTGTTCGAGGGCTTTCTGCCCCAGAAAAACAAAGAGCGCCGGCAGGCGCTCGAACGGCTGAAGACAGAGCCTCGCACGTGGATTCTGTACGAGGCGCCGCACCGTCTGCTCGACACCCTAGAGGAGCTGCGGGACGCCCTGGGGGACCGCCCCATGGCTGCAGCCCGGGAGTTGACCAAGCTGTATGAGGAGACGTTGCGGGGAACACCGGCTGAATTGCTGGCGCATTTCCAGTCCCATCAGCCCAGGGGTGAGTTCGTGCTGGTAATCAGCGGGGCGCCGGCCGCAGCCGTTGAGGCGCCAGCGGACCTTACCCCCGAGTCGCTCACCGAGGCGGTCGCCGCCTTGGAGCAAGGGGGGATGGACCGTAAGGCAGCCATGAAGGAGGTCGCCCAGCGCTTCGGCCTCTCTAAGCGAGATGTGTATCAGGCCTTACTGGAGGCGAAGGCCGAGACCGAGGAGTGAATCGCTGGCCAAAGGCGCCCTGACAGCAGGAGGTTTCCGTGTATAGAAAGAAAGAAGCACTCCCAGCGGGGAGTGCTTTTTGTGTGCGGGTTGTGTAGGTTAGCCGACCTGAGAGGCCCGGCCAGCCATAGAGGTGAGGCAGGACTGGCATACGTTCTTGCCCTTGAAGTTCTCAACGTTGGCGGCGTTGCCGCAGAAGACGCAAGCGGGCTCATACTTCCGAAGGATGATCTTGTCGCCATCAACGTAGATCTCCAGGGAGTCCTTCTCTTCAATGCTCAGGGTCCGGCGCAGCTCGATGGGGATCACGACCCGGCCCAGTTCGTCGACCTTACGCACGATACCAGTGGACTTCATCATATAGTTTTCTCCCCCTTATCTCCTGGGTGAAATCGGTCTCTATGCCAACATACTAACATTTATGCCAAAAACAGTCAACGGATATACCTATCATTGTTTCTGATATCTTTTGGGTTCCACATAGTTCACCTATGTTGTTCCCTTAAGATAACAATAACTGGATAATGGTCCTAAGTCAAGGATAAATTTGGGCAATCTAACCATTTCTGAGGGAGGATTTCCCTGGTGGACGAATGGGTTGCGGAATTACAGCAGCTAAACACCAGACTGCGTGACAGCTATTCCGAGGTGCGGCTGGGAACCAGGGAGCAACGCCGGCAAGTTCTGCGGGATTTTGTCGGCCCGATCAAGCCGCTGCGCCGCCTTGCGGGTCCGGAGCTTGGAACCGTTCTGGCCGGCATGCCCCTTGTGGGAGTGGACGGTTCGGTAAACACCTTCGGCGGGGAGTTCCCGCACTATATGGACCTCTTCCGAGCTATGGCCAAGTCGTCCGATGGACAAGCCGTGGTGCTGAAGGGGATGCACTGCCCCATGCACCTGGAGGGTGTTGAAGACGATGAGACCGCCCTTCGCGAGGATTACGAAGTGCGGCAGCGCAAGCTGGCTCACCTGGAAGTGCAGGCAGCGCTAGGGGCTATCGACAGAATCCGACCGAAAATGATCCTTATGGATGGCCCTTTGGTAAGATTCGACATGCGTACCAGAGACTCCTTCTCTGTTTTACGTCGAAGCGTTATAAGCCAAAATATTCAGCTTGTCGGATGTATCGAGAACATCGAATCACGCGTGATCTCTACTGTACTGGGTGACGCGGCGCCCCCCGGATGGCATAACGCTTACGACCGAGACCTTCTCTGGGGGACCCTGGACTACGGCGAGGTGCTGCAGGTCTCCCGCCCGGCGAAGGGGACCCCGCGCAAGGACGGTGAGGAGGGGGAAGCCGCTCCGATCCGCACCTGGTTTATGCGATCGGCTTATGACCCCGGCGTAGTAGGCGTGGAGATGCTGGAGGAGCAGGTGGCCGACATGCCGTCGCTGATTGACTACCTCTTTACGCTCTCCCCGGCAGACGGCCGTGGCATTCCAATTTGGCTTGACCTGGTGGACCGCGAAGTAAGGCTGACCAAGGTAGAGTTGGAGGCTTATCTGGAACTGCTGGACCCGCAGCTGCGACGCTTCTTCGTGTCCAAACGGGACGCCCGGTTTTTCTAAGCCATGTGCAAGGAGGCTAACCCGTGCAGGTTGTCGGGTTGACGAACGAACAGGAGATCACGGTCATCGATCAGGAACGGCCGTTTCGCATCAACGAGTATCTGATTGTCGAAGACCCGGAGCTGCATTACCCCAAGGGCGAAGTGATTGAAACCCAGTCCTTCAACCGGTTCCGGGATTTCAACCTGGAGAAGGGCATTGTCGGGCCGGAAGTCTTTCAGGCGCTGGTCGCCTCGACAAGCTACGACGTTTCCAAGCATGACATTCACATCGCAAAGGTTCGCCTGTTGGAGCGCGTGCCCACCCCCATTCGACCTGGCACTTCGGTTCGCGAGCCCGAGTTCGCAGAGGTGGCAAACTTCCTAGTAAAAGGTTCGCCTGAGAATGGTTTGGTTTTAGGGGTCATCCAGGCGACCGATAACCTGATGGATGGAATGCCGGCCTCACTGACCAATCGGGTGCGAATCCTTTCCGATGGGCGGGTGATGGAACAGAACGGAGTACCGTTCATTTTTGACCCACGAGCTATGCAGCAGTATCCCCATATTGGGATTTTTGGTGGTTCGGGCTCCGGCAAGTCGTTCGGCTTACGCGTCTTCCTTGAGGAGCTCATGAAGCTGCGGATCCCCACCCTCGTGCTGGACCCGCACTTTGAGCTTACCTTCAACGAGACTCCAGCCGGCTCTCCTCCCGGCTACCGGGACGTGAAGTTCGAGGAGCGCTTCAAGGTTTTCCAGGTGGGCCAGGACGTCGGCGTAAACTTTGCTCATCTAAATACGCGGGATCTAATCACCTTGCTGAATGCCTCCTCGTCACTCTCCGAAGGTATGACGAACGCCGTCGAGGCCCTGCATAAGCCAAACGACTCGTACATGAGTTTCTCGTCACGGGTCGACAGCCTTGTGGCGGCGCTGGAAGCGGGCGACAAGGGGGTCGAGCGGCGTCAGCGGGACCCCGGCGCCAGTGGTTCCGAGCGCGAGGTTGGGAACGATCAAGCCCGCGTGCTGAACGAGGCCCGCGGGATCCCGCTCTCCAGCGTGAAGGGCATCCAGTGGCGATTGAACCGGCTGTACCGAGCCGGGCTGTTCACATCGGATATCAAGCCGATTGAAGCAGCGCTCAGGAACGGCCAGCTGTCGGTCGTTCAGGGCCCGATCTGGGTGCTGAACGTGTTCGCCTCGTACGTAGTCGGCTCGCTATACCGGCTGCGCCGAGATTACAAGGACGCCCAGTTCCGTCGGGAGACGGGCACGTACTTCCCGCCGTTCGTGGTCGTGACCGATGAAGCCCACAACTTCGCTCCCAAGGCATTCGACGCACCGGCCAAGTCGATCATCAAGGAGATTGCACAGGAAGGACGTAAGTACGGCGTGTTCCTGATGCTCGCCACCCAGCGTCCCACCCTGCTGGATGAGACGGTGACGGCTCAGTTGAACACCAAGTGTGTGTTCCGGACGGTGCGTGCATCGGATATCGCTACGATCAAGGAGGAGACGGACTTGAGTCAGGAGGAGGCCCGTCGGCTGCCCTTCCTGCGCTCGGGTGACACCTTTGTCTCCAGCGCCATCTTCGGACGGACCGTGCCCGTTCGCATCCGTATGGCCAAGACCTCAAGTCCACACACGGAGAATCCCTTTGATGAACTCGGGCAGCAGGCCGAGTCGGCGGCCGACGAGTTCCTGTCCGTGGTCACTCCGGCGCTGACGAAGTTCGGGGTAGTGAACGACGCCCAGTTGATCGACGTCACGAAGGAACTGGCTAAGCAGGGGTACTCCATCACGGTGGATGGGCTGCGCTCGAGGCTGGAGGCCCTGGTGGAGTCTGGTCACGTCACCAAGCAGACGTTCCTCGGCATGGCGCAATACCGGTTGGCCCGGAACGCATAGGATTTAGCCCGGAAGGAAATCGTAGATGAAGGTTTCTGACAATCCAGCTCTTGACTGCGAAATCCAGGTTCGCATATACTAGGGCCATCAAAGGCGATGATTGAGATGAGTACGGTCTGAGACCTTCTTTAGAGAGCCGGGGCAGGTGAAAGCCGGCGTTGGTCAAAACGGCCCGAACATGGCTCAGGAGCTGCCGGTCGAAGGTTCCCCCGGGAACTGCGTAGGCTGGGACGGTGGGTCACCGTTAGAGGACCGGGGTTTGGGCGCACGCCCGTACCTGTCAAGGTGTACACTGCGAGGTGTATGCGAATTAGGGTGGTAACACGAGGGTAAGAACCTCGTCCCTGCATGTGGGACGAGGTTTTTTGTTTTGCGCCTATCAATTGTGCCTGAGGAGGGACCCGCTGTGACCAAGTTTTATATCTCTACGCCGATCTATTACCCTAGTGACAAGCTCCACATCGGCCACTCGTACACCACGGTGGCTTCGGATGCGCTCGCTCGCTACCATCGCCGCCGGGGCCACGAAACCTGGTTCCTGACCGGCACCGACGAGCATGGTCAGAAGATCGAGCGTGCCGCTGCTGCCGCCGGCAAGACCCCGATCGAGTTTGTCGACGAGATCGTCAGCTGGATCAAGGATCTGTGGCAGGCGCTGCACATCTCCTACGACGACTTCATCCGGACGTCGGAGCCCCGCCACGAGAAGGCTGTGCAGGAGATTTTCCGCCGGCTCTACGCCAAGGGCGACATCTACAAGTCCTCCTACGAGGGCTGGTACTGCACCCCGTGCGAGACCTTCTGGCTGGAGGGAAAGCTGAAGGAAGGCAACCTCTGCCCGGATTGTGGTCGGCCTGTTGAGCTGACCAAGGAGGAGAGCTACTTCTTCCGGCTCTCCGAGTACGCGGACCGGTTGCTCAAGCACATTGAGGAGAACCCGGAGTTCATCCAGCCGGTTTCTCGCAAGAACGAGATGGTTTCGTTCATCAAGCAGGGCCTTGAGGATCTGTGCGTCTCCCGTGCTACGGTCAAGTGGGGTATTCCGGTGCCGGTTGATGAGAGCCAGGTCATCTACGTGTGGCTCGATGCGCTCTCCAACTATATCACCGCCCTGGGCTGGGGCACCGAGAACGACGCTCTGTTCCGCAAGTTCTGGCCGGCCGATGTTCACCTGGTCGGCAAGGAGATCATGCGGTTCCACACGATCATCTGGCCGTGCATCCTGATGGCCCTGGGCGAGCCCCTGCCCACCAAGGTCTTTGGCCACGGCTGGCTGCTCTTCGGCTCGGGCTCGGAGAAGATGAGCAAGTCGAAGGGCAATGTGGTGGATCCTTACGTGCTGATTGAGAAGTACGGCCTCGACGCCGTGCGGTACTACTTGCTGCGTGAGGTTCCCTTCGGTTCTGACGGCACCTACACCGAGGATGCCTTCGTGCTCCGCACGAACGTCGACCTGGCCAACGACCTCGGCAACTTGCTCTCCCGCACGACCCAGATGATCAACAAGTTCAGCGGCAGCAAGATTCCCACGCCCGTACCGGCCGAGGACGACCGGATCCTGGCGAACCTCGCGGCCGAAGTGGTCCGTGAGTACGAGACCGCCCTGGATAAACTGGAGCTGAGCACCGCATTGGTGGCCCTGTGGAAGCTGGTCGGTCGGGCCAACAAGTATATCGACGAGCAGGCGCCCTGGGGCCTGGCGAAGGATCCGGTCAAGGCCAATCAGTTGGCCAACGTGCTCTACAACCTCGCTGAGACCCTCCGGCTGGTTGGCGTGATGCTCACCCCGTTCCTAATTCACACCCCGGAGAAGATCTGGGAGCAGCTTGGCCTGGAGCCGAGCGCTGTGCGGACCGATGCCTGGGAGAAGGCAACCACCTGGGGCGAACTGCCTTCTGGCACAGAGATCCGCCGTGGCGCCCCGCTATTCCCCCGCATTGAGTTCGAGAAGGAAGGGGCCGCCAAGGTTGCGGCTACTCCTGCTCCGGCACCGGCGCCCGCTCCGGCACCTGAGGCTCCGAAGGTCAAGGAGCCGGTGCCCGGTGTCGCTGAGATTGAGTACGAGGACTTCGCCAAGGTTGAGCTGAAGGTAGCCACGGTCGTCGAATGCGAGCGAGTGCCGAAGGCCGACAAGCTGCTGAAGCTGCAGTTGGAGGTCGGCGAGGAGCGCCGCCAGATCGTGTCGGGTATCGCGCAGCACTATCAGCCCGAGCAGCTGATCGGCAAGCGGATCATCCTGGTAGCCAACCTGAAGCCCAAGGCGCTGCGGGGCGTTGAGTCTCACGGCATGCTGCTGGCGGCCTCCACTGCTGATGGGCGGTTGAGCCTGGTGACCCTGGACCAGCCCGACTTCCCCTCCGGCAGCCGGGTGAAGTAACACAAAGGGAGCCCCGGGCGCTGAGTTCGGCGCCCGGGGCTTTTTACTGAGGGGGAGCCTCCGTGCTGTTCAACACGCATTCTCATGTCGATACCAGCCGGCAGTTCCAGGACGACCGCGACCAAGTCATGGCTCGGGCGCAGGACTACGGCGTGACCAGACTGATGGTGATCGGGTTTCACCTTGGCGCTATTCCAACCTCGGTCCGTTTCGCAGAATCGTATGACTGGGTGTACGCTGCGGTCGGGATTCATCCTACAGATGCACTCGAATGGAGCGATCAGGCGGAACAGACCTTACGTCATGCCGTCCAGCATGCGAAGGTGAAGGCCATCGGCGAAATCGGCCTGGACTACTATTGGAAGGACAAAGCGCCGTTCGATGTCCAGCGGGATGTGTTCCGCCAGCAGATCCGACTGGCGAAGTCGGTCGGACTTCCGATTGTGATTCATGACAGAGATGCCCACGAGGACGTCGTCCGCACCCTCGAAGAGGAGCACGCCGAAGACGTCGGCGGGATCATGCATTGCTTTGCCGGTGACTGGTCAATCGCCGAACGGTGCCTTGCCTTAGGCTTCTACCTTGGTGTGGGAGGCACTGTCACATATAAGAACAACCCGGTCGGGCAGGATGTTGCCCGGAGAGCCCCGCTAGAGCGACTGGTGCTTGAGACTGATGACCCTTATCTTGCGCCGGTTCCCTTTCGAGGCAAGCGCAATGAACCTGGGTACGTGCGCTATGTGGCTGAATTCGTAGCGCAGCTGCGCGGCATCTCTGTTGAAGAAGTAGCGGCAGCAACGATGCAGAACGGTTTGAAGGTCTTCAGGATCGAGTGACAAATGAGGCAGAAACTGCGCTTTGACCGCACGGTTGCTCGATGATAAGATGAGTCTCTCGTCGCCGCACCGCTGCATAAACGGTGGTGCGGTGGCGAAAACTGGTCGGTTGACGCAGGTGTCGGTGTCATGATAACATCTGAACTCCGGTCGACGACTGGCACGAGCGAAATGGCAGTCACCAACATGTGGTTGCTTGACACGGACAGTGCGCTCGTGATAACCTAAACAAGCTGTCGCCGAGAGGTGGCACTGGGACCTTGAAAACTAGACAGTGCAAGAGCAAGAAGAGCTAAGCGAGTCGTACGAACTCAAAGAGCCGAACGAACTTTTCTACGGAGAGTTTGATCCTGGCTCAGGACGAACGCTGGCGGCGTGCCTAAGACATGCAAGTCGTGCGGACCCTTCGGGGTCAGCGGCGG
>JBOZRQ010000044.1:0-4733 GCA_050789255.1 Symbiobacteriaceae bacterium
GAGCCACGCGGGAAGAGGCGATCTACCAGGGGCTGATGGAGCTGATCGAGCGGGACAGTGTGGCGATCTGGTGGTACAACCGGATTCGGCGTCCCGCCGTCGACCTCGCCAGCTTTGGCGACCCCTACATTGGCCGGCTGACCCAGCGCTACCGAGAGTTGGGGCGGGAGGTCTGGGTGCTGGACCTGACGGCGGACCTGGGGGTGCCGGCCTTCGCTGCGGTGAGCCGCCAGGTTGGCGTTCAGCCCGAGGGCATCATGGTCGGTTTCGGCGCCCACCTCGATGCCAAGGTGGCGGTCATTCGGGCGCTGACCGAGCTGAACCAGTTCCTGCCGACCGTGTCCGCCCTGGTCGACGGCAAGGCCGAGGATTCGGATTCGGACCTGGTGCACTGGTGGCGGACGGCTACCCTGGAGAACCAGCCCTACCTGGTGCCGCTGGATGGGCCGGCCCGCAGGGCGGGCGACTTCCCGCTGGTGTACCATGAGGACGTAGCGGACGACATCCGCTACGTGCAGCGCATCCTCGAAGCAAAGGGCATGGAGTTGCTGGTGCTCGACCAGACCCGGCCTGACATCGGTCTGCCCGTGGTGAAAGTGGTGGTGCCCGGGCTGCGCCACTTCTGGGCCCGGTTCGGGCCTGGCCGGCTCTACGACGTGCCGGTCAAGCTGGGCTGGCTCAGGAGCCCGACGCCCGAGGCCGACCTCAACCCGATTCCACTCTTCGTCTGACGGGGGAACGACGATGGCAACACCTTATGTACTCAAGTTCAGGGGTTGGGCGCCCCAGATCCCCGAAGCCCCCGAAAGGCTGATGCGTCACTTGGCGGCGGGCGATGCGACGGAGCAGGAGATCCACGATGAGGCCCTGGAAGCGGGGGGCGCCGGCGGTCTGGCCCTGGTGATGTTCTTTCTCCAGCACTTCCGGCAGCGTGGTTGGCTGACCTATTCGCTGCCCGGGGTCGCCACGTGGGTTCCGATGACGACCGACGCTGTACCCCCGGAGCCCTTCAAGGCAGGGCGCCAACCCAGGCTTTCCCGGTTCGCCTTGATGCGCAGCGAGGGCGCCCTGATGATCCTGGAGTCGCCGCTGGCGCCGGCCCGGGTGGTGCTGCACTCGCCCGAGGCTGTCGCCCTGGTGGCTCAGCTGGCTCAGCCCACGCCGCCGACGGCAGACTCGGCCCTGCTGGGGCTGCTCGCCGCTACGGGCGCCCTCTGTGAGGGGGAAGAGGAGCCGGCGCTCGCCATGTGGGAGTTCCATGATCTGCTCTTCCATGCCCGCAGCCGGCTGGGCCGCCATAGCGACCCGGCTGGGGCCACCTTCCCATTCAAGGGCAGCATCGATCCGCTCCCGGCGTTGAAGCCCGGGGTGACCGGAGAGGTGGTGGAGCTGCCGAGGGCCGACTTGGGCGCCCTGAAGGCCACGGACCGGACGCTCACCGATGTGCTGGAGAGCCGGCGCTCGGTCCGTAGGCTGGGCGATGAGCCCATCTCGGTGCGGGAGCTGGGCGAGTTCCTGTACCGGACCGCCCGGGTCCGGAGCTACCGCCCCGCCACGGAGACGGCGCCCTACGAGACGGCTGGGCGCCCCTTCCCCGGCGGCGGCGGGTGCTATGAGCTCGAGCTGTACCTGACGGTGAGCCGCTGCGAGGGGTTGGAGCGTGGCATCTACCACTACGACCCCAAGGGGCACAGGCTGACCAGGGTGGCCGGGCCCAGCCCAGATATGGAGACGCTGCTCTCGGATGCCCACAACGCCACCGCCCGGCAGGGCGAGCCCCAGGTGCTGATCACCTATGCGGCCAGGTTCGGGCGCGTCTCCTGGAAGTACCGGTCCATGGCTTACGCCGTGATCCTCAAAGACGTGGGCGTGCTCTACCAGACGATGTACCTGGTGGCGGAGGCGATGAACCTGGCGCCCTGTGCCCTGGGGGTGGGGAACTCGGACCGGTTCGCCCAGGCGATCGGGTCGAACTACTACGAGGAGAGTTCTGTCGGAGAATTCCTGGTCGGGAGCCGACCGCCTGAATAGATTTGTTCCACAATGTTTAGGAACATCTATATATACTGTATGTTATGATGTCGGTAACTCACTTGTTGGAGGTGTACCACTTGCAGTCGCTAGATCGCATCATGGCAGAGCTTACTGTGAAGGCATGGAGCGAGCCTGGTTTCGCTCAGCGCTTGGAGGCCGACCGTGCCGCAGTTCTTCGGGAGCACGGGATCGATCCCGACAGGGTTGACTTCGTGATTCCCGCGTGCCCCGTACTGGCGGATGAACTGCTGGCTACCACTGGAGCCGAGGCGCAGCGTGGCGGCGTGATTATCATGGGCTCCTTCTCCATCGGCGCCGATCCTGATTGGCCTTAACGTAGTTGCCGGACCGTGCACATGCGGCTCACCAAGGCGCCCTGCCAAAACCGGGGCGCCCTTTACCTTTTGGTCGTGCCACTGATTGACGGCCGCCGCACGACAGACGACCTGATCACCGCAGTCGACGCTACTTCTCCACCACTACAGCGGCATGCTGGAGTGGCCTTGGCGCCATTTCAGCCGGGGTCGAGCGAAAGGTCGAGGGCGCGACCGTTGGGAGGTTCTGGGCATCGCAGCAGGCCGCCATTGGTACGCACTTACCGGTTTGGGGTAACCCCCCGATCAAGCAGCGCACCGCCTCCGTTCTGGGCGCCTGCTGAATCATCGGTCCGGGCAAAGCCGAAATTCCTGTCGAAATCTGTTTCACAATGTTTAGGGACATCTGTATATAAGGCGTGTTATGATTCCGATAACTCGCTTGTTGGAGGTGTTCCACTTGCAGTCGCTAGATCGCATCATAGCAGAGCTTACTGTAAAAGCATGGAGTGAGCCCGGTTTCGCCCAGCGCTTGGAGGCCGACCGCGCCGCGGTTCTTCGGGAGCACGGGATTGATGCCAACACCGTTGACTTCGTGATTCCCGCGTGCCCCGTACTGGCGGATGAACCGCTGGCTACCACTGGAGCCGAGGCGCAGCGCGGTGGCGTGGTCATAATGGGCTCCTACTCCATCGGCACCGATCCTGAATGGCCATAAGTCGTCTCCTGTATCGTACATACGCGGCTCACTCAGGCGCCCTGCCAAAGCCGGGGCGCCTGAGTTCGTCTCGAAAGTTTCTTGAAGGAGCGGCGCCATGATCAAACGACCCATTTTAAATCCGTATTTCCAAGCCGAGATTGTGGATGCAAGATCTGTCATCCTGCTGTCGGAGACCGACTCCTTTTTGCTAGGGGGCGCCCTTTACGTTTTGCTCGTGCCACTGATTGACGGTCACCGCACGACAGACGACCTGGTCACCGCACTCGACGGTACGGCGTCCATTGCTGAGATTTACTATGCCCTGATGCGAATGGAGCAGAAGGGATACATCCTGGAGGCAGAGTATGGCCTCCCCGCCACCACTGCGGCATTCTGGAGTGGCCTTGGCGCCAATCCAGCCGAGGTCGAGCGAAAGGTCGAGGGCGCGACCGTGGGCGTCCATGCTGTCGGGGATGTGCCAGCCGGACCTCTGGTGCACGCCCTTGCTCAATTAGGCCTTGGTTCGGGCCAAGAGGCGGGCGTCGATGTAGTTCTCACCGATGACTATTTGCGAACGGCCTTGGGTTTGTTCAATCAGGCAGCGGTTCAGTCAGGTCGTCCTTGGCTACTAGTAAAGCCGGTGGGCACCGTGCTGTGGGTAGGGCCACTCTTTGTCCCAGGGGAAACTGGGTGTTGGGCATGTCTCGCTCACAGGCTGTCGGCCAACCGAGAGGTGGAGCGGTTTGTTGTGAGGCGGAAGGGGCTGGAGGAGCCGGTGGTCCTCGCCACAGGCAGCCTGCCTACGGCAAGCACCGTAGCAGTCAACCTCGCCTCCACGGAGATTGCCCGGTGGCTGGCAACCGGCACTTCTGCCCTTAAAGGCACCGTGAGCACCCTTCACCTCCAGTCCTGGCAACTGGAGTCGCATCGACTTGTTCGCCGCCCTCAGTGCCCGGTCTGCGGCAATCCAGCGCCATCGGAGCCGCAGCCCGTGGAAATCCAGTCATGTGTGAAGCAGGCAGGAGATCGCTCAACCTCTCCAGAGCAAACCCTTGCCCAGCACGGCCATCACGTCAGTCCGGTCACAGGAATCGTCAGATCCCTCTCTCGCACTACCCCCGCAGGCGATGGGGTCATGCACAACTATGCGGCTGGTCATAACGTGGCGGTGCAATCATCCAGCGTATACCGACTAAGGCAGCACCTGCGGAGCCTCAGCGGCGGGAAAGGTGCGACCGATGTGCAGGCTCGCGTAAGCGGATTGTGTGAAGCCCTGGAACGGCAGTCCGGCCTGTTCGAGGGCAATGAGCCGCGCCTTCGGTCAACACTCAAGGAACTTGGCGACCGAGCCATTCACCCTAACGCGGCGATGAATTTCAGCGAGGAGCAGTATCGGAACCGAGTGCAGTGGAATGCCAAACGGCACCATTTTCACCTGGTTCCAGATCCCTTTGACGGCGAACAGGAGGTAGACTGGTCACCCATCTGGTCTCTGACCAAGCAGTCCTGGCGATACCTCCCCACCCGTTTCCTCTATTATGGCGTCCCCGGTGAGACAGGTGTACACCTCCTCGGAGCCGACTCCAACGGCAACGCGGCCGGAGCCACGCGGGAAGAGGCGATCTACCAGGGGCTGATGGAGCTGATCGAGCGGGACAGTGTGGCGATCTGGTGGTACAACCGGA
>JBOZRQ010000045.1:0-29196 GCA_050789255.1 Symbiobacteriaceae bacterium
ACCCACCTTCGCTTATAAGCCATCTAAATACCCCGTAAACGAGAAGAACCCTCTCAACGGACCCTTTTCAGGTGTCCATTGAGAGGGTTTCAGTTCACTTAAGCGCAGGGTCTCTTTTTTCACCCTTTGCTGACCTCAATGACGACCTTTCCCTTGGTGCGCCAACCTTCCAGGTGCCGGTGAGCCGCCGCGATCTGCTCCAGCGGGTACGTCTTCTCGATCACGGGCCGCAGCTTTCCTTCCGCCATGAGCCCGCCCAGGAAGTCCATGTCGCCGGCCTTGAACTTGGCAATATGGATTTTGGCCTTCTTACGCCCGGGCAGCAACGGGCTCAGCGCGATCTGCAGCGGGTGATACTTGGGGTAGAGGAAGTGCTCGGATATGTACACGCCCGTCTCGGTGAGCGCCGGTCGGCAGCTGAAGTAGGTTCGCTTGCCCACCGCATCCAAGATGATGTCGTACTTCCGGCCGTTTGCCGCGAAGTTCTCCTTGGTGTAATCAATCACATCATCCGCCCCGAGCTCCCCCACCCAGGGGAGGTTCGCGGTGCTGCAAACGGCGTCTACCGTGCCGGCCCCCAGGGCCCTGGCCAACTGAACCGCCAGATGCCCGATGCCCCCGGATGCACCGTAGACCAGCACTTTCTGGCCCGGCTGTATCTGAGCGACGTCCCGTAGGGCTTGCAGCGCCGTCAGTGCCGCTACGGGTACGGCCGCTGCCTGCTCAAAGGTCATGTTCTCCGGCAGCAAGCTAAGGGACTTCTGGCCGGATACCGCGTATTCCGCGTGGGTGCCGCGGCCGCCTCCGAAGACCCGATCGCCAACCTTGAACCGGGTGACGTTCACTCCGACGGCCTCCACCGTACCTGCGAGATCCGTCCCCAGGATCTCCTGCTTCGGTTTCGTAAGGCCCGAGATGAACCTGCCGATCAAGTACGATCCTCTTCGCATGTGATAGTCAGCGGGGTTGACCGAAGCGTAACGGACCCGCACCAATACCTGATGGTCTTCCAGGGCGGACGGCTGCTCGACATTCTCAATCTTCAGCACCTCCGGAGGACCATACGCATGGCAAACGGCTGCTCTCATCCGGTCATCCCTCCACGCTCTCTTCTGACGATTTAGACTGCTTGACCTGTCGATTTCGTTCGCTGCTCAGCTTATTTCCGACGCGGGGGGACAGCACACATAAAGAGGCCCTGCGCTTTGTGTTGAGCGCAGGGCCGTTGTTTATTTGCTCTCCAGCTCTCGCAGCGTGGACAGGAACGACCGCACCCGGCTCGGGACGAACGCCTCGCCCCAGATCGGGGTCATGTGGAGGATGTCGCCTGTGTCCCAGATCATCCGGGCCTTGAGCAGGGCGGGGAAGGCGTTTCGCTCGGCCTCGCTGAGCGGACGTACGCTCTCGTAGCCCGCCAGCATGGCGCCGCGCTGCTCCTCCTCATCCGGGAGGGCGATGATCAGGTCATAGGCCCGCCAGCCATAGCCGACGATGTCAAAGTCGAAGAGGGTGAGGTTGCCGTCCGGAGTGAAGTGGCAGTTCCCGCTGTGCGGGTCGCCATGGATGATCCCCCAGACGCCGGGGGACTGGTCCAGCGCTTCCAGCTCCCTGCGGGCCCCGGCGGCGACCCTGTCCACGAAGGTGAACTCCTCCGGCGTCAGCCAGGGCTTCAGCCTGGGCAGCTGGCGGTCGATCAGGGCGCCGAGGTCGAGGCTGTACCGGGTGTGCGGAGTCTTGAAGCGGTCGCTGCTGACGTGCAAGCGGGCCAGGGTCTCCCCCAGCTTGAACCGCTGCTGCTCGGTCGCCTCCCGGGCCGGCTCGCCCTCGGCGTAGGTGAAGAGCGCATAGTGGCGGGCGCCCTCGGGCGCCTCCAGGGCGCCGAGCCGGTCCCCGCTCAGGCGGGGAAGCGCCCGGGAGACCGGGACGCCGTCCCGGTGGAGGTGTTCCAGCAGGTCGAGCTCGAAGCGGAAGTCGCCTTCGCCCCGCATCCAGTACTTCAGGGGCAGCGAGTGGTAGAGCCGGAAGATGTAGCGCTGCTCCCCGGCGGTAACCAGGTAGTGGTCGTTGAAGCTCCGGCGCATCAGGGTGCACGTAAGGGGCTCGGGAAGGCCGTACTCCTGCCCCACGAGCCTGCCTATATCCTCGGCGGCAAGCGTGCTGTAGAGCGGCCTCATCGGGCGAGCGCCTCCTCGGCCTTCCTCGCCGCCATCTGGTCGAGGTACTCCTTATCCTCCGCCCGCAGCATGTGCGGGTTGAAGAGCTGGGCGAGGCAGAAGAGGCCGAACATGGCGCCCATCACAGCGACCACCACGCCGGGGTTGAAGGCGCCGCCGGTGAAGCCGGCGAGGGCGGTGCCCAGGGGGGCCGTGAACTGGGCGATCAGCCGCCGCACGGAGAAGACCCGGCCCTGGAGCTCCCGGGGGGTCTGGGTCTGCCAGATCGCCTGGGAGTGGGAGTTCATGATGGGGAGCATGCCCTGGATGAGGAAGACCATGGCCACGCTGAGATAGAGCTGCGTGGAGAGGCCGTAGACGACCTGGACCACGGCGGCCAGGAACATAGGCACCAACACCCCGTAGACCCGGCGGCGCTTCAAGCCGCCCCAGGCGCTGACCGCGGCGCCGGCGATGAGCCCGCCGAAGCCGGTGGCCGAGCCCAACATTGCCAGCGCAGCCTCGAAGGTGAGGCCCCGGGCGCCCCAGTCGGCGGCCAGGTTGAACTTGACCAGCAGCGGCTGGAAGACGCCGATCGGGCTGGCCAGCAGGTTGGCCATGGCGAAGGTGCCCAGCAGCCACAGCATGGGCGGCCGCCGGAAGATGTACAGGGCGCCCTCCCGGATATCGGCCCAGATCGACTTCTTGGGCTTTCCCCCGGAGGCGCTGAGGTCCTTGCGCTGGGGCGAGGGAATGTAGAGGAAGACCGGGACCAGGGCGGCCACGAAGAAGGTGACCGCATCGAGGGAGATGGCCAGGGCCGCCCCGTTGCTTAGTCCGCCGAGGAGGTCACCGAGCGTGGCGCCCAGGCTGCCTTGCCGGGCCAGGGCCGGCAGGGCGATGATCGAGGCCGCGAGGGCGGGGGAGAGGATGCCGGAGAGCGACCAGATCGACTGCATCATGCCGTTCGCCCGGGGCAGTTGGCTGTCGGGGACCAGCATGGAATAGGACGTGTCGAAGGAGGCGTTGTGGAAGGCGTCGCAAAATGCCATCAGGACGGTTAGCCCGAGGAGCATCCAGAGCTGCACCGAACCGGTGGACATGAGCAGCGCCAGCAGCACCGTCAGACCGCCGTTGACGAGATCCGCCATGATCATGGTGCGCTTGCGGTCGTGCCGGTCGGCCCAGGCGCCGGCGAGCGGGCCGCTGAAGACCATCGGCAGGCCCCGGCACAGGGCGATCGCCGAGAGGGCGAAGGCCAGCTCCGCCTTTTGCTCGGGGGCGGCGTAGAGCACCTGGGTCAGGTAGATGCCGACGGCGAAGAAGGTCAAGGCGCTGCCGAAGACCGAGACGGACTGGGTGGACCAGAGGATCAGGAAGGTGCGGAAGCCGTTCTTGGGCGCTTGGTAGCTCATGCTAGCCCTCCCGGAGGTAGGCGCCCAGGCGGGCGCTGAGTAGATCGATCGCTGCTGGCCGGAGCGTGTAGCGGGTCCCATCCTCGCCGAGCTCCTGCACCTTGATCAGCCCCGCCACCCGCAGGGTGACCAGGTGGTGGTGGACCGTGCTCTTGGCCAGGCCCATTTCCCTCTGAACCTCGGTGAAGTTGAGGGAGCGGGAGGCGAGCAGGCGGAGGATTCGCAGGCGGCTGGTGTCCGCCAAGGCAGCGGTCAGCCGGCCGAGGCCCAGGGGCGGCGCCCCGGGTTCGGGCCGGGCGACCTCGGCCGGATAGGCGTAGAAGGACCAGCCGGGCAAGTGCAGGATGAGGTTGATCGGGCGGAAGTGGTACTGGGGAACCAGCACGACCCGGTCCAGCCCGGGAGCCGGCGCCACCTCGACGCCGCCGGTGGCCAGCTCGATCAGGTCGACCGGCGCCGTCGTGGGGACGAGGGAGCGCATGGCCTCGGCGTCCGCGGCGAGGGCCTCCAGCAATGCGGGGTCTGTCTTGCGGAAGTAATGCTCGTTCCAGGCGGTAAGCGCCTGCACCAGCGGGTCGAGGGCCGGACGGAAGTCGGAGCCGTCCTGCGAGATGACCTGGAGCTCCTGCTGAAACTGATCGGGGCTGAGGTCGGCGAGCCAGGGCAGGAACCGAACCGGGTCCGGGCAGCGGTGGATCAGGGGCAGCAGCATAGACGGGTCAAAGGCCTTGGGCAGTGTCGGGAGCTGCAGTCCTACAGACTCCACCCAACGGGCGTCCAGCTCCATCGACATGGGCCGGGGTCTGATGAGGAAAGAATTGAAGCTCACGACCAGCTCGTGAGCGGCCGAGAAAGCCACCTCCACGCGATATGCCACGATGTTCGACCTCCATCGAACTCTGCAGTTGTGAGTTCGATCATAATCGAACTCAGATCGGAAAACAAGAGCAAAGTTGGGACGGTATTGACGAATCTTCGTAGTTACAGTATAACTAGTTACAGTGTAAGTACTTACAGCGTAACTACCGGAAAGCGGGGAATCGCGTGATCAAAGAAGCCTTGCTGGGGCTTCTCGCTCAGCGGCCAATGCATGGCTACGACCTGAAACTGGCGCTGGATCAGGTGCTGGGACGGACGTCGCCGGTCAACGTCGGGCAGGTTTACACGGCGATCAGCAAGCTGGAGAAGGAAGGGCTGATCTCCGCCCAGATGGTGGCCCGGGAGGAGAGGTCGGAGACGAAGGTCTTCTCCCTGACGCCCGCCGGGGAGGAGGAGCTCGGACGCTGGTTCGCGGCGCCCGTGGAGAAGGCGGACCTGCGAGATGAGCTGTTCTTGAAGCTGAGCCTCGCCAGGCGACGAGGGCGCGCCGAAGCGATGGCGATCATCCGCACGCAGCGGGCGGCCAACCTGGGAGCGATTCAGGAGTTGACGATGCTGCTGTCTCAGTACGACCCGGATTCCGAGGTGACGCTGCTGATTGAGGGGGCCATCCTGCGCCTGGAGGCGGACCTGCGCTGGCTGGACCTGTGGGAGAGCCGTATTCACTAGAGGAGGATTGCGCTGTGCTCATCTCTGCAGTCAATGTTGTACGAGAGTACCGAAGTGAAGGTGCGGTTCATCCGGCGGTGCGGGGGGTCTCCCTGAGGGTTGAGTCCGGGGAGTTCCTGGCGCTGATGGGTCCGTCGGGCTCGGGCAAATCCACGCTCCTGAACATGCTCGGCGGGATCGACCGCGCCGACAGCGGGGAGATCACCGTTGCCGGGGAGCGGGTGGACAGGCTCTCCGAGACGGGGCTGGCGCTCTTCCGCCGCCGGCATGTGGGCATTGTCTTTCAGTTCTTCAACCTGGTGGGCAACCTCGACGTGGTCAGCAACATCGAGCTCCCGGCACTGCTGGCAGGTGCGCCTGCCCAGCAGATTCGCAGCCGCTCCGCCGAGCTGATGGCCCAGTTGGGCATCGCCGAGTTCGCCCGGAAGATGCCCGGGCAGCTGAGCGGCGGGCAGCGCCAGCGGGTGGCGATCGCCCGGGCGCTGATCAACCGGCCGACGGTGCTGCTGGCCGACGAGCCGACGGGCGCCCTGGATCAGGAGTCCGGCCACGCCGTGCTCCAGCTCTTCCGGGAGGTACATAAGCAGGGGCAGACCATCGTGATGGTCACCCACGATCCCAAGGTTTCAGGCTTCGCCCAGCGCATTTTGACCATGCAGGACGGCAAGGTAGCCGGCGAGGTGCGGCCGGACCGGCAGGGCGCCGGGCGCATGGCCGAGCGGCTGCTGGGGCTCGGGGGGGAACTGCGATGAGAGCTGTCCTCCGCAAGATGGCCGCCGACCTGGCCGGCCGGCCGTGGCAGTCCTCCCTGATCGTGCTGACGGTCGCCGCTGCCGCCGCCCTGCTCTACCTGGGGCTGGCGGTCCTGAGCGCCACGTCGGGCCCGTATGACAAGCAGCATGCCCGGGCGGACGGCGCCCACGCCTGGTTCTACCTGACCGGCGGGGAGAAGGGCGACGAGCTGGCCGCCCGCATCGCGGCGATGCCCGAGGTACTCGCAGCGACCCCGGTCCGACCCCGGTGGACCACGAAGTTGGTCCTGACGCCCGAGAAGTCGCCCCGCATCGACGTGGCCGCTATGGCGCCCGGCCCACAGGAGTTTGATCGCTACCTGGTGGTGCAAGGGCGGGTGCTGGAGGCGGGCGACGCCGGCGACGGCGTGCTCGACGCTTCCTACGCACAGTTCCACGGGATTAAGGTCGGCGATCAGGTCTCCGTAGCGACCCTGTCCGGTCCCCGCACCGTCACCGTGGTCGGGCTGATGGCGGAGCCACGCATCTGCGTCTATCCCTCGTGCCAGGGAGTGCACCTGTACGTCCTGCCTGAGACCTTCGCTAGCCTGACCGAGGGCGTCAAGAAGAGTTACGTCGGGTTTGGTGTGAAACTGAAGGATCCGGCTGCGGCCGACAAGTTCATCGTGGCGGCCAAGCGGCTGGAGAATGCGGATGCGAAGGTCCTGGACGCCCTGTCCTGGCTGCGGATCCGGTCGATCTACCGCAGCGAGAATGCACTGACTGTGTCCCTGATTCTGGTCGTCGGCACCACGGCGATCCTGGCTGCCGCCTTGATCATCGCCAATATCATCGGCGGGGCGGTGCTCGGCCAGTTCCGGGAGATCGGGGTGCTGAAGGCGGTGGGCTACACGCCTGGTCAGGTGCTGCAACTCTTTGTGGGGCAGAACCTGGTGCTGGCTCTGGCTGGCGGGGCGGTCGGGGTGGGGGCAGGGCACCTGCTGGCCCGCCGGATGCTGGCAGCCCAATCGTTCAGCATGGGCGATCCGGACCTGCTTCGCTTCAAGGTCGGGGTGGCCGGCCTGGTGGTGCTCGCCGTGACGCTGGTGGGCGCCGTGTTCGCTGCCCTGGCCGCGTGGCGGGCCGTGGCGGTGCGCCCCTCGGAGGCGCTCGCCGGAGGCGTGGACCGGCCACGGGCCCGGGTGCCGCTGGCGGCCCGAATCCTGACGGCGTTGCGGGTGCCGGTGCCCGCAGTGCTCGGCGTAAAGGATGTGACCGCCAGACCGGCGAGGATGCTGCTCACGATGCTCAGCCTGGGCATCTGTCTGGTGACGCTGGCCATCAGCCTTGGCGCTAACAGCCTGTTCGGGCGGGTCCTGCAAGACCCGGCCTTCGTGGGCATGAACTTCGACCTGCAGATGAGCGCCGGGCTGATGCCGCCCGAGGAGGCCGAGCGGGCCGTGGCCTCGGAGGAGGCAATCGATGCCTACTACAGCGTCGCCTACCGGGCAGGCGTGCTCTCCGACTTCGACGACAACTTCTACATCCGGGCGCTGGGCGGCGACTGGGAGCGGTTCTCCTTCCCGATTACGGCCGGCCGGATGATCCAGGGGCCCGACGAGTTGGTCCTCGGGCCGGTCATCGCCGAGCGGCACGGGCTGAAGGTCGGGCAGAAGGTGCGCATCCGGGTGGACGGCAAGGACCGTGAGGTCACGCTGGTCGGCACCTACCGGGCGCCCGACGAGGGCGGGGCGACGGGGATGATCACCCTGGAGACCTTGCGGCAGCTGGCGCCCGACCAGAAGGCCGGAAACTTCTTTGCCAAGGTGGCGGCGGGGACGACCCCGGAGGGCGCCCGTCAGGCGCTGCTGCGCCAGACCGATCACAAGCTGGACGTGGTCGTGGCGGTACTCCAGGTCCCGCCCTGGCTGGTGGAGGCCCTGGACATGATCAAGCTCCTGGCCTTCCTGATGGCGGGAATCGCCGGCCTGAGCGTGCTCAACACCGCCCTGCTCACCACGCGCGAGCAGATGCGCGAGGCGGGGATTCGCAAAGCCATTGGCATGACGCCGGCCCAGATCATGGCCGGCGCCGGCGCCGGAGGGCTTTGGCTGGGCCTGATGGGCGCCGTGATCGGGGTGCCAGGCGGGGCATACGTCTACAAGGTGCTCGTCGACACCATGGGCCGGGTGACCGGCATCGGCGAGCTGGACGGCCGCCTGACCTGGCCCTACGCCTTGGCGATGGTCCTCATCAGCATGGGTCTGGCCGTGGTGGCCGCCCTCCCGGCCGCCCTTTGGGCCGGGCGCCTGCCGACGGCACGGGTGTTGTACTCAGAGTGAGCTGAAAGAGGGCGCCGCAACTTCTGCGGCGCCCTCTTTGCACTCACTGAACGACCTCCACCCAGTGAAGGTAGTCAGCGATCCGGACGGTCTCGCACCCCACCGGAATGACGGCGGTGTAGCTGACCCACTGGTGCTCGGAGACCTGCTCGAAGCCGGCGGAAGGCAGCGTGTAGACGTAGCCCACGCCCGCCGGGTCGGGGCTGGCGCCCCGGAAGCGCAGGCGTGGCTCGCCGTCGTCCGGCAAGTCTACCTCCAGGGCGAAGGCGCCTGAGGTCGGGGTAATGGCGAAGGCGACGGCGAAATCCCGGCGGTCCGTAGCATAGACGGCGGTCAACTGGTCGTGCTCGGGGCCGACGCCCCGGGCGGGCCTGGGCTCGAGGCGGTCGAGGCGCACCGGGCTGCCGTGGTAGAGAAAGGGCGGTGTGGCCATGGCTACATCAAATCCAGCTCGGGCGGCTCGTACCCGAGTTGCCGGGCGACGGCCATCACCTGACCGCGATGGTGGGTGTCGTGCGTGATCACGTGGACCAGCGCCTTGGTGATGGGAAACGCCAGGGTGCTGCCGCTGGAGAAGGTGACCGTTTCCGTGCGCTGCAGGTCCGCCTCGGTCAGGCTGCCGACGAAAGCCAGGGTGCGCTGCCGCACCTGGGCGCCGAGTCGCCGGACGCTTGGCACATCGGGGTAGGCCCGAAAGTCGATCTCGGGTCGGGGACCCCTCAAGATGACATGCTGCACCCAGAACTCCTCGGCAAACAGACAGTGCATGAGGGTGCCGCGCATGCTGTTCCAGCCGATGTTGACGGGTCGAACAAAGTCTTCGAGCGCGATGGTGGTCAGGAAATCGTAGGTTCGTTCCCGGCGATCGTAGTGGTAGTCAAGAAGTTCTTGAATGCCTGCCAGCGGTATCTGCATGAGCGGTCGCCCCCTTGCGAAGAGTCCGAACGGATGTTCCTTTCCATATTCGCGCGGGGATTTCCTCTTTGATACCCGACAACATACTCGCATTTGCGTCCTTGTACATGCTTAACAACAGTTACGACGAACTTGTGCCGGACAGAACTATCACGCTATGTAGGGATTTCACAAATGGTCGTCGAACTCTCCCTCCGATGAAACAGGGGGGAAGGATGCAGTCGCTATGGACCACCATGCAGCCATCACGGTCGAAGAGGTCCTCTCACTGGTCGCCGATGTTCGACTGCTTGCAGGAACGGAAGGAGTAAAGCGGCTGGTTCGCTCCGTAGGGGTCATGGAAACGCCCGATGTCTTTCCCATGATCAAGCCTGGTGAACTGATTCTTTCGGCCATGTTCGCCGTCAAGGACGATCACGAGGCGCAGGTGGCGCTAATTCCGGAACTCCACCGTCGGGGGGCGGCGGGGCTGGCCCTGAAGAAGCGCTACATCGGGGAGCTTCCGCCGGCCATGGTGGAGCAGGCGAACCGGCTGGCGTTTCCGCTGTTGGAGTTGAAGGTCGAAACCGCCTTCTCCGACGTGATGCTCCCCGTCTTCAGTCAAATCGTCAACCGTCAGGCCTCTGTACTGGCACACCAGCAGAACGCCCACAAAGCCGTCATGAAGGCGGTGCTGGAGGGGCGGGGGCTGCCGAAGCTGGCCACGACCCTGGCGGAGCTGGTGTGCAACCCGGTGGTGATCCGGGACAGCGCCGGAGAGATCCTCGCCACCGCAGGCGGGGAGGGCGCCCCGGGGCTGGACCTGGAGGCGATTTCGCGGCTGGAGCCCGCCTCCGGTGAATACATGGTATCCGGCGGGGACACCCTGCATCGTAGCGAGCAGGTGGTCGTCGCCGGCCGGCGTATCTCTCGCACCGTGACGCCCATCGTATCCGGCGATCACACCTACGGGCAGATCCTCGTCTGGGAGACGGGGCGCCCGGTCAGGGAGTTGGATCTGCTGGTGATCGACTCGGTCAGCACCGTAGTGGCGCTGGAGCTCGCTAACCAGCGGGCCGTGCTCGAGGTGGAGCGCCGCTACAAGGGCGAGTTCCTGGAGGCGCTCTTCGCCAGGGAGATCGAATCGGAGGTTGCGCTTGTTCAGCGGGCGCGCACCTTCGGCTGGGACCTGAACCGGCCCCACTTCGCAGTGGCCCTGCGCCTGGCCGGGGTCGAGAGCCGGCCGGCCCGTCCGCCGGAAGAGGTGCAGCGTGCAAAGGACCAGTACTTCGAGATCATCAGCAAGGCCGCCGGGCACGGCATGGTCGGTCAGGCAGGACTACATATCGTCGTACTGATTCAGCCGAACCCGCGGGCGCAGGATGCGAAGGAGCATGCGCTCTTGCAGGCCCAGGGCTTGCTGGGACTGGCCGAACCGCTGAAGAAGACCCTTCGGGTGACCGCCGGTATCGGCAGGGCGTATTCGGGCGTCCAAGGATTGCGCAAATCCTTCGAGGAGGCGTCGCGTGCTGTCAGCGTCGGCGAGAAGGTTTGGGGCGGCAGCGCGGCGTACCATTATGATGATCTGGGCCTGTACCAGATCCTCTCCATGCTGGAGCCGAACGCTGACATGCAGCAGTTCCTGAGCGCGATCGACAAGCTGGTGGAGTACGAGCGTGACAGCCGGACCGACCTGGTCCAGACCCTGGAGACCTACTTTGCGTGCAAGGGGAATGTGCGCAAGGTCTCCGAGAAGCTGTTCGCTCACTACAACACGGTGCTCTACCGGCTCGAGCGCATCCAGCAGATCACCGGCGTCCAGCTGGAGGATGCCACGGGGCGCCTGCACCTGCAGGTTGCGCTCCAGGCGGCCCGGCTCTTCGGAAAGCTGCCATCGGCAGCGGGCCATCCCTCTTAATAAAGGCAGAGCGAGGTTGAGGCAGTATCATGAAGTACACGATCCGAGGTTTCCTGGTTACGGCGGCCATTTGGGCCGGGCTGATCGCAGCCTACTCGGGCATCGAACTCTATCGCGGCCACGTCCCGTTTGAAATGATGAAGTGGGAGATCGGCGGGAGGTTCGTCACCATCGTCTTCACGATCGTCATGGCCCTGGGCACGGCGGTTGGATTCGCTTCCGACCGGCTTCAGCGGCAGCGGGCTTCCCGGTAAGATGATTCTGCGGGGGCGAGTGGAGGCTGGCCTGGGCAAGGCAGGGGCGCAGGTGGTGCAGTCGGGGGCAGAACTGGCATCGGCTCTGGGCGCAGCGCCCGTTCCCGGTACCCTGAACGTCCGGCTTCCGGTGCCGTTTGAACCTACCGACGATGCCCGCCCGATTCGGGTGGAGCGGTTCGGACAGCGGGAGACGCCGTTCTTTCTGTTCCCGGGCCGAATCGGAGGGCACCAGGTCTGGGTCGCACGGAGTCTCAGCCAGATCGAGGTCACCGACGACCTGCTGGAGGTGCTCTCGACCGTGCATCTTCGCACGGCGCTGGGGCTGCGGGACGGTGACGAGGTCGAGATTGAACTGTTATAGCGAAGCGCAAGGCGCCAGCACGGTTGTTGCTGGCGCCTTTTCTTTGCTAGTGGGAGTCTCCGCCGACCGGGTGTCCGTAATGCTTTTTAATGGCGGCGATCGAGTCGCCCGCGATCACGAACAGGGCGCCCGGCGTTTTCAGCCGGATGATGCGGGCGTTCATGTCGAACTCGGTGTCCCCGAGGTGGATCTCGTAGGCCTCACCGGCGTCGGTGGTGATCATGATCTCGCCCCAATTACGGAGCTCTTCGAGCACGGCTTCCATCTTCATCAGCGCATCCCTCCCTCCAGGATAGGATGTCCACAGCGACGGGGTTTTTGTTATCTCTCCACGATGTGTGGCGGGCGCAAAGCGGATAAGATCAGTGGTATGAAAGCCTATCATGCCATAAGTATCCATGGCCGCGGCTGGGATGAACTCCCTGTGGGCGCCCGGCTTCAGGTGCTGAGCGTGCACGGACGGGCAGTCAACCTTGTCTCCGAATCCGGGCGGATCTTTTCGCTGGTCCATCCCTCGCTCGGGAACGGCCCGGCGACCGCAACCGTGGAGGGGCCGTGGCCGCTTCCATGCGTCGTCTCCGAGCACCTGATGGTCGATGTGAAGGATGCCGGGCGGTGGGAGCCGCCGGATCCGCCGCCGAGGGTCTGCATCGACCCGGGGCCGACGGTACGGGCGGTGGCGGGGTTTGGGAGCCGGGCTGGCATTCTGCCCGCAGCGCTGACCTTCCTTCAGCATGAGATGGCGGCCAGGCCCGCCGGACTCGCTGGCGTAATGTTTGACATGGCCCTGGAGGGGATCTCCACCCTGGCCCGGGGAGACTGGGCTGCCGGCGCCCGCCGGCTGGCGGGCCTGGGACCCGGCCTGACCCCCAGCGGCGACGACCTGCTTTGCGGATACCTGCTCACCCTGCACCGGGCCGGCGAGACGGAGGGGGCTGAGGGACTTGCCTCAGCGGTCCTGGACCTCCCGGACTCGGCCACGACGCCGCTGAGCCGGCACTTTCTGCGCTGGGCCACCCGCGGGGTGGCCGGCGAGCACCACTTGCGCTTCCTGGATTCCTTGCTGACAGGCGGTGGACCGGAGCACCTGGCCCCGCTCCTGGCCCACGGCGCCACCTCCGGCGCCGACTGGGCTGCCGGCGCCCTCCTGGCGGTGCAGGGAATCCTCATCAAGCATAAAGGAGACTGAACGATGGCCGTTAAGATCTACGATCTCTCCATTCCCACCGGTATCGGGACCCCGCCGTGGCCCACCTACGAGCCCCTGCAGGTCCAGTACTTCAAGCGGCTCTCCTCCAACGGCGCCAACGGGCAGATCATCCGCTCCTCGAACCACGTGGGCACCCATTTGGACGGGCAGTGCCACTTCGTGACCGGTGGCATGGATATCGCGTCGATCCCCCTCGACCGACTCTATGGGCCGGGCGTCGTGGTCGACCTCTCCGACATCGCGGACGACTACAGCATCTATACCTCCAAGGATATCGAGGACCGGGTGGAGGTGCGGGAGGATGACATCCTCTTCATTTACACGGGGTACAGCCGGTTCGGCTGGGATCAGCCCGAGGCGGACGAGCAGCGCTACATGCTGCGCCATCCCGGGCCGACCCCTGAGTTCTGGAAGTGGTGCCTGAAGAAGCGGATCAAGCTGCTGGGCATCGACGCCGGTTCGCAGGACCATCCCATGAATACGAAGATTCGCGACTGGCGGCCCGACGAGGCCCGGAAGGCCGACGCCGCCCTGCGGGCCCGGTACGGGAAGGGCCTTGAGGACATCTGGCAGCCGGATGATTACCAGGGGATGCACTTCAAGCTGTTCCCCAGCGGCATCATCCATGTGGAGTGCCTCGGCGGCGAGATCCGCCAGGTGCTCAACAAGCGCTGCACCCTGGGTGTCTTCCCCTGGAAGTTCAAGGACGGCGAGGCCGCCTTCTGCCGGGCCGTCGCATTCATGGAGGAGTGAGGCCCGTGGCCGCCAAGACAGCCGTCATCGCCCTGGGTGGAAACGCCATCTTGCAGCCCGGGCAGCGCGGCACGCTCGAGGAGCAGCAGAGCAACATCCGGGCGGCCTGCACGCAGATCGCCCGGGTGATTGAGGCTGGCTACCGGGTCGTTCTGACCCATGGCAACGGACCCCAGGTGGGAAACATTCTGATCCAGAACGAGGAAGCGCGCTTTGTGGTGCCGCCGATGCCCCTGGATGTGTGCGGCGCCCAGTCCGAGGGGATGATCGGCTACCTCTTCCAGCAGGAGCTTCAGCGCCTGACCGGGCGGACCTGCGTCTCGCTGGTCACCCAGGTGGTGGTCGACCCCGCCGACCCGGCCTTCCAGAACCCGGCCAAGCCCGTTGGCCCCTTTTACACCCCCGAGAAGGCCAGCCAAATGATGGCCAAGCAGGGCTGGATCATGAAGGAGGACGCCGGGCGCGGCTGGCGCCGGGTCGTGCCGTCGCCCCTGCCCGTCAGGGTGGTGGAGGTGGAGGCGATTCGGCAACTGGTGGACGCAGGGATGCTGGTGATCGCCTGCGGCGGCGGCGGGGTTCCTGTCATGGAGAGCCCCGAGGGGCTGTGCGGCGTGGAGGCCGTGATCGACAAGGACCTGGCCGCCCAGAAGCTGGCCATGGAGATGGGCGCCGACCTCCTGGTGATTCTCACCGATGTGCCGCGGGTCTACATCAACTTCGGGCTGCCCACCCAGCAGGCGCTGACCCGGGTCGGGGTGGCGGAGGCGCTCGTCCTTTTGGGAGAGGGCCACTTCAAGGCCGGATCCATGAAGGCGAAGGTGGAGGGCGCGGTGAAGTTTGTTCAGGCCGGGGGAGGGCGGGCGGTGATCGCCTCCCTGCAGGAGGCGGCGGAGGCCGTACTCGGCGACGCCGGTACACACTTCGTGGCCTAAGAGGAGAGGTGCCTACATGGCTATCGACCGAGATCTGATTGCAGCCGTCGCCCGGGCCTTCCACGGGCGCAACGATATCGACGAGGCCACCCTCCGGGAGACGGCAGAGCGGGTTGAGAGTTTTGTCACCCGGGCCCGGCTGGTGGACGAGCAGGCCTTGCGACAGGTGCCGCCTGCCATTAGCTTTCACGCCGGCGCTGAGCCCTACCGCATCACCCCGCAGGTCGGGGCTCCCCTGTATGAGCAGGTGGCCCGGTCCAGCGGTGGCACCGGGTACGGCGGGCGCACCGGCAACACGGGCGTCGCAGCCCCGCCTCCGGTCGAGCGGCCGGCGCCCGGCGTAAGCCAGGGGCCGGAGTTCCTGTGGTGGTCCGCCACAGAGATGGCTGAAGCGATCCGGCGGCGGGATCTTTCCCCGGTAGAGCTCACCCGGGCGGCGCTGGACCGACTGGCTGCGGTGGACAAGGCCCTGAACGCCTTCATTACCGTGACCGCCGATGAGGCGATGGCCCAGGCTCGGGCGCTGGAGAACAGCGAGCCGAAGGGGCCGTTGCACGGCGTGCCGATCGCCCTGAAGGACCTCTTCGAGACCGCCGGGGTGCGCACCACCGCCGGCTCTCGCTTGCTGGCCGACTACGTGCCCTCGCAGGATGGCACCGCGGTGCGCCGCCTGAAGGAGGCGGGCGCCGTGATCATCGGCAAGACGGCGACCCATGAGTTCGCCTTCGGGGCAACCAGCGACAGCCCGTACCACGGCCCCGTGCACAACCCGTGGGATCTGACAAAGATCCCCGCGGGCTCCAGCGGCGGATCCGCTGCTGCGGTTGCCGCCGGGATCGTCCCGATCGCAATGGCCACCGACACCGGCGGGTCGATCCGTATGCCGGCGGCCCACTGCGGCGCGGTGGGCCTGAAGCCCACCTACGGCCGGGTCAGCAAGGCGGGCGTGCTGCCGCTCTCGTGGTCGCTCGACCACGTGGGTCCGATTTCCCGCTCGGTGGCCGATACGGCCCTGGTGCTCGGGCTCCTGGCGGGGCCGGACCCGCTGGATCCAAGCGCTGTGCCGGTTCCGGTCGACGATTACCTGGCGGCGGCCGGCATGGCCGGACACGGGCTGCGTGGCGTCCGCATCGGGGTGCCGCTCGGATGGATGGACGATGGCCGCGTGGACGCCGAGGTCCAGGCTGCCTTCGTGGCTGGACTCCAGCGGCTCAAAGACCTGGGCGCCGAGGTGGTGGAGGTGGAGTTCCCCCCCGCCGACGTGATGACCTTCGTCAACCGCCTGCTCGCCCTGGCGGAGGGCGGCGCCTACCACGCCCCGCTGATCAAGGAGCGGGCTGCCGATTATGCGCCCGACGTGCGCCTGCGGTTTGAACTGGGGCAGTTCGTCTCCGCCCGGGACTACCTGGTGGGCCAGCGGCTGCGCACCGAGATCGCCCGCCAGGTCCACGGGGTGATGGCCCAGGTCGACGCCTTGGTCACGCCGACGCTGCCGATCCCGCCGGCCGGGATTGGCCAGGCGATGTGGGCGTTTGGCGATGGGCATCAGGAGGCCGTGGTGGAAGCGATGATTCGCTACACCAGCCCCTTCAGCGTCACCGGCCAGCCGGCGTTCTCCCTGCCCTGCGGCTTTACCCGGACCGGGCTGCCGATCGGTCTGCAGCTGGTTGGGCGCCCCTTCGGGGAGGCGGGTTTGATCCGGATCGCAGCCGCCTTCGAGGCGGCCGGGGGCCCGATGCCCAGACCCTCTATTTAGCAGGAAAGAAGCGGTGGGGTGACGAACCCCACCGCTTGTGCTTTCTTTCGGAAACAACAAGCCCGCAGAGGTGTTTCAATGCGAAAGCTCATCGCCGCCCTCGCTCTCCTGGCTGTGGTAACCGGGTGCGGGTCGAAGTCGGGCAACACCCCGGCGCCCGATCCCAGCGATACCGCCCCGCCGCAGGTCACGCCGGTCCCCGCCGATCTGCCCCCGGCAGGCGCCGCGAGCGGCGCTAACACCGACTTTGCCAAAGCGGTTGAGGCCATTCGAAAGGGCGACTATTTGGGCGCCGCCGCCGGTTTCCGCAAAGTGGTGGCCGCCGAGCCGGACAACGTGAGTGCGTGGAGCTGGCTCTCCTTCGCTCTGGTTCGGACGCAGCGCCCCAGCCTGCCCGGGCGCCCCGGTGTGCACAAGGAGGCCATCGACAGCGCCAGCAAGGCGGTGCTGCTGAAGGCCGACCATCCGGGCGCCAATTACAACCTGGGTCTCGCATTGCTGGCCGACGGCCAATACACCGAAGCGATCGCCCCCCTGAGGCAGGCGGTCGGGGAGCTGCAGGACCAGGAGCGGATGACCGCCTATGGCCTGGCGCTGATCGGCGCCGGCAAGGCGGCTGACGCAATTCCGGTCTGCCGGGCGGCTGACAAAGCAAACAATCAGTTCTGGCTTGCCAAGACCTGCCTGGAACTAACGGGCGAAGGCCTGAAGCGCGTAAACCCTGCCGAGGCTGCCGTTGGCGACTGGCTCTACGAGCAGGCCAAAGGCTTCGTCTGGAAGGGCAAGCCCGGGGCCGACGGGGTCGGGCAGATGCAGAACATCAGCCCGCCCTGGACCTGCGCCTACCAGTACGCCAGCGGGTTCCGAGAGCTACAGCTGGGTTGCAGCGGGGACGGCCAGACCTACGCCTGGGAGGTGGCTTCCCAGCAGGCGGGCACCACCCCATCGGCGATTGGAGTGGGCACCCCGCTCAGCAAGGTGGCGGATGTCCACGGCACCTCCACGTTCCGCAGCGGGCGCAGCCTGCATTACCTTGTAAGCGATCTGCACATGGTGATCTACCTCACGGAGAATGAGACCGTTGAGCGGATCATCTTTGAGCGCCCCATGCCGATCTTCGCCATCGACAAGCTCCTGCGCGGAGAGACCGGGCCGGCCCCCCTAACCGCCGATGAAGGAAAGCTGGCCGGCATCGAGATCGGGATGCCGGAGGCCGACGTGGAGAAACTCCTCGGGGCTGCCGTCTCTAGCACCGAGACCGCCCTTGGGGTCTATGACCGGGTTTACAAGGACGGCAACATTCGGGTCCACTACGCGGCGAGCTCTCGTCGTGTGCTGCACGTCGATGTGTTGGCCGGCAGCTACAAGACGGCCCGCGGCATCGGCATAGGGTCGCCTGTGACCGAAGTGCGGCGACTCTACGGACAGCCGCAGATCCGCGGGGAGCTGTACGAGTACTACTATTTCAGTGGCGGCATGGGCGTCTACTACCTGTCCTTTGAGGTCCGGAGCAACAAGGTGGCCCGCATTCGCGCAGCCAATTACAAGTAACCTACGGGAAGATGGGGCGCCCTGCCAGCGCCCAGATCGCCACGGAGGAGAAGCCCGTGATCACCCCGGCGACGCCGGTGAAGATCGCGGCCGCCAGCAGCCGTCGCCGCAGGATGAACTGCGAGCCGCGGGTGGCAAAGAGGTAGCTGGCCACGGACATTCCGAGCGCCAGCAGCAGCATGAATCCACCGGCCATCACACCGATGATGACAGTCTGCAGGCCGAAGAGGTAGCCCTGGTAGATCACGCTGTCGCCGATGGCCAGGAGCGCTGTGAGGGCGAGGCCGGCCAGGGCGCCGCCGAGGATCATACGCATCATAGTCGTTCCCCCCTGTTACCTGGGTGAACGGGTCCGGCCCGGCCTTCGTTCGGCGCCCTGCAGGCGAAAACAGGTGGCGGGGCACAGTAGTTCCTATGGCTCCCCCTGGCCCCAGATTCTCGGGAAAGGTGAGGATCCCCATCGATATGCACGAAGAGCTTCTGCAAGCGGTGATCGATGCCGTCCGGACGGCCGGGGCGATCATGCGCAGCCATACCGGACAGCGAATGACGGTGCAGTACAAGACCTCCTGGTCTGACCTGGTCACCGTGGTGGATAAAGAGGTGGAGGCGGCGGTCAAGCAAGCGATCCGTGAGCGCTTCCCCGATCACGGGTTCGTGGGCGAGGAGGGCGGCGGCGGCTGGGACAAGGAGTACACCTGGGTCCTGGACCCGCTCGACGGCACCACCAACTTTGCCCACACCCTGCCCAACTTCGTCTGTTCGATGGCCTGCTACCGAGGCCAGGAGGCCCAGGTGGCCGCCATTTACGACCCCAACCGGGAGGAGATCTTCACGGCCCGGCGGGGCGGCGGCGCTTTTCTAAACGGCGCCCGTATCCAGGTGGACCCCTCTGCCTCGCTGCGGGAGAGCCTGATCGGCACCAACCTGATGTGGGACATGCGGGAGGGGCGCTTCGAGTGGCTCCCCGGCCTGCAGGAGCTCGGCAAACACGTCCGGGGCGTCCGCTCGCTGGGCGCCGCCGCCCTGGAGCTGGCCTACGTGGCCTGCGGCCGCTACAGCGGTTTCACCCAGTACCGGCTGGCGCCGTGGGACTTTGGCGCCGGCGCCTTCCTGGTGACCGAGGCGGGCGGCACGGTCACCCGCATGGATGGCTCGCCCCTCGACATCACCCAGCCCTGCTCCGTGGTGGCCAGCAACGGCCGCATCCATCAGGAGATGTTGGGCTTGCTCCGCAGCCGGTAGGCGTTCCGGGTAAGAGAAATAGTACGAGCCCCTGCCTGTCGGCAGGGGCTCATATTATTGTGCATACCGACCGAAGTAGCGGAGGAGGGAGTTGGCCAGGGCGTTTTCGCCCAGGTGCTTCAGCAGGCGCCCCCGCAGCAGGGGGTCGTCCTGCTGCTCCAGGAGCGCCAGGGCCTCATGGCAGCACGCTGCAGCTTTGTGCGGGTCGCCAGCCTGGTGCCAGTACTGTGCGAGCTCTTCCAGGAGCGACGCTTCCGCTGCCTGCCAGCCGAAGAGGTGATAGGCCTCCCGGCAGGTCTCCAGCATGCCCAGGGCGCCGGCCCAGTTGCCGGCCTCCCCTTCGAGCATGGCCAGGTTCTGCAGCACCAGCACCCGGCGGGCGTCGCCCAGCTTCTGCATGAGGGTGAGGCTGCGCATGGTGGCCTCCCTGGCCCGTGCGGTCCGCCCAAGCCGCCGGTAGGCGACCCCCAGCCCCATGGAGGCCTGGGCCAGCTGTGGCTCATCCCCAAGGTAGTCGTGCAGCTCGGCGGCCTCCTCATAGGCGATGGCCGCGTCCATATACTCGCCCAGTCGCATCAGGCAGTTGCCCTTGCGGATGAGCGCCTCCTGGCGCTGATCGAGCAGGCTCTTGCGTTCGTCGGTCTCCCTGACGGCCCGGTCGTAGTAGCGCCGGGCGACGAGGAACTGGTTCATGGCATAGACGGTGTCGCCGAGGTACATGAGCGCCCGGGTGATACGCGGGGGCTGCTGGAGGGTTCTGCCCAGGTCGAGGTAGCGCTCGAAGGCGTCCAGGGCCTGGTCGAACTGATTCAGACCCAGCAGGGTGACACCAAGCCGCTCGTAGGCGCGGAACTGGCCGTTGGCGTGGGGCTGGCGGAGGCTCACCTTGACGGCCTGCTCCAGGGCAGTGACGGCCTCCTGTGGGCGCCCCGCCTGAAGCAGTGCCTCGCTGCTCTGCATGAGCACCTCCAGGGTCGCCTGCTCTTCGGGCTCGGGCGGGGCGTCCAGAAAGAGCGCCAGGGGCTGGCCCAGCCGCTGGGCAATCAGCTCCAGGTTTTTCATCGAGGGCTTGGCCTTGCCGCTTTCGATCATGCAGATGAAGGCCCGGGTCAGGTCGGGTCCAGCCAACTGGGCCTGGGTCAGGCCCGCGTGCTGCCGCAGGCGCCGGATCGTCTCGCCGAGGGTTGCCAGCCCTCTCACCTCCGCATGTAAACGCAGTTAAACTTAGTTTAACAAGTTAAACCTTTGCACACAACATGGTAGAACAATTACGATGTGAATGGGACAAGCGATTACATACTTAACAGGGGAGGATTGAGATCCATGGATCATCTGCCGGACGCTCTGAAGACCTTTACCGCCTTTCACGACCGGGTGCTGGAAGCGATGAAGGAGGCCGAACGGCTCAAGGACCTGGGCGTGGTTGCCCACTTTGAGCACCCCGAGTACCACGGGACCTACGCCGGCCCCGGCCAGGCAAAGCCGATCACATGGACCCGCTCCGAGTCGGCGGAGGTCATGCAGCGGTCGCTCAACGGCGGCAACATTCAGCGCATCGAGAACCGGATCGTGCGGATGCGCTCGGCCACCGAGGCCGTGGTTTTCTTCGAGCGGCTCTTTGAGCGGGATGGCAAGGTCAACAGCAGGCTCTTCACCATGGAGTTCTGGAATCTGGTCGAAGGCGAGTGGAAGCTGATGCGGGAGACCGTAGAGCAAGTGGCCGTATAAGCTATTGAAGGGCGTGCCGGTGGGCACGCCCTTTAGATTTGTGCCCCTGGAGGGTACTGGGGGATTTTTTGGAAGGTGGATCCAGTACGAACCGCAAAATCCCGTCCACAATGTTCCTGAAATCAGCGTATTCGACGGTAGAATGCGGGTTTGCGGTTCCGCCCGGGAACCTGGGAACAAAAGTGGACGGATTTTCGCCCCTTTCTCAGACTCCCGCCGTCAAGTTTTCCCTGAGACCGAGAAGCCACCACTAGACGGAACAGACCCGGGGCATAACGCCTCGGGTCTGTTCGTGCCCCTACCGGGAACCGCCCGGGTGGTCGGGCTCCCTGGACTTGGTCCAGACGCAGGTCTTGTGGGTCTTGGGGTCCTCCCGGAAGACATCGCCACGGACATAGGTCCATAGTTCGCCGCTTTCTGCCTGGTAGGTACCGGCCTCTTCAACCTTCTGGCCGGAATGGCCGCGCCGAGCATTTACGCCCATGAACAACACCTCCCGCTGCATAGTCTTCCTCGGCGCAGTTTTCTCATCGCGGTCGGTTCAAGTTGGCAGGGAGGAGTATACTGAACTCCGTATATTACATACCTACCGAATGTTTGATTAGTTAGGATTGCAAGGGGGCGTCTGGATGGCTCATGCAGCGTTCAGCCCGGAGTGGGCGCAGGCTTACGGCGAGCGGATCAAGGCGAGCGAGGCGTACAAGAAGGCGGCCGCCAGCTGGGAGTGGCCGTTGGTGCTGAACCTGACTGCGGACCCGTCGCTGGGCATCACCGAGGATGCCGGGGTCTACCTGGACCTGATGCACGGCGAGTGCCGGGACGCCCGGCTGGCCACCGACGAGGACCGGCAGACGGCGCCCTACGTGCTGAGCGCGGACGCCTACACCTGGAAGCAGGTGATGGAGCGGAAGATGGAGCCGATCAGCGCGATGATGCGGGGCAAGATCAAGGTGACGAAGGGATCGATCGTTACACTGGCCCGCTATGTGGCGGCCGCCAAGTGCTTGGTTGACTGCGCCACCGAGGTGGATACGATCTTCCCGGAGGGGCTCTAGCATGAGAGCCGTCACCCTGCACGGCGCCGAGGATATCCGGGTGGAGTCTGTGCCCCACCCGGAGATCATGGAGCCGACCGATGTGATCCTGAAGGTGACCCTGGCTGCGATCTGCGGCTCCGACCTGCATCTGTACCACGGCGCCATTCCCGGCGTTCTGCCGGGGACGGTGATCGGTCACGAGTACGTGGGCGTCGTGGCCGAGGTGGGCGACCACGTACGGCGCTTCAAGAAGGGCGACCGGGTGGTCGGCTCATTCCATGTCGCATGCGGGACCTGCCCGGCCTGCCTGCGACGGGACTTTAACGTGTGCCTGCAGGGCGGGACCTTCGGCTACGGCATGGGCTTCGGGAACCTGGACGGAACCCAGGCGGAGTACGCCCGCATTCCCCACGCCGATACCGTGCTGCGCCATCTGCCGAATGGGCTGTCGGATGAGAAGGCGCTCTTCTCGGGCGATATTCTGACCACCGCCTACGGGGCCGTCGTCAACTCCAACCTGCAGCCCGGCGAGACCGTCGCCGTGGTTGGCTGCGGCCCGGTGGGCATCATGGCGGTCCAGGCAGCCTTCGCCCTGGGCGCCGCCCGGGTGCTGGCGATCGACCTGGTGCCCGAGCGCACCGCACTGGCGGAGCAGCTGGGCGCCATCCCGATCGTCGCCTCCCAGCGGAACCCGGTCAGCCAGGTCAACCAGCTGACCGGCGGCGAGGGCGCCGACGTGGTGATCGAGGCCGTGGGCGGCACCCGCACCCTGGCCCTGGCCTTCGACCTGGTCCGGGGCGGGGGGCGCGTCTCGGCGGTAGGCATCTCCGCGGAGGAGACCTTCCAGTTCCCGCTCAATACCAGCCTGGTCAAGGATATTACCTTCCGCATCGGCGTCGCCAACATTCCCCGTCACATGGACGCCACGCTTGCCCTGGTCGCCGGCGGGCGCATCGACCCCACCGTCGTCGTCAGCCACCGGCTTCCGCTGGAGGAGGCCGCCCATGGCTACCATCTCTTCGCCGAGCGCAAGGCCACAAAGGTGTTATTGCTGCCCCACGGGTAATTGCGGGCACCCCGCTCCTCGCCCCAGAGTCTCGCTAACGGGCGCTAAGCCAAAGTCTTGCTCGTAAAAATCGGGAACCGCGGCGGGTCTTCGTCTCGGGTATCGCACCGCCCGATTTTTGCGCAGTCGGGTCGGCTAAGCGCCCGTAAGCTTCGCCTCTGAATGCTCGTCGGAGGTACCCGCAATGACAGCGTCTTGACAAGGAGGGAAGGCAGTGCGCGAGTCGCTGCGATCGGTGGGCGCCGGGGGGCTGCGGCAGGATCTGCTGCCGGTGCGGCTCTACAACCTGGCCAAGAAGTGGTTCTGGGATCCCGCCGCGATCGACTTCACCCAGGACGTGGAGGACTGGCGGAGGCTGGACCACGATCAGCGGGAAGTGCTGCTGATGCTGCTCTCGGAGTTTCAGGGCGGGGAGGAGGCGGTGACGCTGGACCTCCTGCCGCTGATCCACGCCATCGCCGCGGAGGGGCGGGTGGAGGAGGAGATCTACCTCACCACCTTCCTGTTCGAGGAGGCCAAGCACGTGGAGTTCTTCGGCCGCTTTCTGCGGGCGGTGGGCGTCACGGAGGACCTCTCCCGGTTTCACCAGCCGAGCTATAAGCGCATCTTCTATGAAGAGCTGCCCGCCTCGATGGGCCGGCTGATGCACGACCGCTCGCCGGCGGCGCAGGCCGAGGCGGCGGTCACGTACAACATCATCGCCGAAGGGCTGCTGGCGGAGACCGGCTACCACAGCTTCTTTTTGATGCTCCGGGAGAACGGGCTGATGCCCGGCCTGTGCGCCGGGGTGGAGCGGGTGAAGAACGACGAGTCCCGCCACCTGGCGTGGGGCATCTACCACATCAGCCGACTGATTGCGGCCGACCCCTCGCTCCACCCGGTGGTGGAGGCCCGGGCTTCTGCCCTGATGGAGCCCGCCATCGGAATCATCGCCGAGAACTTCGAGCCCTTCCTGGCCCGGGGCGTGATGCCGTTCAACCTGAAGCCGGACATCTTCGTGGAGTTCGGCATGGCCCAGTATCAAAAGCGCATGGATGCGATCGAGCGCTCCGTCGGCAAGTCGGTGCAGGAGGTCGCCCTCCTGACGACCCGGGAGCTGGAGGTGGAGGAGTGAACGAGCTGATTCTGCCGCAGGTGGCTGAGTGGCTGACGAAACCGAAGCGGCTGTTCATCGGGGGGCGCTGGGTGGAGGCGCAGTCGGGCAAGACCTTCCCAACCCACGACCCTGGCACCGGCGAGGTCCTGGCCCAGGTGGCCGAGGCCGACGCCGCTGATGTCGACCTGGCCGTGAAGGCCGCCCGTCGGGCGACGGAGAGCACCTGGCACACCGCCACACCGAGCGAGCGGGCCCGCATGCTCTGGAAGCTTGGCGACCTGCTTGACGACCATACCGACGAGCTGGCGCAGATTGAGTCGCTGGACACGGGCAAGCCGCTCATGGAGGCTTATACCGATGTGGCCCAGGCCGCTGAGCAGTTCCGGTACTTCGCCGGCTGGGTGACCAAGTTCACCGGCGAGGTGCTGCCGGTCTCCTTCCCGGGCAAGTACCACGTCTACACCCGGCGGGAGCCCGTGGGCGTGGTGGGGGCGATCGCTGCCTGGAACTTCCCGCTGATGTTCGCCAGCTGGAAGCTGGCGCCCGCCCTGGCGGCCGGGAACGCCGTGGTCTACAAGCCGGCGGAACTGACGCCGCTCTCGGCGCTGCGCCTGGGCGAGCTGATGCAGGAGGCCGGGTTCCCGGCGGGGTCGGTCAACATTGTGCCGGGCTTCGGACCCACGGCGGGCGGCGCCCTGGTGGAGCACCCCGGGGTCGACAAGGTCAGCTTCACGGGTTCCACGGCCGTGGGCAAGCAGATTATGGCCACGGCGGCCCGGGACCTGAAGCGGATCTCGCTGGAGCTGGGCGGGAAGTCGCCCAACATTATCTTCCCGGATGCGGATCTGGACCTGGCGGTGCAGGGCGCCCTCATGGGGGCCTTTTTCAACCAGGGCGAGGTCTGCAGCGCCGGCACCCGCCTCTTCGTCCCCCGCAAGGAGTACGACCGAGTGGTCAGCGACGTGGCTGACCGGGCGGCGCAGATCATTCAGGGCCACGGCCTGGACCCGTCCACCCAGATGGGCCCGCTGATCAGCCGCCAGCAGATGGACCGGGTGCTGGGCTACATCGCCACCGGGCGGGAGGAGGGCGCCGAGCTGCTTACCGGCGGCGGCCCGAACCCCGAGGCCGGACCCGGCTACTTTGTCAAGCCCACGGTCCTGGCCGGGGCCGATGCGATGCGGGTCGTCCGGGAGGAGATCTTCGGGCCGGTGCTGGTCGCCCTGCCCTTCGACTCGGTCGATGAGGTGGTCCGCCGGGCCAACGACTCGCCCTACGGGCTGGCCGCAGGCATCTGGACCCGGGATATCAAGAAGGCGCTGGAGGTGGCCCATCGCCTCAAGGCTGGCATGTGCTGGATCAACGGCTACAACCTACTCGACCCGACCAGCCCGTGGGGCGGCTTCAAGCAGAGCGGCATCGGCCGGGAGTTCGGCCGCTACGCCATGGAGGCCTTCACCGAGGTGAAAAGCGTCTGGGTCAACCTGGACTGAGCGTGTCTTGACAAGGACTCTAATCGTTCGGTATGCTCGTTATTAGATTTGATTATCTCCCCAGGGGGAGTAGCCAGCCCGGCGAAAACGGGCGATGCGGTCGTCAATGCGGGTGCTGACACACCCCGGCCGTATCTGTCACACGCAATGTGGGACACGGCAAGACCTTGGTTCCGTCAAGGAACTGAGGCTTGCCGTGTCCTTTCTTATCTCTCAAGGAGGTGCGGCGACTTGCAGGAGTACTGGTTGGGGATATTCGCCACATTCGGGGCCTCGCTGGTGCCTGGCCTCGATCTACGCATCGGTATCCCGGTCGGGGCTGCGCTGGGGGTGCCGGTCGGTTGGGCCGCAGCGGCGGCCACAGTCGGGAACGTGCTGCAGATCGGGCTGATCGCGGCCCTGGTCGACCTGGTCTACACCCGGGCCGCTCGCTGGCCCAAGCTACACGCGTGGCTGAAGCGGGCGGAGGGACAGGCCCAGCGCTACGAGCGATGGATTCGGCGCTACGGGTGGCTTGGGCTGCTGCTCTTCGTAATCGTCCCGCTGCCCGGCACCGGGGTGGTGGGCGGCGTGGTCCTCGCCCGGCTGCTGCGGATGCCGGCCATGACGATGTGGACGGCGATCTCCGTGGCAGTGACCCTGACCGGGCTGGTCTTCGGGCTGGGCGCCCACGGCACGATGCGCCTGATTCGCGGTTTCTGAGTCCCGGACAAAGAGCCGGAGCCCACTCGAAATGAGGGGCTCCGGCTCTTGTCATTGGACCTCGACGGTCATGACCATGCCGCTCTTGTAGTGAAGGTCCACGTTGCAGAGGATCGTGTAGGCCCCGGCCCTGGCGAAGGTGTAGCTCCAGCTCTGCCCCTTCTCGAGTTTGGGCGAGCCGAAGCCGGGCTGGGCGCCGGAGTCAGCCTCCTTCACCGACAGGGCGACGGCACTGTGCGTGAAGTCCTCGTCGTTGCGGAAGAGGACCATGGTGCCGGCCTTGATGGTCAGCTTGGCAGGCTGGAAGGCGATGTCCTTCATGGTCACGGTGACCATCTGATGGTCGTCGTGGGCGGCTACTGCCGGCGGGGCCGGGGTGGATGCCGGAGGCGTGGTTGGCGCAGGCGGTGGCGGGGCAATCTGGGCCGGCTTGGGGGGCTCCGGCTTGGCGCTCTCCGCCGGCTCAACAGCGGCCGGGGCGGGGGCCGGGTTCGAGGCCGAAGGGGCCGGTGCCGCAGCCGGAGGGGCCGAGCCTTCTGCCCCGCTGCACCCTGCACAAGCCATTGCGAGCCCCAGGGCTAGTAAGAGACGCTTCATTGCTTACTTGATCGCCTGCTTCTCTTCCGGCGTGATCGTGTAAGCGTGGATGTCGTAGTGGGGAACGGGCAGCCCGTCGTGGCCGTTGGGCACAAAGTTGAAGTCCACATGGTCAACGGGCCCGACGTTGATCAGCCCGAGGTTGTTCCAATTGGAGCCGGCGTTCAACTGCTCCAGGGTCGGCATGACCTCCCAGCCGATGATCTTGCCCTGGTGGACCAGGTAGATCGGGCCGAAGGCGCCCTTGGTGGGATCGGCCCAGTGCTCGCCCATGGCGGGCACCGTGGGGGAGATCCGGGCGAAGCCGGCTGGCAGGCCAAGCTTTTGGGCCGGGGTCTGACCGGCGAAGGTGATCGAGACAGCCCGCAGCTCGTTGTTCCAGGTAACTGTGCCGCCGACCAGATCGGCAAGGACACGCACCGGGGCGTACACAGTGCCCTCGTGAATGTGCGGGGCCGGGGTGAACTCATAGGTAACGGTCTTTCCGTTGAAGGTCAGGGTTGCGGCAGCGGCGTCCCAAGCGTATTCTGCGCCGGTCAGCCAGGCGAAGTCCTCTACGGCAGCGTAGACATGGTCGTTATGGATGTGCGGAGCACGGTGGTCAAACGAGATCAGCATCTGGCCGTTGACCAGCACGGCGGGGCCGGCTGGAGCGGCGGCGGGAGCAGGAGCCGGGGCGGGTGCGGCGGTGTGACCTGTATGTACATCCTCAGCCAGAGCGGAGCCGGAAACCGTAGCCACGAGACCGAGAGCCAGGACCAGAGCCATGATGCGCTTCACTGAACGATTCCTCCCAGGACATTAATTAGCCTTTATACAATCTACTTGTAACCCTTATTTGGATCAATAACATTAGCGTGGATTAAGTTGCATATCTGCGTAGGGAACGCCGAACGCAACGATGCCGGAACGCTAATGGGGCGACTTAGGCGATGGGGCGCGGTGTTCCCGGTCTGGAAGCGTTGCTGGTCAACAGCGCACACCCAAGCGTCATCCAGCCGGCTGCGAATGTGTAGGTGATCAGCATGCCGAGCGGCTTCTGACCCGCATGGGGCCCCATGAAGGGAAAGAGCAGGGGGAGCGCACCCGCTAACGCCATGATCATGCCCAACGCCCGCTGGGGTTGCTCCCGGCGCAACGCCAGGAACCCTCCGGCCACGGTAAGACCAATGCCCAGGGTGAAAATGCCTGTCATCATCAGGTTCCAGCCGAGGCCCACAGCCCCCAGGGCGAATAACGCCGGACCCAGCACCGGGGCAGCCAGCAGGGCGAACCGTTCTCCCTTGGTCCGCGCATGGCGCAGCATGAATCCGAGCAACCCGAACATAAACAGGGCAATGCACAGGAAGAGCACCACGCTGCCGTCCTTGTCACCCGGGAAGATCCGCTGCACAACCCCCCTGACCATGTAGGTCAGGCTTGTCTCCCTCATGATGACGGCTGCGGTCGCACCGCTCATCAGAGCGCAGACGCCGGCCAGGCGGACCGCCCGCATGCGCCTGCTTCCCCGGTCGGTCTGCTGCAACATCCAGGCGATCTCCTCCGGATTGCCGAACGCCTCTATCGCCCGGCGGCGTGCCTCGTCGGGCTCATAGCCCTGCGCCTCCAGGTCGGCAGCCGCACATTCCAGGTGATCCATGAGCTCCTCTTCGATCTCCGTGCGGTAGGTGTCGTCCATCACCACCGTGCTGACCCGGGACAGGAAGTGCTGAAAATCAAGCACGGCTGCCAACCCCCTCACCGTAGCCGAAGATGCTGTCTACCGCGAGCCGAAACCTACTCCACTGGTCCTTGGCGTCCGACAGGCGCCGGAGCCCCGCCGGGGTAATGCAGTACAGCTTGCGGCGGCGCCCCGTGGGCAGCGCCTCCCAGACCGAGGAGACCAGCCCCTCCTGCTCCAGGGCGTGCAGCAGGGGGTAGACCGTTCCTTCGGTGAACTCCAGCACCTCCCGGGAACGCTCCCGGATCGCCTGGAGAATCCCGTATCCGTGCAGCGGGCCGCCCGCCAGAATATGCAGCACCAGCGGTTCTGCCGTGCCCTTGGCAAGCTCTTTGATCATGACAACATCCCTTTCACCTATGTACCTTGGACACTGAGGTATAGAATACCGAGGTATTGGATCGGTGTCAATCCTCTATTTTCAGATTGTAAAAGTAACAAAGCCGGGGCGGTAAGGCCCTGGCTTTCAGGTCGCTGACAAACGGGTCATGGCGGCGAATGGTGCATTCAACATGCTAGGTGGTGCATAAGGGAAAGCCCGACCTGCCCAACGGGCCGGCTGCGTTCACGGATGAACGTCAGCCGGCCCCGGCACCATCGGGCGCCGCGTCATGCTGGCTGCGGAGCCGATGGCGCGACGGCGCCCTTATGCGCCGGCTTGCATGCACATGCACCGTCTGCCGACAAACCG
>JBOZRQ010000046.1:0-303692 GCA_050789255.1 Symbiobacteriaceae bacterium
GGATCCAAGGACCGACGGACAAGACAGGGAAAAGTTAAGCCTCTCAGGGCCGATGGTACTACGTCTTGAACGTGGGAGAGTAGGTCGCCGCCCAAACCAATTGCTTAGAAACCCACCGTGCGAACGGTGGGTTTCACGTTTCTGACAAAACCCCCTTGTGGGCTGCCGCGCTGCCCACAAGGGGGTTCTGCATGTAAACGCGGGCCCTGTGGCAGTATCGTCCGGCCCACGGAAAGGGGCTGAGAAGCTGCTGGAGCAAGCGGTCAAGTCGGCGGGCGCCCTGGACTGGCTGCGGAGCCGGGCGCGGTAAAGTGTCGGCACCACCCGCTACTCACGCCATCCCCCTGGGTCATCTTGTCGTCTCCCTACCGCAGCCACGTAGTTTCCCCGCTGAAGTGGCGTCGTGTGCTGGAGGTAGTCGCCACGTCTCCCCGTCGTAGTCATTCTGGCTCCAACTGGAGTCATGTCGTCCTCACGTCGGAGCGCAGGTGGTCGCGGAATTGCTTCATGCTTGAAGGAACTTGTCGAGCGCAGGGCGTTCAACGGATGACGTGCAGGCGGCGAGAGGTTGACGGGAGGCTGAAGGGTGACGACCTGAAGCCAACGTGAGGGCAAAATGATGACCAGGTGAGGACGAAATGGCACCCACGCAACGACAGAGTAACGCACACGAGGGGAGACCGCGCCGACGGCGTGACTCCGTTCCTGGTTCTTTCCATACACCCGAGGTTGGGGAGGTTTGAGCTTGCTAACCAGCCCAACAAAAACCGCCGCCGTGCTACCATGGCACAGCGGCGGTTTGCTTTTAACCGTCTACTCCTCGCCCTCTTCGTCCCCGGACGCGGTGTTCGCCTCGGCCTTCGTCTCGGCCTTGGCCTCCCCGGTCGCTTCGGCCTCCTCCGATTCCGAGCTCCGCACCTTCACCGTGCGCTGCACACCCATGCGCAGGTTCGCCTCCACCTTGAGGGCGCCCTCGTCCAAGATCAGCGAGACCGGGACCTCCAGGCACATGCCCTCGGGAATCTCGATCTCCTCCTTCTTCAGCACCGGGAGAATGTTGAAGGACGGGCGGTTGGTCCGCTTGCCGTAGTTGAGCTCCGTGACGCCCGGGCGGTCCTTCTGAGTGGCGACCTGGAGCAGAAGGGCGCCCTGCCCCACCAGGTGCTCCACCGCAACATACTTGGGAAAGGGCTGCCGGCCCACCACCTGGCAGAGGGCGGCCACGTGCTCCTTGGTCCAGGGCTTATCCTCGGGAACGTTTTCAGCGAAAAGAGTGACCTTATGTACGAGGCCGGGGTCGGTGACACCGGTGACGGAGACCAGGTCGGCGCAGCGCACGCTGGCCTGAGCCTTGCCGCCACTGTAAACGAGGAGCAGAGGATCCTTAACGTTGGCCTGCCTGCCCTGGCTATAGTCCGCCGGCCTCTTTGCGCCTGTCACGGTTCGCAGTCCCATATCCCGACACCTCTTTAGGAATAGTTGGTCGCCGTATCTTAATACGCAGATGTGAATGGTCTTGTTCGCGACCAACAGCAAGAAAATTTAGTCGGTGGACCGAAACCCCCGCTCCGTCAACTGAACTGGAACCCTCTTGGTGGACACCTCAAAGTGTCCCCCAGGAGGGTTCTTCTCTTTTTTGAGGTATTAAAGGCTTTGCATAGAAAGCGTGGTGATCTGGATGGCGGCAAGAATGCTCGACCCTGAAAGTCGAACGAAGATCCTGCAGAATAGGAATGTACTCAAGGTCGGTGAGACGCAGATCACATACTGTCCAGATTTTAAGATCAGGGCTGTGCGCGCGAACCTGGTCGAAGGAAAGACTCCAGTATCCATCTTCCTCGAAGCTGGATTCGATCTGGATCTCATTGGGCGTGAGACCCCCAAACACTGCCTCAAGGACTGGAGAGCGATGTATCAGCAACGGGGCGAAGCTGGGTTAAAGCAGGACCAGCGAGGTAAGCAGGCCAAGGGGCGGCCGGCCGAGCAGGAGCTAACGGTTGAGGAGAAGCTTCGCCGGGCCGAGGCGAGGGTGAGGTACCTTGAAAAGGAGAACGAGCTGCTAAAAAAAACTCGACGCGATAGAAAGGGGCGTGGTTGACCAACCATCGGAGAAGTACACACTGATCCACAACTTGATTAGCGCGGCGGGTGGAGAGTTTACGGTGCTCGACCTCTGTAACGTTGCTGGCGTAAGCCGCAGCGGTTATTATCGCTGGTTGAAATCGGCACCCAGTCGCCTTCAGAGGGAGGCTGCGGATTACGAGTAGCATTTTCTCATTAAGGACATCTTCGAGAAGAAGAAGCGCAAGTCTGGGTGGCGCGTAATCAGGATGAATCTAGAGCGGCAAGGCATCATCATGAACCCTAAGAAGATCAGACGACTCATGAAGAAATATGGCCTGACTGCCCAGGTCCGCCGCAAGAATCCGTACAGGCAGATGGCGAAGGCCACCCAGGAGCACAGAACAGTACCGAATGTCCTTCAGCGTAGATTTGGCCCCAAGACACCCTACAAGACCTTTGGCACCGATATTACATACCTGTATGACGGTAACGGACAGCGATCGTACCTGTCCGTACTCCTGGATATGGCCACTGGCGAGATCATGGCCCACAAAGTCTCTGCTTCCCTAGGGATGGATCTGTCACTAGAGGTCATCGCACAAGCCACCAGCAGGCTTGACGACCGGGCCCTAATGGGATCGCTGATCCACTCAGATCAAGGCTTCCATTACACACACCCGTTGTACATCAAGTACCTTGCAGATCGCAGCATTGTCCAATCGATGTCAAGGAAGGGCAACTGCCTCGATAATGCCCCGACAGAATCGTTCTTTGGACACATGAAGGGCGAGATTGACCTTGCCGGCTGCCATTCCCTCGACGAGGTACGGTCATTAATCGACCAGTACATTTACGATTACAACCACTTCCGGTACCAATGGGAAAGAAAAAAGATGGCTCCTGTTGAGTACAGGAACCACCTTTTGGCCAGCTAAGGAACAGGGGCTTTTCAGAGTGTCCACAAGACGGGGCTCAGTTCAAACCGACGAGGCGGGGGTTTCTATGCTAGCTGTCTTTCCGATTGCGGCGTAGATACGCCATCACACCCACCAGCAGAATGATGCCGGCGAGAAACGCCCAGGAGATTGGATGGGCAAAGTTCAGGGTCATCCCCAACCCGGTCGCCTTGGGGACAAAGACTCGGGGATCGGCCGGGTTGAAGTAGAAAAAGCCGAGCTTCCACTCTTCCACGGTTCACCTGCTCCTCATTAGAGTTTCTGGTACAGCATTCGGCAATACGATGTAAAATCCCGCCTGACAGCGCACAGTCTAGCAACAACGGCTCATAGATCAATGTCAATGGATGAAGTAACATACAGGTTATCCGATAAACTGGTATTCAGGAAAAGGAGAGTCGTTGTGCAATCTAAGCAGGAGGAGCCTCTGTATATCAAACTAAACGCCCAGGACAACGTTGCGATTATTGTCAACGCCGGAGGCCTCCCTCAAGGAACGGTATTCCCCTGCGGCCTTGAGCTTGAAGAGCATGTCCCGCAGGGACATAAAGTAGCGCTCAGAGACCTCAATCAAGACGAGCCGATCGTTCGCTATGGCGCCGTGATCGGCTATGCGCTTCGCCCTATCAAAAAGGGGAGCTGGATCAACGAGTCCCTCGTAAGAATGCCGGTACCTCCGGAGCTTGACGAGCTCCCCATCGCCACCAACGTTCCTGAGACCCTGCCGCCGCTGGAGGGCTACACCTTCGAGGGGTACCGCAACCCCGACGGCAGCGCGGCGATTCGGAACATCTTGGGGATTGCTACGAGCGTCCAGTGTGTCACGGGCGTCCTCGGCTTTGCTGTGAAGCGTATTAAGGAAGAGCTGCTGCCGAAGTACCCCAACGTCCACGACGTGGTGGCGCTTAATCACAACTACGGCTGTGGCGTGGCCATCAGTGCGCCGGAGGCCGAGATTCCGATCCGGTCGATTCAAAGCCTGGCCACCCACCCCAACTTCGGCGGCGAAGTGATGGTGGTGGGTCTGGGCTGCGAGAAGCTGCTGCCGACCCAGCTGCTTCCCGACGGCAACACGGCGAACATGATTGCTCTGCAGGACAAGGCCGGGTTTGCCGCCATGGTCGAGTCGATCATGGCGATGGCCGAAGAGCGCTTGGTCCGGCTGAACCAGCGCCAGCGGGTCACCTGCCCCGTCTCCGACCTCGTGGTTGGTCTGCAGTGCGGAGCCAGCGACGCTTTCACCGGTATCACCGCTAACCCTGCCATCGGCTATGCTGCCGACCTGCTGGTGCGGGCGGGCGCCACGGTCCTGTTCTCGGAGGTGACCGAGGTGCGGGACGCCATCCACCTGCTGACGCCCCGGGCGGCCAACGAAGAGGTCGGCCGGGCACTGATTCGCGAAATGAAGTGGTATGACGACTACCTGGAGCGGGGGCAGACCGACCGCAGCGCAAATACCACGCCCGGCAACAAGAAGGGCGGCCTGGCCAACATCGTCGAAAAGGCCCTCGGCTCGGTTGCCAAGGCCGGCAGCAGCCCGATTTCCGGCGTGCTCACCCATGGCGAGAAGGCCAAGCAGAAGGGCCTGATCTTTGCGGCCACCCCTGCCAGCGACTTCGTCTGCGGTCCGCAGCAGTTGGCCTGCGGCATCCACCTGCAGGTGTTTGCGACCGGCCGGGGCACGCCCTATGGACTGGCGATGGCACCGGTGATCAAGGTCTCTACCCGCACGACCCTCATGGAGCAGTGGCCCGACCTGATCGACTTCAACACCGGCCGGATTGCCACCGGTGAGGCGACCATCGAGGAGACCGGCTGGGAGATCTTCCGCCTGATCCTGGACGTGGCGAGCGGACGCAAGACCTGGGCGGAGCAGTGGGGACTGCATAACGCCATGGCGATCTTCAACCCGGCGCCTGTGACCTGATCGACACAAGGAACCCCGTAGCCATCATCGATGGTCGCGTGGGTTCCTTTTTCATTAGCGCGTCCGGATGTCAACATGTTAAGAATGTTCAAGGATCGGTTAGCTGTGAGCAAAGGCATCGTCGGCCCTATGACCGAACCCCATAGGCGCTCCTCGCTCCAAAACACAGAGAAGAGGGTGTACACATGGGGATCAGACTTGGAAGAGGGTTGCTTGCAGCTACAATGGCCATGACCATGATCCTGTCCGCATGCTCCACGGCCAAGCCCGCGGCCCAGGACCCTGCGAAGCCCGCGACGCAGGAGCCGGCCAAGCCCAAGGAGAGCTCGATCGAGATCTTCAGCTGGTGGACGGGCGGCGGTGAGGCCGCCGGCCTGGATGGGCTGCTCAAGTCCTTCTCCACCAAGTACCCGGAGATCAAGGTCCAGAACGCGGCAGTCGCCGGCGGCGCCGGCAGCAACGCCAAGGCGGTGCTCGCCTCCCGCATGACTGCGAACGACCCGCCCGACACTTTCCAGGTCCACGCCGGGCATGAGCTGCTCGACACCTGGGTCCTCGCCGGGAAGATGGAGTCCCTGAACGACCTCTACAAGTCCGAGGGTTGGGACGCCAAGTTCCCCAAGGGCCTGATTGACATGATGAGCAAGGACGGCCAGGTCTACTCGGTGGCCGTCAACATCCACCGCTCCAACGTGCTCTGGTACAACACCAAGATCTTCGCCGACAACAACCTGAAGGCCCCGACCACCTTCGAGGAGTTCTTCAAGGTGGCCGACGCCCTGAAGGCCAAGGGGATCACCCCGCTGGCGCTGGGCGACAAGGGCCCGTGGACGGCGGTCCACCTCTTTGAGTCCGTCCTCCTCGGCACCCTCGGCCCCGAGGGCTACGGCGAGCTCTTCAATGGCAAGCGCAAGTGGGACGACGCCAAGGTCAAGGAGGCCCTGGAGACCTACAAGCGGATGATCAGCTACACCAACAGCGACCATGCTGCCCGTGAGTGGCAGGATGCCTCCCAGCTGGTGGCCCAGGGCAAGGCGGCCATGAACGTGATGGGCGACTGGGCGAAGGGCTATTTCACCAGCGACCTGAAGCTGGTGCCCAACAAGGACTTCGGCTGGGTCCCCTCGCCGGGCACCGCCGGCACCTTCCTCATGCTCTCCGACTCCTTCGGCCTGCCCAAGGGCGTCAAGCACAAGGACGAGGTCGTCAAGTTCCTTAAGCTCCTCGGCTCCGTCGAGGGCCAGGATATCTTCAACCCGCTGAAGGGCTCGATTCCGGCCCGCATGGACGCGGATAAGTCCAAGTACGATGAGTACGGCAAGTCCGCCATGGCCGACTGGTCCAGCAATAAGCTGGCGCCCAGCATCGCCCACGGCGCCGCCGCCAGCCCTGGCTTCTCGGACAAGCTGACCGACGTGATCGCCCTGTTCACCACCTCGGGCAACGTGGACCAGGCGCTTCAGGGCCTCAAGGCGGCCTCAGCCGAGCTGAAGTAATGAGCCGCATCTGGCAGAGGTGGGCGCCGCTCTTGCTGCTGACGCCGTCCGTCCTGGCAGTCGGGATCTTCGTGTACGGCTTCATCGCCTGGAACGGGTACCTCTCCCTGAGCAACTGGAACACCTTCGTGCCCGACCTGAGCTTCGCTGGCCTGAAGCACTACGCCGCCCTGCTCAGCGACGTCCGCTTCCAGTCCGACCTGCGCAACACGCTCTTCTTCACCATGATGTTCATCGTGGCGTGTCTGGCCGCAGGGCTCGGCATGGCGCTGCTGGTCGACCGGAAGCTGAAGGGCGCCGCCTTCTTCCGCAACATCTACCTGTTCCCGATGTCGCTCTCCTTCGTCGTGACGGGCGTGGTCTGGCAGTGGATCATGAACCCCTCGACCGGGGTGAACCTTCTGCTGCAGGGGCTGGGGATCAAGGAGCTCCCGCTCTGGTTCGTCAGCACCAAGATCATCCCGGGCTGGTCGCTGGGTCAGATCAGCTTCGGCCTACCCGTGGCGCTGATCGCCGTGGTGATCGCCGCCGTCTGGCAGATGTCCGGCTATGCGATGGCGATCTACCTCGCAGGACTTCAGGGGATCCCCGACAGCTGCCGGGAGGCGGCCCAGGTCGACGGCGCCAGCGAGTGGCAAATGCTGCGGCGGGTGATCCTGCCCATGCTGCGGCCGATGACCATCAGCATCGTGATCATGCTGGTCCATGTGTCGCTGAAGACCTTCGACCTGGTCTTCGCGATGTCGGGGCCAGGCGCCGGCTTCGTGACCGACGTCCCCGGCATCTACATGTTCCAGACTTCCTTCCGGGGCAACCACTTCGCCACTGGCGCCGCCATCTCCACGGTGATCCTGATCATCTCGGCGGCGATCACGGTCCCCTACTTGCTGACACAGGGAAGGGGGGACCGGCTCGGTGTCGACTAAGACGGGCGCCCTGGGCCGCATCCTGACGTACATCGTGATGATCCTCGGGGCGATATTCTACCTGGTCCCCGTCTATGTACTGCTGGTGACCAGCTTCAAGACGATGGACCAGGCGACGCTCGACCGCATGTGGGCCCTGCCGACCTCGCTCAGCCTGGATGCGTACTCGGCGGCGATCACCAAGCTCGCACCAAACCTGCTCAACACCCTGCGCCTGGTGATCCCGGCAACGGCGATCTCGGCCCTGGTGGGCTCGCTGAACGGCTACGTGCTGGCGAAGTTCCGCTTCCGGGGTGCCGACGCCCTGTTCACCGCCCTGATGTTCGGCATGTTCATCCCCTACCAGGCGATCCTGATCCCGCTGATCAGGTTCCTGCAGACCGTGGGGCTGTACAACACGATCTCCGGGCTGGTGCTGGTGCACGTGGTCTACGGCATCCCGATCACCACGCTGATCTTCCGGAACTTCTACGCCAACATCCCGAATGGGGTGATCGAGGCGGCGACGGTAGATGGCGCCGGCATCTTGAGCGTCTACCGGCACATAGCGCTGCCGCTCTCGCTCCCCGGCTTTGTGGTGGTGGGGATCTGGCAGTTCACGCAGATCTGGAACGAGTTCCTCTTCGCAGTGACGGTGACCGGGCCGCAACAGCAGCCGATCATGGTTGCGCTGCAGAACCTGGCTGGCAGCCAGGTGGTGCAGTGGAACGTGCAGATGGCCGGCGCCCTGACGGCGGCGATTCCGACGATCCTGGTCTACATCCTCCTGGGACGCTGGTTCGTCCGAGGGCTGATGGCCGGGGCGCTCAAGGGATGAGATGACACAACGAAGCCCGGGGGTTCCGTCCCCCGGGCTTTCGGTTACTTGCTAGCGGTCCACTGCCCAATTCGGACGACGACGAACTCGGCCGGGCGCAAGGGTGCTACGCCAACCCTGCAGACCAGGCGACCGTTGTCCAGGTCGTTCTGCGTCATGGTGCTCTCATCACACCGGACAAAGTAGGCCTCCTCCGGTTTGGCGCCCAGCAGGCGATCCATCTTCCATTCGTTGTAGAGGAAGTCTGAAACCGTTGTCCGGACCTTCTCCCAGAGGGTCGGCCCGTTGCTCTCGAACACAGCCCACTGCGTGCCCCGATCGAGGGAATGCTCCAAATAGGCGAAGTACCGGCGCAGGTTCACATACTTCCATGCTGAGTCCGAGCTAACGGTGCGTGCTCCCCAGAGCAAGATGCCCCGGCCCTCGAAGTAGCGGAAGCAGTTGATGCCCTCCGGGTTGAGCAACTCCTGCTGAGCTTTGTTCAGCATCGTCTCTAAACCCAGCGCGGTACGAACGACCTCGTTGGCGGGCGCCTTGTGAACGCCGTTATTGTTGTCACTGCGGACCCAAATGCCTGCCACAAAGCCGCTGGGAGGCAGGCTGATCGGTGCTTGGGTCACCGGGTCCATGACTTGCACCCAGGGGTAGTAGAGGGCGCCGTAACTAGAGTCCAGCTGAGCACGCCAGTTTCGGACCTCCCCGACCGTCATGCCGTCAGGAGCGTCCAGGACGGCTACCCGGTACCGCATGCTCTCGCAGTGGGCCAGCAGCAGCTTGCTGACCTGCATGGCGTTGACAGTCCAGTCCCGGCCGCCTCCGTAGGTGGCGCCTGGCGCCGCCACAATGGCGATGTCGTCCTCGTCCTGCAAGGCGTACAAGCCGCTCTTCCTGCCGCCGTGGCCGGCGCCCTCGTCGCCAGCGTACTCAGCGGAGGTCGGACGCTGGCCGTCGTTGCCGCCAGTGAGGACGAACTGAACGCTAAGGCCGCCTTCGGGTATCGCTGGGCCGGCGTCGCTGTGGCTGAGGAGGTTCAGGATGCCTGCGCAGGGGTCATCGGGTCTGGTGATCACCAGGGGGACATAGAGCTCCGTGGCCCGGGAGCATGGCTCGGCGGCAAAGACCACGGAGAGTGCAGAGGGGTGGCTCGGGTGGAGGGAGAGGCCGCTCCAGAGCTGGTCGGGGCCGTACGTTCCGGCCGTGTCAGGAAAGGCGCATGCGACATCCAGAGAGAGCACTCGGACCTCTTGCTCATCCGGCTTGATGGCGCTGAGCGGTATGGCGATGGCATCGGCGCCGCTGCCCTGCCGGAGGATGAACGAGGCGGCCTTGCCGTCCAACAACTCCTCGACCCAGAAGATCTGCTTGGCCACATCCTCTCTGCGGCCACGGGCGTCGGTGACCCACACCAGGTCATAGTTGTTGACGCCGCGGAGGACGTTCCTCCGTCCCGCCTTGCCCACGACGTTCTGCCCGACGCGCAGGGTGAAGGTGACCCGCATGTTCCCCATCTGCCCGGGGTAACGCGCGTGTACCTTGATGGTGCCGATCTTGTACGAGGCGATCCCGGTGTCCTCATCGCTGTTGGGCAGGAAGGTCCTTGCGACGTAGAGCCGGCTACCCCCCTCGTTCAAGAAGTTCCGGACGGCATGGCCGAGAAAGTTGGTCATGGAGGTGTCACCGTGCACCAAGGGCTCGATGCCGCCATAGATCCGCTGAAAGTCTGCAACACTGGTGAGAATCTCGGGCACGCCACGGACGGGGCCGTATCGGGCCGGCCCTAGGAAGCCGGCCGTGCTGGTGCTCACACCTTCTACCAACTTGGACCGGTAGCTCGTCTCCTCGACATATACACCCGGGGCAAGGTACGTGGGCATTACGTCACCTCCCCTTTTGCGCACGCGGCCGCCCGCCCTGACAGCAGCTGGCGCTCTCGCTCGTTGCGGGTGAGCGACGCCGCCCGCTCGAACTCGGCCCGTGCTTCCCCGAAGCGGCCTAGCTTGTACAGGAAGTCACCGCGTACACTGGGCAACAGGTGGTAGCCTTTGAGCGCCGGCTCCTCCATCAGTTGGTCGACCAACTCCAGGCCGGCGGCCGGACCGTAGGCCATTGAGAGGGCTACGGCCCGGTTCAGCTCCACCACCGGCGACGGCGTCACCTGCGCCAGGGCATCGTAGAGCGCGGCGATGCGGACCCAGTCGGTCTCCGCTGCCGTGGCGGCCCGGGCGTGGCAGGCGGCGAGCGCGGCCTGCAGGGCATAGGGCCCCAGCGCACCGCCGAGCTTGTTCGCTCGCTCCAGTGCAGCCAGGCCGCGCCGGATCAGGAGCCGGTCCCAAAGCGCCCGGTTCTGCTCGAGCAGCAAGATGGGCTCCCCTCGCGGACCCACTCGCGCCCGGGTACGCGAGGCCTGGATCTCCATGAGCGCCACGAGGCCGTGCACCTCCGGCTCCTTCGGGGCCAGTTCGGCCAAGATGCGCCCCAGGCGGAGAGCGTCTTCGCAGAGGGCGGGACGCATCCAATCATCGCCGGCGGTCGCCGAGTAGCCCTCGTTGAAGATCAGGTAGATCACTTCAAGCACCGAGGCGAGGCGGGCGCCCAGCTCGGCCCCGGAGGGCACCTCGAAGGGGACGTGGGCCGCCGCCAGGGTGCGCTTGGCCCGCACGATGCGCTGGGCGACAGTCGGCTCCGGGACGAGGAACCCCCGGGCGATCTCATCGGTGGTCAGGCCGCCGAGAAGCCGCAGGGTTAGCGCGACCCGCGCCTCGGCCGAGAGCACCGGGTGGCAGGCGGTGAAGATCAGGCGCAGCATGTCGTCGCCGATATCATTGTCGAGTGCTGCGTCGAAGTCCGGCGTGGTTACCACCTCGACCTCCCGGCCGAGCTCCTCGTGCTTGCGCTGCTGCATCGACCGCCGGCGCAAGAGGTCGATGGCGCGCCGCTTGGCGGTGGCCATGAGCCAGGCGCCCGGGTTCTCCGGGACGCCCGACTCCGGCCACCGCTCCAGGGCGATGACGAGAGCATCCTGCGCCAGATCCTCGGCCAGGCCGACGTCGCGCACCATGCGTGCAAGGCCGGCGATCAGCTTGGCCGACTCGATGCGCCAAATAGCATCGATCGTGCGGTGGATGTTGGAAGCCGCCACTACTTCTTGTTCTGCTCGCTCATAGCCCGGAGCTCATTCTCCTTGTCGATCAGATCCTGGTTGTCGGTGAGCTCCGGCGCCTCAAACATCTGACGAAGCTCAATGACGCTCTCCTCGGTACCACCGGGGACCCGCATCGCCCACTCGACCGCCTCTTCCTTCGACTTGACCTGGATGATCCAGTAGCCGGCGATCAGCTCCTTGGTCTCGGCGAAGGGGCCGTCCGCGGCCACGGGCTTTCCGTTGGGCCAGGTGATGCGCACGGCGTTCGAGCTCGGGTGGAGGCCGCCGCCGTCGAGCAGGATCCCCGCCTTCACCATCGCCTCGTTGTACTTCATCATCTCGCTGATCAGTTCGTCGCTCGGCAGAACCCCAGCCTCGGTCTCCTTGGTGGCCTTAACGATCATCATGAACTTCATACGTTATTTCCCCTTCCGGTTTTGATTCGCAGCCTCTTGAAACATGCGCTCCTCCGCCTCACGCAGCTCGGGGGTGAACGCCTCGCCGAAGTCATCGGCGTCAAACACTTGCCGGATCTCAATCTCAACGTTCCCACCGGCGTCGAGGGCGGGCCAGCGCTTGACCCACTCGATCGCCTCTTCCCTGGACTTCGCCTGGATCAAGGTAAAGCCGGCGATCAGCTCCTTCGCCTCGGTGAAGGGCCCGTCGATGACGGTCGGCTTGCCGCCGGAGAACTTGACTTTGGCCCCTCGGGCGCTGGGATGGAGCCCCTCACCACCGAGGAGCATGCCGGCCTCGTGCAGCGCCTGGTTGTACTTCGTCATCTCTTCAATTAACTCCGTGCTGGGCAGCACCCCTGCCTCCGTCTCCTTGTCGGCCTTACGGATCAGCATGAATCGCATCGTGTTTACCCCCTTCTGTGTGCTTTCACTAACACGACGAACGAGATGAGCCGAAATCGACACGCGGCCAAAACTTTCTTCTACGATTTTGATTCTCGGCCCCACGCTTCCTTTGTCGAACGGCGCTTTTTCGTTGCAAATGTGTTAAAAGGAAGTCAACCCGAGACGGAGAACTGTTCTGACATCAGCGCCGCGCCAGGAGGGTTGCGCCGTGAGGGCAAGGCTGATCCTTCGCTTCGTAGCATTTGGACTGATGCTAGCGGCCTGTGCTCGCGGGGGCCCATCCGTTCCCCCGCTTGATGCTTCGGCGCGTTCCGAGGCGCGGGCGGCTCAGGAGCTGATCATTTACCACTGGTGGACCGCCGGCGGCGAGCGGGAGGGGGTGGATGCCCTCTTCCGGCTCTACCGGCAGAGCTTTCCCCAGTATCAGGTGATCGATAATCCGGTGCCCGGCGGGGCGGGCCTGGAGATCAAGGCAGTCATGAAGTCGCTCATGCTGGGCGGAAGTCCGCCGACCACCTTCCAGGTCCACGCGGGCGCCGAGCTCAAGAGCTACGTCGACTTCCGCCTGGTCCAGCCCGTCACCGAGCTGTGGCGCTCCGAGGGCTACGAGCAGGTCTACCCCGAGGCCATCAAGCGGCTGCTCAAGTTCGGCGATGACTACTACGCCGTCCCGGTGGGCGTTCACCGGGCGAATCTCGTCTGGTACAACAGGGCCGTCTTTGAGAAGGCCGGGGTCTCCGAGCCGCACTCCTTAGGCGAGTTCCTGACCGCCCTCGACCGGCTTGAAGCGGCGGGGGTGACGCCGCTGGCGGTCGCCTCCGGCAGCCAGTGGGAGGCAGCCCATCTCTTCGAGCAGCTCCTGCTGGCGGTGGGGGGGCCTGACCTCTACCTGAGCTACTTTCAGGGGCAGATCGGGGGTTCCGACCCGCAGGTGGTACAGGCGGCCGTCACCCTGGAGCGGATCAGCCGCTACATCAACCGGGACCACGCTGCCCTTACCTGGGATCAGGCCGCCGCTATGGTCGGTCGGGGCGAGGCGGCCATGACCGTGATGGGCGACTGGGCCCAGGGCTACTTCCAGGCTGCCGGCTGGCAGTACGAGCGCGACTATGGCGCCTTCCCGTTCCCCGGGACCGGTGATCTCTTCAATATTGTGGTCGATACCTTCGCCCTGGCGAGCGGCGCCCCCGGCAAGGAGGCTGGGTTCGCCTGGCTGCGCATCGCCGGAAGCCGGGAGGGCGGCGAGCTGTTCAACCCGGTCAAGGGCTCGGTCTCCCCGCGGCTCGATATTACCGCGGAGGGCCGCAGCAGCCTGGCGCGGCGGAACACGCAGGACCTGCGGGGCCTGCGCATCATCCCCAGCGCCGTGCACGGGGTGGGGGCGCCGGAGGGTTTTATGGCCGACTGGAGCGATGCGGTCGCCCGCTTCCTGCAGGCGCCCAATGTCCCCCAGTTCATCGATCAGCTCGACCAGATCGCCCACCACCACCAGCTAGGGAAGTGAGCCGGCCATGGGGAGGAAGCGACTGACCGCTCTGCCGCTGCGGCTCCGGCTCACCCTGGCCTTCGCCGCCGTGACGGTGGTGCTGCTTTCGGTGCTAAGCGTGCTCCTGTACACCGTGAGCACTCGGGCCCTGGAGCAGGAAGAGGCGGCGGTCCGGGCGCAGGTGCTCGCCCAGATCGCCGCCAGCCTCGATGCCAAGGTGCGTGAGATGAACCGGGTAGCCCTGACCGCCCTGACCGACCAGAACCTGCAGTCGGCGCTGCGCACGCTGGAGCGGCAGCCAATCGCCGGCGCAGCCCAGGCCCGCCAGCAGATCCAGGAGTACCTGCTCCAGACCATGCGGACCAACCCGTCGCTGCGGGCGGTCTACGTGTGGGACCTGGAGGATCGCGCTTACTCCCTGGTCTACGGCCCACGCACACGCTCCGACTGGCGCCCGTCGGATGACCCGCGGATGCAGCAGGCCATGGCGCTCTCGCCGGCCGAGTTCCGGGTGATCGGGCCCTTCCGGGAGGTCCATCTGGAGCAGCCAGGGGAAGAGGTCTTCGCCGTGGTGCGGCCGATCGCCGAGCTCCGGTCGATGCGTCCGATCGGCTGGGTTCGGGTCGACGTGCGGGTCCAGTCGATCGCCGCCCAACTGGCGTCCACGCCGCTCGGGAGCGGGGACCGGATTCTCGTGGTCGGCCCGGACGGCGAGGTGATCTATGACAGCACGGGCCCCGGGGCGCCGCTCCCCGGCCCGCTGCCGGGCGACTCCGGCCAGGATGTGCGGGACGTGGGCCCGGAGCGGGCGCTGCTGGTCTGGCGCCGCTCGCCCCTCACGGGCTGGCAGGTCGTGCAGGTGGTCTCCTACCGAGACCTGACCGCCAGCACCCGGCAGATGGGCGAGGTCACCCTGGGCGTCACCGTGATCGCTGCCCTGCTGGCCGCCGCGGCCGGCGCCTGGCTGGCGGGCCAGGTCGCACGCCAGGTCTTCCAGGCCCGCCTGCTCCAGCAGCAGTCGCAGCTGCGGGCGCTCCAGGCCCAGATCAACCCGCACTTCCTCTACAACAGCCTGGGCACCATGGCGGCCATCGCCGAGCTGGAGGGGGTGCCGCAGCTCGCAGTCGCCGCCAGCTCCCTGTCTGCCATGTTCCGCTACGCCGTCACCGCCCCCGGCAAGGGGCTGATGGCCACCGTGGCTGAGGAGCTGGAGCACGTAAGCAGCTTCATGGCGGTGATGTCGACCCGGTTCGGCGACCGCTTTCAGCTCGAGGTCGATCTGCCGGACGAGGTGCTCGGCGCCCGCATCCCCCGCCTCAGCCTTCAGCCGCTGGTGGAGAACGCCATCAGCCACGGGCTGGCGCCGAGGCCCGGCCCCGGTCGGGTGCGCATCCGGGGCCGATGCGACGGCGAGGCGGTCGAGATTCGGGTCGAGGATGATGGCGTGGGGCTATCCCCGGCCAGCCTGGCCGAGCTGACGCAGCTGCTCCGGGGCGAGGGCGAGAGCAACGCCGTGGGGCTGCGGAACGTGGCTGAGCGGCTCCAGATCCAGTTTGGCGAGGTGTGTGAGTTCCGGGTCGAGAGCAGGCAGGGCGAGGGCTTCACCTGTATCATGCGGGTTCCGGGCGTGCAGGGTGCCGGTCAGGAGGGAGGCGGAGCGCATGTGCCGACTGCTGCTGGTTGATGATGAGCCGTGGGTGCGCCGGCTGATCCAGGAGCGCATCCCGTGGGGCGCCCTCAAGATCGAGGAGGTGCGCGCCGCCGAGGACGGCTTGGAGGCGCTGGCGACGGCGCTCGCCTGGGCGCCGGACATCTTGCTGACCGACATCGTCATGCCCGGCCTGAGCGGGATCGACCTGGTCCGGCGGCTCCACGAGGCCGGCCAGAGCCCCCACGTGCTCCTGCTGAGCGGTTTCAGCGAGTTCGAGTACGCCCGGACCGCCGTGCGGCTGGGCTGCGACGACTACCTGCTCAAGCCCGTCAACCTGGAGGAGCTCAAGGAGAGCCTGCGCAAGGCGGTCGCAGCGGTGGGGGAGCGGGGCGCCGAGCCGCCCGGCGGCCTGGCCGCCGAGATCGCGCAGTTCGTGGAGGAGAACTTCGCCAGGCCGCTCACCTTGGAGGAGGTCGCCCGCCGGTTCTTCCTGCACCCGAACTCCTTGAGCCGCCTCTTTCCCCGGGAGCTCGGCAAGACCTTCCACGAGTACCTGCGCGACGTACGGCTCAAGCACGCCAAGTCGCTGCTCGCCGCCGGCCGGTCCCCTGCGGAGGTCGGCGCCCTGGTGGGCTATCCGGACCCGTCGCACTTCTCACGGGTCTTCAAGCGAGCGACAGGCGTCTCCCCAGGTGCCTATCGCCGCAGCCGGCTACCATAGGAAAGGGCGCCCCACCACGAAGGTAGGGCGCCCCCTTTATGCCCGCTGTGCCATCACACGACCGATCAGCGGCCGAACTCGCTCCTCGAAATGACGGAGCGGCGCCCGGCCCTTGGTCAGGAAGTAGGTTTCGCCCAGCCGGAGCCGGCTGCGCTCCAGATCGTTGAGATCCTTGGCGGTGTAGACCACCAGGGGTATCTCAAGCGCCTGGTCGCGCATGCCCTGGACCACGCCAAACCCGTCGAGTCCGGCCATGATCACCTCCAGCACGACCAGATCCGGGGCCTTCGTCCGGATGAGGCTCAGCGCTTCCCAGCCGTTGCGCGCCCGGAGCACTTCGACTCCCATGCGCTCGAACATGGTTACCAGCACCTGGGCGAGGTCTTCATCATTTTCCGCCACAAGGACCCGTGCAACCGCTGAGTCGCTGGATGCGGCCGGCAGCGAGACGAAAAAGGTGGAGCCGTTCTCCAGAGCGGACTCGGCCCAAATGCGGCCGCCGTGTTGCTGGACGATGCTGCGGCAGATGGCGAGGCCCAACCCGGTACCGCCTTTGGACCGGGAGTCGGAAGCGTCGACCTGTTGGAACCGTTCAAAGATGATCTCCAGCTTGTCAGCCGGGATCCCGCGACCCTGGTCGCGCACCTGAAAGATCAACTCGTCCTTGCGCTGCTCCGTGCTGATCCACACCGACGAGCCTTCGGGCGAGAACTTCACCGCATTGCTGAGCAGATTGGTGAGCGTCTGAATGATCCTGTCCGGGTCCGCTATCAGCGGTATGGGCTGCGCCTCCACGTGGATGGTCACGTTGGCCTTCTCAGCCATCGCCCCAATCAGTTCGACCGACGCCGTCACCAGATCGTCGGCCCGGCAGCGTTTCTGCTCGATCGTCACCCGCCCGGACTCGATCCGTTCGATGTCCAGGATATCGTTGATCAGCCGGACAAGGCGCTCGGTGTTCTGCACAGCGATGTCGAGCATCCGCTGCCCCTTCTCTGGCATCACCCCGAGGTGGCCCCTCGCCAGCAGCCCCAGCGATCCCCGGATCGACGTGAGAGGGGTGCGCAGCTCATGGCTGACCACCGAGACGAACTCATCCTTCAAGCGCTGGACCGCACGGCGCTCGGTAATATCCTGAAAGGTGACCACCGCGCCCACCACGGCGCCGCTCTCCCGAATCGGTGTGCTCAGGTACTCGACCGGTATAGCCCGCTCATCACTCGGACCGAAGCGCGCATCCAGCACGTGGCTGGTGGCGCCCTCCGTCAGCGCCCTGGCGATCGGGTCTTCGGCAGGCTCGTCGCTGGCACGAATCATCTCGTAGATCGACCGGCCTACGAGATCATCGACGCCGAGGATCCGCCTGGCTACAGGGTTGGCAAACGAGATCCGCCCGGTGAGATCGACGCCGCAGATGCCCTCGCCGGCGGACTGCAGGATCAGGTCGTTCTGGTGGCTGAGCCGCTCGAGGTCCTGGTGCGCCTCCGCGTGGGCGATCGCTAGCCCAAGCTGTGCCGCGACTGCGTTCAGGAAACCGGTCTCCTCCGCACTCCAGTTCCGCTGCTGCACGCACTCGTGGAAGGTGATGGCGGCCACTAGCTCCCCGTTCACTCGCACCGTAGCGCCCAGGAACGAGCGGACGCCCATCCCTCGCAGTGAGCTGCGGAACCCTTCTCCCTCGCCGTCTAGCCGCTCATCCTTCTCCACATCGGAGACCACGACAATCCCATGCGCATACGTAGCCAGGGTGGTTGAGGAGATGGGGACCACCAGGCTGACGCCAACGGGCGCTATCCCTTGGGCGACGTGCTCTGCCGCACAGGTGCAGTTCCCGCGTTCGTCGATCGTCCAGACGTGGCAGCGACTGGTGCCCATCACCTGTCCGAGCTCATCGACTGTGGCCTGGAGCATCGAACGCAGGTCGAGGGACTGGCGGATCGCTCCGCCGACCTGATCCACCAGCCGCAGTTGCCGAATCTGTCGCTGCAGGTCCGCTCGGGCGCCGCGCAGCTCTTGCAGGAGGCGCCGCTGCTGGTTAGCCACCCGCATGGCCAGCCAGGCGCCCAGCCCGATCACCGCCGAGATGAGCGTAACCCGGCCGAGCGCCTGCGAGGCCGGGGCTCCGGCCACCAGCGGATTGAGGCCGCTCAGCAGAATCACGGCCATGACCACTACGAGCATGCGGTGGCCGGCCCGGGCGCCCAGCGCCCACGTCGCTACGGGCGGGATCGCCATCAGCAGCACCGCCGTCGCCGTGCCTGCCATACTGCCCTGCCCCACCAGCAGAATGCCGATGCCGATGGCCAGCAGCACCATGTGCCCCGCAGCGTGCTGCTCGGCGGTCACGTAGCGCCGCACGGCCAAAGCCAGCAGGTTGATCGCACAGCACACCAGGACGAAGAGGTGAGTCAGCAACTGGTACTCGGTCTCTCTCGTACCAAACAGGGCGCTCACGGCCACCACGATCACCGACATGACCCAGGTCCAGGCCTCGAGGATCCGGCTCAGGGTCTCCGCGGTGGGCTGATCCAGGCTGAGCGCCGCAGGCCGGGTAACAGGGATCTCCAGCCAACGTTCGTTCACCAGGAGGCCCACCGCCAGCAGGCCCCAGGCGGGGCCCGTGAAAACTTTGGTCTGGAGGTAGTTGTAGGCCATAACCCCGGGTAGCACCGCACCCAGCACCTGCCGAAGGCGGGGCAAGCCCCTCATCGGAAGGAACAAGGCGGCGGCTCCAACCAGGCCCATCGCCCCGGCCCATGGCAAGGCGGGGCGGATCCAAGTGAATGAAGCGCTGCCGAAGAAGTCCGGGCGAGAGAGCATCAGGAGCCCCAGCGCGCCATTAAGAACGCCCACCGCACCTACATGCAGGTCCGGCCCAGTCGTTCCGTGAGCACCCAGCGCTTCTGACGCTGCGGCTGCCAGCAGCCCGGTACACAGCGAGCCATAGATGCTAAGGCCGGCCCACGAGTTCACCTGCAAGGCATACAGCGTCAACCAGAGCAACGGGGCGATTGGGACGGCGTAGAGCAGCAATCTTACCCAGCGCTTGAGGGCGTATCGGCGCATGAGCAGCAACGTGACCCCACCGGCCATGCACAGGGCTGAGAGGTAGGGGAGGTAGGGCAGCAGCAGTGCGTAAACCGGCGCCCGGAACTGATCGGGGAATGCATAAGCGCTCAGCCCCCAATAGAGCTCCACGGACGCCAGGACCATCAACAACCGGCTGGTGCGAAAGTCTATGGTGGGCAAGGTTCTCTCTCCTCCGGCATCCTACGGATCAGGTCGACCAGATTCTACCTGGGTTTGGAAGTATTTTTCTACATATAATGTATTTCTTCCTGTTTACTTCGTGTAACGAATAAGGCCCGGGACCGCGTAGTCCCGGGCCTCTGCTTGGTTGATCAGGAAAGGTGGTTCACGTCCACCAGCCGCAGAATGCGAAAATCCTGGCCGGAGAACTCAAGGGTGGTAATCGCACAATTTGGGTAGTGCATACGGCCCGGGGCCATGGCCTCCAGGACATCATCGGCATAATGGTTGCGAAGCAGGTCAGTTACGATGCCCCCGTGGGTGGCTATGACGACCTCGGCCTCGGGCTCCGCCTGGGCCAGGTGGGTGAGATAGCGCCCGAGCCGCTCACCAGCGGACCGCGAGGAGTCCCCGTTCGGGGGGGTGAAGTCTCGGTCGAGACCGGTTCTGTCCCATAGCTTCACGTACTCTTCCGGGGTCTCCCCGGGTCGGTCGCCGTAGATGAGCCGCTCCCGGACGGCGACCTCGATGACCGGCTCCAGGCCCAGGTACTGGCCGATGACGGCGGCGGTCTCCATGGTGCGCTTCAGGGGGCTCGCATAGAGGCGGTCGACCTTGCGGTCCGCCAGGCTCTGTCCGGTCAGGTGCGCTTGGCGCACCCCCAACTCTGATAGCCCCAAATCCCCAGAGCCCTGCGCCTTGTCTCCGTGTCTGATCAGGTGAACGATCATGAGAGTCCCCCATATCTGCGTAGATATTCACTGTGGTCACGAAATTTGTCGAACCACGTGGCAGGAATTTAGACAAAGTCCCGCTAATTCCTCTATTACATAGAAAAAGTGGTCGTAGATTCATTGTGTAATCACCAATTTCGGTGATATTATGTAACCTTTCCATTGGCCTTTTCACCACTGGTAGAGAAAGACGCCCGGTTTCGTGGAAAGGTCCGCTCTTCCGGCATGGCGGTGGGAACGTCGGCGTGGGTCCACAAAGCCGGTGCTCTCCCCAAACATAGCAACTGATTCACAGGGGGCAACGAGTGATGAATTGGCGCAAGGTTTTGGCCGGTGCGGCGACGACGGTGTTTGCCGCGTCCATCCTAGCAGGGTGCGGCACCACAAAGAAGGACCCCGCCCCTTCCACCCAGCAGCAGACGCAGACCCAGACCCCGAAGGAAAAGGTGACCATCGAGTTCTGGGGTTGGTGGTCGTCGGCTACCCGCAAGCCGACCATCGACAAGATCGTCAACAACTTCAACGAGAAGTACAAGGACCAGGGGATCGAGGCCAAGTACACCTTCGTGCCCTTCGGTGACCTTGACACTAAGCTGATGGCCTCCATCGCCGCCGGCAACCCGCCCGATGTGACCGCGATGACCGCGCTGCAGCGGGTGCCCTTCATGGCCCAGAAGAAGCTGGTCATGGACCTGAGCCAGTTTGGTGCCGACAGCCTGAAGGCCGAGTACCCGTCCCAGATTTGGGAAGGCATTCAGAACCAGGGCAAGCCCTACGCCATTCCCTGGTACGGCGACACCAAGTGGCTGTATATCAACAACAAGCACTTCAAGGACGCTGGCCTGGACCCCGTCAAGGACGCCCCCAAGACCTGGGACGACCTCTGGAAGCTCGCCGACAAGCTGGACAAGAAGGACGGCGGCAAGATCACTCGCATTGGGTTCTATCCGCTGGCCGGTAACTTCGGCGTGAACGGCTGGGTCTGGAACTCGGGCTCCGACTTCTTCGACGATCGCGGCTTCCCGATGATCAACAACGAGAAGAACCAGGCGACCATGACCTGGCTCAAGAAGTGGACCGATCGGTACGGCGCCGAGGCGATCGCCTCGTTCCAGGCCGGTGCCGCCGGCACGGGCAACACCTTCGCCACCGAGAAGTACTCCATGCTGATCGAGACCAACAGCTTCGAGAACGAGGTCAAGAAGGCCAACCCCAGCTTCGAGTGGACCATCGTTCCCGTGCCCACCCCCGACGGCAAGCAGCACAACAAGTCCACCTACTCCGGCGCGTTCGCCGTCTCCGTGCCCATGGGCTCCCCGCACCCCAAGGAGGGCTATGAGTTCGCCAAGTACTGGGCGACCGAAGGCGCCATGATCTGGGCGGTCGAGCAGGACGGCTTCCTGTTCTGGAACAAGAACAGCACGCTGACCGGCGGCCGGTCTGCCATGATTGCGGAGTGGATGTCCAAGTACACCTCCACGATTCCCCTGCCGGTCCTGGCGCCCAACTACCTCGATGCCGTGACCGTCGCCAAGGACGACATCATGGCTGGCAAGAAGGACGTCAAGAAGGCCATGGACGACGCCCAGGGCGCCGTGGTCAAGATGGTCCAGGAGAACAGCAGCAAGTAAAGCGCAAAGCAAGGGCGCCCCACCAGCCGGTGGGGCGCCCTTTCATGCCCTCAGAAGCTATTGCAACCCAACCCGGGCGAGCACTCGGGTGATCTCCTCCTGGCCCCGGGCGTCCACCCGGATGCCGGGCGCCCGAATCGCCGAGCAGCGAATCGCCCCACGCCGGCGCAGGACCTCCTTGCGGATCGCAAGGCCCACAGCGGCCTGCCCCTCGTAGCTAATGAGCGGCAGGTACTTGTAGAAGGTCTCCCGGGCCTGATCGACCCGGCCCTCCGAGAAGTCCTGGTAGATTGAGACCAGGATCTCGGTGTAGGCGAAGCCGGTCATGGTGCCCACGGCGCCCCGCTCCAGCTCCTGCAGGAAGTAGAGCCCGCCGAGGCCGCCAAAGATCTTGGCCTCGGGGTTCTTCTCCAGGATCCGGGAGAGCTTGTGCGGCACCGGCGCCTCCTCCAGCTTGATCAGCGGCAGGCCAAGGCCCGCCAGGAAGGAGGGAGGCATGATCACCCCGGTGGTGACCGGCTCATCCTGCACCACCACGGGCAGCTCGGTGGCAGCGCTCACCGTGCGGTAGAAGTCGGCCACAGCGTCCAGGTTGCGCAGGTTGGTGGGCGGGGCGACCATAATGCCCGCCGCCCCCAGCTCCGCCGCCTGGCGGGCCTTCTCAATCACCACGTAGGTGCCGGTGTGCGTCACGTTGATCACGACCGGGATGCGGCCGTCGACCTGCTTGAGCACGGTCTGGGCGACGAGGTCCCGCTCGGGGTCGGAGAGCTTGGAGACCTCGCCCATGATCCCGAGAATCGTCAGGCCGTAGGCCCCGGCCTTGATCTGGAACTCGACTAAGTTGCGGAGGCTCTCAGTGTCAACCCGCCCCTGTTCATCGAACGGGGTGGCAAGAATGTTGTAGACGCCGCGCATGGTGGCCTTTCCTCCTGTCTTACAAGGACTTCGTGAGGCCGCCATCCACCAACAGGACCTGGCCCGTCACGTAGGTATTGGCCGGGGAACCCATAAACACGACCTGCTTTGCAAACTCCTCCGGCGTGCCGTAGCGCCCGAGGGCGATCTCCTTCTCGGTCTTCGCCACCTGCTCAGCCAGGCTGATGCCAGCCCGAGTGGCCCTGTCCACATCCATGGAGCGGACCCGGTCGGTCAGGATACGCCCGGGGGCGACGGTGTTGATCAGGATCCCGTAGGGGGCGAACTCCGTGGAGCAGGTCTTCACCAGGCCTTGGAGCCCCACCCGCAGCGTGTTGGAGAGCAGCAGGTTCGGGATCGGCTGCTTGACCGACGACGATGCCAGGTTGACGATGCGCCCGCACTTCGAGGCCTTCAGATAGGGCAGGGCGGCCCGGATCAGCCGCACGACGGACATCAGGTTCAAATCGACGGCGCCCAGCCACTGGGCGTCGGTCAGCGTCTCGAAGGTGCCGGGCGGGGGGCCGCCGGCGTTCAGCACCAGGGAGTCAATGCCGCCGAACTCAGCGACGGCGGCCTGCACGAAGCGCTCGATGGCCGCCGGGTCGGTCACGTCCGCAGCGACTGCGAGGACCCGTGCCCCGGTCGCCTGGCGGATCTCCTCCGCGGTGGCCTCAATCGCCGCCTGGTCCCGGCTGGAGATCACCACGTGGGCGCCCTCCCGGGCATACTCCATCGCCGTGGCCTTCCCGAGCCCCTTGCTGGCGGCGGTCACCAGCGCTACCTTGCCTTTCAGTCCCAGATCCATAGCGGGGTTCCCTCCGATTTAGGCCGCCTTGGTACCACGGCCCCACAGCTTCTTCCAGTCGATGCGGGGACCCACGATCATCGCCACGGTCAGCACCCAGAAGAGCACCGTGAAGGGCCGGGTCAGGAAGACGCTCCAGTCGTTATGCGAGAGCTGCAGGGCGGTGCGCAGGTTGCGCTCGGCCATCGGGCCGAGCACCAGGCCCATGATCAGGGGCGGGATCGGCATCTTGATGTAGTCCATCAGGTAACCGACGATACCGAAGACGATCATCATGAAGATGTCAAACAGGTTGCCGTTCACGGCGTAGGCGCCCGTGATGCAGAGCAGGCCGACAACCGGCAGCAGCTTGGCCAGGGGCACGCGGGTCACCTGGGCGAAGATTCGGGCGCCGAAGATGCCAATGATCATCATGAAGAAGTTGGCGATCATCAGGGCGACGTAGATCGTGTAGACCAGGTCGGGCGAGTTCTTGTAGAGGAGCGGGCCGGGCTGGAGGCCCTGGATCATGAAGGCGCCGATCAGAAGGGCGGTCACCGTGTCGCCGGGGATGCCCAGGGTGAGCAGGGGAACAAGGTTGCCGCCGATGACGGCGTTGTTGGCGGCCTCGGAGGCAGCGATGCCCTCGGGGATGCCGGTGCCAAACTTCTCCGGGTGCTTGGACTGCTTCTGCTCGTAGTTGTAGGCCAGAATCGAGGCCATGGAGCCGCCGGTGGCGCCCGGCAGCACGCCGACCCACAGGCCGATCAGGGTGGCCCGCAGGGTCGCCGGCATGATCTGCTTGATGTCCTTGAGCGACAGCGCCATCTTGCCGACCTTTTCGACCAGCACCTCGCCCAGGTTGGTCCGCTGCACCTGGCGCAGCAGCTCAGCCACACCGAAGAGGCCGATCAGCACGGGAATGAACTCAATGCCGCCCATGAGGCTGGACTGCCCGAAGATGAACCGGGGCACGCCGGTGATCGGGTCCATGCCCACGACGCCCAGCAGCAGGCCGATCAGGCCCGAGAAGACGCCGAAGAGCAGCTCATCGCCGGTCAGGTCGGAAACTGAGGCCAAGCCCCAAATGGCCACGGCGAACATCTCGGCCGGGCCGAACTTCAGCGCGACTTTGGAGATCGGCTGCGCCATGAGCACCAGGGCGAGAATGCCCAGGAAGCCACCCACGAAGGAGGACCAGGCGACAATGCCGATCGCACGGCCAGCCTCGCCCTTCTGAGCCATGGGGTACCCGTCCTTGACCGTCATGATGCCGGACGGGTTGCCCGGAATGCGCAGCAGCACGGCCGGGATGCCGACGCCGTACATGGTGCCGGTGTAGATGCCCAGCAGCATCGAAAGGCCCGCCGCCGGGGACATGCCGAAGGTGAACGGAACCAGGATGGCGATCGCCATGGTGGCCGTCAGGCCGGGGATCGACCCGACCAGAATGCCCGCCGCCACGCCGATGAAGTTCCAGAGCAGAATGTTGGGACTGAAGGCCTGCATCAGGCCGGACAGAAATGCATCCATCGTGTCTCCCCCTTACCCGAACAGGCTGCCGACCGGGAACTGCACCTTCAGCAGGTACGAGAATACGCCCATGACAACGCCGACCACGGCGGCAGCAATGAGGAGCGCCTTCCACCAGGTGGTGTGGCGGAGCAGCATCAGCATGCCGAAGACAAACAGGAAGGCCATGAGGAAGAAGCCGAGGTAGGGGATGAGCAAGAAGTAGGCGATGATCATTGCCATGGCGAGGCTGGTGGGACCCAGCACCCGCAGGCCGCTGGCCTCGGGTTCCACCTTGCGGGCCCGCCAGAGCAGCAGCGCCCCGGTCAGCACCAGGCCGGCGCCCAGGAGCATCGGGAAGGTGTTGTTGGACAGGGTCTGGCCCGAGCTGCTCTGGGTGTCCCAGCCGGAGGCTTCCCAGTACGCCAGGCCACCAATGATGACCGAAATCAGCCCCACCCACAGGTGGCGATTCAGCCGAAACGACAGTTCCATCGGAATCCTCCCTTACCGTTTGACCTGGTTCAGGGGGGCATCGCCATTGGCCACCCGAATCACGTTGGCCATGGCGGCCTTTACCACCCGGCGCTGCGTATCGCGGGTGCCGGCGGCAGCGTGCGGCGTTAAAATCACGTTCGGCAGGCCATAGAGGGGGTAGCCCGGCTGGGGCGGCTCGGGGTCGTGCACATCAAGCCCGGCGCCGAAGATGCGCCCGGTGCGCAGCGCCTCGGCCAGGTCAGACACGTTGACCACCGGCCCGCGGGCGGTGTTAATGAGGATCGCCCCCGGCTTCATCAGCTCGATCCGCTCCCGGTTGATCAGGTGGCGGGTCGAGTCGGAGAGGGGCACGTGCAGGGAGATGATGTCCGAGGTCCGCAGGAGCTGCTCCAGCGGCATGAAGGTGAGCTTCAGGGCCCGCTCGGTCTCCTCGGGCAGCCGGAAGGCATCATAGTAGGCGACCTCGCAGCCGAAAGCCTGCACCCGGGAGGCGACCTCCCGGCCGATGGAGCCCAGCCCCACCAGGCCCACCTGTTTGTCGGCCAGCTCGAAGCACTCGTGCCGGTGCGCCCACATGCGCCACTCCCCGGCCATCGTCGCATTATGGATCGGCACCAGGCGCCGCTGCAGCGCCATCATCATCAAAATGGCGTGCTCCGCGACCGCAATCGAGTTGGCGCCGGCGGCAATGGCCACCGGAATCCCCATCTCGGCGGCGGCGCCCAGGTGAATGTTGTCGTAGCCTACGCCCACCTTCTGGATCAGGTGGGCCCGCTTCAGCCGGCGGATCTCCTCGGCCGGAAGCAAGTCGGCCGCTACCAGCAGGTAGTCGGCCTCCTCCACCGGCGGGACAGGCTCCCCCGGGCCCCTGGTGATCAGGGTGAAGCCCGGGGGGACCTGCGAGTAGAACACGTCGGCCAGAGCGGGGTTCAGTTCGTCATGAAATACGATGACCCCACGCTCAGCCAAAGTAGCCACTCCTTCTTACCAGCCGGTGATGGCCTTGATGCGGACCTCTTCGTCGCCCAGGAACTTCAGGTAGTCCTTGCTGCTCATGAACTGCAGCGGCAGGCCGACCTTCTTCATCTGCTCGACGTGGGCCGGATCCTCAACCGCCTTCTTGATCGCCTCTTCCAGCTTGGCGACGATTTGCGGGTCGGTGCCCTTCGGCACGGCCACGCCGCGGGCGGAGTAGAAGGACCAGTCAACGCCCTTCTCCTTCAGGGTCGGGACGTTGGGCATCCAGTCCATGCGCTTGTCGTTCATGATCGCCAGCACCCGCAGGTCGCCGGCGTCGGCCGGGCCCTTCACCTCGCCCACGTTGGCGAAGTACAGGTCGATGTGGCCGCCCAGCACGTTGGTCAGACCGTCTGCGGCGCCCTGGGTATGGACCACGTTGAAGAGGCCCTGGTTGCCGAGCGCCTTTCCGATGCCCATCGCGGCGAAGTGGTCGTCGCTGTTGACGCCGGTGGAGGTGGTGGAGAGCTTGCCCGGGTTGGCCTTGGCCGCAGCGAAGACCTCTTCAATGGTCTTGTAGGGGCTGTCCTTGCGGACGGCGATGGCGCCGGGGTCAAGCACGTGGTTCGCAACGGGGATGAAGTCGCCCAGGCCGAAGGGCTGCTTCACCTTGGGGTCGAGCCAGCCGACCTGGAAGTTCGGGGTATTGATAAAGCCGATGGTGTAGCCGTCGTTCTTGGCCTTGGCCAGTTCCGCCCAGCCGACCCAGCCGCCGCCGCCGGGCTTGTTGACCACGACGATCGACTGGCCGAGGGTCTTCTCCATGGCGGCCGCCAGCATGCGGGCGCCCACGTCGGTGCCGCCGCCGGCGGCGAAGGAGACGATCATGGTGATGGGCTTCTCGGGGTACTTGATCTTGGGCGCCTCCTGCTTGGCCGGAGCAGCTGCGGGAGTGCTGCCCGAGTCAGCGGGCTTGGAGGCCTGGCTGGAGCAGCCGGCGATGGAGAGAAGCATGAGACCGGAGGCAAGAGCTGCTGCAAAACGCTTGTTCAACCTGAATCCCCCCGTGTGAGTTTGGGATTGCCGGGACTAGGCCGGGAACGGGACGTTTAGGGTAGCGCCAAGCCCGGAGAGCTCAGCGATGACCTCATCGGCCAGGGGAATGCCGCCGGCGTGCCGGCGCTCGGAGACGGCCGCCTCGATCTCGCCCGGCAGGTAGATGCGCTCCACCCCTTCGGCGCGAGGCACGGCACGGATCTCCCGGATCATCTGGTCCATGCGGCGCTTGAACTCGTCAAGCGGGATGAAGAGGTCGGCCCGCATAGCCAGGAAGAAGTGGCCGGCGCCCTGGGGGCGCCCGAACTCCCGGTACAGGTCGCCAATGTGCGGCCCGAACTGGGCGCCCGTCATGATGCCGGAGAGCATGTCCACCAGGAGGGCCAGGCCGTAGCCCTTGGGGCCGCCCACCGGGAGGACCGCGCCGGCCAGCGCCGCCGTGGGGTCCGTGGTGGGGCGCCCCTCGGTGTCGATCGCCCAGCCCTCGGGAATGGCGGTTTTGCCTTCCTTCTGCGCCAGGATGATCTTGCCGCGGGCGACCACGCTGGTGGCCATGTCGAAGACGATCGGGCTCTCCTCGCCGGCGGGAACGGCTACGGAGAAGGGGTTGGTGCCGAAATAGGGCTTCTTGCCGCCCCAGGGCGGCATGTTGGCCGGCGCCGAGGTGGCAGCGAAGCCGATCAGCCCCTGCTCGGCGGCCATCTGGGTGTAGTAGGCCAGGCAGCCGCAGTGGTTGGAGTTCTTTACGCCCACCACGCCAATGCCAGCGTCCTTCGCCTTGGCCATGGCGATCTCCATAGCCCGGGCGGCCACCACAGGACCGGAGCCGTTGCCGCCGTCCACCAGGGCGAAGGCAGCCGCCTCACGCTCCAGGATCAGGCGGGTCTCCCTGGCGGTCAGGCCGAGCTCGATCCGCTTCAGGTAGATCCCAAACCGGCTGATGCCGTGGGAGTCGACGCCGCGCAGGTTGGCCTCCACCAGGTGATCTGCGATCAGATGCGCCTCGGACTCGGGCAGCCCGGCCGCCTGAAACAGGCGGGTTCCCCAGTCGACCAGCGCCGACGGGCTGAACGTGCGGGCGGTGGCGCTGTACTCAGCCAAGGAACTCACACCCCTTGGCCCTCAGGGCCGCATCGACCCAGGTGCGGTCCCACTTGCCATGGGCGATGTCGTCCATGATCTGGGTCTCCTTGTCGTGGTGGGCCTTGGCGTCACGGATCACCTTGGCGGCCTCCGCCTGTGGGATCACGGCGATGCCGTCCTCGTCGCCCACGATGATGTCTCCCGGATTGACCACCACGCCGCCGCAGGTGACGGGGAAGCCGATCTCGCCGGGGCCATCCTTGTAGGGGCCGCCAGGGGTGGTGCCCCGGGCGTAGATCGGCAGATCGAGCTGGGCCAGGCCGCCCGCATCCCGGATCGCGCCATCGATGATGATGCCGGTCACGCCGCGGGTGACGGCGTACTGGGCCATCAGCTCACCGATGATCGACTGCCGCATGTCGCCGCCGGCGTCCACGACGACTACGTCGCCGGGCTGGGCCATGTCGAGGGCCTTGTGGACCATCAGGTTGTCGCCGCTGCGGCTCTTGACCGTGAGGGCGACGCCGATGAGCTTCACGCCCGGCTTGCCAAAGGGCTTGATATCAGGGGTCATGCACTGCGCCCGGTTCATGACGTCTCCGAGGTTGGGGGTCGGCAGCTCTGCCGCCTGCTTGACCAACTCCTCGGGGGGGCGGTCAGCCTGGCTGCGGATCCGGAAACCGACGGTGGACATTGCGAAGCGCCTCCTTGGGAGATCGTAGGGGTCTGGGACGCTAATCTCTGAAAGCAAGCTCCGTGCCAACGTCGTGCAAAGACTCGAAATCCGCACCGCTCTAAGAAAAGCAGAAACCCACACCGAAGTGTGGGTTTCTCATTTGCCTGAGAATTTCTCAGGCGCTGCCGTGATTCTCGTGAGAATTCTCAAGCAGGGCGAGACGACGGTACAGGGTGGCGAGGCTGATTCCGAGCTCGCCGGCGATCTGTCGCTTCGCCGGCACGCTCTTGCCATAGCGGGCGAGCAGCTCCCGCAGGCGGGCGGCCATCGGGTCGGCGTCCGGGGGCTCCTCGGTGACCGGAAGGCGCACGCTGGTACGAACGGCGCCGGGCAGGCTTGCCGGGGTGATCACCATGGACTTCTCCAGCGCCACGGCGTGCTCGACCGCATTCTCCAGCTCCCGGACGTTGCCGGGCCAGGCGTACCGCTGCAGGAGCTCCATGGCCTGACTGCCCACGGTAATGCCGGGCTTGCCCAGCAGCTGGCCTTGTTTCTCTACAAAGGCGCTCACCAGCAGGGGGATGTCCTGCTGGCGCTCCCGCAGGGGCGGCAGGTGGACGGGGATCACGTTCAGCCGGTAGAACAGGTCCTGGCGGAATTCGCTGCGGGCCACCATAGCGGACAGGTCCCGGTTGGTCGCTGCGATGATGCGCACGTCCAGGTCGACCGGGTGGGTGCCGCCCAGGGGCTCGATCCGCCGCTCCTGGATCACCCGCAGGAGCTTGGCCTGCAGGTGCAGCGGCATGTCGGCGATCTCATCGAGAAAGAGCGTGCCGCCGTTGGAGAGCTCGAACTTGCCGGGCTTGCCCTTGCGGCGGGCGCCCGAGAAGGCGCCCTCCTCGTAGCCGAACAGCTCGCTCTCCAGCAGGGTGTCCGGAATGGCGGCGCAGTTGACCGCCCGGAAGGGGCCGCCCCGGCGCGGGCTGGCCGAGTGGATCGCCCGGGCGAAGACCTCCTTGCCCGTGCCGCTCTCGCCGGTCAGAAGCACCGTGGAGCGGCCCCGGGCCACCTGCCTGGCCAGATCCTTGGCTTCCAGCATGACGCTACTCTCACCGATGATGTCCTCGAACTGGAGCGCCGGGCCGCCTGCGGCAGAGACATCAGCAGCAAGCTTGAGCACTTGCGCGGCGTCCTTGAGCCAGGCTACGGCGCCGGTGATCTGGTCACACACCAGGATCGGCCGGGCGCTAACGAACAGGTGGACCCGGGGGGACCCCTCCAGCACGACCTCCTCATCTTGCAGGCGCGTTCCGGTTCGGATCACGTTGGCCAGCAGTTTGCGCATCGGCTCCCGCAGCGCTAACGGCTCCTGGGCCCGCACCCGCAGCAGCCGGTTGGCCGCAGCGTTCCGGTGCGTGACCCGCAGGTCGCAGTCAACCGCCACGACGCCTTCGTGGATCGCATCAATAATCGCTTCTCGTTCGCTAGCCAGGTGCTGCAAGTGGCGGGCATGCTCGCGCTCGGCGGCCTTGGCCGCCAGGAGCTCGCTCATGCCGTCCAGGAACTGGAGCAGGGAGTCGTGGTTCCGGCGCAGGTTGTCCCGCTGCGCCTCGGTCACCGCCACCAGGCCGAAGGCTCCGATCAGCTCCCCGTGGGCCCGAATGGGCACCGCCAGGGTCGCCTTCTCGTTGCAGGTAAACCGGGTGGGGCACCGCTTGCAGACTGGTTCCTTGGTGGGATTGTACACGGCAATGGTGGCGCCCTGGGAAATGACCTGGGGGAGCAGGAAACCTTCGTCCATGATGGTGCCGAGCCGGTTCTCCCAACGGTCGGTACCGGCGATACGGCGCCGGTGCCGGTCGGCGATCAGTACGGGCAGATCGACGACGGCGGTAATGGCTCTGACAACGGCCTGGGTGAAGTCCTGGATCTCAGCCAGTTCAACCATGCAGTTCCTACCTACCCATGTGAAGTTACTGAAATGGTTCTCTTCTGGCAGGGCGATCCCTTGGCACCTTCGGCTCATTAGCGAGGGCGACTAAGTGGGCGGCGGCCTCGCTGGGGTGAACAGGGCGGATCTAGTCGCTGAGGAAGGGCACGACCAGGGACGCCAGCTCCTTCGGGTTCTCCATATGCAGGGCATGGCCGCCGTCGAGCTCCGCCACCTGGATGGGGGCGTGCGCCCTCAGTCGGGCAGCAGTTTCGTCGGATATGTAAGGACTGCGCAGCCCGCGGACCACCAGCGTGGGGCGCCGAATCTGACCGACGACCCCCCACAGATCCTGTGAGCTGGTCTGAGCGGCAATGGCCACCATTGCCGGGAAGTTGATGGCGAATTGCCAAACCCCGTTGGCGCTCTGCTGGAGGTTGCTGGCGAGAAAGCCTGTCCCGGCCTGCGCCATCCACGCTTCCGCATCCTCCCGTGATGGGAAGGAGGCAGGGACGAGCTGCGACAGGGATTGCCATGTGGTCAGGGAGCCGGGGCTCGGGTCGGCGCCCATATCGATCACGACGAGGCGGTCTACCCGCTCAGGGTGCCAGGCAGAAAGGGCATAGCCAATCCGGCCGCCCATTGACTGGGCCATCACGTGCGCACGGCCGACCCCAAAGGCGTCCAGGACGGCAATTGCGTCTGCGGTCAGCGTGCGCAGGTCGTAGGGTCCGTCGGGCGGCCCGTCGCTGCGTCCGTGGCCCCGTACATCCATCGCCAACACTCGGAAGTGCGGGTCCAGCAGGGGCGCCGCCTGCCGCCAATTCTCACTGCTGTGGCCGGCCCCATGGATGAGCAGCAGGGTTGGACCAGCGCCGCCGAAGTCGCGAACGAAGATCTTGGCGCCTCCGGCGCCGGGCACGAACTGGTTCATAAAATTATGTCCCCCTTTATGAGTAAGGACGCAGACCATTTCTAATTCGATACTAGAAGGAACTGGGCGGGCGAAACGCTAACTCTGGGGGTGGCTCCAAAGCACAGGAAAGGGGTGTCGTTTCCCATGCAATACACCTACTTGGGCCGGTCGGGGCTTAAGGTCAGCAAGCTCTGTCTCGGCACAATGAACTTCGGCCCGGAAACCAGCGAGCAGGAGGCGTTCCAGATCATGGACGCCGCCTTGGATGCGGGGATCAACTTCTTCGATACCGCCAACGTTTACGGCGGTCAGGGGCACCGCGGCCGCACCGAGGAGATCATCGGCCGCTGGTTCGCCCAGGGCGGCGGGCGCCGGGAGCAGGTCGTCCTGGCCACCAAGGTCTACGGCTTCCGCAACGATCCCCTCGACGGGCCCAACGATGCCAGCGGGCTGTCGGCCTACAAGATCCGCCGCCACCTGGAAGGCTCGCTGCGGCGCCTGCAGACCGACCACATCGAGCTGTATCAGATGCACCACGTCGACCGGAACGTCACCTGGGATGAGATCTGGGAGGCCTTCCAGGTCGCCGTCTACCAGGGCAAGGTCGGCTACGTGGGCTCCAGCAACTTCGCTGGCTGGCACCTCATGCAGGCGCAGGCCGAGGCCAAGCAGCGCCACTTCCTGGGCCTGGTCTCCGAGCAGCACAAGTACAGCCTCCTCTGCCGGCTCCCCGAGCTCGAGGTTCTGCCGGCCGCCCAGCACCTGGGCATCGGCATCATCGCTTGGAGCCCGCTGGACGGCGGCCTGCTGGGCGGCAACGCCCTGAACCCCGCTGCCTCCGCCCGGTCCAGCCGGAACCCGGAGCGGGTCGAGCGGCACCGGGCCCAGCTCGAGGCCTTCGCTGCCCTCTGCCGGGAGCTCGGCGAGAGCGAGGCCAACGTGGCCCTCGCCTGGACCCTCAAGCACCCGGCCATGACCGCCCCCATCATCGGGCCCCGGACCCTGGCCCAGCTCCAGGACACCCTCCGGGCCACCGAGATCAACCTCGACGACGCCACCATGGCCCGCCTGAACGAGATCTTCCCGGGCCCGGGCAAGCCGGCGCCGGAAGCCTACTCCTGGTAAGCACTGACACGAGGCCGCCCCTTCAGTGGGGCGGCCTCGTGTCGTCTTCCCAAGGCAGCAACTGCTGAGCGAGCCACCCGCTGAATTCTTCTTCTGACACGGCGTCCTGTCGGTGGTGCCATTCATTCCAGCGACGATCGATCATGTCCAGCCAGTCCCTGGCAAGCTCTCGGATCGCAGGGTGAGCGCGGAGGTACCAGGCCGCCCGCAAACACTCTGTCGCCATGCCGTTGAGTTCCGAAAGGCTGCACCTGCCGGTCAAGTACCGCCTCCCCGCCTCGATCAGGCGCTTGACCTCGTCTACCTGGAAAACCACACACCCCTGCCTTGGCACCCGAAGAAGCTTTTCCATCTTGCGCCTGGCTTTCTCGGCGAGGGACGGTTCTGCGTCGCGGTAGCGCCACCACCAGGGCGGAGATTCCAGGGACTCCATGTAGGAGACGGCTTCGACCCAGGACCTCATCCCGAGCACTTCGACAAAGTACCTTGGCGACGGTTCAAGCAGGTATCCGACCTGCATCCACTCAAAGTGCTCGGCTTCGGTGGTGATGATCTGTTCCTGCTCGCCGAAGATGACGCGATGTGCTGCGTGGGCAGCGAAGAACTCTCTCAGGGAAGGGAAGACCTCCCGAGTTAGCCACGCCGAATTCCCATCATCAGGCGGACTCCAGAAGTTCGTGGCGGCCAGCACGGCCTCGATATTCACAGCTTGGCCTCGGGCGACAAGTTGGGTCGCTTCGAGTTGCCAGTAAGCCCATCTGTACCCGGCATCCACATAGATGCGGCAGTCTGTGCAGGCAAAGTAGAGATTGTTCATTCCTCTCAGCTCCAGAAACGCCACCACGGTCTGGCTGGTCGGGCAGCAGGTTCCTCGGCCCCGGGTGGGGTCTTCTTCCTCAGCGACGCCAGGTACCGGTCAACCACCAGTTGGAAGTTCCTGCTTCCCTCCGGCGTCAGCGGCTCAAGCTGCACGAACACCGGAGCCAGGGTCAGATCCTCAGCCTTCGCCCCACCGTTCAGGGCTTTGTTGACCACGTTGACATCCGCAGCCATCAGGGCGAGCTGTTTGAACCCCCGGGCGCCGGCGTACCGCTCGGCCAGCCGGGAAGCGGTCACGAAACAAGGCTCGTCAGCCAGGTGGCCGGACTCCACCACCTGGCCTGAGGCATTGAAGCACACGTACTCCGGAGAGAACTGAACGCCGAGGCCAGCCAAGTACGCCCGCCCCCACGCCGTCTGCGTGAACGTGTAAGCGCGGTCGGCCAGCGGGCCGGGCACACCGGCCTCCACCATGGCGGTATACACCTCGGCCTCGCTGAAGTCGTCCCAGTCTGCCACAATATCGGCAAGCCAGGCGACAGCGCTTTCCGGGCTCACGGAGCCCCCGGTTTGGACCTGCAGTACCAAGAAGACTCGGACGCTGTAGAACTCCTGCCCGGACGGCCACTCAACGGCCGCCATTTCCGCCTGCACTTCCTCCCACACGCGGTTGTTCAGGAGGACTTCACAGGCCATCGCTCTGCCCTGCATCTGCCCATAGAACAGGCGAACCCAGTGCGTCCCCGGCCGGAGTTGCTTCTCCTGGATGTTCTCCCGGAGGTGTCCGAACCAGCCGACCAACTCCTCGCCCTGAACCGGGGGCTTGCCTCTGACCCCCACGTCGCCGACCGTAACCCGGCCCGTTCGGCCTCCGATCGCCCATTCTTCCTGGGAGGCATGTGGGCTCTCTTCGCAACCGAAATAGACGGCAAGCAGCACATGAAACGTGGTAGCTGCAAAGCTGCTGAAGGCATCAGCGATGGCTTTATCCCGCGTCTGCCCTATGCCGGCAAACGACTCGATCACGGTACGCCCTGGTACAGTCTCAAGCCGCACGTCCAGTTGGATGGAGGTCCGGTCGTTCTCCGCTGTCTCCCCGACGACAGAGGCCTTGGCCCGAATCGTCTTGCCAACGAAAACGATCCAGTCACCCTGTGGTTCAGCGTCCACTCCGTGTGCCCGAAACAGCTCCAGCAGAAGTTCATTGACCAGCGGCATAGCGGGTTACGTCCTTTCCGGGGTTGCCTGTATCGGTGCTCAAGCAGTGGGTCAGCCCAGCAACCGTTCATCAAGCTTCTTGCCCCGGTTGTCGACCAGCCGGGAGGAGGTCGCAACCCCTTTTTCAACCTTGACGTGTACCTCCTGCTCGAAGACGGACCCGAACCCCATGTGAATGTAGCGGATGACCTTGCCCTTGGGTATCCTGAGGACACCCGAGAACCAGTCTGCCACGATGGGGTCCTCCCCGAGGAGCCGAAAGGTCCCCCGCAGGCCAACCAGGTAGAACCGGCCATCTCGGATCTCCCAGCTTCCCTGGTAAGCACGCCAGCAGGCCGTGGAGAACAGAATGCTGTCACTGTCTTGCATCGCCTCGTCAAGCGAAACCTTCACGATTCTGGGGTGTTCATCAGGCAGCGGAGGACAGAAGGCCATCGAGGTCTTTTCACCGTTCAAGATCAGCTCTTCATGGATTTGTGCGGTCATACCCGGGCCCCCATCTCTCAAGTTTCCAGCAGGCTTCGCGACAGTTCAATATTGGCTGAAACAAATCCTTGTCAGCGAAAAACGCACCTTCGGTCCATCCAAGACCAAAGGTGCGTTTCTGTTTGTTTTGGCTATTACCCCTTGAGTTCCCCGAGGCTCTCAAGACCCTCCCGAACGTAGTGGCCCAGGGTGGTGATGGCCTGCTCGATCGCCCGCAACTGCTGGATGATCCAGCTGCCCTGCTCCCGCATCACCTGGGTCTGCTCCCGAATGGCGCTCGTCTGCTCCCGGGTGGCCGCAGCCGACGACTGCACCGCCTCCCCGATATTCCCCAGCTGCCAGAGCAGCAGGGCCAGGCCGGCAACGGCGATCAGGGCCCAGAACCAGCCCTGGTTGAACCAGGGGCGGCTCCGCTGGCGGCGCCACTCCCGGTACTCCTCGTAATCAAGGTCCCGCTCGCGGGACTCCTCTTCACGCATGGGCTACCCTCCTTCGCACAGGGCTGTGCTATAGAGTTCGCCCTCTTTCTGAATTGCGTTGACGGTTCTACAATCGTTTCCGCATTTTACCATGGCTGACCGACGTAACCAGATCGCCCTACGGTCCGTTTTGAGGGTGCTGGAGCACAATAAATCAGGGGGATTCTTCGATGAAACGCCTGCTCTCGGCGCTACTTGCGCTATCCCTTGTTAGCTGCACCGCTATGAAGCCGGCCCCGGCCCCGTCGCCCGTCTCCGAGGCGCCGCCCCAGAATCCCACCACGCTGCCTGATCCCAGTGTCCGGATCGCCAAGGTGGAGCTGGGAAAGAGCCTCTATTACGTGCGCCTGCCGGAGGGCGCCTCGGACCGGCTGCTGTGGGCGTCGACTCCATACGGAGTCGCCTGGATCTCACCGCAACCCGAGACCGGTGAGCAGCTTGGCAAGCATCCGACCACGGCTGCGAAACTCTTCGTCACGCCGTACCGGGCGAACGGTGGCGACCTTGAGCTGGGCGCCCAGGAACTGTTCACCTTTCCCCTCACCATCGAGAAGGAGGGGATCGACCGGTACCTGAGCGTGGTCAGCCTGGTTTCGTCAGGCGAGTGGGTGATAACCGTCTCCTCCCTGCACGCCCTTGGGGCGGCTCAGTCTTCGGGGCGGCTGGACGCCGTCCACCCGACGACGAAGGAGCACCGGTACCTCACCGATGCCAAGTGGGCCGGCGGCAACTTCTTTGACTGGCGCGCCGAGGGCGGCCGGGTCTACTGGCTGCAGCAGCGAAGCACCAACACGGGCACCGTGGAGGAAGTTGAATCGGTTGTCGTGGACCTCCAGACCGGTGAGAAGCAGAACGTGCCGCCCAGCACCGTAAAAGGACAATAGTGTAGGCCCCCTCCTCGAACATTCATTTCAGTTTTGACGTTGTATGAAATGAATGGACAGAGAGGGGGGTAAGCCATGCGCAAGCGGTTCCTCACCTGGATAACCCTGGTCGCATTAGCCCTGTGGATCCTGCCTGCCAGCCCGATCCTGGGCGCCGCCGCACCGGATACCGGGCTGGAGTGGACCGCACGCCGTTCGGGCACCACCGCCTCCCTGCGGGGTGTGGCGTTCGGCGCCGGCCGCCTCGTCGCCGTGGGCAACGGGGGCGCCGTGGTCACATCGGCGGACGGGGCGGCCTGGGCGCCCGCCGACGCAGGCACCGAGGAGAACCTGTACGGCCTGGCGCACGGCAGCGCCGGCTTCGTCGCGGTCGGAGACAACGGCACCCTGCTCTCCTCCCGGGACGGCACAGCCTGGACCCTTCACCTCCAGGACGGCCTCTATGACCTCCTCTCCGACGTCACCTTTGCCGCTGGCCTTTACGTCGCAGTGGGCTCCAGCGGCACCATTCTGACCTCCCCGGACGGCGCCTCCTGGACCAGGCAGGGCGCCGGCACCGAGGAGGCTCTAAGCGCGATCGCGCATGGCGGTACACTCTTCGTGGCGGTAGGGGCAGGCGGCACCATCCTGACCTCGCCGGACGGCCAACAATGGACTTCTCAAACCTCGGGCATCAGCGCCTACCTGTCGGGCATCGCCTATGGCAACGGCAGGTTCATCGCGGTGGGCGAGAACGACACCGTGCTCGTCTCATCGGACGGGGCCACGTGGGCCAAACAGCCGCCCCCGGCGGGCGCCCTCGGACTGTGGCGCGTCACCTACGGAAACGGCCTCTTCGTGGGTGTTGGCGGCAGCGGGGCCATCGTGAGCACCCGGGATGGGGCCTCCTGGGTCGATCACGACCTCAAGCGGGTCATGAACTTCCTATACGATGTGATCTACGTCGGCGGCCAGTTCGTCGCCGTCGGTGAGGGAGGCACCATCCGGACCAGCCTGGGGGACGCGATCACCGAGCAACCGTCCCAGCCGCCGCCTGCGGTGAGCCAGGGCTGCACCCCCGGGGTCGTCACCGGCCCGTCGGTCCGCAAGGATGCCTACGGCCTCAGCCTCACCGCCGACGGCATCACCAGGCTCGACGGAGGCTGGGAAGAGCTCTGCGGAACCATCAGCCTGACCAAGTACGTCAAGCTGTCCGGCACCTTACGGGTCAGCCCCTACAGCCCCAACCTACAGGGGGAAGGCGCCGTCTACATCCAGGTCAGCAAGCCCTTTCCCTTCTCCCTGGAGATCCTCCGCGGCCCATTCGAAATCGACAGCGAGGGCAAGAAGATCCGCCCCGCCGGTCCGCAAGCCTTCGTCTTCGCCGGACTGCCCATCTTTATCGACGATGTCGAACTGACCGACCGCGGCATGAAGGTGACCACCGGCACGCTGGGCATCCCCGAGGATCTGCTGGAGATGACCTACGTCGACCAGGCATCCAAAGAGGAGAACACGGTCAAGTTCAAGGTCCCCGTGGAGAGGGTGGAGGTGGCCGACGGACTCCTGGGCGGGAAAGCCGAACTGTCCCAGCTGAGGGTGGGCGCCCTAAAGCTCAAGGACGTCTCCATCGAGTTCGACGCCGAGGAGGAGAGGCTGGCCTTTGGCGGCAAGGTCGAGGTCAAGCCCCTCACGTTGGAAGCGGAGTTCGGTTACGCCCACTGGCAGTTGGACCACCTGCGGCTTGGCAGCTCCACCAAGATTCCCTTTGGCAGCGGGTTTTACGTGAACAGCATTGCAGGGGAGGTGTCGGGCCTGGCTGGCGGACCCCTGACCGTGGCCGGTGAGGCAAACATAGGCGGCGGCACCCCACTTCCCGACGACGAGTGGCTGATCAAGGGAAATGAGCTTCGGGTGGAACTGGAGTGGAGGGGGAGCCTCCTGCCCGCCTCCCTCACCGCCAGTGGTAAACTGGCCATCTGGAAAGTCCAGCTGGCTGAAGGTGAGATCTTCATGTCCGCCCATGAAGTGCGTCTGAGTATCTCCGTGAACCTGTTGGATATTCTGATTACCAGCGGCATCATCAAGGTCACGGACAAGGAAGGTCTGTACGGCCACGTCGAAGGCCGCCTGCAGGTGCCCCGTGCCGTGTGGTTCTTCGGTGGCATGGAGCTCGGCAGCCTGGAAGGCACCGTCGACAGCAAGGGCGTGCGGGGGGCTGCCAGCCGGGGCATCTTCCGGTACGGGTGCCGGGTCGAGTGGAACCTCGAGTACGACTGCGGCCGGAATGTCGCCTTGCTCAGCAGCGTGGCCTACCGACCGACGCTACTCGCTGCCGTGGACGGCAACGCAGCCGCAGCGCCCCAGCAGGTCGTCGTGCCGGACGGCCTCCGGCAGGTGATCGTCGCGATGGAGTGGAGCGGGGCAGACACCGACTTCACCCTCACCGCGCCCGACGGCGTCAGCTACACGCCCCAAAACTCCCCGCTCACGTCCACCACGGCAAACTACATCAAACCGGGCGCCGGCCGCGCCTTTTACATCATCAACGCTCCGAAACCGGGGGTTTGGCAGTTCGCCTTCACCGGCCCCGGCGTCACCACAGCCACCGCAAGTGTCGTTAGAGTCACCCCGGCCCCGTCCCTGACCCTGGCCGCTCCAAGCGCCGACCTCACAGCCTCGGGGCCGGTCACGATTCGCTGGCAGACCGACGCCCCGGCAGGCAGCCACGTCAGCCTCTTCTACACCCCCGACGCCGACAGTTTCAACGGCACCCGCATCGCCGGCGGCCTCGATGCCGGCGCGGGTAGCTACACCTGGGACCCCACGGCCCTCCCCGACGGCGCCTACTACCTCTACGCCGCTGTCGATGACGGCTTGAGCGCACCGGTGTACGCCCACGGCGGCGCCCGGGTGTTGGTCCGCAACCCGAAGACCCCGCCCGCTCCGCAAAAACTCCAAGCCCGGTCCGTAAACGGTGCGGCGGTGCTGACCTGGGACCCCGTAGCGGCGCCCGACCTGGCCGGCTACTACGTCTACATGCTGGGCGCCGAGCCGCAGCGGGCCTTCGTCGAAAACGCCACCCACCTGACCTGGCCCGGCCTGAAACCCGGACAGAGATACCAGTTCGCAGTCAGCGCCGTGAGCACCCTTGACCTGGAGAGCCCCCGCAGCGCCCCCGTTACTGTGGGCATCACGCCGCCCCGTGTACCGTCGGTCCAGGTGGACTGGCCGGCGGGTCCGGCGGTCAAGGCCCCGACCCTCAAGCTGCAGGGCACAATCGGCAAAGAGGGTGCGGCCCACCTGTACCTGAACGGTGAGCGAGTGGCAGCCAACCTGACGGGCACCTTTACTCACACGGTACAGCTAACCCCTGGCGAGAACGAGCTGCGGCTGGTCACCACCGGCGCCAACGGCGATTGGACCGAACAGCGCCGCCTCTACGTACTGGATGCGATCTCTCCCGAACTGATCGTGAACAACCTGCGTTCCGGGTCGAGCGAGGCCGTGATAACCGGTCGTGTGGAGCCCGGCGCCGCCCTCACCCTCAACGGTCATCCCGTGGAAGTCCGGGCGGATGGCTCGTACACCGCCGTGCTGCCGCTGCTGCCAGGGGGTAACGAGATCCAGTTGACAGCCCGAGACCGGGCCGGCAACGAGAAGACCTTCAAGGGAACCGCCCCGGCGGCCTGTGGCACCGTCTTCCCCGACGTGCCCGCCGGGAGCCCCGCCTGCGCCGCCATCGAACGACTGGCCGCCCGCAGGGTGCTAAGCGGCTACCCCGACGGCAGCTTCCAGCCAGACCGCGGGGTGACCCGGGCTGAGTTCGCCAAAATGCTGGTCGCGACCCTGAACAAGGCCGCCGACCCGGGCGGCAGCCTGCCCTTCTCGGACACGGCGGGCCACTGGTCCGCCGCCCAGGGCTACCTTCAGACGGCCGTGGCGCTCCAGGCCATCGGCGGATTCCCGGACGGCACCTTCCGTCCCAACGATCCAGTCACCCGGGCTCAGGTGGTGCGGATCGTAGCAGCGGCAGCCGGCCTGTCGGCCCAGGGCACATCGACCTACACAGATGTGCGCTCGGGCGACTGGTTCGCCGGGTGGGTGGCCGCAGCGGAACGCTCCGGCCTGATCGGACCCGGTTCACAAATCTGGGCGGAGGAGCGCTTTGCCGGCGACCAGCCGGCGACTCGGGCCGAAGCGGCTATGGTGCTTGCTAACCTGCTTGACAGGCGATGAATATTACACGTTGCAATGTTGCCAATCGTCGTGGTATTATTTCATCGAACTGGATAATCTTTACAGACCTCTCCGCAGCACCAGTGGTGTACCTACATCAAAGGTCAACAAAAGGGGAGATTCGGTGTGAGCCAGGATCTGATTCGGATTTCACCGGAACAGGTACGGCAGGCGGCCACGCAGTTCAAGAGCAAGAGCGAGGAGAGCCGCCAAATGATGACCCAGCTGACCGCAACCTGGCAGCGCGTGCGGGACGTTTGGGCCGGCAGCACCGCCAACGACGTCGACATGAAAATGGCCGAGTGGAAGAAGCAAATGCAGAGCCACGTCGAGTTGCTCGCCCACGTAGGCAACCGGCTCAACGAGCTGGCCAAGGAGTTCGAGGACTTCGACCGCCAGAAGCGCACCCTCTAGCTCACTCAGCGGACCGGACCTCCCGAGGGTCCGGTCCTTTTCTAGCAAGGGGTGAATAGGAATGCCGCTCGTGATCGTGACCATGCTGGACCCGGCGGGGGCAGAGCGGGACCTGGAGATCGATGACAGCCTGGCAGCGTGGGAGTTGGCGTCGCTGCTGGCCCGGTCCTACCGCTGGCCGCTGGGCGCCCCGGGCGGGCTGATCGAGTACGCCATCCAGGCCGCCCCGCCCGGTCGGGTGCTGCAGTCCGCCGAGACGCTGGCCGGGGCGGGGGTCTGCACCGGCGCCATCCTCCGGGCCGAACCGGTGTCGGTCTCGACCGCACACGAGGGTCCGCTGCGGGGATGGAGGCCGTTGGGCATCCCCGTCCCGGGCGCCGCGAAGGCGGGGGTGTAACATGGAGCCCTACACGACACTGGCCACCCACCAGACGCCGGCCCTGGTGATCTACCTGCTCGATGTGAGCGCCTCCATGGGCCAGCCCATGGGGGGCCGACGCCGCATCGACGTGGTGGCGGACGCTCTGGCGGCGACCCTCCGCCAGATGGTCTTTCGCTCCACACGGGGCACAAGGCTCTCCCCACGCTACCGCATCGCCATGCTCGCTTACAGCGATCGGGTCTACGACCTGCTCGGGGGGATTCGCACCATCGACCAGGTGGCGCAGCTGGGGGTGCCCGACCTGAGCCCCATGCGCACCACGGATACCGCCTCGGCCTTTCAGTGGGCGGAGCGCCTGCTGGAGCAGGAGCTCCCCCAGCTCCAGAACTGCCCGGCACCGCTGATCTGCCACATGACCGATGGCCAGTACACGGGCGCCGACCCCGAGCCCATCGTGCACCGCCTGATGCAGATGCAGGTCGCCGACGGCCCGGTGCTGGTTGAGAACATCTTCATCTCAGACACCATGCTTTCCGCCCCTGCCATTGATGCAGCCCGGTGGGCCGGCATCCAGCGAAATACGCCCCTGGCCAGCGACTACGGCGAGCTCCTGAAGTCGCTCTCTTCCCCGATTCCGCAGAGCTACCGGGAGGCCATGCGGGAGCAGCGTCACCGGTTGGCGCCCGGCGCCCTGATGCTCTTTCCCGGCACCACGCCCGACCTGGTCGCCCTGGGGTTCCAAATGTCGGCCGCTACGCCGGTCAGATAGGGGGGGAGAGCGTGCGGGATTCCAACACCTTTCAGCGCTCGCCGCGCCTACTGCCCGAACTGCCGGGCGGTGAAGCCGTGGTGCCGCCGGTCCCGCAGGAGCCGCCTGCACCCACCGTAACGCTGCTATCGGTCCTGGTCCCCGCTTTCGGCAGCCTGGTCAGCCTGGCGCTCATGTTCTACTCCAACAGCCGCGGCGGCAATCCCTGGCTGATCGTGGGATACGCTGTTCCCGGACTCCTGACCGTGGTGCTATACCTCTATAACTACCAGCAGCAGCGGCAGCAGTACCGTCAAGCCCTCGCTGCCCGGCGTGAGAAGTACCTGGGCGCCCTCCACGACCTGCGCTACCGCCTGGAGGCGCTGCGCACGACCCAACAACAGGCGCTTGAACACTCCGATCCCGAGCCGGCGGCTTGCCTGGCCCGGGTCCTGGAGCGCGCCGTAACCCTGTGGGAGCGCTCCCCGACCGACAGCGACTTCCTCACCGTCCGGGTCGGGGTTGGCCGCGCCCCCTTCCGTGTGCGCCTGAAGTTCCACGGACAGGGCCACGAGCTCGATGCGGACCCGCTCCAGGCTGCCGCCGAGCAGCTTGTGGCCGATTTCGCCTGGGTGGACCGGGCGCCCGTATGCGTCCCCCTGGCCCGGTCGGGCGTCACCGGGCTGGCCGGCGAGCGGGCTCAGACCCTGAGTCTGGTGCGGGCCTTGCTACTGCAGGTCGCTGCCCACCACTCCCCGGACGAGGTGAAGATCGTTTGCCTCTTCCCGCCCGAGGAGCGGACCGAGTGGGCATGGCTGCGATGGCTGCCCCATGTCTGGTCGGAGAATGGCGCCATGCGCTACCTTGCCTGCGAGCGTGAGCAGGCGCAGCGGCTGATGGCCGACCTATCCGAAGCGCTGGGACAGCGGCGGCCCACCTGCCACTTCCTCTTCATACTGGCGGCTCCGTCCCTCGCTGCAGGCACAGCCCTGCTCCCAAGGCTGCTGACCGACGGCCAATCGCTCGGGACCTCCGCCCTGCTAATGGCCGCCCGCCGGGAGGATCTGCCCAAGGAGGCCCAGGCGATCATCGAGACGGGCCGACTCATCCTGACGGCCCCCACCCAGTCTGTGCTGCCGTTCGCCCCCGACACAGTCACCTCTGAGATGGCAGACCGTTTCGCCCGCGCCATGGCGCCCCTCAAGCTGCGCCGCCTCGCCTCCGCCTCGGAGGTTCCTCGCTCCGTGCCTCTGCTTTCGCTGCTGGGCGCCAACCGGGTCCAGGACCTGCAGGTGGCGAGGCGTTGGCAGGAGAGCGGGCGGCAAAAGTCCCTGGCGGCGCCACTGGGGATCCGGGCGGGGGGTGAGCCCCTTCTCTTCGACCTCAGCGACAGGCGCCACGGTCCCCACGGGCTGGTGGCGGGCGCCACGGGCTCGGGAAAGAGCGAGCTTCTCCAGTCGCTGCTCTGCTCCCTCGCCGTGAACTATCACCCGCATGAGGTCACCTTCGTGCTGGTCGACTTCAAGGGCGGCAGCATGGCCAACCTCTTCCGGGAGCTGCCCCACCTGGTCGGGACGATCACCAATCTGGATGGTAACCTTGCCGCTCGCGCCATGGCGGCCCTGCGGGGCGAGCTCCGCCGCCGGCAGACCCTCCTGAGCGAGGTCGGCGTCAATCATATTGATGATTACCCCGCCGGCCGCCAGCCGCTGCCGCACCTGCTCCTGGTGGTGGACGAGTTCGCCGAGCTGAAGGCCGATCAGCCCCAGTTCATGCGAGAGCTGATCAGCGCTGTGCGGGTCGGGCGCAGCCTGGGCGTTCACCTGATCCTGGCGACCCAGAAACCTGCGGGGGTCGTCGATGATCAGATCTGGTCGAACTCGCGCTTTCGCCTTTGCCTGCGGGTGGAGCGTCCGGAGGACAGCAACGAGGTGCTGAAGCGCCCCGAGGCCGCCAGTATCACCGAGGTGGGACGGGCCTACCTCCAGGTGGGCAACAACGAGGTCTTTGAACTATTTCAGGCAGCCTGGGGCGGCGCGGCCTACTTCCCTGAAGGAGCGGTCGCCCGGGACCCCCGGGAGATCGCCGAGGTCGAGCTGGGCGGCGCCCGGCGCCCGATCAATCCGACCGCGTGGCCCGCGCTCGAGGCGTCGCAGACCCAGCTTCAGGCGCTGGTCGCCCACCTAAAAGACGTGGCCCGGGAGCTGGGCATTCAGGCGCTGCCGGGCCCGTGGCTGGAGCCGCTGCCCGACCAGGTGGCCCTGCCGGCCCTCGACCTTCCTCCCGGCTGGAACGGCCAGACCTGGGCCGCACATGCAGACTGGCTTCGCCCCGTAGTGGGTCTGTTTGATGACCCGGCCAATCAGCGCCAGGGCGCCCTCCGCATCAACCTCGCCCGGGAGGGCCATCTGGCCCTCTACGGCGCACCGGGCACGGGGAAGACGACATTGCTGCAGACGCTCATCACCTCCCTGGCCCGGGCTCACCCGCCGTCGGACCTGCACATCTACGTGATGGACTTCGGCGGCAGGGCGCTCTCCCTCTTCGCCGACCTCCCCCATGTGGGCGCCGTGATCCTTGCCGACGAGGCGGAGCGGGTTCATCGCCTGATGCGCCTGCTCCAGGAGGAGGTCGACCGGCGAAAGGCGGCCTTCGCCAGGGCTGGGGTCAACACGCTGGGCGCCTACCGGACCACAGGCATCGGCGCCATGCCCGCCCTGATCCTTGCGCTGGACAACTATACCGCCTTTGCCGCCGCCTGTCCCGAGGCCGAGGAGCAGCTGGCCCAGATCGCCCGGGAGGGCGGCAGCCTGGGCATTCACGTGGTGATCACGGCGGGCGGACCGTCCATGGTCCGCATGCGGCTGAGCAGTTCCATCACCATGGCCGCGGCGCTCACCCTTGCCGATCGTGGGGAATACGGTCTGGTGGTCGGTCGGACCGACGGGCTGGAGCCGGCGGACATCCCCGGGCGTGCGCTGATCAAGGGCGAACCGCCGCTGGAGTTCCAGGTCGCCCTGCCCGCCGAGGGGAGCACGGAATTCGGTCGCACGGCGGCCCTGAAGGCGCTGGTCCAGCGAATGGCGCAGGCGTGGACCGGTCCCCGCCCCCTGCAGGTAGGCGTCATGCCTGAGGTGGTGGCGCTGTCCGACCTGTCGTCCGAACCCAGAGTGGGTGCCGTTCCGGTCGGCCTGGCCTTCGACCGGCTCGAACCGCTCACCGTCGACCTGCAAGATGGTCCCCACTTTGTCATTACCGGGCCGGTGCAGTCGGGCAAGAGCACCTTGCTTCAGGCCTGGCTGGCGGGCCTCGCCCAGTGCCCCTCGGTGCACATCTACACGGCAGGGCCTTCGGGCACGATCCAGGATGACGCGGCACTGGAAGAGGCCCTGGAGGCGATCTCCCTGACGCTTCACCAACGCAGGGAAAAGCCCGCCACTTCTCAGGTGCTGGCCATTGATGACCTGGACTGGCTGCGGGCTGCCATTTCAGATGAGACCGCCGCCAGACTGGAGCACCTGGTCCGGAGAGAGCGGGGGAAGGGGTTCCACCTCCTGCTGGTGGCATCCGCCGGCAGTTTCGATTCATCCTGGGATGGGTACGTGAAAGCGCTCAAGGAGATCCAGTGCGGGTTCCTGCTCGGAAGCGCAGAGCACAGCGACGCCGGGCTGCTGGGCCTCCGGCTGCCCGCCGGGGAGGCTGGCGGGTGGCTCCCGCCCGGCGTAGGCTTCTACTGCCGGCGGGGGCGATACCGCAAGTTCAAGAGTGCGACCGCCGAGCTTAGCGCACGGGGGAGGTGAGGTCCATGTCCCTGCAAGTCGGGCAATCCCTGACCATCGGCGGGAAGGTCTACCAGGTGGCTGAGCACCCTGCCGTACCCGGCTGCCCCTTCGGGCAGGAGGGGCGCCAGGCCGTGGTCTACCAGCTGCTCGCCGGCCCGGAGCGGCGGGCGATCAAGCTCTTCAAGCCGGCCCACCGGCGCCCGGCGCTGGTCAGCCACGCCGAAAGGCTGGCTCCTCACGCCGCCCTGCGCGGCCTGAAGGTATGCGAGCGCAAAGTCCTGGCGCCGGGCCGGGACGGGGAGACCCTCCGCCAGACCCCCGACCTCCTCTACAGCGTCCTGATGCCCTGGGTGGGCGGTCCGACCTGGATGGAGGTGCTGGCTGAGCGCCGCCCGCTCACTTCTGACCAGGCGCTGACCCTGGCCCGGGCGCTGGCGGAGAGTTTGGCTGCCCTGGAGCAGCACGGGCTGGCCCACTGCGACCTCTCTTGTGCGAACCTGATGATTCCCGCGCTGGCTGACGATGCGCCCCGCCACCCCATCGAACTGGTCGATGTGGAGCAGCTGTACGGTCCCAGCTGGCCCACGCCTGAACTTCTGCCTGCAGGCACCCCCGGGTATGCTCACCGCCTGGCCGCCGAGGGACTCTGGGCGCCGGAGGCCGACCGCTTCGCCGGGGCGGTCCTGCTGGCTGAGATGCTTGGCTGGTGCGACGAGCGGGTGCGCCAGGCCGCCTGGGGCGAGTGCTTCTTCGGCCCGGATGGGAGCCCGGGCGACCCCACAGCGGAGGAGCGCTGCGGGCTCCTGGTTGCAGTCCTCGCCGAACGCTTCGGCGGGCGCCTGCCGGCGCTCTTCGAGCAGGCCTGGCGCAGCGAGCGCCTATCGGACTGCCCGACCTTCGGGGAGTGGCTGCTCGCCCTGCCCGAGGCCCGAGGAGCGTCGGGAGCAGGGATCCGCACGCTGATGGATGAGGCATACCGGCGCCACCAGGCAGGGGACATCACGGGGGCTATCGCAGCATACAGCCAGGTGTTGCCTGACGCCGATGGCGGTCTGGCCGCTGAGGTCAGCATAATCATCGATGAGCTGACTGCCCGCATGCCGGCGGCTCCGGTTGCGCACACTGCCAGGCCCGCCATCCGAATGGAGAATGTCAACCGGGTGGCGCAGCTAAGACCCGTGCCGGAGAACCGCCAGCGCGTTTCCTCAACGGCCTTCAGCGGCGCCCTCCTGGCATGCGGGGCCGCAGACAGCAGGGTCTACGTATGGCGCACCGGCGACGGAGCGCTCTGCCACACGTTGGAGGGACCGGGCGACGCGCTTGCATGCTCCCCCGCAGGCCTGCTGGCTGGGGCCGGCAAAGACGGGGCCATCCGCCTGTGGAGCCTCCACGACGGGCGCCCGGCCAAGGAGCTTCCAGGGCACACCCAGGCTTCCTGCGCTCTAGCATTCAGCCCTGACGGCGCCCTGCTAGCCTCCGGCGCCCGTGATGGCGCCGTGCGGCTCTGGCGGGCGGAGAGCGGTGAGGCGGAAGCCATGCTTGAAGGGCTGGAGCCGGTCCTGACCCTGGCCTTCTCGGCGGACGGACTTCTGGCTGCGGGCGGCCGCGGCGGGCTCAGGCTGTGGCGGCGGGGGAGGTGGGAGTCCCCCCGAGTGGTGCGGGGGCTCGGCGCCCAAATCCGGTGCCTGGCGTTCAGCCCGGATGGTGAACTCCTCGCCTCCGGCGCCAGCGACGGCACCCTCCAGCTCTGGCACCCCGCCAATGGGGCGCCGCTGGGCGCCCTCCGCGGGCACACCGGGGCGGTCACTGCGGTCGCCTTCGTACCGGGCGGGCACCTGCTGGCCTCCGCTTCGGCTGACCGCACTGTGCGGCTCTGGGATGTCTCCCGCCGGGCGCCGCTGGGCGTGCTGAAGGGGCATCTCCACGCAGTGGAAGGTCTGGCGGTCTCCCCGGACGGCGCACTCATCGCATCGGTCGGGTACGAAGGGCTGAAGCTCTGGGGAGTACGTTGAAATCGACCAGCCGGTGGCGGTACGCCACCGGCTCAGGCTGCTGATAAGCTCCGTTCTAGATACAAGGAGGTGCATCCCCATGCACCGTCATTGAGTTATGTGACCGCATCAACGGGCGGTTTTTCGAGTTTCAAGGTCGTTATGCTGGGATCCAGTTAGGTCATTTATGGCTGCGATGACCAGGGCGCTCTGCCAGGTGGGTTCCACGACAAATTCCCTGAGATTTTCTCGACCTGGTGGGAAAATATAGTGGAATCCACAAAAATAAGGGCCTAGAGGTGACGGAACGACCGTTTTTCGGCCTTCGGCGGGCGGATACGCGCCGTCCGAAGGCCGAAAAGAGCGATTTGCGGGGTGAACAGGCCGTTACAAACGTGATTCCGCTACCTTTTCCCAATCCGCCCGAGGGCACCCTAGGAAAAACTAGTGGAATTCCTGCTCCTCCCACTAACTCCATTCCCCCTTCAATCCCGCTGTTTTGCCTATGCCACGTGCCCGTGAGCAAAGTTCACCGAAGCCAGTCCCCTGGCGCCGCCGGCGCACAGCATCGGGCCGCAGACTTGAATGCAGCCGGCAGCGTAGGGCCTCCCGGCTGCATACATTTACGTTGACATTACTTTGTCCAAACTACCGAAGCCGGTGGCGGTACGCCACTGGCTATTTTCTTGCGCTCCACCAGAACCCGACTTTGTGCTTCCGACAGGCGCTGGGACAATGAAGCGATCCGCCACAGATTTCCCCGGTGTGTTTTGTTGTAGTGTGGAAAAAAGCGGTGAAATCCATTTCGGGGGGCCATCGCTCCACAAACACGGGATTCACCGCGACTTTCCGCACTTCCCTGGTTTCGGCGTGAGAAGAAAGCGGTGAATCCATAGCCACCAGGGTAAGATCGGCCCTATCGGCAACTCGGCCCTCGTGCAGGGAACCAGCGTGACCGCTTTTTTCCGCTGTCCGAACATATTAGCCCTGAGATTAATCGTCCAGCCATAATGCAATTCATGCTCTGTATTGCTATAATTGGTAAAAAATAGGTGATTACGGAGTGGTGCACAGGTGAACGGCAACAGCCAGACTGGGGGCTGGCGGGAGATCTTCACCCCGGCTTGGACCTTCTGGGTGCTGCATCCGCAGGCGCCCGTCGGGAGCCACCTCGTATACGTCACTGCCACCGGCAGCACCTTGGCTCGCCTGCGCGAAGAGATCGCATCCTTCGTGCGATCCGGGGCGGCTCAGGCCAGCGTCGTACGCCTGGCCCGTGAGCCCCGGGTCGTCGACCAGGTCAATCAGCTGCCTGACTGGACCGGGAAGGCCATCACCTTTTACGCGGGCAGCCCCGCGGAGGCAGCCAGACTGGCGCAGCGCCTGGACAGCGAGCTGGCCGGCAGCGGCTACACGGGGCCCCCGGTCCTGCGGGCACGTCCGGCCGGAGGCAGATCCGGGCTGATCTTCACCCAGGCCGCAGCCGACATGGGGAGTGTCGCTCCGGCCGAGGCCCGGCGGGGGAAACTCTCCGCCCTGATCGGCGACGCCGACTGACGGGAGGGCGATATGCGCAAACCCAACAGCCTCCTGATTGCAACCGGGGACCCGCTCCTCGATGCCGATGCCGCCAAGGTGTCCGGCGTCAGCATCATCCCGTCCACCTGCGAGACGCCGGACGAGTGCCTGCAGCAGATCAGGCTGCGCTCACCCCAGGCCCTGCTGACTTCGCCGGCCCTGGCGCCCGTTGCGTCCACCCTGGAGGCACTCATCCGCAACGCCCTAGCCCAAAGCCAACAGATCGCCGTCGGTGTTCTCACCTTTGACCAGCAGCTTACTCCCGCCGAAATCTCACAGCTGCAGTTTGCAGGCGCCGCCCTGATCACCGTGCGGGGCAACGTCACGGAGGCCGTCGCTTCCTGGCTCCGAGAGATACCCAAATCCACCACCAGCGCCCCGTTCGTCGAGGCGCCGGCATCGCCGCTGCCACCCGGTGTCCTGCCGGCCGCCCCGACAAGCCAACATGTCATGCGGCAGAAGGTGGTTACCTTCTGGGGTGGCAAGGGCGGGGCGGGGCGGTCGACCCTCCTGGTGGCCGTGGCCGACAAGCTCAGCCAGATCCCGGGTGTGCGTGTCTGCACCGTCGACCTGCACCCGACGAACTCGTCCCTCGCAGCCCTCGCTGGCAAGGATGGGCAGCCGGGCAGCTGGGTCCCCATCGGGGAGGACCTGATGTCCGGGGACCTGACCAAGCAGACCGTTGCTCGGGCTCTGGTCCCCATCAACAGCCAGTGGGCGATGCTTACAGGCCCGGCGGGAAGCGACCAGTGGACCGGCCTGCTGACCGACGACCTGGTGACCGGCCTGGTGGAGATCCTGCGCACAGACTTCGAGTTCATTCTGCTCGACGTGCCCCATGGCCGCACCCCGGTGGGGGAGGCGGCCCTGGCACTTTCACAGCAGGTGATGGTGGTGGTCTCCGCCTTCTACCCGGATGTGGCGGACACGGCCCGGGCGCTGGAGCGGGCCGTGTCGGATGGCCTCCTTGCCCGGGATCGCTGCAGGCTGGTGCTCTCCCAGTGGGCGGACTCCCGGGAGCTGCCCGCCGCCGACGTCGGCGCCCTGATTCAGTTGCCCGTGAGCGCAACGGTGCCCCTGGCGCCCTCCGTCGCCCTGGCTGCTGCCCGCACCGGCACCCCGGTAACCAGGCTGGGGAGCCCCGAATCCCGGGCGATGGCTGAGGCGGTCACGGCGGTCGCTGAGCTGATCTCCGAGGCACCGGTCGGGCGCCCGGGACGGCGGACCTGGTTCAGAATCTAGGCGAGAGGAGGCAGAGCGGTGAAGCCCAACCTCGGGCGTTATGCGCTGATCGGTGCGCTGGTAGCGGCCTTCCTGGCCGCCATGGGCCACCTGGAGTACATCCGGAGCCTGGACGAGCGGAAGACCGTGGTCGTGGTCACGCGGGAGGTCGCCCCGTACGAACTGCTGGACGACAGCAATCTCACCCTGGCGGAAATGCCCGCCAACGCTGTGCAGGGTGACGTGGTCACCAACCTGGCGGACGCCAGGGGCAAGTATACCAAGGGGCACATGGTTCCCGGGCAAATGGTCCACACAGGCCACTTCATGACGGCGAGCGGCTCCCTGGCCGCCCGGGTCACCGCCGATGGAAATCCCCGCATGCGTGCCATGGCCATCAAGGTGCTCCCGGAGACGAGCGTCGCCAATACGGTCAAGCCGGGGGACAAGGTCGACCTGCTGGTCTCCCTCAAGATCGAAAACACGCAGGGCCGCAACACCATCACCAAGATCATCGCCGAGGCGGTCCCGGTTCTGTACACCTCATTCGAGAAGGATTCCCAGACCATGACCCGGGAGGGGACCGTGGTCCTGGAGGTCTCAGCGCAGCTTGCCGAGGAGATCGCCTTCGCCCAGGCCAACGGCACGCTCACCCTCCTGACCAATCCCTTTGATGCGCAGCGTGAGGATTCCGGCGGCGTCAGCCTTGATGGTTTCCTGCAGAAGCACGGGGTGGCGAAGAAGGGGTGAGCCGATGGAGACGGTGCAGAGTCTGGCGGTTTGGAGCCCCAAGGGCGGCGTGGGCAAGTCAGTGCTCTCCGTCGCCCTCGCCTTGCGCCTGGCCGAACGCCGCAGGACGCTCCTGGTGGACGGCAACCCGGATAACCCGGACATCGCCAGCCTCCTGCAGTGCCCACGGACGCCCAACGTGACCGGGTGGGTGGAAGCAGGCGAATCGGCCGATCTGGAGCAACGCTGTGTCAGGTACTCGGCCAACCTGTGGGTTCTGCCGGGACCCATGCGCTACTCTGAGGCGGACTCCTTCGACGGGCCGGTGATGGAAACGGTGCTGCAGGCCGCCCGGGAAGAGCAGATCACCGTTGTGATCGACCTGGGCACCAGCCTGAGGAACTCCACCGTGGTGGCGCTGGACCAGGTCGACCAGGTGCTGGTGCCGGTGACGCTGGACCTGCTCTCCCTGGCGCCGCTCAAACGCCTGGCCCGGGAGCTGGAGCTCTGGCAGCTGCCGAAGAGCAAGTTCAGCGTCCTGATCAACCGGCAGACCGGCACCCGGGAGATCACCGTCGAGGATGTGCAGGACTTCAGCGAGTTCCCGGTTGTCGGGGTGGTCCCCAGCAGCCGGGAGCTGGCGGAGGCCGTCAACCAGGGCCAACTGGCAGCGGCCCTCACCCGTGGCTCTCCGGTGGCGACAGCCGTTGAGAAGTTGCTCTCAAACAGCGGCAGTGGGGAGGCCAGGGCGCCGGGCGTGCGGAAGGGCCTGCTCAGCGGGCTGCTGAGCGGCTTTCGGAAGGGGGGCCAGGCGTGACGACAACCCGCTCCTATTTGCGAGAACGCATCGCGGCGGCCTCCCGTGTGCAAAGCAACCCTCCGCCCGGGCAGCCGGCAGAGGAAGCATCGGTAAGCTACCTCCAGCGGCGCATGGGCGAAGCGATCTCCAGCGCCCCGGAGGTGCAGGCCAGGTACATCCGCCTGCGCGATCAGGTGCGGGATCAACTCCTGCGGGAGATCGACGTCAGCCAGCTCTTCAGCGCCGGCGACCGGACCCAGGTGCAGGCGATCCGGGCCTGCATCCAGTCGGCTGTCGAGCGCCACGAGATGGACTTGCCGGCCAGCGCCCTCCAGGCCACCGTGGAGCGGCTCATGCACGACCTGGTTGGCTTCGGGCCGATTCAGCCGTTGATCGATGACCCCACGGTCTCGGAGGTGCTCGTCAACCGCTGGGACGATGTGTGGGTCGAGCGGCATGGCCGCCTGGAGCCGGCGCTGCATATCCGCTTCGAGAGCGACGACGCCGTTCGGGAGATGTGCGAGCGGATTGCCCTCCCCCTGCGGCGCCGGATCGATGACCGAGTGCCGATCATGGACGCCCGCCTGCCGGACGGCAGCCGGGTCTGCGCTACGCTCTCTCCCCCGGCGCTTGACGGCTGTGCGATGGCTATCCGCAAGTTCAATCAGAGCATGATGGGCGTCGATGCGCTGAAGGCCGCCGGGGCGCTCTCCGGCGAGGTCCTCTTCTTTCTTGAGCGAGCGGTGCGTGCCCGGTGCAGCCTGCTGGTGGTCGGCGGCACCTCGTCGGGCAAGACGACGATGCTAAACGCTCTGTCCAGCCTGATACCGGGCGAGGAACGGGTGATAACCATCGAGGATTCGGCCGAGCTCCAGCTCCAGCAGCCCCACGTCCTGCGGTACGAGACCCGCCAGGGCAACTCGGAAGGGCGGGGTGAGATCTCCATCCGAGATCTCGTGCGCACGGCGCTGCGCCTGCGGCCGGACCGGATCGTCGTCGGCGAGGTGCGCGGGGCGGAAGCGCTCGATATGATCCAGGCGAACAACACGGGCCACGACGGGGGCTTCAGTACGCTGCACGCCAACACGGCCCGGGATGCGCTGAGCCGTCTGGAGACCATGGTGCTGACCGCCGACAGCGGGCTGCCCCTGGCTGCCATCCGCCAGCAGATCGCCTCTGCCTTTCACATCATCATCAGCTGCATCCGCCTGCGGAATGGCAAGCGGCGGGTCAGCGAGGTGCTGGAGGTCTCAGGCGTCTCCGGCATGGAGTATATGCTGCGGCCACTGTGGCGATATGACTACGGCCTGGACAGCCTTGTGCAGCTGGCGGCGCCCTCCGAAGGGCTGAGCGAGCGGCTGGCGCTGGCCGACGGGGAGGGGTAGCCTTCCATGTACACCCTCATCTTTTGCGGTACCTTCCTCGCTGTCGGGCTGTCCCTCTTCGCAGCCTGGCACTGGCGGTCGGGGAAACGTCGAGTGCAGGGGCTGTTGCGGGAGAAGGATCCGGCTGAGCAACTGGCCACCGTGCTGAGGCGCCGCAGCCTGGCCCAGTGGTGCGAGAATCAGTTCCAGCGCGGCGGCGTCGCCTGGTCGTTCCGCTCCTACCTGACCTGGTCGCTGGCCGGGCTCCTGTTCTGCATCGTGCTGTCGGCGGCGGGCCTTCAGACCGCAGCGGTGCTCCTCACCGCAGCAGTGGTGGCGGGGCCGTGGCTCTATCTCTACCACCGGACTCAGAAACGAGCCGAGCTGCTGGAGCAGCAACTGCCGGCGGCGCTGACCCTCACGGCGAACACCATCCGCTCCGGGGGCACGCTTCTGCAGGCCGTACGGGCGATCGCCCGCCAGATGCCCAACCCCATTGCCGCAGAGTTTGGCCTGATCGAGCGCTCCCTGCAGCTGCAGGTGCCGGTGGGCGCCGCTCTGGATAAGGCCCGGGAGCGAATTGATTCGGACGAGTTCACCGCCGTGGTGATCGCCTGCAAGGTAGCGGGCCAATCGGGCGCCGACCTGGACTCGGTGCTGGAGAACGTGGCACGGGAGATCGTGGAGAACCGCCAGTACCGCGAGGTGATCCGGGTGGCCAGCAGCGAGGGCCGGACCTCCGCCAAGGTGGTCACCGCCGTGCCGTTCGTCGCCGGGGCGATGTTCTACCTCAGCGATCCGCACTACTTCGACTCGATGTTGGCCTCCCCGCTGGGGCAGGTGCTCCTGGTCGGCAGCTTCCTTTCCATCGGGGTGGGGTGGCTGGCGATTCGGCAGATTGTCGATGTCCGTACCTGGTAGGGGGTGTGGGAGTGCTCCTCCCGATCATCTGGACGTTCCTGGCGACCGGCCTCCTGGTCTACGGGATTCACGAGCTCTGGAACGCTCCGAGGCGGCGGGTGGCGCTTGCCTTGCAGCGGGCCGAAGCGGTTCGAGAAGGTTCGCTCGTGCCGGAGGGGACTGGCTTCTTCAGCGCCCTGCTCCACACCGTCCTGGCGAAGCTGAAGCCCTACCTGGCCACATCGGACGCGGAGGATCTGCGCAAGCGGCTTCTGTGGGCCGGGCAGCCCTTCGGCCTGACCGCCGAATCGTACCAGTTCGCCAAGCTGACCTTCATGCTGACCGCCGCCCTGCTGCTCCCCTCCGTGGTGGCACTCTCGGCTGACGGCGGGCGGGTCTTCGGCGCCCTCCTGGCCGGCGTGGCGGCGGGCTACCTGCTGCCGGACAAGTACCTGCAGCACCTGATCAAACAGCGCAACCGCCAGATTCGCGCCCAGTTGCCGCACTTCGTGCACTTGCTGGCGACGACGCTGGAGGCGGGCCTGCCGATCGTAGAAGCGGTGCGGCGGGTAGCGTCCGAGGCGTCGGGCCTGCTGGCGGCGGAGATGCTCCGGACCGTGCACGAGATGGCGGCCGGCAAGCCGGCAGCCCTGGCGTGGCAGCACCTGCAGGCCCGGACCAACTGCCAGGAACTGCACGATGTGCTGCAGGGGATCATTCAGGCCCAGGAGATGGGCGTAGCCGTCGCAGATCAGCTGCGGTTTCAGGTGCGCACCCTGCGTACCCGCAAGCAGCAGCAGGCCAACGAGAACGCTCAGGCGGCGGCCGTGAAGATGAAGATTCCGATCATCCTGTTCATTGTGCTGCCGACCATGGTTGTGCTGCTCGGTCCGGCGATCTTCAACGTGCTGTCGATGCTGGCGGGGGAGTGAGCGGTGAGCAGATGGCTGGGCTCCGAACGCGGGAGCCAGATTGTGGAGTTTGCGTTGGTGGCGCCGATTTTGGTCTTCCTCCTCCTGGCCATCCCGATCCTTGGCATGGGCGTGCGGGCCTGGCTGGTGGTCGAAGGCGCCGCCCGGGAGGGCGCCCGGGAGCTGGCGATCACCGGCGATGTGAACGCCGCTCGGGCGAGGGTGACGAAGGAGGTCACCGAGGTGGGTGGACTGGCCGCACGGGATACCAAGGGCAACCTGCTCTTCGGACCGGGTGACGTTGAGATCACCCTGACCGGGAGCGCGGCGACCGTGGCGGTCACCTATCGGCAGCCCACCTTCCTGCCCAACCTTGGGAACCTGATTGGGGTCAACCTGGGCTCCTACTTCACCGTGAAGGGCAAGGCCACTTTCCGTCCCGAGATGCGCTAGCGGCGCCCGAGGAGCGATGGCGATGCACTGGTCGGACGAACGGGGATCAACCAGCTTGATGGCCCTGCTGGCGGTGGCGACCATCGCCATTGGCTTTCTGGCCTTCAGCGTGGACCTGGCGATGTGGTACGTCTACCGCCAGCAGGTGCGCACGGCGCTGGACGCCGCCGTAACAGCCGGGGCGATGCAGGGGCGCTACGAGCTCACTGTGGCAGCGGTGGGCAAGCAGCAGTCCAAACGCAACGTCTGCGTAGGGCCCGGTGGATCGTGCAGCCAGCAGGCGCAGGTCTGGCAGTATGGCCCCACAACCACGGTGCCGCTGGCGACCGGGCTGGAGAAGAGTGTGTGGGCGCCCTACAAGTACGGTGCGCAGAAGCTGTGGGAGACCTTCCCGGGGCAGTGTGTCAGCCCGTCCCAGGAGGGCTTCTTCTGTCAGGAGCTTACGGTGGTCAGCTGCCGGGTGACCGACCCGGGGACAGCGGTGCAGGCGGCCCGGGAGGCCTATGAAGCCAACCAGTCCCGCTGGGCTGGCCGCCTGGTGAAGGTGCAGGAGGTCGGTCCCACCGTTGTGGCCGGCCAGGCCAACCGCCTGGACTTCCGGGTGGAGATGTCCGTCAGCGCCGAGATGCCCACCCGGTTCATGAAGATGTTCGGGTTTTCGACCGTCCCCTTTCGGGTCGCCACGGAGTCGGGCAGGCTGCATCGCCTGTCGGCGCCGCCTCCGGGGTGCACACCGTGAAGTTGCCGGGTCCGGGACCGCAAATTCTGGCCGGAGGAGGTTTTTCGGGATGATCAAATGGTACGTGAAGGCGCAGATCTGGTGGCGGCGGCAGGAGGGTTCTGCACTGACCGAGTACGTCATGATCGGGCTGCTGGCGGTGGGCGCCGCGGTCCTGCTGTTCCCGTCGCTGAGGGCCGCCCTGAAGACGGCCATCGACAAGATCACGACCAATATCAACAACAACTGAGCGAACGAAGGGAGCCGCCCCAGGTCCGGGGCGGCTCATGTTGTCGGTCGGGAGTCCAGGCAGGGTCAGCGTGGCGAAGACCCCAGGTACCGCAGCAGCGCTGGCGACACCGCACGGACCCGCCTGGTCACCGCCTGGTAAAGCACGTAGTAGCTGCTGCGGCGCCCGGCCACAAGTCCGGCCTCCTCGAGCAGGCGCAGGTGTCGGGAGACAACCCCTTCCGTCAGGTTCATCAGGCGGGCCAGCTCCTGGGTGCTGCGGGGAATATCCGCACACGCATGCAGGATCTGCAGGCGGGTTTCGTTGGCCAGTGCCGCGAGCACCTTGGCAAGCACCTCGGGGGGCAGACCGGTGTCTGCCCATTCCCGGGTGGCCACGGGGTAGACCAGGGCGGGCACCCAGGGCGGGTCGCATACGACCCGCGTGTAGGCCCAGGTAAACGTGCTGGGAATCAGCAGCCAGTGGTCGTGTTCGTCCAGATCGAGCACCACGTCGGGGCCACGCGGGACCAAGATCGCATTCTCCCGGCGCAGAAGCTTGGAGCCGACCAGCAGGGGCTGCAAGGCCGTGAAGAAACTCTCCCGCCCAAACGCAGCCCCGTGCTGCACGACGCTTTCCACGAGGACCGGCAGGACCCGCTCCCACTCCTCTGCAAAGCAGGAAGCCCAGAACTCTTGCAGTAGGGAGACGAACCGGGAGCGCAAACGTTCCGGGTCCGTCCACAGCAAGGGTATGACCGACTCGTAGAGGGGGCTGAGGCTCCGGGCCTCGGTGAGGAGCTGCGCCTGCAGTTCCGCATCGCCCAGCACCTGATCGGCGGTCGGAAAGCCGGGAAACTCCTCTGGCGTCACCGCCCGAGCGACATCTGCCACGAATATGGGGATCGGGACCGATTTGAACCGCTCGATCTCTTCGTCCCAGGTGGCTACCTCGTGCTCGGCCGAGGGGCTGAACAGCCCAACCTGCCACGTTTTGTAGGCGAACGACAGGCAGCGGATCTCCCGCCATAGGTCGGGCGGCAGGCGTGGCTTCGTCTCCAGCACCCAGCGCAGCCGCACAGGCTGTCGCTTCGGGTTGACCAGAGCCTCGAGCGCGACGGCCGCCTCGGTGAGGGGGGAGAAGGCGAAGCGAATCTTGCGGCGGGGATCGGCGCCCAGGTTGATGCGAATCATGGAGTCCTCACCTCCAAGCGATTGCCTTTTTCATAGATTAGTTGTTTATGTGTAATTCCCTTTAGTAGCATAAAGATACCGCGGTGCTGTGTGCGCGCCACGCACCGTCGGTCAGCACTTCAGGGAGGGTATCGCTGTGCATCTGTCTGCTTCTCCCGGGGCGAACGCGCGCCCGGCTACACTGTGGACGCTCCAGTTTATCCTGCTGTGCATCGCCAGCCTGTTCTTCTGGACCAGTCTTTTCGGCAGCAACGCCATTTTGCCGCTGTACATGACCGCCGGCGGATTTGGCGAGGGCGCCATCGGTTGGGTTCTGGGCGCCGGGGCGATCGCTTCTCTGCCGGTCCGCTTGTACTCCGGGCGGGCGATCGACCGCGGGGCTCCTGCCGCCTTTCTCGTGGCCGGATGCTTTTCGGCGGGGCTCGCCACGGTGCTGGTAAATCTCTTTCCTGGCCTGGTGGGACTGACGGTGCTTCGCCTGCTGCAGGGGGCTGGCATCGCACTGTTTATGAACGCCGCTCTTGCGCTGGTTGCCCAGTTGGCCCCGCCGACCATGCGGGGTTCCGCCTTTGGGTGGTGGGGCGTGACCAACAATGCGGGCAACGCCGTGGGCGCCGCCTTGGCAGCATGGCTGGCAGGGCGGCGGGGCTATCCCGTTGCGTTTTGGTGGATCGGGGTGGCCGGCCTGGCAGGCGGGGTGTTGGGGCTCATGCTGCGGCGGGGCGGGCGCCCTGAGCGCCCACCGGCCCACAGCCCCTGGTTTACGCGATCCGCCGTCGCACCCGGGCTGGTCGGAGGCGCACTGGGCTTTGCCGGTGGGGCCTTCATGCTCTTTGCCCCAATCCGGGCCAGCGAGCTTGGTTTTACCAACGTCGGTTCCTATCTGGCCGCTTATGCGGGAGCCATGGTTCTGGCACGGCTGGTGTTTGGCCCGATTGCCGACCGGCACGGGCGGGCCTGGGCGATTCTGCCGGGGATGGCCCTCGTGGCGGTGTCGATGGTTGGATTGGGGCTGGTGAGCCGTCCCCTGCTGGCGTTGGGGGTACCCGTGCTGTTTGGGCTGGGGCTGGGGGCGAGCATGCCGGGGCTGCTGGCCTGGACGGTGGACCGGGCCGGAACCGCCCAACGCGCCACGGCGGTGAGCACGTTCTACATGGTTTACGACCTGGCGCTGTTCCTGGGTTCAGCCGTTGTGGGGAAGGTTCGGGAGTTTTCGCCGTCCCTGGCGTATATGGTCGTTGCCGGCGTTACTGCGGCTGCCCTGGTCTCGTATGCAGTAATGGCGCGGGCGTCGTGGCGAGGGAGACCCAACTGACGTGCCAGACAGGAGGTTGTTGAACGTGGCCTTCTACTTGGTCCGGGCGGAACTCAGGCCTGAATTGGTCGGCGAGCTGTACCGCCGAATGACGAATGGTGAACTGCGGCAGTTGCGCCCCTTCGGTGCGAGCTTGACAGCGTCGCTGTCCGAGGCCCACTGGGACCCGGCGGCCAGGCAGGCGGTCTGGGAAGAAGAATGTTACTGCCAGCCGCCGCTGGCCCAGGAGCGGCGCGAGGTTTTGGACCGGTACTGCTCCTCGCTGACGACCGAGCGGGTGGCTCAGAACGAAGGCTGGCGGCGGGCCTCTCAGCTCCCGAAACTCTGGGATGCGCTGGGGCACGGCTTTACCGAACGAGAATTCCTCCCCGGAAACTGAAACCCCAGACGACAAGGCCAAGGAGCTGCCACCGGTCCCGGCGCGATCACGTTCGACGCCCAGACCGGAGCGGTGCTCTTCCTGAGCGGCCCGCCGTCGCGCCAGTGACCCAAAACAACGGTGCCTTCCCAGAACGGGGAGGCGCCGTTGATTTTTGTTGACGTACTTTCCTAAGCGGCGTCGTCCAATACTGCAAGAGACCAACTTTGCCGAAAGGGGTCGCCCGACTTTGCTCACCAGACGTACATATCTCCTGATCGCAGCCGTCGTACTTATCCTCGCAGCCGGTACTGGCTATACGCTGATGGCCGGCAGCTCAGCCCTCGCAGTCACCACCACCCGAGTCGCCCGGGGCGAGGTGGTGGGGCGAGTGGTGGCTACCGGACCGGTGAAGCCTGCCCGGGAGGCCGACGTAACCACACGGGTCGCCGGGGTGTTGGACTCCTTCACCCTCCAGGACGGCGACAAGGTGACCAAGGGCCAGGTGGTCGGCCGGCTGGTCCGCACGCCCTTCCTGACCGCCCTGACCGAGGCGGAGAGCCGCCTCGCCGGTGAGGCAGCCAAGGTCGCAGCCTTGGAGCGGCGTAGCGCTACCACGGACGAACAGACGGCCGCCCGGCTCCGGACCGCTGAGCAGAAGCTCGCCCTGGCCCGCAGCCAGCTGACCGACCGGCGCCTCGCCGCCGAGCGGGCTATGACCGAAGCGGCCTACGGGGTCCAGCGGGCGAACCTGCAGCTGGCCAAGGCGCCGGACTCGCCCGAGCTGAAGAACGAGCTGGAGCGGGCCGAGCAGTTGCACAGGAACGCCCAGGCCGACCTTGACCGGCTGTCGGACCCCACGCACCCGGCCAACCTCCAGGTCGCCGTCGCGGAGACCGAGCTGGACGAGCTGCGGGCGACCCTGAAGAGCTCGACTGTCCTCACCGAGGAGATGTCGGCGGCGTATGCCTCCCTGCAGGCCGCCCGGCAGGCGGTCGAGCGCGCCCGGGAGGACCTGGCGGCCACGGTGGTCACGGCGCCCTTCGACGGCGTGGTGCAGCAGGCGCACGTGCGGGAAGGGGCGGCCCTGGCCGCCGGCACCCGGCTGATCACCCTGGTCGCCATCGACACGGCCGTGGTCAGCGCCAACATCGACGAATCCGATGTGGAGCGGGTGGCGGCGGGGCAGGCGGCGCGCATCACATCGCCGGCCGTGGCCGGGCTGCGGCTGGATGGGAACGTCGTGCGGCTGCTGCCCAAGGCGACCAAGGACACATCCAACGCCACCGTGATTCCTGCTGAGATTGAGTTCCGCAACGAGGGCGCCCGCCTGCGAACCGGCATGAACGCCGACGTGGAGATCGTGGTCGCCCGGAAGGCCGACGTGGTGCGGGTCCCCGCCGCCCTGGTGCGGGGCAAGGGCGCCGACCGCTACGTCTTCGTGGTGGAGGCCGGCGTGGCCCGGCAGCGCAAGGTGACGCCGGGCGTGAAGGACGGCAGCTGGGTCGAGATCACCGAGGGCCTTAGCGGGGGCGAGGAGATCGTGGCCGGGCCCGAGCGGGTGCTCGGCGCCTTGAAGGATGGCCAGGCCGTAGAGGTTGGGGGCGCAAAGTAATGCAGCCGCTCTCGCCGATCCTCTACTTCGCCCGCAACCTGCGGCGGACGCTGCCGGTGCTGGGCATCATCGCCCTCGCGGTGGTGGGGGTGCTGGTGGTCGCCATCCTGGCGGAGAGCCAGATGGAGGACCCGCGCCGGGACTACTTTGAGCCGATGAAGATCTACGCCCGGGTCTATCCCCGCAAGGGCACGCTGGACCCGAACCTGGGCGCCATCCTGCGGGCCCATCCCGACGTGGAGCGGGTGGTCCGGGTACTGCCGACCTCCGTGCGCGGCATCGGCATGATGGGCTCCCGGGGCTTCCCCGTGCGGGGCCTGCCCGAGCGGGAGATGGAGTGGTACATGGAGGCCAACGGGGTCACCCTGGCCGAGGGGCGCCTTCCCCAGGGGAGCAGCCGGGAGATCGCCCTCAACAGCGCACTGATGCGCTCCAAGGGGCTGTCGATCGGCGACTGGGTGGGCCGGGACCTCGACCCCGACGAGTGGCTGCCCGGGAAGTTTCAGGTGGTCGGCCGCCTGGAGGGCGCGATTCAAGTCGGGCTCGTGACCGCCCCGGCCCTGCGGGAGTACGTGCGCTCCGAGACGCTGGAGGTCTTCGCCAAGCCTGGCCGGATCGAGGCGCTCGACCAGTACCTGCAGACCATCATCAGCGACTATGTCGGGGTCGACTCGATCACGCCGATGACGATCGAATGGGAGCGGGAGACCGGAACGGTGACGCCGATCCTGCTGGCGATCAACGGCATCACCGTGATTGTGCTCTCGCTGGCGGTGGGCCTGCTCAACCAGATCTACTTCCTGCAGCGCATTCCGGAGTACGGCATCCTGATGGCGCTGGGCTACCGGACCTCCTATCTGATCCGGCGGACGCTGGTGGAGGCGCTCGCCCTTACCGTGATCGGCTGGCTGCTCGGGCTGGGGCTGTCGTACGGGATCAACTGGGCGTTGCTGACGTACGTCTTCACGCCCATGGGGATGACCCTCGCGGCCCTCTCCTCCAAGATTGCCCTGACCACCGTGCCGATTCCGGTGCTGATCGCCGTCTTCAGCCTGACGACGGTGGTGCGGCGGATTCTGACCATGGACCCGGTCTCCATCGTGGAAAGGAGGGACTGACGCATGCTGGAGCTTGAGCGTGTAAGCCTGGTCTACCGGTCCGGCGGCATGGACTTCTACGCCGTGCGGCAGGTCTCCCTGACGGTGGAGCCCGGCAGCTTTACGGGTTTGATGGGCCCGTCAGGCAGCGGCAAGAGCTCGCTGCTCTACCTGCTGGCGGGAATGAAGGAGCCCACCGAGGGCGTGGTGCGCTACCGGGGGCAGAACCTGCTGGCGCTCTCCCCGGGCGCCCGCTCCGACGTGCGCCGCCAACACTTCGGCTTCATCTTCCAGCAGCACTTCCTGATCCAGTACCTGACGGTGCTGGAGAACGTGCTGGTGGGCTGCCAGAACCCGGGCGCCGCAGAGCGCCGGCGGGCCGCCGAGCTGCTGGAGCGCATCGGGATGGCGGATCAGATGAACAAGAAACCCCCGGAGCTCTCCGGGGGTCAGCGGCAGCGGGTGGCGGCGGCCCGGGCGATCATTGCCCGGCCGGACGTGATCTTCGCAGATGAGCCGACGGCGGCCCTGGACCACAAGACGGGTCTGGAGCTGATGGCCGAGCTGCGCCGGTATCAGGGGGAGGGGGGCACCCTCGTAGTGGTCACCCACGACCCCCTGATCCTGGAGGGCGCTACCCGGGTGATCCGAGTGGCCGACGGCGAACTGGTGGCCTGATCAGGCGAAGAGCCGCCGGATGAGGATGCTGTGGACGATGAACGTGATCGTGATGATGGCGACGGTGGAGATGCCGAGCATGGCGTGAAAGCGCAGGCTGCTCTCGTCGGCCGGCCGGTGCGACCTGATCCAGAGCCCGCACACGAGGGTGGAGAAGAGCAGGATGCCGGAGAGGATCGTCGAGAGGGTCGATACGGTCTTTAGCATGAAGAACAACTCCTTCAGAATTAGTTGCCGGGAAAGCGGAACTGCCAGCGGAAAATGAGTGCGACCAGGATCAGGACGTCGATGCCAAGGATGTGGAACCACTGGTTCTCGGGGACGGTGTTGGTCCAGGGCCAGACGGCGAGAATCGACATGGCGGCGCCTACCGGCAGGATGGCTCGGTACCACTCTTGCCGGGTTGCCAGGCCGTAGGTGCCGGCCAGGAGCACCACCAGGGCGCCGACCCACAGGGCCATGCTGAGCTTGCCGGCGGTGGCAGGCCCCAGGGCGTGCCAGAGTCCGTGGGCTGCGAGGACAACGGTGATCAGGATGCGGAGCATGTCAGGACCTCCTTCTCGATAGGAGTTGGATGCGGGAGCCCTTCCACTGGTAGATCGTCTCGCACCACAGCGCCGCCTCGGGGACGCAGGTGGCGAGAACCAGGCTTTGGCCTCGCTGCTGCAGGCTGTGCAGCAGCCGCAGGAGCGCCAGGTCGGGAGGAGCGCCGCCGATCAGCAGGAGCTCGGTCTGCCGCCTGACGGCCAGCTCCACCGCCTCCAGCAGCCGGGGCGGGCGCCCCCACAGGAGCCGCATGCTCAGGTCGGCTGTGGGGGGTGGGGTGACCAGGCGCCCGTGCCAGAACAGGGCGCCGCCGTCGGGCGGGTCACGGAGGCCCAGGACCCGCAGCAGTTTCAGGTGGGCCGCTTCCGGTGGACCCAGGATGGCGACGGATTCCCCCGCTCGTACCGCCAGGTGTGCGTCTTGCACGATGGGTGTGACTGTAATCGCCCTGGCTTCCAGTAACAGCGGCCTCATTTCGCATCACCCTTCTGAACCCAGCCTACCGCCCACCGCTTAACAGCTACCCAACGCTCGTGTAACAGCCACTGAACAAAGAGAACCCCGGGCGCCAGGTTGGCGTCCGGGGTTACTCGTTGATTAGCTGTTGGTAGATCTCTCGGGCACGGGCGCCGGGTTCCAGCCCTAACTCCTCGTCCAGGAGGCGGGTCAGGGTTCGGAACTGGGCGAGGGCGGCGCTGCGGTTGCCCATGGCGGCGTGGCATTCCATGAGCGCCACGTGGGCGTCCTCGGCGAGGGGGTCGGCCTGGGTCAGGAGCTCCAGGTACTGCACCGCCTCAGCCCGCTGGGCTGTCGCTGCCAAGCGCCGGAGCGCTTCCAGGTAGAGCGTGCGCAACCGGGCCCGGTACCCCTCGCACCAGGGGTAGTCCAGACCTTCCAGCAGATCGCCCCGGTAGAGGGCTACCGCCTGCCGCCACTCCTCGGGCCTGGGGCCGCCGGCAAGGCGCTGGAACTCCTCAACGTCGAGCCGCAGGTCCACGCCGGTGCGGTCCAACCGATAGGCGCCGCCGGCGAAGGCGACCAGGCCCTCGTACCCGGCGCCCAGGCATCGCCGTAGGTAGTGCAGCGAGGTGTGCAGCAGCCGGGCCACCGCCTCGGGCTCGCCCTCCGGCCAGAGCGCCTCCCCCAGCTGCTCGCGGGTGTAGGGGCGGCTCCCGCCCAGCAGCAGGAAGGCCAGCAGGTCCCGGGACTTGGTGGTGCGCCAGCTCTCCAGCCGCTTGCCATCCAGCTCTACGACCATGGGGCCGAGGAGCCGGACCTGCAGGCCGGCCTGATGCTCGACAGACCCGGCGGTTTCACCCTGGGAGTGCAGGGCGAGGAGGGCGCCCTCCCGCACGCTTTCGGCCTCGTCGTGCAGCAGGCGTCGGACCGCCTCCCTGGCCTCCGCCCCGCCGATGGTGGCCAGCGGGTAGAGGGCGGCCAGTCGGGCCGCAGGGTCCGGGGAGCGGGTAAGCTCCAGCAGGTCGGGAAGGGCCTTGGCACCGACCGCCACCAGAACCCGCTGGCAGTGGGCAGATTCCACGCCCCGCACCAGGGCATCGACCAGCAGGGGGATCGGGGTGAAGCGCTCCTCGCTCAGGATGTAGACATAGCCCTCGGCAGCCGCCAGGGCGAGCGCCCGGTCAAAGGTGGCCCGGGCCTCGTCGCGGCGCCCATCCACCCAGCGGGCACGGGCGGCGATCACCAGGAGCATGTGGATCTGAAACTTGGCGTCGAGCCGGGTGAGGGTCTCCAGGGCGCCAGCCATCAGGCGGCCGGCGGTCTCCCGCTCCCCCCAGCGCATGAGGGCGCCCGCCAGCACATAGGCGGCCAGCGCCTCAACCCAGGCCGAGCGGCCGCGCACCAGGGTGTAGCCCCGTTCGGCGATCGACCGGTAGGCCCCGATGTCGCCGTGGATTGAGGCGACGCTGGCCCGGTGCAGCAGCGCCAGGATCCCGTAGATCGGCTCACCGCAAAGGAAGCCCAGCCGCTCCGCCTCCAGCATCTCCCGCTCGGCCTCATCAAAGCGGCCAAGCTCTGCGCACACATGCCCGTACTGAAGCCGGGCGAAGGAGAGCGCCTGCAGGTCCCCACCCCGGCTGCAGGCTTCCACGCACCGGCGCCCCAGAGCCTCGGCCTCGGCGAGCAGCCCCTGATCCCTGAGAATGAGGACCATGCTGTGGGTGCCGCCGTGCTCCAGGCTCGGGTCGGCTGCGAAGGCCTGGCGGTACCATTCCAGCGCATGGGTGTACTCGCCGAGGCCGTAGTGGGTCTCGCCGTACAGCAGGGCGACGGCGCCCATGAGCGGGCGGTTGCCGCGGCCCCGGGCGTCTTCCCAAAGGGGGAGCAACCGGGCCTGACTCGTCCGGAACTCGCCCGCCATGTAGAGCTGGCGGGCCTCCCGCACGCTGCTCCAGAGCCGCTCAGCCCCGGGCTGCGCCACCGAGATCCGGTGCGCCCACTCGCCCAGGTCCATCGCTCCATCCAGCCAGGCGGCAGTCAGGCCCGAGCCCAGTTCAGGGGCTACGTGGGGCGGTAGATCCGCCAGGAGTCGGGCTTGCAGCGCCGGCCGCCAACCCGGTCCCGCCTTGCGCCACAGATCCAGGGCCAGGGGGAGACCGCCGGTGGCGGCGAAGCAGCCGTCCCAGGCGCCCGGGCCCAGGAGCGCCTCGGCCTCGGGCCGGGTGAAGGCCAGGTCCGCCGCCGTCACGACCCGGAGCCCCTGCCGGGCGATGGCCGGGTCGAAGGGGAGCGGCGCCCGGGTGCCAAGCGCTATGGTCAGGTTGGGCGGGGCGTACCGCAGGAGCACGGTCAGGAAGTCGGCCAGGTAGGTCTCGCCAAAGGCGCACTCAAGGCGGTCGAGCACGAGGGTGAGGGGAGGGCGCCTGCCCCCCTCGCTGACGATCTCGACCGCCAGCTCCTCCGGGTGCGCCAGGGCGTCTGAGGGGGGCGCCCAGTCCGGCCAGAGCTGCTGAAACCCGGCTGCCAGGTGTGCCACGAACGTCTCAGCGTCACGATCGGCCTCGTCCAGCTCGTAGGTGACGGCAGGAAGGCCCCGCGTGGCGAGCCACTGCGACAGAAAGACTGTCTTGCCGGCTCCGCCTGGCGCCTGTGCAACCAGGACCTGCTCCGGAGCGGCCCCGCCGGTCAGTCTGGGCCTGTCCACGCAGCCGACCGCCCTGGGGGGAAGGAGCTTTCGCCGGAAGATACGGACCATGAATGACACACCCCCGGGTTCGCACTGCCTTCAATGTGCAGGCGATCCCCGGGGGCTGTAAATGGCGAAAAAGTGCCCTTTCTCTTACAAAGTGACGTTCGGCAGGGACTCATCCAGTCGGTCGAAGAAGATGCCCCAGCCAACCTCGAAGCCTTTCTGGGCGGCCCATTCACGCACCTCGGGCGTGGAGAAGAGGGTCCGGACCGTAAGCAGCGTCTTGTCGCCTCGCTCCTCGAAGGTGACTGTCACGATCGCTTCTTGCGGGGGGAGCCCCGGGGCTTCCCACTCGTCGGTGTACACCAGTCGCTCCGGCGCCACGATCTCACGGTAGGCGCCCTTGAACGGGGACTCGCTGCCGTCGGCGCCGCTCCAGGTGATGTGGAAACGGCCGCCAGGCGACAGGTTCATGCTTTGCACGGAGATGGTGCTCTCCCGCGGGCCGAACCAGTTGGCCACGTGCTCGGGCTGGGTCCAGGCCGCGAACACCAGCGCCCGCGGGGCGTTGATGACCCGGGTGACTACGATTTCGCGGTCCTCTGTCTCGGGGATCATTCTTTTCGCTCCTTCGCTTGCAGTTCTTGCAGGTACTCCTCCAGGCGGTCGAGGCTTTCATCCCAAAAACGGCGGTAGTGCTCCACCCAGTCGGCAACCTCCCTGAGCGGCTTGGCCTGCAGTCGGCACGGACGCCACTGCGCCTCCCGGCCCCGGGTGATCAGACCAGCATGCTCCAGGACCTTCAGGTGCCGCGAGACAGCAGGCAGGCTCATGTCGAAGGGCGCAGCCAGCTCCATGACCGTGGCCTCGCCGCTGGCCAGGCGGGCGAGAATGGCACGGCGCGTGGGGTCGGCAAGCGCGGCGAGTGTGGTGCTCAGGTGATCGGTTTCCATGGCGTATGTACACCCCTCGGTTGAGTCGAGCGTCTGTCGCTGTATGGCTGCATCGTATTAAACACATTGGTTAAATACGATCCGATGTCAGAATACAACCTCGGTTCCCCCTTGTCAAGCCCCCTTGAAACCAACATTGTGGGTCAACAAGCAGGGCAGCTGTGCAGGGTTTCGAGAATCACGAAAAAAGTGTGTCACAACGTGCGTGCCTGTCCGTTTATACGGGTGGACCCACCGGAAAGGGGTGACCCGATGGAACCCATCCCCAAAACCGCCCCGCCAGACGAAGGAGCGCTCATCGCGGCGGCTCAGCGTGATCCGGCGGCGTTTGAGGCCCTGTACGAACGCTGTTTGCCACCGATCTACCAGTACTTCCGCTACCGGACCGGCGCGGCGGAGGACGCAGAGGAGCTGACTGCCCAGACCTTTCTGCGGGCTTTGGAACACCTGCCGCGTTACCAGTACAAAGGCGTGCCGTTCGTCATCTGGTTGTACCGGATCGCCAATAGCCTACTGGCCGATCAACGCCGAAGGCCGCGGCCAACCACGCTGCCCGAGGACCTGCCGGCGCCGAGCCTGGGTCCGGGGCTGGAGGAGGTCGAGCTCCGCCAGGCGCTCATCCGGGAGTTCTATGTGCTACCGGAAGCGCAGCAACAGGTGCTGCTGCTCCGATTCGTGCAGGATCTCACGTACGCAGAGGTCTCTGCAGTCATGGGCCGGACGCCGGACGCCCTCCGCCAGCTTGCGCACAGGGCTGTGCAGACGCTGCGAGAAAGGATGGCAAAGTCATGAAACCCTTGCCCGAGGACTGGGAAAGCACGATCTGGCAGGACCTGCGGCAGGTCATGCCCGCGGTTCCGGTGCCACCCGATGTACAAGAGCGCATTCGCCAGCGACTGCGCCGGGCGCAGGTCCAACCTGGGGTGGAGGGTGCGCCCAAATCGCCGTCCGTTCTGCCCTTTTCTGTCAGGAAACGGCCCCTCCGCCGGACGTGGCGGTGGGCCGCGGTTGCCGCCGTCGCCGCTGTGTTACTCGTATCGGGCGGACCGCAGGTCGAGCGCTTCGGACGGCGCTGGTTCGGGCCCCATGCGAGTTTCCCGATCGCTGCACCCTTTGCGCTCTCTGGTGCAGCCGCGGCGGGAGTCCCGATGACACCAGGCATCATGCAGCATGATACAGGCGTCACCTTCGACCTGGCTGTACCGTTGCCGGAGCTCCCCGCTGAGGGCGAGATTCAGCGAGCGGAAACGCCGTTCGATCCGGCCTGGGTTGAGCAGGTGAAGAACAGACTTGGCATAAAGGAGCCGGTGTCCCGGGATTGGGACAAGGTTCCCGTGATCACGCCGCTCATCGGCTACCGGGCGGGGCGTCTGTCCCTTGCCAAAAGCGGCGCCTGGGCATACTGGCCGGACGGCCCCCTGGTTGTCGCTGCCTCCGATACACCGCCGGCTGAGCCGCCGCTCGGGCCTGTCATCAGCGATGAGGAAGCCGCAAAGATCGCATCGGACTGGCTTGAAAAGGCTGGGCTCTATCCGCCAGGGAACGTTTCAGTAAGGGTCTTTCGCACCCAGCATCGGGCGGACGAAGCGGTTGTAGAGGTGGCTCCAGCCAAGGGCAGTCCCCTGGCCGTTGCCGACGGTCTGCCCAACGTTCAGGTCGCCCTTTGGTCCCGGGAGGTCCGGAGCGCCTACGGCTTATGGCCCTCCGGGACCACCACGGCCGGCGAGGTTCCTCTCCGTACGGCCGAAGAGGCCTGGGCGGACCTGCAGGCCGGTATCGGGGCCGTGGTCGGGTCGGCGGATCCGTTTGTGGCGTGGCCCGAGAACCCGCACATGACGATCCAGACCATCTCGTTGGATCGGGCCCTGGTGCGGTCCCTGGAGAATCGCTGGTACTACATCCCCGTCGTCCTCTTTGAAGGGGAGGTCAAGGATGCACAGGGGCAAGGACACAAGGCGCTGGCCTATGTATCGGCGGTAAAGCCGACCCCCGGTCAGGGTGGGTTTGAACTGAAGACATCGCTCCCGGAGGCGCGCGAGGGCGCCCCGCTCATCCAGATCAATCGGCCGGAGAAGGTGCAGCATGACTGGACGCCGTCTGAGCCGATCCAGACGTTCCGCTTGCCTACTCCGGAGCATGTTCGGCAGGCGGCCCTTCGGGTGGCAGAGGCTGCGGGGGTTGATTTGGAGTCCGTGGGAACCCCGGAACTCCACTGGTCGCCCGCAGAGGTACTGGCGATTCTGCCATCCACCTGGAACGGCTTGGGTGCGCTTGAGACCATAGGAGATTCACGGTCGATGCCGGCTGTGTCCATCCGCTTCAGCCTCGATGGGTCCATCCGCGGAGTCACGTTGACGGATGTGACGGCCAAGCCGGCGGGGGCACCGGTGGATCTGATCAGCCCGGAGGAGGCCTGGCGCCAGGCGCAGGCCGGGGCTGGGATGGTCAAGGTGTTTGGGGATGGGCGCACCTTCCCTGCTGCGCACTTTGCGGCCCACCGCACTTCAGTCGACAGGGTCGAGCTGGCTTACAACGTGGACGTACCCGCGTGGATGAACGGGCAGGCGGCAGAGCCGACCTACTTCTTCTGGGGTACGGCAGTGGTAGGTGAGGATTTTACAGAGCTCCAGGTGGTCGTGATGGTCTCGGCGGTCCGTCGATAGGCAAAACCAGCGGGATGGGGGCGCCGTTTTTGGCGTCCTATCCCGCTGCTCCTTTTCGTATCAGATAAAGAACTGACTATTTGCAACTAATCTGACCATGAAAACGTCAAATTGTTGGGAACGCCTCAGGGGCCGTCTTTGGTAGGATGACCTGGCTACGCTCGGCCGAGACTTTCCACGAACTGAGGTGCATGCATTGAAACATAAGTGGCTAGCCCTACTATTGGTGACCGTTTTCCTAGCTGCCGGCTATCTTCTCTACTGGTATGCGCAATCACCCGTGCCGGTAGGGGTCTACCCCGGACGAGTAGGTGGCGAACTTTATGGCCAGGACTCCATTCGTCCAAATACATACAAGCTGCCGGTGGCTTGGGTTCGCCCGCATCCCTGGGCGCGTTTCCCACAGGACCTAGAGTCAGCGTCGTTGGAAGATGACCAGGGTAGAGGCGAAGTGCTCCAGGGCTCATTCCGCCCAGATTTTTCGTGGCCGGATCAAGACCGCCCAGTCTGGCTTCAGCCCAGGGTGATTTTCGGCACCTTGGCCCTTCCCTTCCCAAAGGAAGGCATCACGGCCACGACCCTCCGTTGGCAGTTTGACGGTGAACGCGAGAAGAGATATCCCATCGGCCCAATCGTTCTTCATGTGGCGCACGACTCTTCGCCCAGCCTCAAGGTTGTTGGGGCCGCTGGAGAAACCACACCCGATGGAGAGATCGAGGGCTGTTATCTCTTTCTGGAAGGACCGGGCATCATCACCGACCTGGTCCCGTCGTGGGCCGGACAGGAGCGCCCGATTAACGGCCTCCGCTTTCACAGGGGGCGAATGCCTTCGTCTTATCCCAAGGAGCCCTACCTACAGTGGGAACTGATAGATCTTCCGCTAAATGTTGCCGGTTCTTCGGTGATATACGTGCCCCTCAGTGAAACGGCCCAGCAACTCATGCGGACTACCCACTTCTACTTTGCCCCGGCGGTGATCTACCGGGACGGCCAGGGTTCTCACACAACCGTATCCTCGGTGAGTGTGGGGCACGCAGGGAACCCCAGCCCGGGTTGGCGGCGCTGGGTGCCTTATTTCGTGTTCAACGAGGTCCGCTGAGTGACGGGACCTGGCGAGGGGTGATAGGTGTGCGGCGTTGGGTCATCGGGGTCTGTGCAGTGGCAATCGCCGCCGCAATTGGTCTGATCAAGTTCCCTCGAGTAACCTGCAACAACCTCCCCCGGATTCGGATTCTTGTTCATGGTGCCGCCCCGGGACCTGGGCAGGTTTCCGGTGCCGGGAGCTTCTGCGGGACGGAAGGGGACGGGAAACCGGTCACTGTCCTGGCCCCCGTACTGCTCCATCCTAAGGCTACGGTCACAGTCATCTACGACACCCGTGTACGCTGGGACAGAGTCACCTTTACCATTAGTCAAGGCGAGAAAGTCATTAGTGAAGGCCAATTGAGGGGAAGGGAGGGCAGATTCACACTGCCGGATGTTCCGGGCATCTATCAGGTCTCTATCGCTTATCGGTGGGATGGATGGGCATCCGGAGAACAGGCCTATGGCAGTGAGTACTTCCAAATCGAGGTAAACCCGAGTCCAACCACCTCGGTCTACCCGAGGAATGCCCGCGGGGAAACCTTTGGCTCCTCCTTAGCCTCTGCGACGGAGGAGCCGGACCTGATCCTTGCGTATGGAGTCGGTGGCACCATGGGGTACGTGCGAGCGAAAGATCTCAACGACGTACTGCAGCCCAAGACGCCAGAGGAAGCCGTGGCTTACATGAGGGCGAAAGAAAGTGCCCCCTATTCTGTTCGAAACATCCCCTTGTATGCGGCTGATGGTGAAACGATCATTGGCGTCTTTCAGACCAGTGGCCACCCATAGCAAACCGAGGCGGGCTGGCAGCCTTGAGGACGAATGACGGCGACCTTGACAGGGAACCGTGTGCGTGGATCCTGCAGAGATTGGAGGGGTGCCTGGTGACCAGCCCAGGGCGACGAGCCTGACTCACCGGCCTCATCGGCGCAGTTATCCTTCTGGCCCTTGGCTGGGGCGCGTTCGCCAGGAACTCCGACGGCCAAGCTGAAATCCCATTGACTGTGCCCGTGGGCGATTACCCACCCGGCATGGTGCGGCAGGTCGAGGGGGTTTGGGTGGCCCGGCAGCCCAAGGGAGAGTTTTTCGTATTCCTTGATCGTGATCCTCACCGAGGGCAAGCGCTAAACTGGGTTGAATCAAAGCAGTTGTTCATGCAGGCCGCGGTCTATCGACTGGATGGTACGTGTGTGGAAGGCCCCTGTGACTCCGCCCCGGGGCAAGGGCTGTACCGGGTTGAATCGAAGCTGCAGGGCGATTCCCTTGTCATCTACCCGAAGAGGGTAATCAGCGGGGGATTTAACCCTGAGCCCAGCTGGCTAACCGATCTGAAGCACCGCTTCCTGTTCCGACATCCGCCGCCTCCCTTCAGAGGACCCAGTGTTGAGAGACAGTAAGACAAAAATGCCCCGGCGCGAGTAGGGTACTCACGCCGGGGCGTTTTTTTTGTCCGATTACCGCTACGACAGAGCCCTACTTCTTGCGGGGGATCGTAAGCGTCTACCAGTCGGCGTCCTTGAACCACTGGAGCGCCTTCGGCAGCCGGTAGAAGGAGCTGCCCTGCAGCGCTGCCTTCACTGTGTCGAACGATTTACCCACCAGTCCTATTGAAGTCTCGCACGATAATAAATACTATTTTGTCGTCAGTTGAAAGATTTACGTTTGGAGGAGTCCGACGTGAAACCTGTTGTTTCGCCCTTCCCGTCCGGCGGCGGGGAGGCGGCGCCCCGCCCATCCAGTCCCGTTCAGCTCCCGCAGCCCACCTTGCCGTCCGGCGGGGGGGCGCTGCGCGGCATCGATGAGCTCTTTACGGTGAACACGGCCCGGGGCAGCGGCACCATGGCGATCTCCCTGCCGCTCTCCCCGGGCCGTTCTGGCTTCACGCCAACACTGTCGCTCACCTACGACTCCGGCGCCGGCAATGGCCCCTTCGGCCTGGGCTGGACCCTCACAGCCGGGGCCGTATCCCGTCGGACAGACCGCTCTTTGCCGAGGTACCAGGATGACGATGAGTCGGATACCTTCCTGATCGGCGGCGATGAGCTGGTTCCCCGGCTGGTGCAGCAGGGCGCCGAGTGGGTGCCGGACACCGAGCAGGTCACCCTCTCAGGCCAGGACTACGAGGTCCGGCGCTACCGTACGCGCACGGAGGGCGCCCACGCCCGCATCGAGCGCTGGACGCACCGGGTCACCCGGGAGATGCACTGGCGGGTGATCACCCAGGAGAACCTGACCACACTCTATGGCCGGAGCCCGCAGGCGCGGCTGAGCGACCCGGGAGATTCCCGCCGGGTATACCAGTGGTTTGCTGAAGAGGTCCGCGACGGCCGTGGCAACCTGATTCGCTTTACCTACAAGGCCGAGGACAGCGCGGGGGTAAGCGCAGCGCTGCCGCAGGAGGCCCAGCGTAAAGCGGGCACCTACGCCGGGGTCTACCTCAAGCGCGTGCTCTACGGAAATCGGGTGCCCCATGTGGCTGACGACTGGCTCTTCGAGGCGGTTTTCGACTATGGCGAGCACGGGGGTCAGGCGCCAGCCGCGGAGGAGTCGCAGCCCTGGCTGGTGCGGCAGGATCCCTTCTCCACCTGTCGGGCCGGGTTCGAGCAGCGGACCTACCGCCTGTGCCGGCGTGTGCTGATGTTTCACCACTTCGCGGAGTTGGGACCCGGTCCTACGCTGGTCCGGGCGCTGGAACTGACCTATCAGGACCAGCCGGCGGCCAGCCTGCTGGTGGCGGCCCGGCAGGTCGGGTACCTGCGAAACGGGACGCTTTACTCCAGCAAGGCCAATCCCCCGGTTCACCTGGAATATACAGAACCGGTTGTGAGCCCCGCCGTACATACACTCAGCGATGCGGCCCTCGAGAACCTGCCTGCCGGCCTGGAGCCGGTCCGGTTCCAGTGGGCAGACCTGGCGGGTGAAGGGCTGACCGGGATTCTGACCGAGGCAGCCGGGGCCTGGTACTATAAGCGCAACCTGGGGGAGGGGCGCTTTGCCCCGCTAGCCCTGGTGGCCCAGAAGCCCGGAATTGCCGGGCTCCAGGACGGGATGGCGCAGTTGGTCGATCTGGCAGGGGACGGCCACCTGCGGTTGTTGACGATGTCGGAGGCCGGCCCGGGCTTCTTCGGGCGGGGCGCCAACGGGGAATGGCTGCCATTCGCCCCTTTCGGGTCCAACCCCAACGTGGACTGGTCAGACCCGAACCTCAGGGCCCTGGACCTGACTGGGGATGGGCGCCCCGACCTGCTGCTGACCGGCGATGAGGTCTTGGTCTGGTATGCGTCGCTCGGGGAGGATGGCTATGCCCCGGCGGAGTCGGTGCCCTGGGCGCCCAATGAGGAGGAGGGGCCCCGGCTCCTCTTCGCCGAGGGCAGCCAGTCGGTCTACCTGGCCGATATGAACGGCGACGGGCTTCCGGATCTGGTGCGCATCCGAAACGGCTCGGTCTGCTACTGGCCAAACCTGGGTTACGGCCGGTTTGGCGCCAGGGTCACAATGGACGGGGCTCCCTGGTTCGATGAGCCCGACCTCTTTCACCCCGGCCGCCTGCGGCTGGCCGACCTGGATGGGACCGGGCCGGCCGACCTGCTTTACATCGGGCGGGACGGAATTCGACTGTACCAAAACTGTGCGGGCAACAGTTGGGCGCCTGGTCAGCTGCTGGTTGGGGTACCCGTGCCCGACGACCCTTCTGCGGTCACGGTCGTGGACCTGCTGGGGCGGGGAACGGCCTGCCTCGTCCTCTCGTCGCCCTTGCCCGGCCGGAGCGCCCCGGTGCTTTACGCCGACCTCATGGGCGGCCGCAAGCCCTACCTGCTCTCCGTGATCCGCAACAACCTGGGCAAGGAGACCCGGCTGACCTACGCCGCCTCCACCCAGTTCTATCGGGCCGACGAGGAGGCCGGAAAGCCCTGGGTCACCCGCCTTCCCTTCCCGGTGCAAGTGGTGGAGAAGGTGGAGGTGCGCGACCTGATACAGGGGCACCGCTTCACCACCCGGTACAGCTATCACCACGGTCACTACGACCGCCAGGAGCGGGAGTTCTGCGGCTTCGGCCGGGTCGACCAGATCGACACGGAAGAGTTTGAGCAACACCCGCACGACCAGCCCCCTGTGCTGACCCGGACCTGGATTCACACCGGCGCCCTGCCGGACATGCCCGGGAGCAGCGAACTCTTCGCCGCTGAGTATTACCGGGACCCGGCGGGCCACCTGCCCGACCTGCCTCCGTCGCTACTCCCTACCGGTCTGAGCCCCGCGGACTGGGCGGAGGCGGTGCGGGCCCTGCGCGGGCAGACGCTGCGGCAGGAGGTCTTCGCCCTGGACGGGACCGCCGCCCAGGCCCACCCCTTTAGCGTCTCCCAGCACAGTTACAGCGTTCGGCTTGTACAGCCAGGCCTGCAGGGGCGGCGCCCGGTCATGGACATGGTGCCGGGGGAGTCGCTGGCCTGCCACTGCGAACGGGAGCCGTCGGAGGCGCGCATCGCCCACACGATCATCCTGGAGGCCGACGAGGTTGGCCGGATCACACGCTCGGCGGCGGTGGCCTACGGGCGCCCGACCGCTGACCCGTCCTTGCCCGCCTTCGTGCAGGGCGAGCAAGCCCGCATGCACATCACCCTGGCGGAAACCGACTACACCAACGACGTGGTGAGTCCGGACCGATACCGGCTCCGTGTGCCGTGTGAGACGCGCTCCTACGAGGTGAGCGGGATCTCACCCGCAGGTGCGATCCTTGCGCGGGAGGAGCTCGACGCGGCCATTGCTGCCCACACGACCACCCTGCGGCTTCTGGGGCGCTCCCGCACCTACTACCTGCGCGACGACCTGACCGGAGCTCTGCCCTTGGGGCAGTTAGAGTCGCTCGGCCTGGGCTCTCACTCGCATCACCTGGCCATGACCCCCGACCTGATCGCCGAGGTGTATGGCAGTCGGGTAGACGGCGCCGCCCTCAGCGCTGCGGGCTATATTCACAGCGAGGGCGATCCGGGCTGGTGGATGCCGTCCGGGAGAGCGATCTACCCGGCGGATGCTGTGGACCGTTTCTACCTGCCTACGGGGATGCAGGATGCGCTCGGAGCCGTCTCCACCGTTACCTACGACACATACGGCCTCCTTGTGGAGGCCGGGACCGATCCCCTTGGCGACCAGACCGTTGCCGAGAACGACTATCGCCTGCTGCAGCCCTGGCGGGTGACCGACCCGAACGGGAACCGCCGGGCCGTGCGGACCGACGAACTCGGACTGGTGGTCCGAACCGCCCTGATGGGCAAGGATGGTGCCGGCGAGGGCGACACGCTGGATGACCCGACCACCCGCCTGGAGTACGACCTGTTGCGCTGGATGAACGAGGGCAAACCAGCCATGCTCCACACCTTTACCCGGGAGAAGCACGGAGCGGCCAACCCGCGCTGGCAGGAGGCCTACACCTACTTTGACGGCCTTGGACGCCAGGTGATGGTGAAGGTACAGGCCGAGCCCGGTCTGGCCAAGCGGGTAAACCCGGACGGAACCGTGGTGGAGGTGGACACCACGCCGGCCCTCCGCTGGGTCGGCAACGGGCGGACGGTGGTCAACAACAAGGGGAACCCGGTCAGGCAGTATGAGCCCTACTTCAGCGTCACCCCAGAGTACGAGGAGCACGGCGCCCTGGTGGAACTGGGGGTCAACACCGTGGTGACCTACGATGCCCTGGGGCGCCCGGTTCGCAGCGATATGCCGGACGGCACCTTCACCCGGGTGGAGTTCACCCCGTGGCTGCAGCGTTCCTACGATGCCAACGACACGGTGCTGGAGAGCGACTGGTACGCCCTGCGCGGGAGCCCCTCACCCGCCGGGCCGGAGCCCACCGAGCCCGAACAGCGGGCGGCCTGGCTGGCGGCCCGGCATGCGAACACCCCGGCGGTGCTTCACTTCGACTCCCTGGGGCGGGCGATCTACACGGTAGCGGACAACGGGCCGCATGGCCTCAGGACCACCCGTGTCGAAATGGACCTGGCCCGGAGCCGGGTGCGACTCTTCGATGCGGCAGGGCGCCAGGTGCTTTTCACGGTGAGCGACCTGCTGGGCTTCCCAATCCACACCGAGCACATGGAGCGGGGCGCCCGCCAGGTGCTGCCGGACATTCTGCGCCAGCCGGCCGCCATGTGGGATGGGCCTGACCGTCTCTTCCGCATCACCTACGACGGTGCGCACCGCCCGGTGAGCATGCGAGTGGCGGAGGGTGCGGGACCCGAGCGGACCCTCTTTCACCACGTGTACGGGGATGCCCACCCGGATGCCGGGGCTCTGAACCTGCGGGGACAACTCCACCAGATCTACGATCAGGCCGGGGTTACGACCATTGAGCGCTGCGACTTCAAGGGCACGGTGGTTCAGGCCCGCCAGCGCATCGCCCGGAACTACCAGGGACCGGTGGACTGGACCGCCGTGGCGGCGGCGCCTACCCTGGCGGCCAAGCTGGCTGCGGCCGAGCCCCTGCTGGAGCCCGGCAGCTTCCAGACCGAGGCGGCGACGGATGCCCTCGGGCGCCCAGAGTTCCTGCGCCTGCCGGATAACACTGAGTTCCGGCCATCCTTCGGCGCCGGGAACTTCATGCAGACCCTTCAGGTGCACATACGGGGCGGGGCGGCTACCCCCTTCCTCGCGGGGGCCGACCACGACGCCCGGGGCAAGCGGCTCCAGGCCACGCTGGGCAACGGCACTGTGATAAGGGCCACCCTGGACCCACTCACCGATCGGCCCATGCGCATGCGGACGGTCCGGACCGCTGATGGAGCGGTGCTCCAGGACCTTCGGTACATCTACGACGCGGCCGGACTGATCACCCAGTACAGCGACGAGGCCCAGCAGACGCTTTACTTTGCCAACGCCGTGGTGCGGGCTGAAGGGCTGTACGAGTACGATGCCCTTTACCAGCTGGTGCGGGCCACCGGGCGGGAGCACGCCGGGGGCGTCAACGATCTGCCCCGCAGCGACGGCGACTTGCCGCCGGCGTCGCCCCCCCACATCAACGACGCCGCTGCCGTTCGGACCTATACCGAGACCTACGAGTATGACGCCCTGGGCAATCTGACCACCCTGCGGCACACGGCCCCGGGCGCCTCCTGGACCCGACGGTACCAGTATGAGTCGGCGACCAACCGCCTTTCGGCCAACAGCCGGCCCGGTGACCCGGACGCGGGTCCGTTCACGGCCGGTTACACCCACGACACCCACGGCAACATGACCCGGATGCCCCACCTGACCACCCTGGTCTGGAACGAACTCGACCAGCTGACTCAGGTGGATCTGGGCGGGGGCGGGCGGGCCTGGTACGTGTACGGCGCCGGAGGCCAGCGGGTGCGCAAGGTGGTGGAGCGCTCCGCCGGGACCCGCCAGGAACGGATCTACCTCGGGTCGCTGGAGATCTACCGGGAGTACCGCAACGGCACACTGGTCCTGGAGCGCCAGACCCTGCATGTGGCCGACGCCGGGGGGCGCATCGCCCAGGTGGATACCAAGACGGTCGATCTCGACGATCCCGCCGATCTGTTCCTCCCGCTGATCCGCTATCAGTTTGGCAACGCCGTGGGCTCCGCCACCCTGGAGACCGATGGGACGGGAGCCGTGCTGACCTACGAGGAGTACCATCCCTTTGGCACCACGGCCTACCGGTCGGCCCGCTCGGCGGCCGAGGCTTCGCTGAAGCGCTACCGCTACATCGGGCGGGAGCGCGACGACGAGACCGGGCTCTACTACTGCGGCGCCCGGTACTACGCCCCCTGGCTCGCCCGCTGGACCAGTTCCGACCCGGCGGGTTACGCCGACGGATTGAACCTTTACGCATATGCCCATAACAACCCAATTGCGCTCGCCGACCCGGGCGGGCGGACGGCCGGCCCCCGAAGCGGGACGGGCGCCGTCGCCTGGATCGTACCGCCCGAGGTGACTACGGTCCGGCGGTTTGAGGCCTGGGCCCGCCAGGCGGGAGTCCGCTACACGGGCACACCCACCTACAACCAGCGCACCCATGTTTGGTCGGTGGACAGCTGGTCCAGGGTGCGAAAGGGCACAGGGGGGGCAGCCCCGGTTACCCCGCCCGCGACCCCACCCCCTGCCGCCGCCACGCCGCCGCCCGCAGCTGCGGCGCCGCCCCCGGCTGCCGCCGCACCGCCGGCCGCCACCCCACCGAATTCAGACTTCGGCAACATTGCTCCGTATGATGAGCAGCCACCGGCGGTTCGCGGGCCCATTCCTGCGGGCAAGACCCAGGGGCCCCGCCTGACGGAGAATGAACACCCCATGCCCCATGCCCACCTCGGCGAGTTGACCCGCAACCCCACCACTGGCCAGCCCGACTACACCGACGACATGTACCACAGTGACATCACCTTGCGGTGGGAACGGCGGGCAGCCCTCGACAAGACCAACACGGGCCCCACCTCGGACAACCGCTGGCTGGACCGGCTGCGCGGGGGAGGGCGGATCAACTACCGCGAGGATATCTTTGAGCGCAGCCGGAGCGAGATGATGCGGGCGGCCCGCGCGACCAACTCTGCGGTCACGGAAGAGAACATCAACACCGCCATTCTCTCGCAGGAAGGCAACCTCTTCCGTACCGTGCCGCTGGACCAGGTGTTAAGCCGGCTCCCGGCCCCGCCGCCCTCCCTGGGGCAGCGGATCATCGGCTCAATACGCCGGGGGCTCTTTGAGACCACCGCCGGACGCGTCTCCCTTGGCGTTGGCGGTGCGCTCGCCCGCTCGATCATCCCAGGCTTCGTCGAGACCGAGATGGTCGTGGTGGGCGCGGGGCAGTACCTGCTCACCTCCGGCGCCGCTGCGGCTCCAGGCGTAGGGGCGGTCGCCAACGCCCTGATCGCATCGCCGGGCGCCGCCACATCTGCCGTGCTGGCAGGCGGTGTCGCCGGCTACTTCGTGGGCGACGCCGTGGAGTCCGCCGTCACAGAGGCCACGGGGAGCAGGGGGGCCGGCGTGGCGGCGGGGACGCTTTCGGGTGCGGCTGCGGGCGCCGCCATTGGCGCGGCGATTGGCTCGATTGTTCCGGGACTTGGCACCGCGGTCGGCGCTCTGATCGGCGGGCTGGCTGGTGCAGCTGCAGGGTTCATCGGCTCCTACTGGTAAGAAGCGGGGAGGCAAACTAATCATGCGGTTGGTCATACAGGGACAGGTTTTCCGGTCCGGCCGCCCCTTGGGTGGGGCCCAGGTCACCTTTTTGACGCAGGAGCCCAAGGCCCAAGCCGTAATGGGCGAGGCCACCACCGGCGAGGATGGCCGGTACCGGTGGACCCATAAGCCGGAGGGCGCCGCCCCCAAGCAGGTACTGGTCCGTGCCGCCGCCGGGGGGCAGACGCTCGCTGAGACGACGGTGGTGCTCGACCGGCCGGTCCATACAGTGAATCTGGAAGTGTCGGCAGAGGAACTGTCGGAGTACGAGCGTCTGGAGTCGGCGCTCAGTGAACTGTTCTCCGGGAAGCTGCCCGAGGTGCTCAGCCCGCAGCAGACCGTGGAGATCGCAGAGCAGACGGGATTTGCCCAGGGGGCGATCCAGGCCTACATGGGCGCCCGCGGCTTGCACCGGGGCAGGCCGTCCGTACCGGCTGAAGTGTTCTATGCGCTCATGCGGGACGGCCAGTTGAAGGGCCTGGGCGATCTTTCGCTGCAGCGCCCGGATATCGCCTCGGCATTGAAGGGCGCCCTGGACCGGAGGACTGTGCCGGCGCATCTGAAAGAGAAGATTGCCGCCGCTGAAGCTGAACTCACCCGCATGCATGACGAGGTGCGGGCTGTGGGGGCCGGGCGCCTGGTCTCAACCCTGGGGGAGGGCGTGCCGGAAGCGATCCGCCAGAAGCTGAGGGAGCGGGTGGCAGCGCATGGCGGTCCCCTGGGCCATCTGTGGCACAGCCTCAGGGAGGACCCGGGTTTTCAGGCGCCCGAGGTGCGGGCGGAGGTCTCCTTCGTGCTGAAGCTGGCGGAGGTCACGGGCTCCAACCTTTCCCTGCTCGAAGGCTTGCAGCGGCGGCGGATGAAGGGGGAGCACCCGGCCCGTGCCCTCGCTAACCTCAGCGAGAGCGAGTGGGCCGAACTGGTGCGGGCCAGCCTGGCCAATGGTGAGGCGATCCCGGACCATATCCCCGGCGAGGAGCCATCGGAGCGGGAGCAGCACTACGCTGCACGTGTGCGGGAGACCTTCGCCGCGGCCTTTGCCACGGACATGGTGGCCGCAGCCTTGAAACGGGAGGCGCAGCTGCCAGCTGCCGCCGCGCAGGTGGCCTCTGCCACGCTGGAGCGGGGCGCAACCGCCGGCGAGGGGCCGGCGCCCCACCGGGCGGACCTGCTCACCCGGGAGGCGCGCATGTTCCCCGGGTTTGATCCGGACAAGGCCCTGGATCAGGCCGGCGAATCCGGCGTGGTGCGCAATCCGATCCGGGAGGGCGCGGTGCGCTTCTTCGATCAGGCACCAGACTTCGATCTTACCGTGACCCAGATCGACCAGTACCTGCGGCAGCACGGGGAGCGGGTTCTGGACGGCATACCGGAGGAGAACCGCGGGCATGTGACCGCCTTCCTCAAGCGCTTGCAGCGGGCCTTCCAGGTGACCCCCCGGTATGACCAGATCAAGGAGCTTCTGGGCGAGGGGCTCGACTCCGCCGTGGCGATCAGCTCCATTGGGGCGGAGGCATTTGTCACCCGGTTTGGCGGCGTCCTGGGCGGTGAGGAGTCGGCACGGCGGGTTCACAGCCGGGCACGCTTCGTCACGGCCATGACCACCAGCCTGTACGGCACCGTGCACCAGGCCATCAATGACGTGACGCCCATGGCTCTGGGCGGCCCCAGCCTGGCAGCGACGCTGCGCGAGCAGTTCCCGACCTGGAACAGCCTGTTCGGCCGCAGCGACCTCTGCGACTGCCCTCACTGCCGATCGGTCTACAGTCCCGCGGCCTACCTGACCGATCTGCTTCACTACTTGGCGCCCACAGAGCCGCCCCTGGGCTACACCCTGGACACTGTCCCGCTGGATTTCCTGCGGCGGCGGCGACCGGACCTGGAGCAGCTCCTGCTGACCTGTGAGAACACCAACACCACCTTGCCCTACGTAGACCTGGTCAACGAGGTCCTCGAAAGCTACGTGGACCGCGGGGCGGCGGTGGTCAATAACACCTCGAAGGGGGCCACCGAGGAGTCGCTCTCTGTACATCGGGAGTACGGCGCCCCGTTTGTTGAGTCGATTTCGGACAACGCTTACAGCCAGGTGGCCGCTGCGGTCTACCCATTCACGCTGCCGTTCGACCGCAACCTGGAGGTGGTGCGCTCCTTCCTGGGCCACCTGGGTTCGAGCCGCTTCGAGGCCATGCGGACCTTCCGCCGGGCCGATTGGCGGGAGGCCGAGGCGACGGAGTCCCTGGGGCTCTCCCCGACCGACCGGGCGATTTTCCGGGAGCGGACTCCCCATCAACTGTGGGAGCTGTACGGGTATGCCAGCGACTACGTCACAACCCCGGGCCTGCTCGGGCAGTACTACCCCAACACCACGATGACCGGCGCCCCCTTTGTGCGCCTGGATCCGGTCGTCAAGTTCGACTGGGGGGGAGGGTCGCCGGCGCCAGCCGTGCCCATTACGGACTTCAGCGCGGTCTGGACGGCCCGGTTTGTCGCCCCGGCTACGGGTACCTATACCTTCTATACCTTTACCGATGACGGCGTCCGGCTCTATGTGAACGGAGCGCTCCTGATCGACAAGTGGATCCTCCAGGGCGCCACGGAGTGGAGCGCGCAGGTGAACCTGCAGCAGGGAGTCACCTACGACCTGCGCATGGAGTACTACGAGCACCAGGGTGCGGCGGTCGCACAACTGCATTGCGCGGGTCCGAACTTGCCGAAGCAGGCAGTCGGGCCGAACCTTGTGCATGTGCGTCGCTACTGGACCGATGACCTGAAGTGGATTCCAACCTTCCTGCAGCGCACAGGGATCACATTTGAGGAACTGGTCGACCTGCTCTCCACCCGATTCATCAACCCCAACCCGAGCGCCCCCACCGTGAGGATTCAGTTCCAAGGCGACCCGACAAACCTGGACACAAGTTACCTGGAGGGGCTCCGGGATGGAGGGGACTGGCCGCTGCACCGCATTCACCGGTTCCTGCGCCTGTGGCGGCGGGTGGGCGGCACCATGGCCGACCTGGACCTCTCGCTCATGACCCTGGGCCGCCATCGGAGGCGCTTCCTGCGCCGGTACGCCGACGCCCTGCGCCTGAAGGCCGACCTGGCGGCCAGCTTCGGGGCCGACCTGCCCCTGCAGGCGCTGATCTCCCTGTGGAGCGACCTGAACACCCACGGAGCCGATGCCTATTACCTCTCCCTCTTCCAGAACAAGGCGGTCTTCAGCCCGTTGGACCCCGACTTTGCGCTGAAGGCGGATCGCACGGGGCCGGTGGGAGTCAGCGCCACAATCACCAGCAAGGCGCCCCTGCTGCTGGCCGCGCTGCGGCTGACGCCGCCCGACCTGGCGGCAATCCGGGCGCACACTGGCCTTGCGGGCAATCAGACGATTACCTTGGGGCACCTCTCCCTACTGCAGCGCTACGCACTGCTCGCTCGCACCCTGAGGCTGGCGGTGCCCGAGCTGATCCTGCTCGAACGGCTCACCAACATCAACCCCTTTGCCAACCCCGACCAGACCGCCAAGTTCGTCATGGTGCTCAAGGGGATCCGTGCCGCCGGGTTCACGGTTTCCATGCTTCAGTACCTGCTCACCGGTGAGGCGCCGGCGGGCAGCAGCCTAGCTCCCTCTGCAGCGGCGGTCACATCGCTGTGTAACTCCCTGCAGACCGGTCTTGCGCGGATCCAGCAGGAGAGCGCCCCGCCGGGGAATCCGAGTGCAATGCAACTGCGGGAGTTCCTTGCGGCACTGCTGACCCCGGAGGCGGCCTCGGTGGCGGTTCAGTTGGCCGAGGGCACGGCGCCCGGCACAAATACGGACAAGGCTGCCTTCATTGCAGCCCAACTGACGTTCCTACCACTGGCACAGGCCGAGGCGCTGCTGCTGGCTCCGCTGGGGAGCGACCCGGAGCAGAGCCGCCTGGAGCGGCGCAACTTCATCGCGACGCACGCCGGCGCCCGTATTCAGGCCACGCTCAGTCGCACCCTGGTGCTGCGCACGCTCAGTGACAACCTCGGCCTGACCGAAGCGATGGCCGAAGTGCTCACAGAGCAGGTTCTGCGCTCGGCGGCAGGGGATCCATCCAAGCCGGCTCTGACAGACTTGATGTCGCCGGCGGCAGCGGCCTTCGTTCCCACCTACCACCGGCTCTACAAGGTCGCACAACTGGTGAAGGCCCTGCGGCTCACCACCGAAGAGGTCGCCTACGTGCAGGCTCACGGCGCAGACTTTGCCGGGCTGGATTTCAACCTCTGGCCGGCGGACGCCCCTGTCGCGGAGGCGCAGGCTGAAACCCTGTTTACCTATTGGGAACAGCTGCGCATGCTGGCCGCGGCCCGCCGCGACCTGCCCCCTGCGCAGGGCCCGCTGGTGGACATGTTCACCGTGGCCAAGGAGACCGGCTCCACCCTACAAGGGGTGACGGCCGTGCTGGCGAAGCTCACCGGCTGGAATCCGACCACGTTGGCGTACGTGTGCGGTCCGGCGGGGCTTGGGCTTTCGCCCGGCCAGTTTGGTAACGCAGCGGTGCTGGAGCGGGTGCGGGCGGCCATGGAACTGGTGGCGCGCACAGGGGTGCCCGCTGAGGCGCTGATCGCCTGGGGCACTACGGCCGCCAGCGCCGCCCAGGCGAGAAGCGTGCGTGAAACGGTCAAGGCCAAGTACGATGAAAAGGGTTGGCTCAAGGCGGCCCTGCCGGTATCGGAGCGGCTCCGCGGGCTTCAGCGAGACGCCCTGGTGGCCTATGTGCTGACCCTGCCTGCAATCCGCAACCAGGCGATCACCAACGCCAACCAGCTCTTCGAGTACTTCTTGCTTGATACCCAAATGGATCCGACCATCAAGACCACCCGGATCAAGCAAGCGATCTCGTCTGTCCAGCTGTTTGTACAGCGCTGCTTCCTCAACCTGGAGCCCGACGTTCCACTTTATCTGATGGATCTCGACATCTGGGAGTGGATGAAGAACTACCGGGTGTGGGAGGCGAACCGAAAGGTCTTCCTCTACCCGGAGAACTGGATCGAGCCTGACCTTCGCCGGGACAAGACCCCGCTCTTCAAGGAGCTGGAAGAGGCCCTGATGCAGGGGGAGGTCAACGAGGAGAACGTCGAGCGGGCGCTGCGCAAGTATCTTGAAGGCATGGTGGAACTGTCCCGGCTTGAAGTGGTGGCCGTCGCCAAGGAGTACGCAGGCTGGATGTACGGCGGCTGGAACTACCATGTCATTGGCCGTTCCGCGGCGGCCCCGCGCACCTACTACCATCGCAGGTACGTTAAGGGGGTCTGGCAGCCCTGGGAACGCCTGGACCTTGATATTCAAGGGGACCACCTGTTCCTGTGGTACAACGGCACCTTGCAGCTTTACTGGCCCACCTTCGAGAAGGTCACCGACCCGATCAGCGGATCGATTCCGCAGAGCCAGAACCCCCGTTACCGGTGGGAGATCAAGCTGGCTTTCAGCGAATTCAAACACGGCAAGTGGACGCCGAGGCGCGTGATCAACCAACCGCTGCGGAGTTGGTATCTCGACGAGGTGACCTGGACCCAGCCGGACATCTCCAAGGTGGAATCGATCAACTTCCGGGGCGAGAGCACCTCCGCCAGCGTCAACGACCGCTGGGTCCCGGCGTTCCGGATCGTCGCTTCGGCCTGGCGTCCGCAGAACGACGAGAACTTCCGGGAGATCGGCTCGTTCCTCATCCTCAAGGGGATCAGCGAGGTGCGCGTGGAGAGTGGCTGGTGGGTCTACCACATGCCTGTTCCGCCTGAAAGCCGGTTCTATCATTCGCACCTGAAGGCGGACAGCGCCTGGCAACTGGTGGTGCCAACCCGCGGCCGCTTCTACTACGAGACAACCACCCCTTACACCACGGTGCTGGGCAAGGCGAGTCCTTACCGGCTTGCCTATGTCAGCGACTGGGGCCTGCGCCTCAACGCCCAGACTCCCTTCGTCTACCAGGACGCCGAGCGGACCTACCTGGCCGCCCCCGTGCTGGAAAACGAGATCAACCGTAAGTTCATGAACCTGTTCCATCCCTTTGGTGAGCAGTTCCTCGCTGGACTGAACGGGGGGAGCGTCTCCGACTTCTACCGGAACACCCTGACCTACCAGCGACTGAACAACGACGGAACCGTGCCGGCGTCAAAGTTCAACACCCTGTACCAGCCGGGTTCTACGGTGCTGACCCCCTATCCGCGCGAGGCCGTGGACTTCAGCTATGGCGGAGCGTACGCCACCTATAACTGGGAGCTCTTCTTCCACGTTCCCCTGCTGATCGCCACCCGCCTGGGCAAGGAGCAGCGGTTCGAGGAGGCGCAGCGCTGGTTCCACTACATCTTCAACCCGACCGTCAACTCGAGCGACCCGGTTCCCCAGCGCTACTGGCGCTTCCTTCCCTTCCATGAAAACCTGGAGGATGAGCGCATCTCCCGGCTGCTGACGGCCCTGGCCGACCCGAACGCTGACCCCGAGCTGAGGGAGGAGGCGGAACGGCAGGTCGCCCAGTGGCAGGAGAACCCCTTTGATCCCCACCTGATCGGGCGCCTCCGTTTGAGCGCCTACCAGAAGGCCGTGGTCATGAAGTACGTGGACAACCTGATCGCCTGGGCGGACTACCGCTTCGGCCAGAACACGCTGGAGTCGATCAACGAAGCCACGCAGCTCTATGTCCTTGCCTACAATCTGCTGGGTCCAAAGCCGGAGCGCATCCCGGAGCTGGCGGTGCCCTTGCCTCGTAGCTTTGCGCAACTGCGCCCCGGGCTGGATGACTTCTCCAACGCCCTGGCCGAGGTGCAGAATCGCTATCCCTTCGTGGTGTCGGGCTCCGGCGGGGGCGGCAGCGGCGGCGCCAGCGGCCTCGGGCTGGGCTACTCGCTCTACTTTGGCATTCCCCGGAACGACAAGTTGCTGTCTTACTGGGACACCGTGGAGGACCGTCTCTATAAGATCCGCCATGGGCTGAGCCTGGAGGGCATCGCCCAGACGCTCCCTCTCTTCGACAGCCCGCTGGACCCGGCGATGATGGTGCGCGCCAGCGCCATGGGCGTCAGCCTGTCGGGCGCCCTGTCCGACCTGAACGCCCCCCTGGGACACTACCGGTTCAGCTACATGCTGGCAAAGGCCGCCGAGTTCTGCCAGGAGGTCCGGTCGCTGGGCGGCGCCCTGCTGCTGGCCCTGGAAAAGAAGGACGCAGAAGCCCTGGCCGCCCTCCGGGCCGGTCAGGAAAGCAGCCTGCTGCAGTTGGCCCGCGACGTGCGTGTCCAGCAGATCAAGGAGGCCAAGTCGGTCCTCGACGGGTTGCGCAAGACCCGAGCGGTCACCGAGTACCGCTACAACCATTACCGGAACCTTGCGTTCCTGAACCCCTTCGAGCAGGCGCACCTGGGACTGACCGCGACGTCGGCCTTGCTGCAGGCCGGCAGCCAGGCCTCCGACCTGGCTGCCTCCGTCGCCCGGATGATCCCCGAGATCGACCTGGGCGTCTCGGGCATCTCCTCACCGGTGGCGAAGGCCCGGTTCGGTGGCTCGAACGTGGCCGGGGCGCTGGAGGCTTTCAGCAAGTACCTGAACATTGGCGCCTCCCTCGCTTACAGCGGGGCCACCCTGAGCGCCGCCATGGGCGGGCACCACCGCCGGGCGGAGGAGTGGCGCCTACAGGAGAATGTGGCCCAGCGCGAACTCGCCCAGATCGACAAGCAGATGCTGACTGCCGAGATCCGAATCGCTCTGGCGGAGTTGGAGCTGCGCAACCACGACAAGCAGGTGGAGAACGCCCGCACCGTGGAGCAGTTCCTCCAGGACAAGTACACCAACCAGGAGCTTTACAACTGGATGGTGACCCAGACATCCGCCCTGTACTTTCAGGCCTATCAGATGGCCTACAACCTTGCGAAGCGGGCAGAGAGGGCCTTCCGGTTCGAGCGGGGCCTCACCAGCAGCAACTATGTACAGTTTGGGCACTGGGACAGCCTCAAGAAGGGGCTGCTAGCCGGGGAACGGTTGGCGCTGGACCTGCGACGCCTGGAGATGGCCCACCTGGAGCAGAATGCCCGGGAGTACGAGGTGAGCAAGCGGGTCTCCCTGATGATGCACGACCCGATGGCCCTGATCGGTCTCAAGCAGACCGGGCGGTGCGAGTTCCGGCTGCCGGAAGCGCTCTTTGACATGGACTACCCCGGACATTACTTCCGGCGCATTAAGAGCGTGAGCGTCACGATCCCCTGCGTCACCGGGCCCTACACGGGCATTCATGGTACGCTGACCCTGCTCTCCAGCGAGATCAGGACCTCCAATGCGGCCACCGGCAGCTACCCGCGCAGCGGTGATGATCCCAGGTTCCTGGTCGACTTCAGCGCTGTGCAGAGCATCGCCACCAGCCACGCCCAGGAGGACACCGGGCTCTTTGAACTCAGCTTCCGCGATGAGCGCTACCTGCCCTTCGAGGGCGCCGGGGCCATCTCGCACTGGCGCCTGGAGCTGCCCCCGTATGCCAACGCCTTCGACTTCGACACCATCAGCGACGTCATCATCACCTTGCGCTACACGAGCCGGGAGGGCGGCGCCCTGCTCGGACAGACGGCGCTCGCCTCGCTCACCCTGCCCGAGCCCGAGGGCCAGGCGCCCTCGCAGCCCGCTGCGGTATTGCCGGCACAGCCTGCGCTCCAGCGCATGTTCAGCCTGCGCCATGAGTTCCCGACCGAGTGGCACCGGTTCTTCCACCCGGCTGAAACCGCCCCGGCGCATGCCATGGGCCTTCAGATCAGCCGGGAGCGGTTCCCCTACCGGTTCCGGAGCCGGAACCCCCAGGTCAGCCAGGTGGAGATCTTCCTGCTCCTGAAGGACGGCGTCGCTTACGACGGAGCTCCCCTACGCATCTCGCTTCGCCCGGCGGGCGCTTCAGGCCCGGAGACCGCCGATCTGGTCGCCGCCCCGGCTTTCTTCGGCGGGACGCCGCATGGCACGGTCGCCGGCCAGAGCCGCTCCTTTGGATTGTGGGAGGTGGCCATCCAGCGGTCTGATCTGGCATCGGTGAGCGCAGCCCTGCGGGAGGTCGACTCTGCCACAGGACAGTACCGCTTGAAGGCCGAGGCGATCGAGGACCTCGTGCTGGTTTATCACTACGCAACCACCTAGCGCGCAGGGGACCCGAAAATGAATGCAGCCGAAGGGAGGAAGCCCCTTCGGCTGCGTTCTTCATTTCTTGCGGGGGATCGTGAGGGTCTTCCAGTCGGCGTCCTTGAGCTGCTTGGCGATGTAGACGATCTGGCCGACGTGGTAGGAGTAGTGGGACATCTGCCGCTCGACGGCCTCGATGACGCTGTGGGGCTGCTGCCGGATGTAGATGGTCCGCAGGAGATCCTCCTCCTGCAGGTTGTCCAGGGCGCCGAAGAAGACGGCCCAACCCTGTTCCCAGCGGGCCATGAGGCTGTCGCGGCTCTCGTCCCTGGGCACGAATTCCTCGTCGCGGTCGCGGTTTTTCTCGCCATCGCTGCTCAGGAAGTCGGTCCAGCGGGAGATCATGTTGCCGCTCAAATGCTTGATGATCACCGCAACGCTGTTGGACTCCTCGCCCGGCGACCAGAAGAGCTGCTCGTCCCCCAACTGGTCAAAAGTGCGTTCAGCCAGGCGGCGGACCTCCTGGAAGCGGGACTTGGTCGCCCTCAGATACTCGGCGCCAATCGACATGTCGGGTCACCTCCACATCTACTTGACGCCGATATTCTGCTGATAGGTATCGACATAGTCAAAACCGACCAGCTTTTTGCGACCTTCGTCCCACATGCGATAGGAGATGGCCTTCAGGCTGGACCATAAGGTGATCGACGGGACATCCTGGAAGAGGGCGTTCTCCTCGTGGGCCTGCTCCAGCTTGTAGTTGGGAATCCGAGGGCTCAAGTGGTGCACATGGTGGTAGCCGATGTTGCCGGTAAACCACTGGAGCACCTTCGGGAGCTGGTAGAAGGAGCTGCCGTGCAGGGCGGCCTTTACGTAGTCCCACTCTTCGCCGTGCGCCCAGTAGGTGTCCTCGAACTGGTGCTGCACGTAGAAGAGCCAGACGCCGGCGACGGCGGCCAGGGTGAACAGCGGCGCCTCCACCAGCAGGAAGGCCTTCCAGCCAACTGCGTAGATTAGCACAGCGCTGATGACCGCCAGCGCAACGTTGGTGCCATAGACGCTGTAGCGCTCCCGCTTGCCGGCATCCTTGTCGGTCGAAAAGCGATTCCAGAGCACGAACAGGAAGACGGGGCCCAGAATGAAGAGCACGATGGGATGGCGGTAAAGCCGGTAGCCCAGGCGCTTCAATGGAGAGAACGCGAGATACTCCTGCACCGTGATGGTCCACACATCGCCCATGCCGCGCTTGTCCAGGTTGCCGGCGGTGGCATGGTGGACCGAGTGCGTCCAACGCCAGTAATAGTACGGGGTCCAGGTCAGCACACCAGCGATCGAGCCGACGATATGGTTCCAGCGCTGCGACTTGAAGAACGAGCCATGTGTGCAGTCGTGGAAGATGATGAAGATGCGGAGCAGAAAGCCTGCCGCCAGGGTCGAGCAGGCCAGGGAGAGCCAGAACGAGATCGCCAGGCTGCGGTAAGCGAGGTACCAGAGCGCGATGAATGGGACGAAGGAGTTGCACACCTGCCAGAGGCTGCGGGCCACGTCGGCCCGCTCGTATTTTGCCACGATCTGGCGCCAGTGTGTGTTCTTATGGGGTTGGCGTTCCGGGAGAATCGTTGCGTGAGCCATGCGTTCGTCGGGTCCCCCTTTGAAGTTCCATCGCACTATTCGTACCACGTCCTCATGGATCAGTTCATCTGTCTGCGGGTAGATATTTTGTGCTACAGGTGGTCCAAAATGACGAAGGCGCCGCGAAAAATCGCGGCGCCTTCATGCGTGGATTCGGCCTAAAGGAGGGTTGCGGCCAACTGGGCCAGCGGCGAGCGCTCGCCCTTGAGCAAGGTGACGTGCCCGGCGATGGGCTGCCCCCGGAATTGCTCCATGGCGTAGATCAGACCGTTGGTGTGCCGGTCGAGGTAGGGGTGGTCGATCTGGTCGGGATCGCCCACCAGCACCACCTTGGTGCCTTCGCCTGCCCGTGTGATGACGGTCTTTACCTCGTGTTTGGTCAGGTTCTGAGCCTCGTCGACGATCATGAACTGGTGTGGTATGCTGCGACCCCGAATGTAGGTGAGGGCCTCGACCACAATCCCCTTCATGCCCACCAGGATGTCGTTCAGCTCATTCGCCTGGCGCCCTGCCAGCCCGAAGAGATGCTCAAGGTTGTCGTAGATCGGCTGCATCCAGGGGCTCATCTTCTCCTCCTGGGTGCCCGGCAAATAGCCAATGTCCCGCCCCATGGGCACCACCGGCCGGGAGACGACGAGCCGCTTGTAGACCCGCTCCTCCTCGGTCTTGGCGAGGGCCGCGGCCAGGGCCAGCAGCGTCTTGCCGGTGCCTGCCGGCCCGGCCAGAGTCACCAGCTGCACCCGGTCGTCGAGGAGGAGCTCCATGGCCATGCGCTGCTCGACGTTGCGCGGGGTGACCCCCCACACCGGAGAATCCTGCTTGCAGCGCTGTACCACGCCGGGGGCGACGCAGCGGACCAGGGCGGACTGGGACCCCCCGGCGCTATCGCGCAGGATGGCGAACTGGTTGGGCACCAGGGCCAGGTCGGGCAGATCTAGCCGCCTCTCCCGGTAAAGCTGGTCGATCAGGCTTTTGTCGACCAGCAGCTCAGGCTGCCCCGCATCGTGCTCGTGGGCGCCGGCGCCGTCCTCGTAGTCGGTCACGGGCAGGCCAAGGCCGTCCGCCTTGATCCGCAGAATCACATCGCGACTGACCAGCGTGACGTCGGGGCTCTCTCTGCGCAGGTTGTACGCGACCGCAAGGATGCGGTTGTCGGCGCCGTTGTCCATAAAGTACGCGCCCAGCGCTTCGGTGGCGCGGTGGTTCAATTCGACTCGCACGGAGCCGCCGCCCTGCACGGGCACCCCTTCGCTGAGTCTCCCCCGACTGCGCAGTTCGTCCAGCAGCCGCGCGGCAGCCCGGGCCTTCGTCCCCCGCTCATCGGCGTTGTGCTTCTTCTCGTCCAGCTCTTCAATCACCGCCGCCGGCACGACAACGTCGGAGCCGGGAAAGGCAAACAGAGCCCGCGGGTCATGGAGCAGGACGCTGGTGTCGAGCACAAAGATGCTGCGCATCGGCTTCGCCTCCATCCACCACGCCAGGATTCGGCTTCCGCTTCAATTGTACGACAATGACGTTTTGATTGTGTTGGATCAGGGGGTGGAAACGAAGCTTTTTTAGTCGCAAAGGCAGAGATCTCGCTATAGATATATGTCCGAATTTTCATATGAAGGTATTATTGTACGCACAATTGTACAACTGTGGTAGTTTCCTTTTGTTCGTACATACAGAGAGGGAGGGTACCACATGACTCGTCGCTTCAAAGCGTTCCTGGCCCTGCTGCTGGTCACCGCGGTGACCGTGATGGCCGGCTGCGCCCAGAAGTCGGAGCCCGCTCCGACGAAGACTGAGCCCGCCGCGAATCTCAAGAAGCTGTCCTTTGAGCTGATGGCTTACTCCAACGCCCGTCCGTACAACCCGGAGGGCGACAAGCTGGCCGAGGCGATCCAGGCCGAGCTTGCCAAGGTGGGCATTGAGGCCAAGATCACCACCATGCCGTGGACCCAGTACAAGGACGCCGTCCGCGTCGATGGCAAGGGCGACGCCTTCCTGTTCGGCTGGATCGGCGACAACGGCGACCCCGACAACTTCCTGTACGTCCACTTCCACTCCAGCCAGAGTGGCCTGAACATCCCCAAGTATAAGAACGCCAAGGTGGACGATCTGCTCCTGAAGGCCCAGCAGGTGGCCGACATGAAGGAGCGCACCAAGCTTTACGCTGATGCGCAGCAGATCATCTCCGAGGAGGCCCCGTGGCTCTTCCTGAGCCACATGAAGGACTTCGCGGCCTACCGTGACGGCGTGACCGGCTTCAAGCTGCACCCGACCCTGACCCTGTACGACTTCAACAAGCTTGAGGTCGCCGGCAAGAAGGAGCTTATTTACGCCCGCGGCGCCGACGCCACCAGCCTCGACCCTGCCATGATCGAGGACGGCGAGTCCGCCAAGGTGATCACCCAGATCCATGACACCCTGGTCCGCTTCAAGGACGGCAGCACCGAGGTTCAGCCCGCGCTGGCCGAGTCCTGGGAGATCTCGGCTGACGGCAAGACCTACACCTTTAAGCTGAAGAAGGGCGTCAAGTTCCACGACGGCACCGACTTCAACGCTGAGGCTGTCAAGTACAGCATCGACCGCCAGATCACCGAGGATGCTCGCAAGAACTGGCCGTACGCCGACTTCACCTTCGGCGGCGTCAAGGAAGTCAAGGTCGTCGACGCTAGCACCGTCCAGATCATCCTGAAGGACCCGAACGCTGCCTTCCTGGCCAACCTCGCCATGTCGATCGCCGCCCCGATCATCAGCCCGACCCAGCACAAGAAGGTCGGCGACAAGGGCTACGGCTCCGCTCCTGTCGGCACCGGCCCCTTCATCTTCGAGAAGTGGGACAAGGACCAGCAGATCGTGCTGAAGGCCAACCCGAACTACTGGGGCGGCGCTCCCAAGCTCGAGCGGCTGATCTTCAAGGTGACCGCCAAGAACGAGGTCCGCGCTGACGAGATCATCGCCGGCAAGGTCGACATCATGGACGGCATCTCCACCACCGACCTCGATCGCATCAAGAAGGCTGCCGGCGTCAAGGTCCTCGAGCAGGACGGCATGAACATCAGCTACATGGGCATGCGCACCGACCGGCCGCCCTTCAACGACGTGAAGGTGCGCCAGGCCGTCTCGATGCTGATCAACCGCCAGGCGATCGTGCAGGCCCTGTACAAGGGTAACGCCGGTCTCGCTAACGGCGCCCTGCCCTCCTGGATGCCCGGCTACGCGGCCAGCGTCAAGCCCCTGGCTTACGACGTGAACAAGGCCAAGCAGCTCCTGAAGGAAGCCGGGTACGAGACCAAGTAACCCGCAGACCGAACTGATGACGTGTGGGGCCCGGCGCTTCGCCGCCGGGCCCCATTTTTCGGGAGGGGTTCGATGCTCCGCTATATCGCCAAACGCCTGCTGCACCTTGTTCCCACCATTATCGGCATCACCCTGCTCGTCTTTTTGATGTTCCGCATGGTGTCCGATCCGGCCGAAGCGATTTTGGGCCTGCACGGCACCCCGGAGCAGATGGAGGCCCTGCGCAAGGAGCTGGGGCTGTACGACCCGCTCTATGTCCAGTACGGACGATTCCTGGGAGACCTGGCCCAGGGTGACCTCGGCCAGTCCTGGTACCTGAAGCGCCCGGTCGCTCAGGAGGTGCTCGGCCATTTCCCCCACACCATTGAGCTCACCCTGGCGGCAATGCTGGTCACGTGCCTGCTCGGCATCCTGAGCGGCGTGGCCGCCGCAGTCAAACATCAGACATGGCTCGATTATCTTTCGATGATTGGATCGCTACTGGCGGTCTCGATCCCCATATTCTGGCTCGGTCTGGTGGTGATAGAGTTCTTCGGGGTGAAGCTGGGCTGGTTCCCGCTCAACGGGCGCATGGACCCCAGCCTGCTGGCCGACTTTCACTCGCCGACCAACTTTTACACCCTCTATAGCCTGGTGACAGGGAACTGGAAGGTGTTTGGCAGCCTGCTGCACCACCTGGTTCTGCCCGCTGTGGTGCTCTCCACGGCGACGACGGCCCTGCTGGCCCGCATTACGCGGTCGACCATGCTGGAGGTGCTCCGGCTGGACTACATCCGCACGGCCCGCGCCAAGGGGCTCTCGCAGAGCAAGGTGGTCTTCAAGCACGCCCTGAAGAACGCCATGATCCCGGTGATCACCGTGATCGGCCTTCAGTTCGGCGCCCTGCTTGGCGGCGCCGTGCTCACCGAGACGGTCTTCTCATGGCCTGGGATTGGCACCCTGGCCCTGCAAGCGATCGGAAATAACGACCTGCCGCTGATCCAGGGGATCGTCATCCTGGGCAGCATGGTCTTTCTCTTGATCAACCTGATCGTGGACCTGAGTTACGCTTACCTCGATCCGCGCATTCGCTTCTCGTAGGAGGTGAGTACCATGGGTTCTAACAGCACCACGCTCAAGCGTCTGTTGCGGCACAAGGCTGCCGTTGCCGGCGCGATTCTCCTCGCCCTCATGGTGCTCATTGCCCTGCTGGCTCCGTTGCTGGCGCCTTACGACCCGAACCTGGCTGACTTTGCGGTGACGCTCCAGCCGCCGGACAGCCTGCACTGGCTGGGGACCGACGAGCACGGCCGGGACCTGCTCAGCCGGCTCATGTTCGGCACCCGGCTCTCGTTGGTGGTCGGCGTAGTCTCGGTGGGCGTCGGCCTCCTGGCCGGCGTCACCCTCGGGGCGATCGCCGGGTACTTCGAGGGGCGGATCGGGGCCTTCATCATGCGGGTGATGGATCTGATCCTGGCCTTCCCGACCTTCCTGCTCGCCGTGGCCGTGGTCTTCATGCTGGGGCCGGGCCTGGAGAAGGCGATGTTGGCGGTCGGCATTGTCTCGATTCCCAGCTACGCCCGCATCACCCGAGGCTCGGTGCTGGCGGTCAAGGAGCAGGACTTCGTGACGGCCGCCCGCGCCACGGGCGCCACGCACCTGCGGACGATGGTGAAGCACGTGCTGCCCAATATCATCTCGCCGCTGCTCGTCAGGGCCACGGTGGGCACGTCGGAGGCGATCCTGGAGACCGCCGCCCTGGGCTTCCTGGGGCTGGGCGCCCGCCTTCCGACCCCGGAGTGGGGGCTGATGCTCTCCCGGGGCACCTCGCACCTCTACGATGCGCCGCACCTGGTCTACTTCCCCGGCATCGCCATCACCCTGGCCGTGCTGGCGATGAACCTGCTGGGCGACGGGTTGCGGGATGCGCTGGACCCCAGACTCAAGGCATAACGAAGCGCCGGACCTGTCAACGCAGGGCCGGCGCTCTCTTTTTGTCCGTTTTCGGGCCGCCCGCGCATTTGGGCAGGCGGAGGGGATGTGTATGTGGACGACAGTAAGGCACCATGTGGCGGCGCTCCTTGTTCTGGCCCTGGGCGCGTGGATGGGGGTCCGCGGGCTGCCTGAGTACACCATGAAGGGGAGCCTAGAGGTGCGGGCCTTCGGGTACGGAGCGCTGTTGCTCCTCGGGGCGACTTTAGCGATCGGGCCGCTGGCACGAATCCAGCCCCGGCTGTTCAGCCGCTTGCTTCCCTACCGCCGGGCGACGGGGATCTGGAGCGCCGTGAGCGCTGGCGTGCACCTGCTCTACGTGCCGGCGTTGGTAAAGCCGTTCGGGCTCACCCTGTGGACCATGTTTGGTCGGAGGGTCACCGGTTTCGAGGGCGAGAGCCGATTCTATGTGGACATCTGGGATCCAATGCTAGGGCACATCCCGCAGATGGCGTGGACGGGCGCCATCGCCCTGACCACGATGACCGTGATCGCCCTGGTCTCGAACGATTGGATGCAGCGCTGGCTCGGCCAGGCCACGTGGAAGCTGGTGCAGCAGCAGGCCTACACAGCCTTCGTGTTCGTCGCCCTGCACATCCTTACGATGCAGTATGTAAGAAAGCTGAAGGGCACCCCTCCGCTGCTGAAGTGGGCGCCCTGGCTCTTCGTGGCCGTCGCTGGGTTACAGTTCGCCGGGTTCACCTACACGGTTTGGAGGAAGCGGTCGGTTAGAACGTAGCCGGGCAGCCTTCATGGTCAGGTAGTCCCGCTCCGGAACGCTGGCCGTTCGTTCCGCTGCCGTCCGGTAGTGGAGGAGGGCGCACTCATGCTCCCCGGCCATCTCGTGCAGATGCGCCCGGACCGCATCGAGGCGGTAGTGCCCGGCCAGTTTTCCCGGCGTGTCCAGTTCATCGACCAGGGCCAGTCCCGCCGCCGGCCCGTGGACCATAGCTGCGGCGACCGCATGATTTAGCGCTATTACCGGGTTCTCGGTCATGCGCATGAGCAGGCCATAGAGGGCGAGGATCTGCGGCCAGTCGGTTGCCGCGGTGCTCGCCGCCTCATCGTGCAACGCCGCAATGGCGGCCTGCAGTTGGTACGGGCCGACCGCTCCTTTGGGGAGTGCGCTTTCGACATGGGCGATCCCTTCCGCGACCATCCGGCGATTCCACAGCGACCGGTCCTGCTCATCGAGGGGGATCAGCTCGCCGCCCGGCCCGGTCCGTGCGGCACGGCGGGCATCGGTCAGCAGCATGAGGGCGAGCAGCCCTTCCACCTCCGGCTCGTTCGGGAGCAGGCGGTGAACGAGCCGCGTCAGCCGGATCGCCTCAGCCGAGAGATCGGTGCGGTACAGCTCCGGTCCGCTGCTGCTGGTGTAGCCCTCGCTAAAGATCAGGTACAGGACGTGCAGCACCGCGCTCAGCCGCTCCGCCCGGTCCTCCTCGGAGGGCATGCTGAAGGGAATGCCTGAGGCCTTAATGCTCTGCTTGGCCCGGCTGATCCGTTGGGCCATCGTAGCCTCGGGAACCAGGAATGCCCTGGCGATCTCGGCGGTGGTGAGGCCGCCCACGGCGCGCAGGGTCAGGGCCACCGCCGACGAGGGCGTGAGAGCTGGGTGGCAGCACATGAAGAGCAGGACGAGCGTGTCGTCCTGGTCCGCCGTCAAATCCTCATCCAGCGGCTGTGTGTAGACCTGGCCTGCCGATTCCTCCTCGCGGCGGCGTCTGGCCACCTCACTGCGCACATGGTCTGTCATACGGCGGGAGGCAACCTGGTAGAGCCAGGCGCTCGGGTTGCCGGGCAGGCCTTGCACCGGCCACTGCGCCGCGGCCGCGATCAGGGCCTCCTGCACGGCGTCCTCGGCGGCGTAGAAGTCCCCATGGCGGCGGACAATGGCGTGAAGCACCTGCGGCGCAAGCTCGCGCAGCAGGTGCCCGACCGAGAGGTCTATGGGATCCCCTGTCATACGTCCGAGGGGGGAGCGCTCATCACCTGGCGCACCTCGATGGGAATCACCAGCGGGGCGCCGCCAGGGCCGGGAGCCGAGGAGGCCTTCGCAGCGATCTCGTAGGCCCGTTCCGGCCGGTCGACCTCGACAATCCAGTAGCCGGCGAGGAACTCCTTGGTCTCGGGGAACGGCCCATCGGTTACCACCGGCAGTCCGTTCTTCCCGCAACGGACCACCTTGGCTTCGCTCGGGGAGGCGAGACCCTCGGCGCCCACCAGCTCGCCCGACTCGGTCAGCTCCTTGTTCAGGGTGTGCATGAAGTTGATATGGTTCCGGAAATCCTCCGGAGTCCAGCTCATGGTCTGCCAGTCACCCGTGCTGCGCGGCGCGTGCATCATCAACATGTATTTCATCCTTCAGTCCTCCTCGAACAGTTTTCATACAGTAGTCGGAGCCGGCGCAGCGTTCTCGACATCACCGGTGAAGCTTTGTTCAATCGACATGAAGTAGACGGGACCGGGCTCGTCAGGAATTCCTGCGACGGTCTTTACGTGGCGGAACCCGACCTTCTCGTAGGCCCGAATCGCCGGGCGGTTGCCCGCCTCCGGTGTGATCACACAGCGGCTCACATGTGGGTTGCTGAATATGTAGTCACAGAGGAACTGAGACAATAGCTCCGGACCGATGCCCTTGCCGCGGTAGGCCGCCTCCCCGATGAAGATATCGAGGCTGGCTGCGCCGGAAAGGTCGAGGTACTGGCCGTAGTCGGGGTAATCCTGCCACAGGTAGGTCTGAATATAGCCGATGGGGCGCCCATCGTACAGGATCAGGTAGGGATCGGTCGGCTTCTCCCGGCGAATGTACCGGAGATACTTCGCGACGGTCTCCTCGTAGGATAGCGATTCTCCGCCATTCCAGATCTGCGTGATGATCGGGTCGCTGAACCAGCGGTGCATGAGGGGGAGGTCTTCGGCCGTCAGCCGCCGGAAACCGATGTTGTAAGCACCCATCATAAGGCTCCTTCGTGGCTTATTAGAACTCATCATACTTATTCAACGGTGACGCATCAACAGATCTTGGCAAGGTGAGGGGCAGGTAGGCGGAGAAACTACCCTATAGCTGCTAGCTGGGGGAATGCCACGCTTGAAGACCGCACACCTGATCCCGCAGCCCAAAGCCGACTATCCTGAACCCGGGAGCTTCGCCGCACCACCCGGCGCTGCCGTCCACTGCCCGTCCGGCGCAGCCGCCGTGGGGCGCCGAGTCGGCGCCCTGCTCGCGCTGCCGGTCCGGTTGAACGATAGCAATACCTGGTCGATCGTGGTGGGCGCCGACCCGCAGGCACCCACCCTTGTTGTGCCCGACAAGCCGGACGCCTACGCCCTGGCCGTTGAGCCGGAGCGGATCCGGATGAGCGCTGCCAGCTATCGGGGGCTGGTCTACGCTGCCACCACCCTGGAGGAGGTCGGCAACGGCTGCGGCCGGATTGTGGACTTTGCCGACCTGCCCGTCCGGGGGATTCACCTGGACCTGAAGGGGCCGGCCATCCGCTTTGAGTACCTGCTGAGTCTCGTCGAGCGGTTGGGGCGAGCCAAGATCAACACCCTGCTGATCGAGTACGAGGACAAGTTCCCCTTCCGGGCCTTCCCCGAGCTGCTCGGACCCGGCGCCTTCAGCCGGGAGCAGCTGCAGCAACTGCTCGCCCTGGCCGCTGAGTGGGGCATGGAGGTCATCCCGCTGGTCCAGTGCCTCGGCCACGCGGAGTACATCCTCAAGCACCCGGCCTACCGGTACCTGGCGGAGGATGAGAACCTCGCCCAGCTGTGCCCGCAGCTCGAGGGCGCCCTGCCGTTCTTCGCAGGCATGGTGGCGGAGATCGTGCAGGCGCACCAGGGCCTGCGGTACGTCCACATCGGCGGCGACGAGAGCTGGTGCCTGGGCAACTGCCCCAAGTGCCGGGCGGTGGTGGAGGCGAAGGGCAAGCACGGGCTGTACGTCGACCACGTGAAGCGGGCGGCGGAGGTGGTGGTCGGGCACGGTCTGCGCCCGATCATCTGGGATGACATGTTCCATGAGGAGAAGGCCCACCATCTTCTCGATGAGCTGCCGGCCGCTACCGCACTGATGGTCTGGGACTATCAGGTCTACGAAGACGAGACGAGCCACGTTCGCTGGGGCGGGCGCCGCTACGCCTCCCGGCGGTATGCCGGCGAGCCCGGGCGCCTGCTGAGCTGGGAGGGCTGGCTGGAGGATCTCCCGGAGGGCGAGCAGGAGTTGATTCGCACGGTCAAGTTCGCCGGGGCGGAGGCGGCGCTGGGCGACCCGGTGCCCTGGGTCCGGGCGATCCAGGCCCGGGGGCACGAGATCTTCGGCGCCCCGGCCTGCAAGGGCGCCGACCTGGAGAATTCGCTCTGGCCCAGCGGCGATCAGCGCTATGAGAACGTGGCGGTCTGGGCCCGCCGGGCGAGCGAGTCGGCTATTGCCGGGGTGATCAGCACCGCCTGGAGCCGCTTCGGCTCCTATCGCCCGCCCGTGGATCCCTGGGAGACCGCCTGGTACACCACCCTGGCCTCCGCCGAGCTGTACTGGAACAGCCACACGCCCCGCAGCCGGTTCGACGAGAAGTACGGCCCGGTCGCCCAGGCGCTGCAATGGATGGCCCAGGGGCGCCGCACCACCACGGGCGGCCGCAAGTACCTTTACGCAGCCCAGGAGCTCTTCCGGGCCCAGGGCGAAAGGGTGCTGGAGCTGTGCGCCGCCCACGAGATCCTGACCCAGATCACCAATGCCGCAGAGCGGTACGCCGGGTGGCATCTCTACTACGTGGGCGACCCGGACCCGACCCGCCTGCCCAGCCGGGCCTCGGTGGTGCGGGAGCTCACCGACCTGGAGCGGCAGTGGGAGGCGTGGGAGCGCCAGGCCGAGGACACCTTCGCCGTGGAACTGCACCCCGCCGGGGTCGCCGAGTTGATCGGAACCAAGAATGCCGCCATCCGCCGGAAGATCGCCTGGCTCAAGGCCCGGCTCACAGAGGAGATGTAGCCCATGAACCCGTTGCAGCAGATCCTTGCTTTGACCCACGCCGAGCGGGAGGCCCGCGGCCTCGCCCACACCCCCGGAGAGATCGCCCACCAGCCCGAGGCCTGGCGCCAGACGGCCCGCCTCGTGCGCACCCAGGCTGCCGAACTGGCGCGCTTCCGGCAGGCGGCTCACCGCCTGGTCTTCTCCGGCGCCGGCACCTCGCACTACATCGGGCTCTCGCTGGAGGGGCTTTTCCGCCGCAGTGGCACGCCCGCCGTGGCCACCCCGTCCACGGAGATCGTGGCCGACCCTGCCGAGGCGTTGCCGCCGGAAGGGTTCGGGCTGCTCTCCTTCGCCCGCTCCGGCAACAGCCCGGAGGGGAACGAGGCGTTCCGGCTGGTCGCACGGCGGCGCCCGGAGGCGCCCCACCTGGTGATCACCTGCAACGAGCAGGGTGAGCTCTACCGGCTAGCCGGTGAGCAGTCAGGCGCCGCACGCCTCCTCCTGCCCGCCATGACCAACGACCGGGGGCTCGCCATGACCAGCTCCTACACGAGCATGGTGATGGCCGGCCAGGGGCTGGCCCTGTTAGATAGCCTCGACACCTATGAGGGGCTGGTGGAGCGGCAGGCCGCCATGGCCGAGCGGGTTCTGGCGACGGCGCCGGGCGCCCTGGCTGCCCTGGCGGCCAAGCGGCCCAGCCGGGCGGTCTTCCTGGGCACCGGCACCCTGCGGGGCGCCGCCACCGAGGCCAGCCTGAAACTCCAGGAGATGACCGGCGGCCGGGTCGTCGGGCTCCCGGAGTCCTTCCTGGGCTTGCGGCACGGCCCCATGGCGGCGGTCGACCGCGACACGCTGATCGTTTGCTTCCTCTCGACGGCGCCCGAGCGGCGGCGCTATGAGCTTGACCTGATGCGGGAACTGCGGGCCAAGGGGCTCGGCCAGAGCGTGCTCGCCGTGGCTGACTCCGGCGCTGGCCTCGAGGGTCTGGCGGATGTGGTGGTCGAGGTCGACCCGGCCCCCGAGGGCGGCGCCCTGCCCGACGACCTGCGCCCCCCGGTCTACGTGGTGGTGGCCCAGTTGCTGGCCCTGTTTTTGTCGCTGGAGGTGGGCCTGAAGCCCGACGCACCGTCGGAGGGCGGGGTCATCAACCGGGTGGTCCAGGGCGTCCGAATCTACTCCGACCAGTAAGCCTCCCTCCGACTGGGCAGAACTACAGTCGGAAAGGAGGCGAAGCGACGTGAGCAAAAAGCCGCGCCAGGAGTACGACGGGCCGTCCCACCTCAAGGCCGAGGGGCCCGCAAATGAGCGCTCCCTGGAGGACATCGGGCAGCCGACCCACACCAAGAACGCGCAAGAGGTCATGGAGCAGCACTTCGACCATCCCAAGAAGCATCCACTGTAATGAAAAGGGGCCGGGGGCAATCGCCTCCGGCCCTTTAGGGAGGGCTATTCATCCTATGAAGCAGCTTACTTTTGCTATAATCGGTGCCGGACAGCGCGGCAATACCTATGGTGATTTCTTGCTGCAGCATCCTCACGAGGGCCGTGTGGTGGCGGTAGCCGACGCACACCCGGGCCGCCTCGCATCCACCGCTGACAAGCATTCGGTTCCCGGCGAAGCCCGCTTCGCCAGCTGGGAGGCCCTGCTCGACGCCCGGCCCCGGGTCGATGCCGTGGTGATCGCCACGCAGGACCGCATGCACACGGCGCCCACCCTGCGGGCCCTGGCCGCAGGCTACGACGTGCTCCTGGAGAAACCGATCTCCCCTGACCCCGCCGAGTGCCTTGCAGTTGCCGAAGCCGCGGAGCGGCACGGACGGGTCCTGACCGTCTGCCATGTGCTCCGGTATACCCCTTACATGACGGCCGTCAAGCGGCTGCTGGATGAGGGGGCCATCGGCCGGCTCCTCTCGATTCAGTGGACCGAGAACGTCGGCTGGTACCACCAGGCCCACTCCTTCGTGCGCGGCAACTGGCGCAACAGTGCGGAGAGCAGCCCGATGATCCTGGCCAAGTCCTGCCACGACCTGGACCTGCTGCACTGGCTTGCGGGCGCCGAGTGCCAGCGGGTCTCCTCGTTCGGGTCGCTCAGCCACTTCCGGGCCGAGAACGCCCCGCCGGGGGCGCCCCACCGCTGCACCGACGGCTGCCCGGTGGAGCACGAGTGCGCCTACAGCGCGCTCAAGATCTACAACGGTTCGGGCGACAGCTGGCTGGTCGGGGTGATGACCGACGACCGCTCGCCGGAGGGACGGCTGAAGGCGCTCAAGGAGGGGCCTTACGGCCGGTGCGTTTACCACTGCGACAACGACGTGGTCGACCACCAGGTCGTCAACCTGGCGTATGCCAACGGCGTCACCGTCTCCTTCACCATGACCGCCTTTTCCAAGGAGATCAACCGGACGGCCAAGCTCTTCGGCACCGAGGGCGAGATGCGGCTGGACATGAACCGCAACGAGATCCAGGTCAACCGCTTCCTCGGCGAGAGCCGGGTCGTGACCCCGGCCAAACTGCAGGGCGGGCATAACGGCGGGGACGGCGCCCTCATGCGCTCCTTCCTGGGGCAGGTCCGGTCGGGCAACCGCAGCGGTGGGCTCACCTCGGCACGGGTCTCGGCCAGCACCCACCTGCTCGCCTTCGCCGCCGAAGAGAGCAGGCTGTCGGGCCAAACGGTCGATTTCCCGGCCTTTGTTCAGCGCCTGACCAAGTAACGAGCAAGACCGGGGGGACTCCTCCCGGTCTTTTTCGCGCCTGGATGATACATACTGCAACGAACCGTTTCGCATTGACGCTCAATTCGCCATCGGTCTACAATTACCATATCTTACCAGTGAAGGGGTCGGGCAAACCGATGGCGAGAAGCTCGAAGGTATGCGCGGTCTTGTGTACGCTGCTCCTGGCACTGCTCACCGGTCAGAGTGCCATGGCCGCCGGCGGTCAGGTGACCGACCAGTTCCAGGCGGACGCCCTGGTTGCATGCGGCGGGTCGATCAACGCATCCCTTACCCTCAATGGTCAGAGCCCCCCGCCCACCCTGCAGCCCGTCGATGTGATGCTCACGCTGGACCGCTCAGGCAGCATGAACGGTGCCGGTATGAGCGGTCTCAAGTCGGCCGCCCACGCCTTCGTCGATCACATGGACAACTTTGATGGCGCCAATGACGACAACATTACCGCCAGCCGCGTCGGTCTGGTCTCCTTCGCTGACACGGCCAACCTTGATGCTGCGTTGACCCATAATGCGGCCGCCTTGAACGCCGCGATCACCGGCCTGGTCGCCAACGGCAACACCAACATCAGCCATGGCATCGACCTGGCGCAGGCGCAACTCGCAGGAAGTATGGCCAAGCGCGTGATGATCTTCATGAGCGACGGCAACCCGACCCGCACCAACCGCGGCGGCAACCCTACGACCGATGCGATCGCTGCAGCCAACGCAGCGAAGTCCGCAGGGACAGAGATCTACGCGATCGGCCTGGGCGCCAGCATTAGCACCAGCCTGCTGCAGAACATCGCATCGGGCAACGACCACGTCTACATCGCTCCGACGGGTGCTCAGCTCCAGCAGATCTTCCAGACCATCGCCACGAAGGTGGCCGGCCCGGCCGCCACGGGCATGCAGTACCGGGTGCAGAACAGCGACGACTTTTCGGTGACGGCGGCCACGGCCACCAAGGGCGCCGTCGCCATGACGCCCGATGGCTTCGTGTGGACCCTGAGCGAGTTGAGCACCGAGAGCGTGAGCATCAGCTACACCATGGCCCACACCGGCACCACCAACGGGCTCAAGCCGGCCCACGCCATGGCCCAGCTGAGCTGGATGGACGACGACGGCCAACCCCAGCAGCGCTCCTACGACGGACATATGGTGATGGTCACCGGGTGCAACCACCCGCCGGTCGCCGACGCCGGACCCGACCAGGTGCTCCCCATGACCGGCCCCGCCGGAGCGGCGGTCACCCTGGATGGCTCGGCCTCCACCGATGACGGCCAGAACCAGCCGCTCACCTACAACTGGAACGAGGGTCCCACCGTGCTGGGCACTGGCGCTACCCTTAGCCACACCTTCCCGCTGGGCGTGCATAGCGTCACGCTCACGGTCTTCGATGGCGAGTTTACCGCCACCGATGAAGTGATGATCACCATCGAAGATCGCATGGCGCCGGTAACCACCATCACCCTGACGGGGAGCATGGGCAGCGGCGGCTGGTACGTCTCGGCGGTAGGGGTCAGCGTCACAGCGGACGATAACCCGGGCGGCTCCGGGGTAGACTACACCTCGGTCTTGCTCGACGGCGGGGCGGCCGGAACAGCCTTCACGGTCGGCGTCGACGGGAACCACACGGTCCAGGCCCACTCGGTGGATCACGCCGGTAACAGTGAGAGCGAGCAGGTCGTCAGCTTCAAGGTCGACACCATGCCGCCTGACGTGGCGGCGACCCTCTCCCCGGCGGCGCCCTCCGGCTCCAATGGCTGGTACACCGGCGCCGTCCAGGTGGCCCTCACCGCCTCCGATGCCACCTCGGGCGTCGCCGCCATCGAGTACAGCGTCAACGGCGGCGCATGGCAGGCCTACGTCGGACCGGGTGACATGGATGCCGACGGTCTGTACGATGTGGCCTTCCGGGCGGCGGACCAGGCCGGCAATCAGTCGGCCGTCAGCCACGCCACCTTCCGTATCGACTCGACCGCACCGATGCTCAGCGTGACGTCACCCATGGCGGCGAACTACTCCCCGGACCAGATGATCGCCATCGCCTGGAGCGCCGCTGACGCTATGTCCGGCGTGGCAAGCTCGACGGCGATGCTCGACGGTGCACCCGTGGCCAACGGTCAGATGGTGGATGCGCTTACGCTGTCCCTCGGCGCCCACACGCTCACCGTCACCGCCACCGATCTGGCGGGCAACAGCACCACGGTCACGGTCAGCTTTGAGGTCATGGTGACCTACGACAGCCTGGAGGCGGTCAAGCACCATTTCTACGCAATGGGCTGGATCGACAACGAGGGCACCGTCAAGAGCCTGGACCAGAAGCTGCGGGCGGCCCTCAGCGCCCATGACAAGGGCAACCACAACGCAGAAAACAACATACTGGGCGCCTTCCTCTCTGAGGTGGCCGCCCAGCGTGGCAAGCACATCACCAACGCCGCCGCTGACTACCTGACAAAGTACGCTCGTTGGCTGATGAACCACCACTAGGAGAAAGGCGGGACCCCGGCCCCACCCATCGAGTGGGGCCGGGGTTCATCTTTGGGTACTTGACTGGTGGCAGAGCAGATACTACGATAGAAAATAGAAACGGGTACCCCCTATGGGTACCCAACCCCAAAGGAGCGATCAAGCATGGCGAAGTCTACCATCGCGATTCGCGGCATGTCCTGAGGCCACTGCGTAATGGGCGTTAAGAAGGCCCTTGCCGGCGTGCCCGGCATCAACGTACTGACTGTGGAGATTGGCAAGGCGGAAGTGGAGTACCAGGGTAGCCTCAACGTCGAGAAAATCAAGGAAGCTATCGACGACGAGGGCTACGAGGTCATCTCGATCGCCTAGCATGGAAGAGCAGGTCTGCCGCTACGCAGTCACCCCCGGGGTGGGATCGGTCTTCTTCTCGCCGGAGCAGCTTCAGTTGATCGGCGAGGTGGCCGGCGCCGAGGGGCGCATTGAGCTGAACAGTTTCATGCAGTTGATCGTCCATACCCGCGGCGAGAACCTGGCCGAACAGCACGAACGCCTTCGCTCCGCTGGGCTCGGCATCTATCCGGTCGGGCCGGTGGTCAAGAACCTGCATACCTGCACCTTCTGCATGGGGGAGCGGGTGGACGGGCTCCCGGATGCCCAGCGGCTGGACAGCCTGGTGGCTGGGGCCAATGTGCCGTTTCCGGTGCGAATCGGATTCAGCGGATGCGCTAACAACTGCGGCGAGGCAATCGTCCGCGACGTTGGCGTGGTCCGCATGGACGGCGATCGGTACGACCTGTACGTCGGCGGTAAGCCTGGAAGCCTCAATCCGCTCTTCGGTCTGCGCGTGGCCGAGGGAATCACCTCGAGTAACCTGGTGGCCGCGGTCTCTGCGCTCCTTGTCTGCTACCGGCAGAACGCCAGGGGCAAGGAGCGGCTGTGGAGGAATGTCCAGCGGCTCGGTGTGGAGCCCTACCGGCAGGCGGTAGCGCAAAGCGCACAGACATAAAAAAGGGCGCCCTTCCTCAGCGGAAAGGGCGCCCACTTTGTGTGCCATATCAGTCGACCCGGACGCGGAGTGGACGGAAATCCGCCCGCATCTGCCGCAGTACATCGGCCCAGACTACCGCATGGCCCTCCTGATCCTCTTCGACCAGGGCATACGGGTACTCGGCGGTCTGGAGGAACGAGGCGACCTGCGGATCTTGCATGGAGGCCCGGACCAGCGGCGAGTCGACCTTCTCGAAGGTGTTGATGATCTGGCGCCGGCCCTTGCGCCAGTAGCCAAACTCAATCGTGGTCCCCGTCTCCTTGATGAATCGCCAGCCGGCGAACCAGGGAACCACGCGGACCTTTACCGGATCTTCGCCCTTCAGCCCGTAGAACAGGCGCCGGGCCACTGCCAGCCGGTAGACTACGTACAGCGGGATCACGAAGAAGGAGAGCGCCAGGAGCGTCTTGGAGGTTACGCCGAGGGCGACAGCCAGCGTGGGGGCGCCCAGTGTGACCACCAGGAACGGATCGAGGATATGCAGCACGCCGATGTCCACCGACCGGCCGTTGAACGGCCAGAACGGCCTGGCGCCGAACAGGTTGAGGCAGTCCATGCCCAGGTGCACCAGGTTGCCCAGCAGCGCCCATGCGAAGACGAGGCTGAAGGGGGCCTCGGGGTAGGCCAGCCGCAGTCCGGCGGCGGTAACCAGCGCCAGGACCACGACCCCGGGAAGCGTGTGCGTCACGGTCCGATGCATTTTGATGTCACGGCGCAGCAGCAGGCTGAGGGGAACATCAATATCGGGAAGCGAATTACCAATCAATGATGCCCAGTAGACCGCGGCGCCTGCGGGCGGAGCGATGCTGCTCGCTACCGCGCCCATGGCGTGGCCTACCAGAAGATGCGTCAGCGAGTCCATTTCGTTTACACCCTCCTGTATTAAAAACGATATCTATGATACATGAAGCTTATTCGCAACGCCAGACGATCTTATCGGCTGACAGAAACTGATCAACACGCAGACCATTGTATGGTCCGCACTCAAAACGGCCTTGCAAAAAAGCAGCCCTGCCCCGATAACGTTGGGGCAGGGCTGTTTGGGTTTCGAGCTACTTTCGGCGGGATGCCCGCTTTTGGACCGTGTCGGCCGCAGCGACCGATTCGCTCTCCATGGAGAGGGCGAGCTGAAGGAGCGACTCGGTGGCCCGGGAAGGGGTGACGCCCAGCCCAGTCTGCAGCGCTTCACGGCAGGCGGAGTACTGCTGGCGGGCTGCAGCCACCTGGCCGTTCTCCAGGTAGATGCGAATCAAGGCCTGGTGTGCCGGCTCGTGGGTCGGGTCTACTGCCAGCCGCTGCTTGTAGGCCAGGATCGCCTTGGCGGGGTCCTGCGCCTCCTGCCAGTAGTACTCGCCCAGCCAGTCGACGGCCCGGGAGTATTGGTCGCGCAGGGTGGAGCGCAGCTCTTCAAGCACCGGGCTGTAGGGGTCGTCGGCACAGAAATCGCCCCGGTAGGCCTTGCACGCCGACTCGTAGTGGGCGGCGGCCTCCGATCCGGCCGCCTCCTCGGCGTTGGCCAGGGCCTCCCGGAACTGGTCGAGGTCGATCTGGACCTCGGGCTGCCGGCTAAACCAGATCAGCCCGCCCTCAGCCTGGATGTACCGCGACTTGCTGCGGCCGCCCAGGTGCGGTTCCAGCAGGCGCCGTAGGTGATGAAGGGTGACGCGCAGGCTTGTGTCGGCGGCCTCGGCGTCCAGGTCGGGCCAGAGCCTGTCCACGATCAGGTCCCGGGGCGCCGGCCCGTCCTGGGAGACCAGCAGGACCAGCAGGTTGCCGGCCTTGCGCTTCTTCAGCGCCTTGACGTCAACCGGCTCGGTGCCAACGGTCACGGCCAGCGGACCCAGGCACTGGATGCGGACCGGAGCGGGACCGGTGGCCAGGCTGACGACCCGGCGGCGGTCGCCGGGGGTGAGGAGTTGGGAGAAGAGTTCCCGCGCCTGCTCATCGGGCAGGGCCTGCCAGGCGGCCGGCACCAGCCGGGCCTCGGTCTCCATCAGGGTGATGCCGTTTTGCAGCACGTTGGCCGGCAGGCGCTCGGACATCAGGCGGATCAGGTCGAGGCAGAGGTCGGTCTTGACCCCGTAGGCCAGGCCGTAGATGACCACAGCCATCGCCAGCTGCCACTCGTGCAGGGCGAAAAACTCGTAGCCACGCACGTTGCACTCGCCGAGGGCCTCCTGCAGCAGGGCCACCGCTTCCGGCCGCGACTCGGTGCGGGACTGGCGGAACTCAGCGATGGCAAGGGTGAGAGTCAGGACCATCCTGTCATACAAATGGCTCTGATTTGAACTGAGTTTTGCCAGGGCCCTCTCGGCCAGTCTTGCTGCCGAGGCAGCGTTGCCCGTGTGGAAGAGGTGAAGGAGGACCGTTTCAGTGATGGGTTTGGCATGGACATTAGCACGGTCCGTCTGTTTTACCCACTGCATAGCTTCATTAGCGTACTGAACGGACGCTTGACACTGTCCGGAGAGCCGGTAAAGGGCTGACAACTCGCCAGCCAGCGCTCCCTTCATTTCCTTGTTCCCGAGCTCTTCGGCCAAAGCGTTTGCCGTGGAAGCCAGGGCAGCGGCTTTGGTGAACTCGCCGAGCCGGGTATAGGCGTACAGGAGGTATCCCGCGGCATAGCCGCGCCTGACTTTGCGGCTGGATGACGACAACATCGGTTCACAGATTCGTACTGCATCACGGAATCGGCCCACCTGGTTGTACATCCAAGCCAGATTCACACCGACTTCGTACAACTGTTCCCCTTGAGCCAAGTGAATCTCTACGCCGCGCTCCATCAAGCGAACGGCCGAAGTGTGATCTCCCAGGTGGGCCCTCACCACCCCGAGCAGATCAGACACCTGGGCTTCGCCAGCGAGGTCTCCTACCTCGACACAGAGGGCCAACGCATTTCTCAGGTCCTGTTCAACTGCCTCGCTCGCCCCGTTGGTGGTGTACCCCAACATTGCCCGGCGCACAAGGAGGACGCCCTCCTCGTGCCTGAGGTCTGGCCGTAGGGCCAAAGAGGCTTCATTATAGGCCTGGACGGCTTCATCGTACTGTTGGTGCAGGAAGTGAATCTCACCGATGAGCGTTAGCGCCTGCACCGTGCCGCGGGAATCCCCTCGTTCCTGAAACGATCGCAGAGCGAGCCTGCCCATGCCCATGGCGTTGTCCCTGTTTCCGGAATTCATCGCATGACGGGCTTCGCACAACGAGATCCATGGGTACCGTTCTTTGGTCTCGGTCGGCAAATAGGACAATAGGCCACGTAGGCGCTCAAGCTTGTTCGTTCGCAACCACACAGGTGCCAACTGCTCCACTAGTCCTGCTGCCTCATCTAGCCATTCACCGCGAAGATAGTATCGGACCGCCTCTTCCGGCAGGTCCTTCAACAGGTGCCAGTCGCCGGCTTTTTTATGGAGTTCGCGGTAGGTCAGGCCGGAGTCTCGTGAGCGGAGCCGTTCCTGCAGGAATCGCTGTAACAAGTGGTGGTAACGGAAGGAGTCCGGGCCAAGTTGAGTCAGCAGAATGTTTGAGTTCAGCAAATGGCTTAGGACAAGCGAAGAATCCCTGCGATCCAATATGGCATCACAGCTAAGTGGTGAGCACGCATCGAGTATTGAACTTTCCTCCATAAAACGTTGCGTGTCTAGAGACAGGCTTTGGAGTAGTTCATCAGCCAGATACGTGAATAGATCCGAAGGAAGGGCCCCTCCGAGTAAGCTCTCAACAGTTCCTCGGCGTTTTAGCCCTGATGCCAGCAAGACCAGTGCGGCCGACCAGCCCTCAGTGAGGTGGCAAATCTGCTCTAGCTGAAGGTCATCCAAGGAGATGCCGCCCATCTCTTGCATAAACGTGCGGACCTCACCAGGGGTGAAGCGGAGATCGTCTTCCGTGAGATCTACCGCCTCTTGAATCACCTTCATTCTGGCTGTTGAGAAGGGAAGTGGTGTGCGAGAGCACACGTAAAAATGAACGTGCTCACCGCAGTACTGCATCAGGCTTGAGACGAGTTGTACCGCAGGTGACTCGCGCTCAATCAGATGAAAGTCATCCAGTACAACGGCCACATCACCAGGGCATACGCTTAGATCCTCCACCAGTAAATGCATGAACTCAGCCGTGGGCCTTTCATTTTCTAGTGCCTGAAGTGATCGGGAGCCACCTCCCAAGTCTCTTTTGATGCCCTGAGAGAGGTACATCAAGAGAGTCCTTACATCACTGTCGCCTGGATCAAGCTGTAGCCATAAGTATGGGACAGACGATTCGGAGAGGAAATGGGCCAGCGTACAGGTCTTGCCGTGGCCGGCAGCGGCAATCAACGCGGTGAGCCGACGTGAAAGACCATCTCGAAGAAGTTTGGTAAGGTGCGGTCTCGGCAAATGCCACCGGGAGGTCCTGGGGCGCGATAGCTTTGTTACCAGAAAGAGTGGTGTCTCCAAAGGTTAACGGACCTCCTTTTCGGTAACGAGACGGTAACATGCCGGCATGTATGATGCAAATGTAAACAACGCCTGACCCACTTCGGGGTTAGATTTATTGGGGGAAAACATAACATGCGCCGTCTTGCCGTCGTTATCATCGCTGCTTCTCTGCTGCTCCTTCCTACTGTGGCCAGCGCCGACTACGGTCCGTGCGTTATCGGCTGCGCTCAGCCTTAACTAACAGCCATCAGACCTAGCCACGTCGCAGCACAGGGGGGAATCTCACATGGCGCTGGAAAGCTTTTGGGTGCAGCAGGAAGAGATTCCTGAGTCCGCAGCCTCAGGAGAGGTCGTGCGCGCCCTGTTGGTGATGATGGCGGCCAAACACCGGCCGACCTACGAGCACCTGTGCCAGGTTGGGAATTACACCGAGCGCCTCGCCGCGCATCTTGGGCTGCCGCCCAGCAGGGTCCGTCTGGCCCGCGTGGCGGGACTTCTGCATGACATCGGCAAGGTTGCGATTACGGATGATGTATTGACCAAGCCCGGTCGCTTGACCGATTACGAGGTCAAGGTTATGACTGGGCATGCGGTGTGTGGTGCGGAGATCGTCTCGCTCGCAGGCTGCCTGGCAGCTGTGTGCGACGCGGTGCGTCATCACCATGAATGGTGGAACGGAAAGGGATATCCCGCAGGTCTCTCTGGCAACGCCATTCCGCTCATGTCACGCATGATCGGGATCGCGGACGCCTACGATACCATGACCACGCCTCGGCCCTATCGGGAGCCGCTCACCTCTGCCCTTGCCCTGAAGGAATTGGAGCGGTGTGCGGGCGTCCAGTTCGATCCGGAGCTGGTGGAAGCCTTCGTGGCGATGGTCCGTGCGGACGAAGAGGCCGGCAAACCCTGGGCCAAGCGGCTGACGCTTGCACCGACGGGGGTCAGTAATGAGATCGAACCGTTGGCACGTAGGTTAAACCACTAATACCGATACCAAATACAACGCCCTCGAAAAAATACCTACCTATCAGTTTATACGTAGTCAAACATGCGCGCAACAAATAAAGGAAGGGCCGACTCCTAATGGGAATCGGCCCCTTACTACGTTTTTGGAAAGAATTGCATGCGGCGACTGCATGTACTTCTACACATGTGGACAGAGGCGTAAGGTGTGGCACAACAGCTTGTCATGAGGTGAGCAGGAGTGCCCGTTTTTCCGCCTTGGCTGGCCCGGATTGCCCGCTTTACCGTCCTCATTCTTGTGGGGTTCCTATTGCTTTGGGGTGCGATGTGGAAGGGGTGGCTGATCAGGTCAGACCGGCAGTACGCCCCTCGGCGACCGGACCCCCGTGCCATTGCTGTGCCGGCAGGGTACCGCGTAGAGGTGCTTGCGACCGGACTGAACGCCCCGTCAGCCCTGGAGATTATGGCCGACGGCTCCATCTACATTGGGGAGTCCGGATACGGTGGGGCTTACGCCTCAACCGCGGGGGTGGAGGGGGCCACCCCGGGACGGGTGCTCCGGCTCGAACGGGACGGAACACTGACCGTGGTCGCCGGAGGATTTCTTCCGCCCCTGGCCGGATTCGTCCACGACCGGGACGGCACGCTTTACGTCTCGCACAACGGCACCGTGACGGCGCTCGGACGAGGGGGCCGGCAGGACATCCTCTCAGGTCTGCCCAGCCTGGGCGACCACAAGAACAACAACCTGGTGGTTGGCCCGGACAAGAAGCTCTACCTGTCACAAGGCACGGTCACCAACAGCGGCATTGTGGGCCTGGACAACTGGGTGCTGTGGGGACGCTACTTTCCGGCGCCGCGGGACATCCCGTGTCAGGACATGACCCTGCGGGGCGTCAGTGTGCAGACCGCAGACCCGCGCAGCGTCATCCCCATGATGCGAGTCAGCACCGGGGCCTATTCCCCCTTTGGCACCAAGGGCGTTCCGAACCAGGTGGTCAAGGGGGAGCTTCCCTGCAACGGCTCCATTATGCGGTTTAACCCCGACGGCTCGGGGCTGGAACTGGTCGCCTGGGGACTGCGCAATCCCTTCGACCTCCGCTTCGGGCCGGACGGCCTACTCTATGTCACCGACGACGGCCCGGACGACCGCGGCAGCCGCCCCATGGACGGACCCGACCTCTTCCACCAGATTCGGCCCGGCGCCTGGTACGGGTGGCCCGACTACTGGAATGGGGCACCGGTGACCCACCAAGGCAAGAAGTTGGCACCGCTCCTGGCGAAGGCGCCTGCTCGCCCGGAAAAGGCCTTCGCAGCCCTGGGCGACCACATGGGCGTGGGCGGCTTCGATTTTGCGCCGGGCCGCTTTGGCTTCGGCGGCCAGGCCTTCATTGCACTCTGGGGCAGCGGTTTTCCCGCGACGACCCAGGAGCCGGCGTATAACGGATTCAAGGTGGTGCGGCTTGACTTGAACTCCCGCCGCCAGGAGGTCTTTGCCACGAACCGGCGCCCCGGCCCCACCTCGCTAACTAAGGGCGCCGGCGGCTTCGAGCGCCCGGTGGCCGTGCGCTTCGGCCCTGCGGGCGAGATGTACGTCCTGGACTGGGGCCACATGGCCGTCACTCGAAAAGGTCCCTACCATGTGCCCGACACGGGCGTGCTCTGGCGCATCAGCCGGACCGATTCGGCAAGCAGGTAGGGCTACTCTTCCTCCACGGCGCCGCTCAGCGCATCCACTGCCAAGAGGCGGGCGCCGTCGGTAAAGCGGAACCGTCCGTAGAACGGCGAGTCGCCGCGGCGGGCGCCGGCGGCGAGCCGCCGGGCTGCCGTGTGGGCCTGCCCCCAGCTTTCCACCTTGAGCGGAATCAGTTTCAGGTCGAGCTCCCGGACCCGAAATCCACCGCCAGCGGCCTCGAACCGGGCGGTTCCGACAAGCCCCGCAACCCGCTCGGGGCCGCTCACCCACACGCTTACGGGGACGGTATGACCCGCTTCGGCGCCGGCATCGACCTCGTCTGCCCCGGCCACGAGCACTGCCCCGGCAGGGAGCTGCCCGGCCAACTCCTTCAAGAAGGGCGAGGCTTGGCCCAGGGCCGCGGCCTCCACCATCTGAACCAGGGCCTGTGACGGTCGGGTGGGCAGGGGCTCGGACACCACCGTGGTCCCGGTCTGCGCTGAGGCCGGCGTTTCCTCCGGCCGATGGGCCGTGGAGCCCATAGCCAGCCACCCGACCAGGGCGGCCCCTGCGGCTGCCGCCACAGCGGCGATGCTGAGCTTGATCTTCTTCTGCACGTGGGGACACCTCCACCCAGGAGTCTGCCCACGGCGGTCCACATTCAGACAGGAGGAGCCCCGTCCAGCGGTCGGACGAGGCTCCTCTTCTATGGCTCCTCTTCGATCCAGGTGCTGATCGCCGACAACTCCTTGCGGGGTGTCGACGGAGCCGTTGACTCCGCAGGGCGCCCCAGGGCCACGACCAGGTCAGGCGTGAAACCGGCGGGCACCCTGGCCAACCGCCCCAGCGCCTCGGGAATGGCAACCACCGGCCCGGTCATGGGCACGGCGCCGTAACCCAGGGCGTGCGCAGCGAGCAGTTTTCGGCGCAGGAGGGTGCCCGCCCTTCCAAGCATCCACATCGCTAATGCTCTCACTGAAACATATTCGTTTTTTGAATGCACTTGATAATTTGCGCTTAAGCCCTTGCTCCCACCACCAACCTGCGCTAAACTCCGTAATTGTGTGCTACAAAATCATGTGTAACCGGGAGGTATGTGTCATGAGTCTCGTGCTGGCCGCCACCGAGGTCGCGGCTGAGCTGACCACCAAGATCCGCAGCCGCATGTCGGAAGGCGCGCCTGTATGGGAGCCTGCAGCGGAGGATGTCCCCGCCTGGTTTAGCGCCGAGGTGGGCACCGCCCCCGTGCAGGCCGTTTTCCAGAGCGTTAACGCCCTGGTGGCGGTCCTGGAGAACGGTCAGACCATCGTCCGGAAGGCACGCTAAAGCTAAAAGCGCCCCAATCCTATACGTAAAAGTGGTGAGGGCCACCCTTGGTACATCAGTACCGGGTGGCCCTCACCTCTATTTCATCCGTCCGCGGCCCACACCGCTGTATGTGAGGCCTGAACGAATACACTCCTCCGGTTCGAGCAGGTTCCGGCCATCTACGAGCACATTGCCCCGTAGACGGGCAGCGATCTCAGCCGGCTGGGTCTTGCGGAACTGCTCCCACTCCGTGAGAATCAGCAGGGCATCGGCCCCGTCCAGGGCTTCCAGGGCGCTTCCGGCCAGGGAGAGCCCCGGCCACAGGTCCGCTGCAAACTCCCGGGCAAAGCCGGGCATGGCTGCCGGGTCGTAAGCTTGCACCCGGGCGCCCTGCATGAGCAAGCGCGGGACGATTTCCAGCGAAGCGGCGCCGCGCAGGTCGTCCGTTCCCGCCTTGAAGGCCAGCCCCCACACCGCCACCGTCTTGCCGGTCAGGCTGCCCACGAGCGTGATCAGCTTCGCCAGCAGCCGGTGGCGCTGCCTGGCATTGACCCGCTCGGCGGCGGGGAGGAGGTCCAGTCGGACCCCTTCCTTCTTGGCCTTCCACATCAGCCCCTTGATATCCTTGGGCAGGCAGGAGCCACCGTAGCCCGGTCCCGGCTTGAGGAAATGCGGCCCGACGCGGTGGTCGAGCCCCAGCCCCTGCAGCACCTCCGGCGCCTCCGTGCCGAGCTCGTCGCAAAGGGCCGCGATCTCGTTGGCGAAGCTGATCTTCAATGCAAGGAAGGCGTTGGTGGCGTATTTCACCAGCTCGGACTCCTCCCAGCCGGTGAACAGCAGGGGCGCGTCGATGCCGCGGTACAGTCCCGCGACAGCCAGGTTGGCTCCGGCATCGGGGCCGCCCACGACGATTCGGTCTGGATGGAAAAAGTCACGAATGGCGGTTCCCTCCCGGAGAAACTCCGGGTTGGAGACCACCGAGGTCCTGCCGTTCAGCAGTTCGGAAGCCATGCGGCACGTGCCCGGCGGAACTGTGCTCTTGAGCACCACGATCGTCTCCGCCAGCGCCTGCACCTGCCGCAGGTCTTGCAGCAGCCGTTTGAGCGCTCCCAGGTCCGGCGCTCCGTCGGGGCGGGGGGGCGTGCCAACGCAAACGAACAAGGCTCGGGCGCCCTCCAGGGCGTCGCCAAGTTGGTCAGTGACGGTCAGCAGGCTGCCCAGGTGCTTGCGGAGCAGCTCCGGCAGCCCCGGCTCAAAGATCGGACTTTCGCCTCTTCGGAGCAGGTCAAGCCGGTCGGGGTTGATCTCCACCAGGCGGACCCGGTGTCCCATTTCACAGAAACAAGCTGCAGATGTCAACCCAACATAACCGGCCCCGGCAACGGCGATCTCCAAGTAATCACCTCCGCGCCAGACGCTGTTACGTAGCCCTTCCCTCGCTACGTGGTTGCGTTGGCGCCAAGCCACTTCCCTCCTTTGGTGTATGCGATCTGGTTGTCATAAGGTGTCAGCCTCCGCAGATACAGACCTATCCGACCGGCAGTTGGGAACCCTAACCCCGGAGGGATCAACATGAGCGATCTTCAGCGCGTCAATCCGAAGTACCGCGGCATGCTCAGGGCCAGAGCGCACCAAGACCCCCACCCCGCGGACGCCGTCAACGCCTCGCAGGCAGCCGAGTTCGACATGGAGCCCGGCGCCCACTGGGCCATGGAGGCAGCCAAACTCTCCTATGCGACAGGCGGCAACGAAGGTGACTGGGACAAAGCCCATCATCCCGACGACCCCGAGCGCGGTCCAGACCCGACCTAGAAATCCCGCTCCAACAGGCCCTTCGGCTCTGCCGAAGGGCCTGTTCGCGCAACTCCCGGCAAACCTTTTGACCGCCTGCTGAATACCGTGGGAGCAGGCATTCCTACACGGGCGGTGAGCGCCGTGGCTCCAAGCACTTCGTGGCCAGGTGCAGTTCAGTGAAGGCCCTGGTGTTGTGCGCCGGGCGGGGCACACGCCTGCGTCCGTTGACGCACACTCGGGCCAAGGCCGCCTTGCCGGTGGCTGGTAAGCCCGTACTGGCGCACATTCTGGCCTACTTGAAGGTACAGGGATTCTCCGAGATCGGTATCGTCATCTCCCCCGAACAGGCAGAGTTGAAACGCCTGCCCGTGGCGCTGGAGGGGCAGCACCTGACCTACATTGTCCAGCGCCGCCCCCGGGGCATCGCTCACGCCGTGCAAACCGCCCGGCGGTTCCTGGGTTCCGATCCCTTCCTCTTGTACCTGGGCGACAACCTGACGCAGGAGGATCTGTCCCCCGCACTGGAGCGGTTTCACCGCGACAGGCCCGAGGCGGTGATCGCCGTTCGGGAGGTGCCGAACCCGCAGGCATTCGGAGTCGCCGAGGTCGAAGGGGGCCGTGTCACGCGGGTGGTGGAGAAGCCCGCTCAGCCGGCGAGCAATCTGGCGATCGCAGGACTCTATCTCTTTCGGCCCTCCATCCTGCAGATGATCGAGGGGCTGGAGCCATCCGCCCGGGGCGAGTACGAGATCACCGACGCCATAGCGGCGCTGCTGGAACACGGCCACGCCGTGGAGGTGCACCGCATGAGCGGCTGGTGGCAGGACATGGGAACACCCGAGGGCATGCTCCTGGCCAACAGCCACCTCCTCGATGCGATGTCGACCAATGTCGCCCCGGACGTGACACTTGACCAGGTCCAGATCCAGGGCCGGGTGGTCATCGCACCGGGTGTTGTCCTGCAGAACGTCAGGCTGCGCGGTCCGCTGCTGATCGGGTCCGGCTCCCAAATCCAGGACGCCTACATCGGGCCTTACACCTCGGTGGGCGAGGGCGCCCGCATCCAGGGCACCTCGGTGGAGAACTCCATCCTGCTGCCCGACTGCCGGCTGGCCGGCATCCCCTTTCATCTGGAAGACTGCCTGCTCGGCCGTGGAGCGGTGGTGGAGGTGAAGGCGGGACGCACCTTTACCATTTTGGTGGGGGACGACGGACGGCTTCAGATTCCCCCTGACCGGAGGTAGCCATGCGCATCTGTCTGGTCTGCACGGAGAAGCTGCCCGTACCAGCGGTGAAGGGAGGCGCGATCCAGCAGTACATCGACGGGGTGCTTCCGTTCCTGCGGCAGGAGCACGAGGTGACCGTCGTATGCCGGCAGGACCTTGCCCTGCCGGTGCGGGAAGAGCGGCAGGGGGTCAGGTACGTGCGGGTCGATCCGGGACGGAGCCCGCCGGACTACTGCCGCAGCGTGAGGGAGTTCCTGGCGGGCGAACGCTTCGATCTGGTGGAGATCTTCAACCGTCCGGCCTTTGTCCCAGACCTGGCCGGCGTGACACAGGGCGCCAGCCTCGTGCTGTCGATGCACAACGACATGTTCGCTTACGACCGCCTCCCGTTGGAGACGGCGAGAACGGTCCTGCAGCGGGTGGATGCGGTGGTCACCATCAGCGATTACGTGGCCCGTACGATCGACCGATTGCACCCCGGGTACGCCGACAAGCTGATCACCATTCGCTCCGGCGTCGATCCGGAGCGCTATCGGCCCATCTGGACGGCGAGGGCCCGCCGCCAGCAGATGCGGCGGCGGCTCGGCATGCTCGGGCGCCCCTTGCTGCTGCACGTCAGCAGGCTAAGCCCCAAGAAGGGAAACCACGTGGTGCTTGCGGCCATGCCGTTGGTCCTGGCCAGGCACCCGGACGCACGGCTGCTTGTGGTTGGCTCCAAGTGGTACGGGACCAATGAGGTGGATGACTATGCCACCGCGCTGCACCTCTTGGCGCTGAACCTGGGCGATGCCGTCCGCTTCACAGGCTTTGTGCCGCCCGCCGTCATGCCGGAGATCTACCTTGCCGGGGACATCTTCATTAATGCCTCGCAGTGGCCGGAGCCGTTGGCCCGGGTCCACTTCGAGGCGATGGCGGCCGGCCTTCCGATCGTCACGACTGACCGCGGGGGCAACGCTGAGGTCATGCTCCCCGAAGAGAACGGCCTGCTCGCAGCCCCCTACGACGATCCGGCAGCGTTTGCCGAGCAGATCTGCCGGCTGCTGGAAGACCGGGGCCTCCGGGAACGGATGGGGCGCCGGGGGCGGGAGTTGGCCGAGGAGCGCTATACCTTTGAACGGGTAGCCAGGGAACTGCAGGAGGTGTTCAAGCGGTGCGCTTCCTCGTAACCGGCGCCGCCGGCTTTATCGGCAAGCATTTGGTCCAACGGCTCCGGGAGGAGGGGCATCGGGTGGTCGGCGTGGACCGGCGCCCCGGCGCGGACCTGCGGCTGGACCTGCTTGAGGCGGATCTGGCCCAGGTGGTCGACGGCGCCCAGACCGTGATCCACCTGGCCGGCCAGCCAGGGGTGCGGGATAGTTGGGCCCAGTTTCCGGCCTACGCCCGCGGCAACGTTGAGACCACGCAGCGCCTGTTGGAGGCCCTGCGCGGCGTGAACCTACACAAGTTTGTGCTGGCATCGACCTCCTCGGTCTACGGGCAGGCCCCCATGCCGGCCCGGGAGGAGGGCCCGACCCAGCCGGTCTCCCCGTACGGGGTAACCAAACTGGCGGCGGAGTCGGTTTGTGACCTGTACGGACGCACGGCGGGTATCCCGTGGGTCGCCTTACGGTACTTCACCGTCTACGGGCCCGGTCAGCGGCCGGACATGGCCTTCACCCGGTGGCTGAGGGCTGCCCGGGACGGCGCCCCGGTCCAAATCTACGGCGCCGGGGACCAGGTGCGTGATTTCACGTACGTCGCTGACGCTGTCGAGGCCACCATCCGCGCTGCGGTCGGACAGGTGGCGGGCATGCCCATGAACGTGGGCGGCGGGAGCCGGGTGCCAATCCGGGAGGCGCTGGACCTCATTACAGAGATCACAGGCAAGCAGCTCCGCACCGTACACCTGCCGCCGGCGCCCGGTGACATGGCCCTGACGCAGGCCGACACCACCCGCATGGAGCAGCAGATCGCCTTCCGACCGCAAACCAGCCTTGCCGAGGGCCTCGGCCGCCAGGCGGAGTGGATTATGGCCGGGGGTGGCGACGGTGACTGAGGTGCACCTGGGGGTCCTGCTCCGGCGCATGCCGGGTCGCTCCGGCCCCTTCGGTCCGCTCACCCCCTTTGCCGAGCGGGTGGCACGCCTGGCACGCGACGAGGGTGTGACCGTTTCAGCCTTTGGTCCCGAGGATCTGGACAACAAGACAGGGCGGCTCATGGCTGCTCTATTTGACGGGGAGACCGATGGGTGGATCTTTCAGGACAGTCCGCTGCCAACCGTGATCTGGGACCGGTGCTTCTGCAGGCCGCGGGGTGTTCACCTCAAACCCTTCGTACGCCGTGGCGCCGAGGCGCTCAACCGGGGATGGCTGGACAAATGGCAGGCGTACTGCCTGCTGGCAACTGTGCCCGGCCTGGGCGCCCATCTGCCGGAAACGGCGGTTGCACAACGTGCTGAGAGCATCGAGCAAATGCTGGCCCGCCACCCGCTGGTCTACCTCAAACCTGCGGGCGGATCGATCGGCCGGGGCATCATCCGGGTCTCGCGCGGCGGCATGGGGTGCTTCCGGCTCGGCTATGTCTCCCGGGAGACCGGACGGCTGCGCGAGGTCTATGCCACCACCGAGCAGATGGACCGGTGGCTGACGCGTCAGGTGGAGCCACACCAGTACCTGGTGCAGCAGGGCCTGAACCTGAATGTGGCGGCGGGGCGCCCTGCCGACGTGCGTGTTCTGATTCAGAAGGATGGCACAGGGGCCTGGCAGATCACCGGAATGGGCGCACGGGTGGCCGCAGCGGGGCGGTTCACAGCCAACCTGCACACGGGGGGCACGGGCGTGCCCGTGGTGGATGTCCTCCGGACGGCCATCCCGGGTGACGAGCAGCATCGGCAGGAGCTTGTCGTTACGCTGGAGCGGCTGGCACACCTTGCGGCTGCCCAGCTCGACGGGCATGTCGGGCCGCTGGGTGAACTGGGCCTCGACTTTGGAATCGATGCCGGCGGGCAGGCCTGGTTTATTGAGCAAAACTTCCAGCCGGGCCGCGCAATCTTTGCGCATCTGGGCCGGTGGGACCTCTTTGACCTCGCTCACCTGCGGCCCGTGCAGTATGCAAGGTATCTGGCGGATCGAAAAAAATCGGCGAGTGCGGCCCCTACAGCGGCGACATAAGCAATCGCTGTCGCATACGCTGTGGTGGAGGAATTGCGAGACTCACATAAGTCTGCAAGCCGCAACTCCCTGGAGGAGGAAGCTCTGTGTCGGATAGCCGGCTCCAAGAGATCATGACCAAATCGGTCGTTGGTCGGGCCGAGCGCCGTGTGTGCTGGGGCCATACGGTACCGGCCGAGGGCGTCACGGGTGTACTTGGCGTCCACGTTACAAACTCCACGGTGGCCGTAAAGGATGAAGACGGTCGTCCGATGGTCGACCTGATCGTTGACTGCGATCTATGGTGCAGCAGCTCAAAGAACACCAAGGTCCTCCGGTGCACATGCCGGAATGCCGAGGTGATCGATGTCTGCACCGTGGGCAAGGTGCTCGGCGACCGCGACATGAGGGCCTGCTTGCTCGGCAACGCCCGCGCCGTCGGCGTCAATGTGTGCGACGGCAAGGTTACGCTGCAGCTCGAGGCCGAAGTTTCGGTCGAGATCAGCGCCCTGGCCCGGCTCTGGGTGCGGGCGTACGATCTTGAAGAGGATGTGCTGGGGGATCTGGACGGGGAGAGCTCTGACTCGAGCTCCAGCTCGGACTCGGGCTCGTCGTACTCGGGTTCCTACTCGGGTTCCTACTCGGGTTCGTCGACCGGCTCCGGCTCGGGGTACAGCTCGGGCTCCGGCGAGGAGTAACCCCGGGCCCGAGCGCCCACACGAGAACGGCCTACTACCTGCGAAAGGTAGTAGGCCGTCGTCGTGTTCACGGGTCCGCACTACAGGATCGACTTGACCTGCTCCAGGACTTCGCCGACGTTGGGCTGCAGGGCAGCGCTCTCACCGAACCGCCAGCGGAGCGTCATGCCGGAGTCAATGACCAGCACTGCCCGCATGTTGACGTTCTTGACGCCAGCCACCTCGGGGAGGAGTGTGCCCAACTGCGAGCTGACCTCCCGGTTGGGGTCGGCCAGCAGCGGGAAGTTGAGCTGGAGCTTCTCGGCGTAAGCCTTCTCTGCAAACTTGTGGTCAATAGACATCCCCAGGACCTGGACACCGAGGGCCTCAAACTGAGGCACCAACGCCTTGAAGGCGTTCAGCTGAATGTCTCAGCCGCCGGTGAAGGCCAGCGGGTGTGTGGTCAGAACAACGCCCCGCTTCGCTGCGCAGACGCTGCTCAGCGTCACGTTCTCCCCCGTCGACGCCGCCAGCGTGAAATCGGGAACCTTCTGTCCGATCTCCACGGATCTAGCACCTCCTACCCAGTTTCCTATGGAAAAATTGATCTACAAGAGATGTTCCACGAACAAAATGATAATACCTTCCGTTTTAACGATTGAGAGACGTTGTTGGTGGTGATGGCTGGTGGAGCAAGAGTACACAGTTCTACGCGATGTCGAAGTGCGGCTGCGAGCTCTGGCTGAGGCCAGACGGCTGCTCCCCATGGTCGAGAACGCCCAGGAGCACCTGGTCGATGTGAAGCAACGGGCGGCTGGCGCTGCGCCGGGGACCGCATCCGAGCAGCAGTTCCTGAGGGAGGCGGGGGAGGCGAGCCAGCGGCTGGCGGCCTTGCAGGTGGAGCTGTCCAGGGTGCAGCAGGAGCTCCGTCGCACGCGTTACCTACTGCAGGTACTTCAAGAATAAGGGTTCATTTCCCTTGTTTTCCTGTGGCGAAAACCATATAATGGGAACTAATGGTTCAGCGAAACTCCGGCCCGTGGCCGGGTAAATCTGGGGGAATGTCCGCATGGCCGCACTGCCGGAACCTAACGAGAGCCTCAAAGAGAAGGCGCTCAAAGCGCTCGAAGCCAACTGGGAGGCCCCGCCCGCACCTGCTCGCCCCGCCCCTGCCAGCGGCGGTTACGCCGAGGAGGTGGAGCTGCGCCTGCTGGCCATACGCACGGTGCGCGACCTCGAACCCAAGCGCTCTTGCCAAAGCGAGCTGTTCCGCATACTTACCCGCCGCCTGCTCGACACACCCAGCGACTCCATTCATTACGAGGAGCTTCTGCAGCAGCTGCGCGTTGCCCATGCGGAGCTCCGCCGCCTCGAGCAGGAGCTCTGGAAGGCCAACCACAAAATCCGGGCCACCCAGTGGCTGGTAGAGCTGCTGGACGATCCCGGAGCGCCCGGCGAGCCCCAACTGCCCGGGGGGTCCGTACGCTAACAGAACGGCCTCGGATCCCCCGCAACCGGGAGACCCGAGGCCGTTCGTACTTCCTACATGCTCTCCAGCACGCCCGTAATCAGTCCCTGGAACCGGGGCTTGGTGCGCTCGGCCGTCTCCATGACCTGCTCATGGGTCAGCTGCACCGGGTGATCCGGCAAGGCCATATCGGTAATGCAGGCAACGCCCAGCACCTTCATGCCCATGTGCGCCGCCACCACCACCTCGGGCACGGTCGACATGCCGACGGCATCGCTGCCCAGCATGCGCAGCATGCGCAGTTCGCTGCTTGTATTGTACGAGGGGCCGGAAATGGGGGAGTACACCCCCTTGCGGAGCTGGAAGCCAGCCTCGCTGGCCACTTGCTCGGCGAGCTCTCTGAGCGCCGGGGTATACGCCCCGACCATGGCCGGGAACCGGGGGCCCAGGGCCTTGGCGTTCGGCCCCCGGAGCGGGTCCTCGCCCATCATGTTGATGTGGTCGGTAATCAGCATGAGATCGCCGGCGGAAAAGTCGGGGTTAAGCCCGCCCGCTGCACATGTGACCAGCACCGTGTCGCAGCCCAGCGCCTTCATGGTCCGTACCGGGAAGGTTACCTGCTGCATGGTATAACCTTCGTAGTAGTGGATCCGGCCCTGCATGGCCACGACGTTCTTGCCGGCGAGGCGGCCGATCACCAGGCGGCCGGCATGCCCTTCCACGGTGCTCACCGGAAAGTGGGGAATCTCGCCGTAGGGAATTCTGACTGCGTCCTCGATGCGGTCGGCCAGATCCCCAAGCCCTGAGCCTAAAATCAGCCCGATGGTGGGCGACACGCCCCCTCGCGCAGCAATTGCAGCCCGCGCCTCTTCCATTCGCTCCAGCAAATCTGCCATTGGGACACCTCTTTGTGCCATTCTAATCCACTAGCATTCCAGCAGCCAACACAGATTCATTCGGGTAGTGGAGTGCTCCTTCCTGCCCCTTTTTCCTGGTCTTTACAGACCAACTATTGAAAATGATTCCAGTCTGTACTATACTATGCATAAATGTTTTCCAGGATTTCCCGGAGAGGAGGGGCTTTTGTAGATAGTCCTAACAAAGTTTTGCAGGACAGAAGGAAAGCGCCCCCGTCTGCGACGAATACCCTGCAGCAAGTCGGTTCGCCCACCATGCGCGCACAGGTCACGGCAGAATCTCCGCCACGGTCGCTTCGGGGGACGGCAACGGGCGCATACTAAGCAGGCGCCGGTTTGAGCGCTCCCTTCGGTTCCGGCCGGCGTCACGTAGAGCCTGCAGCGATCGTACGGCTTACATAAGGAGGCGAATCGTTAATCGTGTGGACAGTTATCTACATCGCGCCTAATAAACAGTCCGCGGAGAACCTCAAAGAGGCGCTCACGCGTGAAGGCATCCTTGTCAGCCTGCGTGCTACGGGGCTGCAAAGCGCCTCCGGCGGCTCCCACTTTGAGATCATGGTGCCTCAGGGCGAGGCCCGCGAGGCTCACGAAATCTTGAATGAAACACTTGGACGTACTCGATTTAAGAAGTAACATCTGCATCTGAGGGGTTGCTAAGAAATGAAGCGAATCGGTGTTTTGACCAGCGGCGGCGATGCCCCGGGCATGAACGCTGCGGTGCGGGCTGTCGTTCGCCGTGGCCTGTCGCTTGGCCTGGAGGTTGTTGGAGTCCGGCGGGGTTACGCCGGACTCATTTCAGGCGATTTTGTGCCGCTTACCATAAGTTCCGTGGGCGATATCATTCACCGTGGCGGCACGGTGCTGCACACGGCCCGCAGTGAACGGTTTAAGACCCCCGAGGGCCAGGCCGAGGCCATGGGCCATATTCGCGCCGCCGGCCTGGAGGGCATGGTGGTCATCGGCGGCGACGGCTCGTTTCGCGGCGCCCTGGCGCTGACCTCCCGCGGGATCCCGGCTGTGGGCGTTCCCGGCACCATCGACAACGACATTTACGGCACGGATTCGACCATTGGGTTTGATACCGCGGTCAATACCTGCCTGGATGCCATCCGCAAGATTCGCGACACCGCCACCTCCCACGACCGCACCTTCGTGCTGGAGGTCATGGGCCGCGACAGCGGCTGGATCGCCCTGTCGGCGGGCCTGGCCGGCGGTGCAGAATCGATTTTGATCCCCGAGTACCCGGTCTCCATGGATGATGTGATTGCGCGCCTCCAGCGCGGCCTCGAGCGTGGCAAGCGCCACTCGCTCATCATCGTGGCCGAGGGCGCCGGCCAGGGCTTTAAGATCGGCGAGGAGATTCAAAAGCGCACCGGGTTCGATACCCGTGTCACGGTGCTCGGCCACATTCAGCGGGGCGGCGCCCCGTCCGCCCAGGACGCCATGCTGGCGGCTCGCCTCGGCGCCCGGGCCGTGGAGCTGCTCAATGAAGGCCAGGCCGGCCTGTTCGTGGGCATGGTGAACAACGAAGTGGTCGCGCCCCCGCTGGAGAACGTGCTCGACAAAAAGAAGACGATCCCGCGCCATCTCGTAGAGCTGGCCGAGATTCTTGCTATTTAAACGTCTAGGAGAGAAACAGTCATGCGCAAAACGAAGATTGTAGCCACCATCGGCCCAGCCAGCGAGAAGATCGAGGTACTGACGAAGCTGATCGAAGCAGGCGTCGACGTCTGCCGATTGAACTTCAGCCACGGTACCCAGGAAGAGCACAAGCGCCGCATCGAAACGGTTCGCGAGGCCGCTGCCAAGGTCGGCAAAACGGTCGCCATCATGCTCGATCTGAAGGGGCCCGAGATCCGCCTCGGCACCTTCGAGACCGGCAAGATCATGCTCAAGGAAGGCGACCTCTTCACCCTGACCACCCAGCAGTGCGTCGGCAACCAGGACCGGGTCTGGGTCCAGTACCCCGACATCGTGCGCGATGTGGTCCCCGGCGGGTACCTGCTGCTTGATGACGGCAACATCACCCTGCAGGCCGTCGAGGTGACCGACACCGAGATCCGCACCCGCGTCGTGGTGGGCGGCCCGCTCTCCGACCGCAAGAAGTGCAACCTGCCGGGCGTGAAGGTCTCCCTGCCGGCCCTGGCCGACAAGGACATCTCCGACATTCAGTTCGGCGTGCGCATGGGCATTGACTTCATCGCCGGCTCCTTCATTCGCAAGGCGGCCGACGTGCTCGATATCCGCCGGGTCATCGAAGAGGCGGGCGGCAACCAGCACATCATCTCCAAGGTGGAGAGCCAGGAGGGCTTCGACGAGCTCGAGGCGATCCTGCAGGTCTCCGACGGCCTCATGGTCGCCCGTGGCGACCTGGGCGTCGAGGTGCCCACCGAAGAGGTTCCCCTCATGCAGAAGAAGATGATCCAGCGGGCCAACGAGCTGGGCAAGCCGGTCATCACCGCCACCCAGATGCTCGAGTCGATGGTGACCAAGCCCCGCCCGACCCGTGCGGAGGCATCGGACGTCGCCAACGCCATCATGGACGGCACCGACGCCATCATGCTGTCGGCGGAGAGCGCCGCCGGCCAGTACCCGATCGAGGCCGTTCGCACCATGGCCACCATTGCCAAGCGCACCGAGGAGTCCCTCGACTACGTGGGCATCCTCAACCGTAAGCGCCGCACCGGCAAGCTGGACACCGTCACCGAGGCGATCTCGCACGCCACCGTCACCACCGCCGCCGACCTGGGCTGTGCTGCCGTCGTCTCGGCGACCCGTTCGGGCTTCACCGCCCGCATGGTCTCCAAGTACCGGCCCAGTTGCCCCGTCATCGCCGTCACCCCGGATGCAGACGTGGCCCGCAAGCTGAGCCTGGTGTGGGGCGTCTTCACCATCATCAAGGAAGAGACCCCGGATACCGACGCCCTCATCGACCGGGCCGTCGAGGGCGCCCTCGACTCGGGCCTGGTGCAGAACGGCGACATGGTGGTCATTACCGCCGGCATCCCGGTGGGCGTGCAGGGCACCACCAACATGATCAAGGTCCACACCGTGGCCGACGTGGTCGTCAAGGGCACCGGCATCGGCCGGCAGCCGGTCACCGGCAAGGCCCGCATCGTCATCAGTGAGAAGGACCTCGCCAAGGTCCTCCCCGGCGACATCATCGTCTCCCCAGTGACCGATGTGGAGCACGTGGAGGCCATGGAGCGGGCCGGCGGCATCGTGGTGGAGGAGGGCGGCCTGACCTCCCACGCCGCTGTGGTGGGCCTCTCGCTGGGCAAGCCGGTCATTGTGGGCGCCGAGGGTGCCACCACCCGCATCCACGACGGCATGACCATTACGCTCGACGCAGCCCGGGGCCTCGTCTTCCGGGGCCAGGCCCACGTTCGGTAAGTCACGAAAAAACGCCCGGGGCACGCCCCGGGCGTTCCTGTTTATAGACATGACTCAACCAACCGATATATGATCTAACTGGGATCGAATGGTCATCATCCGCCCCCGGAGGGATTTCACATGGGCAGGGCTATGAGGCGCCTCATCATCGCAGTGCTGTTCACGGTCGGTGTAGTTGCTTTGCTCCCTGTGCTGCCCAACGTACTGGCTGTTTTTTCTGCCACTGTAAACGTAAACAATGGCGGCACCTACTACATGGGGACCGCGCCGTCGCCCAACCAGCCCACCCGCTACATTAACTGCGGCCCCGTGGCGAACACAAGCAACACACCGGCCAACTGGACGCTCAGGCGCGGCCGGTCGTATGGGTCGAGTACGCAAGGGATTTTCCAGTGCACCAATAACTGGGGCTCGGATGTCTCGATCACGATCACCAAGCAGGCAGACCCTGGCGCCGTATTCACTAGCTTTGGGCCGCTGCAAACTCGCACGGTGCCAAGCGGTGGGACCCTCTGTTTCGGCCCCACCGGCGCCAGTGCTATCACAACCAGGGGGAACAATGGATCGGGCACCGTAACCTACCAGGTTGTTGCCGAAAACCGCTCCCTGGCGGGGCCCAAAGACCTCGAAGCCACGTTTTACTTTGCCCATACCGTGACAGTGAACAACACCAATTCCGATCCGACCTACTGCACCCCTTAGGAGAATGGGCATGAAAACACGCTATGCGCTCGTGGGAGCCATTCTGGTCGTGGCGCTGGTGCTTACGGTGAACACTTATGCCCTCACGCAGGCGACCGTCAGGTCGGCGACCGGCGTCTCCGTTACCAGTACCGACGCGGCGCTTCTGGCGCTCAGTGAGAATCACTTCATGTCCAGTATTGTTGGCGGCAAGTTGCAGATCGACTTCCGAGTGGGAAATGGGGGAACCGGCAGCTACCAGTTGCGCGGGAATACGACCTACCCGGACAACTTCCGCATGTACGATCTGTTCCGTGTTACCAACAACAGTGATGACCGCCAGTGTGTACAGGTGAAGGTCAACGGTTCGGCGCCTGCGCACCTGCAGGGGATTTACGGCCGCCTGTCGGGGACGAATCCCGCCGCTCCTCCCGCTGCCCCGGGCACCTTGGTGTCGGGCGCCAACAGCTTTTCCTTGAACGCGGGGCAGACGATGGTCGTCGATTTCGTCTGGAATGCTGCCAACGGCACCTCGTCGGTTCCCGCAGCCGCCTTTGCGCTGCAGGTAACCGGCCAGCGCCTGGTAACCTGCCCCTAGGCCCCCTGGGATTCGGGTGGAAATCATGTTATTCTTATACCCGTAATCGGGATTGGGCTGGCGACGTCTAAACCACAGGCATGTGATTCCCGTCACCAGCGATTTCCGCGCAGATCGCTCATAATGTTGCGGAGAGACTATCACTAAGCCGCCCATGACAGGGCTTCAGGAGGAAACAACATGGCTGTGACCCGCGATCAGGTTGTCGAGGCGCTCAAGTCGGTCAACGACCCCGAACTGCACAAGAGTGTTGTCGAACTGGACATGGTCAAAGATGTCCAGATCGACGGCGGCCACGTTACGGTCACGATCAACCTTACCGTGGTGGGCTGCCCGTTGAAGGCCAAGTTCGAGCAGGACGTCGAAGCGGCTGTCAAGAGGGTTCCGGGGGTAGAGCGGGTGAGCACCAGGTTCGGTGCGATGACCGCCGAGGAGCGCGCCGCCGTCGCCGCCAAGGTGCGGGGCGGTCAGCCCCATGCGGAGGCCGCCAAGAGCACCATGCAAATGGCCACGCAGACCACCATTTTGGGCATTGCGTCCGGCAAGGGCGGCGTGGGCAAGTCGACCACCACGGTGAACCTCGCCGTGGCGCTCAAGAAGCAGGGCTACGAGGTCGGCATCATTGACGCCGACATTTACGGCTTCTCCATTCCCCGCATGATGGGCAACATGTCCCGCCCCGAGTCCCTGGACGAACAGATGCTGCTGCCGGTTTGGGCCCACGGGGTGCGGTTCATCTCCGCCGGATCCCTGGTGCCCGAGGACCAGGCGATCATCTGGCGCGGCCCCATGCTCGGCAAGATGATCGAGCAGTTCCTGACCAATGTGCAGTGGGGCCGCCTGGACTACCTGCTGATCGACCTTCCCCCCGGCACCGGCGACGTGGCCATGTCGGTGGCGCAAATGCTCCCCAACACCGACCTGGTGCTGGTCACCACCCCGCAGGCAGCCGCCGCCCAGGTGGCGTCCCGTGTCGCCTCCATGGCCCAGCGCACCAACCAGCGGATCCTCGGCGTGGTCGAGAACATGGCCTACTTCATCTGCGACAACTGCGACAAGAAGCACGAGATCTTCGGCAAGGGCGGCGCACAGGCGCTGGCGGCCAACCTTGGCTGCGACGTGCTCGGTCGGGTGCCCCTGGTCGGCGACGTGCGGCTCGGCTCCGATGTGGGTGACCCCATTGTGGCGGATAACGAGGAGCATCCGGCCGCCCAGGTCTATCGGGAGATCGCCAAGCAAATTAGCAAGCTCTCACCGCCCAAGGTATGGAGCGACGAACTGAAGATCCTCTAAGACTATACGCCAAAGTACGGCCCCCGGAGTATTCCGGGGGCCGTTACCGTTCCGGTACACTGACCATACGAATGTTTACAAATCATAAATAGACAGGTACGAAAGGTATAGATATCATAAGTGCTGGGAAACTATTCCCTGCCATTCGACACAAACAGACATTTTTTAGCCAAAATCAGGCTTTCGCTCTTAAAAATATGTGGTACCGCCCCGACTTTACTTAGGGATGATCTGTCCCCCTGCGGCTAAATGGTCGCTGCTCCAGCCAACATGCCGGAAGGCGACGCTTAGACATATCTGACACTGATTCGAAAACCTTGAGGAGGATCTCAGAATGCGAATTACAAAGCTCATGGGTCTGGCTGTAACGATCGTAGCCATCGCTGTGGTCATCAACACGCTTGCCTTGAGTACCGGTACCGTCCGCAATTCCGTGACAATCTCGGTCGTCAACACCAGCAGCGCCTTGATCGCCATTGGCCTTCCCACGTCGTCGGACCTCGACTTGACCCTGAGCTCCGCTGGCAGCTACTCGATGACGATCGAAGACGGAGTCCAGCCGGACAGCACCTATATTTTTAAGGATGCCATCAAGATCACCAACAACAGCGATAACGACATCACCTTGGCCTATTCCTTCGGGACGCTTCCCACCGGCATGACCATGGTCCTGAAGAACTCTTTGACGCCGTTCGCCGACATCAGTGGTATCAGCCTGACCAAGGGTTCCAGTGTTGATGCCTACCTGGAAGTGGCGACGACCAGTTCCACCCCGACGGGCGCTGTGAACCCTACGCTGACCTTCACCGCGACCAAGCAGTAGTATGAAGCGGCTGGGATTCCTGCTCTCAGTCGTGATCTGGATGCTCATCGGGGGCAGCGTAGTGGTATTGGCTGGCGGCCTGTTTGGGCGCCCCTTGCTGCTGGCTGCTGTGCCCACCGGCTCTATGGTGCCGACGATGACGCCAGGTGACCTGATCGTGGTATTGCCAACCTGGGCAATGCACGGTGCGGGAATCGGGGACGTTGTGGTTTTCAAGACCCCGCAGGATCGCAACTGGATCGTCCACCGCATCGTGAACGGAAACGTCGCTGAGGGGTTTGTCACCAAAGGGGATGCAAACCACTCACCGGATTCGACTCGGGTCTTTCCCCGCGATATCGTCGGGATTGTGCCCCAGGTGCAGGGAACTGTGCTGCACATGCCACGACTGGGCGCCCTGAGCATAGGCAACGGACCTCTGTCCAGTCCGATTGTGGCGGGTGTAGCGTTGGTCATGGGAGTCTATCTGCTGGTGCTGGACGCCCGGCCCAGGTTCCACCTTCCTCACCGAGCCCCTCGGAAGTCGGCGGTACGCGAGAGCGCACCAGTGGTCTCCATCTACCTTGGTCTGGCAGCCACAGTCTTTATCACCTCGCTGGTTCCCGCTTGGACGATCAGCGCTGCGGAGCCAATCAAGTACGAAGTCGTCCAGCAGCGCCCCGAAGGCGTTACCAAGGAGGGGCAGTACCTGCGGGGCATGCCCCACAGTGAAGAGGTCACCATTCGCAATCCGTCTCCCCTGCCGCTGGTGGTCGTCTTCCACGCCGAGGATCCCGCTGTGGTGTACGATCCGGGCTGGGCCATCATCGGACCCAAGGGGAGCAAGATCTTTCAGTTGAAGGTGGATACGCCCGAGGTCGGGACCTTCAAATCCTACATCCGGATGGGAGTCTTCCTGCCGCTTCTGCCACCGGCTCTCCTTGCAGTCTTGACCGGCTTGGGGCTTCCGGTAGCGGCTCTTGCAGTCTCCCTGGTTCCCACTGCGTTTGTGCTCGGTTTTGCAATGATCGACGATCGAAGTCGCACGTCCATCCAGTTGTGGTGGCTGCGTGTGACCGCCCGATATATACTTTAGCGGCCGTATAGAAAAGAGGGACGGTGCATGGCGAGACGGGGACATCGTCCATACCAATTTCGGTATCAGCGGCTTGTCCTGCTGCTCGTCTCGGGGCTCGTTGCGTTGGTCAGCCTCAGCACGGTACTGCAAACCTACGCCATGCCCGTGGAGGCACGCACCTCCGAACCGTGGTACGCGTATCAAAGCAGTGTAGGGTTTGCGTTTCAGGCACAGGTTCGTACGGGGCGGTTTTATGAGTCTGCAACCGTCACCTCTGATGAATTGGTCAAGGCGCGGCAGCCCGTTGAGCCGCCCCAGTACCGGCGAGTTTTGATCAGCAAGTTCACCGACGCGATTGAGATCAGCATTCCATACTACTACAAGGCGGACAGAGAGGCGAAGGTGACGGCCACGTTGAACGTGGAGGGGGTTCTAACGGTTCCCCGTCTGTGGCAACGGCCCTATCCGCTACTTCCGCCGAAGAACTTTGAGATCCAGGGGACAGAGATCTCGGGCCGGGAGACCTTTGTGATACCGGTTGCCAAGCTACTGGCCGATATTGACTCGGCACGTGAGGTAGACCTCGTTAACCTTGAGCCGTTGCAGTTACTGATCCGGCCGGTCTTCGAGGTAAAGGCAGAGGGCCTGCAACAGCCAGTTACCCTGGTGCAAAACCCCGAGTTCCAGATCGACATTCGCAAGGAAACGGTAGAACTGGACGACGCCAAAGAGGTGAAGGCGGACAAGACCTTCGCCGAGACCCGGGTGGTGCCGCTGACCGTGGCATTCCTGGGCGCCGACGTCTCGGTAGGGGCGCTTCGCCGGGGTTCCATGATCGCCCTCGGTGTTTCACTGGCCGTGCTCGTCTTGCTGTTTTGGTACCGGAAGCGTCAGACCGACCCGCTCACGCTGCTCAGGAAGCTGGGCGCTAACCTGTTGGTAACGCAGACCTTCGAGCTGCCGGCAGGCACCGCCATCGCTGACGTACACAACGTCAAGGAGCTGCTCCTGCTGCAAGCGCAGGCGGAGAGACCGGTGATCATGGTAGACGATATTTGCTACCTGATGGACGGGGCGACGTGCTATCGCTTTTACCTGAAGCCGAAGCAGCCCGAGCCAGCTGCGGCGCCGCCCGAGCCGGAGGCCCCAGCGGACCCACTGTCGATGGCGATCCGGGCAGACGCCTTTACGCTGGATCCGTGGATCACGGAGGTGCATGTGCACTCCGGTCAAGCGCTTCTGGATCTTCACGTCAGCACGGGCCGGGCGATCATTCGGACCGACCGCGGTTACCACTTGCTCGACGGCAGCGTGTGCTTCACCTACCTTCTGCCAGAAGCGGACACCCAAAGGGCTCTAGACAGTGCGGCGGCTGCCCGGCAGTCTCCGTGAATGCAGAAACCCCGGCGCACCTCATGCGCCGGGGTTCTCGATTTCAAGCAGCTTCTTGCGGTTCGGCATACGCCAGACCATGAGAAAGGCGTCCACCTGGTCCCAGAATGCGTCAATACCCATTTGGGCCTCGCGTAGGTCGTAGAAGTTGGGGCGTCCGATTCCGCCGCCGCCGACGTCGATAATGTTGCCGTCGCGCAGGGCGAGGGTCAGGTACTGCACGTGCTGCGGCTTGACGGGGAGGGTGGTGCGGTCGGAGAGCCAGGCGGCTATGGTCTCCATGGTGGCTGTAAGCCCTTGCTTGCCGCGGGCCTTGCGCTCCTGGATGAGGTCGATAAAGGCGTGCAGGAGGATGGACTCGATCTGGTCCTCGGCGATGTCGGTGCGGTAGCGGACGTCGGTCACGGTGATGCCCTCCCGGGGAGACGGCTGGATGAAGGTTTCGCCACGAATTTCTCGGCTCCTGCCTACTGCCACTTAAGTGCACAGGCACTGGGTTCGATAATGTAGGTGTAGGAATATCTGGGTGCAGGAGTAAGAGGGGCGAGGAGATGCGGCGGTCTGTGCGGTTGATGGCCTGGGCAACGGCGCTGCTGGGGCTGGGGCTCTTCCTGAGCGTGGCGTTACCCCCCATGTTTGGCTGGGAGACCCTGGTGGTGGCCGGTTCCAGCATGGCCCCCTCCCTCCGGCAGGGCTCGGTAATCGTCATCGCCGGCGTGAACCCGCAGGAGATCGGTCCGGGGGACGTGATCACCTACCAGCGGGATGGCCGCCTGACGACACACCGGGTGGTATTGCAGGGGCCGGGCGCCCTTGTGACCCGGGGGGACGGCAACCCCGCCCCCGATCCGACCCCCGTGCCCCCCGGGGAGGTCCGTGGGCGGCTGATCTACCAGGTACCTTGGGTCGGGTATGGCTTTCGGCACCTGGGCGCCGCGATGACCGTGCTGCTGCTGTTGCCGGCGCTGGTTCTGGCGTCGGGGCGGCTGGTCCGGGCCCTGTCAAGAATGGCATAATGCAAGACCCCGGCGCACTCGCTGCGTCGGGGTCTGTTTTATGGTTAGGTCAGCTGGGAGGTCAGTTCCGGGAAGGTGACTGTGAAGCGGCTGCCCTTGCCCGGGCTGCTGTGCAGGCTGATTTCGCCGCCGTGCTCCTCCACCAGCGCCTTGACAATGGAGAGCCCCAGGCCCGTTCCGCCGGCATCGCGGGCGTAGCGATTCTCACACCGGAAGAACTTCTCGAAGACCCGTTCCTGGTCCGCCGGGGAGATCCCGATGCCCGTGTCTTCCACGGTCAGGGCGGCCCGATTGCCGACCTGCCTGACCGTCACTCGCACGGAGCCCTCGGGGGTGTACTTGACGGCGTTGCTGATCAGGTTCGAGGTGATCTGCGCGAGGCGGTCCGGGTCGGCCGAGACCATGGGGCCCGAGTTCTCCGGCAAGTCGAGGATGAAGCTGAGCCCCTTCTGCTCGGCGGTGACCCGGAAGGTCTCGGTGGCCTGGCGGACCGCCCCGGCGAGGCTGATCGGGCGGAGCTGAAGCGGGCTGCGCCCGGACTCAATGCGCTGAATGTCGAGCAGGTCGTTGATCAGCATCGAGAGGCGGGTGGTGTTGCGGGCGACCACCTCAAGGAACTCCCGCTGCTCGGGGAGAATGGGGCCGACCTGGCCGTTGATGACGAGGCTCAGGTAGCCCATGATCGAGGTGAGGGGGGTCCGCAGTTCGTGCGACACCGTGCTTACGAACTCCGACTTTAACCGGTCAAGCTCGGCGAGCTCGGTCACGTCCTGGAAGGTGAAGAGCCGGCCGATGAAGTTTCCGCCGGCGCCGACCGGGGCGGAGGACCACTGGAGCACATAGCCGGTCTTCAGGCGAATGGTGCCCTCGGCGCTGCCGTCGCGCCCCTGCACCAGGAGGCGTACCGCCTCAGGGAAGGGGTCGCCTGCGTTCAGGGCGCCGGCGATCTGGGGGAGGACATCCTCCAGGCTGGCGTCGACCGGCAGGGCCCCGAAGAACTTCCGGAAGGTGTCGTTGACCACCAGGAGGTTGCCCCCGGTATCGGTCAGCCACGCACCTGCCTGCATCGTCGAGACGATCGACAGGTAGATCTCAAGCTGAGTAGCGACGCGGTCGCGCTCCTCTTCAAGCTGCGCGTAGAGCTCCTCGACCTGGGCGGCCTGCTCCTGAACCAGCTGAAGCGCACGCTTGACCTCCAGGTGGTTCTGCGCCGCTGCGATGGCCACAGAGGCCTGCCGGGCTACCACGCTCCACAGGGCGAGCGCCTCGGTGGGCGGCGCCTGCGGTTCCGCCTGTGCGATGACCACCACGGCCAGGACCCGTCCCGTATGGACCAGCGGCGCATAGATCTCCTGGCTGACCGGGTACTGCGATTCCCAGGCGGAAAAGTGGGTGACCGTGTCCGGGAAGCGGGCAACGACGAGTTCACTCGTCTCAACGCACCGGGAGAGCGGCCCGGAAATGGCGATGCGCTTGCCCTTCAGTTCGGTGGAGAGCCAACGCTCGGCCTGAACGGTCATGCGGTTGCCAAACTCCTCGGCAAGCAGCAGGGCGCCCGCCGTGCCGTTGAACAGGTCCAGGTACTCATCCAGCACGACGTTGGCCAGCTGGTCGATCTCCAAGGTGCCGATCATCGCCTCGCCGAGCTCGTGGAGGCGGCTGAGGCGGGAATCCCGCAACACCAGCGCCTGCGTATGGGTCTGCAGCTCGTCTTGCTGGGCTTGCAGCTCCTCGTTCTGAGCGATGAGCTCTTCTTGCTGGGCCTGGAGCTCTTCCTCCTGGGCAGCGAGCGTCATGCTCATCGCAGTGAACGCCTCGGCCACCTCCTGGAGCTCGCCGTCCAATTGGGACTCGACAACCACCCCGCGCTCGCCGCGGGCGATGCGCTCGGCCGCGGAAGCCAGGGCGCCAGTGGCCCGTGTGACACTGCGGGCAAAGACGACAAAGCCGGCCAGCGCCACGAGCGAGGCAAAGCCAAAGCCCAGCCAGGTCATGCGCTGCATGGTCCGGGCGGCGGCGTTGGCGCTATCCATCTCCTCGTCGAGGCGGGTCGACTCGGTTTTGATATACTCCTGACCGGCATCACGGACCTGTTCGATATAGTTCAGGCCAGAGCCGTTGCTCACCAGCTTGCCCGCATCGGGCAGCCCGGACCGCTTCGCGGCGATCTCCGGTTCGGCGATCTCCTTCTGCCAGCTGGTGACCAGCTGCGAGATCTGCATCAGCCGCGCCTGCTGGATCGAGTCGTCGGTGGCGGACTGGATCAAGCGCTGCAGGGCGAAATCCAGGCGGCTGCGGGCCGCACCGTAGGGCTGAATGAAGACCTCCTGCCCGGTGAGCAGGAAACCGCGGGTCGAGGCGGTCAGTTCCGCGAAATTGCCGACCACCTGTTCCATAAGAAGGACATGCTCACGGGTTACTTCCGCACGCTTTTGCAGTCGCTCTACATTTGTAAAGGTCATGGAGAGCAGCGACACCAGGATGATCACCAGGGAGAACAGGAAAAGGAGCAGTCCCATCACCCGGAAGCGTAGGCCCGTATCCCAGCGGTACGCCCGCTGCTTCATGCCAGGACCCCCCTCAGGGTCTCCACGAGTTGCTCAAGCGGGAAGGGCTTGATCAGGTAGGCGGCGGCGCCGGCGTCGGTGCCGGCCTTGATGTCCTGGCCCTGGGCGCGGGCGGTCATGAGGATCACGGGAATATCCCGGAGCTGCGGATCCGCCTTGAGGCTCTGGGTCGCCTGCAGGCCGTCCATGACAGGCATCATCCAGTCAAGCAGGATCGCGTCCGGTCGGATGTTGCGCGCTGCCGTCAGGGCTTCCGCCCCGTCGGGTACATGGGTCACTTCGTGCCCATGGAATTTAAGCTGAAAGACGATCAGGCGGGCGATATCCGCGTCATCTTCGGCGAGAAGAATACGTGCCATTGGTTTTTCCTCCCTCTGGGCGCAGACCTGATTGGGGCCAGTCTGCAACCACGGCGTAGCCGTATAGACAAAAGGGTAACGCCTCTATCATAAGCCTTGCTTACCCTTGGCAACAGTGAGTCCAATCTCGATATACGGTCTAAAAAAGTAAGAGGAGGGACTAGGCTTCCCTCCTACTTTAGTCTATACAGCAGCGCAAGACCAAAAAAGGGGTTTCAGGGACCTTGCCCCTGAAACCCCGCTATATCCTGGTGCCGAAGGCGGGACTCGAACCCGCACGGGGGGTTACCCCACTCGATTTTGAGTCGAGCGCGTCTGCCATTCCACCACTCCGGCGTGATGCTTTCACAGCATAGCATAGGCGTGCTGACACTTCAAGCGTTCGGTGCGTCCAATTTTAGGAGTCGACGATTTCGAGGAGTTTTGAGCCTCGATCGTGAATAGTCGTTAGATGTAGGTTCCATTTCAATTGCTGCTACCGGCTGGGCAACCTTTCCCGTGCTTCACGCGTCTCATAGGGGAGGTTTCAATGTCGCAGCGCTGGAAGATAGTGAGTGGTACAATTTTGAAACCCTTATCTACAAACCTCGACAAATTTTTTGTCGAGACTTGGAACAATGCGAACCTCTTTTCCGTCTGCAACAATGCCCCGCAATCGGGGGAGGAGTGAACCAGGTGTCGAAGTCCCACGACGAGCTGCTCGTAGAGCGGGCGAAGCGTGGCGACGTCGCTGCGTTCGAGCAGTTGATCAGCCAGTACGAGAAAAAGGTGTACAACCTTGCATACCGGCTGACCGGCAGCCACGAAGATGCGTCCGATGTCGCTCAGGAAGCCTTCATACGAGTCTACAATTCACTACCTGAGTTCCGCGGTGACTCCTCCTTTGCGACCTGGCTCTACCGCATCGTGAACAACGTCGGCATGGACGAACTGCGGAAGCGCAAACGTCAGCGAGTCACCTCGTTGGATGACACCGTTACGGTCGACGACGGCGAAATCAGCCGCCAGCTCGCCGACGGCGCCGACGGTCCAGAACAGGCGTTGGAACGGGTAGAGACCCAGAGGGCCGTCCAGGAGTCGATCAACTCGCTGGACGAGGAGTATCGCATGGTGGTCGTCATGTGCGACCTGCAGGGGTATTCCTACAATGAAATTGCGGAGACCCTAGGAATCAATCTCGGGACGGTCAAGTCCCGGCTGCACCGGGCCCGTCAGGCCCTAAAAGAAAAACTCGGCAGCCTGGAACTTTTGACGCCGAGACTCGTCTACAGCGGTAGGAGGGGACGTACCCATGAACTGTGACGGAGTGCGAGGACTACTGTCCGCATATTTGGATGGTGAACTCTCGCCGGGTGATCTGCTCCGCGTTGAGCAGCACCTGCGGAGGTGCCATTGCTGTGCGGACGAAGTGGACGCTCTCCGCCAGACCATTGCCCTGGTCAAGTCATTGGACGAGGTAGAGGTTCCAGCATCCTTCCGTGCCTCGCTGCACGAACGCCTGGTGGCCCTCGGCCCGCCCATGCCCGTTCGCACGGTTCCCGCCGCCCGTACCTGGCAGCGGCACCTGCGCAGCTGGGCTCTCCCTGCAGCCGCAGCCGCGGCCGTTCTGGCCGTCGGCATCGGGCAACTCAGTCGTACGGGCTCCGTGGAAGGCATGCTTGTCACGCGGCAGGCTAATGTTCCGAAGCCGTCTGTGGCAGTTGATCTCCCACCCGCGAACAACGTTGGTGACAAGGGAATTCAGGGCAATTCCGCGGAGAATCCCGCCAACCAGCCCGACGCTCCGCCGCCTACCCCATCTAAGGATGTAAACCAGACGCCGTCTGGCGGATTGAACACCCCGATCGACACGCTGCCCCCGGCCCCGAAGGGCCTTCCCAGCAGCGTACGGCAGGGCTACGCCGCCTCGCTGCTCGATAAGCTGACCCGCCCCGAGGCCCTCCCGGCCAAGGTGGCCACATCGTACAGCTTGACCCTCAAGGCCGATAACGCCGAAGAGACCGTGGCGAAGCTGAAGGCCGTCTACCCCGAGCTTGCTCCGGTCACGGCGGTCGGCAGGGCCGGCATCGCCGTCCGGCTTGACATTACTGTCCCCGTCCAGCAGGCGGAGTCAGCCCTGGCGAATATCCGCCAGCTCCTTGGACAGAATGTGGAAGAGGAGCCAGCCTCCTCCGCCGACCTGGCCAGCTCGATTGCGATTTCCTACAAGCGCCTCACGGATCTGGAGAGCCAGCGTGACCTTGCCCTGTCCCGGTCCGAGGAGATCTCCGACAAGGAGCAGCTTGCGGACATCCAACGGGAGCTGGAGCAGATCGTAGCTCTGGCCAAGGCCGAGCGCGACCAGTACCAGCGCATGCAGGATATGGTCTCCACGGTCACGATCAGCGTGTACCTGCAAAAGTAGGAGTTGACTGCCGACTGTGAAGCCACAGCACTTCGCCGTGGCGGCCGGTGTGCTGATTCTGACGGCCATGCTGCTTTTGTTCAGCGGGCGCCCTCAGAGCAGCGACGGCGCTGCGGCCCAATCCCCTGAGAACCGGGTGACGGTGATCGGGGAAGGCGAGGTTCGGGCGAAGCCCAACCTGGTGCGTATCACCTTAGGCGTTCTTACTACCGACAGGGCTTCCGCCGCCGAGGCGGGGGCCCTGAATCTCGCGTCTGCCGCCCGTGTGCGCGATGCCCTCATCGCCGCCGGGTTTGACGCAGAGCAGATCGATGTGAGTCAGCCGACGGTCGCCGCCGTAACCGATCAGGATTACACCGGTGCCACCCGGATCGCCGGGTACGAGGCCCGCGCCACCGTCGTGGGCACCTCCAAGAACCTCGCCAAGCTCCAGTCCGCCATCGACGCGGCCATCATAGGCGGCGCCACCTCGGTCGATGAGGTGCTCTACCAGATCGACAACCCCGAGGGGGCCATGCAGGAGGCCATGGGCAACGCCCTGGCCAACGCTCGCCAGCGGGCCGCCGCCCTGGCCAAGGCCGACGGGCGGACGATCGGCGACCTGATCTCCATGGAGATGCTGCAGGAGGAGAAATCCGGCGGGTCCAACAGTCCCCGCACCCTGCTCTTCACGGTTCGTATCAAGGCGAGCTTTGGGCTCTAGCTACGCCTGTGGGGCGGCGACACCTGGGTGTCGCCGCCATTTGCGCGCCTTGGCCCGCATGCAGGACTCTACGCCACCGCCCCCGAAAATATCCTGGAAGCGAACTGGTTACCCTAGTAGGGTTGGGGAGGGTTCCAAACGTGGCTGGTAAGAAGAAACTTGTGTTGTTAGACGGCAACAGCCTGGCGAACCGGGCTTTTTATGCCTTGCGCCTCTTCTCAACGAGCGATGGGGTGTACACCAACGCCGTGTACGGCTTCCTGACGATGCTCTACAAGCTGATCGACGAGGAGAAGCCGGATTACTTGGCGGTGGCCTTCGACAAGGGCGGCGGCACCTTCCGCAACGCGCAGTACGCCGAGTACAAGGCGACCCGCAAGGGCGCCCCCGAGGAGTTCCGCCCGCAGTTGGAGCTGCTGCGCCAGGTCCTGTCGGCCATGAACGTGCCCTGGTTCCGCATTGACAACTTTGAGGCGGATGATATCCTCGGCACGCTGTCCAAGCAGGCCTCCGACAGCGGCATCGCCACCATGATCGTCACCGGCGACCGCGACGCCCTGCAGCTCGTCGACGAGAACGTCACCACCGTGCTGACCAAGAAGGGCATCAGCGAGGTGGTCAAGTACGACCCCGCTACGCTGAAGGCTGAGTACGGCCTGACCCCCGAGCAGATCATCGACCTGAAGGGGCTTATGGGCGATACCTCCGACAACATTCCGGGCGTGCCCGGCGTGGGCGAGAAGACCGCCCAGAAGCTGCTGGCCGACTACGGCACCGTCGAAGGGGTCTACGAGCACCTGGGTGAGATCAAGGGCGCCCTCAAGGAGAAGCTGGCCGCCAACCGTGAACTGGCCGAGCTCTCCAAGCGTTTGGCCACGATTGTCCGCACCGCCCCGGTGGAGTTCAAGGCCGACGAGTTGAAGATGAAGGAACCCAACTACACGGAGGCGATCTCGCTCTTCAAGCGGCTGGAGTTCAAGAGCCTGCTTCCCAAGGTGACGCCCAAGGAGGGCGCCCCCGAGCAGGCGGAGGTGGCCGAGGCCGCGGCCCAGCTGGCCACGCCTGTGGTCAAGGCCACCGAGCTTACCAGCGAAGCCTTCGAGGAGCTCAAGCGCAAGGTGGCGGCCGGCGAGCCCCTCACCGTGCTGGCCTCCTGCCCCGTGCCCGCAGGCGACCCCGGGCGCCCTGCCCCCGTGCTGATCGCCCTGGGCATGGGCGGGACCATCTACCTGGCCTCCGGGGAGCGGCTCCGGGAGGTCGGCGCCCTGATTGCTGGCGCCGAGCAGGTGATTGGCCACGACCTGAAGCCGCTCTACAACTGGCTCTACCGGGAGGGGCTCGAGCCGGAGTTCCCGCAGTTTGACATTACCCTGGCGGCCTACCTGCTCGACCCCGGCCGCACCACCTACAAGCTCGAGGACTTCGCCCGCCAGTATGGCCTGGGCGAGCTTCCCGAGGGGGACTACCCCGACGCCTGGGCGACTCGGGCCTCAGTGGTGCCCAAGCTCCGGGAAGCCATGCAGGGCGCCCTGCAAGAGCAGGGTCTGCTTCGCCTCTACCACGACATAGAACTCCCGCTCATGCCCGTGCTGGCCGAAATGGAGGCTGCAGGCGTCGGCATCAACCAGGGGACCCTGGCGGAGATGGGCGTCGACCTGCAGCGCCGCATCGAGCAATTGACCGCCGAAATCCACCAGCTTGCCGGGATGTCCTTCAACATTGGCAGTCCCAAGCAGCTGGGCGAGCTCCTCTTTGAGAAGCTCCAGCTGCCCCACGGCAAGAAGACCAAGACCGGCGCCTGGTCCACCGACGCCGAGGTCCTCGAGGAGCTGGCCGAGCAGCACGAAATCGTCGCCAAAATCCTCGACTACCGGACGCTGACCAAGCTGAAGTCCACCTACGTGGACGCCCTGGGCACCCTGGTCGCCCGGGACGGCCGCATCCACACCACCTTCCACCAGACCGTGGCGGAAACCGGCCGCCTCTCCAGCAAGGATCCCAACCTGCAGAACATCCCGATTCGCATCGAGGAGGGCCGGCGGATCCGCAAGGCCTTCGTGCCGGCGCCCGGCCACCTAATCGTGGCGGCCGACTACTCCCAGATCGAACTCCGGGTGGTGGCCCACTACAGCGGCGACCCCGCCCTGCAGGAGGCATTCGCCACCGGTCAGGACATTCACACCCGCACGGCGGCCATCGTCCACGGGGTGGATATGAACCAGGTCACCGGCGACATGCGCCGCCAGGCCAAGGCCGTCAACTTCGGCCTGATTTACGGCCAGACCGACTTCGGACTGGCCCGGGCGGTCGGAATGACCCGGGCCGAGGCCAAGAAGTTTATTGAGACCTACTTCGAGAAGTTCGCCGGCGTGAAGCGCTATATGGATGAGAAGAAGGCGGAGGCCAAGGAGCTCGGGTACGTGACCACCCTGGAGGGGCGCAAGCGCCCGCTGCCGGAAATCAACCACCGCATCTTCACCATCCGCCAGAACGCCGAGCGCATGGCGATCAACACCCCGATTCAGGGCACCGCCGCCGACATGATGAAGAAGGCCATGATCGCCGTCCGTGAGGCGATGCGGGTCGCAGGCCTCACCGCCCGCATGATGCTGCAGGTGCACGACGAACTGGTCTTCGAGTGCCCTGAGGCCGAGGTGGCCGACCTGAAGGCCCTGGTGCGCCGCGAGATGGAGGGCGCCATGAAGCTGAGCGTCCCCCTGAAGGTCGACGTAAAGGTCGGCCGTGACTGGTACTCGGTCGAGAAGGAGTAGCGCAAGGGATGCCGGAGCTGCCAGAAGTCGAGACAGTTCGACGAACCTTGTATGGTAAGGTAGTGGGGAGGCGGATCGAGCGCATCGACCTGCGCACCCCGCGGCAGGTATATCATCCCGATCCGGACACCTTCAAGGCCGAGTTGGAGGGCGCCGCCTTCTCCGACATCGAGCGGCGTGGGAAGTACCTGCTCCTGAAGCTTGGGCCCGCTACGCTAGTCTGCCACCTGCGCATGAGCGGCCGGCTCTACGTCACCGAACCGGAGCGGCCCCTGGACAAGCACACCCACGTGGTCTTCCATCTCGACAACGGCACCGAGCTCCGTTACGAGGATCAGCGTAAGTTTGGCGGCTTCCACCTGCTGGGACGCAACGGTGAGGGCATGCCACCGGGGCTTGCCGCCCTGGGCCCCGAGCCGCTCTCGGCGGAATTCACCCCCGAGGTGCTCCGCGCCAAGCTTGCCGGCAAGCGGGCGCCGATCAAGGCGGCCCTCCTGGACCAGTCCCTGGTGGCGGGCCTGGGCAACATCTATGTTGATGAGGCGCTCTTTTGCGCCCGGGTCCACCCCGAGCGCAGCAGCGAGAGCCTTACCCCGGAGGAGACTGAGCGCCTGTACGGCTGCATTGTCGCCGTGCTCGAGAAGGCGGTGGCCAAGCGAGGCACCACGTTCTCGCTCTACTTCGACGGCGATGCGGCTGAAGGCGACATGTACGACGAGCTCCAGGTCTTCGACCGCACGGGCGAGCCCTGCCCCCGTTGCGGCACCCCGATCGTTAAGCTGGCCGTGGCTCAGCGCGGCACCCACGTTTGCCCAGCGTGCCAGGAGGCCCCGCCGGGGGCCAAGCTGGCGCCCCGCCGCGGCACCCCCGGGCGCCGCGGCGACTCGGTAGCCGTGGCGGCAGAACCGGCAAAACCCTACAAAGAGCGCAAGCGAGCTAAGAAAGGTGAATAGGTATGCAGCAGATGGTGTTTGAGGCCGACTCCAAGGAGCAGCTCCAGGAGCTGGCCGATAAGCTTTGGAACCAGCACGGGGTCTCGGGTGAAATGTCGATCCGGCCCCTGGCGGGCAATCGCTGGCGCCTGGAGGTCATGCCGGAGAAAGATGTCCGGGATTCCGTTCTGGAGAAGTTCGCGCAGTTCCGGGTGGAAGCGGGGGACTAGCACCCATGCTGGTGGTGGGACTGACCGGAGGGATCGCATCGGGGAAGAGCACCGTCTCCCGCATGCTGCGGGAGCTGGGAGCGCCGGTGGTCGATGCGGACGCGATCGTGCACGAGCTCCAGGCCCCCGGCACGGCCGTAACCGCGGCGATCGCCCGGGAGTTCGGCCCCGAGGTGCTCCGCCCGGACGGATCGCTCGACCGGGCCGCCCTGGGGCGCATCGTCTTTGCGGACCCGGCCCGGCGCAAGGCGCTGGAAGCGATCGTTCACCCCGCCGTGCGGCAGCGCATGAGCGAAGAGGTGGAGCGCAGCCGCTCGGAGGGGCGCCTCGCGGTCGTTCTGGACGTGCCATTGTTAATCGAGGGCGGACTTGACCGAACGGTTGACCAGGTTTGGGTCGTCTATGTAGACAGGCAGACCGAACTGACCCGCCTGATGGCGCGCGATGGGTTGACCGCCGAAGCTGCAGCACAGCGCATCGCTGCTCAGATGGACCTGGAGCAGAAGCGCTCCCGTGCCGATGTGGTGATCGATAACCGAGGCGATCTGGCGAGCACTCGGCAACAAGTGGAGAACGCTTGGAGATCAGTTGTTTCCTAAAGGAGAAGAGGCAGTGCGGCGAGGCTGGCCGATGCGACACCGGCTGCTGCTGGTGCTGGCGCTTGCCGTGGTGGCCGTCCTGGGCGGTCGTTGGGTGCTCTACAAGCTCTACCCGCTGGAGTACCGGTCGATTCTCTTTGCACGTGCGGCAGAGTACGAGCTGGACCCCTACCTGGTGGCGGCCGTCATTCGCACGGAATCGAAGTTTCGCCCTGACGCCATCTCGAAGCAAGGAGCCCGCGGGCTGATGCAGATCATGCCGGATACCGGGCGGTGGGCGGCCGAACAACTGGGCATTGCCTACGAACCCGACCTGCTGTTTGATGCCGACTACAACGTGCGCCTGGGGTGCTGGTACCTGGATGAACTGCGCACGGAGTTCGGTGGCGATATGACCCTGGCGCTGGCGGCCTACAACGGCGGCCGCGGCAACGTGGCCAAGTGGCTGCGGGAGAACCAGTGGACTGGGGAGCACACCACGCTGGAGCAGATTCCGTTCCGGGAGACCCGCACCTACGTCGCCCACGTGCTCCGCGATGTGGGGCGATACCGACTGCTTTACGAGGGCGAGGAAGGGAGATAAACATGCAGGGCAGCAACTTCACGGACGACGAGCTGAGGAAGCGCAGGGAGGCTCGCCGGGCCAGGGCTCTGGCCGATGCGGCGGCCCAGCGGGAGCAGCCGGAGGATGAAGAGCTACCGAAGTTCAGCTGGTCCGACACCTTCGCGATGATCATCGCGGCCTACCAGGTCCTTCTCCCCATGATCCTCGCGATGATCGGTGTCATTTTAGCTGCCTATTTCCTATTTCGTTGGATGTTCTCCTAGAAATAGTAAGTGTATTCTGGTATAATATAGGAAACGATGTGCAAACGAGCAGGGCAAATAGCCCTGCTCGTTTCCGTCGAAAGCGGGTTTTCCGCGCACACTACTATCGGGCGTACGTAGACTGAGATGTCCGTATGAACCAATAAACGTATAGGGGTGGGACTTTCATGCTGTGGCTGAGCGGAAAGGAAGATGGGCACCGGCAGGGCAGACACATGGCGGCCGACGGGGTGCAGATCCCGTACCGGGAGTGGTGGAAACCCGCGGCAAGGGCTGTAATCTTATACCTGCACGGTCAGGGCGGGCACAGTGGCCCCTTCACCGCCATGGGCGACGTGCTGCACAGCATGGATTTCAACCTGTACGCCTGGGACCATCGCGGCTTTGGGCTGTCGGAAGAGCCCCGGGGGGACATATCAACCTATGATCTGTTCGTGGATGACGCCCTGGAGATACTCCGCCTGGCCCAGTTCCGCAATCCGGGTCTGCCGGTCTTCCTGCTGGGGCTCTCCATGGGCGGCCACCTGGCTGTACGGACCGCCTACCGGGCCGGCGCCGACGTGGCCGGCGTAATCGCCCTGTCGCCCGGGTTCAAGCTAAAGAATCCGCCGCCCTGGTCCGCCGTACTGAAGTCGGCCCTGATCTGGATGGTCGCTCCGCACCGCTATCTTCCGACCATCGGCGACGGCGTGGTGACCACGCGCAACCGGGAGCATGTCGAGCGGGCGCAGAAGGACGAACACTGGGTGACCCAGTATACGGCCCGGTATCTGTTCGGCACCGTCAAGTCGATTTACAAGGCCAGGCGGGAGGCCATGAAACTGCGCGTGCCCTCCCTCTTCTTGCAGGCCGGTGACGACCACCTGATCTGCCCCGAGGAGAGCCGCCGCTTCTTTGAGCTAATTCCACACCCCGACAAGGAGTTCCGGCTGCTGGACGGCCTTTGCCATAACCTGGTGGCCGAACCGGAGATGCCGGAGATCGCCCGGGAGGTGGCCCGGTGGATGGAGGGGCGCCTGCGTCCCGGACTCTCCTTGGTCTAGCAGATGCCCCCGGGGGTACTGTGTGAAACGGAGCACAATATGCTGTTTAAGTCCGGGTTGTTACCCGGACTTTTTTGATGTACGTTGGGGGTGAGGGTTCCGACAAAATACGACACAAATTCTGAGAGGAGCGAACCACATGTCATTCATTACCCGTAACTGGCGCGGCCTGGCCCTCGTCGTTCTCGGAATCGGCACCGTCCTGGCTGCCCACTACTTCCTGAACTCCTGCGCAGATGCCGGAAAGATGATGACCACCAGCATGGGCTCCCAGGTGCCGATGCGCTGCAGCTGGACCGAGCGGGGCATACAAGGCATGGGCGCCCTCGTCGCACTTATGGGTCTGATCCTGATGGTGTGGCCGGAGTCCTGGCGGGGCATAAGTCTGTCCGCCGCCGGCGCTGGCCTCCTGATGGTGATAACGCCGCTCTGGCTGATCCCCACCTGCGACAATCAGATGATGACCTGCAACCTCAGCCTCAAGCCCGGCGCCGTGGTGCTGGGGGCTGTGATCGCCATCGCAGGGCTGCTGGGCAGCATTCGGCTGCGGCAGTATGAGTCGGGGGCCGGCGGGGTAGGGCGCACGGCATGAACAGGTTTCACCCCTGGCGCCTGGCCTGGCTAAACCTGTTGCGCAAGCCGGGGCGCACGCTGCTGGCTGGCCTCGGCGTGGTGCTGGCGGCGGCTACCGCCTTTGCGGGAGCGCTGATCACCACCGGGGTCCACGGCGGCCTCACCAGCGGTATCTCCCGGCTCGGCGCCGATCTGATGGTGGTGCCGGAGGGCTCGACGGCGGCGACGCATAACGCCCTGGTGGTTGGGGAGCCCGCGGCGTTCTATATGGATGGGGCGGTCACCGACAAGGTGGCCACCGTTCCCGGGGTTGGCCGTGCGGCGCCGCAGATCTATGTGGAGACGCTCGCCTCGTCTGCATGCTGCACCGGGCGCCTCTTCCTGGTGGGCTTTGACCCGGACCGGGACTTTACCGTGAAGCCCTGGCTGACCAAGCTGCTCCCGGAGGGGCTTCACGCCGCCCAGGTGGTGGTGGGCAACCACATCCTGACCCCGGTGGGCGAGCTGATGCGCTTCTACGGCACCGACTTCACCGTGGCCGCCCGGCTGGACGGCACGGGGATGGGCGCCGACGAGACGGTCTTCCTGCCGGTCCAGGCGGTCCGGCAGCTGGTGCTGGACTCCGAGACAAAGGCTGAGAAGCCCCTGCGGATCCCGCCGGGGCAGATCTCCTCGGTGCTGGTTCGGGTCGAGAATCCCGGGAGCGTCGATGAGGTGGCCCGGCGAATCCAGGCAGCGGTTCCCGGGGTCTCGGTGGTCACCACCGGCGACGTGACCCGTGGGGTCACCCGAGACCTGGGGCGCCTGATGGCGACCCTGACGCCGGTGCTGTCCGGGGTACTCCTGGTTTGTCTGGCCCTGCTGGTGGTACTCTTCGCCGCCGTGGCGGCGGAGCGCTCCCGGGAGGTTGGGCTGATGCGGGCCATGGGTGCGACGGAGCGGTTTGTCGTTTCGCTACTGGTCCGGGAGGCCGTGCTGCTCGCAGTGGCGGGCGGTCTGGCCGGCGCCCTGGCCGGGGCGGGCCTCTTCGCCCTGTTCCAGCGCGTGATCACCCTCAGCTACACCCTGCCCTACGCCTGGCCGTCCTTGGCGGTGCAGGCGGGGCTGGGAGCGGCGACTGTGGCCGGCATTGCCCTGCTGGGCGGGCTCGCCGCATGGTGGCCCACCTGGCGGCTGGCCCGCCAGGACCCGTTCTACACCCTTCACGCACGGTAAGTCAGGAGTGGCCATATGATCAAACTCAGTCAAGTCCGCAAGTCCTACACAAGCGGGGGGCAGTGCGTTGACGCCGCCCAAGACCTCACTGAGCAGATCGCCCGCGGCGAGTTTGTCCTGATCACGGGCAGGTCGGGGGCGGGCAAGTCAACCCTGCTCTCCCTGGTTGGCGGCCTGATCAAGCCCGACTCGGGCACGGTGGCGGTTGCCGGCAGGGACCTCTGGCAGATGTCCGACCGCGATCGCTCGCTGTTCCGTTGCCAAACCATGGGCTTTGTCTTCCAGTTCGCCAGTCTGGTGCCGACCCTGTCGGTGCTGGAGAACGTGCTCTTGCCCTCAGCCTTTCTGCCCGCCGCCGGCGATCTGTCCGCACGAGCCGTAGAGTTGTTGGAGCAGGTCGGCCTGGGAGGGCTGCAGGGGCGCTTCCCCTGGCAGCTCTCCGGCGGGCAGCAAAAGCGCGTGGCGGTGGCTCGGGCCTTGCTGCACAGCCCGCCGCTCCTCCTGGCCGACGAGCCGACCGCCGACCTGGACGAGGAGACCGAGGCCGAGATCCTGGGGCTCTTTCTCGCACTGAACAAGATGGGGACCACGGTGCTGCTGGCCACCCACAACCTGGATCTGGCCAAGTTCGCCAGCAGGCACCTGATGCTTGCAGGGGGGCGGGTCCGGCATGTCTCGTAGACCGGTGAGCGGGTGGACCTTGCTGCGGGCCGGGCTGAAGCGGCGACCCTGGCAAGTGGCTGCCGGCATGCTGGCGGCCATGGTGGCGGCGGGCGCCCTCCTTGCGGCCGTGGCGATCTTCCAGGTTACCGGGCGGCAGTTGCAGAGCGGGCTGGATCGGCTCGGCGCCGACCTGCTGCTGGTCCCGCGGGGCCAGCGGGAGGCAGCCGAGCGGTTTCTGCGGGAGGGCGGCGCCCTGCAAGTGGCGGGGACGGCGCCTGTTGATGCCTGGAAGGAGCAGATCACCAAGGCTCGGGTGATTGGCGTCGAAGAGATGCAGCCGCAGGGCGCCGCCCTCCTGATTCGCCTCGATGGCATCTTCTCGCCGATCCTCGCAGCGCAAGACGTTGGGAAGGCGGTGCCGGACGCCGAGGTGGTCATCGCTGAGCAGGCGGCCCGGCGGGTTGCCCGGGACCTACAACCGCTCCTGCGGTTCCTGGGTCCCGCGAGCGCTGTGGCCATGCTGGGCGCCGTGCTGTTGACGGCCATGCTTACCGCCATTCGGGTCTCCGAGCGGAGGGGCGAGCTGGGCATGCTGCGGGCCGTCGGGGCGAGCCGTGGCTGGATGATTGGGCTCACCCTCGGTGAGGTGGGCCTGATCGGGGTCCTTGGCGGGACGGTCGGTGTGCTGCTTGCCGGTGGGCTCCTTCTGTGGGCCGCCGGAGGAGGGCTGCCCGTCACAGAACTGCTACTGCTGGCGCTCGGGGCGCTATGCATCACAGTGGTGGCGACCGGGGCAGCGGCGATCGGCCCGGCCCTGAAGGCGGCGGCTCTGGACCCGCTTGATGCTGTACGACGACCATAGAGATGGAGAAGGCCGCCAGGACACACACCTGGCGGCCGTTTTGTTTCCTAGGCTGTGGCTCTGGAGCCTATGGCGGCCATGGCCGCACAGCAGAGACCCGTGAGGGCGACGACCATGCTGGTGCTGCGGATTGAGACAAACAGGGCCTCCACGGCGGCCCGCAGCACGGAGAAGGCGAGCCCGCCGGTGGGGTCACCGGCAAGGGCACTACGGATGGCTGGCAGGGCGAGGTTGACGCCAACCAGGCTCACCGCAAGCTGCAGTGCGCCGCCGATCAACAGCGGTGCGGCCACCCAGCCCAGCGGCAAGTACCAACGGTCCAGGTTGAGGAGGGCCAGCAGCCCCAGCAGGAAGGCCAGCAGCACCCAGCGTAGGGAACCAGCCGAAGACCCCGACGGGCCTCTGCCAGGCCGGCGCTGACCTGACTCCATAAGCCGGGGCCCTTGCGCCGCTCCACCTCGGCGGCGAGATCGACCGCAGCAGGGATCAGCCCCTGAAGTCGGGCGTCCGTGAGAAACCAGTCGACCACCCTCCGATTGAAGGTGGCGTTGGGCGATTTGCATGGGGGCATGCCGCCCTGATACGAGATCGCCAGCTGAGCTGCCTGCGCCAACGTGCAGACTGGCAGGGCCTCCACCTTGGCGGTCACCACAGGTCGGACGGCACCGGGGAGGGCGGCTCGAACTTCGCTGAGGTCGAGGATGATCTCCGGGCGGGCTGCCCCGGACAGGAACCAGGCATGCAGCCCCTGGAGTACGCTTCCGGCCATGGCCTCGAGCCGGTCTGCCGGCAAGACCGTCTTAACGATGCTGTCAATCTCAGCCGGGGTGAAGGTGGCATCAGCGCCTCGAACGGCGGCCGAGAACGAGTCGACCAGGAACGTCTGCAACTGGACCTGCAGGCCCGACTGGTCCATCACCCGTTTGCTAAAGCGGGGATCGGTCAGCAAGGTGCGGGCTGAGGCGGCGGCGATCTGTCCGGCCAGGGCAGGGACGAGGAGCAGGACCAGTACCACAGAGATGACCTTTCGCACGGTGCGCAGGGGGGTTCCCTCCCGGGCCGTCAGGACAGGTGTTGGACCAGCGCAGACCAGTCGGTGGCAGGCGGGGAGCAGGCGAAATTCCGGCAGACGTAGGCGGTGGGCCTGCCGCCCTGCATCCCCTTGCCAGCCCAGATTGGCGCATCGTCCCTGGGCTCGTCGATCCGGGTCAGAAGCAGGTTGGGTTCGAAGTGTCGGCCCAGCCCCTCCAGCCACTCCTCGGGCGCCGGGCCTACCAGGGTGACCTCAGTCGGGCTGGCGTGATAGAGGTCCAGGGCAGCCAGCAGGGTCCCCATGCCGCCCGCGTAACGCTCCATATGCTCCTGGTAGGTGCGGAAGACCTGCTCGGCGATCTCCCGGAAGGTGTCATCCCCGGTGAAGGGGATCAGCCGCAGAAGGTTGTGCACGGCGACGCTGGACCCGGCGGGGGTGGAGGAGTCCATGGCATCCCTGGGCCGGTGGATCAGCGGCTCGGCGCCCTCCTGGGTCAGGTAGAAGGAGCCCTGTCCATCATAGAAGAGGCGAACCGTCTCCCGGGCGTAGTGGACCGCCTTGCGCAGGTACCCCTCCTCGAATGTCGCCTCATACAGATCGATCAGGCCGGCGGTGAAGTAGGCGTAGTCCTCGATATAGCCAGCAATGGCGGCGTTGCCGTCCTTGTAGCGGCGCAGCAGCCCGCCCTGCTCGTCGGTCAAGCGGCGAAGCACGAAGTCGGCGGCGCTGCGGGCAGCCCCGGCATACCTCTGAACGCGCAGAACCCGGGCGGCCCGGGCGAAGGCGCTGATCATCAGCCCGTTCCAGGCGGTGAGGATCTTCTCGTCGCGGAAGGGCGGGACGCGCTTTTCACGGTAGGCCAGCATCAGGCGGCGCCCTTCCTGCAGGCGCTGCTCAACCTCTTCCACGGGTAGGTCCAGGTCCCGGGCCAACTCGTCCGCCCGCTCCGCCATATGGAGCACCGTCTTACCGGTATGCTCAAAGTTCCCTTCCATGCTAACGCCGTAGTGGCGGCACATCAGCTCGCCAAGGTCCGGGCCGACCGCCTCGAACACCTCGGCCCGGTCGAAGACGAAGAACTTGCCCTCCTCGCCCTCGGTGTCGGCATCGGTGGTGGCGTAGACGGCGCCCTCGGGGTGGGTCATCTCCCGGATCACATAGTCCAGCGTCTCCTCGGCGATGCGCCGGAAGAGGGAATCGCCGGTGATCTGCCACGCCGCCAGGTAGACCGGCGGAAGGGAGGCGTTGTCGTAGAGCATCTTCTCGAAGTGGGGCACCGCCCACCGGGCGTCGACGCTGTAGCGATGAAAGCCGCCGCCCAACTGGTCGTAAACCCCGCCCTCGGCCATCTTACGCAGCGTTAGGGTGACCAGGCCCAGCATTTCCTGGTCGCCGGTCGCCTTGTAGTGCCGGAGCATGACCTCCAGGTTGTAGGTGTTGGGGAACTTGGGCGCCCCGCCGAAGCCCCCGTGCTCGCGGTCAACCCGCTTTGCCAGCGCCCGGGCGGCGTTGGACACCAGTTGGCGGGGAGGCACGTTTCCCGCCGCCGTCGGGACCTGCTCGCTCTGGGCGATGGCGCTGGTCCAGTTCTCGGAGACCTCCCGGACCTCGTCGCGCTTCTCGGTGTAGGCCCGGTGCAGGGCGTGCAAGGTCTGCTTGAAGCCGGGGCGCCCGTAGCGATCGGTGGGCGGGAAGTATGTACCGACGTAAAAGGGCTTCTGCTCGGGCGTCAGCCACACCGAGAGCGGCCAGCCGCCGCGCCGGGTGACGATCTGGCAGATCGACTGGTAGATCTGGTCAAGGTCGGGCCGCTCCTCACGGTCGACCTTGATATTGATGAAGTGCTCGTTCATCATCGCCGCGATGTCGGGGTCTGAAAAGGACTCGTGCTCCATGACGTGGCACCAGTGGCAGGCGCTGTAGCCGATGCTCAGGAAGATGGGTTTGTCCTCCGCCTTGGCCTTTTGCAGGGCTTCAGGACCCCAGGGGTACCATTCAACTGGGTTATGGGCGTGCTGCTGAAGGTATGGGGATGCCTCGTGAATGAGGCGGTTGGGTTTGACGGCCAGATTGATCGACCTCCTTCTTCCGGCCCCGCCGCTGCCACTTCTATTTGTGTGCCGCCGTTTGAGCCCTCTTGTAGGATATCATGACTGGATGAACCTATCATGCAAAACCGGAACGCACATTGTCGGGCGGCTCCCAGCGATTTCTGTTATCCTAAGGCTGCGAAGGGGGCCGTGCCATGAATCAACTGAAGCACATGAACGATGCGCTGAGCTATATCGAGGAACATCTCACAGAAGATGTGGACCTTCAGCTGGCTGCGAAAATCGCCTGCTGTTCGGAGTACCACTTCAAGCGGATGTTCTCCTCTCTTTCGGGGATGCCCCTGTCGGAGTACATCCGCCGTAGAAGGTTGACGCTGGCCGCACAGGAACTGGTCGGAGGAGCTGCAAGAGTCGTCGATGTGGCCATCAAATATCGATATGATTCTGCCGACGCTTTCGCACGCGCGTTCCAAGCCCATCACGGGGTCGTTCCCTCACAGGCGAGGCTTCAAGGACAGGTCTTGAACGCGTTCTCTCGCATGACCTTTCAGTTGGCAATCAGGGGAGGAAATAATATGAAATATCGAATCGTGGAGAAGGACTCGTTTCGGATTGTCGGCATCAAAAAGCGAGTGACGCTTGTCTACAGCGGTGAAAACCCGGATATCACCGCAATGTGGGCACTGCTAGACCCGGAGAAGATCGGACAGTTGAAAGCCATTTCCAATGTAGAGCCCCTGGGCCTTGTGCAAGCATCGGTCAACTTCTCCGAAGGGCGGTATGACGGTGGATCATTGGATCATTACATTGGGGCCGCAACGGACAATCCCTGTCCGACAAACTTCGAGGTGCTGGAAGTCCCTGCTCTGACATGGGCGGTATTCGAGTCGATCGGTCCCGCCCCAGAGGCAGTACAACACACGTGGGCACGAATCTATGCTGAATGGTTCCCGTCCTCCAATTACCAGCAGACCGAAGGACCAGAACTGATGTGGTTCGAGAGCAAGGATGTCACCTCGCCGACATTCCGCAGCGAAATCTGGATTCCGGTTAAGAAATAAGGCGTGTTGAGTGGGCTGCCCAACGTGGCAGACTGGGCCGTCGTGGAACCACGACGGCTCTTGACTTTCCACCCGTTGGGTGTTCGTTACAGGGCTTCAGGACCCCAGGGGTATCAGTCAACCGGGTTATGGGGGTGCTGCTGAAGGTATGGGGATGCCTCGTGAATGAGGCGGTTGTAGGTCGGCGCTCTATCGGTCTCCGCTTCAGCCTCGGCTTCCGTAGAGACCAGTGACCTGTCCGTCTGGCAGGTGGTGGCAATCAACGTTTCGTTTTGCCAGTCCGGTCAACAGCGGTATTCCAGAGTGTCAAACAGTCTCCGGCATTCATTTGAGAGCCAAGCAAGAAGGTCCGAGGGTAGTGATCGTTCACGGACGGGGGACAGGGAGTGTTCCGCCCCGGACGTTTGGCCTGTGTGGCTGAAGTCCATATTTGGGCGGCCGGTCGGCATTTGGGGCACCAGCGTCGGCGGCGCCATAGCGGGGGTCGCGGCTTGTGCCGTTCCTGGTGTCAACGCCCTCGGATTGCAGTGCTATCTCGACAACATTGCCCATTTCCTGGGTGATTATCCGTGGTACCCAGAGGGAAGACGCGAGTTGGCCCGAGGTTCGATAGGCGTTGACCATCTGTACGCGATGCTACGCCACCTGGCACCTTCAACATATCAACCCAAGTAATCACTCGACGACATCCTGCCTGTGGCTTCACGATGGGACCGCCGGTGTCGCTACGAAGCGCAGGTAAGAGTCAAAGACACATGGGGGAATCCGCCTTTCTGGAGTTCGGAACATGGCCACATCACGGGGGCTTGTGACCGAGCCTTGACCGACAGAATCGCGACCCATCTAGCCAGTCGCCTCGGGGCTTCGTTGGGGCATTAGAGGGCATTTTCTGTGATATACGGAGATGGCTGGATGAGAGCCGTCGCAAGTCACGGCGCCGGAATCGGAAACGCAGCGCCAGGTCGCCACGGACCCGTTTGTTTCATTGTGTGGCACCGAACCAAATCCCCCGTATGCTGCGCCAGGAACTGACCGAGCCGGTTTGCAGCGGTATCAATGGCGGCCGTTTCATCCAGAGAGGGAGTACCGAACAACGACAGAACTATGTCCAGATACCCATTGGCGCGTCGGTAGCCCCAGTTTCCCCGACCGATGCCGTTAAGCAGAACGACAGGGCTAAATCGAAGCAGATTACTGTCAGGACGTGAATCGTGCAGAAATCGTTCAAAGTCGGCGTAGCCCTTGATCGCTGAATCCCCGCCAGGTAGTAGATGGACGGCCTTCACTTCTGAATGGTGGTCTGTGTTCCCCCCTTGCAGGCACCAGTATTCACGGGTTAGGTGGGGGTACTTAACCTGTATCCCTTCAAGCGGGATCTCCTTCAGGATCTGTTTGATCTCGCCCTTCTTCCAGCCGGTCCACCATGCCATGTCTTCCAGGGTTGCGGGCCCAAAGGTGCGGATGTAGTTTTGCAGCAGTTGTTTCCGGGCGAGAGTCGACTCCATCTCGTTGGCGGTCACCTGGGGATACAGTTCAGACACCAGCCCGTATAAGTTCGGGCGGGTAACGTCGCGCTGATCACCGTGGTACTCATCAACCCAGTGTCTGTCAAACCCCGGTTCTTTCAGGGCAGTAACTTCGCCTCTGTTCTGCATGATCTCAAGGGCAACCTGAAGCGTGCCGCTTGGCGGAGCCCCCTTCTTTGTGACACGGCGCTGAAGGTGAGCCGAAATCTGTGCTTTGAGCTCCGACAGCGACATGAGGGCGCCATCGGACAGGCTTTGGCGGACTTCGTCCCGAATGGCAAGGTACTCCTCTTCAGCGATTCCCCAGGACTCTAAAATTGGCTGGAGATGCGGGGTCCTAAAGGCTCCGATGAACATAGGTGCTTGGTTTACGGTCACCAAGTAGTAGGTTCCCCTGGGGCCCCTGACACGTAATAATCGTCGACTCTGGTGAACGGCCGCATCGAAATCTCTCGGTTGGAAGTTTTGAACGCGCCAGAAGAGCGCGAGGTAGGGAGTCGAACCTTCCGCTCCGCGCAATCCGAGCATTCGGTCGACAGCGCGTTCTACCGTCTCAACCGGGTTGAGCAGGCTCTGATTCGCTAGAAACGCCCCTTGTAGTAAGTCATGCGTCACCGTTTTCCTCCAATAATACCGCCTGTGCAGTCGAAACCTGTCGCTTGAAACTACGTGGGTGAAGGAGGAACCAACCCAGGAGAAGCGAATTCCATTTATTGGAAGAACGCTTGTTCGCCAGGGGGCTGGAACGTGGATTCGGAACTGAGCATCGGGTACCTCATCCGTATGACCGGCGGCGATGAAATCGTAAAGGCAACGTACAGGTTTCAGGAGGGGTTGGTCGGACGGCTTCGGGTGCAAGGGGACATGGTGTACGGCGAGGTTTGGGATTTGAAGGCTTTCCGGGCACGACTTCAACTGGTTCCACCATTTGAGGGCAAATGCTCCTGCGCACAGGGGGGCGCTTGTTCACACGTGGCTGCGCTGGGCCTTGAATACCTTTACCAACACGCTCGGGATGCCTTCGACGAGGAATCTGCCTACCATAAGGTTATGACGCTAGATGAGAGAGGCTTGCGTGGGCTCGCCATGGAGCTATTGGCCAACTTCAAGGGTACTTCGCTCCTTGCGGCCGATTTCTTGCTTCGGCACGAGGTGGCGAACTTGGGCGCGCATCCTTTCACCGACGAAGCGGATGCCCAAAAGGTTTGGGAGCGCCTTCGCATTGTGCTCGGAGGCGACCTGTCGGATTCGGAGCGCCTTACTGAAGCAGATCGCCAGGTGCGTATTCTCGTAAAGGCTGTCGCGGCCCACGGAAGCACTGCGTTTCGGATTATCTCTCTGGCTTGCGTTGTGGCGGAACTTGGCGCCGCCCTGGACCGGTACGGGCCCGTCGCCTATCGCTGGCGGGGGATGTTCCATGAGTCGTTGGGAACCGTTGTTGCGTTCATGGAAAGGCGCACCTGGCCGGATTCTGTCGAGGTAGCTTGCCTGCGCCACCTTCTGAACGCCTATGCTGCCTCCGGGAACTGTACGGTGGGCGACCTGCAGGCGGCGCTCCTCGCTGCAACCCGTACACCGGTTCTCAGGGATTGGTTAGAGGGCGAAAGCAAGCGAGGGTGGCGGAGCGCGCCGGGAACGCCTCGAAAGCGGTTTAGGGCGTTGCTTAAGGAAATCGCTCGGGTCCCGATCACATTGGAACGATCTTCAACGAAGCCGGCGAATATCCACTCCACCCCGGGCGTTTGACGGTTCCGTCGATTCGTCGATATACTTAAGGAACCACCGAGCAAGATGGGGGAACGGTCATGTCCCTACCCGGTCCGCACTTCACCTACGAGGACTCAAGCGAAAGCTCTATGGCCGTTACGGGGTTCGGGAGTACTGGGTGGTGGACCCAGTGGCGCAGAATGTCGAAGTCCTCACGGCCGGTCAGGGCGGGTTTGGTGGATGACAGTCTGGAATCCGGAGGATTCACCTGACGGCCTTAGTTGGAGCCCTCATGCCGCTAAGGCCTTTGTTCATGTGTGTGAGCCCGATGGGCTCATCCAAGCCTCTCGAATCAGGTCTGCCAACGCATCTTCGCAGGCTCTCTCTACGGTCCTCACCTTGACATGACGCATGCGTTTCCCAGTGCCTTCCAGCAGTCTCTTCGGGTCAGCAAGGTTGGCTCCAACGTAAAAGCCCACCCTCACGTAATTCCTTTGCGCTGCGATATAACAGATCCATGTCCCGGGTGATTCAGGCAATTTGTAGTTGATGGCATCATGATAGACAAATTCCACTGCACCTGGCATGTTGACCGTGGCGACCGAGCGCAAGGTTTCTACGATCCCTGGAATCTGGGTTGGGAGACTTTCAATCACATTCTCAGCCATTTGCACTTCTGCCAGGCGTGTAGCGGAGAACCACCACGCCGGACTTGAAGGTTTTGGTCTCCGCCAGTGTCAGGTCCAGACGATTTGGGATTCCCCCCAACAAGTGAGGGCCGCGGCCGGCTACAATCGGCTGGACCATGAAGTGATACTCATCGACCAGGCCCAGTTGTGCCAGGGCAGACCCAAGACCGGGACCGGCTGTCACCAGAAGGGTCTTGCCTTCCTCCTTCAGCTGGGCCACCTCGGTGGCTACCGGCCCCTTGAGCAGGAAGGAGTTCTGCCACGTCACGTGATCCAGTTTGCGGGAAACCACATATTTAGGTTTACTGTCAATTTTGCGGGCAAAGTCTACGATGGCCTGCGGGCCGTTTCCGCTGCGGGCGATCGCAGGCCAGGAGCTCTCCATGAGTTGGTACGTCAAGCGGCCAAAGAGCAAAGCATCCGACTGGTCCATCAGGTCGGTAGCGTACTGGTGCAACTCCTCATCTGCAATCACCTGCGTGTGGTCGCAGCAGCCATCGAGCGTTACATTCATCTCCATGATCAAGCGTCCCATACACGGCCTCCCCTTTCCGGTCGTCGCCATCCAGTTCGATTATACACTTTGTTGAAAAGTATGTGGCATCCCGCCAAGAAAGGGACGCCGCACGAAGAACTACAGCGAGGGGTGTCCTCCATGGATACGGCAACAGCGCTATTGCATTCGTTCAACCAAACCACACGGCGACTTGCAGGGCATGGGCCACGGACGGTCCAGGTGCTGCAGGAGGCCTTCACGGCTATCGACGGCAGCACGGCCAGCGATATGTACGGCAAGGGCGCCGTCATCGAAGAGTTCCAGGCCAAAATGGCTCGCCTGCTCGGCAAGGAAGCCGCCGTCTTCTTCCCCAGCGGTACCATGGCCCAGCAGATCGGCCTGCGCATCCACTGCGATGAAAAGGGCTTGAGGCGAGTGGCGTACCATCCGCTGAGCCACCTGGAGATCCATGAACAGGATGGGCTGAAGGAGCTTCATCAGATCGAGACGGTGTTGCTTGCAGAGAAGACCCGGGTCATCGAACTGGATGATGTGGTGAAGATGGGTGAGGTCGCCTGCCTGCTGCTGGAGCTGCCGCAGCGCGAGATTGGCGGGCAGTTGCCCAGCTTTGAGACCCTGGAAGCCATTGCCGCCCATTGCCGGCAACACGGGATTCGCCTACATCTGGACGGGGCGCGTCTGCTGGAGGTACTGCCGTACTACGGGAAGACAGCCGCGGAGGTCTGCGCCTTGTTCGACAGCGTCTACATCTCCTTCTACAAGGGGCTCGGCGGCATTGCCGGTGCCATCCTGGCCGGAGAGCAGGCGTTCACCGAGAAGTCGAAAATCTGGAAGCGCCGCTACGGCGGGGACCTGATCAGCCTCTACCCGTACATTCTTTCTGCTGACTACTACTACGAGAAGCGGGCCGCTAACATGGGCCGGTATTACGAGCACGCATGCGAGTTGGCAGCGTGGTTTGGCGGCTGTGAGGGCGTCTCGACGTTGCCGAGCGTCCCGGTCTCCAACATGTTTCACGTACACTTCCATCAGCCGAGAGAACGCATGAACGCGATCCTGACAGAGGTACAGAGCGAGACCGGCATTGGGATTGCGGGGAACCTGAAGGCGCTGGATGAAGAGCGCTGCTCATTCGAGGTGAGCGTCGGCGATCAGTACGGATTGCTTGCCAAGGAGGAGGTGACCCACCTCTTCGCCCTACTGCGAAAGAAGATGCAAACGGCGTAATCCAACAACGGCGCCCCCGTGCGTGCCAAACACGTACGGGGGCGCCTTCTCCTACCGCTGAGCTGCCAGTTCTGCGGCCAGTTGGTCCAGGGTGCCTGTCCAGCCTTGCTGCATAGATTCGTTCATGCCCCGGAAGAACTGGTGCTCTTCCGCTGTGGCGTTTATGGGGACCGCGTGCACGGTCAGCAACGTTTGGCTTCCTTGTGCCGTGAAGGTCACCGTGTTGAGGATCTCCAGCGGGTACTCCGGGGCGAACGGAGGCCGGATCGTGTTGCCCTCCGAATCGGCAAAGCAGTTGACAAAGACGATCCGCTCCGGCACAACGATCTCCCGGTACATGAATTTCCCCCACATCTCCTCTCCATCCGGAGGGGTCATGCTGTAGCGGAAGAGACCGCCCGGACGTAGATCGAGATGGATGAGCTTGATGGAAAAATCCTTGGGTCCCCACCAGCGGGCCAAGTGTTCGGCTTCGGTCCACGCCTGGAACACCAGGTGACGTGGCGCATTCAGCACCCGTGAGATGACAAACTCGGATCCGGTGTTGGTTTCGCTCATCTTCATTCTCCTTTGCATCGCCAAGATTGACGGCTGTTCCCTTTATTTAACCGATAGGTTAAATGTATCAATCCGGCGTGGGACCTGTCAAGGCGGGGTGTGCAAAAGGTTCTGAGTTTTCGTAGCGTGCCCTATGGAGGATCGTCGTTGGGTTCCGGATATTTCTGAGATAGAACATTATCGTGTATAATTTGTCTAATGATCAAGCGGGGCGCGGGAGGACGGAGATCGCTATGCTAGCCAACAATCTCCCCCTGGTGGGGCGTGAGCCTGAGCAGGCCACCCTGCGGGCCGCCTTGGCTGAGGCCGCCGGTGGCCGTGGCCGACTGGTCTTGATCTCGGGCGAGGCGGGGGTCGGAAAGAGCACCCTGGTCGAACAGCTGGTAGAGGGGGCGGGCACCGCTGCGGTAGGCGTCGGTCGCTGCCCGGGCGCCGGCGAGACCGGGCCCCTGGGTCCATGGCTGGAGGCTGTCGCTACCCTTCAGTCCCGCGCTCGTGTGATCTCCGCCCCTCCGGACGTGGCTCAGCCCACGGCCGGTCTCTCCTTGCGGCAGCGTGCACTGGAGCTGGCGGACTGGGCGCAGCAGTTCGGCACCCCGGTCCTTTTCATCCTCGAGGACATCCACTGGAGCGATCCGGCCTCCCTCGACCTGCTCAGGCAGATGGGCGCCGTCATCTCCCGGAGCCATGTGCTGATCATCGCGACCTATCGCTCGGACGAGATCCAGCGGGAGCACCCGCTGTGGACCCTGTTGCCCCAGTTGCTCCACGATGGCGCCATCACCCTGCCCGTCCATCGGCTCGACCCCGCGAGCGTGGACCTGCTGGTGCAGGGGGCTCTCGATTTGGCGGAGCCCAAGCGGCGGGAGCTGGCACGGGAGCTGCACCAGCGTACCGGCGGGCTGCCCTTGATGCTGCTCGAGCTGATCAAGTCAGCCCAGCGAAACGGAGGGACGCTGCCCGGAGAGGGAATGTTGCCCGGAACCGTGCTGCAAGCGATCGACCTGCGCCTTAGCCGCCTCTCGGCGAATGCGCTCCAGATGCTCACGGCAGCGGCCTTCATAGGAGAGCGCTTTTCGTACGCAGTGCTGGCAGCGGCGGTCGATCTGCACGAGGAGGTCCTGGCCGAGGGTCTGGAGCAGGCGATAGACCTGCATTTGGTCCGGAACCTGAGCGCCTTGGGCGACCTGTTTGAGTTCGACCACGCCCTGGTGCGCGAGGCGCTGCTTGCCCGTCAGATCGCCCCCAGGCGGCGCCGCTGGCACATTCGCATCGCCGAGGCGCTAATGCGCTCAGTCCAGCCCGACCCGGATGCAGTGGCGCTCCATCTGTCCCGGGCGGACGACCCGCGGGCGGTGGAGTGGCTGCTCGCCTCCGGCGACCGCGCCCTCAAGCTGGGCGCCCTGGCGCAAGCTCGCTCGCAGTATGAGCGAGCGCTGCAACTGCTCCAGGGCCCGGACCGGCGGCGGGGCGAACTGCTGCTCAAACTGGCCCACACCATGCGCTACCTGGCGCCCGGCCAGGCGCAGGCCTACCTGGAAGAGGCCCACGAGGCGGCGAGTGAGGCCGGCGACGCCGCTGTGCTGGTGTGGGTGAAGCACTTTCAGGTGCTGCTTTCGGCGCCAGCGGGGGACACCAGGCTGCTCGCGCCCATGGAGCAGCTGGGCGCCGAGCAGGCGGCGCTCCTTGGCGACGCCCGGTACCTGGACCTGGAGGCACAGCTCTTCGGGCAGCCCTGCGGATTTCCCCGCATCTCCGGGGAGCGGGCGCTGGTGTTGGCCCGGTCCGGTCGCTTCAAGGAGGCCATGGAGCTGTCCCGGGAGATTCGGGCCGTGGCCAATCCGGGACCGCACCTGGTCGATCTGACCTACGCTGAGCACTGGTACCCGCTGTGGACCGGCAACTATGCCGAGGCGACCCGCAGTCTGGCGGAGTCGCGGGACGCCAGGCTTCGGCTCAAGCAGTACCGCCTTGCGGCCTCCATGCAGTTCAGTCTGTACACCCTGGTGGCAGCCTGCCGGGCTGACCAGCCGGAGGAGGTCGACGCCGCCGCTCAGGAGGTGGCCCGGCTGGACGCCCTGGCTGTTCAGCGTTCCGGGGAAGGCACCATGCGGGGAGACTTCTCCCCGCTGGGCTACCATCAGTTCCTGCGGGGCGACTGGGCCGGCGCCCGCCGCAACCTGCTGGAGTACTTCCGGGCGCACCCGGAGGATGACCGCGGGCAGCGACGCTGGGTCGCAGCGCAGCTGGCGCTGGCGCTTGACGACCTGGAGGAGATGCGCTTTGTCATTGAGGGATGTCCGCCTCACACACCGGACACTCCGCTGGGCATCTACTTCGCACAGATCAGCAGCCTGTGCTGGCGAGCCCAGCTCTACGTGGTCCGCGGGGAGCTCGCCCGGGCAAGAGCCTGGCTGGATGCTGCGGCGGCCGCCATCGCATCGATTCCGTCGGATGTCTGGGTGCCGGTCGTGCAGGTCACCCTGGCGTTCTATCACCAGGCAGCGGGGGATTTGGAGGCCGCACGGGACGCGGCCCTCAAGGCGGCGGCCAGCGCTGAGCGGATCGGCATGGTCAGTTTCGCAACCGAAGCGTACAGACTTGCGGGGGAGACCCTCCTGCAGAGCGGTGCGACAGGCCTGGCTGAGCCGCACCTCCGGCGCGCCCTCGCCTTGGCCGAGCGGTGCCGCGTCCCCCTGGAGATCGGCCGGGCCCAGCTCGCCCTGGGGATCTGCCTGCGCGGGCAGGCCGAGGGTAGGGCTCTGCTGGAGGCCAGCCGGGAGACCCTAGCGCAGTTGGGCGCCTTGCGCTACCTGAAGCAGGCAGAGGCAGCCCTGGCCGCCATGGGCGAGGCGGCCGCCACCAGCCCGCAGAGCCCGCTGACGGCCCGGGAGCGGGAGATCGCCCAACTGGTCGCACAGGGGCTGACGGACCGGGAGATCGGCGCCCGGCTGTTCATATCGCCCAAAACGGTCGACCGGCACCTGCGCAACATCTTCACCAAGCTAGAGATCACAAACCGGAGCAGCCTGGTGGCCTACGCTGCCCGCAACGGGCTCCTGGGGTAATGGGGAGTTTTCTGTAGACCGGTTCGCCAACCGCATACCGAGCAAATGTGGGAGGACTCCGAATAGGTGTCCTCCCTTTTCACTGGTAAGGTTGTCCTCGGACGACGGAGGTGACGATGGCACATGAGCGGTCTCAGAGCGGGTGAGGTTTTGAATCAGCGCTGGCAGCTGCACCGGGGCGCCCTGCTACAATTGCTCGACCGGCTCCCGGAGTCGGCCGGGGCCTTCCGGGTCTGGCCCGGCGGAATGTCGACGCTCCAGCTGGTCAACCACATCGCGGACCACGCCGCCGAGACGATCGGGCGGGCGTTCGGGAGCGAGGCGGCTGATCAGCAGGCGGCACTGAGTCTGGCAGAAGGGCGGAACCGGTTGCTGCTGCAGGCGGAACGGTTTGGCGCCGCCCTGGAGGCGCAGTCCGGCAAGGAGCTACTCCGGCTGGTGCAGGTGAAGCGACTGGGCATCACCGTGCCGGGCAGCGAGCTGATCTCGCTCCACATTCAGCATGAGGCTTACCACTGTGGCCAGCTTACCTACCACGCTCGCATGTTGGCGATCGAGCCCCCGTACTACGTCCGTAATCTTTGGGTCTTCGCTCACAAGTTGAGCTGGACCGATTTCAGGGAGGAAGATTGACAATGCGTCGCGTCTCCAGTGTGATCCTCGCCACGTTGCTCCTGCTCCTCAACGTGACCCCGGCCCTGGCCCACAGCGTGATCTCGCTGCCCCCCGGTCCGATGCCGACCCTGCCCGAGGTGAAGAGCTACAAGGTGAGCCTGGGCCGCCAGACCCTGGATGGCACCGCCGTGCTCCACAACCAGGTCTTCCCCGGAACCATCTACGTAAACGAAGGCGAGACCGTTACCTTCGTCAACGAGAGCATGGCCCCCCACACCGTCACCTTCCTGGGCGACCGTGACCCGAAGACCCTGACCGAACCTGAACTCGTGGCTCCGACCCGGCCCAGCGGCGCCGCTTATACCGGCGGGTTCTTCAGCAGCGGCATCCTCGAATTCACCCAGCCTTTCGCACTCAGCTTCTCAAAGGTTGGCATCTACAACTTCATTTGCGCCCTGCACCCTGGTATGGGCGGCACCGTGGTCGTGCTCCCCAAGGGTACCCCGGTTCCCAGCGCCGAGCAGCAGGCCGCCGCTGACCAGGCCGCCTTCGCCCACAACGCCCACGTTGGTCATGTGCTGGACACCGCCGCGAAGCAGGCCCCGGCCCGCGTGCACAACGCTGACGGCACCACCACCTGGACCGTGAACATGGGCGCCAGCGGCAACATGGCGGAGACCATGGCCTTCTACCCGTCCACCCTCCGAATCCGTGTGGGCGACACCGTCCAGTTCCACCTCGACACCCAGATGGAGGCCCACAGTGCGTCGGTAAACCGCCCTGAGAACGTCTACCTGTTCGGTGATGGCCCGCTGGGACTGAACCCTGTGCTCTTTGCCCCCGCCGGCGACGGTACGGTTGACGGCAACGCCGAGTTCGATGGCACCGGCCTCGTCCTCCCTGGCATGCCTGATGCCAAGCTTGTCTTCACCAAGGCGGGGGTCTATCACATCCACTGCGACCTGCATGACGCCCTCGGCATGACCATGACGATCACCGTCGTCGAGAAGGATGCGGTCGATCTCTTCCTGGGCGATAAGCTCGTGGAGGACGCCCAGCTCAAGAACGGCGTAATCTTCGCCCCGGTCCGGGCCGTGGCCGACCTGCTGGGCGCCAAGCTCACCTGGAACGCCGCTGCAGGTGTCGCCACCGTGACCACGGACGGCCAGGAGCACCATTGCCATGACTGCGGCTCCGCTCGGGTCGTCGTGAACGGCCAGCCGCTCGCCGCCGGTGACCTGGTCTTCATCGAGAACGGCCGCATGTACGCTCCCGCCGTGGCATGGGCTGCGATCCTGGGCGGCACTACACAGTACGATGCTGACGCCGGCGTGCTCCGACTGAGCCTCCAGGCGGCGAAGTAAGATGCTGCTGCGGACGATCGCAGGCGCCTGCCTGGCCGTCTTTCTCCTGACGGCCTGGCTGGCGCCGGCCCAGACACCGGCGGCAGGGCAGCCGGGGGTCAAGGAGTTCCGGATCTACGCCACCGACGGTTGGGTGACCATGCCCGACGGCGCCCGCGTCTACATTTGGGGTTTCTCCGACAAGGACCAGAAGGGGAGCGCCACGCTGCCCGGCCCGTCGATCCGGGTGAACCAGGGCGACCGGGTGCGGATCACGCTGACCAATATCGGCCTCGCCGAGCAGAGCGGCGCCCAGCCCAACCACACCATCCATCTGCACGGCCTGGACGTCGACCAGGCCAACGACGGGGTGGGGCACACCAGCCACGAGGTGCCCTACGGACAGAGCCAGACCTATGAGTTTACGGCGGACTACGCCGGAACCTACTGGTACCACTGCCACGTCGACCCCACAGAACACATCCAGATGGGAATGTACGGGGCGATCGTGGTGATGCCCCCGGGCGGACAAAAACGCGCATACCCGGGCGGCCCGGCCTTTGACCGGGAGGTAACCCTGGTGCTCTCCGAGATCGACCCGACCTGGCATCAGTCCGTATACGACCGCAAGCCCTATGATCGGACCGAGTACCGCCCGCGCTATTGGGTGATCAACGGCAAGGCGGCCCCCGAGTTGATGTCCGACATAGGCAGCGTGGTGCAGGGCGAGGTGGGGGAGCGGATCCTGGTCAGACTGATCAATGCGGGCTATCAGTGGCATGCCATGCACATGCACGGCTTCCATTTCGATGTGATCGCTTCCGACGGCCGCCCGCTGCCGGCGCCGTGGTCCAAAGATACACTTAGCATAGGCCCGGCCGAGCGGTATGACCTGCTGGTGACACTAAATCAAAAGGGCGCCTACCCGTTCCACGACCACAACGAGATCGCTGTGACCAACAACGGCGCCAGCGGCGGCGGGATGCACACCATGGTATACGCCGGGCAGCCCATTCCAGCGCCGCAAGCCCATGCCGAGGAACACCACCACGCCGAGAGCGTCGGGGAAACCAACGTCACCATGCGCGCTTCGCTCTTTCAGCCCTCGGTGGTCAACGTGAGGGCAGGCCAGAAGGTCAGTTGGGTCAACCAGGATCTGACCGCCCACAACATCAACGGCAACGGCTGGTCCAGCGGTACCGTCGGCTACGGTCAGCAGTACAGCCGCACCTTTGATCAGCCAGGCACCTACGACATCTGGTGCAGTTTGCATGCGACCATGGTTGGCCAGGTTGTGGTTGCAAGGCAGTAGTTCACCCCGGGAGGCAGTCAGCCGCTGCTCCCGGGGTTTTTCGGCCACCAGGGCGCCCCCGAATTTCCTGCCAGCGTCAAGGCACGGCACCCTCGCACGCCGAATCAGGTGGGAGACGGCCCTCCGCCCAGGGGGGCCGTTGGCGTCGAGCACATCATTGGGGGAGTGCATATGCGAAGGTGGTTGGTCCTCTTGTTGGCTCCGGTTCTGGCCCTTGCAGCGGGAGTTCCCAGGGCAAACGCGGCCGGCGACGTCATACGGCCCCCGGTCATTATCACACCCGGGATTCCGGTTCCCACCGAGACGCCCGTCGCTTTCGGCGCGATTGCGAACCGGTACACGAACGTGGACCCGTCCACGGTCTTCGATCTGAACGGCGATCTGGTCGGCGATGTGCAGATCAGTTCGACCACCGTTTCCGGGCGCAATGGCACCCGGGTAAGACTGGTGACTCCCGCGGCGCTTAACCTGGATACGGTGAACACTGTGCCCACGCTCGGGTATACAGCTACGGCGGACTTGCAGCTCAGTCGGGTCTACCTGGCCCAGATTCCGGGCGGGGGGTACGCCAAGTTCATGGTCTTGCAGGCTAGCCCCAAGGTGACCATCTGGTTCCATTTCGGCCTGCCCACGACCAGCGTGCTGCAGGCTGACGGCAAGGACAGCCACGCCGTGCTGACATGGGACCCCCTACCCGACGCAGCCGTGGGCTATAACGTGTACCGCTACGAGGTGGACGGTAACTCTTACACCGTCACCCAACTGAACGACTTTACCGTGCAGGGCACGACCTTTACGGACGAAACGGCCAAGAACCGCTACTATCTGTGGGTGGTGCAGGCCGTGAAGGCGAACGGCTCCCCGGGCGCCACCACCACCGTCGCACCCGCCACCGTGCAGCCCAAGGCCTACAACCTCAAGATCAGCTTGACCCCGCCCGGCGCCAAGCTGAACGACGTCAACGTGGTTCTCGCAACCAACCCGGTGATCAAGCACGGGCGGTTGATGGTGCCGGCTTCGCTGCTCACGCAGACCGGCACCAAGGTGACGGTCAACGCCGAAACGGGGGGCGTGACGCTGGTGCGGCGCATGGAGTCTACCACCTACACCGTGGTCATGTCAGTGGAAAGCACCGAGTATACCTGGAACGGCACCAAGTACGAGACGGATGTGCAGCCGTACATGCAGGGCGCCGAGGTCATGGTGCCGATCCGGACGGTCGCCCCGATCCTGGGCCTTGGGCTCACCTTCAATTCTGCGGATATGACCGCAACGCTGCAGTGGTACGAGTAACCATGGCCGACGAGGAGCGGTGCGGGTCGTAATCTTTGTTACTCTTCCACAAAGGCGCCTGGTGGTCAGCCGGAGAAGCCCACGCACGCGGTGCTGATTCAACCAGATACTTGTGTGGAAGGGAGTTTTCGGACGATGAAACGGATCTTCGACCTGTCCCAACCCCTCAACCAGGACTGCTCCTTCTGGCCCTTTTACCCCCCGTTTGAGGTCAAGTACATCAAGCGCAAGTCCGAGCATGGCGTCAATGCGCAGTACATCATGACCTCCAACCATATGGGCACCCACCTCGACGCCCCCCGCCACTTTGTCACCGCCGGCAAGACGATCGATGAGATTCCTGTGGAATGGCTGTACGGCCCGGGCGTCATCGTCGACCTGAGCGATGCGCTTGACGAGCTCGACGTCTTCACGCCGGAGATGATCGAGGAGCGGGTCGAGGTGCGGGAGGGCGACATTCTCTTCATCCACACCGGCTGGCACAAGTACGCCCAGTTCGGCGAGACCCCGGACGAGGAGAAGTACATCCACCGGCACCCGGGCCCGCACTTCAGCATCTGCGAGTGGCTGCTGAAGAAGAAGATCCACGTCTGGGGCGTCGACATGATCTCCACCGACCACCCCATGAACCTGCCCATCGGCCGGTTCCTGGGCGCCGGCGGCCTGAACCACTACCAGAAGGTGCGGGCCAAGTGCGAGTCCAAGTTCGGCGACAAGCTGCCCGAGATGTTCCCGGATATGGCCTACCAGCTCACCCACAACGCCCTGTTCCCCCACGACTGCATGCACGTGGAGAACCTGGGCGGCAGCATTGGCCGCAAGGAGCTCCTCAACCGCCGCATCACCCTCGGGGTGTTCCCGTGGATGTTCAAGGGCGGCGAGGCAGCCTTCTGCCGGGCGGTGGCCTGGCTCGACGACTAGCTTTCACGCAGCAAACGGGGTGGCGTCCAATCACGGGCGCCACCCCGTTTTTGATAGGGAGTGGTCACTGTGCAGGTCTGCAGGCGAATGGTGGAGGCGGAGGCGCAGTACATCGTCTCGCGACAGACAGCGTCGCAGGACCCGCAGACAGACGGGTTCATCTTCCATACAGCCGACGCCATGGTGCCGTACTTTGCGACCCAGGCGGCCACCGCACTCGCCCTGACCCGGGCGCCGAAATGGCTTCCCGCCGTCGAGCGGTACATGGCGTGGCATTTTCGCCACCTCAACTGGCCGGATGAGCTTGGGCTCTACGGAACCACCTACGACTACAAGCAGGTGGGAGGGGCATGGCAGCCCGACCTGGCGGTGCGGACCGGCAAATCGAAGCACTACTATGACTCTGTGGATTCCTACGCAGCGACCTTTATCACCCTGCTCCGAGCCTATGTCGCCTCCGGCGGAGATGCTGGGCGGCTAACCGCACATCGGCGCCAGATCGAGGCTGTGGCAGAGCTCATGATCCAGATGATGGACCCTGCCGACGGCTTGACGATTGCCAAGCCCACCTACGCTGTGAAGTACCTGATGGACAACTGCGAGGTCTACAAGGGGCTCCGGGACGCTGCCTGGCTCTTCCAGGAGGTCTTTGCGGACCCGGGCAACGGGGTCCGCTTCCATGAGGCGGCTGAGCGCAACCGGCAGGGAATCCTGACCGGCCTTGCCGACGGGCCGGATTTCCTGATGTACAAAGTGGGCAAGAAACGTGGCCGCCCGACTTGGACCCAGTGGTATCCGGACGTGGTGGCGCAGCTCTTCCCCGTGATCTTCGGGGTGGTTGCCCCGGGAGACCCCCGGGCGGAACGAGGATACGCCCGGCTAGGCGAGGGGTTCCCGCAGTGGCACACCTTCGGATCGGCACACACTGCCCACGCACCGTGGGCGCTGGTAGCCTATGCGGGCGCCGTGCTTGGCAAGGTGGAGGATGTGCAGCGATACCGGCAATCGGCTGAGGCGGTCTACATCTCCACAGGGCGTCCCTCGCCGTGGAACGTGGCGGAGTCCGCCTGGTTCCTAATGACCAACCTGCACATGGACTACTCGGCAGCGGGCTGGCGCGGCTACCCGTAAACGTCAGAGGCACCCCGCCGGGGGTGCCTCGCCGTATCAGGGGTCTCCCGTGACCAGGACGCCAGGGGCACTGGCTCCGGTGGTAGCAACGACCTGTTGGAGCATGGGCAGGTTCTCGGTTACCTGCCGCTGGCTCACGTCCGTCAGGGCCATCATCTGCATCACAGCGGGGTTCTGCGTGATTGACGCGGGCAGTTGCTGCGCCAACTGGAGACCCATGCTGCGGTTCTGCAGGAATCCCGCCACGTTGACACCCAGGTCGGCGGCCGCTGTCTGGTCGCCCTGCGCCAGCCGCAAAAGGCTGCCCAGCATGGCGATCTGGTGGTGCAGTTCGTTTAACTCGATCAGGCTGAACTTCTGAAATGTCTTGTCAGATCGTATGGTCGGATCAAGCAGGGCCCGTACGTGAAAGCTGTGCGCCATGGCGGCGACAGGTAGCCCCTGGTTGGCGAACTGCATGAGGCTGTTAATCGGGAGGCCTGCTGCGCCCCATGCGCGCTGGCCTCCGTACTGCATCGCTCGGTTCTCCATCCTGTGAGTACCACTCCTTGCGCAGGGTGCCTGCTGCGTTATGTTACGCCGCATGCCGTACCCGCGTTACTGGAGCCTGTTTCAGTCAAAGGTGGCCGCCATGAAGAACAAGCCCGGTGCTTAGCACCGGGCTTGTTCTTTCGCTGGTTTACATGTCGGCTGGCTTGACGCCGTTGCTGGCCAGAAGTGCGGCGAAGAAGCCGGCCTCGGCCACGGGACCCTGGCCCTGCAGGAACTCGGCGACCTTCCCGGCGTCGAACAGGGTCTCGGGGAAGGTGGACTGGGAGGAGACAAGCTGAAACATACCATGCTCGCTGTCGCTTAAGCGCACAAGGCGTGCCAGGATGATCCCCTTGCTGCGGCCGGCGGTGGCCCGCACGGCCCAGGACAGGTTGGCCGCCTCCATGCGGGTTTCGTAGTCACTGGTGGATATGCCGGGCTCCCAGAGCGGGGCATCGGCGGGGTTCTCCATGACGGCCTGCAGGACCCAGCGGGCCGCTTTGAAGGTCGGTTCGGCCCGGAATGGCGGCAGCCATTCCTGGACCAGGGCATTAGCCACTTGCCTCAGCGTTATACCTTGAGGCAGGAGGAAGTTCAGAGTGGGACTTGTGCTCATGTGGGGTGGCCTCCCTTACCCGTTGCCGGACATCACTCATTACTCTAGTGTTACACAGAAGGGCTGGGAAAACAAGGCTCTCTCGCTGAGAATGCGAAAATCCTGCTAGTCGTTAAAGAAATCCTTGTCTTTTTTGGGTGGGTCGGCGTACAATATAGCTATCGTGACGCCATGCCGGGTTTCTCTGCTTGCAGCGTGAAGCTTCGTGCGTTGGAGCGATAATCAAGTGATAAGGGGCACGAAGAGAATGACCAAGACTCTGTATGTAGGAAACCTTCCCTGGGCGGCCACCAACGACGACCTGCACCAGGCTGTAAGCCAGCACGCCGAGGTAATCTCGGCTCGCATCGCCACCGACCGTGAGACCGGTCGGTCCCGTGGCTTCGGTTTCGTTGAGGTCCCGGCCGACAAGGCTCAGGCCGTTATCGACGCGCTGAACGGCGCCGATTGGGCTGGCCGGGCTCTGACCGTCAACGAGGCTAAGCCCCGCGAGGAGCGCCCGGCTGGCGGCGGCGGCCGCGGCGGTTTCGGCGCCAACCGTGGCGGCGGCCGTCGCTTCTAGTACGGCACAAAGGGGACTCGGTGCTTCGGCACCGGGTTCTTTTTTTTGCCGCGAGCACCGTTAGAAATCCCCCGTCGGCGAAACAATGCACTCTGCAGCAGTTTCTACGACCGGGAGGATGCAACGATGGGTTTTGACAACCTGGGTATTATGCCCGACATTGTGCGGGCACTGGAGGATATGGGCTTCGAGGAGCCTTCCCCGATTCAGGCTGAGGCGATACCGCTTTTGCTGGAGGGGCGCGACCTGATCGGGCAGGCGCAGACGGGCACCGGCAAGACCGCTGCCTTTGCGATTCCCGCACTGCAGCGGCTTCGGCCCGAGCTCCAGCGCCCGCAGGCGCTGGTTCTGACGCCCACCCGCGAGCTTGCCCTGCAGGTGGCCGAAGAGATTGGCAAAATCGGTAGGCACCTGCGGGTGCGGGAGCTCGCCGTCTATGGCGGCAGCCCCATCGACCGCCAGATCCGTGCGCTGCGGGCCGGCGTCTCGGTGGTCATCGGTACACCGGGTCGGCTGATGGATCATATCGAACGGGGGACGCTGAAGCTAGACCAGATTCACACGCTGGTCCTGGACGAGGCGGATGAGATGCTCGACATGGGCTTCATCGAGGATATTGAGACGATCATGGGCCACCTGCCCGCCGACCGGCAGACCGTCTGTTTCTCTGCGACGATGCCCGACCCGATCCTGCGCCTGACCCGGCGCTACATGAAGGACCCGGTTCGGATCAGCATCGCCAGGCAGGAGTTGACGGCGCCCACCATCGAGCAGGCTTACTACGAGATCCGGGAGCGGGACCGCGTGGAGGCGCTGACCCGGATTATTGACCACGAGGCGATCACCCGGGGCATCATCTTCTGCCGGACCAAGCGGGCCTGCGACGAGGTCTCCTCGGCGCTCCAGGCCCGGGGCTACCTGGCGGAGGCGATCCACGGGGATCTCAACCAGGCGCAGCGCAACCGGGTGCTGGCCCGGTTCAAGGAGGGCCAGATCGAACTGCTGGTCGCCACAGACGTGGCTGCCCGCGGCATCGACGTGGAGAACGTGACCCACGTGATCAACTACGACATCGCCCAGGCGCCCGAGTCACATGTGCACCGCATCGGCCGCACGGGGCGCGCCGGGCGCGAGGGTACCGCCTTCACCCTGATTCACCCCCGTGAGTTCCGCCACCTGAAGTTCATTGAGCGGCAGACCAAGGCGCACATCGTCCGCCGGAATGTGCCGACCCCGTCGGATGTGGCTGCGCGGGCCCTGGAGCTGTTCGCCCAGCGGGTCGAAACCATGATGGAGCAGGGCGCCGGCCAGAATCCGGAGTTCACCGGTCTGGCGGGGCGCTTGCTGGAGGAGCACGAACCGCAGCGGCTCGTCTCGGCGCTGCTGTCGGTGATGATCGACCACCGCGCCGTAGGCGGCCACGAGGCGGATGGGCGGCGGCCTGCGGCCACAGCGCAGCCCACCCGGGAGTTCGGCCGGACCGGCGCCGAACACGGTTATGTGCGGCTCTTCATGAATGTGGGTGCCAAGCACAACGTGACCCCGGCCGACTTCGTACGCACCATCGCCCGGGAGGCAGAGATCCCCGGCGGGGTGATCGGGGCGATCGATATCCACGAGAACTTCACCTTTGTGGAGGTCCCGCGGGATGTCGGCGCCGCTGTCATGACCGCCATGCAGGACGCCTCGATTCGGGGCCGGACCATTAACGTGGAGCCGGCCCGGCCCGTGGGGCACTAAGTCCACCGGTCCGCAAGCAGGGAACTTAGCCCCGGGGAAAAAGGGGAAATGGAAATATATGGAGAAGCCTCCTGACGCACCGCTCGGTGTGAGAGGAGGCTTCTGCCATGCTTCATCGCTTGCGCCTGCTGCTTCTGTGGCTCACCCTGGCCGGACTGCTCGCCCTGTTCTCCCCGGTGGCTGCCGCAGCCGCCACAGATCCGCTCACCAGCGAGCAGTCGCTCGCCCTGCTGCAAGGCTACGCCATCGTGCGGGGGGATCCCAGTGGATCATTGCTGCTCGATCACAAGCTAACCCGGGCACAGGCTGCGGCCATCTTCGTGCGCGCCCGCGGGGCGGAGGGCCTCGCCCGCATGGTCGACGACATGGTGCCCTTCGTGGACGCCAAGGGTCACTGGGCAGCCGGGGAGATCGCCATCGCAGACCGTATGGGGCTGATGAAGGGCGACGGCGATGGACGGTTCCGGCCCGAGGATGAGATCACCTACGCCGAGGTCTATACGGTCCTGCTTCGCCTGGTGGAGCGGGAGCCAACCGGGTCGTGGGATCCCTTCAAGGCCTGGGAGGCGGCTGAGCGGGTGGGATTCGCCCAGACCGGCATCAATGTCACCACCCCGGCGATCCGGGGCAGCATCTTCTGGTCGCTGGCCGTGGCGATCTCCCAGGTGCCGCTGCCGACCGGCCAAACGGTGCTCCAGAAGTACGTGGACAGTGAAGCGCCCAAGATCCAAATGGACAACGGGGTGATCAAGACCAAGGCGGAGACCGTCACCATTTCGGGCAGGGCGCCCGGTGCGGTGAAGGTGTCGGTGGAGGGGAAACCGGCGGCCCTGGACCCTGCCTCGGGGACCTTCCGAATCGACGTGCTGCCCGCCCTGGGCAACAACAGCTATGCCATCGAGGCCCAGGACTGGGCAGGGAACCGGGCATCGGCGGGCGTCACCGTAGAACGCCTGCCCGATATCGCATCCATCCGGGTGGAAGGCGCTGCCATGATGCGGGCCGGCACCAGCCAGAAGCTGACGGTGACCGCCCTGGATCCCCGGGGGCAGGCCCTGTCCCTGGACGGGGTAAAGGTGGAGCTGAGCGGCGATCTGGCCGTGTTCAACCTGGGCACCCGAACGTTGACCGTGGGCAAGAAGACGGGGCGGGGCGCCCTTACGCTGCGCTATGACGCCGTCTCCACCACCTTCAACTTCGAGGTGACCGACCAGTCGCCCCGGGCCAACCGCCTTCAGTTCGCCGCCATCAACGGCGGGAGCGACCTGACCACCGCCCGGGAGACCGAGGTGAGGGTCCATGTCATGGACGCCAACAACCAGCCCGTCACCGACGACTATTGGCGCCAGGTCAGCCTGACCGCCGAGGGTGCGCTGGTAAGCCCGGCCGTCGCTGAGGTCCAAAAGGGGGTGGCGACCTTCAAGGTCACCCCGGTCGGCCAGGGCACCGTGACGCTGCGGGCGCTCAGCCCGGGCCTCTCAGGCGTATCGATCGCCCTCCGGGCGTATACCTCGACCCGGGTGGTGTTGACCAGTTACCCTGCCTCGCTGCCGCCCGACGGGCTGTCGACCGGCACGATACGGGCTGAACTGCGCGATGCTGACGGACGTCCGGTGGCAAATGAGACGGGGCGCGATATCGTCGTGGATTTGCTGGCGTCGGGCTCCGACGGCACCTTGACCGTCCCCCGGCTCACCATTCGGCCCGGGCAGTCGCACTCGGCGGGCTCCGATGCCCAGTTCCGGGTCGGCATCCTGGGCCAGTCGGCTACGATTACCGGGCGCCTGAGCAGTGCGCATGACTACTCCATCGTGCCGCTGACGCTGGGCATGGCGCCGCTGCCCGGGGTGAGGCTCGTTTTCGCCTATCCCACCTCGGCAGTGACACCTGGCGCGGGAGGCGCCTTCGTCGACGTGCAGGTGGTCGACGTCAACGGTCAACTGGTGACCACCGGCGCCTACGCCTTCCAGCTCTCGATCTCCACCAGCAACGGCGACGCCCCGGTGGGCGGCCTGCCGCCGGGTGTGCAACTGACCATGGAGGGATCCGCGTATCGGCCGGTGGGCGGGGGCACCGGCGCCGACCCGACGGTCGTGGTGGGACGGACCTACCAGGGCGCCGCCCGGCTGCGGCTGAACTACGACCGGAGCGGCATTCTCACCCTGAGCCCTGTGCTGCTGCCGCCTTCGCAGCAAGCCTACCATCCGACGGCGGGGTATGGCCCCGCCTCCGCCTCGGCGGGCATGACGGCCCAGCCGTTCCAGGTCACCTTCGCAGGCGAACCCAGGGAGGTGCGCCTGACGGTCGACTCCGCCCTCGGGCAGTCCCTGAGCCAGGGCGCCGGTGCCCCCGGCTCGACCTTCCGGGTGCGGGCAGCCGTGGTCGACAGTCGTGGTGCGACGGTGCCGGGGTACTCCGGGACGGTAACCCTCTCCCGGACAGCGGGCCAGGGGGTAACCACCCTCTTGGGCGGCGGGAGCCAGGCGACCGTCGGCGGGGTTACGGAGTTCTCCTTGTCTGCGGGACAGGCGCCCGGGTACGACCGCTATGTAGCCTCGGTGGGCTCCCTTCAGAGCGTTCCGGTTACGCTGTCCGTGCGTACGGCAGCGCCTGACACGCCGGTGGTCGCCGCGGTACGGGGCGGCAGTACGAACGATCCGTCCCCCGTGATCGGCTATGTAGGCCCCGAGGCGCAGTACTTGGAGGTGCAGCTGGCGCCCCGGCGGTCGCCGGTTCAGGGCGAGCCGAGCTATTGGGCCCTGGTGCGGGTCTACCGTAAGGGAAGCTCGTCGCCCCTGTATGCGGCCGTGATCGATCTGTCGGCAGAGCCCGCCCTGGTCCGGGTGCCCAAGTCGCTGCTTCCGGCCGGCCGGGAGGTCTACGAGGTCTCGGTCTACAACGGCTACGCTGAGAGCGCCCGGTCCAGCGATCTGGGGCTGAGCGGGGCCGTGAACGCAGCCTACCAGGATGGCTACACGCTTCAGTCGGCGTGGTTTGATGCTGAGTCGGGCAAGCTTTCCCTTGTCACCGGCGGAATCGATGGCACCGGCGTGCTGACGCCCGGAAAGCTGACGATCGTCAAGGACGGCAACAAGCTCTCCCTGGCCAACACTGCGGTCACGGTGGTCTCCAAGGGCCCGAGCGGGGTGGAACTGAACCTGGGGGCGCTCGCAGGTTCGGTGGATCCCAGCAAGTTCCAGGGGGCCGTGGTGCTCCGGGCCGAGAGCGGCTGGTACGCCAGCAGCGACGGCGCCCAGGTGGCGCGGGCGGTGAGCGGGGCGCCGATCACCCCCATGGCGGCGCTCGGCTACGCCTTGCTAGACGCTCCCGCTGGGCGGCTCTACCTGCAAGGGGTCGGCTTTACCCAGGGGACCCTGGACCTCGGGAAGATCGGCATCGGGCCGGTGCCAATCCCACTGACCGCGACCGACCAGGTGCTGTCGATTACCGACACATCGGTAACCATCGCCCTGTCGGCCGGCACGCTGGGGGCCATTCAGGGGCTGGCGAGTCCGGACATCCAGGTGACGGCGCAGAAGGGCTGGCTCAAGGTGACCAACCCCACCGGCACGTACAATGCCGGAACCTCCGGGGGCCGGCTGTACACGCGAATCTCCCTGACGAGCGCTTCGTACGATCGATCACGCAAAACGTTGGTGCTCCGGGGCAGCGGTTTCACCAGGGCGACGCTGAACCCGGTCATGCTGGCATTTCGCACGCCGGGGTCGGAGCCGGTGCGGCCGTTCACAACCCCCCGCCCGGTAGAGGCAATTGATGACAGCACCATCGAAGTGGTGCTGAGCGATGACGAGGCGCGTGCCTTCCAGGTCCTCCTGGACAAAACGACCTTCCTCAACACCGACAGGGCCTGGTTGACCGACCCTCAGGGCATTCCGGCGATCACGCTCGCTCCCGACAGCATCCTCTTCGTGCCGTAGCCATGGGCAGGAGCAGGACGGACGGCTGGGAAATCCAGCCGTCCGTCACTTCGCCGCAACCCAGGGAGCCCAGGGTGCGTCTCATCTTCAGGAGGAGTGTACGTGATAGACCGCCGAGCGTTTCTGATTGGCGCAGCGACGGTGCTGGCGAGCGCCACAGGCTGTTCCAAGGTGCTCCCCAAGCCCCCGGACGTCGTGGAGCCAGCCCCACCCCAGGAGGAAGGCCCCAGGCCGCTGCGCGTCGCCCTGCTCTCGGACCCCCACGCCGAGGCGGAGGACTCCGCAATGTACGGAGCGATCACCGGTAAGTTCGCTGACGCCGTGCAGGATTACAAGAGCCTCAAGCCGGACCTGTGGCTCGTCAATGGCGACATCGCCAACAACGGCCTGCAGTCAGAGATGGCGGCGGTCAAGAAGATCATCGCCAAGGTGGCCAAGCCCGAGCAGTTGATGGTCAACACGGGCAACCACGATTTCTATGACAAGGACGCCACCGACGAGGAGGAGCTCAAGCGCTTCCGCACCACCTTCGGGTTGGAGCAGGCATACTCCAATCGGGTGGCGGGCGGCCTGCATTTCGTCATGCTCGCCGATGAGCAGTACAAGAGCGCCAAGGGCCCCCGGGACTGGGCCTGGATCACCCCTGCCCAGCTGCGCTGGTTCGAGCAGGTCCTGGCGGAGCACCGGGACAAGCTGACGGTGGTCTGCCTGCACCAGCCGCTGCAGGACACGGTGATCTGGTCGCACGGCGGCAACGACTTCGCCGGCTGCGGCCAGGCCAAGGAGCTGCGGGCGATCCTTCAGAAGCATCCCCAGGTGAAGCTGTGGTTCTCCGGGCATACCCACATGGGCGCCGAAATCCCGGGCAACGTCTCCCGGCAGGGCAACGTTACCTTTGCAGGCGTGGGCTCCACGTACTATCAGTTCGTGCCGTCCAGCGCGCCGGAAGCCGCCGAGTACGGCGGGTTCGTCAAGAGCGTGAAGGTCAACCAGAGCCGTATGCTGGAGGTGTGGCCCGAGAAGGTGGTCGTCCGGACCCGGGACCACATCGCCAAGGCCTGGATGACCGACCTGGACTTTGAAGTAAAGCGCAGCTAAGCGAAACGGCCTCCGGGACCGCCCCGGAGGCCGTTTTCATGCGATCAGGTCCGCGGGTTCTGGCCCGCCTGGTTGTGGGGCGCCTGCTGGGGCTGCTCGCCGCTCTGAGTCACCGGGTGGCCGACGGTGGCGTGGATGCCGCCTTGGGCCGGTTCGATCATCTTCATGTTGGGGGCGTCGCTCTGCTCGGCACGGTTCTGCTTCGGTCGGTTGGCCATGCATAGCCCTCCTTTCGCGTACTAGCTTGCGCCATGTGACCGCGGGTTACATCCGCTGGAGCGGGTCGACGCAAATGCCATAATTCTGCCCGCCTTGACATAAACCTGTGCATAAGGAGCCGCACAGGGGGGAGCCGTCATGGGGCTGGTACCGAAGCGTGAGCGGATTGTGGATACCTTCCAGCGCTTTCAGGAGCACATGGAAGAGGCGCTGCGCCGGGTGCGCATCGCCCGGCTGCAGATCACAGAAGCGACCACGATCGAGGAGCTGGATATTGGCAAGTCCAACCTGCAGATGGCCTTTGCCGAGGTGCAGCGGGTGGTGAGGCTGGCCAAGGCCGATGCGGGACTGGAACTGCGGCCGGTGGAGGAGGTGGAGGAGCGGTACCGCCGCATGGTAGCGAGCTTCCGCACAAAGCCTGAAGTAGAAGCTCCGTGGGTTTAGAGCCGCAGAGCGCCCCTGTTCATGCCCGCAGGGCGGGGAAGAGGATCACATCCCGGATGGAGGGCGCCCCGGTGAGCAGCATCACCAGCCGGTCGACGCCGATGCCCAGGCCGCCCGTGGGCGGGAGCCCAACCTCCAGCGCGCCGAGGAACTCCTCGTCGAGTGGATGGGGATCCTCATGGCCGATTAGTTGGGCCTCGAACCGGGTCCGCTGGTCATCGGGGTCGTTCAGCTCCGAGAAGGCGTTGGCCAGCTCCCGCCCGGCCGCGTAGACCTCAAAACGCTCGGTCAGGCGGGGGTCCAGGGGATCCCGCTTCGCCAGCGGTGAGGTCTCCACGGGATGCCCGGTCACGATGGTGGGCTGCTGAAGCGTCGGTTCGACGTGGGTCTCAAAGGCCTCAGCCAGCCTCCGTCCCCAATCGGCGCTTGTGATCTGGCTGAAGTCGACGCCCGTGGCCTCCCGCACAGCCTCGATCATGCTGACACGGCGCCAGGGGCTGGCGAAGTCCAGCTCCCCAACCCGCAGGCTGCCGTTGGCAGCGAGGGCAGCGGACTGGACCAGCCGTTCGGTCAGGTCCATCATCTCGCGATAGCCGGCGTAAGCCTGGTAGACCTCCAGCGAGGTGAACTCCGGGGAGTGCCGGGCCGAGAGGCCCTCGTTCCGGAAGACGCGGCCGATCTCAAAGACCCGCTCCAGGCCGCCCACGACCAGCCGCTTCAGATGCAGCTCGGTGGCGATGCGCAGCGACAGGTTGCGCTCCAGGGCGTTGTGGTGGGTCAGGAAGGGGCGGGCGCTGGCCCCGCCCGCCAGGGGCAATAATACCGGGGTCTCCACCTCCACGAAGCCATCGGCCTCAAGCAGCCGCCGCAGGGCGCCGACAATCCGGCTCCTGGCCGCGAAAACGGCCCGGCTATCAGGATTGGCGATCAGGTCGAGGTGGCGTGAGCGGTAGCGCTCCTCCACATCCTGCAGGCCGTGGTGCTGGTCAGGCATGGGGCGCAGGGCCTTGGTCAGCAGGGTGAGGGAGGCGGCCCTTACGGTCAGTTCCCCGGTGCGGGTCCGCATCAGCGTCCCCGACACGCCCATCATGTCGCCCAGGTCCAGCTGCTCCCAGATGAACCGGGAGTCCTCGCTCAGGTCTGTCAGCACCACGTAGACCTGGATCCGACCAGAGCAGTCCTGGAGATGGCAGAAGCCCGCCTTGCCATGGGGGCGCAGGCTGACCACCCTGCCCGCCGCCCGGACGGCGGCGCCCAGTTCCATCCCGGTCAGCTCGGCTGCGAGGTGTCGGTCCGGGAAGGGCTGGCCGAACGGGTCGATGCCCCTTTGCCGCAGCGCCTCCAGCTTGGAACGCCTCACCTCTTGAAGTTGCTCGAAACGTGTATGCATCGGGACATCGCTCCTTCCATGACTTTTTGGAAAACAAAAAGCTCCCGTCCCCAAGAAAGGGACGAGAGCCTTGCTCCCGCGGTACCACCCTAATAGCCGCTACAAGTGCGGCCTGCTCAGCCAGGTACGGCCCGGCGTGCATGCCGGGGTTATACCCTGCTCCCGATATCGGGGGAGAAACCGTCCTCGCCTACTGGGCTGCGGCTTTAGGGCCGAACCGTTGGGGGGCAGCTCAGGGGACTTTTTCGCCGGGCCTCGCAGTCGGGACTTGCACCAAGTGTCCCGCTCTCTGGACAGGAGTTGCGCCGGTTACTCTTCCCCGTCATCGCCTTGCGGTAATTTTCACCTATCTTACGCCGTCGGGTGGAAGCTGTCAACACTATCCCCGAGGTGATCCCGTGAAACTTCTGATCCTCGGGCTGATGCTGGCGCTCAACCTGAATGTACAAGCCCAGGCGGCAGACCTGAATGGGGATGGCCAGCCTGAGGTGGTGGTTGCCCCCAGCTTTCTGGAACCAGGCGGCGTGATCGTGCTCCACCGGGAGGCTGGGCGCTGGAAGACCGACCTGACGCAGGAGTCCCAGGGACATGGTCCCTCCTCACTGGTGGCCATCACCGACCTGACTGGAGACGGCAAGCCCGAGATCGTCTGGCAGACCAGCACCCACGGCGCCCACACCGGGTTCGCCTGGCTCCATGCCAGCAGTTGGGCGCCCGGCCACATCACCCCGCTGCCAGGCACGCCGGTCGCCATCGCCACCCCGGTGCTCGTCGCGGTCCGGGGCGACAACCTGGTGCTGGAGGGCGGCATCATCGAGTCGGTAGGCGCCGGGGAGGCACAGCGGGTCCGCACCGATATCTACCAGTGGGATGGAAGCAAGATTGCCCTGATCAACCGTACCTTCGTAGTCTCTCCGTACGCGTACCACAAGCTGGAGGACGGCATCCTGGCCGAGCAGTTCGGGCGCCCAGCCGAAGCCCGCCGGGCCTATGCCGAGGCGATGGAGCCGGCACGCCCTGCACTTCCGCCAGGGGCCAAGGCCGCCCCCGGCTTTGAGCAGGCGCTGCACACCTTCGCTCGCTTCCGGCTCGCCGTGCTCCTGTGGCGCCAGGGCGACCCCGACGCCGCCAGGCGACTCCTGAAGAACGGGCATGGGCTCACAGCTGCGCTGGCGGCCGCGCCCGACCCCGAGGCCGGTTGCCAAGCAGCCGCCGCCTGGGCCAAAGAAAACCCGGCGTTCCTCGAAGCGCTCAATTCCGTGTACGGTTACGCCAATCCAAAATGGGACCCGCAGACGCTCTGCGGGCCCCTCTCGGACATCTCCTAGCGCTGTCCGACGTAAAGCAAATGCTGGCACTGCCCCCACAACGACGGATCGTGCCCGCCGATCTCGTTGACCTCCACCCAGACCTCCCAGGCTTCGCCGGTGAGGTCGTTCACCTTGGTTTCGATCTCAGAGACCAGGCCCTCCTGCCCGAGGACTTCCAGGGTGCTCAGGCCCAGCGACTCCAGCCAGGGCGCCAGCCCGAAGGGCTGGAAGGCGTAGAAGTCGGTGAAGGCGCTGGCGCTGGGGGACCGGAAGACACCGGTCTCCAGCACCTGCCGGACCACCGGCAGCGACTTGGTCAGCTTCTCGGGCTCCCAGACGGCCATGTCCCGCACCATGGCATACCGGGTGATCACGCTGGCGAAGAGCGGCCCACCCGGTTTCAGCACCCGCATTGCCTCTCGGACCGCCTGCACCCGCTCGGTCTCCTCCAGCAGGTGGTAGAGGGGGCCCATCAAGAGCACAGCGTCGAAGGATGCATCCGGGAAACGGCTGAGGTCCAGGGCGTTGCCGTGCACGATCCCGTCCAAAGTGACTCCCTGCTCCTTGGCCTTGGATTGAGCAAAGTCCAGGTTCCCCTGGGACAGGTCCAGCAGCGTCACCTTGTGGCCGGCCTGGGTCAGTTCGATGGCGTAACGCCCCGGCCCGCCGCCCACGTCCAGGATGCGGGCGCCCGCCGGCAGATGCCGCCGCAGGGCTCGGCAGGTCAGCACAAACTCGGTCCGGTGGCGCTCCAGGCGCTCCCACTCGTTCTGCGGCTTCTGGTCGTAGTAGGATTCGACTTTGGTGGACATGCAGGGTAGCCTCCTAGTTACTCCCGGGGACGTTCCGGCCGGACCTCCGGGGGCCCATAGAGCCCCAGGGGCGGTGAGGTTGTCAGCGGCCAGGGGTCGACCGGGGTGTTGCCGATGGTGGCGGTCCAGTGCAGGTGCGGGCCGGTGGAGAAGCCGGTGCTGCCCACCGTGGCAATGCGGTCCCCGGGCCAGACCTGGTCCCCCGGTTCGACCTGCAGGGTCTCACAGTGGTAGTAAGCCGTGAACAGGTTGTACCCGTGGTCAATGATCACCGTATTGCCCGTAACGATCATCTTCTGGGCATAGATCACCTTGCCACGGGCCGGAGCGAAGATGGGCGTGCCGGTGGGGACACCGAAGTCCATGCCGCTATGGCGTCCCGTCTCGACGCCGTTCACGAAACGAATCTCGCCGAAGTAGGTGGTGATCGTGAGGGGACCCTTCAGCGGGACTTGGAAGGCGCCCCGCCAGAGCGGCTCGGGGTTGCTGCTCTCACGGAGCTTGTAGACCTTCTCCCACTCCGCAGGCCCGTTGGGGTCAAAGTAGACCGACTCCTGCTCCTCAGTCACTACTAGGCGGTCTTCGGTGAACTTCTTACGGACGACCTCTACGTTGCCCGTCCACTCGCCGCCCTCCCAGGTGACCGTTACCGGGTAGCTTCCGACCCTGGCCGCAGCAGGAAAACCGATGAAGGCGACCTTGCTGCCGTACCAGTCGAAGAGCCGGGGCTGCTCATCGAGGCCCTTCACGGTCAGGCGGACGGCGCCCGGTGCATGCCCCTCCAGACGGAGGGTGGCGAAGTCGCCCTGAAGGACCTGATCCGACTCCAGAATCACCCGGGGTGGCGGAGGGGTAGGAGGGGGCGCGGGAACGGGCTCCTGCACGACCGGAGGAGCAGGTGCAGGTGCTGGTGCAGGGGAGGGAGGAGCAGCACAGCCGGCAGCCAGCATGGCCACGACCAGCATCACGGTCCACCGGCGCATCGGCGATCCCTCCTAGAACGTTTTGCCTTCGAGCTTCCCGATCGTCTCTCGCCACTCCTGGGGCACGGGCACAGACCTGTTTTGGCCGTAGTCGTAGTGCACCAGGATCGCCCGGCTGGTCGCCACCAGCCGCCCCGTCTCCTTCTCCTCGATCTGGGACTCCACCACAAAGCTGGAGTTGCGGATCTCGGTAACCCGGACCCCGATCACCAGCCGCTCCTGCAGGTAGGCCGGCGACTTGTAGGTGATGGTGATCTCAGCGAGGATCAGCCCGAAGAGCTTGTCGGCGCCCCCGGCCATGCTGCTGATGTACCCCAGCCGGCCGGTCTCGAAGTAGGTGGCGTACACGGCGTTGTTGACGTGACCCAAGGCATCCAGGTCACGCCAAATCACCTGCTGCTCCGTTGTATAGCGGTACCCTTCCAACGTGATCTCTCCTGACTTGCGTATTTCCAGTAATTCTTCACCTGAGGCGCCCCCGTATCCTGCAGGGCCTTGTGCGCATGCTATCGGGGACAACCTTGCGTGAAGGAGGGGCTAACATGACCTGGTTGCTGCTTGTCATCGCCGTCATCCTCGTCGGCCTGGGGGTGTGGGGCGGTCCGCGGCAGAAGGAGCGGCGCCCCCACCCGCACGTCAACCCCAGCCCGGAGAAGCCCGTATCGGTCGAGGACGCCTGGGAGATCATCACCAAACCGCTCGAGCGGCGAGATGCGATCCATATCCCGGAGCATCGGCCCTGGTATATCCCCGGCGCCGACCGCCGGTTCCAGCGGGGCCTGCTGGTGGGGCTCGGTTCCGGCCTGCTGGTCGCTGCGGTCGCTGTCAGTATCGCTCCGCGCGGGGGCCTCGCTGAACCGCCCGTGGTACAGGCGCCGACACAGACCCAGCCGCAGACTCAGGCACCGGCACCGGTCGTGACGCCCCCACCGACCCAGCCCCCGACCCGGCCCGCCAACGTCACCTTCGTGGTTGACGAGGGTGATTTAACGCCCACCATCGCCGCCAAACTCCGGGAGGCGGGGCTCATAGCGGACGAGGCGGCCTTCATTAGCCGGGTTACCGAGTTGGGTGTGGACACCAGCCTCAAGGCAGGCACCTTTATCATCCCCACCGGCGCCTCTGTCGACGAGGTAATCGGCGCCCTCACGGCGTAGTTCTCCAGGTGGAGGGATGCGACCGTGGATATCGACCGGTTCACCGAACTCGCCGACCGGCTGATGGAGCAGGTCCCCGAGCCGGTCCTGGAGGGGCTCAACGGCGGCGTCGCGATCCGTCGGCGGGCCATGCGCCGCAAGGATGACCCGCCCGGCGTCTACATCCTCGGGGAGTATATGACCGACCCTGCCATGGGCTGCTATATCATGATCTATTGGGGCTCCTTCGCCGAGCTGTTCGCCGGCGAGCCTGACGATGTCTGGGAGAAGGAGCTTTGGGACACCATCCGCCATGAGCTGCGCCACCACGTGGAAGGGCGGGCCGGCGTCGTCGATCTGGATGTTCAGGACGAGGTAGAACTTGAGGAGATGCGCCGCACCGCCGAGCCCGATGAACCTCTGCCTCCGCCCCGCCGGTTCCGCATCACCCGGCGCCCCCGTTCGGAGTAATGTCACAAGGCCGTCTAACCATTCGGTTAGGCGGCCCTGTGTTTGTGGATGAGAGTTGGCAAAACTAAGGCTCAGTGGATGCAAAGGAGCGGGGAGATCATGAAGCTGCTTGAGAGCCTCGTCGGGCTCATGAAGAAAGAGGACAGACCACTGCACGTCGGCGAGGTGATGAATCTGTGGAAGGTGGTGTCCGCCTTTGAGGCGGGCCACGCCCTCATCCACGGGATGCTGAACCACACCTCCGACCCCGATCTCAAGCGATTCATGGAGAGCTTCCTCAAGGACTTTGAGGACCCATGGATGAAGCGGCTCAAGGCGTTTATGAAAAACCAAGGGATCCCGCTGCCCACGACCAGCACGGACAAACCGAAGGCGAACGAGCAGGAGATCCCCGCCGGTGCGAAATTCAGCGATAGAGAGATATCAGCGATGATCGCAGGCAAGATTATGGCAGGCACAGGCGCGGTGCAGCACGCACTACTGGAGTGCCTCAACTATGACATGGCCACGATGTTCATGGAACTCGAACTGGCCGCCTATCGGCAGGGCTTCGTCCTCCGGGAAATCATGGAGCGGCGCGGGTGGCTGCTGATCCCGCCGACCTGGCATGCCAGCAAGGGGCCCGAGTAGCACCTCGGCCTGCCCCGGCAGCGAAAAGGCCGTCCCTGCCAAGGACTCTGCCCCCGGCGGGTCCAAGACTTCGGCGAAGAGATCGCTCCCAGCCGAGGGAAGGAGGGCCGGCCTTGTCCAATCCGCTCAAACTCGCCGCGCTGCGCTGGGCCTACCCGTCAGTGCACGGCATTCGGATTCAGATGCATTTGTCAAAAGAACAAAATACAACGCCAGTCCGAAAATGGACTGGCGTTGCATTTCTGCGAAGCTACGGTTAAATCGAGTTGTGTGCACCAGTTGGCGGTATCGCCGTATTCCATCTGCTAGTGCTGATTTCGAATGGTCAAAATAACCCGTAAGTGAGAGCGGAATGTCATACAAGCCTTCGTCGGCGTGCGGGTCCAGACCTGGGCTCAACGAAGGAAGCCTAGCGCACTTCCATACGAGCCTCACCTTTGGAAAAACCAACCCAATGGCCCAAGAGATGCCACCGATTTCGGGGGAAGTTAAGGCATAATCGCCGATGGTGGGGAAATCCAAAGCGCCCTTGACAATCGGCATCTGCACAAACTCCGGGTTTGGAGGTAATGATTACCCAGCGTAGTCCCCTATACCTTCGCGTGGAGGATCGAGCATCACGCGGCGTTCCAGTGGAATGTCGCGGAGTTCCGGATAGAACAGTTCCATTTCTCGAGTAATCAGCACCCGGCCTTTTAGCTTCTTGACAAAGCCAGGCCCCTTCTCCTTGATCAAGACTATGAATACTGCCTGTACCGGAGTGATCTGCAATGTCTCTTTCAAAACCTTATAGTCTGGCTTTTCCAGTACGGCTCCCAGTTCTTCAGGCGATACGTTTGTAGCTTCGACAAACCCGCGTAGAACGTAGGCGGCTCTTCTGAGGTTGTTCGGTAGTCTTTCATCCGGCCAATTGGAGCGCAGGACGTTAATCATTCGGTTCAGCCTGTCGTAGTCGGGGAAATGTGTTGCAGGCAATAGAGATGCGGCACTGTCCGGACTAGCAAGTGCCTGGTCAGCCAACTCCAGCATTGCACGAATCTCGCTGGCCATCCTAGCTTTCGGCCATGATATTTCCTGCGCCTTGTACACGAACTCGTGTACCACGCGGGACCAAGCATATTGAAGATAGGTCTTTATCTGGAGTTCAAATGATAGCCCCAGCAGCTGCTTATTTAACAGGGTAGGGGAATCCCGTAACTGTAAAATCAAATGCGTATCAGCATATCCGAAGTTCTCCGGATTCCCCGACTCGGTACGTGAATCCTTTAATACCGAGAACCGATCTGCCACGGCCGTAGCCACCTTGGAGATTAAGTCCAAGGTGGGCACAACTATTGTCGCTGCACTCAAGTCGTGCAGGTCAGTAGGCACGTTCGTGCCTTTAAACAATTGGATCTTGTCCACGATACTCTCAGCGGTCTTCTCAGGTCGAGCCTCATAAATGCCCCGATGAGCTTCCGCTATCGCTTCAAGGATTGGGTCAAACTCACGTTGAAACTCGTCAAACAACCGACGAGAGTTGTTGACGGCCTCCATCACACTATCAGGGATAATCATTTGCGCAAGACAAAGCACTTCAGCAGAAGATCGCGCCGGAGTTCACGGTTCGAACTTTTATTAGAGCCCTGTCGAGCAGCAACCAAATACTTCGCCGCCTGCGGGTCGTCCGGTGCAGGCTTCTCATCGACCTTGCTGGCAAACTCAAGCAGCTTCTCGCGGGTCTTGGTTATGTTTACAGTTCGCCCGCTCGCTAGAACTGACAGACAAGCAGCCCACAGGCTGTAGAAATCTGCAACGTTTTTGAATCGGCTGCCTCGGGTAATATCGAGGCGCGAAATCAGATTTTTGCATTCCTGGAAGCGGGCAATGTGGCTCCCTGCATCGGGCAACTCCTCTTCGTACAAGCCATAGTAGTAATCGAGAGTTTCGTCATTTCCTTCCTCCACCCCGTGAATTGTCAATACAAGGAGTTCAGACAATAGTTCAATGTCGAGCATACGACGGATTTTTGCAGCGGTAATTACCCCTGAATTCTGCCAAAACTCGTCGTCTGCCAGCTGAGCTGCCAAGGAGATGAAGGCACCGGAATATATGGCATGTCGAAGTTCCTGACGGTTCAACTTCGACACGTTCTTGTTTAATCGGTTAAAGACGTCGCGCAATTCGGCTTCTGTGGCATTTTGAAGGGTCTGAACGTTTAGTTGATATTGGTAAAACTTGGTGCGAAATTCCGGAGGAAAGTCGGCGAACCGTCTGTTTGCGACAGCATCGGGCCACGAGTCAGAGGGAGCGAAGTCCTCAGTACCTGCTACGAAGTCGAACACAGTCGAGAGTCTCTGCTGGCCGTCAACAACTTCGTACTTTTCATCTCCATTGGCTAAAAAAGTGCTATGTAAGATGATCAGTGGGGCGGGTAAATCACGTAGAATGGTTTCGATAAACTCCTGTTTGTAGGCTTTACTCCAAACCGGATGCCGTTGATAGGAAGGACGAACGTTGAGCATCCCACGACGGTAGAGATCAAGGAACCAAGAAATAGACTGCACGTTTGGCGTCCTCTTCTGCATGGCAAATACTCTCCTATCACGCTGCCGAAAAAATGCTGTATGAAGACCATTACCACGCTCCACTCTAAACACCTCCTAAACAGGACTGGTCTTAGCATTATTTCCCGAATCCCCTTTCAGTAGGCGGCCCCGATGAGATGAATATGTTTCTCGGCCCTGTCTTCATTACGTACTTTACTCGGCCATAGCGGGTTCGCTACATTCGGCCATCAGCAACCGGCTGATCCAGTCCAGCTTGCGTCCTATCCTAGGCGTGTTCAACTGACGACCGGGCGCCTCAACCCCTACGACTTACGACCGAAATACTCAACAGACCTAAGGATGCCCTTGGACTCTAAGGTTCGACCCAAGTGGCTAGCTCACCCGTATCATTTGCCAGGCCGCCCGGACCGGCCCATTGTACGCCCCTGGCCCCGGCTGTCAAGGTCTAATAGACCACCTTGACAGCCGGGGCGCAGGGGCATGTTCTTGCTCTCAGCCGGGCGGCATGTTTTAGCGCTCCCAACCCCGATTCCGGTCACGCTCGGCCTCCCGATCACGCTGGCGAATCGCCTGTTGTATCGCTCGGTTGAAGCCGTCCAGCGCATGGGACGCCATTTCGATGGCGGGAGACAGTTTTTCGATCTTAGACTCCATCGCCGGCACCTTGGCGTTATCCTTCTCCCACCGCTCCCGCTGCTGGTACAGCTCCTCCCCCGACGTGGTGCCGATCCTTTGGAGCGACCTATCGTGCCACTCCAATCGCCCCTCCACACGCTTTAACTCCGCACGGGCCTCTTGGCTGAACCAGCGCTTGACCGTGCTAACGGGTGACCGCAGTCGGTCCAGTTCTGCCGCTGCCCCGTTCCGCTCGTCCAAGGTCTTGGCCGCCTCCCTCAGCCGATCCCCTTCGCGGTCTATCTCCCGGATCTGGTTCTGAAGCGCGGCCACCTCCTTACGCTTCTCTTCCAGGTACCGGCTGACGTCTTCTCGGGTCCACTCACGCCCGCCGTGCTCGTACTCCAAGTTGCCCAGCGCCTCGGCCTTGTTCTGATACCACCCGGCCTCCAAGCGGGCGTGGTAGCGGTCGTTGACGGCCTTCTTGATCTCAAGCTCCCGCTTCTCCTCCCGGGCCTTCTCCAGGTCAACGACGGTGTTGTTGTGCTCAGCGACCACCCGGTTGTGGTCGCCCTTCTCGGTGGCGATCCCCTGGCGCTCCAAGGCGGCCGAGTGCGGTCCCAGGTGGACCTGGGGCAGGCGCTCCACCCCTTGCTCTGCCAGGCTGAGGTGATCGATTCGCTCCTGGTGGCCGGACCGCTCCAGGGCGCGGTTCGACTCCGTGGCCCACTGCTCCCGCCACTTCTCCAGGACCTCGGGCCGGTTCCACTCCCTGCACTTCGTGGAGGCGAAGCCCTCCGGCGTGATCTTCCGCATGGTAAGCATGATGTGCGCATGGGGATTGCCTAAGTTCCGGTGGATCGCCACGTCCGCTACCATGCCCTGTGACACGAACTGCTCTTGTACATAGGACCGGATCAGCTCCCGCTGCTCGTCGGGCGAGAGCTCCTTGGGAAAGGCCACCACCATCTCCCGGGCGACCTGGGCGTCGCACCGGCGTTCCATGCGCTCCACCTCGTTCCAGAGCCTGGAGCGGTCCTTGACCCACTCGGGCGCCGGCTCCGGCGCATGGATCTCCGACTCGATCTCCCCCTGGCGCCGGGTGTAGTCGAAGACCCGCCCGGTGCGCTCATCGGCAATACGCTCCCCAGCCCGATAGGCCGCAGCACCGGAGGCGGAACGCCCGGCGCTGCGGCCTATGATCTGCACGTTGAGGTAGTAGATCGCCATGGCGCTCACCTCCCGATTAGCGATGCCCCAGGGGAGCCGGGCGGCTTCGGCGTATCGAAGATGCGGCGAAGCTGCCCGGCCTCGGGGGTACAGGGGGCAGAGCCCCCTTGTCGCAACACATCGGCGGAGCCGATGTATAGTTGCGCCCTTCGCTGTTGCTCGGGATGAGGGTACCATGGGGGCGGCGCGGTGGGAATGGGACGCAGTGCGTATTACCTATGGGGCAAAGGCAACGGCGGGATGGCGTTTCGCCCCGCGGAAACTTGCCTGAGCCGGCCGCACTCGAAGCGCTCATTCTCCGTATGGAGGGGTGGAGGTGGGCGGCATGCCCGGCAAGTCCCTGGAGCAGCGTTTGGCGGATACGGAGACCCGAATTCGGCAGCTGGAGGCCCGCAAGCAGAACTTGGCGCAGGCGGTGCGGCAGCAGGAGCGAAAGGAACGGACCAGGCGTCTGATTCAGATCGGCGGCATCATGGCCAAACTGGGCATCGATACGCTCGAGAAGGCTCAGGCCCTGCAACGTGTGGTCGAACGGCACCCTGAAGTCAGAGAGTGGCTTAATGGGGTGACTGCGCTTGCTCAGGACCCCGGCGAATAGGAAAAGGCCTGGGGAATTCCAGGCCTTTACATAGCACTTTCATTATGCTTACGTGGGTACCCTTTGATCTGCAACGTGGGGTAGGCGGGCAACTCCACCGGCGTCCAGCACACCGCCAAATCAGTCAGGTACCTCTGCCCAGGGCCCGCTGGGTAACCACTCGGGTGGGTACAAAAACGTCCAACAGCTGCGATACAGTGGTCCGGCGTAAACCGAAGTCGGTTGTACAGGACGTCTGTGATCTCGTCAAACCTCTGTCGCTCTTGTGGAAGTACAGGGTGTGATCCAAGCGTTGCGATACCATCATCGAACTTTCTTCGCCAGCGAAGAAAGATCGCATATTGTTCTAGAGCCAACGTCAACGTGTCCTCATTAAGGGGATGCAGGAGATAGACCTCTGACCAGTCGTCATTTGCCGTGTCGAAGAGGAGCCAAAAGCAGTGGGGGGCGCCCTTATAATCCGCAATTCCCTCCAGTGGCCCGCCCCACTTATCCCAAATCATGGCGACGCGTTCGGGACCGTCCATAGGAGTTGCTCCTTCTGTACCAACATCGAGTATGGGCAGCGAGAGGACGTTGAGACAGCTCCATGCTCTTGCGAATAGTGCGTATGTTAAACTGATTATAGCCCTATTTAGGGTACTCAAGATAGTCCAGGGGGAAGGCGTTATATGGCATGGTATGAAGACTTGCATCCCTGCGACTATTTCGGGGCCCAGTTTGCAGACAAGCTCGTGGCCGTTGGCTGGTTGAGTCCAGACAGGCCATTTGCAAAGGGCGAAGCTTCTCCGGCTGTGGTTGAAGAGCTCCTCGACCTACTGCAGAACCCATGGCAGCCGGCCTTGGCTGCCGGGAGATACCCGTGCGGGTTCTGTCGTTACAGTGGGGGTCCTACATCTATTCGTTTCAGTGGGAAGGCCGCAGACCTTGGCGTGTGCAACCTCTTTGTCCCGGGTGATGGCTTCTTGTTCGTTGCCCCCTCGCTGATTCTCCACTACATCGACGCACACGAGTACGCTCCTCCACATCAGTTCTGCGAGGCCGTTCTCCGCTGCCCCCCAATGAAATCCGTAGCTTACCTACAGGCCCTCTTAAGGAATGGTCCTAAGGAGCTCATTGTGGGCAAGCACTAAACAACAGAGCCGGATCCCGCACTGGACGCGGCATCCGGCTTCGTGTCTTATACGGCTGCGGGCTCGGCGAACTTCCAAACCACTTCGACGGAGACCTCCCGGGTTTTGAGCGGCTTAAAGGCTTCTACGTGCTTCACAACGTGCCTGAGCACCATCTTCCGCTTCGGCACATCCAACTCGGTCCATTTCTCGGCCAACTCAAAGACCTGCAACAGGCTGTCGTGCTCCTGCATCTGGAGCTTTACGCCTTCGATCTCCCTCTGCTGCTCGGCGACCTTGGACTGGCACTCCGCACGGTCGGCCTCGATCTCCCGCCGGTTCTCCTCGTATGCTGCAGCTGAAAGCACCCCGGTACGATAGTCCCGGTTCAAGCGGCGCATCTGGTCCTCAAGCGACTGGAGCGCCGTTGCCGCGTGCTGGTGCTTCTCCTCTGCATCCCGCAGCCGCTGAGCGAGCCCCCGGTGCCGAACATCCAGCATCTTCTGGTATGCCAGGTCCCCGCGCAGGAACTCCTTGAGCTTCGCCTCCACGACGCCATCCACGATCTCCTGAGCGATCATCCCGCCCTCGCAGGCGTGGGTGCCCTTGTTCTCCTTGTTCTGGCACAAGTAGTAGTAGTACACCTTCCCGCTCGGGTGGGTTGAACAATGCGACGTCATGCTGGCACCGCACCGACACTTGAGGATCCCGGTCAGCAGGTATTCGCTAGCCAGCGACCGCACCCCGGTGGCGCCACGGTGCCGCTGGCTCATTAGCGTCTGGGCCCGCTCGAAGTCGCTTACCGACACGATGGGGGGACACGGCGCCTCCGCCACGATGGGCTCCGCGTTCTTGATGTAGACAGGCTCAGACTTGTCCCGCTGCCGGCGGGGATTGGTGGTGGTGCGGCCGTAGACGAGGCGCCCACAGTAGATCGGGTTCTTGAGCAGCTGAATGATGGTCGTTTTGTGCCACTTTAAGCCGGTGGGGCTGGGGATGCCGGTCCGGTTCAGCTCGTCTGCGATCTTGAAGGCGCCCCACTCCTCCAGGTACTTGCGGAAGATCCAGCGCACCGTCTCGGCGTTCTCCTGGTCCAGGTCGAAGTGCCCGACGTGGTCAGACTTCCGGTACCCGTACGACGCAGGGATGCCCGGGTTCTTGCCTTCCTTGGCCCGCCGCAGCTTGCCCGAAAAGGTCCGGTCCTTGATCACGTTCCGCTCCCACTCGGCGTAGCTCACGAGCATGTAGAAGAACTGCTTGCCCATGGGGGAGGTAGTGTCCACCGGCTCCCGGGCAGACTTCAAGTGGGTGCGGCCTTCCCACTCACCCAGGACGAGGTTAACCGTGTCCATGACGGAACGGGACAAGCGGTCGAGCTTGTACACGACCACGCAGTCCACCTGGCCGGCCAGGACCGCCTTCCGGAGCTCACTCAAACGAGGGCGCTCCAGCGTGCCGCCAGACACGCCGTCGTCGATGAAGATCAGGGAGGGGGTCACCCGCCATCCCTGGCTTAGCACGTAGTGCTGGCAGCCCTCCTGTTGGACGACCAGGGTCGTGCCATCCCCTTGGTCCTCGGTCGACCACCGAATGTAGATGGCCACCTTGTCCGGCCGAATCTCGCGCACTGCAGCAGGCATCTCTCATCACCATCCAGAATCTGTAGTCTTACACCAGTTACTACGTAAACTGGCGTTCTGTTGTTCAGACTAGCAGATCCAGATCCCGTGGGACACCAACCAGCCCCAGTATGGCAAGTACCACTTTGCCTTCTCGAAGGGCGCCCGCCAGCAGATTGTCGCCTACACCGAGGGCAACTGCCCACATCGCAACAAGTGGCAGATCGAGCAGTGGATGAAGGGGCAGAACCAATACGAGATCAAGGTGGGGATCGACTGCTCCGGCTTCGTCTACCGGGTGCTCGACGAGGCCTGCCAGACCAGTGGCTCGCCCACGCTCTACGAGACCCTGGGCACCAGTTGTGACTTCACCGCCCTCGACACCCTGACCCCCATGAACCTGCCGATCACCCGCGCGGTGGACGTCAGGGCCGGTGACACCATGCGCTTTAACAAGGGCAAGCACAGCGGGGTGATCATCGAAACGGTGACCGACCCCGGCGGCAGGCTGATCGAGATCTGGTACGCCCACTCCAGCTTCACCCGGGGCCCCCACATCGGCATGATCGAGGTCGGCGACCCGGACGACCCCATCGATGCCTCCTCGCAGAACTGGAAGGACGAAATGTGGGACGGGCTGATCAACAACAACCTCCGGGACCTGTACTTCACCTCCATCCACCACTCCCCGTTCTATCGGGGGCCCCGTCCGCAGGTGGCGAAGCGTACCGGGCTGACCATCAGCGTGGGCAGCTCCCGGGTCTGGTTCCAGGTCGAGCCCTACATTCTGGGCGGGCATACACTCTGCCAGGTTCGGCCGCTCGCAGAGGCGCTAGGCGCCGCCGTCAGCTGGGATCAGACCGCGCAGATGGTCACCTTCACCAAGGGCAGCCGCAAGGCCCAGTGCCAGGTGGGCTCCGAGGTCGGCGTGCTCAACGGGCAGGGCTACGTGCTTGAGCAGCCCCCCATTATGACCGGGAGCCATGTGGTTGTGCCGTTGAGGTTCGTGGTCGAAGCGCTGGGCTTCCAGGTCGACTGGAACGACGCCCAGTCGGCGATCACCATTACCCCGCAGTGAGCGGGAACCGGCCGTTCAGCGCTCGGTCCAGGGCATGCAGCTCGGTGTAGATCCGCAGGTAGGTGTTCAGCCGCTCCTCGGCGGATCGCTCTGCCATGGTGCCCAGGGAGATCAGCGGCGGGCCGTCGTGCACCACCAGCATCCGGTTGGCGGCCTCCGCCTTGGGGCGCAGGTTGATCAGGTACTCGAAAACAAGATCGCCGGTCGCCGCATCCAGGCCGACGACCACCTGGGCAAACTCATAGATCGACATCGGGTCCCTGCTGCGCGGGCTCAGCACCTCCCCGACCAGCAGCTGGACCTCCAGGTCGCGGAATTCCAGCGAGCCCGCCTCGCGGTAATCGACGGCGTAGGGGGAGATGGAGGTGGTCTGTGACTCACCCGTCCACTTCTGCCCCTTGGCGACAAGGCTCCGGGTCTTCTCGTACCGCTCGCGCCGGGCGGCCGGATTCTCTCGGAAGCCCGACCCCTGGCCCGGGTTCGTGATCTCTTCCTCCTCCAGGATCGCTGCCCGGCTGGAAATGGACACCCGCCCTTGATGGAAGGTGAGCATCGCGTGCAGGCCCCCGGCGGCCGCGGTAAGGTCCGAGACCAGCAGCCACTCCTTGGGCTCGTTGTCCCAGCTCATCAGCAGCAGGGACCGGTTTGGGCTTTGAGCCAACTGTCTGCGGTTGGCGGCATCCACCTCGTCCTGCAGCGAATTGCCGCCACAGCCGGCGAGGACGGTAACCGTCGCGAGGAAAAGTACCGCCAGCCCTCTGCGCATTGGGAATCCTCCAGTATTGAATGCTTTACTCCTTAACACGTTGCTGGAGGAAGAGATGTTCGATGCGAAAGCGAGGGCGCCCCGACCCCACCTGCGAAGGTGAGGCCGAGGCGCCACTCAGGTCCCGTTACCGGCCGGTACGGCCAGCCTGTCCGGCGTTCGTCAAGGCCTGCTGGTTGCGCTGACGGGCGTTACCAGCACCAACGGTGGCGGTGCGGCCGGCAGCGCCAGCCCCACCCGCCGCTCCGGTCGTACCGCCGGCATAACCGGCGGTACCTAGCTCAGAGGCGAACTCATAGTTGCTCGCTCCAGCGCCAGCCGTGGCGCCAGCGCCGGCCTGTCCCGCACGGGACATGGCCTGCTGGTTCTTCTGGCGGGCGTTACCGGCTCCCACGTTGTTATAGCCCCTCGCCATTTGTGGAACTCCCCCTTTGGTTAGTTGGAGTGGTTCCGTCGGGACCACTACTATTGTGTCCGGCCGCACCTCACTCTTACGCGGCAAATCTTGGAGTTCTAAGCTTGCCGCATCCAAGTACGACTTTTCTAGCAGGAGATAAGATTGCACTTGGAGTAGATGGTACAGACCACACTCCGGGCTGCAGATGGGGAGGGCGCTCGCATGGCGGACGAAAAACAGTTTGAGGCGTTGTTGCAAGAATCCCGTGTGTTTCAGCCGGACCCCGGCTTCGCAGCGCAGGCGCACGTAAAGGACGCGACCCTGCATGAATGGGCCGAGCGCGACAGGGAAGGTTTTTGGGCAGCGCAGGCCGAGCAGCTTCACTGGTTCAAGAAGTGGGACGCCGTGCTCGAGTGGAACCCGCCGTTCGCAAAGTGGTTCGTCGGCGGGAAGCTTAACGTGGCCTACAACTGCATCGATCGGCACTGCGATACCTGGCGGCGGACCAAGGCCGCGATCATTTGGGAGGGCGAGCCGGGCGAGGAGCGGGTCCTGACCTACCTCGACCTGCAGCGCGAGGTCAGCCGGTTTGCCAACGTGCTCAAGGGCCAGGGGGTCAAGAGAGGTGACCGCGTCACCCTCTACATGCCCATGATCCCGGAAGCGGCCATCGCCATGCTGGCCTGCGCCCGCATCGGCGCCCCGCACAGCGTGGTCTTCGGCGGTTTCTCCTCCGAGTCGCTGCGGGACCGCATCAACGACTGCGGCGCCAAGCTGGTCATCACCGCCGACGGCGGCTGGCGGCGCGGCAATATCATCCCGATGAAGCAGATCACCAACCAGGCGATCAAGGACTGCCCGACGGTCGAAAGGGTGATCGTCGTCAAGCGGGTCGGCCACGAGTCGCTGGTGGAGCACGGCTGGGAGACCGGCCGGGACCTCTGGTACCACACCCTCATGCGCAACGCCTCGTCGGTCTGCCCCTGCGAGGAGATGGACGCCGAGGACCCCCTGTACATCCTCTATACCTCCGGCTCCACGGGCAAGCCCAAGGGGGTCATGCACACCACCGGCGGCTACCTGACGGGCGTGGCGACCACCCACAAGTACGTTTTTGATATCAAGGATGCGGATATTTACTGGTGCACCGCCGATATTGGTTGGGTGACCGGTCACAGCTATGTGGTCTACGGCCCCCTGGCTAATGGCTGCACAACCTTTATGTACGAAGGCTCCCCCGATTACCCCGACCGCGGCCGCATGTGGGATATGATCAACAAGTACCGGATCAGCATCTTCTACACAGCCCCCACGGCCATTCGCTCCTTCATGCGGTGGGGCGAGGAGTGGCCCAGAAAGTATGACATGAGCTCCCTGCGGCTGCTCGGCACCGTGGGCGAGCCGATCAATCCCGAGGCATGGATCTGGTACAACGAGAACATCGGCGGTGGGCGCTGCCCGATCGTCGACACGTGGTGGCAGACCGAAACGGGCGCCATCATGTGCAGCCCGCTGCCCGGTCTCACCGCGACCAAGCCGGGCTCGGCTACCCGGCCCTTCCCCGGCATCGAAATGGAGATCGTCAACGAGAAGCGTGAGCCCGTCCCCTATGGCTCCGGAGGTTACCTGGTCGTGAAGAGCCCGTGGCCGGCCATGCTCCGCACCGTCTGGGGCGACCCGGACCGTTATGTCTCCACGTACTTCTCCAAGTTCGACCGTGCCACCTACTTCACGGGCGACGGCGCCAAGTGGGATGAGGATGGCTACTTCTGGGTGATCGGCCGGGTGGATGACGTGATCAACGTCTCCGGACACCGCATTGGCACCATGGAGGTGGAGTCGGCCCTGGTCGACCACCACGCCGTCGCCGAAGCGGCGGTCATCGGCCGCAACCATGACATCAAGGGGCAGGCGATCTCCGCCTTCGTTACCCTGAAGGAAGGGATCGGCGGCAACCTGACGCTCGTCGATGAGCTGAAGAAGCACGTCGCTGAGAAGATCGGCGCCCTGGCCCGCCCGGAGGAGATCTTCTTCACGGCGGACCTGCCCAAGACCCGCTCCGGCAAAATCATGCGCCGCCTGTTGCGCGACATCGCCGAGGGCCGTGCGCTTGGCGACACGACCACGCTCGCCGATCCCACCGTGGTGGCGCAGCTCAAGACCCAGTACGAGGAGTCGGAAGGGGCCTAGCTGACATAAAAAGGCGCTGTTTGGCCACATAATTCGTCGTCCCGTGCGCACACTAGAACTGATTTCTGCGCACATCTGAGGAGGCGACGAAACATGCGGCCCACAGCGCCTTTTTGGCGCTTTTCAACCCTGACGGCCCTATGCCTGACGGCGCAGCTGCTCCTTCTCCCGGCTCACGCACAGGCGGCGGAGCCCGAGAGCATCCCTGCCTTCGAGGGGAACGGCGAGCAGTTCGCCACGGCCACGGCTTACACCAGCGGACCGGAGTCCACCGGCAAGCGGAAGGGCCACCCCCAGTATGGCCTGACCTTCTCCGGCACCCGCGCCCAGGAGGGGCAGACCATCGCGGTGGACCCCCGGCGAATCCCGCTGGGCAGCAGGGTATATATCCATGAACTGAACCAGTCCTTCATCGCGGAGGACACGGGCGCCGCCATCCGGGGGGACCGCATCGACCTGTACATGGAAGATGTCGCCCAGGCCCGCCGCTGGGGCGTCCGCAAGGTTCGAATTCATGTCGACCCACAAATCTAAAGCAAACGCCGCGGACTTAGCTGTCCGCGGCGTTTGCTTTTGGCGCTGTGCGGTTCATGAGAATGACCGAGGAGATGGTGCTGAACGCGATGGCCAGCGCACCGAGCCCAAACAGAACGAGGGCGGAGAAGCGCTCGTAGGAGGTGCCCAGCCAGGTGGCGACCAGGATGGTCGCCCCGGTGGAGACGGTGCCGACCAGGCCCATGAACTTGCCCCGGATCTCCGGCGGCGTCACATCGGCCATGAAAGCCTGGCTGGCGGGCGCGTAGATCGCCCCGGCGGTACCGTCTAGCAGGCACAGCCCCAGCAGAGCGATGGGGATCGGAGCGAGGCCGTACCCCAGGGTCGCTGCGGCGGCCACCACGCCGCCGACACCCACCAGAAGCGCTCGGCCGTAACGGTCGGCCATGCGCCCGAAGGGGCCGACCAGCACCACCATCGGCAGGGCGTAGAGGGTGTAGGAGAGGTTGATCTCAAAGAGCGTAGCCCCGACTTTTTCGAGGTAGAAGGCCCACACCACGCTGTACAGTCCGTTGAGATAGGCGAAGCCCAGGCTGGGAAGGGTGACTGCCCAGAAGGCGGCGGAGAGCAGGATCTGTCGGGTGGTGGTTCCCCGGGTCGGGGCGGGCTCTTCGCCCGCAGCTACCTGCGCAAGCGGGCGCCGTGACCCGCTCAGCAGCAGCCAGAGGAAGGCCACCAGTCCCAGGGCTGCACAGGCCACAAACGGCGCCTGACTTCCGCCCAGGGCCTGGGCCGCTCCGCCCACCATCGGCCCCAACAGCAGGCCGGCCATTTCGGCGGCGAAGAGATGGCCGTAAGCGCGGCCCCGCTCGCCGGCCGGGACGATATCGGCCAGGTATGCGCGGGCAGCGGGCGCAAAGGCAGCCGCACCAGCCCCTTCAAAGGCCCGCAGCATCACGTAGAACCACGGCTCCCCCGGCACGAGAAAGAGGGCCGCCGCCGCCGTGTACAGCGCTGCACCGGCGATCATCACCGCCCGTCGGCCCAAGCGGTCGCTCAGCATGCCAGCCGGGCTCTGCAGCAGCATGTTGGCCAGCAGGTAGGCGTTCGTCATGGCGGCAACCATCGCCGCCGACAGGCCCATCTCCCGGGCGTAGACCGGCAGGGTCGGAATGATGGCGCCATAGCCAAGTCGAATGGCCGCCGTGGTGCCCACCAGGGCAATGAGGATGGAACGAACACTGGGTTGGTAGCTCACGGAAGCCTCCGATGATATAGGATAGTACAATCCTTACTGTAGCATATCGAACCGCGGTCTGACAGAAGGGCCTCCTGTAGGTCTTTGGTATGGTAGTTGCAGCCATATCGGGTGGAGGAACGATAGCAAGGAGAAACTCTTGTCAGGCGCGCCGAGTCGGAGTAAAGTGGTTATGACATCATGACCACTTTGTGTGTCCAGAGGGGGGATGTAGATGCTTCAAAGCCGGGGGCTCATACCGCTTTACCAGCAGCTCAAGCAGCAGATCCGCCAGGCGATCGAGTCCGGCGCCTATCCGCCGAACACGGCGATCCCAGCCGAGCGTGAGTTAATCGCCCAGTACGGCGTCAGCCGCATCACCGTCCGTCAGGCCATCACCGACCTGGTGACCGAAGGGCTGCTCTACCGCCGTCACGGCAGCGGCACCTTCGTGGCCCCGCCCCAGGTCCGGCCCATCGCCGTGACCCTCTCCAAGCTGACAGGCCACGTGGAGGAGCTGCAACTGCGGGGGTACGAACCGCGGGTGTTGCTGCTGGAGTTGGGCCGTGCCGTCATGCCTTCCGAGGTGGCGCGGGCGCTGGAGCGCGAGGAAGGGGCGGAAGGATGGCACCTGCGGCGCCTGGTTTCTGTGGACGGCCAGCCGCTGATGATTCTGGACGGCTACCTGCCGCTGGATCTGGGCCTCAGCCTGACCCCAGAGGACTTGCAGAGCACGCCGATTCCGCTGCTGCTGGAGAAGGCCGGCGTACAGCCCGAGGCTGGCGCCCTGCAGATCTCAGCACGGGTCTCCTCGCCCGAGGAGGCGGCAGCCCTCGGCACTGAACCCGGTGCAGCCCTGCTCCTCGTCACCCGCGTCATTCGCACCGCCCATGCCCACCCAATCGAATGGTCCCAGGCCCTGTACCGCTCCGACCGCTATCATTACGAAGTTGAACTGAGGCGGAGATAAACAGATGATATCAACGTCGCAAATGCTTTCCGTGTTCCTCGTCTCCATATTCGCGGGCACGGCTGGCTCGATCCTCGGCCTCGGCGGCGGCATTATCATGGTGCCGGCCATGACCCTGCTCTTCGGCATCGATATTCGAATCGCCGTTGCCGCCAGCGCCGTTTCCGTCATCGCCACCTCGACCGGCTCGGCGGTCGCCTACCTCAAGCAGCGCCTGTCGAACACCCGCGTCGGCATGTTCCTGGAGATCGGTACCACCACCGGCGCCCTCTCCGGTGCGGTTCTGGCGGGCTTCCTGGCGCCCCGGGCGGTCTACATCCTGTTCGGCCTGCTCATGGCCTACTCGGCTTACGGAATGTATAAGGCCCGCAAGACAGAACTTCCTCAGGGCGTCGTAGCGGACGCCGTCTCCCAGCGGCTCCGTCTGCAGGGCTCGTATTACGATCAGGCGCTGGGGCGCCAGGTCGATTACGATGTGACCCGCAGCATCCCGGGCCTGATCCTCATGTACTTCTCGGGCGCCATTGCCGGACTGCTGGGCATCGGTGCGGGCGCATTCAAGGTCCTGGCCATGGATCAGGTCATGCGCATGCCGATCAAGGCCTCCACGGCCACGTCGAACTTCATGATCGGTGTCACCGGCGCCACCACCGCGATCGTCTACTTCGTCCGCGGCGATGTGGAGCCCACTCTGGCCGGCCCGGTAGCGCTCGGGGTTCTGCTGGGCGCCCTCATCGGCACCCGGCTAATGGTCAAGATGAAGGGCACCACGATCCGCAAGCTGTTCATTCCCGTGCTGCTGGTGATTGCCGCCCAAATGACCTGGAAGGGGATATCGATGTGAGCAACCCCCAGGAGACCACCAAGACAACCGCCCTCGACTCCATGGAGGACATCGTCGGGCGTCTGCTCCAGATCGGTACGACCGCTGCCTCGGTGCTCGTTGGCGTCGGGCTGGTCGTCCTCTTCCTCGGCATCGCCCCGGCCCTGGCGCCCAAGCTGATCACAGCCGGCTTAATCATTCTGGTCTCCACGCCCGTACTCCGTGTCGTGGCAGCCCTGGGCGTCTTCGTCCGGGAGAAGGACTGGATCTTCGCCGCCATCAGCACCACGGTCCTGGTGGTGCTCGGCGTCGGTGTGCTGCTCGGCAAGACCCACTAAAGCAGACAATGAAGGGCGACCCCACAGCCGGGGTCGCCCTTTGTGTGCTATTCGACTTTAAACTCCTGCTGCTGGACCACGTTGCCGTCCAGGAGGATCTCCACCTTGTACTGCCCGGTGGGGAAGGGCTGGTTGCTGCTGGAGACAAGGTTGAAGGCGACGAAGCGGTCCTTGCCGCTCTCGGCGAAATCGAGGGGGAACTCCTGGACAAACTTGCCGTCGTAGTACCAGCGGGCGGCCACCTTGGTCCCCTGCCTGGGATTCATCACCTTAACCACGGCGAAGAACTCGGTCGTCGTAGCGGGGTAGCCGGTAAGCGGGCGCCGGGCCTCCTTGGTCTTCTCATCCACCTGGTCGGTCAGGGTGATCGGGGAGACCGCTGCCGGCTCCTTGGTAAACAGTCCGCAGCCGCCAAGCAGCCCCGCGGCCAGGGTTAACAGAAGAATACTGACAAGTAGACGGACCTTCACCGGCACCGACCCCTTTCCTGCCCGGAGCAACCGCTCGAATCATTTACATAAGGCTTCTCCAACATTGAAAGATTTTCCTCTCAATGTCAGCGTGTCCCGCTCTGTAAGATACGAGCAAGGTATCTGAGTCAGACCTGAACTCGTCTCACACAATAGAAAGACGAAGGGAGTGGCTATTGCGTTGCGCCAGTTGCTATCCATGAACGACCTTGACGCGGTATTGACCGAGTCAGCGACCAAGCCGGTCTTGGTCTTCAAACATTCGACCACCTGACCGGTCTCCGCCCGTGCCCACCGTGAGTGGGAGCAGTTCCAGTCCCTGCCCGAGGCCCAGCAGGTAAGCCAGGCATGGGTTCGGGTCATTGAAGAGCGCCCGGTCTCCCTCGCCCTGGCCGATCGCATCGGCGTCAAGCACGAGAGCCCCCAGGCGCTGCTGATCAAGAACGGCAAGGCCGTCTGGCACGACTCGCACCGGGCGATCACCGCCGATGCGCTCCAGAACGCCGTCGCCGCCGCTCGCTAACGGTAGAGCACCAGTTTTGCGGGCAGTCGTTCAAAGCCCAGTTCCTGAAGCATAGTCGCCACGTCGCTCTGGTGGATGGGGGTCTCGCCCCAGCTCTCCACCTCGATGCGCCGTTGGCTGCGAGCGGGGGCGGGCGCCGCCAGCAGGTCCTTCACGCAGGTGAGGGCTTGCCGGAGGCGCTCGCCTTCGAGCGTTTCCAGGGGGACGAGCCGCTTTCCCCCCGACTCCACGGCCAGCACCGGGCGCCCGGCCTCCAGTACCAGGTAGGTGGAGGGGAGGCGGGCGATGCGCGCGCCGTCCGGGGCGGGCAGAATTGAGCCGTACGGGTTGGCCGGGTCGCAGGCGGCCAGGAGGAGCATGCCTGCCTCGCCGGGCTCCCGGGCGGCCCGGAGCCGCTCCACCGCCTCTGGCAGGGCGAACTGGGCGCCCGACAGCCCTACGATGAAGTAGCCCTGCCGGACCTGGCCCTTCATCTCCATGCGCTTCAGTACGCTCAGCACCTCAGGCCAGCTGACAGGGCCGTCCTCGGACTGGACCGCCTCCCGGGTCACCACGCCGTAGCGCTGGAGCAGGAGCCGGGTGTATGCCTCCGCAGGGCCGGGTTCACCCGAAGCCTGGCCAAGCAGTCGTCCGGTAAGCGACCACCGCCCCGTGCCCCCCTGCACCGAGACCGGGCGCCCCCGCTTGCTGGCCGCACGCCCCGCCCGCATCACCTGGCGGACCGGGGCGAAGGTGTCGTTGGTGACCAGGCCGGCCCAGGCCAGGCTCCAGAGCGCCTCCAGCGCCTGGGCGGGCGTCAGGCCGGCGCTCCGGGCGACGCCGCCCAGGAAGTCGGCGCCGGCGGCCCGCAGGGCGCCCAGCACCTTCCCCTGCTCCGGCGTGGGCGCCTCGGGCGCCGCCCCGGCGAAGCGGGCGGCGAAGGCGCCCAGTTGCTCGGGCATGTAGAAGGCCAGCTTCCCGCCGGGCGCCGCCGCCCAGTGCAGCTCGCCGGTCGCACACAGGTTGTCCAGCCAGAGCGGCTGGTAGCCGGGCGCCCGGGCGGGCAGCACGTCGCGCTCCCAGGCCTCGGCGGGCAGGGGCACGCCCTGAAGCCGCTCCAGCGCCCGCCGCAGGGCCGCCTGGGCCCCGCGTCCAGTAGCCCCCGCACCAAAGCCTTGCCAGGACTGCAAGAACCGGGTGAATGCCGCGGGCTCCACCGGCTCCACCTCCCGGCGGAGCAGCGAGAGCGTCCGGCGATGGATCTGCTGGAGCACCTCCACGTCGCAGTACTCCCGGCCGGTGGCGCCCGGAGTGTACTCGCCGGCGGCAAGCAGCCCCTCGGCCTGCAGCACCGCCAGGTACCGCACCACCGTCTCGGGGTCGTAGCCGTAGCGCTCCACCACCTGGCTCACCGTAAACGGCCCCCGGTTGCGGGCGAAGCGGCGAATCACAGCTCCGGCGTAGGTCGCCAGGTCGGCGTACATCGCCCGGTCCTCGGCCGAGACCCACCGCGCCTCGCCGTTAACCGCAACACGCATCATTCGGTGGTCGATCCAACTCGGGTCGACCCCACACGCCGCCAACTCCGCCTCTGAGTGGTCGCCGACGTGTCGCAGCAGGTCATCGACCTCGTCGGCGTTGCGCGGCCGCCATGCTTCCAGACGCCGCAGCAGCCGGGCCTCCACCTCGTCGATCGCCCGCTTGTCCAGCAGCTCCCGCAGCTGTTCGGCGCCCAGGATCTCCCGCAGGAGATCCCGGTTGATCTGCAGGAGCGCTGCCCGCTTTTCCGCCTTGGGGGCGTCATCCTCGTACATAAAGTTCCGGATGAAGGTGAACATCGTCTCCGCCGCCATGGGGGAGGGGGAGTCGGTCTCCACGCTCTCCAGCCCGATCTCGCCGGTCTGCAGCCCGGTCAGAACCTGGCGGAGCCCCTCCATGTCCAGCACATCACGAAGGACCTCCCGGTAGGTCTCCAGCACCACCGGAAAGGAGTCGTACCGCCGGGCCACCTGCAAGAGGTCCGCCGCCTTCAGCCGCTGCAGCCAGAACGGGCGCCGCTGCCCCGGCCGGGGGCGCGGCAGGACCAGAGCGCGCGTGGCATTCATGCGGAAGTACGCCCCGAAAACGGGGGTGTTTCCCACCTCGTCGAGCAGCATCTCCTCGGCATCCTCCGGGCGGACCCGCAGCATCTGCTCCACATCCGGCGGCCTGTCGGCGCCGGGCAGCCGCACCAGAATCCCGTCGTCCGAGTAGGTCGTCTCGGCCTCAATGCCCATCACCTGGCGGATTCGGCGCCTTAGCACCATCGTCAGGGCCAGGTGGACCTTCCCGCCAAAGGGGGAATGGATTACCAGGCGGCGGTCGCCCACCTCATCCCAGAAATACTCCGCCACCAGCTGGCGGTCGGAGGGCAGGGTGCCCACCGCCTCTCGCTGGTCCTGAAGGTAGTTGACCAGGTTCTGTGCGGCCCGCTCATCCAGGTGGCATTCGGCCTGGAGCCAGCTTGCCAGCGCAGGGTCCTCCAGCCTGCCGGCCAGCTCCCGCACGAAGGCGCCCACCTTCAGCCCCATCTCGTACGGGCGCCCGATCGCATCGCCCTTCCAGAACGGCATGCGGGGCTGGGCGCCGAAGGCGTCCGTCACCGTGATCCGGTCGTGCTCAACCGCCTGGATCCGCCAGGTGGCGGTGCCCAGGTTGAAGACATCGCCCACCCGCGACTCGTAGACGAACTCCTCGTCCATTTCGCCCAGCTTGACGCTGGTCCCGTGAATGTAGACCCCGTAGTAGCCCCGATCGGGGATCACCCCGCCTGAGAGAACGGCCAGGGTGCGGGCGCCGTCCCGCCCCCGGACCACGTCCAGCTCCTTGTCCCAGACGATGCGGGGCCGCAGCTCCCGGAACTCCTCGGAGGGGTAGCGCCCGGAGAGCATCTCGAGAACGGTGTGAAGCTGCCGCTCGGTCAGATCCCGGTAGCAGTAGCTCCGCCGGAAAAGCGAGAGCATCTCGCCCACGTGCCACTCATCCATGACAGCCATGGCTGTGACATGTTGAGCCAGCACGTCCAGGGCGCCGGTGGGCACCCGGGTCTCCTCCACCTGGCCCCGGTCCATCTCCCGCACGATGCAGGCCGTCTCCAGCAGGTCGCCCCGGAACTTCGGCAGCAGCCGGCCCTTGGAGGCGGCGCCCACGATGTGCCCGGCCCGGCCCACACGCTGCAGCCCGCGGGCCACCGACTTGGGCGACTCCACCTGAATCACCAGGTCCACCGCCCCGATGTCGATGCCCAGTTCCAAAGACGAGGTGGCGATCAGGCAGGGCAGGCGCCCCTCCTTCAGATCATGCTCCACGGTCTCCCGGGCCTCCCGGCTCATCGAGCCGTGGTGGACCTTCGCAATCTCCCGCCCGGCCACCCCGTTCAGCCGGCCCGCCAGCCGCTCGGCCAGGCCGCGGTAGTTGACGAAGAGCAGGGTCGAGCGGTGCTGCTCCACCAGTTCGAGGATGCGCGGGTAGATCGCTGCCCAAATCGTGTTCTCCGGCAGCGCCCGCATGTCGTCCAGGGGGACCTCCACCTTCAGGTCCAACTGCTTGCGGGTGCCGGTGTCGATGATGGTGACCTCGCGGCCAACCCCGCCCAGGAAGTTGGCGATCTCCTCCAGGGGGCGCTGCGTCGCCGACAGCCCGATGCGCACGGGCGACTTCGGCAGCAACGCCTCAAGCCGCTCCAGCGAAACCGAAAGGTGCACCCCGCGCTTGGTCCCCGAGATGGCGTGGATCTCGTCGATGATCACGTACCGGACCGTCCGCAGGATCCGCCGAGCCTGGGAGGTCAGCAACAGGTAGAGCGACTCCGGGGTCGTGATCAGCACATGCGGGGGGCGCCGCACCATCGCGGCCCGGTCCCGGGGGGAGGTGTCGCCGGTGCGCACGGCGGTGGTCAGGCGCGGCAAAGCGATCCCCATCTCCTGCGCCTTGGCCTCGATGCCGCGCAGGGGGACCTCCAGGTTCTTGTAGACGTCGTTGTTCAGCGCCTTCAGTGGCGAGACATAGAGCACCTGGACGCCATCGCACAGGCGATCGCCATCTTGGTACAGGGCGTCCAGGCACTTTAGAAAGGCGGCCAGGGTTTTGCCCGAACCGGTGGGCGCTAGAATCAGCGTGTTATCGCCCCGGGCCACAGCAGGCCAGCCCTCGGCCTGTGGCGGCGAAGGGCGGCCAAACTGCTCCTCAAACCAGGCCCGCACGACAGGATGGAACGTAGTTAACGGCAATGATGGTCCCCTCCAGGACCATCTTAGCGGGTGGGGAGTTCGGCGGCAATCACCTGTTTCCGCCCAGCCGCCTTCGCCCCGTAAAGCGCCCTGTCGGCGGCGCGGTAGAGCGCCTGCAACTCCGCCCCGTGCTCCGGGAACTGGGCCACGCCGGCGCTGAACGAAGCATGGAAGACGGCGCCCTCCGGGGCAGTGAAGCTCTCCTGACTCAAGGTCGACAGGACCTTTGCCAACCGCCTCGCCGCCGCCTCTGCCGTCATGCCGTACATGCCCAGAACGAACTCCTCGCCGCCCCATCGGGAGACCACGTCCTCCCCACGAAAGGAGGATCCCAGGACCTCGCCCACTCGCCGCAGCACGGTATCGCCCGCTGCGTGGCCGTAGGTATCGTTGATGTGTTTGAACTCGTCCAGGTCCAGGACGGCCAGCGCCAAGGGCTGGTTGTGCCGCACGGCCAGTCGCAGAAAGTGCGAAAGCACTTGGATCGACTTTCGCCGATTGGCTACCCCGGTCAGCAGGTCGGTCTCCGCCATCGACCGGTGCAGCATCGCGCGCTCGAGGCGGTTGGCGATCCGCGTCAGCAGCTCGGGTCCCACGATCGGCTTGCTCACATAGTCGTCGGCGCCGGCTGCGTACACCCGCTGCACCGTCTCCGGATCGGTCTGCGCCGTGATGAAGAGGATGGGCAGCGAGCCCCAGCGGGTGTCGTTGCGCACCACCCGGCACAGGTCAATGCCGCTGTGCCCGGGCATGTTCACGTCCAGGATCAGCAGATCAGGAGAGACCTCCTCCAGCGTCTCCCAAAACCGAGCCGGTTCCTCCACGGCGGTCACGGTCAGTCCGGCGGGCGTCAGCAGGCTACGCAGGGTCAGCACCATCACGGGATCGTCATCCACGACCAGCACCTTGGCATCCAGTCCAGCGCCGCGGCGGACTGTCTGGCGAACCGCCTCGATGACCATCGCCGGACCCATGGGCTTGGGCAGAAAGCTCCTGGCCCCCAGCCCGGCCACCCGCAGCCGGTCCTCAAAGCTGTCCCTGGTGGACATGACGGAGACGGGAACGCCCCTGGCCGCAAGCTCTTCGACCAACTTCAGGGCTCGGGCCGACTCTGCGCCGATATCGATCAGAACGGCGTCGGGCATCTCGCTGGCGATCGCTTCCCTGGCCTGGCCCACGTCCCGGACGGTCTGGGTCCGCAGCCCGAGAGCCTCCGCCTCAGCCGCAACCCGCGCAGCCAGGGCGCTGTCAGGGTCCACCACCAGCAGCAGGGGCGGCCCCGCCACGGTCATGGGGGTGGCAGAGACCCGGTGCTCCCTTGGGCCCTGCAGTTCCTCACGCAGGGCTTCCACCAGGTACCCGAGGGCTTCCGGCGTCACGGGCGCCCCGGAGCGCATCTGCAGGTTGACCTCTCGCGCCAGGCTTGATCCCCGCACCATGCCGAAGGTACCGAGACTGCCGGCCAGCTTATGGGACTCCTCGTCCGCCCGCTGGCGCGTCGCCGGGGAGAGCATTCCCGACTGGACTTCCGCGAGCGCCGCCTCCAGCGCAGCCAGGCGCTGTAGAAAGACGGGCTGGAGCCTGGTTCTCAGCTCCGCCAATTGCGCTTCGGCCCGCTCAAGAGCGCCGGCCCTGCTGTCTGGACCACCGCTGCTCATGGGTTCCACCCCAGACTCCGACCGATTTCGTCCCCGAGGGTGACCGGGTCGAAGGGCTTGGCAATCACGGCCGCCACGCCCAGGTTCGCCAGTTGGCGGCGCTCGGCGCCCTGGACCTTGGCGGTCAAAAAAATCACCGGAATATGAGCGGTCAGAGGGTTCCTTTGCAGATGACCGAAGGTGGTGGGTCCGTCCATGTCGGGCATCATCACATCCAGGAGAATCGCTTCCGGCTGCTCCTGCTCGGCCCGGCGAATTCCTTCGTCCCCCGAACTGGCCGTGACCACCTGCCAGCCCGCCACAACCTCCAGGCTCATCTGCGCTACCGCACGAATATCTTCCTGGTCGTCAATCAACAGCACTCGCCTTGTAGCCATCACGCATTCTCCCCTTTCCATGAAATCCTCCGCTCGTCCAGCCCTGGCCCGCAAGGCAGGGCGACGGCGAAGGTGCTGCCGACCCCGGGCTCCGACTCGACCCAGATGCGTCCTCCGTGCTGCTCGGCGATTGAACGGCAGATGGCCAGCCCCAGCCCCGTTCCGCCCTTGGCCCGGGAGTCGGAGGCGTCCACCTGCCCGAACCGCTCGAAGATCTGTTCCTGTTTGTCCAACGGGATGCCCCGCCCCTGGTCCTTCACCCGGAAGAGCACCTCCGGACCGGAGAGCTCCGCCGTGAGCCAGACCGTGCTGCCCGCCTCGGAGAACTTGATGGCGTTGCTGAGCAGGTTAACTAGGGTCTGGACCAGCCGGTCGGGATCGGCCCAAAGCTTCGCCTCCAGCGGCGCCACAGAAAGACCAATCCCCTCCCGGTCCGCCACGGTCTGCATCGATTCGGCGGCGTGGAGCATCAACTCGGCGGCGTCGACCTCCACCTTGTGCACGCTGACCTTGCCGGACTTCATCCGCTCAAGGTCGAGAATGTCGTTGATCAGGCGCACCAACCGGTCGGTATTCTGCACTGCGATCTGCACCATGCGCTGGCCCTGCTCCGGCAAGGACCCCAGCACCCCTCGTTCCAGCAGGCCCAGGGAGCCCCGAATCGAGGTCAGCGGGGTCCGCAGCTCGTGGCTGACCACGGAGATGAACTCGTCCTTCATGCGGTCGACCGCCTGGCGCTCGGTGATGTCCTTGAAGGTGACCACGGCCCCCACAACGGCGCCCGACTCCCGCACCGGGGTACAGGCGTACTCTACGGGCACCATCTGACCGCCGCTCTGGCGGAATCGCCCCTCCGAGATATGCAGGGCATCGCCCTGCAGCAGCGTGTGTTGGAACGGCGAGGCGGCCCACGACGTATCCGGGCCGGTCAGTGTGAGGACGTGGCGCCCCACCAGATCCTCGGGTGGGTAGTCAAGCGTTAGCGCCGCCGTGGGGTTCACAAAGGTGATGTGCCCCCTTGCGTTTAGCCGGCAGATCCCCACCCCGGCCGAATCCAGGATCAGTTGGTTCTCATGGCTGATGCGTTCAAACGCGGTCTGGGTCAAGCGCAGTTGCTCCTCCTGCGCGACCAACTCCTCGTTCTGGGCCTCCAGTTCTTCCCTTTGCGCCTGCATCTCCTCGCTTCGGGCCCGAAGCTCTTCGTAGCTCCCCATCAGTTCCCGAAGGGTACGGGCGTGCACCAGCGCCAGCCCGATCGGTCCAGCCAGAGCATCCAGGAGGCTCATCTCATCCTTCGTCCAGGTCCGGTGCTCGTGACACTGCTGAAAGGTCATCGCTCCCAGCGTCTCGCCGTTCACGTGGATGATCGCTGCCAGGAACGACTTGACGCCCGCGGCCTGCAGGCTCTGGCGAAGCGGGAGGCTGCCGCCGTCCAGACGCACGTCGGTATCAATGTCAGTGATCGCAACCGGACCGTTCGAGCCCAGTTTCAGCAACTGGGGTTCCACCCAAACCCCGCGACCGACACCGATCGGAGCAATGCCAGGTCCGACGTACTCGGCAACGCTCGAGAGGCGCCCGTCCCCACTGAGCAGCCACAGGTGGCACCGACTCGGGTGCAAGGCTGAACCCAGCTCCTGAGCGGCCGTCTCCAGCAGCGTGGCCTGATCCAACGACTGGCTGACAGCGGATCCGATGCGGTCCACCGACTGCAGGTGCCGCAGCCGTCGCTGCAGGTCTTTGCGGGCGCCGTCAAGGTCGCCGACGAGCTGCCGCTGCCGTATCGCCATGCGCATCCCAACGGCAGAGGCGATGATGACCCCTGCCGCCTCGGCAAGGGCGCCGCCCAGAGCGGTGAGGATCCCCTCGCCGTCCATCAGCCAGCCCTGAAGACCCCCGATCAGAATCACCAGGCAGCTCAAAAGGAGGACCCGCACGCCGGCGGTCTGTCCGAGCGCCCAGCCTGCAGCCACGGGCAGCGCAACCATCGGAATCAGGAAGGCGTGCCCGACCGGACCGGCGTGGGCGTGAATCAGCAAGCCAATGGTCGCCGTCAGAAACGATGCATGCATGAAGATGCGGCGCTCTGGGGAGCCCACCTTTTTCAGCAGCCAGTGGACCAGCAAGTTGTAGGCTGCAAGCAGAAGAATGAAGACGTTGGTGTCGAACGGAGATGCCACAGCAGCCTGACCTACCAAGGCCGACAGGACAACGACAGTGGTTGCCATCAGCCAGCCCCAGTCCTCAAAGACCCTTTCGATCACGCTGAGACTCAGCCGTGCAGGATCCCCGCCGGTCAGGCTCGGGTACCTGCGGCGTACGTCGGGAAGGAGGTGCGGGGCCGTCACCACCGTAAGGCCCCAGATGCCCCAGGTCAGGGCGCCCGACCAGGCGCCGAACCGGGCGTTAAGCACCGCCACGATGCACGGGAAGAGCCCGCCGGCGAGCCGGTGCCCGAGCTGGTGCCGCGCCCGACCCCGCCGGTCCAGGCTTGCGACGGCGCCCGCTAGACCCAGCAGGCCGATCAGGCGCACAACCAGTTCGCTGTGCAGCTCGTACACAACGAAACTCGGGGCCCCGGGCAAGGTCAGCATCATCAAACCCAAAATGCCCTGCGCCACGCCGATCGCGACCCCGCCCAGGCCTACGGCGTCAGGCTCGGTCGATTCGGGCAGCCAGGACGACAGTAGTAGGCAAACGGCCAACGTTCCTTGCATGGTAGCGCCTGGCCAGTGCGTTGCCGCAAATCCCCAGCTGAGTGCCAGGGGCGGCAGGGCGGTCAGCATACCCAGGCCCCGGCGCAACACCACCGGCATTTCATAGCGCGAAAGGATGAAGAGGGCGAGCCCGCTCGTAACCAGTCCGGCGGCCAGGACCGAGAAGAAAGGCCGCAGCGGGTCGTAGATCGATGCCTTAAACTCGTCTGGCACCACGAAGAACGCCAGTCCGCTCGACATCTGGATGACCGCAGAGACAAAGAGCAACCCGGTGGAGCGTAGACGCGGCAGAGGCAAAGCGTTATCCCCCGATAAATATATACATTTATTGTAAGTGATGTGTAGATTTATACGCGAAAGGAGATTTCTACTGCACGGCAGAGAACACCTGTCTCTCTGACACATTTCGCTGTCGCCACCCGTGACGAATAGAGACTGGGCCGGGGATTCACCCCCGGCCCAGTTGGTTTTATGTCGGCCCTTCCTGATCAGGGTCGGTGTCCAGAGCGTCCCCGGGCCCCACTACCAGGTCCTCAGTCGGGTACCACAAATCCTCGTCGATCCCCGGCTCCTCCGGCGATTCCCCGTCGTGGTCCACCGAGCTGGTCAGCATGTCAAGGGCGCTCCGCCCGCCCGTCCGGCGGCCGCGCCCCTGATCGTAGGGGTCGGGCTGGGACGTCCAGTCCACCCAGTCAAGATCCGGCATGGTTGTCCCTCCCGGCGACGTCTGCATGGCCGCCCGGCGACTTTCGGTTCTGCTCCGACACCGACTCGGCGACGGCCTTCGCCTCGCGCTCCAACCTGTTCGCAGTCCCCTGATCCAGGGACGCAAAGGCGGCCTCCGGGTCCAAGCCGCCCGCCGCCACGTCCTTGTTGCTGCCTTGCACGTTACGCGGGTCCGTCATCGACCATCTTGCCTCCTCTAGCCGTGTTCGAGAAGCCCCGCTCCGCTGGCGTCGGCGCCCCCACCGACGATGCGACCTCCTGGCCGCGATAAGCGGCGCCGCTCGTGGTGTGGCCGGCTGTGCCCGGACCAAGGATGTCCGTCTTCGCCGCGGCCGCTTCCGCTCGCCTGACACCCTGGCGTCCTGCCTCGTTCGTGTTGTCTACCATGTTGGCTGAACACCTCCGGGACTAGCTTGCGATGGAGCCGCGCAACTCATCCTCCGTCGGTACATGTATCCGCTTGCGTTCCTGCTGCAATCGTCAAATTGATCGTTTGGACGCCCGTTCGACCCCCGGTTCTCCGTTTGTCTAAGATCGTAGACACAGGTCGAAAAGATGTTCTGTCTATGCTAGTAGACACCTGAACTGGTACTATTTTCCTACCAGAGAGGCGTGCGGGGGGACGGACGTGCTGCATCACCACCTGGAGGCGATGTTGCGGAGCGGAAAGTATGAGGAGGTCCTCGCTCAGGCTGAGGCCTACTTCCAAAGCCGGTCGGCTGGCGAGGAGAAGGAGGCGGTGTGGGTCGCTGCATGGGGATGTCGGTCGGCGAACCGGCTGGAGCGCTGGGGGCAGGTCATCGCCTGGGCCGACCGGGGCCTCAGGATTGCCGGGCCCCACCCGGAAGCGGAGGGAGTCCTTCGCTTTACGGTTGCCAAGGCGCTCATGCATACCGGGGATCTGCTGCGGGCCGAGCGGGAACTAAGACGGTTCCTCATGCTGGCTGAGCAGCTCCCGGCACTACGCAAGGCCCTGCCGGACGGGCTCTACAACCTGGCCCACCTGCAGCGCTGGCTGCGCCGGACGCAGGATTCGCTCCGACTCTTCCGTGAGGCCGCTGCGGCTTACCAGGCGCAGGGCCAACGGCACCAGGTAGCCCAGTGCCACCTGGAGATCGGTTGGAGCCACCTGCTGGCAGGGGGGCTGGCTGAGGCCGAGTCCGAGCTGGATCAAGCCCGTGCCCTGGGCGCCGACCGGAACACCGAGCTGGAAGGCGACATGGCCATCGCCAGCGCCCTGTATTGCCACCTTGCCGGCGACACGGTTCAGTCCGACCAGATCTGCATGGAGACGGGCAGCCTCCTGCCCCGTCAGGCGGGCGAGGTCGCCTGGATTTTGGGGAAGAACGCCCTGGCCCGGGGCGACTTGATGCGGGCGGCGGAGTACCTGGCGGTCGCCCACGATGCGGCGGTCGAGCTGTGGTGGCCGCCCCTGCTGGAACGGGTCGAAGAGCTCCGGGGAGCGTTGGTTGCGAGGGGTGTGCCGGCTCAGTAGGCAGCCCCGCTTTTTTCCACGGTTGATTCGCCCGCAGCGAACGCTGCGGTAGATGAAAAGGCCGGCCCTGCGGCCGGCCCAAGACAAGAGAAACGAATGGAGGGCTTTGCATGAAGCGCACGGTGATGGTTCTCATGCTGATCCTGACGGTGCTGGCTCTGAGCGCTACCTCGGCACTGGCCGTTGGCGGTCTGAAGGATGGGCCGTGGCCCGGCATGACCATGTCGTCCAAGGCGAGCTACTAGCTGCCAAGCCGACCGGCTGCCAGTTTCTCAAGCTCTTCGGGGGTAATGCCTGCCCTCTGCGCCAGGCGGAGGGCAGGCAGGTACCTGCCGATCAGCTCCTGATCGTCAACCGACTCCAGCTCGCCATGGTTGAAGAAACCGTCGTGCAGGGTGGTAAGGTCGGCGAGCGCCCGGCGCTGGGCCGGCATGATCGGCATATGGCCCAGCATCATCGCATCGAACGAGGACAGTTCCAGGCCCAACGTGTACGCCGCCACCGTACGGGGGAGCGGCGTCGGTTCGTCGATCATAAAGTGCAGCACTCGGCGGAGCCGTTCCGTGGGGGAGAGCAGCTTCCACTCGATGCGGCTGGCGGCGACCCGGGCAACCACGTGCCCCGCCAGTCCCCGGCAGGCCCCGGGATTGGTGTGGTAGACCGGGATCTGCCCCCGGGCGAAGCTTTCCGTAACGCCCAGGGCACGGGTCCAGGAGGCCAGCATGTCCGAACGTACCTCGGTCTTCAGCCCCTGCTCGACTTCACACTGGTAGCCGGGACTCGGTCCGCCTTGGTCACGGACCTGGCGCATTGTGAGCTCTTGTTGCACGCGGGCCCAGTGGAGCAGGTCGCCACGTACGGCGCCCACCGGAGCAGCAGGAGTTTCGGATCGCATACGTTTCGGATCACCTCCCAATTATTCCCTTCTATTGTATTTAACGATAACATGTTCACGTGTGAACATCAAGAATCTTTTTGCCTGCGGAGAACAGGCAAGGCCGGTGCTCCTCCCTAGAGGGGCACCGGCCGTTATGCTTAGCCCTTCAAATACTGGTCAAACCACTCAGCGTTGGTCTTTAGGCGGAAGATGCGGTGCCAGGGCTTGCCGTTGCGGCTCATGCCGTGGAACTCACCCGGGTAGCGCACGAACTTGACCGGTTTGCGCTGCAGCTTGAGGGCGGCATAGAGCTGCTCGGCCTGCTCCATGGGGCAGCGGTGATCGTTCTCCTGGTGCTCGATCAAGAGCGGGGTGTTGATCTTGCTGGCGTGCAGAATCGGCGACTGCTTGAGGTACGGGGCCATGTTCTGCTCCTCCCACCAGTTCTCGGTGCCGAACTGGTGGATCCGGTTGTAGCCCACGTCCGAAGTGCCCATGGCGCTCCAGCGGTTGACGACCGACCGCATGGTCACGGCCGCCTTGAAGCGGTCGGAGTGGCCCACGATCCAGTTGACCATGAAGCCGCCATAGGATCCGCCGGCGACGCCGAGGCGATCGTCATCGACGAAGTCGAACTTGCGAACGGCCGTCTCAATGGCGGCCATGCAGTCAAGGTAGTCCAGGTTGCCCCAGTCCGCCATGATGCAGCGGCAGAAATGGTGGCCGTAGCCCTGCGACCCGCGAGGGTTGGACCAGACCACGGCGTAGCCCTGGGCGGCCAGCTGCTGGAACTCGTAGAAGAAGCCACAGGAGTACATGCCCATCGGGCCGCCGTGGATCTCCAAAATGGTGGGGTACTTCTTGCCCGGCTCATAGCCGGCGGGCTTGAGCACCCAGCCATCGACCGGGGGATGGCCCTCCCCGGCGCTGAAGACGAAGCGTTCCGGCACCGGCAGGTCGAGCTGGGCGAAAAGATCCTCGTTGTGGCCGGTCAGGGGCACCTCGAAGACGCCGCCGCCGCTCAGAATGGCGCAGCACTCAGCCACCTTGGGCTGGGGCTGCGGCTCGTCGAGGCGGGCCAGGTAGACGTCGGCGGGAGAGGTGGGGGTGGCATAGGCCAGGGCCGCCCTGCGGCAGTCCGGGGAGAGGCTGAAGGCGTGGATCGCCTTGTCGCCGCCGGTTACGGGCACCACGGCGCCCGTGCTGGCGCCCACCTTCACCAGGTGGCACTGGCCGGCGTCCGAGACCACGCCGAAGACCCAGCGGCCGTCGGGCGACCAGGTCAGCCTGCCTCCGCCAGGCGCCGGCATGTCGGTGATCGCCTCGTTGACGAAGCCGCGGTCCAGGTCTGCCGCCAGGCGGCGCAGAGCTCCGGTGGTGCGATCTAGCAGGTACAGCATGGTCGGGCCGTAGCCTTGCTCATCGGGCGCTGTGGCCAGGAAGGCGATGAACTTGCCGTCCGGCGACACGGCCGGACCGGATGCGCCCAGCTTGCCGTCGCCCGGGGTCAGGCGGGTCAGCTCGCCGCCGGCGGCCGGCACAGCCCACAGGTCGACGTGACCAGGGAAGTAGTCGGCATCCTCCAGGCGGTTGGCAGCGAGGATGATCTCCTTGCCGTCCGGCGTCCAGGTGATGTCGTTGTGGTTAAAGTCGCCAGAGGTCAGCTGAATCGGTTCGCCATTCTCCACGGAGATCACGCAGACCTGACTGCGCTTGTCGGTGTAGAAGCCCACGCCGTCCATCTTGTACTGGAGGCGGGTGATCACCTTGACCTCCCGCGTGAACTTCTTGAGCAGGTCCTTCTCCTCTTCGTCCTTGCCTTCAGGCTTGATGCCCTCGGCGGTGAGGCTGGCGGAGAAGGCGATCTGTTTGCCGTCGGGGCTCCAGGCAAACGAGCTGACCCCGCCCTTGACCTTCGTCAGCTGGCGGGCCTCGCCGCCCTCCAGAGGCAGGAGCCAGACCTGCGTGGAGCCGCTGCGCCCGGACAGGAAGCCGAGGAACCGGCCGTCGGGCGACCAGCGGGGCGTGCTGTCCTTGACGCCCGCCGTGAAAGGGGCCGGGGCCTGGCCCTCGCGGGCGAGCCAGATCGAGTTCTTGTACTCGTTCTTCTCCTTGTCGATCTCCTGGAGCACGTAGGCGACCCGGGTGCCGTCGGGGCTGATCTGGCAGTCCCCGGCGAGTTTTAGCGCGAGCAGATCCTCGGCAGCAAGCGCACGGCGAGCGGTCAACGCAAGTCCCCCTAGTATACTTCGTATGCCTAAATGATTAGCGTTTTGAGCTTCGCTTTCCTTCTCAGCCTATGCCTGGATGTACTGGGTAAACCACTCGCGGATCGTCTTCAGTCTGTGGACCCGCAGCCAGGGCTTACCGGTGCGGCTCATGCCGTGGCTGGATTCCGGGTAGCGCACGAACTCCACCGTGCGCCGCAGGACCTTCAGGGCGGTGTAGAGCTGCTCAGCTTGCTCGATCGGGCAGCGAAGGTCCTCCTCTTGATGCTCGATCAGGAGCGGGGTGTGGATCTTCTCCACGAAGGTGATGGGCGAGACCTGCCGGTAGAAGGACATATCCTCCCAGGGCTTGGTCGGGTAGGTCGACATGTCGACGAAGCCAAAGTCGCTGGTCCCGACCGAGGAGGCCTCGTTGACCACGGAGCGCATGGTGACCGCTGCCTTGAAGCGGTCGGTATGGCCCACGGCCCAGTTGGTCATGAAGCCGCCGTAGGAGCCGCCGGCGATGCCGAGGCGCTCACGGTCAATCCAGGGGAAGCGCTGCAGGGCTGCGTCCAGACCGGCCATGACGTCCAGGTAGTCGAGGTTGCCCCAGTCCGCCTGAATGCAGGCGCAAAAGTGTTCACTGTACCCCTGGGAGCCTCGGGGATTGGTGTAAACGACGGCGTACCCGGCGGCAGCGAGCACCTGGAACTCCATGAAGAAGGTCCAGCCGTACATGCCCATGGGCCCACCGTGCACCTCCAGGATGGCGGGATATTGCTTGCCCTCCTCGAAGCCCGCGGGCTTCATTACCCATCCGTCGGTCTGCCCCAGGGTTTCGCAGCCATGGCGCTGCAGGAAGGCGTTGTCGCCGGGCGCCGTGCTGAAGCTGTAGGCTTCTACCGGGGCCAGCTCCACCTCGGCCAGCAGCGCCTCGTTGACGTGGGTCAGGCGCAGCAGGTCCGGACCCTCCACCAGGTAGATGTCCGAAGGCACCGCAGGGGTGGTCAGCCCGACGGCGAGCTTTCGGCACCGGGCGTCGTAGGAGTAGCTGGTCACGGCGTGGTCGCCGCTGGTGAGCGGAGTGACGCTGCCCGACTCCACGTCGACCGCGTAGACCTGCTGCCGGCCCGAGTCGGAGCCCAAGGCAATCAGCGCGGAGCCGTCGGGGGTCCAAGTCAGCCGGGTGCCGCCGGGCGCCGGCATGTCGTAGATCACCGCCGGGCGCATGGTGCGGTCCCAGCCAGTGTCGACCCGGCGCAGCCCTGACCCATCGCGCCCGACCACCCAGACCCGGGTGCTGCTGTAGCCCTGGAAGGCCTGGTCGTACTCGGAGCCCAGGAAGGCGAGCTGGCTGCCGTCCGGCGACCAGGCGGGGTTGCCCAGGCTCAGGGTCCCGGGGGTGAGCCTGACCGGCTGCGCCTCTGGCGCATCCAGGCTCTGAATCCAGAGGTCCTCGTAGAACGGGCAGTAGTCGTCATCCTCCCGGCGGTTGGCCACGAAGGCGATCGAGCGGGAGTCGGGCGCCCAGGCCGGGGAACTGTGGTTCCAGGGTCCCCGGGTGATCTGCTTCGGCTCCGGGCGATCCTCCGCCACGTGTACCACGAAGACCTGCTGGTGCTTGTCCGGCTCCACGAAGCCGGCGCCGTCCAGCTTGTAGTGAATCCGGCTGATTCGCTTAACGCCCTTGGTGTACTTGCGGTACAGGTCGCTCTCGTCATCCTTGTCATCCTCGGTCTTAAGTGGACCGGCAGCGACGGTGGCGGTAAAGGCGATGGACTGGCCGTCGGGGCTCCAGACCGGCTCGCCGCTGACCCCGCCCTTGAATCGGGTCAGCTGGCGGGCCTCGCCGCCGAAGGCGCCCATCACCCAGATCTGGCCCTTGCCGCTCCGGGTGGAGACGAAGGCCAGCTGGCTGCCGTCCGGCGACCAGCGGGGGCTATGGTCGGACTTGGTGCCCGCCGTGAAGGGGAGGGGGCGGGCGCCCGGGGTTGCGTCCACCATGAAGATCTGGCGGCGGTACTCGTTCTTCTCCTTGTCAATGCGGGAGACCACATAGGCGACCTTGCGGCCATCGGGGGAGAGCTGGGGCTCACCGGCCAGTTCCAGGGAAAGCAGGTCCTCAGGGGTGATCATACGGGGCATGCTTTGGCCTCCTCCGGGTCATCTGTTATATGTTTTGGATACGAAGTAAATGGATGCCTTCTCGCTCCCAGGAAAAGAAAGAAGGAGCGGACGTCCGCTCCCCAATTTTCTATGGCGAAGTATGTAGGCGAAAAACTCACTTCCCAGTTGGCGAATCCCACCGAATGCCGTTCGAGGCGCTAGCGGCGCCAGTCATCATGCCGAGGGAAACCAGAACCAGCAGGATGGCGATAACCTTCTTCACGAGCCCACACTCCTTTCAGGGCCAGCCAGTGGCCAGATTCCTTAGACCTGTTAAGTCTAGGTTCTCTGTTTGTCCAGCAATGTTCGTTTAGCTTGGGGCGAAATTGCTGGGCAGGAATTGGTGGCCCAACGGCCACCAGCGTTCCTGCAAACCCCATTCAGGCTTGGAGCTCGCTTTTTGTTAACAGGACCTTGCGGCGCACTTCGCTCGCCAGATTCATGACATGGGGGTCCTTTTCTTGTAAGGCGTAGCTAATGGCCAGGTCAGCAAAGATGGAGGCTTCGTTCAGCATGCCGGCTTCGAGACTCAGGTCGGCCATGATCCAGGACGCTTCAGCGAGGGCCCGTGGGGAAACACCTTGCCGCCCTGGCTGGAAGACCTCTTCGCAGAGGGACTTGGCCCGTTCCAGGTCGCCTAACTGGCGGACGTACAACGCCTCAGTGACGAGGTGAACGATTTGCTGCTCCGGCTGCTCAAGTTCTGCCACCAGTGACTCGGACTGCGCCAGGTAAGCTTCGGCCTCGTGCGGTTGGCTCTGCAGAAGGCGAACCCAGGCGCAGTTCTGCACGCTGAGCAGGACGCCCACGCGGTTGCCTTGCTTTTCGTAGTCCTCGATGGCGAGTTTGTACACCTCGATCGCGCGGTCGTACTCCTTGCGCTGCTGCAGGGTATAGGCCATGTTGTAGTAGGCCAGGGCCGTTTTGGACTGAAGGGTTGGGTAGCGGTCGAGGTGGTGGAAGAAGAGGTCGAAAAACCGGAGGGCTTGCGCTGTGTCGCCCAATTGGGAGTAGATAAAGGCGCTGACGAGCCGGGCATTGCCGATATCTTCCCAGTCGGAGCCGAGTTCGGCGCACTCTACGGCCTTTTCGGCCATTTTGGCGGCCGAGTATATTTCACGTAGGCCCGCAGCCGCACGGACGCCGATGATGAGCACCTTGGCCCGCAGGGCTGGGTCCAGTTCGGGATCCATGGCCAGGCGCTCCGCTTCACGATAGGCGGCAAGGAACTGGCCGGTTGCCACAAGCGAATGCAAGCGGTCTACCGGCATTTGGTCGACCCCCTTCCACCCATTCGCATTTCACGACAAGAATAGCATTTTCAGGAAGATGTTGTCAACAACATTCCCGCCAAAATGGAAAAAGGACAGCACCGCTTTCCGGCGGCCTGTCCTTATGTGTATGCGCGGACTTGTCCGGGTTAGACCAGGCGCTGGCCGTGGCGAAGGGTGTTGTGCCAGAGATCCTCGCACTCCTGTGCTATCTTGCGCCAGTGCTCGCGGGTGGTGGCCGGCACGTCCTGCTTCATTGAAAGCTGGCGGGCGCCGAGGTGAAGGACGAAGAAGAGGTCGTCCACGCCCATGTCGTGTTTGTCCAGAAATTCGTTGAGGGACTTGAGGTCGCGCTCTTTTGGCATCGGTGTTACTCCCTTCCAGGGCAGCGGGCTATAGGAATCAGTCTACCACGGGCGTTCTGTCGGGAAAAGTCGCTGTTGGTGAAACGGATCATTCAGGTACCCACGTCTGTACGGGTGAAGCGCGCTTACAACCGGTGTCCGGACCGCCGGGAGCGAACGATCCGAATGAGACGCACAGCCCTGATTGCGCTTTTGTCCCTGCTGCTGGCGCTGCCCGTCGGGTCGGCGTCGGCCCACACAGTCGTGCCGCCCTCACCGCCGGTCGTCACCGGCGGCCCGCCGGAGATTCAGCTGCGGTCCCTGCAGGTGCAGGCCACGGTAGAGCAGGGCGTGGCCCAGGTGACGGTGGACCAGGTCTTTGTCAACCAGGCATCCGTCCCAGCCGAGGGAACCTACCTGTTCCCCTTGCCCGCCGGCGCCACCGTCTCCAGCTTCCAGATGTTCGTGGACGGTCAGGCTTACAATGCCGAGGTCCTCGACGCGGCCAAGGCGCGGGACGTCTACGAGTCGATCGTGCGCCGCAACCGGGACCCGGCCATCCTTCAATATGTGGGCCAGGGACTGCTCCAGGCCCGGGTCTTCCCGGTGCCGCCGGGCGCCGAGCGGAAGATCCGGATCGCTTACAGCCAGGTGCTCCCCCGGGAAGGCGGCCTCGCCGAGTTCAGCTTCCCCCTGGGCGACCAGCGGGTTCCGCAGGCCTCGATCACCGTGGAGGTGAAGGGGTTGGGCTCGGGCGCCCTGTACAGCCCCACCCACGAGGTGGCGGTGGTGAGGGGGCGCGACGGTGCGGCTCGGGCCAGCTTTGAGGGTGGCAGCGTGAGCGGGCAGTTCCGGCTCTTCCTGGGCGCAGCCGATCAGGAGCTTGATGTGAGCCTGCTTACCTTCAAGTCCTCGGGCGAGAACGGCTACTTCCTGCTCCTGGCCAACCCGCCGGCCGCTTCGGCGGCGGAGGTGGCGGCCAAGGATGTGATCCTTGTAATCGACCTGTCGGGCTCCATGTCCGGGAAGAAGTTCGACCAGGCGAAGGGCGCCGCCCTACAAGTACTGGGCGCCCTCGGGGAAGATGACCGCTTCGCCGTGGTCGGCTTTCACTCCGATGCGATCGCCTACAGCGACAACCTGTTGGGCAGCAGTCAGGCGGGGTCCGCGATGGAGTGGGTCAAGAACTTGGCGCTCGGTGGCTCCACCAACATCAGCGAAGCGATGGCCCGGGCGCAGCGGATCGCCGGCAAGGATACCGGGCGGCCCCAGGTCATTCTCCTGATTACGGACGGGCAGCCCACCGTCGGCGAGACCAACGCCGACAGCATCGTCGCCCAGGTGAAAAAGGGCGCCACGCCGAGCCAGCGGATCTTTACCTTCGGCGTGGGCTACGACGTGAACACGCTGCTGCTGGACGCCATGGCCCAGGACATCCGGGGCCGGAGCGATTATGTAAAGCCCGACGAGAACCTGGAAGCCGCCGTTGCGGGGCTCTGGCGCAAGGTGGGCCAGCCGGTCCTGACCGGCCTGGATCTGGAGTGGTCAGGTGTGCAGGTGGAGGAGATCTATCCCCGACCCCTGCCCGACCTTTACCTGGGCAATCAGCTGGTGATCTTGGGGCGGTACCGCACGGGTGGCGAGGGAACCGTGACCATTCGAGGGACCGTGAACGGTCAGACCAAGAGCTATCGGTTCCCGGATCTCAAGTTCAGCAGCGCCGACACCTCCCGGGACTATATCCCGAGGCTGTGGGCTACCCGCAAGGTCGGGTACTTGCTCAGCGAGGTGCGCCTGCGGGGCGCCGACCAGGAGAAGGTCAGCGAGCTGGTCGCCCTGGCTCAGCGGTACGGCATCGTCACCCCGTACACCTCGTTCTTCGTGAACGAGCCGGGCGCTCCGACCCCGACACCCGCGATGTCTTCCGCTAAGGTAATGACCGAGGCGGCAGCGGCCCCCGCCGGGCAGGCGGCGGTCGACCGGGCTAGCAGCGTAGCCAAGGCCCGCGACGCCGAGCAGATCACCCAGCCGCAGGGGCCGGGGGCGGACCAGATCCGCACCGCTGGCGACAAAACCTTTGTGCTGAGGAGCGGCGTCTGGACCGACACGGCCTATCAGAGCGGCGAGCTGACGCACCTGAAGGTGGGCAGCGACACCTACCTGGAGCTGCTCCGGCGGCGCCCGGACCTCGGCCGATACTTCGCAGCCGGCACCCCGCTGATCGTGGTGGACGGGACCGTCAATTGGGGTATCGATATTCCCGGTAGCGCTGAGTCGAAGGTTGAACTGCCCGAGGCGCCTGCGGCCACGGGCGGCCGGAGCCGGCCGCTTATCTGGATCGCAGCGCTTGGAGGGGTCACGATTGTCGGCGGCACACTTTGGCGGATTCGACGGAAAGCGGCAGCATAAGCCTCGCCCGGTTAGCAGGCAGGCAGGAACCGAATGGCGAAATCCTTCGTCTGAATGCGGATACGGTATTCAGCAAAGGGTGAAGCCAACCTTGTCAACATCCGAACGAGCGCAACTGCCCACCGATCGGGAAGCGGCGCTTGAACAGCTCATGCAGGAATACGGCACCAAGGTGATGCACCTGGCGTACTATTCCTTAAAAGATCGCCACCTTGCAGAAGATGTGGCCCAGGAGGTCTTCATCAAGGCCTACAAGCACTGGGACTCCTTCCGCGGGGAGAGTTCAGCCTACACGTGGCTGTACAAGATTACGATGAACCTGTGCCGTGACAAGGCGCGCAGCGCCTGGTGGCGCAGGCTTCTCCCGACCGACGAGCCCAGGGCCTCGACGGCGGCAGGGGTGGAGGCGCCCCTGCCGCCCGATGAGGACCCCGAGGAGGCGGCCATGCGGAGCGACCTGCGCGACCGCATGATGCAGCAGGTCATGAAGTTGAATGACGCCTACCGCGAAGTTGTGGTCATGTACTATTACCACGACCTGTCGACGGTAGAGATTGCAGAGATCACTGGGCAAAATGAAAACACCATCAAAACACGGCTGTTTCGAGCAAGAGCTATGCTGAAAGAATTGTTGCAGAAAGGGGGTGTGGAGCGGTGAACGAGCAGTTTGATGCCGACCTGAGCCGGGCGCTGAAGAGCGGCGCAGCGAAGGAGCTGCAGGGATGGGAGTTTACGCCCGCCATGCGCAAGAATGTGCTCGCTCGCATCCGGACCGAGTCGTCCGGGACCGCCGCTCCGGCCGGACACCGGCGCCCCGTCTCGGTACCACGCCCACTGATTTGGGCCACCGTTGCCGCAGCGGCCTTCATGATCGCCCTGAAAGTCGATGTCACCAACCTATTCGGTGCCGGCCAAAAGTCTACCAGCGCCCCCCAGGCGCCCGCCGCTGCGTCGAGCACGGCGAGTGCACCAACGCCGGCGCCCCAGCCTGCGCAGGCTCAGGAGTTAAAAACCGAGGCTACAGCTGCCAAGGCCATGGACGCTTCGCCAGCCGGTGCTGCGGCGAACAGTGGCTCCGTCGGTGCGCAGAATGCTTCTGCGGGCACCTCGGTGGCCAAGGAACGCTCCGTCGCTGCGGCCAGCATCAGGCTGGAGACCCCGACGACCCCACCGAGCCCCGGTGTGGCTGACGCTGCTGCTACGCTGTCTGCGGAGGCCGGATTCACCGCCAAGGCGTCGTTCGTATCGTTTCACCGCTATGCCGTGGCAGCCCAGGGCAAGCAGGTGCTGATGTTGGACTCGAACGGACTGAGCGCGGTGAACCACGACGGCGTGACGGATTGGCAGGCGCCGATTCCGGGCGTGGGCTTCGAGAGTGTCCTGGCCATCAGCGCCGACGGGCGCATAGCTGTCAACGCTGAGAACAAGGTCTACCTGGTGTCGGGGACGGGAAAGGTGGACGCTACCCTCGAGCTTGAAGCTCCGGCCACACGGGTCACCTGGGCGCCGGACGGCCGCCTGGCGGTCGTGGGGACCTCGGCTCAGGTATACAAGGACGGCAAGGCGCAGTTTAAAGTCCCGGCCGAGGTTGGCTCCCAGCTCGCCTTCGGGCCGGAGGGCACCTTGGTCGTGCTGGAACCCGGCGGCAACCTGTACGTCTACGACCGGGACGGCAAGGCCGTGGCGGCCCAGCCCCGGGTCGGTGGCGGGGTCCTGGCTTACGGCCCCGACGAGGAGACGATCATCACCGCGAGCGGCGCTTACAGCCGCAAACTTGATACCCTCCGGTGGAAGATGCCGTTTGAGCCGCTGGGCCTGACCCTGGCCGGCGATACGGTGATCGCCTGGAACGCCGACCAGATCGTCGGCCTGCGCTCGCAGGACGGCACCCAGCTGTGGCATGCCGCCAGGGAGGGCGCCGGCCCCGGGATCGTCAAGGTGGTCACTAATGCGGGCGCCGAGGGCGGAAATCGTGTCATCGTGCTGGCCGCCACCGACACGGGCGCAGCGCTGTGGGCGTTCCTCCCGACGGGCGAGGTGAAGCTCACGCAGGCCCTGACGGCGATGCCGCTGGACCTGACCGTGGTTGGCAACCGAGTGACGCTTTTGATGACGGGTGGCCCGGAGGTTCATGAGATTCCGTAAGGCTCTTGCCATTGTGTCGCATCTGCGACAGAATAGGGAAGGTAGGATCTTACGTTACAAGGAGGATTCTCTCCCATGAACTTCTGGACCGCGTTCGCCGGCGTCCTCGTCGCCAGCGTCATCGTCTTCATCGCTACCTCCATCAACGGCAAGACCGAGCATGCCGGCGGCCATGATGATCACGGTCACGGCGGCGGCCATGGCCACGATGACCACGGCCATGGTCACGGGCACCACTAACTCCATCAAGAAGAGAAGACCGCCCCCTCCGTAACAGAGGGGGCGGTTTGGCAAATTCGGCCCCACAAGGGAGTTGCCGAGCATGGATGTCATTAAGATTACCCCGCGCGGGTATTGCTACGGCGTCGTCGACGCCATACAAATGGTCAAGCAGGTCGCAAAGGATCCCGCGGCGCCCCGTCCGATTTACGTGCTGGGGCAGATCGTCCATAACCACCACGTGGTGGAGGAGATGGAGAGCCTGGGCGTGATCTGCCTGGATGGGGAGAACCGCCTGGAGCTGCTCGATCGGGTGGAGAGCGGCACGGTGATCTTTACCGCCCACGGCGTCTCGCCGGCGGTCAAGGTGAAGGCGAAGCAGAAGGGTCTCCACGTGGTCGACGCGACCTGCCCGGATGTGACCAAGACCCACAGGCTGATTGAGGAGCTTGTCGAGCAGGGCTATGAGATCATCTATATCGGAAAGAAGGGCCACCCGGAGCCAGAGGGCGCCGTCGGCGTTGCGCCGCAGCACGTTCACCTGGTGGAGCGGGAGGGCGACCTGGCCAACCTGAGCTTCCCCCAAGGGCAGAAGCTGGCTGTCACCAACCAGACCACCCTGTCGCAGTGGGACACCAAGGCGCTCATGGACAAGGTGAAAGAGATCTGGCCGCAGGTGGAAGTCTATAACGAGATCTGCCTGGCGACACAGCTCAGGCAGGAGGCGGTGGCGCGCTTGGCCCCCGACGCCGACCTGGTGATCGTGGTGGGCGACAAGCGCTCCAACAACTCGAACCGGCTGGTGCAGGTGGCCAAAGAGCTGGCCGGCAAGGATGCGCACCTGGTGGACACCGCCAGCGACATCGACCCGGCGTGGCTGGAGGGGAAGGCCAAGGTGGCGGTCACGTCGGGCGCCTCCACGCCGACGCAGATTACCCGCGAGGTGATCAAGCGGCTGGAAGGGCTCAAGAAAGAAGAAGAGTAGCGCCCAGTCCCCGAAGGGGGGAGAGTCGTTGCGGTCTGAGAACGAGCTGCGCGCCCTGCTGGTGTTGCTGGGCGACGAGGAGGAGCGGGTGGCCTCGGTCGCCTGGGATCAGCTCAGCATGGCCCGGGACGCGGCTGTGCCCCTGCTGGAGGAGGCCACGCAGTCGCCGGAGCCGCTCCTGCGCGGGCGTGCGCGGCTGTTGCTGGAGGAGCTGCGGCGGGGCTCCAGCGAGGAGGAGTGGAACCGGTTCGCGGGGCAGCCAGACTCCCAACTCGACCTGGAGCAGGGTTGTCTCCTGCTCTCTCGGATGGGCGGCTCGGCGGATGTGAGAAGCATTCCCGGCTTTTTGGATGCCATCGCGGGCATGGTCCGCGCCCACATGGTTTCGGTAGGTGGGCTGCAGGCGCTGTCGGAGGTGCTCTTCGACAACCTGGGCTTCCGGGGCGGCGACTTTGAGGACCCCCGCAGCCACTACCTGTCCACCGTATTGGAGCGGCGCACGGGCATTCCGATCTCGCTGGCCACCGTGTATGTGCTGGTGGGACGGCGCCTGGGGCTGCCGGTGTGCGGTGTGGCGATGCCCGGTCACTACTTGGCCCGGATGGAGCGGCCCGAGGGACCGGTCTTTATTGACTGCTACAACCGTGGGCGCCAGTACCGCTTCGAGAGCCTGGTCGATCTGCTGACGAGCAAGGGGCTGCGCTTCTCGGATGACTTCCTGGAGCCGGCGCCGGACCGGTTTACCCTCTTTCGGATGCTCAACAACCTGGAGAACCTGTACGTGCATCGCGACGAGGAGCGTACAGCGGGGGATGTCCGGCGCTGGCGCGATGCGCTGGGTGTGAAGCGGTAAGCAAAACGGAGGTGGCGTGGGGGCCACCTCCGTTTTTCATTCGGGCGGGCGGAGTTCCTGCCAGCCGCCGCCGGGATGGGCGGCAAAGAACCTGAGCACCTCAAGGAGGGCGCCCAGCGGGCGCTCGGCCCAGGACTTGCCGGGCTGTGGACCGCGCCGGGCCAGGTAGAGGGCGATCTGCAGATGCTTGAAGAGGATCCGGGCCTCGGCGGTCTCGTCTCCGGGGACCGGGCTGATCTCCCGGTACCCCTCCAGCATGAACGGCACCGCCCGGAGCGGCACCCCGGCGAAGTCCTGGGCAGGGTCGCCCCAGCCCGCATTCCCCCAGTCGAGCAGGGCGAGGTATTCGTGGGCGCCCGGGGTCACCATCACGTTGGTAGCCTGGATGTCCCCGTGCAGGAAGCACCGGGGCGCCCCCTCCGTGGCGGGTGCGAGCCGGTCCAGCCAGTTGCTGAGCCAGCGGGCCTCGCTGGCGGAAAGGTAGCCGTCCCGCTCCAGGGCGGCAGGCCAGGGGCGGGGGTCGGGCAGGCTCTCGCCCTCCAGGCTGGCGACCGGGCCATCGGGCTTGGTCCTGCTGTGCAGCCGGGCGAGGTCGCGGCCCAGGTCACGCCAGGCGCCGGCGGCCTGTGCAGGCTCCAGCCCTAGCAGACCCAGGTTTTCACCGCGGACGCGCTCGTATACGGAGAAGGGTACCGGCAGGAGCTCCAGGGAGTCGTCAAAGGCGACGAGGGCCGGGGTGCGAACTTCGGCTGACCGGGCCGCGTGCACGGCCACCGCCTCTCGATGAGCGGCTGCGATGAACGCAGGGTGATGGCGGGGGATGCGGAGCACCAGGTCATCAGCCATCTGAAAAATGGCGTTGAAGATGCCCACCTCGGGGAGCCGAGTTATGGCGTCAGGGGATACCCCATGACGGCGGGCAATCGTCGCAAGGGTCTCCGGCGGCATCGGAGGATAATCGGGCAGGTGCACGGAGTGATTCAGCTCCCCTAATTCTTGTGGCGGTAGGCTCGGGTCAGGACCCAGTCCGTCAGCCGCGGAAGCCGGGTGCCTGCCCAGCAGAGGGCGGCGTCCCGCAGGGAGACGTAGACGTCGCGCTCACCACGCTCCACAGCTCGCAGGACCCGGTCCGCTACGGCCGAGGCGGGGACCCGCCCGGTCCGCACTTTGGGCACGCCGGCCTGTCCCATGGAGTTGGCCCGGAAGTTCGATTCGGTGCTGCCCGGGTAGACCGAGATCACCTTGACCCCGTAGGGCGCCATCTCCAGCCGCAGGGCTTCGGAGATGGCGTTCAGCGCGTACTTGGAGGCGTTGTAGCCCCCGGTGTACGGGACGGAGACCTTGCCTAGCACCGAGGAGATCTGCACGATGGTGCCCGCCCGGGCGGCTTTCATAGCGGGGGCGAAGGCTTGGATGACCCGGACGGCCCCGAACAGGTTGATCTCCATGCACTGGCGCCAGGCGTCCAGGTCCAGGCTTTCCACCGCCCCGTTCATCCCCACGCCGGCGTTGTTGACCAGGACGTCGACTCGGCCCGTCAGCGACAGGCTGCGCTCCGCAAGCCGCCGGACGTCGGCCTCGGAGGTGACATCTGTCGGCACCGTAAGGATCTGCCCGCTGCCTCCGCTCAGCTGCTCTGCGAGATCCCGCAGAAGACCCTCCTGGCGGGCCGCCAGCACAACATTCGCCCCGGCCCTAACGAACGCTTCGGCGATCGCCCGGCCGATCCCCATGGAGGCCCCTGTGACCACAATCGTCTGTCCCTGTAAGGTCACGTGACTTTCACCCCAAGATAATACGTCGTGTTGATCTTCCCATTTTCTAACAGGAGCTGGTAACATTTAGGAACAGTAGGACCGCGTCCACTCCGGCCACTGATTGAAAAGTGGGAGGTTTGATTCATGACCATTGCGCATCTTCGCCGCTTCACGCAGAACGTGCTTGAGTCTGACAACGTGGTGCCGGTCGTGCTCGAGTTCCAGCAGCCCCCGGTTGCCGTCTACAAGCGGTTCAACCCGCAGGCTGACGAGACACAGTACCAGGCTGAACTGTCCAAGTCCCATCGGGAGTTCATCGAGCGGCTCGCATCCCTCGGCATGGAGATTCAGATGGGGCAGTCCGCTGTGGTGGAGGCCAGTCCCCAGGGGGCAAACCACGTGAATGTGCCCCATGACTTCACGTACGTCTTCAACGGGGTCGGGGTGCTGATGCCCGGCCGGTTCGTCGCCACGGTCGCTGGCATGGCCGAGGTGCGGGCGATCTCCCTGAACCGGGAGCGGGTCTACATTCAGCTTGACAAGAGCGTGCCCTTCTCGGGCGGGCCGCAGGTCTGGCAGCGCTCGGACGCAGCCGGGCGGGCGATCAAGGGCGAGGGGGTCACGGTGGCGGTGATCGACACTGGCATCGACTGGACCCACCCGGGCTTTGGCGGCTTCAAGGATGTGCCCAACGAGAAGGTGGTCCACGCCGCCTCGTATACCGGGGAGTACCCGCTGGACAACTTCGGCCACGGTTCGCACGTGGCGGGCATTATCGCCGGGGATGCGGACTACAAGGGCACCCCGCGCGGCGACGCCATGCTCAACGGCCTGGCGCCGAAGGCCAGGCTGATGGGCTACAAGGTCCTGACCGCCGCCGGGTCGGGCTCTGCAACCAACATTATCCTGGCCATGGAGGATGCGGTCAAGCGTGGCGCCCACGTCATCAACCTGAGCCTGGGCGACATGTTCGGCGATCCCTACAGCCCCGAGAGCTCGGCGGCCAACAACGCCATGAAGGCCGGCGTGGTGGTCTGCGTGGCAGCAGGCAACTCGGGCCCCACCCGCGACAGCATCGGCGCCCCGGGCGCCGCTCACGATGTGATTACCGTGGGCGCCTCTACCGACGATGGCGTCACCGCCCTGATGGCCGAGGTGGAGATCGAGGGCGCCGGGCAGCACGAGATTGAGATGCGGCTGATGGACGGCTCGGTGCCGCTGCCCTCGCCGGCGGTGGAGGTGGCCTTCGTCAGTTGCGGGATGGGCCTCAAGCCCAAGGATTTCCCCAAGCAGGTGAAGGGCCGCATCGCCCTGATTCAACGGGGCGAGATCACCTTCCTGGAGAAGGCGCTGAACGCCGAGAAGGCGGGGGCGCTGGCGGCTGTGATCTACAACAACCGGGAGGGCAACTTCTTCGGCACCCTCGGTGAGGAGGCCAAGATGCCCACGATCCCCGTGGTGGCGATCAGCATGGAGAACGGTGATATCCTGCTGAAGGCCGTCGGGGAGAAGAATCAGAGCAAGGCCAAGCTGAAGCTGCGCCCGGATGAGGTGCCGCAGCCCTACCAGCTGGCAGAGTTCAGCTCCCGCGGGCCCAACAACGACGGCTGGATCAAGCCGGAGATTACGGCGCCTGGCGTCAACATCAACTCGTCGACGATTACGCAGGCGCCCATGCCCGGAGGCGGCATGCCCGACCCGAGCGGGTATATCAGCGCCAGCGGCACCTCGATGGCGACCCCGCACGTGGCCGGGGCGGCGGCCCTGCTCCGGCAGGCGCACCCCGACTGGACCTCGCAGCAGATCAAGGCGGCGCTGGTCAACACGGCCCGGTTTATGGAGGGGCAGGGCGATGTGATGGATCAGGGCAACGGCGCCATGGACCTGGTGCGGGCGCTGGACTGCAAGGCGATCCTGGTGACGGCGTCCGACCCGGCGTCGCCGACCTGCTCCTTTGGGCGGGTGGCGCATGAGGGCGCCGTGAAGAAGGTCTCCCAGGCGTTGACCATTCAGAACCTGGTGGCCGGGGGTGAGGCGGCGCCGCTGAGCCTGCACGTGGCGATGCTGGGTGGCCTGCCCCAGGGTCTGACCGCCGAGCTGTCTGTCACCTCGGTCGACCACGGCGCCAGCTTTGACCTCAGCATGACCGCCGACGGTGCTGTGCTGAAGGACGGGGTCTACTGCGGCTTTGTGGTCGCTGAGGCGGCCTGGGGAACGCTGCGGCTGCCGTTCTACTATGAGGCGGCGAAGGAGCCCAGGGTGGCGCCGCCGGATCCGCAGCAGAATCAGCAGCCGGTGGTGCCCATTGAGCGGCGTCGGCTTCGTGGGATGGCTTGCTCTTAGGCGGTGTGGTGTGGTCTGGTGGTGTCTGGTGGAGCCCCTTGTCGCGGCGTCGCCTCCGCGGGTAGAAGTGGCGGTGCGACCGTGGTTGCCGGCGCCGCCTGACAGTCGTCCGTGACTGCAGGCGGCGCGTTAAGGGGGTCGGCGGCGTCGTCCTGACGCCGCCTCCTCGGGTACGTCAACCACGGTCGCACCTTAGCCCGGTCGGCGACTAAGCGCCTGCGGAGCTCCGCCAGCCCCCCCTTTGTGGCGTAGAGCGAGGCCCGACCGGTCGACGGTCGGGCCTCGCTTGGACTATCGGAGGTGCTGGGTCAGGAAGTTGAGCACTTCGGTCTTGTACCGGGCGGGGTCCACCTTGTGGGCCTTCACATGGCCCGCCCCTTCGAACAGAAGCAGGGCGCCCTGCTTGCCGTCGTGGGATTGGTAGGCGGCGTAGAGGTCTTGGGCGTGGTGCGGGTCGATGGCGGTGTCCTTGGTGCCGTGGATTAGCAGGACGGGCTTTTGGGCGAGGGTGGCCATGTCGGTGAGGGGGCTGACTTCGCTCAGGTTGGCGCCGAGCATGCGAGGGATGGTCTGGTAGATGATGTAGGTGAACGGGAAGTCGGGCAGGTGGGTCCAGTTCCTGGCGTTCTCCAGGATGAACGGGCCGAAGTCGCTGTAGGGGGAGTCGGCGATGACGGCGTCGACTTCGGGGAGGCGGGCGGCGGCCATGAGCGAGGTGGCGGCGCCCATGGACCAGCCGATCAGCCCGACCTTGCGGGCGCCGCGGCTGCGGGCGTAGTCGACGGCGCCGGCCAGGTCCCGGACCTCCTTCCAGCCCACGGTGACCTCCGAGCCCTCGGAGATGCCGGAGCCACGGAAGTCGAAGAGCAGGGCGTTGTAGCCGGCCTCGGTGATCCACTTGGCTACGGCGAGGGCGTCGGGCCCCATCTCCTGGCGGTTGGCCGCGTAGCCGTGGGCGAAGACCACGGTACGGTCGGACGGGCCGCCGGCGGCGGGGATTAGCCAGCCCGAGAGCTGTAGGCCGTCCTCCCGGCTGGGGAAGCGGACCTCCTCAAACTTCAAGCCGTAAGCGGCTGGGGTAGCGGTGAGGGGCTTGCGCACCGGGTGGGTCAGGCTCCAGCCGACGGCTACGGCCAGGCCCACGCTGCCAACCAGCGCCAGGGCGACAAGGCCGATCAACAGCCGCCAAACCAGGCGGCGTCGGCGGGGAGCGGGTGCCTGTGCGGGTTTAGCGAAGGCGGACATGCTCATGGGCGGATGTTCGCTCCCTCGATAAGTGATGCCCATCGGTTTCTACACGGTCGCTTATGGCCCCTCCTTTGGACCCCTGATCAGTCAGGAAGGGGAGGAGTTTCATGGTCCTCATCGCAGCCGCCCTGGCGGGGGGCGGGATCGTGGTCAGCGTGGTCTGGGCCCTCATGTACCGCTACACCGCCCTGGGCGACTCGCTCGCCGCCGGGGTGGGCAGCTTGACCTTCTCCGGCTATGTGCCCCGGTTTGCCTTCATGCTGATGCGGCGCTACCGGCGCCTGGTCTGGATGCGCAACCTGGGCCGGTTTGGCATGACCAGCCTGGACCTCCTGGAGGCGCTCCGGACCAATCGGCACTTCATCGGGGCGGTCCGCGGTGCCAACCTGATCACCGTCAACATCGGCGGCAATGACCTGCTGGGCTGTGCCTATCAGGAGGATTGCCTGGAGCTGGCGGTGCTGCAGTTTCGGCAGAACTGGGAAGCGATCCTGGCCGAGCTGCGCCGCCTGAACCCGGCAGCGACGATCCTGACCATGACGCTGTACAACCCGGTGCCCGTTGGCGACGTACGGCGGCCCCCGATCGACAGCTACATCGACCGGGTCAACCAGGTGATCACCATGCCGGGGCTGTTGCGGGCGTACCGAATCAAGGCGGTGGCGCCGGTGCACAGCGCCTTTATGGGCAGGGAGTGCGAGCTGACCTGGTACTGCCGCATCGGCGATATCCATCCGACCGATGAGGGGCATCAGGTGATGGCGCAGCAGTTGGATGCGGTCAATCAGCCGGAGGTGGACACCAAACTTATTCAACAAGATGGTTGAACATAAGATTGGCAAGCGGGGTGGTTCGTGGTAACGTGCTATTGGAGGCGGATTTTCCATGAGCCAAGTCAATACCGGGCGCCGCCTGCAAATCTGCCGGGAGAATGCGCTCTCCCGGCGGCCCGATCTGCTCGCCGAACTCCGAAATGCTGGCTGGCGGGTGGAGACGGAGGACTGTCTTGACCAGTGCACCAGGTGTTCTCACAACGCGTTCGCATTGGTCAACGGCAAGTTTCAGTTTGCCGCCTCCCCGGAGGCGTTCCTCGCGGCCATGACCGGGAGTCCAAACGGAAGGAATCAAACCGGCACGAGGGGAAACAATCGGGGAAGGGGTGGTAGCTGATATGCTAAAGAATACGTTCCGCAAACTGGTCGGCATCCTGATCCTGGTGGTCTTCGGCGTTGCCATTTACCGCTACGCTCAGCAGACCAGCGGCAACCCCTACGTTGCTGGCGCGATTTTCTCGGGTGCGAAGTTCCTGCTCTTCATCGCGCTGGTGCTCTGGGTGGTCTACATGGCGGACCGCCGAATGAAGAAGCGGGAAGAATAGTCGGGAGGGAGATCCCATGACCCATCTGGCCCCGTCCCGGGTCAACTGGCTACCCAACGGCATGCGGGTGTTGACGCGGGAGGTGCATCACGCCCCGTTGGCCTCGGTCATGGTCTGGTACGGCGTTGGCAGCCGCAACGAGCCGGTCGGGAAGACCGGCATTTCGCATTTCCTGGAGCACATGATGTTCAAGGGCACGCCGCGGTTCCCGTACGGGGTGCTGGAGGAGGCGGTGAAGCGGCGCGGCGGCATGTGGAATGCCTTTACCTCCTACGACTACACCGCCTACTTTGAGGTGCTGCCGGCCCGCCACATCGAGTTCGGCCTGGAGGTCGAATCCGACCGGATGGTCAACATGACCTTCGACCCGGACCTGACGGTGCGGGAGCGCGGGATCATTGTCAGTGAGCGGGAGGGCTCGGAGAACAGCCCGCACTACTGGCTGTTCGACGCCTTCATGCAGGCGGCCTACCAGACCTTCCCGTACCGTCATACCGTGCTGGGCCACAAGGATGATATCAAGGCAACCACGGCAGAGTGGCTGACCGACCATTACAACCGGTTCTACCGGCCTAACAACGCCACCCTCGTGGTGGCCGGCGACTTTGAGACCGAGCGGTTGCTGGAGCTGGCGCACAAGTACTTCGGCTCCTTTGCGCGGGGCGCCGACGTGGAGCCTGTGGCCATCGTCGAGCCGGAGCAGACCGAGGAGCGCCGGGTTGAGGTGCGGCGCCCCGGGCCGACGCCCAGCATGATGGCGGGCTACAAGATCCCGGGCGCCAGCCACCCCGACCAGGAGGCGCTCTCGCTGCTGGGCACCATTTTGCAAGGCCCGCCCGCCTTCGCCGGCGGAGCCGCCGCCGGCATGGGCCGGTCGAGCCGCCTGTACCGCAAGCTGGTGAACGGCGGTCTGGCCACCAGCGCCAGTGCGCATCCCTGGTCGCTGCAGTACCCGGGGCTCTTCCTGTGCGGGGCGACGCCGGTCAAGGGGGTCGATCCCGCCCGCCTGGAGGAGGCATTCTTTGCCGAGGTGGAGGCGATGGCCGCCAACCCGGTGCCTGCGGACGAACTGGAGCGTGCCAAGAAGCAGGTGAAGGCGCAGTTCCTGTACGCCATGGAGGGCGCCTCTACCCAGGCCCGCATGCTGGGCGCCACGGCGATGACCCGCAGCGTGGAGGCCTTCGACGAAACGGTGGAGCGCTACGAGGCGGTGACCGCCGAGGACATCCAGCGGGTCGCCCAGACCTACCTGCTGCCCCAGCGGCGTTCCGTGGGCTGGTTCATACCCGAGGCGGCGCCCGTGGCGGTGCCCGCCCCGTCGCCCAAGCTGGAATTCCCCGAGACCGGATCCACGCCCGAGTACCAGCAGCGCGCTGAGCGTGAGGTTCCCCCGGCGGCTGGGGCGGGGCGCCCCGACCGGGTGCTCGACGTGGACAGCGTGGTGCGGGCTGAGTTGACCGGCGGCGCCACCCTGATCACCTACCCGGTCGAGTCGATTCCCAGCGTCTTCGTGCGGGTCCAGGTGGAGGCGGGGCCCGTCCACGACCCGGTCGGCAAGGCCGGCCTGGCCTCCATGGTCGCCCAGATGGCCAACAAGGGCACGCAGAGCTACAGCGCCGAGGAGCTGGCCCTGAAGACCGACGCCCTGGGCATGTCGATCCGGGCGGACACGGGCCGGGAGACGGCGATCTACACGCTCAAGTGCCTGCCCGAGGACCTGGAGACCGGCCTGGGCCTGCTGGCCGAGGTGATTCGGCGCCCGACCTTCCCGGTCGATGAGTTCGCCCGGCTCAAGGAGCGGACCCTGGTGGGCCTGCGCCAGGCGGCCAGCGACACCCGCACGGTGGCGGCCCGCCGGCTTTCGGAGGAGCTTTACCCCGAGGGGCATCCCTACCGGTACCCGGGCACGGGCACCGAGGAGACCGTGCAGGGCCTTGAGATCGCAGACCTTCAAGCCTTCCACGACCGGTACTACGGGCCGACGGGCGCGATTATCACCGCCGTGGGCAACGTGGCCCCCGAGCGGCTGCAGGCTGGGCTTCAGGAGGCCTTCGCTGGCTGGACCGGCGGAGTTGGGCGCCCGGATGTTCCGCAGGTGGAACCCGGCCCGACCCGCCGGGAGCATGTGGCTGTGCCTGGCAAGACCCAGACCGACCTGGCCATGGGCTGGCCCCTGATGTCCCGCAGCCACCCCGACTTCCTGGCCCTGGAGATCCTGACGGCCCTGTTCGGCGGCAACGGTATGCCCGCCTCCAGCCGTCTCTTCCGGGATGTGCGTGAGAAGCACGGGCTCAGCTACTACCAGTACGCCATGTTCGGCGCCACCCTGGGCCCCTCGCCGTGGACGACGCACATTGGCGTCAGCCCGGCCCGGCTCGACTTTGCCATCGATGTGCTGAAGCAGGAGCTCCGGCGCCTTCAGGAGGAGACCGTGCCCGCCGATGAGCTCGGCGCCCTGATCGAGTTCCTCCAGGACTTCCCGGCGGTGCAGAACGAGTCCGCCGAGCGAGTGGCCGGCAAACTCGCCGAGGTAGAGCGCTTCGGCCTGGGCCTGGACTACGTCAACCGCTACCCGCACCTCGTGGCGGCGATTACCGCTGAGCAACTGCAGGATGTAGCCCGCAGGCACCTCGACCTCGACCGTCTCGCCATCGTCTCGGCCGGCCCGGAGCAATAAAGTGGCCGCGGATGCGCGGATTGCACGGATTTCCGAACCGTTCGCGGATGACTGGGCAGGCTTCCCTGGTCATGTAAAAATATATCTTTTACATGGACCTGGAAAGACGCTCTTGGTCATCCGCGTCAGTGCCGGAAATCAGCGTAATCAGCGCATCCGCGGCCATAAAAATGCCTTTAAAGACCGAACTTGATCGCTTTGCCTGGTTTGACATCCTTCTTCACGCCGGAGGGGTCTTTGACGACTTGACCCATGACCAACACCCAGTCGATGCCCTCGGAGAACTGGGCCGGGTTCTGGACGGTGGAGCGGTCCCGCACGGTCTCGGGGTTGAAGATCACCAGGTCGGCGTCGCTGCCCACCTGGAGCCTCCCCTTCTTGCGCAGGGCGGGCGCCGCCTTCTCGAGCCGGCGGGCGGGCAGGATCGTCATCTTGGCCAGGGCGTCCATGAGGGGGAGCACCTTCTCCTCCCGCACGTACTTGCCGAGGAGGCGGGCGTAGGTGCCGGTGGAGCGGGGGTGGTTGTTGTTGCCCGGCTCCAGGATCGCATCGCTGCCGAGCATGACGAAGGGCGCCTGCAGGGCGGCGCGCACATCCGCCTCGGGGATGGCGTAAGCGACGGCGAGCTTGTTTTGCGCCCGGTATTTCGCGAAGGTCTCGGGTGTCAGGCGCTCGCCGGTCCCGGCGATCTCCAGGTCCTTGTACGTGATGTGGAAACGCTCCTGCCAGCCGGGGTCGAACCGGGCCGAGCCCAGGTAGGTGGCCCAGAAATCATAGGGGTAGACGCAGGCGGTCACATCGACGCCGTCGGCGCGGGCTGCGGCCAGGGTGGCGATCGACTCGGACATGGAGTAGGTGCCGCCGGTGCTGTTGATGTGCTCCACATGCACCGAGGCGCCTGTCTCCCGGGCTACCTTGAGGATCTCAGCCAACGTCTCCTTGTTGGTGCCGGGCTCTACCATGTCCGAGTAGCGGCCATGGAAGAAGAGGGGGACGCCCATCTTCTTGGCGACCTGCCCCATGGCCCGCACCTCGTCGTAGCTGATGCCGGGGGCGTACTCAAGGCTCATGTCGATGCCGATCCAGCCGGCCCGGATGCTCTCTTCGGCCTGGGCCGCCAGCTTGGCGATCGCCTCGGGCGGAATCGGCTTGTACAGGTCGTAGCCGGCATTGGAGCGAGCGAACATGTAGGAGACAGCACCGCCGAAGTGGGCCGGCGAGCCGGTCTGCTCCCACTGCGGGAACCAGGCTGCCGCGTTCGGGCCAAGCCCGTGCATGCCCAGGTTGGTGGTCACCCCGTCGCCGATCTTGTACCAGATGCCGTAAGGGTTGGGGTCATACGAGAGGATGTCGATGAACCCTGGCGCCACCACCCGCCCGATGGCATCGATCTCACTCCGGGCGGCCAGCGGCTCCCGGCTGATGGCAGCCACGCTGCCACCGCTGATACCTACGTTGGCCACTACGTCGAGGCCGGTGTCGGGGTCCATCACCCGGCCGCCCTTGATCACCAGGTCGTAGACCCGGCCCGGTTCCGGGGTGGGCAGCTTCGGCGCGGGCGGCTCCGGGGCCGACGTGCGCTGTGCAGAGTCGGGCTGAGCGTAGGTGGCGCCCGGGTCTGGCTTACTGGAACCGGACGGCGTACAGGCAGAGAGCAACATCAACGACAGTAGCAACGAAAGAGCCCGACGCATGGGGCAGTCCTCCTTGAAGAAGTCGACCCACGCGTATTCTGCAATTGTCCAATTGTATCCTGTCAAAATAAGAACAAACCGTCAGCCAAAGCTACCAAAGTACCAAAATCTTCCATTTTCTTCCGTACTACGGTATACTGCTGGTAGTACCCTCCGTCACCCGAAAGGGTGCAAGGCTGGAAGGAGGATGGCTGCGTGCGGAAGTGGGTAGTTGGGCTTGCGGCTTTCGCGCTCGTCCTGGGGGGCTCCGCCGGGGTATGGGCGGGTCCTGAGGCCGGTGGGGTCCGGATCGCACTGCATGCACCAGGCGCTGTCCAGGCAGGGCTCACGGCACGCCACGAACTGGCGAACGGCCGGGTCTCGGTCGATGTCACTCCCCGGCAGTTAGCCAAGCTTGACCGGCTGGGCATCGCCTACGACTTGATCCCAGTCCGTACCGTCGATGCTTCCTCGCGCACAGTCAAGGGCAAGCCCGGCGTTCACAGGGCCGCACCTTCCACCCAAGTGCCCTACGGCATCAAAATGATCTACGGCGATCCGGGTCTCGCCCCCGCCGCCATCTCCGGAGGCAACGGCATCAAGGTGGCCGTGCTGGATACGGGCTCGGTCGACCACCCGGACTTCACCCGGCCGGACGGATCAAAGGTAATCGTCGAGTGCCTGGACTTCTCCAACCGGCGTGCGGACGTGCTGGAGGAGAGCTGTGCCGACGGCCACGGCCACGGGACCCATGTGATCGGAACCATTGCCGCCGCCGGCGGCGCTGACGGTCAGGGGGTCTTTGGCGTGGCGCCCGGCGCCAGCATCATGAGCTACAAGGTGATGGCGGACAACGGCCGCGGCTACGCCGACGACGTCGCCCGGGCGATCCGCATGGCGGCGGACCACGGGGCGAACATCATCTCGCTCTCCCTCGGCGCGTCGACCCCTTCGGTGGACGAGCAGGAGGCGATTGGGTACGCCACGGGCAAAGGGGCGCTGGTGATCGCTGCGGCAGGCAACGCTGGCCCCGAAGAGGGGACCATTGGGTATCCCGGCGCCTTTGCCGATGTGGTGGCGGTGGCGGCTCTGAACCCCGACGAGGTGGTCGCCTACTTCTCCAGCCGCGGCGTCTCCGATGGGAACGACATGACCATCGCAGAGCGGGAGGTGGAGGTGGCCGGACCCGGCCGATCGATCATCTCCACCTACAAGGACGGGGGCTATCGCTCCATGAGCGGCACCTCAATGGCCACACCTCATATCACAGGACTGGCGGCTAAGATGTGGCAGGGCAGCGCGGCGGCGACCCGCGCCTGGCTTCAGCAGTCCGCAAGAGCCCACGATATCACCCGGGCGGAGCGGCTTGCCAACGCCGCCGAGGGCTACGACATCGCCAGTGGGTATGGCCTGCCCCAGGTCAACGCCGTCAGGCAGGAGCAGTGGAGCAACTGACACGCCAAGGGGAACCTGAACATAACCTGCAGGAGGAGCCCCTGGAGGTGATACCTTGCCCTTCGGAGTATGCGGGGTGGGACCGCCTGTTGGCGGCCCGTTCGCCTGCCCCGGCTGCATCCCCCCGTTCCCCTGCATTCCGCCATTTCCCGGCTTCTGCCCGAACATCGGGACCTTTGGGCCGGTGCCTGGTTTCTGTCCGGTCCCGCCCTTTCCCGGATTTAACCCGTGTGTTGGTACGTATCCCGGCATCTGCACAGGTTGCATCTAGCGGAAAGAGAGCCCGGCTCGCCTGCGTGCGCGAGCCGGGCGGCTTTTTTCCGAGCGAACCGTAACCTATTGAAGCTGGAAGTGGACAATAGAGGGAAGAGACCTCTCAGGGTCGAATCCACCAACGATAGTTACAGTACCGTTTTGTTACTTGATCGAGACCCCGTCTCCACAGGGACGGGCTGCTTAACGGGGGAAGTATTTTGTCGCACAAAGCTGCAATGACCTGGAACGGAAATGGGTATGAGTTTGACGCTGTTACCGGTGGGGGCGTAAAGCTGTCGGTTGGCGTTACGGAGACCGGCGAGCCGGTAGGGCCCCGCGCCAAAGAACTGGTCTGCCTGGGCCTGGCCGCTTGCGGCGGCAGCAACCTGGTCACGCTTATGAAGAAGATGCGCCAGCAAGTCTCGAAGATCGACATTGAGGTGGAGGCCGAGCAGGCGCCGGTCGATCCGATGGTGTTTACCCATGTGCTTACCAAATATCGCCTTTACGGAAAGTCCATCGACCCTGCCAAGGTGAAGAAGGCCCTGGACTACATTGAGGAGAAGTACTGCGGAGTCCTTCACATGGTCAATAAAACGGCCAAAACCGAGTACGCCTTCGAGATCGTGGAGGTTGATTGATGAGCTGGCTTGTGTACCTGCACAACCGGACGAGCATATTCACCAAAGTCCTGGTGGCCAACGCCTTCATGGTGGTCATCGGCATACTGCTATCGGTGCTGCTCATCGGCAAGTCTGGCAGGGCCACGCTACCCGATCCACGCCCCGAAGTGATCTTCATCCTGGTCGGGCTGGTGGTCTCCCTGGCGGTCAATTACGCCATCCTCCGGCTCGCCTTTCAGCCCCTGTTCACCCTGCAGCATACGCTGGATCAGGTGCGGCGGGGCGACTTTTCCGCCCGCGTGCCCGCGGTCGCCGGCGATCCTGACATCGCTGAGGTGACGCAGACCACCAACCTGGTGCTCAACCGGCTGGCCGAACACCGGCAGGCCGTGGCCGCCCAAATTCTGCGGGCGCAGGAGGCGGAGCGCAAACGGATCGCCCGGGAACTCCACGACGAGACGAGCCAGTCGCTCACCAGCGTCGTTGTGAACCTGGTGGCCATCGAACAGCAGATGACCGACGGCCCCGAGCCGCTGCTAAACCGGATGCGTTTGACCAAGGATATAGCACAAAGGACCCTCGACGAGACCCGCCGGCTCATGTTCGACCTGCGGCCGTCGGTGCTCGACGACCTCGGCCTCGTGCCGGCGCTGCGCTGGTTCATTAGCCAGCGTGTCCAGCCCGCCGGACTGCACGTCGAACTGCAGACCCATGGGATGGAGGAGCGGCTCTCCGAAGAGTTGGAGACCGCGATCTTCCGGATTATGCAGGAAGCGATCACGAACGCGGTGAAACACGCTCGGGCGAGGAATCTCACCGTTGAGCTCAGCCGTGAGCCCGGCCAAATCGCCGGTCTTGTGCGGGACGATGGGCGGGGGTTCAGCCCGGCGGCAGCCGGTTCCACGAAGGCCGATAAAGACAGCGGACTGGGACTATTTGGCATGCAGGAGCGGGCCGCTCTGGTGGGAGGCACGGTTCAGATCGAATCGGCACCAGGCCGCGGCACCGTGGTAAAGGTTATTGTGCCTGACCGAGTGGGGGGGAGATAGGCCGGTGGCTAACATTCGAGTTCTATTGGTAGATGACCACGCCATTTTGCGGGAAGGGATTCGCTACTTGCTTTCCGCCAGCGGCGAGGTCGACGTGGTGGGCGAGGCGCAGGACGGGCTGGAGGCCCTGGAGATGGTGGAGAGCATGAAGCCCGACGCCGTGCTCATGGACATTGCCATGCCCCGCATGAACGGCATTGAGGCCACCACGGAGCTAAAGAAGCGGCACCCCGAGCTGCCCGTATTGATTCTTTCCATGTACGACAGCGAAGAGTATGTGCTGCCCATTCTGAGGGCCGGCGCCTCCGGCTACGTGCTGAAGCGGGCGGCGGCGCAGGAGCTGGTCTCGGCACTGAAGGCGGTCATGGCGGGACAGGTGATTCTGCACCCCGACGTGGCCCGCACGGTAATGGAGAACCTGAGCCATGGCGGCGGGGCAGGTGCAGGGGGCGGCGCCCAGGGCTCTTCCGTGCCCGATCCGACCCTGCATCCCCTGCTGGAGCAGCTGACCGAGCGCGAGAAGGAGGTCCTCACCCTGATCGCCCGGGGCCTCACCAACCAGCAGATCGGCGAGAAGCTCTTTATTTCGATCAAAACCGTCCAGGCGCACCGCGCCAACCTGATGGAGAAGCTCGACCTGCACGACGCGGTGGAGCTGACCAAGTTCGCCATCAAGACCGGCCTGGTCTCGCTCGACGAAATGTAAACCCACACGAAAACGGAGGCGCCACCATCGGTTGGTGGCGCCCACTCGCGTATGCGCTAGGGAGGTACATATGCAACAGTTGCTCTGGAAGGCGCTGGGCATTTGCCCGGGCGACGTGGTGGCCTTTACGGGCGGGGGCGGAAAGACCTCCTCGGCGCGGCTGGTCGCTCGGGAGCTGCGGGAGGCAGGGCGCCCCTGCATCTTCACCACCACGACCAAGATCATGCCGGCGCCCGACATGGAGCTGGTGCTCTGGTCCGAGGGCGGGCTGGAGGCGGTGGCGGGAGCGCTGGCCCGCGGGCAGAACGTGTGCCTCGCTGAGCGGGTCGAAGCGGAGACCGGCAAGCTGATCGGGCTCGAGCCGGAGCGGGTCAGCAGCCTGCGGGAGTTGGGCGCCGGCGCCGTGCTGGTGGAGGCGGACGGGTCCGCCATGCGGCCGCTGAAGGCCCCGGCGGCCCACGAGCCGGTGATTCCGGCCTGTGCCGACCTGGTTGTCCCCGTGGCAGGCGCCAGTTGCCTGGGTCGGCCCCTGGATGCGCCGGCGGTCCATCGCCCCGCTGAAACGGCGGCGGTGGCCGGGGTGGAGGTGGGGAGCCCGATCACCGCAGGGGTGATCGCCGCGGCGCTGCTGGCATGCACGAAGGGGGCGCCCGCCGGAGCCCGGATTGTCCCGGTGCTCTCCCAGGGCGATGTGGCCGCTCCGGGCCTCTTTGCTGAGGTGTCCGGGCTGCTACTGGGCCGGCACGGCGTGGGCCGGGCGCTGCTGGTCGCCGCCCGCACCGCTGAGCCGGTGAGGGCTGTGGCAGGCGAGGTCTCGGCGATCGTGCTGGCGGGCGGTGAGTCCCGGCGTTTCGGCGGGGGCAGCAAGCTCCTGCACCCCTGGCGGGGATCCACCCTGCTGGAGGCTTCCCTTCAGGCGCCCCTGCGGGCGGTCCTGCGGGAGGTGCTGGTAGTGACCGGGGCCTACCACGAGGCCCTCGCTCCGCTCCTGGAGCGCTACCCGGTCCGGGTGGTCCGCAACGAGCGCTGGGCCGAGGGCATGGCCACGTCGCTGAAGGCGGGGCTCGGCGCCCTTGGACCCGACCTGCCCGAGGCGGCGCTGATCTGCCTGGGGGACCAGCCCGAGCTGCCGGCCCGCGTCCCGGATGCCTTGGTGGAGGCGTACCGGGAGTCGCATGGCCTGGTCGTGGCGCCCTCCTGCGGGGGCGCCCGCCGCAACCCGGTGCTGCTCGACCTTCGGCTGCTGCCCGAGCTGATGACCCTCGAAGGCGACGAGGGCGCCCGCCGGGTGGTCGGACGACACACCGAGCGGACGCACCTCGTGGAGTTCCATGAGGAATCCTGGTTCCGGGACATTGACACCCGGGATCAGGGCACGTAGAGCGCTACCCGGTTGCGCCACTGCTTGGCCCGGTATAGCGCCTCGTCGGCACCCTGGATCACGTCGCGCCAGTCGCCGTCGGTGTCCGGCCAGGCGGCCACCCCCACCGAAACGGTGACGGGGGAGCGCTTGTCCGCCCCACCGAAAGCGTCGGCCACGGCCAGGCGCAGCCGCTCGGCCACCACCACCCCGGTCTCGGCGTCGGTGTCGGGCAGAAGGGCGATGAACTCCTCGCCGCCCCAGCGGCAGAGCAGGTCGTAGGGGCGCAGGTGCCGGTTCAGCACCCGGGCCACCCCCCGCAGGACATGGTCTCCGGCCACGTGTCCCTCCGTGTCGTTGTACCGCTTGAAGTGGTCCAGGTCCATCACCAGAATGGTGAGATAGCCGCCCCGCCTGCGGGCGCGGTCCCACTCCAGCGGCGCCCGGGTCATGAAGTACCGCCGGTTGTGGAGCCGGGTCAGCGGGTCGGTAAAGGTCTCCGCGATGATCCCGAAGTGGGTGGCTGCCAGCAGCATCACCGAAGCGACCGCTCCCGCCGTCCAGTTGATCAGGCTGAGCCACAGCACCGAGCCGTCCCACACCAGCAGATTGGCCAGGTACGCCACCTTGCCCAAGGCCATCACCATAAGGGCGGGAGCGACCCGGATGTCCGTGCGCAGGACGAAGGAGAGGTACGTGCCCAGTCCCAGCAGCAGGAGCTCCCAGCCCGTCAGCACCCGCTCCCCCCAATAGTGCCCGAACGACGAGGTGGGATCGGGCCGGGCAACGTAATACCAGACCACCTGCACGACCACGGCGATGACCACGTTGATCTCGAAGAGCCAGGTGGTGACCCGCCGTACCTCGCGGGACCGCGTGCGGTCGTGCACTGCCATGGCCTGCGTCAGCAGGACCAGAAAGCACCCTTCGAGAAAGTGCAACACAATGGGAACACTGAGCCTGGCCAAGGCGCCCATGCTGCCTCGGGAGAAGGACGGGAGTGCGGCGCCCGCCACGTGCAGCAGCACGTCGAGGGCGAAGGCTCCCCCCAGGATCTTGTACGCTGGCCGCCGGGTGCGCGTCCACTCGCTGTAGCTCATCAGGGCGACAAGCAGCGCCGTGACGGCCTGTAGGGTGGCACCGAGGATGGCCAGGAGCTGATCCACGGTAAAGAGGCCGGGATCCATTTGGCGGGCAACTCCTTTACGTGGGCAGTATTCCCGTAAGTGTATTATACACGTTGGAATCATCTTGGAGGCTAACGATGGCACAGCAAATGCGGATTGTTCTTGGGATCAGTGGAGCTTCGGGGGCGATTTACGGGGTGCGGACCCTTCAGGTGCTGAGCCGCCTCGGTGTTGAGACGCATCTGGTCTTAAGCGGCACGGCCGGGCAGACCATTGAATATGAGACGCCCTACCGCCTGGACGAGGTGGTCGCCCTGGCCAGCAAGGTCTACCCGGTCCACGACGTCGGCGCGGCGATCTCCAGCGGGTCGTTCCGCACCGATGGCATGATTGTGGCGCCCTGCTCGATCAAAACGCTCTCCGGCATTGCCAACAGCTACAACGACAACCTGCTGACCCGCGCTGCGGACGTAAGCCTAAAAGAAAGGCGCAAGCTGGTCCTGGTGGTGCGGGAAACCCCGCTGCACCTGGGCCATCTGCGCCTCATGACCGCCGTTACAGAGATGGGAGCCGTCGTCCTTCCACCCATGCCCTCGTTCTATCACAAACCCCAAACCATTGACGACATCGTCGGTCAAACCGTGGGCAAAATCCTTGATCAGTTCGGCCTGGACGCCTCGCTCTTCAAGCGCTGGACCGGCCTGGAGGAGTCGTAGCCCACGATCCGGCCCGATGGGACCACATCGTAGACCAGCCCCTCGTACAGGACCGTCAGGTTGCCAAGGCTCAGGGCGCGAACCCCCGGGAAGTAGTCGAGGTCGCCCGCATCGAAGGGCGGGTCTACGCGGATCGCTACGGTCCGCCCGGTGAGGAGCTTCAAACGCAGTTCCGTGTACACTCTTCCACCTTCCCCCGTGGATAGTTTGCCGGCGGCTGAAATGAGCCGGCTTGCCGTTTTGTGGCAGGAAATGGAAATTTCTCTGTCGAAACGGTCCCAGCGATGGGGGGAGGGACGGCGCCATGCTCCGTAGCGAGATCACCCCCGACCTGCTCGAACTTTTGGACACAGGCAGTCCGGGGGACATTGATTTCTATTGCCAGTATGCCCGGCAACGCGGCGGGCCTGTGCTGGTGCTGCTGTGCGGCATTGGCAGATTTGCCATTTCCATGGCCAAGCAGGGCATTCCAGTAATAGGGATCGATAGCGACCAGGCCATGATCGACCAGGCGAAACGGAAAGCGGCGGAAGCAAACGCGGGCAGGGTTATGTTTGTGCGCATGGACCCCACCAACTTTGTCAGCGACAGTAAGCACCCGCTAGTAATAATTCCCGGCGGTGCGCTCGCCCGGCTCCTGACACTGGAAGAGCAGCGCCAGGCGCTGGAGTCGGTCTACCGGTCGCTGGCCCTTGGCGGGCGCCTGGTTTTGGATCTGCCGGTGTGGAACCCCGGACAGCTCCCGTCGGACCAGCCGGTGATTCGCAGGCTGGGACCCGCGGGCGCAACCGCAGCCGTGATCCAGCGCTTCCGGAAGTTCGATGCCGTTCGGCAGCTTGTCCATGATATGATCTCCTGCGAGTGGCTCGATGACTCGGGCAAGCTGGAAACCAAGCAGTACGGCCAGCTCAACGAGCGCTTCAGCACCCCGGCTGAAGTCCAACTGCTGTTGGCGGTCAGCGGGTTCAACCCCACGTTTTACGGCAGCTTTGACAGGCATCCCTTCGTGCCCGGAGCGGCGCGCATGGTCATTGAGGCCGAAAAGGTCACCTGATCATAGGCGGTTCTGATCAATACGGTACCTTCGGGTACCGTATTTTTGTGCTATATGCAGGAATTGGCTACGACTCAGCGAAATCGTCCGGTACATGTTTCGGATCGCTTGCGGGAGGGGACTCTATGGCAAAGCGCCCGAAGTGGGAGCCTGTAGCAGGGCCCCTACCTCCAGGCGTACAATGCAGGCACGAAACCGTCCTGGCTGGGTGGCGCATCATCAGCGAACTGGTCCTCACTGGCACAGGTGCGGCAGAGGTGCGAATCAACGGCCACGCCAAGGTTCAGGGGATCGTCGGCAGCATGGCCGCAGCACGGCGCATTTACCGTTCCGTGCAGAACGCAGTACGCCCGCGACAGTCTGTTTTGCCGCTCTAGCGCTAAGGTCTAGTATTGGTAGGGCTCGCAGCCGATTGTTGGTAGACCGTTCAACATGATAAAGTAAGCACGAAGAGGGAAGGAGGGCGCCTCCGCCATGAGAGTTATGATTGTTGACGATCACCTGATGCTTCGCAAGGGTGTATTGAGCATTTTGACCGCCAGCGACCTGCAGGTCGTCGGTGAGGCAAACAACGGCCAGGAAGCCCTGGAATTGGTTCCGAAGCTAAAGCCTGACCTTGTGCTCATGGACATCAACATGCCTGTTCTTGATGGCGTGGAAGCGACCCGAAAGCTCAAGGCCCTGTACTCGGACCTGAAGGTCGTCATTTTGACGGTCTCCGAGATCGACAAGGACCTGTTCGAGGCGATCAAGGCGGGGGCCGACGGCTACCTGCTCAAGAGCCTCGGGCCTGAAGAGCTTGTGGCTTCCCTCAAGTCTGCCGTGGCGGGAGAGGCTCCGATCTCCTCCGTGATGGCAGCCAAGATGCTCAAGGAGTTCCGTATGCCCCGGACCGGCGGTGCCGGCAAGGAAGACGGCCAGCAGCTCTCGCCCCGCGAGGTCGAGGTGTTGCGTCTGGCCAGCACGGGCCTGACCTACAAGGAGATCGCCTCCCGGCTCTACGTGGCCGAGTCGACGGTCAAGAACCATATGCGCCATATTCTCGAGAAGCTGCATCTCCGCAATCGTTCGGAGGCGGTGGGCTACGCTATTCGCGAGGGTCTGGCCGGGGATCCCACCTAAGTTTAGCGTTAAGCGTACCCCTGCTGCTCTCCCTGTGGCAGGGGTTTATTCTTTTCTCGTGATTGACCGCCTACCGCATGGGCAAGACCCATCTTCGTGAGGGTCCGCAGCCCGACTGAAAGCACAGAAAGTCTACCCCTAAATCGGGCATTTGTTGGATAGCAGGTCTACACGGGTTCCATCTATCATGAAGGTGTAAGGAATTCTGGGGAGTGTCACGGCGACCCAGGGCATAGGAGGCGACCACCAGTGAAGAAGATCCTGCTGGCCACTGACGGCAGCGACGGCAGCTTGCATGCAGCGAGGGTGCTGGGTGAGATCGCAACAGGTCTGCCCGAGGCCACTGTCACGGTTGTCTACGTAGCGCACATCCCCCGCTCCTTTAACATTACAGATGAGCTCGGCAACAAGGTGACTCCTGAGGTGCCGATGGATGTGATGATCCGCCGGTCGGCGGAAGGGATCCTGAAGCGTACGCTCTCTGCCCTGGGCCTGCCCGATGAGCGGGTGACCTTCGAGGTGCAGGTGGGCGAGCCCGCCGAAGAGATCGTGGACCTGGCCCGCCTGGAGGGCTTTGACATGATCGTCGTCGGAAGCCGGGGGCTCAGCCCCGTCAAGGAGCTGCTGCTCGGCAGCGTCTCCAACCGGGTGCTGCACACCTCGCCCTGCCCGGTGCTCGTAGTTCGTTAGCATATTTCCGCCCTTCACGGGAAAAGCGGCGCCCGACCTCCCACCTCCCAATTGGGTGCTGCACCCCTCCCACTTATACGTAGATTTCCCTGAAGGGCTTACTTGTGAAATGGTGGTCTCTCCCTACCACCATTGAAAGAGAATCACCCCCATCCAGCCGCCTCAACTGGATGGGGGTGATTCTCTATTTTGGCCGACCAACAGGAGATGATGCAGCCAGCGCGGAATAATACGCCCTGCGAACTATTTCGACATGGGGGAGAACGGAATGCGCATCTTCATCTCTGTTGACATGGAAGGCATTTCGGGCGTGGCGATCGGCAAGCAGTGCAACCCATCGGATCCCGAGTACCAGCGCTACCGGAAACTGATGACCCGCGACGTCAACGCCGCCATCGAGGGCGCCGCCAGCGCCGGGGCGACGGAGTTCCTGGTGGTGGACTCCCACGGTCCCATGATCAACCTGCTCCCTGAGGAGCTTGATCCCCGGGCGGAGCTGATCAGCGGCTCCAACCGCCACTTCTGCCAGATGGAGGGCATTGACACCGGCTTCGACGGCGCCTTCTTTGTGGGCTACCACGCCCGGGAGGGCGGCGGCGACGGGGTCATCAACCACACGCTCATGGGCGTGGCCGTCACCCAGCTGCGCTGCAACGGCAAGGAGATCGGTGAGACCGGGCTGAACGCCGGTCTGGCCGGCCACTTCGGCGTGCCGGTCGCCCTGGTGAGCGGCGATAACGTGCTAAAGGACGAGGCCATGGAGCTCCTCGGCGACGTGGAGATGGCTGTGACCAAGCAAGCAATCAATCGGCATGCCGCCCGGCTCCTCTCGGTGGCGTCCAGCCAGGCGCTGATCCGGGAGAAGGCCGCCGCCGCTGTGCGCCGCCTGCAGACCGGCTCGTTTAAGCCCTACCAGGTACCCGGCCCGATCACCTTCGAGGTCGACTTCAAGACCACCGACTCCGCCCATATGGTCAGCCTGTTCCCGTGCGTCAAGCGGGTGGGCTCCAAGACCGTGCAGGTGACCGCCGACGACTATCCGACCGCCTTCAAGATGCTCTGGGGCACCCTGATCCTCGGGGCGAAGACGATGGGTGGCGTGCTCTAACGCTGTCCTATGTGAAGACCCTGCCACGTGCAGGGTCTTCTGTTTTAGAGGGCCTCTGCGATCGTATCGCAGAGTGCCTTTACCCCGCGCACCAGGTCAGCCGGCTTGGCGGCCCCGAAGGAGAGCCTCAGGTGGTTGGGCTCCGGGTCGCCGGGAAAGAAGCCGACCCACGGCGCGAAGAGACAGCCTCTGGCCTCAGCCGCTGGCAGCAGGCTCTCCGTGTCCGTATGCGCCGGCAGGGTGACCCACACGTTGAGTCCTCCGGGAGGAACCGTCCAACGGACCCCCGGCGGCGCCCAACGGCTCAGGCTCTCCACCACCGCTTGCCGGCGCTCCCGCAGGGCGCCGACCATCCGCTGGAGGTGGCGCTGGAGGCGGGGGGACTGCAGCACCGGGAGCACGGCCAGCTGGGGCAGAAGCGATACGCCAAGGTCTGTGATCGCTTTGGCCGCCACCAGCCGCTCAAAGACCTGGCCCGATGCGCTCACCGCACCCAGACGCACACCCACCGAGAGCAGCTTGCTGAAGCTCTTCACGTAGATGACGTGGCCGTCTGGGTCCTGGCTCTTGAGTGGGGGCGGAGCGGCCTTGTCGAAGGCAATCTCGGACCAGGGGTCATCCTCCATGATCAGAAAGCTGCGCTGACGGGCCATCTCCAGCAGGGCGGAGCGGCGTCCGCGGCTCAGGACCGCTCCGGTGGGGTTCTGGTAGGCCGGAACCACGCAGACCAGGCGTAGCCCTGGGATCGACGCCAGCATTTCCACGCGCATCCCCTCGGAGTCGACCGGGATCGGATAGAGGCGCACGCCACGTGCCCGGAAGGCTTCGATGGTGGGGGGGTAGCAAGGGCTTTCGATCGCCACCGCGTCACCGGGGCCCACGAAGGTGCGGCAGACCAGATCGATGCCCTGTTGGGCGCCCTGGGTGATCAGCACCTCCTCGGGCGGCACCAGCAGGCCCTTCCCCTGAAGAAAGCCGGCCACGGCAGCCCGTAGCTCGGGGATGCCGGTCGGGGGACTGTACCAGCCGAGCCGCTGCGGGTCGTGCATGACGCTGCTTCGGAGGGCGTTGACCAGCTCCATCACCTGGAGGAGTCCCGTCTCCACCGTGGCTACGTGCATCGGTACTACGTTCTGGGGCAATTCAGTCCGAAGCAGGTACCCGGACTGCATCCGCGGGATGTAGTCCGGCAGCCCCTGCTGCCACCGATGGACCCCGCCGGCCCGCTGCGGCTCTGCCCCCGGCCGCCCCCGCACAAAGACCCCCCGCCCGTGGACCCGGGTGACGAGACCCGCCGCCTCTAGCGCTGCGTACGCCTGCATGACGGTGACAGGGCTGACCCCAAGGCGCTGGGCCAGGCTGCGTACCGTTGGCAACGCGTCTCCAGGGGCGACCATGCCCGAACGGATCCGGTCGGCCAGCGCCCGTTTGATTTGCTGGGGGAGGGGTTCGGAAGACTTGCGGTCCAGGGAGATCTGCACGCCGCGACGCCTCCTCAGGGTTTGAGTACGTTGCGCAGTCCATCGGGGTCGGTCAGGGCAGCACCGAGGACGACCAGGGGGACCCCGACCAGCACGGGCCAGCCGGCGCTCTCCCTGAGCACCAGTACGCCTGCGGCTGTTGCCACCGCCGGGGCGAGGTAGGTCCAGGTCGAGGAGAGGAGCGGGCCGATCCGGGCGACGAGCCAATAGTAGATGCCGAACCCGACGACCGAACCCACGATGGAGAGATGTGCCAGGGCAGCGAATCCAGCGGGCGTGAACGACACATTCACTGGGAATTCAAAGAGCAGCGAGCAGATGAAGAGCCCCAGCCCGCCAAAGAGCATCTGAAAGGCGTTAAGGGTGAGCGGATGGACGCCTTGCTCCATCGCCTCCCGGGCGCGCACGGAGCCGATCGCCAGGAAGAGCCCGCTCAGCAGCAGCAGCCCCGCTGCCCACAGGGGAGCGGCGCCCCAGTCCCCGCCGACCTGAGGTAGGACGACCATGATCACGCCCGTGATGCCGGCACAGAGGCCGGCGATCTGGACGGCCCGGTAGGCTTGACTCCATCGCCGACGCACAACGATCACCAGCATGGGCGCCCCGGCGAGCAGGACCGCGGCGATGCCGGAGGGGATGTATTGTTCCGCCCAGAACAGGATTGCGTAGACCAGCGTGGTGCTGAACAGGCCCACGCCCGCCAACGCCCCATACTGCGAGGCCTTCGTAGGCAGGGGCAGCCGCCGTAAGAGGACGATCAGGAGAGAGACGGGACCGGCAATGGCAAAGCGGAGAGCGGCGAAGAGCAAGGGCGGCAGCCCGGCGTCTACGCCAACTTTGATGGCCAGGTAGGTGGTTCCGAAGATGATGCACATGAGTATGTACGCGATCAGGGGCACAGGCGTCACTCCTTGCAGGGGGATGTCTTACCTGTGCCATGTCTGATGATAACACACAAGGTGTGACTGTAACACTGGCTGGTACGCCCTCACTTCGTGGCGAGGGGAGCAGGAGTAATTACGGACTGCGAAGAAAAGTTAGTGGCGTGAATAGTTTGTGGGGTTCAACTATCGCAGGGGGGACTGTAGCGTGACCATCCAGATCGATTTCAGTAAGTACCACAAGTACGATGAGCTGGTCCAGCACATGCAGGAGTTGGTCAGTGCTTACCCGGGCCTCAGCCGGATGTACTCCGTGGGCAAGTCCCACGAGGGCCGGGATCTGTGGGTGGTCGAGATCACCAACCACGAGACGGGCCACCACAACGACAAGCCGGGCTATTATATCGACGCCAACCTGCATGCAGGTGAGGTGACCGGCACGGCGTGCGCCCTGTATACGATCTGGTACCTGCTGACCAACTACGGCAAGGATGACGAGATCACCCGCCTGGTGGACACCACCAGCTTCTACATTCTGCCCCGGGTCAGCCCGGACGGCGCCGAACTCTACCTGACCTCGCCGTACTTCCTGCGCTCCAGCGTGCGGCCCTACCCCTTCGAGGAGGAGCAGGACGGCCTCTACCCGGAGGACATCGACGGAAACGGGCTGATCCTGCAGATGCGGGTGCCCGACCCCGACGGCGAGTGGAAGGTTTCCACCAAGGACCCGCGCCTGATGATCCCGCGCCTGCCCCACGAGTATGGCGGCGAGTACTATCGCCTCTACCAGGAGGGCCTGATTCGGAACTTTGACGGCGTGGAGATCAAGTTCACCCCGGCCCGCTGGGGCCTGGACCTGAACCGGCAGTTCCCGGTCGGCTGGGAGCCCGAGGCCAAGCAGCCCGGCGCCGGCCCCTACCCGCTTTCGGAGCCCGAGACCCGGGCGGTGGCCGAGTTCCTGCTGAACCAGAAGAACATCACTGGCGGGCAGAGCTACCACACCACCACCGGCATCATTCTTCGGCCCTCTTCCTTCCGGTCGGATGAGAAGATGAACCCGAAGGACCGGGCCGCCTTCAAGGCGATCGGCAAGGTCGGCGAGGAGCTGACCGGCTATCCCTGCGCCTCGGTCTACGACGGCTTCGCCTACCAGAAGGACAACCCGATCAAGGGCTGCTTCCTGGACTGGTGCTACGACAACCTGGGCATGATGCTGTACTCCACCGAGCTGTGGGATCTGCGGGTGCGCGTTGGCAACGACCGCGTGCCCTTCCTGGAGCCGCTGAAGGACCGCGACGCCGAGGCCGAAGGCCTGCGCATGCTGGACTGGAACGACAAGGAGCTGGCTGGCGAGGGCTTTGTCAACTGGTATGACTTCAACCACCCGCAGCTGGGCAAGGTGCAGCTGGGCGGCTGGCTGATGAAGGAGGTCCTCCAGAACGCCCCGCCCCGGTTCCTGAAGGCCGAGGCGCACAAGAACGCCATGTTCACCCTCAAGCACGCCGGTGCCTCGCCGCGCATTGAGATGACCAAGTGCGAACTGGAGAACCTGGGCGACGGCGTCTATCGCCTGGAGGTCGTGGTGAAGAACCGCGGCTACCTGCCGACCAACGTGACCGAGATGGCCAAGCAGAACAAGATGGCCAAGCCGGTCACCGTGGAGCTGGAGCTGCCCGAGGGCGCCGAGCTGGTGCTGGGCAAGGTGAAGGAAGAGCTCGGCCACCTGGAGGGTCGGGTGGTGACCGGCGGCCTGGGCTTCTATCCCGGCAATGCCTCCGTCCAGCGTGACAAGCGGGTCGAGTGGATCATCAAGGCGCCGAACGCCGGCGACATTACCGTGAAGGCTGTTTCCGACAAGGCCGGCAAGGCCACCAAGCGGCTCAGCCTGCGGGCGGAGGTCTAAGCCATGACCATGACCGCCGATCAGGCCCGCAGCATCCTGGAGGGCTACAACTCCAGCAAGTATCACCGTTATGGCGAGCTCACATCGTTCCTGCACGCCTGGGCGACTCTCTACCCGGGCCTGTGCAAGCTTTACTCCCTGGGGCGCAGCCCCGAGGGCCGGGAGATCTGGCAGGTGACGCTGACCAACTTCGCCACCGGTGAGGACACGGTCAAGCCCGCTTACCACATCAACGGTCAGCATCATGCCGGCGAGGTCACCGCGGCAGCCGTCGCCCTGTACACCATCCATTACCTGCTGACTAACTACGGCACCGACGCCAAGGTGACCGAGCTGCTGGACACCCGCACGGTCTACGTGTTGCCGCGCATCACGGTGGATGGGACCGAGTGGTACTTCGACAACCCCTCGATGCTCCGCTCCAGCGCCCTGCTCTACCCGAACCCGGAAGAGCCCGAGGGCCTGCGCCCCACCGACATCAACGGCGACGGGATGATCCTGACCATGCGGGTGCCGCACCCGCAGGGCGACTGGAAGGTCTCGGCCAAGGACCCGCGCCTGATGGTCCGGCGCAAGCCCGACGATCATGAGGGCACCTTCTACCGGCTCTACACCGAGGGCGTTATGAAGAAGCGCACCGAGTCGGGTCAGGTGGAGGAGACCTGGGACGGCCGCGAGGTCTACGGCGATCCCGGCGGCCCCTATGCCCGGGAGCGTGGCTTTGACTTCAACCGGAACTACCCGACCAACTGGAAGCCCCAGCACCGCATGCCGGGCTCGGGCCGCTATCCCTTCGACCGCCCCGAGGTCCGGGCGATGGCGGAGTTCTGGCTGAAGCACCCCAACATTGGCGGCGCCATGAGCTACCACACCCGCTCAGGCATGAACCTGCGCCCCTCGCCGCTGACCGGCGACGACAAGATGAATCAGACCGACCTCGCCCTCTACAAGGCGATCGGTGAGACCTGCAAGCGGATCACCGGTTACCCCACGGTGAGCGTCTACGAGTACTTCACCGCGGATTACAACCCCGACCGGCTCGACGTGGGCTCCTGGCTGGAGTGGTGCTACGACGAGAAGGGGATTCAGGGCTTTGAGATGGAGCTGTGGGATTTCCCGTACATCACGGGCGTTCCGAAGCGGCCGTTCAAGGAGCTGAAGAACCTGACCGACGAGCAGCGCGAGGAAGAGGCGCTGATGCAGCTGCAGTGGAACGATCGTGAGCTGGACGGCAAGGGCTTCACGCCGTGGGCGCCCTTCGAGCACCCACAGTTCGGCCCGGTGGAGATCGGCGGCTGGGATCCCAAGTTCGTGGGCCAGAACCCGCCTGAGAAGCTCCTGCATCAGGAGTGCCATAAGAACTGCCTGTTTACCGTCGAGCACGCCCTGTCGCTGCCGCTCCTGCGGGTGAGCGACGTCCGGGTGAAGCACCTTGGCGCCGCCAACTACAGCGTGGTCGTCGAGGTGGCCAACCGGGGCTACCTGCCCACCAACGTGACGCAGGTCGCGGTGAACATGAAGCAGACCCAGCCGGTGGAGGTGCGCCTGGAGGGCGCCGACCGGATCGTGGGCGGCAAGGCCAAGCAGGAGCTGGGCCATATCAGCGGGCGCGGCAGCGGCTCCAGCTCGATCTGGGGCGGCTCCACCTCGCCGACCACCTCGGCCTGGGCCGAGTGGGTGGTGCAGGCAAAGCCGGGCGCCAAGCTGACGATCCAGGTGAAGCATGACCGTGCAGGCACACTCACCCACGAGGTGAAGCTATGAGCGGCTTTCAGCCCGACCGTTACCTGAAGTACGACGAGATGACCGCTCAGCTGAAGAGCTGGGCGGCCGAGTACCCGCACCTGTGCCGCCTGGAGGAGATCGGGCGGTCCAGCGAGGGGCGCCCCATTTGGGCGGTGACGCTGACCAACTTTGAGACCGGGCTCGACCGGGACCGGCCGGGCTACCTGATCGACGCCAACACCCACGCCGGCGAGGTGACCGGCGGGGCGGCGGCGATGTACTCGGTCTGGTACCTGCTGACCCAGTACGGCACCGACCCGACCGCGACCCAACTGCTGGACACCCGGGCGTTTTACTGCGTGCCACGCATTGCCGTGGACGGCGTGGAGGTCTACCTGACCACGCCGCACCTGCTGCGCTCCAGCGCCAAGCTGTACCCAATGGCGGAGGAGCCCCCGGGCTTCTACCCGGAGGATGTGAACGGCGACGGCTACATTCTGCAGATGCGCAAGCTCGACCCGGACGGGGACTGGAAGGTGGACGCCCAGGACGCCCGGATGATGGTGCGGCGGGAGCCCGAGGATTCTCAGGGCACGTTCTACCGCATCTTCGCAGAGGGCGTGATTCGGGGCTGGGACGGCAAGGCGATCCCGCCGGTGCGCCGGACCTGGGGCCTGGACTTCAACCGGAACTACCCGGCGTTCTGGAACCCAGAGGGCAAGCAGCCCGGGGCGGGGCCTTACCCGCTCTCCGAGCCCGAGACCCGGGCGCTGGCCACGTTCCTGGTGAAGCATCCGAACATTGGCGCCTACGTGGCTTACCATACCACGGGCCACGTGCTGCTGCGCCCGCCGAGCAATGGCGGCGATGACAAGATGAACCAGGCCGACCTGGAAGCTTTCAAGCGGATCGGCGAGATCTGCACCCGACTCTCCGGCTCTCCCTGCAAGTCCACCTACGATGCCTTTGCTTACCCCGGCCAGGAGGCGCTCGTGAAGGGCGCCGACGACTGGGCCTATGAGCACTACGGCGTGCAGGCGTACACCTTCGAGCTCTGGTCGATCGACGAGAAGGCGGGCGCCAAGGGCTACGCCCAGGTGGGCGTCAAGGGCCTGCTGAACCAGAGCTACGAGGAGAACCTGGCCGATGAGCGCAAGCTGCTGGCCTGGAACGACAAGGAGTTGGGCGGGGCGGGCTTCATCCCCTGGAGCCCGTTCGAGCACCCGCAGCTGGGCGCCGTGGAGATCGGCGGCTGGGACTACAAGCGCTGCCTGCAGAACCCGCCGGAAGGCCCGCTGCTGCTGGACGAGATCAGCAAGGCTGCCGCCTTCACCTTCCAGCACGCCCTGGCCCTGCCGCTGCTAAAGGTTGAGCTCCGGGCCGTGCGCCTGGGCCTTGATCTTTGGAAGCTGAGCGCCCGGGTCCGCAACACCGGCGGGCTCCCGACCAACGTGACCGCCATGGCGGTCCAGCAGAAGGCGGTGGGGCCAATTGAGGTGAAGCTGGAGGCGCCCGGCGCCCAGCTGCTCTCGGGCAAGGAGCGCCAGGAGCTTGAGCACCTGGAGGGCTGGGCCGTCTCGGGCGGGCGCCCCGCCAGGAGCGAGGCCTGGGTCGATTGGCTGCTCAGGGCGGCGCCCGGCACCGCTGTGACCGTGACTGCCCACACCGCCAGGGCCGGCCGTACGGCCGCCGCCCTGACGCTCTAAGGAGGGCGCCGATGGAGGCCACCTACCAGGATTACTTGCAGATCACCCAACTGGTCCATGCGTGGGCGAAGGCCTATCCGCACTTGGTGACGGTGGCGAGCATTGCCCGTAGCCCGGAGGGGCGGGAGGTCTGGGTCCTTACGCTGACCAACCAGGCGACCGGGTCCGACCTGGAGAAGCCCGGCTACCTGATCGACGGCTGTCACCATGCCGGTGAGGTCACCTCGACGGCACAGGCGCTCTACATCGCCAACTGGCTCCTGTCGGGCTACGGCAAGGATGCTCAGGCGACCGAACTGCTCGATACCCGGTCCGTCTATGTGGTTCCCCGGCTGACCGTGGACGCCACGGAGGAGTACCTCCATACCCCGAAGATGATGCGCAGCCGCGTGGCGCTCTACCCGGTGCCGGAGGAGCGGCCCGGGCTTGTGCCGCAGGATATCGACGGCGACGGCGCCATCCTGGAGATGCGGGTCGTCGATCCCGGCGGCGAGTGGAAGGTCTCCGCCAAGGACCCCCGGGTGATGGTGCGCCGTCAGCCGGAAGACCTGGAGGGCACGTTCTACCGGATCTACCAGGAGGGCGTCATCCGGGAGCTGAAGCCCGAGGGCCTGGTCGAAGCCTATGACGGGCGCGGCGTAACCCCGGCCCCGAACCGCTGGGGCCTGGACTTCAACCGGAACTACCCGACCAACTGGGCCATGGAGCACCGCCAGCCCGGTGCTGGCCCCTACCCGTTCTCGGAGCCCGAGATCCGGGGCCTGGGCGAGTTCGTGCTCTCCCACCCAAACATTTGCGGGTGGATGTGCTACCACACCTCCGGCGGGGTCAACCTGCGGCCCGGCGCCGTCCAGCGGGACGACAAGCTGAACCAGTCCGACCTGGGCCGCTACAAGGCGCTCGGCGACCTGGGTACCCGGATCACCGGGTACCCGCACCGCAACCTCTTTGAGGTATACACCTGGAATCCCGACCGGCCGGCCATCGGCTCGGCGATGGAGTTCGCCTACGACTACCTGGGCATCATCATGTTCGCCCCGGAGCTGTGGGACATCAAGGGCCTCGCCGGCCTGCCCTCCTGGGGCAAGAAGTCGATGAAGGACACGGTGAACATGCCCGACCCGGAACGGGAGGAGGAGCAGCTCAAACTCCTCGCCTGGGACGACCAGGAGAACGAGGGCCGGGGCTTCCACCGCTGGCGCAAGTTCACCCACCCGCAGCTCGGCGAGGTGGAGCTGGGCGGCTGGGACTTCAAGCACTGCATTCAGAACCCGCCCCCCGGGCGCCATCTGGAGGCGGAGCTGGTCAAGAACTTCAGGTTTGCCATCGAGCACGCCATGGCCAGTCCGCTGCTGGCGATCGGACGCACGGAGGTCAAGGCGCTGGGCGGCTCGGTCTACGAGGTGACCGTCCAGGTCTGCAACACCGGGTTCCTGCCGACCCAGGTGACCGAGATGGCGGTTCAGCAGAAGCGTGTCACCGGGGTTGACGTTACCCTGGATGGCCCCGCCAAGGTGATCGCCCACCGGGGCGCCGACCTGCGGAACGGGCGCTACAACCTCGGGGAGATCCCCGGCTGGTCCAACGCCAGCGAGAAGTGGGTCACCTTCGTGGTCCGGGGCAAGGTCGGCGACACGCTGAGCGTGACCGCCCGGCACGACCGGGCTGGGGTCGCTCGAACCACCATCGTCCTGGGATAGCGAAAAAAAGGCGCGGAAACCTGGCTCAGGTTTTCGCGCCTTTTCTATGGTACCATACGTCTCACCCTTGAGGAGGGAGAGCCGGGTGCTACTGGGCCGTCGATCGTTCCTGAAAGCCACGCTGACCGCTCTGGCCGGTGCCGCAGGCCTGGTCGCATACGGCTACGAGGTGGAGCCCCGCCGCCTGGTGGTCGAGCGGGTCAGCTTTCCCATTGCAAACCTGCCGCCCCACCTGGACGGCTTCACCATCGGGGTGCTGGCCGACCTGCATATCGGCGAGATGGTGCCGGTGGCCCGGGGCAAGGAGGCCGCCGAGCGGCTCGCCAGCCTCAAGCCGGACCTGGTGCTCGTAGCCGGCGACATGACCGGCGTGGTCGACTCAAACGCCGAGGCCCAGCGCCTGATCGACGAGGCCCTCACGCCGGTCAAGGGCGCCTACGGGGTCTACGGCAACTGGGACTTCTACTACGCCGCTCTGCCCCCGGGCGTCAAGCGCCAGCAGTCGGTGAAGATGCTGGTCAACGAAGGCGTACTGGCGGCCGACGGGCTCTGGCTCGGCGGGCTCGACGAGGGGATCTTCGGGCAGCCCGACGTGGCCAAGGCCCTCAGGGGGGCGCCCGAGGGCGCCGTGCGCATCCTGCTGGCCCACGAGCCCGAGCTGGCCGACCTGGTTCGGCCCGAGCACCGCATCGCCCTGCAGATCTCCGGGCATACGCATGGCGGACAGGTCCGGCTGCCGTTCCTTGGTCCGCTCCTCCTGCCGCCGCTGGGGCGCAAGTACGTGGCCGGGCTGCACAAGGCCCCGGCCTGCCATGTCTACACCAGCCGGGGCATCGGGCTCACCCAGCTGCCCGTCCGGTTCCTCTGCCCGCCGGAGATCACGCTGATTCAACTACGGCGTCAATCGCCTGGCGCTGCTCCTCCGTGATGTGGCCCAGCGGCTCACGGGGATAGCCGGCGGGCAGGCCCCGCTTCCGCAGGGCATACTTCAGACCCACCGGGGTCGCCGTGGCGAAGAGGGCTGTTGCGGCCCGCCGGATGAAGGCGTGCTTGGCCTCGGCGCCAGCCATGGCCCCCACTGTGGCAAGCCGGACCACCTCGGCCATCTCCCGCGGAAAGAGGTTGCCGATGATGCTGGTGATGCCGGTGTAGTCGTGCAAGAGGGCATCAAGGATGGTCACGTCGCTGCCGGTGAAGAGTTGGAGCTTGCCGCCGGTGCGGCGCTTGGCATCCTGCGCCCTGGGGTAGTCGCTCGAATGCTTCAGAGCCGCCACCCGACCTTCCGCAGCCAGCCGAGCCACCGTATCCATGCCGATGTCCGTGCCCGTCCTGGGCGGGTTGTTGTACAGCAGGATCGGCAGGTTGACCGCCTGCGCCACAGTTGTGACGTAGCCCTCCAGCTCCAGGTCGGAGGCCCGGATGTAGGGGGGAAGGCCCAGCATAATGCCGTAGGCTCCCGCCTCTTGGGCGCCCCGCGCCAGATCGACCGCGACCCGGGTGGTGGTAGCCGCCACGCCGGCGATGATGCGCGCCCTGCCGTCAGCCGCCCGCACAGCCTCCCGGTATAGCGCCTTGCGCTCCTCCGGCGTCATCGAATGCTGCTCGCCCGTCGAGCCCGAGATCAGCAGCTCTGTGACGCCACTGGAGATCAGGTATTGCGTCATCCCCGCCACGGCGCCCAGGTCCAGGTCGCCATCTGCCGAAAACGGGGTAACCATCGCAACGCTGTATGAATGAAACATCGTACCCACGTCCCTTCCTGATCGTTTGGACGTGCCGAGCGCCTCCACCGATGCTCCGCTGAAATCGTCACAATAGGAGGACTAGCAAGATGAAAAATTTGGTAGTCAAGAAAGCTCGGGTATAGTAGCATCGTAACTGGTCCATCATTGATTTCTGGCACGCATCGATGCCGATTCCGAAGGAGGCCCCACCAAATGCCGAAGGGTGCAACCCAGACCAAGACCCTCAAGGTCGGGGACAAGGCGCCGGACTTCGCTCTGAAGTCGCACCTTGACACGGAGATCAAGCTCTCCGACCTAAAGGGGAAGAATGTGTTCATCGCCTTCTACCCGCTCGACTGGACCCCTGTCTGAGGCGCGCAGATGCCCTCGTACGAGGACGACCTGTCCCGTTTCGAGGAGTACAATACCCAGGTTCTGGGTATCAGCGTGGATTCCATTCCCAGCCATAAGGCTTGGGCCAAATCTATCGGCGGCATCAGCTACCCGCTGCTGTCGGATTTCTTCCCCCATGGCAAGGTCTCCGAGGCTTTCGGAGTCCTGCGCACCGATGCCGGCGGGGCCGCGTTCGGCGCTTCGGAGCGTGCGCTCTTTATCATCGATAAGGAAGGCGTAGTGCGCTTCATCGACGTTCACCCGATCACGGAGCAGCCCGACAACGAGGAGCTCTTCGAGATCCTCCGCAAGCTCTAGGCGAACGACGGGCGGGAAGCATCCAGTTGCTTCCCGCCTTTTTTCATAACAAGGAGGCTTCCCATGGCCATGGAACTGTCCCGCCGGTGCGTGCCCTACACGCCGGTGACGAAGAAACTGTCGGAGATGACCATCGCGATCGTCTCCACCGCCGGGGTGCACCTGAAGGAGCAGGAGCCCTTCAACACCCAGGGCGACGACACCTGGCGCCACCTGCCCGGCGACGTCAACGCCGCCGACCTGATGATCACCCACGGGGCGCCGGAGGAGCACTATGACCGCACCGAGGCCAAGCAGGACATCAATGTCATCTTCCCGATCGACCGCCTGCGTGAGCTCGCCTCCCAGGGCGTGATCGGGGCCGTGTCGGAGAAGCACTGGACCCTGATGGGCTACTCCCTGCGCCTCAAGAAGTACTACGATGAGACCGCCCCGGCCGTCGCCAAGGAGGTCGAGCGCTCCCCCGTGGACGCCGTGCTCCTGACCGCCGGCTGACCGCTCTGCCACCGCACGGTCGTTGCGGTTCAGCGGGCGATTGAGATGGCCGGCATCCCCACGATTCTGATCACCACCGACAAGGGGTCCTCCGAGCAGCAGCGGCCGCCCCGGGCGATCAACCCCGCCGGCTTCAAGTGGGGCCACTCCCTTGGCACCGCCGCCAACCAGGAACTGCAGATGGAGGTCCTGCGCACCGCCCTGCGCCAGCTCGAGGAGCTGCACCTGCCGGGCCAGGTCCGGACGCTCGAGTTCCAGGGATATAACGCCTAAGACGTAGGTCCCCGGCAAGGTTGCCGGGGACCTCGTGCCGAATCTCCAGACCCCAAGGAGGTCGTACATATGCGTTTGATGGATCAAGTGATGGTCGTCACCGGTTCCAGCGAGGGCATCGGCCGGGAGATGGTGAAACTCTTCGCCCGGGAGGGCGCCCGCGTCGTGGCGGTGGCTCGGCGGGCCGAAGCTCTGCAGGCCCTGGCTGAGGAGGTTGGCGCTGAGCGGGTGCTGGCGGCGCCCGGCGACGTGACCAGGTTCGAGGACATGCAGCAGGTCGCAGCCCGGGCGCTGGAGCGGTGGGGCCGGATCGACGCCCTGGTCAACAACGCCGGCGTCGCCAAGTACGTCAACCTGGTCGACATGAAGCCCGAGGAGTTCCAGTGGCAGATGGACGTTAACTTGACCGGGGTCTTCAACGCCACCAAGGCCGTCCTGCCGCACCTGCTGGAGCGCACCGCCGCCGAGGGCCGGCGGCCCGGCGGGCAGATCCTGAACATCTCCTCGGTGCTGGGCACCGTGGGCATGCCCCGGGGCACCGCCTACTGCGCCACCAAGTGGGGGCTGATGGGCTTCACCGAGAGCCTGCGCATGGAGGTCCAGAAGGATGGCATCCGGGTCATGGTGCTCTGCCCCGGCCTCGTGCAGACCGACTTCGCCGGGCGACCTGCCACCGACAAGAGCGCCGGCCTGCGGCCCGAGTCGGTCGCCGAGCAGGCGCTGCACATGCTGGCGGCCCCGCCCGATGCGCTCCCCGGCACCCTGATCCTCAGGCCCTTCAACGCATAAGGGAAACTCAGGCGCCGTCGCCCGGGTTGTGACGCTTGTCACGCTCTGGCGGCGGCGCCTTGTGCTATGGTTGAACTGGGGAGGTGCGCCACGACCATGCAAACCGACCGCATCTTGCTGCGCTCCGCCGCCCGGTGGTTCTGGGCGGTCCTTCTGCTGGGTGTCCTTCTCCGCTCCGCCTTCGTATGGATGTACAACCCCGGCCCGCTTATGTGGGGGAACCTGATCCACGCCCACAGCCACACCGCCTACTTCGGCTGGGCGGGCCTCGGGCTCATGGGCCTCATGCTGCATCTGCTCCCGGGGCTCACCGGGGCGCCGGTGGCGGCGCCGGGCGCCCAGCGCTGGCTGCTCCGCCTGGCGCCCTGGGCCGTGGGCGGCGCCCTGGTCAGCTTTTCACTCCAGGGCTACGGCCCGGTCTCCATTGCCTTTTCCACCTTCAACGAGGTGCTCTGGTTCCTCTTCGCCTACATCTTCTGGCAGAGCGTGAAGGGGCGCCCCATCCGGGGATGGCCCCCCGCCCTTTGGCTCATGGGGGCGGCTGTGGCGCTCCTGATGCTCTCCACCCTCAGCACGGTGCTGATCATCCTCACCCGGGTGGTCTTCAAGGTGAGCGACCCGGTGCTCTACAACAGCGGGGTCTACCTCTTCCTGCAGGCCTACGGCGATGGCTGGATGGAGGTCGGGCTGATGGGCGCCGTCGCCGCCATTGCCGGCGGCCTCCAGAACCGCCGCATGGCCGGCTGGCAGGCGACGCTGGTGCTGACCCTGACCGCCCCGGCGGCGGTTCGCCTGCTGGCGCCCTTCGGCCTGCCGTCCGGCTGGCTCGCCGTCGGCGCCCTGGCCGGCGCAGGGCTGGCGGCCAGCCAGGTGCTCTACCTGCAGAACATGCGGCCCCCGAAGAGCCCCTGGTGGGCGATGGCGGCCCTGGCCCTGGTTCTCAAGGCGGTCCTGGAACTGCTGCCCCTCCTGCCGCACTGGACGGAGCTGGCGAAGGACCGCCACCTCGTGATCGCCTACCTGCACCTGAAGCTGCTGGCGCTCTGCAGCGCTGCCTTGATCGGCGCAATCGCATCCTTGCACCCGGGCCGCCGGCGCGGGTTCTGGCTCTTTGCCCCCGGCACCGCCGTGATGCTGCTGGCCCTGGTGGCCCAGGGCTTCTTGGCCCCGGGCGCCGACCGCACCTACATGGCCCTCGCCTTCGCCGGCGGCGTGGTCGCAGCGGTGGGGGCGGCCACGGCCGTATGGCCCGAGGTGAGCCCGGCGCTCTTTCTGGAAAGCCAGAAGGAGAACGCGCTTGCGCCTAGAAGCCTTCTCTAAGCGCGAGTGGGTGCCTTTGAGGGGGATCTATTTCAGGTGAGTAGCTCGGTCTGGCTGCAGGTGGCGTCCGCAGCTGCCGTGACCTTCGCTTTATTGATGTTCGGCATTCTGTTCTGGCGACGCTACCAGGAACGGAACCTTCCGCCGCCGGGCGTGGAGGTGCACGTTACCCCCTATGTGCGTCGGCCCTACCTGCTTACCCCGGTGGAGCAGCGCTTCTATGCCCGGCTCTACCAGGCCGTCGGCCAGGATTTCCTGATCTGCCCCAAGGTGCGGCTCGCCGACATCATCGAGGTGCGTGGCGACGCCCTGGAGTGGAAGGCCTCCTGGAATCGCATCGCTGCGAAGCACGTCGACTTTGTGCTCTGCACCTTTGACACCTACCAGCCCCTGATCGCGGTGGAGTTGGAGATCGACTCCACCGATGGACCCATCCAGGACGACTGGCTCCTGCGGGCGCTCCACGCCGCCGGTATGCCGATCCTGCGGGTGAAGGTGCGCCGGGACTACGACCCGGCTCTGATTCGCAGGCAGGTTGAACAGAGGTTGCTATGAACGGAACCCAGTACCACCGGTGGGTGGCACTGGGTTTTTGTTTGGTGTGGACTGGAAGTGAAAGAACCCTCGTAGTATACTGTACCTAGTAATACGAGGGTGGTGGGTTCATGGGATTTCAAAAGGAGCTGCTGAAGGGGTGTATCGAGCCCCTCATTCTCGCCGTGCTCCAGACCGGGGATCGCTACGGCTACCAGTTGGCCCGGGAGATCAGTGAACGGAGCCGGGACACCGTGGTCATGAAGGACGGGACGCTGTACCCGGCGCTCAAACGGCTGGAGCAGGACGGGCTGGTGGAGGGTTACTGGGGTGACAGCGAGGCCGGGGCCAGGCGGCGCTATTACCGGATCACCGAGCAGGGGCGGGTCGCGTATCAGCAGTGGTGCGGGGAATGGAGCAGCTTCGTCCGCTCGGTTCATGCGGTCATGGGGGTGAATCCATGAGCAGGATCCATGACTACATCCGCCGCGTCATGGAGATCGCCGGCCTGCCTGTGGACCACCAGCAGGGCGAAGAGATGACTGGCCACATCCTAGACCTCGCCGCCCAGTTTGAGCAGGAGGGGGACTGTCCGGACCACGCCCTCGATAAGGCGATCGAAGCGTTTGGGGCGCCCGAGCAGGTCGGCCGCCGGCTGCGGGAGGTGACCCCGCTCAGGCTCGAGCCGCGGGACTGCTATATCGCGGCTGTCGCCGTGGCTGCGGCTGCGGTTGGCGAAGTTCTGTGGCCGGGGCCCGCTATTGTGGTGGCCGTGCTCATTCTGAGCAGTGCCGCGGCCCTGCTCTCCAAGCGTCCGGTCGCCGTGGCGGCATCAACGCTGTTTGGCATCGCACTGGGCGGGTTCATATCCAGCCTGATTTACTGGCTACGGTACAACGAGCTTACCGGCCACATCATGCACTACCCCAACTACACACGGCTAGGCGGGATCCAAGTGAGCAGCGCTGCTGCGGCGGCGGTTATCGGCGTGCTGGCGGCGATTTCGCGGCGCGAGGGGCTGCGGGTCACGTTTTTCAATCGCGGCCTCCTGGCCCGGTTGGCCATCTATTTCGCCGTCGCACAGGCCGAATTCGTCTTCAAAGAGATGCATCACTACATCATGGCATGTGTCGCTGCCCTGCTAATTCAGGGGGTGATCATCGCCCGCAGATGGCCGGACGAGAAGAGCTCCCGCCAGCGGCTGCTCCTGCTCCTCGCAAACCTGGCACCCTTGTTGGTGGTGCTCGACAACCTCTTCAGCGACATGTGGGAGATCGTCGTATTTGGGCTTACGATCATCCTCTCCTATGTTGAACAGGAGCGTCCCGAGTTCGCCGGATTCACCTGGCAACAGGTGCTGGCCGGCATCGCTCAGTTGGCTCCGTTCTGTGTGCTTTTCGGGCTCACACGGGGGACAGCGGCTACGCTGTTGGCGCTCGCCATCTGGTATTGGCAGCACGGGCGGTCGGCCTTCGTAGCCCGCCATGCCTTACAGGGCGGCGCAGTCGGGGCAGCGGCATTGCTCTCCCAGGTCCTCGTCTACCAGCTGGTCTCGGTCAATGCGGCGATCCCGTGGCTTGCCGTCATGGGCGCGCTGCTGTCCGTCCTGCGGCTGGCCTTCGGCGTTCTGGCCGGTTGGGCAGCCATTTCGGCCTTCGCTGGCCACGACTTCCGGTATCCCTTTGCGGGAGCGCTGTTTGGCGGGGGGAACTGGCGCCGCATCCGCCATATCTGACTGACCCTCAGTAATAACCAGCCCCAACCGTCAGACCGGCGGCCAGACCTGCGGTGACCACCACGGCGGTTCGCCAGCGCTGCATTGCCGGCGAAGCTGTGGCCGACCAGGCTGCCACTCCGCCAGCCACGGCAGCGGTCGGGGCCTGAGTCGCAATCGTCAGCACCATGACGGCGGCGCCCACCACAGCGCCGATGAGAGGAAAGAGGATCCGGCCGACCGGGCTGCCCCACCAGTCGCCGCCGAGCCACAACAGCCCGAATGCGACGGCGGATCCGCCCAGGACAAAGGGCAGCGAGAAGACCGCCGCCGAATAGATCCAGATTGGAATCGCAAACACGGCGTTCCAGGCTGTCGCCCCCCGCCCCAGGTGATCGACGGTCGCAGACACTGATACGGCGATCAGCGTGACGCAGTACGCTGGCCAGAACAGCCCCTTGAAGCGAGCCAAAGAGAACGCCTCCCTTCACTGCTAATGCTAGCGAAGGGAGGCGCTTTCGGCTAGATTCCATAGGGCTTTTGTCCGGTTCGGGACAGCCGTTGGCCTACTCGAACCGGATCCGGGCCACGCCGGCGCCCATGAAGACCACGGTGATCCCCAGAAGCACGGTGATCGGCCAGACCAGGGCATCGAAGCTGCCGCCCCGGAGCATTACCTCACGGAAGCCCTCCATGGCCCAGGCCTGCGGGGTGAGGTACCCGATGCGCCGCATGGTGTCGCCCACCATCTCCAGCGGCCAGTAGACGCCGCCCAGCATGCAGGTCGCATTCACCAGAATCGTGCCGACCGTGCGCTGCTGGTCGGCCGTGCGCACCAGGCCGGCCACGAAGAGCCCCAGGCCTGCGGAGCAGAGCACGTAGGAGGCGACCATCGCCAGAAGCGGGAGGGTGGGACCCCAGTTGGTCTTAAACGCCAGCGTGGTGACGCCGATGAGGACGCCGAACTGGAACATACCGGTGACGAAGAAGCTGAGCAGGTAGCCGAGCAGCACCTTCATCCGGCCGGTGGGCGAGGTCAGGAGGCGGCCCCAGGTGCCGTTCTGGCGCTCCTGCAGGATCGTGCCGGCCATGGTGAAGGTCATCATCATCACGAACATGATGGCAAAGCCCATGCCCCGTTCGTTCAGGTTCGTCATCTTGGGGGCACCGTGGTCCGTGCGGGTCAGTTTCTCCTGCTCCACCGTGGAGGCGATGCTCTCGCGCTCGGTGAGCACCTTGTCATAGGCGGCCTTCAGCTTGGCCTCATCCGCCGTGCTCCCGGCCATCTTGGCCGCGATCCGGTAGTCGCCGGCCACCCGGGATGCCTGGCGGGTGAGCACGGGGCCGACGCCAGTCTGCAGGTTACCGCCGGGGGCGGGGGTCAACCGGACCTCGGACTCCTTGCCATCGGCCACCGCCTTCTCGAACCCGGCGGGGATCACGATGGCGGAGTCGATCTTCTTGTCGGCGAAGAGCCGGTTGATCTCGTCGGCCTTAACCAGCCGCACCTTCAGGAGCTTGTCGCCCTGCAGCGCTTCAACCAGGCGCTGGGAGGCGAAGGTGGAGTCCTCGTCGACCACGGCGACCGGGAATGCCGGAGCGCCGCCGGTGTTACCGGGGTCGGGGCCCATGAAGACACCGAAGATCAGGGTGAGCAGAAGCGGGAAGCCGAACATGCCCATGATGGCGCCCTTGCTCTTGAAGACGAGTCGGAACTGCAGCAGCGTGATTGAAAGAATCTGTCGCATTGTACTCGCCCTCCTTAGCGGGTCGCCAGGCGCAGGGTGCCGGCCAGGCCGGTGCACACGCCAATCGCGGCCAGAATCGAAACCGGGAGCCAGGCGTTCGCCGTTCCGAGGCCGGACATCTGATCGAGGAAGCCCGTCAGCGCCCAGTAATTCGGAATCACCTTGGCGATCATCTTCATCACGTCAGGGAACTCAAAAATGGGGAACATGGCGCCGGAGAGCGCTGCGAAGAGCATGCCCACCGCACCGGTGGCGGCATCGGCCGCCTTGGGATCATTCAGGAAGCTGGCGGTCGCCAGCCCGATGCCGGAGGTGGCCACGGCGAAGGCGACGCCCAGGGCCAGGGAGGGGAGCAGCGGGCCCCAGTAAACCCCGAACAGGAAACGGGTGCCAACCATGAGCAGAACGAACTGCGTCAGCAGGACAGTGATCGTGCCCAGCGCCTGCCCTGCCAGGATGGTGGCCTTCCCGGTCGGGCTGATCAAAATGCGGTTCAGGGTGCCGTTCTGCCGCTCGTTGATGATCTCCCCGGCCCGGCCGAAGGCGGTCATGACCATGAACATCACGGCCATGGCGGCGGCGTAGTACTGCATCGCACTGACGGAGCGGGTGCCGGCGGGAAGCTCGGTCACCTTGGGCAGGGCGCCCTTCACTACGTCGGAGCCGACCAGCTTGCCGGAGAGCACGCCGGCGGTCACGCCCTCGGTGAAGGAGCTGACGATCTGCATGACGATCGCGGACTGAAGGGGATGGCCAGGGTCTGCGAAAACCTGGACAGTGGTCTTCTTGGAGGCCAGGGCGTCGGCAGAGTAATTGGCGGGGACCTGGATCAGGGCGTAGGCCCGGCCGGCGGCGACCTCATCCTTGGCCTTGGCGAGGTCCTGCTCCACCACCGTGGTGATGATCCGCTTGGCCTGGTCGCTGCCGAAGACCTCATCGATCAGGAGCTTGCCCAGGTGGAACTCGGGAAGCTGTGCGGCCACGGCGGCGGGCGCCCCGGCCGGCAGGGGCGGCTTGGCGGGCTGATCGTAGCTGACGACGATCACCTTGAATGGGTTGATCTTGCCGTCGCCGAGCATGCCTTTCAGGGCGGAGCCGAGGATGCCGATCAGGATCATGGGCATCAGCAGCATGAGGGCCAGGGCTTTCTTGTCCCGGGCGTTGCGAAGCAGGGTGTTCCCTGCAATGGCGAAAACCTTGCGCATGGGTAGCTTCCTCCTAGTCCCGCAGGGCGCGGCCGGTCAGGTGCAGGAAGACGGCCTCCAGGTTGGGCTCCTGGACCTCGACGCCCAGAACCTTCTTGCCGGTGGCGCTGATGGCGGCCAGGACGGGGGAGAGGGTCTCGGCGGCCTCGCTGACCAGGGCGACCACGGCGCCCTCCTCGCCCCGGGCCTGGCTGACGCCCGGCACGGCGCTGACGGCGGCGACCAGGGCGGCGTCGGAGGCGTTCACCTTCAGGCGGACGGTGGTCTCCCGGCCGACCAGGTGCCGGACTTCGTCCAGGGTGCCCTGGGCGATCACCCGGCCATGGTCTACGATCGCCAGCCGCTGGCAGAGGTACTCGACCTCCTCCATGTAGTGGCTGGTGTAGACCACGGTCATCTGCTTCTCGGCGTTCAGCAGCTTCACGGTCTCCAGGATGTTGTTGCGGCTCTGCGGGTCGATGCCGACCGTAGGCTCATCCATGATCAGCAACTGGGGCCGGTGCAGCAGCGAGGCCGCGATGTTGATGCGGCGCTTCATGCCGCCGGAGTAGGTGTCGATGCGCTCCTTCTGGCGGTCGGCCAGGGTGACGATCTCCAGCGCCTCGTCGATCCGGACGTTCAGCTCCTTGCCGTACAGCCCGTACATGGCGCCCCAGAAGGCCAGGTTCTCACGGGCTGTCAGCGTGGGGTAGAGGGCGATGTCCTGCGGGACTACGCCCATCAGCCGCTTGGCAGCCTCCGGCTCCTTGCGCACATCCTGCCCGCCGACGAAGATCTGCCCCTCGTTCGGCACCAGCAGGCCGCAGACCATGGAGATGGTGGTGGACTTGCCGGCGCCGTTGGGGCCGAGCAGACCAAAGGACTCGCCTTTGCTCACCTCAAAGCTGACGCCGCGCACCGCTTCCTTCTCGCCAAACCGCTTGACGACGTTTACAACCTTAAGCATTCCAGGGTCACTCGCTTTCCGTTGGGGTTCTTGACAATACTGAGTCTACAAAACAAGGCGCCCCGGCACATGTGCCGGAGCGCATCTCTTTGAGTGGGGGTGTGTATGCCAAAAGTCATGGGCTACTCCTGCCGCCGGGCAGGGCGCCACATGAACGCCGCGATCAGTCCGCCCATGATGAGGATGGAAAGGAAGAAGTAGCCGATCGACCCCCACGCGCTCGCACCTTGCACGTAGACTTGGTAGAGCATGCCGCCCCAGAAAATGAGCGCCCAGATCCACCATGGCGGGTCGGACAGACCCCAGCGGTTCTTGGCCCAGTTGGTCACCCGATTGGCCACATAACCAAACGCCAGGGAATTGATCAACTTCAGCCACATCTCCACGGCGTTCACCTCGCCTGATAGACCTGGACACCTGGTAAAAACGTTCGAACGGGACATTTTACCGCCGCGGATGCGCGGATGACGCTGATTTTAAAAGGCATCGCGGATGACCGGGTAGGACGTCCAGGTAAAAATATATAAATATATTGACTGGGCAGGCTTTCCTGGTATCCGCGTGTGATGCCGAAATCCGCGTAATCCGCGCATCCGCGGCCGTATAAAATGCCCCCTGGCCCAACCCATGCCGGACCGCGAAAGCGCCGCCTGGGTTGCAACGGGACATTTCTGATGACCGGGTAGGACGTCCAGGTAAATATATATAAATATATCGACTGGGTAAGCTTTCCTGGTATCCGCGTGTGATGCCGAAATCCGCGTAATCCGAGCATCCGCGGCCATATAAAATGCCCCTATCCCAACCCGTGGCGGACCGCCCACAGTGCAGCCTGGGTTCGGTCGCGCAGGCCCAGCTTCTCGATTACGCTGCTGACGTGGTTCTTCGCCGTGCCTTCGGTTATGTAGAGGGCATCGCCGATCTCTTTGTTGGAGTAGCCCTGGCCCAGGAGCCGGAGCACCTCGCACTCTCGCTCGGTCAGGTGCTCAAGGACGCCGGCGTCCGCTGGGTCGGGCGCCGGAGCGCTGGAGCGCTTGGCCAGCTCGGCCACCACCTTGGCCGCGATCGGCGGGGGCATGATCACCCCGCCGCCCTGCAGCGTGCGGATCGCCTCGGCGATCTGCTCGGAGGGCAGGTCCTTGGTCAGGTAGCCGGCGGCGCCCTCTTTGAGGGCGTCCATGACGTAGGCGTCATCATCGAAGGTGGTCAGCACCAGCACCTTGGTCTCCGACAGGGCGGAGCGGATAGCCCTGGTCGCCTCCACGCCGTTCATGCCGGGCATGCGTATATCCATCAGGACGACGTCGGGCTGCAGGGAGAGGGCCAGTTGCACCCCCTCCTGGCCGTTGCCGGCCTCGCCGACCACCTGCAGGTCCGGCTCCAGGGAGAGCAAGGTGCGCATGCCGTCGCGCATCAGGCGCTGATCATCGACCAACAAAACCCGGATCATTTGACCGCCTCCAGCGCGATGGGTACTGTGACGACGAGGGTAAGTCCGATGGTACCGGGTGTGACAGAGATCTCCCCGCCCAAGGCGCGGGCCCGCTCTGCCATGGACTTCAGGCCAATGCCGGGCTCCAGGCTGGCAGGGGGGAGGCCGTCGTTGGAGATTTGCATGCGCAGGAGGTTTCCGCTCATGGTCAGCCTGGCCCTCACCTGCTTGGCACGGCCGTGGCGGTGGGCGTTGGTGAGCGACTCCTGGAAGATCCGGTAGAGCTGCTCCAGCCGGGCCGGGTCGGGCGGCAGAGCGGCGGCCGCCGCGTCGGCGCTAACCTCCACGCTTACGCCGGTGGCAATGCCGAAGTCCCTGCCCAGGCGGGTCAGCGCCTCCACGTCTACCTGCTGCTCCAGGCCGCTGGGGTGCAGCGCCCGGACCGCCCGCCGGGTCTCCAGGAGCGCCTCCCGGGCCATCTCCTCGCAGCGGGCAATGGTCTCGGCGGCCTGGTCGGGCGCCCGCTCCAGCAGGCGGCGGGCCGCCTGGGTCTGCACGACCAGGGCGGTCAGGGAGTGGGCCACGCTGTCGTGGATCTCGCGGGCCAGGCGCTGGCGCTCCTCCAGGACCGCCATCTCCTGCTGGCTTGCAATGCTGTCCCGGAGCTGCCGGTGCGCCCGTTCCAGCGCCGCCTGCGACTCGCTGAACTGCTTGAGGAGCTCGTCGGAGCGGCTCTTGGACTCAGTCAGATTGCGGGCCAGCAGGCCGGCGCCGCCGGCGAATGCCAGCAGCGAGGCATAGATCGCCACGGCGGCCACCGACCAGATTCCCGGCATGGAGGGCAGGGTCCGGAACCAGACCAGCGCCCAGCTGGCGCCGAGGAAGAGCGAGGTCGGGAGCCACTGCCGCCGCTCCATATTCACAAAGATGGAGAAAGCGGAGGGGTAGTAGAGGATCAGCATCGGACCACCCGGGTTCAGGTGCACGGTGGTCAGGCAAAGCACCGTGGTTGCGGCGATCTCCGCCCAGATCACCCGGGACTCCCATTTTGGGGGCACCGGGATCCAGCAGTTCAGGATCGCAGAGGAGGCAATAAAAAAGGCCGCGCCGACGGCCAGAAGCGCCATGATGGGCAGCTCCCGATCGACGGTGGCCATGTAGATCGCAATAATGAGCACGGAGGTGACCGGGCGGGTTAGCGAGAGAAGGTTGCTTCTGCGATGCATAAGGGCGAATCGCCTCCGGGGGGAGGAGATTCGCCCATTCCTTACCGAAATCCTGTTCCTCTGCCTAGGCACTTGCGGAGGGGCGGGTCGTCGATTCGACCGATTCCCAAAGCTGGCGTGCGACCCGGACGAGGCCTCGACTGCCGATGCGTACCCCCAGCGATTCGATCCGGTGCAGAAGGTCGGCGGTGTGCTGGGAGTCCTGATAGCTCATGAGCATAAGACGAACCCGAAGCGCGTTCAGCCTGGTCTCTGAGCTGGCCCTGAATCGAGGTTGCAACTCGTTTTTCCTCCTTCGGCAATCCCGCTGCCATAGCCCCGCGGGGCCTTAGGCCGGTGACTTTGCGGCCCCGGCTTTCGCCGGGTGTGCCTGTTCGGGTTGAGGTGAACTATTGTTTGTAGTATATGACACGACAGATTATTCTTCAACATGTTCGGAGAAGATTTCCGACTTGTCACAGAGAAACAAGACTGCAGTCCTACCGGAAGGAGAATCAAGATGCGACAGCTCTTTTTGTACGGCGGCTACGCAGATAACTTTGCCGTGACCACCAATCCCTTTGTGACGGCGGCTGGCGGCGCCGAGGCAAGGATCGCCGTCCTGTTCGTTTCCCCCGAGAGCGTGGAAAAGTTCGGAGGATGGTACCGGGACCAATGGCTGGGCATGGGCGCCGCCGAGGTGATTCCGGTTTGCCCGGCGCATGGGACTCTGGTCCTGGATCAGGCGGCCCTTCATACGCTGCGGACCTGCTCGGGCATCTTCATGTGCGGCGGCGACACCCGGAAGTACCGGGACATTTACGTGCGGAGCCAGGCGTGCGAGATTATCCGGGAGCGGTACCAATCCGGCGTTCCCTACGCCGGCGTTTCCGCCGGGGCGCTGCTCGCTCCGGACCGGTGCAGCATCTGGGGTGACCGCCTGACCACGGCGGAGAACCGGCTGACCTTGCGGGGCAGCGAGGATGGCTGCGATGCGGAGCTGGAGACCGGAGAGGGGCTGGGCCTGCTGCCCGGGTGCATCACCGAGGCGCACTTCACCGAGCAGAGCGGCTTCACCCGCCTGGCAGTCGCCATGGAACGGGAGTCCATGGCCGAAGGCCTTGGTTTCGATGACCCGATCTGCGTACATATTCAAAATGAGTCGCTGATCACCGTGACCGGCCGTGGCACGGCCTGCCGGCTAGTGCGCAACTCCGACGGGCATCTGACTGTGCAGAGGCTGGAGCCCGGGCAGTCTGTCGCTATTGGGAATCCACGTAGAGGTGCTCAATGAAAGCCCGGGTTGGCCTCTGCGGGTCCACCACGAGGGTGACTGACTCCCCTTCCCACAACGCCTTGGTTCTGGCCGTCTTGTGCAGGGGGTTGCCCCCCTGGTACACCGTTCCCTCGTGGCTGTACTGAAAGTCCGCCCGTCCCCGGTCCTTATAAAACCAAACGCTTGTGACCACGCCGTCGACCCGGACACCCTGCTCGAAGACGCTTCGAATCGTTGAGATCCGCCAGAACAGGCCGGGAATGCCTACCCCAACTGCGGCGAGAGCAAACCAGAAGAAGAACGGCGCCCCAGCTTCACCCATCAGCGGGTCCACCCCGCGAGCCTGAGGCACGATCCCCAGATACACAATGGCAGGGTAGGTCACCATGCCGACCAGAATTAGCACCACGCCAAGAAAGGCCCAGTAGTCCGTCCATACAATTCGCCCTACGGATGGAACAGCCCGCATCCTCTCGCCCCCAACGGTAAGGTTAAGTAGTACTGATACATAGACGGTTCGATGACGCCACAAGTTCTGGCACGCGAAAACGCAACAGCGGGAGGCACCGTATGCCTCCCGCTTCGTTATGTAGGGACTTACAGTGCCTTCATGGCGGCGAAGACGCCCGAGTCGAGCTTCTCCTTCAGGGCCTTGTCGTAGGTGACATCGTACTCGGGCTCCTGGGTGATCTTACCGCCCCAGAAGGTGACGTCGCGCACGGCCTTCACCTTGATCTCGGCGCAGCCGAGCTTGATGGAGACCCCCTCCAGGTTCTCGGAAACCACGGCGCCGGTGCCTTCAATGGTGTGGCACGCCCCGTGCGCCAGGATCGTAATGAGCACCCGCTCGTCGGCACGGATGTTCGCCATGACCCGGCCCTTGGCGTCGGCGGCCAGGCGGACGGTATGATCGTTGGCGGCGTACACCCAGGTAATGGCGTTATTCGTGGGCCAGTTGGTTTCAGCGTCGAGTGTGGTTACGATGACCAGCCGCGGCCCTTGCAGATACTGGACCAGCTCCTGAGACAGTTGGTTGGCCGCTCCGTTAGCGGTCGCCATAGACAGTTCCCCCCGCACCTCGTGAGTAGTTTCTCTATTGTACCATACCCTTGGTACTCGTGTTCACATGCGCGACAGGAGCCGTCCGCCTGCGTGGAGAAGTGACGTTACCAGGCAGGTGAAACACCTTGAAGGAACAGATTCTTCGCATACGCATGCAGGACGCTTCCCACTCCTATGAACCCCTTCCGGAGGAGTACCGGCTGCTGGGTGGCCGGGCCTTGACCTCCCGGATTGTTGCCGACGAGGTCGACCCGTTGGCTGACCCCCTGGGGCCGAGCAACAAGCTTGTGTTGGCGCCCGGTCTGCTCTCGGGCTCGGTCGTCTCCAGCTCGAGCCGGATCTCGGCGGGCGCCAAGAGCCCGCTTACCGGGGGCATCAAGGAGTCCAACGCCGGCGGCAACACCGGCTGGCGTCTGGCCCAGCACGGCATCCGCGCCGTGATTGTGGAGGGGCAGCCCGAGCACGGCACCTGGCAGATCGCCATCATCGGGCCGCAAGGGTGCCGCCTGGAGCCCGCCGGCGACCTGGTCGGACTGGGGACCTACGAGACGGCGGCCCGCCTGTTTGAGCGTTTCGGCAAGAAGGCAGCCCTGGCGGTAATCGGCCAGGCCGGCGAGCAGCTCATGAACGTGGCGGGCATCAGCAATACCGACCCCGAAGGGCGTCCCAGCCGGATCTGCGCCCGGGGCGGCATGGGCGCCGTCATGGGCTCGAAGGGCCTGAAGGCCGTGGTGGTGCTCGACCCCGGTCCCAACGTCACCCCGGATATCATCGACCTGCCCATGTGGCGGGAGGAGTCGAAGGGCTACCTCAAGGTTCTGCGGGAGTCTCCGGCCATCGACCGCTACCGCAAAATCGGCACGGCGGGCACCCTGGAGTTCGTCAACAAGCTGGGCGGCCTGCCGATCCGCAACTTTAGCCGCGGGCAGGACCCGGCCACCGAGGCGATCACCGGCAGCCGCATGGCCGAGATCATGACCCTGCGCGGCGGCCAGCCGACCCACTCCTGCATGACGGGCTGCGCGATCCAGTGCTCGAACGTGTGGGTGGACCCGCAGGGCAAGGAGGTCGCCTCCTCGATGGAGTTCGAGTCCAACACCCTGCTGGGCGCCAACCTGGAGATTTTCGACTTCGATGCGATCGCCCGGTTTACCCAGCAGTGCAATGACCTGGGCATCGACACGATCGAGACGGGCGGCGCCATCGGCGTGGCCATGCAGGGCGGGGTGCTCCGTTTTGGCGACGTGGATGGCGTCCTGAACCTCTTCGATGAGATGCGCAAGGGCACGGTGCTGGGCAAGCTGGTCGGCGCCGGCGCCACCACCGTGGGCCGGGTACTCGGCGTCCGGGAGGTCGCGGCGGTCAAGGGCCAGGTCATGGCCGCCTACGACCCGCGCGTCATCAAGGGCAACGGCGTCACCTATGCCACCAGCCCCATGGGCGCCGACCATACCGCCGGGAACACCGTGGGCGCCAAGGTCGACCACCTTGACCCCAAGGGCAAGGTCGAACTGAGCCGGGAGATTCAGGTCGTCGCGACGATCCTGGACATTCTGGGCTTCTGCAACTTTACCCGGGCGGTCTACGCCACCTCGGCCGAGCAGATGCGGGGGCTCTTCGCCGCACGCTTTGGCGTCAGGGTGACGGATGAGCAGATCCGGGATCTGGCGCTGCAAACGATTCGCCGTGAAGTCGCCTTCAACCGGGCCGCCGGACTGGGGCCGGGCACGGACCGCCTCCCGGAGTGGATGCGCACGCGGGGGCTGCCGCCCCATGAGAGCGTGTTCGACATTCCTGACGAGGAGTTGGACCGCATATGGATGGAGGCGTAACCATACGCCTGGAGGTGTACCTGCCCTTCCGGCGGCAGCGCATCTGGCGGGGTGAGGAGGCGGTGCCGGCCGGCCTGCGAGCAGGCGACCTCCCCGGGCATCTGGGGCTGACCGAGCCGGAGCTGGCGGTGCTGGTGAACGGCAGGCATGTCGACCAATCGACGGTGCTCCAGTCCGGTGACGAGGTTGCGGTGCTGAGACAGGCCGAAGGCGGATGAATACGGCCTTCATAAGCAGGGGTAATCTAACCGGGTCGCAGAAGCTGTGACAAGACTGAGAATCACTCTCATTGATAACCAAACTCATCCAGAAAAAGTGGCTCCAAACCCTTGACGCACCCGGATTTGAGTCGGTATGCTAGATCGTGTTGAGGGTTCCATTCGCGGTTATTATGGTACCCAAGGCATTGTGTTTGTGACCATTGTCAGCGGGTCGCTGGCTTAAAGGTTTCCACTATCTGAAGGGGGTTACCACCGTGGCCGTTAAGATTATCGACACCTGCATCTCCTGCGGCGCCTGCGAGCCCGAGTGCCCGAACGAGGCTATCACTCCTGGCGATTCCATTTACGTCATCGATCCCGACAAGTGCACCGAGTGCTACGGCTTCTACGGCGAGTCCCAGTGCATCTCGGTCTGCCCGGTCGAGTCCATCGTCCCCGACGAGGACAACCCGGACGACACCGACAGCCTGGTCGCCAAGTTCAACAAGCTGCATCCCGGCGCCGACCTCAAGAACACCGATTCCTGGGTCAAGCCCGGCTAAACCACGCCTCTACGAGACGGCCTACGCAGGCCGTCTCTTTTTATCTACGTCAGGTTGTTACTTTTGTCCAAAGGACTTTTAGGAATACGCAGGCAATAGCAATGGAGCAGAGCCCATTCCCCCGCAGAGGAGGCCGTCCATGCTGGCGTTTGATATCTACCACCACTGGGAGACCGACCTTCGTCCGTTGACGATCAGCGCCTTGAAGCGTATGACTCCCGAGCAACTGGCATGGAAGCCCCCCGGGTGGAACCGCAGCGCCTGGGACCTGGCGGTACATATGGCCGACTGTGAATGGCACTGGATCTACCGAAACGCCCTGCAAAGGGAGCCGTGGAGCACCCGGTGGGACCCCAACCGCTTCGCTGACCTGACCGAACTGCTGGAGTTCTGGGGTCAGATCCACCGCAGTACGGTCGAGTGGCTGAAGGACGCCCCGCTCTCGGAGCTGAACCGCAAATACGCCATGCCGTATGCGGAGCACCCCTTCGCCACGATGAACTGGCTCGTTTACCATGTGATGGAGCACGAGATCCACCACCGCGGCCAGATCTTCATGCTCATGCGGATGCAGGGGATCAACCCGCCGGAAATCTGAACCAGGGGAAACACACGCCAGGGACGAAGTTCGTCCCTGGTTTTTGCTTGATCACTGAACCTGCTGGGGCCGGGGCGGGTAGATAGGGCAGAGAAGATCGCTGTGAAGGAGGTGGCCGCGCTTGAATGACGATGCGTTCCGCCAACTGGTGGAGCCGCACCTGGCGAAGGCCTACCGGATCGCCTGCCTGATTCTGCTGGACCGGGAGTTGGCGCGGGATGCCGTGCAGGAGGCGCTGATCCGGGCCTACCGCTCCTGGCCCAGGTTTCGCCCAGGCGAGTCGGCTGGGCCATGGCTGAACCGGATCGTGGTGAATGAGGCCCGCCGGATGCTGGGCCGAAGCCGGCGTCAGCCTGCCCTGCTGGGCGAGGTGCCGTCACTGGTGGGGCCTGTGGAGGATTCTCCCGAGTATGCAGCGCTGGCAAGGGAGGAGCGGGAGCAGCTCTGGCGGGCGATTGCCGGCCTGGGGGAGCTCCAGCGCACGGTCCTGGTGCTGCGGTATTATCAGCAGATGAGCGAGGATGAGATGGCCGCGGTGCTGGACGTGAGCCCGGGCACGGTGAAGTCCCGGCTGCACAACGCACGGAAGCAACTGGAGCAGCGGCTGCGCGGGGAGCCACCCGAGGGTGGCTTACTGAAACACCTGTGGGGGAGGATGCGCAATGCTTGAGAAGAAGCTCACTTCGGAGTTCCACCGGGTGGCTGGGGCGATTGAGCCGCCGGCGGGGCTCTACCCGGCAGAGCGCATCCGAAGGATCGCTCCCCGGCGCCGGGCCTTCGGCGGCGTAGGGCCGGTGACCGGTACGGTCGTGGCCACTGCCGTGATCGGTTTGGTATGGTACTTCTGGCCCGAGGCGGCACCGCTGGCGCCCGCACCTGCCGGCGAAGTCGGCGCCCCAGTCCAGGATGTCGTGCCGATGCTCACGGGCTTTCCTCAGCCGGAGTCGATGCAGCCGGGGGAGGTGGTGGAGCATCCAGCTGAGTCGCTTGGCGAGGGGAGGATGCGGCCCCGGCAGCGCGGAACCGCTTACACGGTCGAGCAACTGGCAGCGATGGACTGGCCGGTGCCAACTTACAAGGGGCCGGCGCCTGACCACCACGCGCTGCTTGTGGAGACCTTTCGGCGCGGGCTTGAGAGTGGTCACCTGGAGGTGGGCTGGCAGGTTGAAACCGTTGAACTGAGGTTGGGTTGGCAGGTCGAGGAGGGTTTCGTAAACCTTGCCCTGGACCGCCCGCAAGAGGGCGGCAGCACGCCAGAAAGCCCTTACCAGGCCATGGCCCGCAAGCCAGAAACCAGAGACCCGGCCTATGAGTTCCAGCCGGTCACCCTGAAAGGTGTGGGCGCCTGGGGGATCAAGGACCACGGCTCGTGGGTCCTCACCTGGCGGAGCAACGGCACCAGCGGTCACCTGTGGAGCAAGACGCTCCCCCTGGACGAACTGGTCAGGATCGCCGAGTCGATGCCGTTCCTGCAATAGACGCGACAAGTCCCCTCCTCAATAGCGGGAGGGGACTTGTCTTGCTAGGCCCGCACCTTGACCCCGGTCAGGTCCTCCAGCGGGCGGATCAGGGCGGCGATGTCCTCGCCCGCGTGGCCCGCGGCCCGGGCCTCCTCCAGCAGCTGCTGGGTCACGGCGCCGAGCATCAGGCGGACCTTCTCGTCCTTGCCAAGACCCACGGCCAGGGCCACATCCTTATGCAGATGCTCGATCGAGAAGGCGGCCTCGAAGTTGCCGGGGAACACGAACTTGGGCATGTGCCGCTCGATCTGCTTGGAATTACCGGTGGCCCCGGTGATGATCTCGTAGAGCGCCTTGGGGTCGACCCCGGCCTTGGTGCCCAGCACGAAGGCCTCCGCCATGGCCGCGGTGTGAATGCCGACCAGCAGGTTGTTGCACAGCTTGACCACCGAGCCGGCGCCCACGGCGCCCAGCAGGTGAATCGCCTTGCCCTCCGCTTGCAGGTAGGGCAGCACGGCCTCGAAGGCATCCTTGTCGCCGCCGCACATGATGGTGAGCGTGCCGGCCTCGGCGCCCCACGGGCCGCCGCTGACCGGCGCGTCGATGTACTTGACGCCCTTGGCCTCACACAGGGCGGCCATGCGCTTGGCATCGCTGACGCCGATGGTGGAGTGGTCCACGAAGATATCGCCCGCCTGGGCCCCCTCCAGTGCCTGGCGGACCGTCTCCTCGACCACCTCCGGGGTGGTCAGGCAGGTGAAGAGCACCCGGGCGTTGCGGGCGACATCTGCGGGACTCCCGGCCCGCACGGCGCCCTGCTCCACCAGTTCGTTCACCACGCCCTGGCTGCGGTTGTAAACGGTGACCGTATGTCCGGCCTTCACTAAGTTGCGGGCCATATGGCGGCCCATGCGGCCGAGGCCAATAAACCCGAGGTTTGCCATCTTCCAGTCTCCCCCTCCAAAGTACTGCCTCCTATACTCTACCATAACCGAAAGAGCTATAGCTTTGGAGAACTCCACGGGAACTGCAGATTTCTTGTCGATTCGGCAGGGGAGAATAGATGAGCGTCATAATTTTGGTAACGTACGATAATCATGCAGGACTTACTACGGAGGGGAGCCCGATGCTCTTTCAAAGCAGCAAAGATCAGGAGTTTTTCCGCTTGCTCCGAGCGGGTGCCGAGAACGCCGTCCAGACCGCCAACCTGCTCTCGCAGCTGCTCGGTGAGCCGGGCCGGTCAGCGGAGCTGGTGCCCGCGATCAAAGATCTGGAGAAGAAGGGCGACCGGATCACCCATGACCTGTTTGCCTTGATTAACAAGACCTTCGTGACGCCGCTGGAGCGGGAGGACCTGGCCGCCCTGGCCGTGGCGATCGACTCGGTGGTCGACTCCATGGAGGCGGCGGCGGCCCGCATTCAGATCTACAAGGTCAAGGAGACGGACCGGTTCCTCAAGGACTTTGGCAACGTGCTCAAGGCGCAGTCGGCTCAACTGGTCGCCTCGATCGACCTGGTGGCGGGCAACAAGCTGCTGCAGATCCACGATCGTGCCGTGCAGATCAACCAGCTCGAGAATCAGGCGGACGAGATCCTGCGCGAGGGGCTCGCTACGCTCTTTGACCAGGCTGAGAACAACCCGGTCCGTTTTATCACCATGAAGGAGATCTACGAAACCCTCGAGGGCGCCACCGACGACGCCGAGGATGTCGCCAACACCCTGGAAGGGGTTGTTATGAAGCATGCCTGATCCACAGTGGCTGATTCTCCTGGTGGTGGTCTGCGCGCTGGTCTTCGACTTCACCAACGGCTGGAACGACGCGGCCAACTCGATCGCCACGGTGGTGGGCACCCGGGTGCTCACGCCGTTCCAGGCGGTGGCCCTGGCCGCCGTGCTGAACGTGATCGGCGCCTTCTTCAGCACCGCCGTGGCCAAGGCGATCGGCAAGGATCTGGTCGACCCGGCCCAGGTCAATCAGGTGGTGATCCTGGCCACGCTGGTGGCCGGCATCAGCTGGAACACGATCATGACGCTGATCGGCATGCCGATCTCCGCCTCGCACGCCCTGATCGGCGGGCTGCTGGGCGCCGCCCTGGCCAAGGGCGGCTGGGTGATCATCAAGGTCGGCGGGATCCGGACCGTGCTGATCGCCATGCTGCTCTCCCCCGTGCTGGGCGCCCTGATGGGCTTCCTGCTGATGAAGCTGATCTTCCTGCTCTTCCGCAACCAGGCGCCCGCCACCGTCAACCCGTGGTTTAAGCGGCTCCAGCTGCTCTCCGTGGCCTTCGTCTCCTTCTCCCACGGGACCAGCGACGCCCAGAAGGTGATGGGCGTCATTACGCTCGCCCTGTTTGCCGGGGGCTATCTGCCCGATATTTCCGTGCCGACCTGGGTGGTCTTCGCCTCTGCGGGCGCCATGGGTCTGGGGACGCTGGTCGGCGGGTGGGGCGTGATCAAGACCCTGGGCATGCGCATGCTCAAGCTCCAGCCCGTCCACGGCTTTGCCGCGGAGACGGCCGCCGCCACCTTTCTGACCATCGTCAGCCGGATCGGCATTCCGGTCAGCTCGACCCATACGATTACTGGCTCCATCATCGGTGTCGGACTGGCTCGCCGGGCCGGCGCCGTACAGTGGGGGGTTACCAACAAAATCGTCTATGCTTGGGTGCTCACCCTGCCGGGGTGCGCCCTGGTCTCGTGGATCGCCTATCACCTGCTCGCTGCCGTGGTTTACTAGGAGAATCAGATGATGGGCCTGCCCTCCGCACCTTGGAGGGCAGGCCTTTTCGCGTCCAGTGGGCCGCAAACCGGGGTATTTCCTGGTGGATTATGGAACTTTCCGCCCTCCCGTACGTAATTCGCGTTAGAGCTACCTTTCGCGAAGGGGAGGATGTCGGTGACCAAGCGGCAGCGGATGATGGTGGCGGCCGGGTTGGCCGCAGTGGCCCTGATCAGCGCCATGGTGTGGGGCATCGCACGGCGGGGGGCGAAGCCTGTGCCTCAGACCGACACGCAGGGAACGGTCGGCGCCCTGACCACGGGGGTCGTGTCGCTGAGCAGCGCCCCGGCCGATGTGCAGGATGCCGCCGCACGGCTGATGCACTCCCGGGTGGGCTACGCCATCGTGAAGCCGGATCGCACCTACCTGATCATCTCGACGGGAAGCGATGACCTGAAGGTCCGTGTCGCCGGCGCCCAGGGCCAGCCTGCGGGCTCCACGCCGACCTTCGTGGACGTCAACCTGGCCAGCGACGGCTCCGGGGAGCGGCTGCTGATCGCCACGACCTCGCTGACCACCCAGGCGGAGTACCAGTTCAACCTCGACGGCGTGGCGGCAGGGATCCCGACGCTGCACAACCCCGACATGCTGGCCCTGGTGACCCTGCCCAACTCGGGGGGCTTTGTCGCCCTCAGCCCGACCGCCGACCAGATGATCGGCACATCGGTGGTCTCGGTCTCCGGCTACGCCCGGGTCTTTGAGGCGCAGTTCACGGTGCGCGTGATGACCGCCAAGGGGCGCGTGATCGGTGAGAAGCATGTGATGGCCGCCGCCGGGGCGCCCTCCTGGGGCAGCTTCAAGGCCGATGTGGCGATCGATACCGCGGACCTGCCCGAGACCGGTTTCGTAGTCTTCGAGGAGGGTATGACCCAGGCCAAGCTGGTGGTGCCGGTGCGTTTCCGGGCCGCCACCCAGCTGGGCTAGAACAGAGGACGAAGGAGGGGGCTGTCATGTCTGTAGAGTCAAGGAAGAGGATGGGCCTTCTGCTGGCCGCTCTTCTGGCCATCGGGCTGCTGGCCTTCGCCGCCGTGCACTTGGTGCGCTGGCAGCGGGAGGGGCGCCCGGTTTCGCAGGGGGACGTGGCCATTCGGAAGATCACCATGGCCGAGGCGCCCACGACCGTGCAGGAGGCGGCGAGCAAGCTGCAGACCTCCCGGGTCGCTTACGCCATGCCGTCGGGCCGCTACACCTACGTGATCATCTCCACCGGGCCGAACGGCGAGCGGCTGGAGCTGGCGGGCGCCAAGCGGGATCCGGTGCTCGCCTCGATGATCAACGTGAACACGAAGAGCTCGTCCCGGGGCGACCGGCTGATCATTGCCGCCCTGGATGCGCAGGTGGCTGACGTGCGCAACATCCGGGTGCTGGTGGACGGCTACCCCGGCATGGTCCCGTTGCTGGTCAACGCCGACAGCCTGCCGCTCACGGTGCTGCCGGACACCGGCGCCCTGGCGGTGGTGGCGCCGGAGTACAACGTGCGGGTGGTGGGGAGCTCGGTGGAGGTGTCGGGCTTTGCCCGGTTCTTTGGCGGGCGCTTCAACATTCAGGTCTTTGCGGCCGGCAAGGGCCGGGTGCTGGGCGAGGCGCTGGAGGTGCGGGCCTCGGCTGGGGCGCCCGACTGGGGTTCGTTCCGGGTCAGCGTCCCCGTCAGCGTGCCGCAGGGGGTCACCGAGGGCGTGGTCCTGATCTACGACAACGAGACCGGGGCCAAGGTGAGCATCCCGATCAGATTCGGGTCCAAGTAAAGCAACGGCAGCGGGGCCATGTCGGCCCCGCCGCCTTCACTTACGGTATTGAGTACGTCACCAGGTCGAGGAGGAGCCGGCCGTCGACCTCCTCGCGAATCAGCCCGACGTTGGGGGCGTAGTAGCTCCTGACCTTGCCGTCCAGCACGACCAGGACGTTCTTGAACTCGCCGGCCGGGGTGCGCAGCGACTCGGCCACCCGCTCGACCCTGGCGCCGTCCCAGGCGCTGCCGAGGGCAGGGGAGGGGCCCAGCACGGTCCGTGCCGCCGGGGTGCGCTGGAAGACATGGCCCTCCACGCCGTAGGTGTAGGTGGCCTCAGGCTCCTCCGACAGGGCGGCCCCGCGCCGGGTGACCGAGCGGACCACGAACTCCGTTTCGGCGCCCACCTTGCGTCCCTCCTGGACCCAGCGATCCACCAGGGTGTCGCCGCTGCGGTAGGTCCACTTCATGCCCCGGGCCAGGGGGAAGTAGTACTGGGGCGCCAGGGAGAGCCCGGTTCGGCGGAACTGGGCGCTGGGGCTGTCCCAGGTGTAGGTGTGGGTGTGGGCCGCCGGCCCGTCCGGGTACTCTCCGGGCAGCGGCTCGCGCACCACGATGCCGCTCGCCAGGAGCCTGGAAGAGTGGGTGGGGGAGGCGAAGAGCACCCGGGGGGCGGCGCCAAGCGCAAAGATATGGACCCAGGCGCAGCAGCCCTCGGTCTCGTAAGTGCTGACCAGCACCGGGTTTGACAGGCCCGGCAGTTGCGTCAGGGCGACCTCCGCATGGGCGGCCACATCCGAGGAACCCTCCGTGGTGGCAACCCAGAGCCTGTAGCCCCCGCCGGGCTCGGCAAAGGCGACCCCCGTGCGGGCGGACGGACCTTCGCGCCAGGCCACGGCTACCGAGCCGTCGGCCATGGGAATGGCGCGCAGCACGACGGCGCCGGCCGGGAGCGAAGCGCGAACCTGCTCGGGGAGCTGTGGCGCCTGGGCGGTCGTTCCGACCTGCCCCTGGGCCGCCGGGGCGCCCTTGACATAGAAGGCGTAACTGAAGACCAGGGCCAGGGCGACCAGCAAGACCGCAGGGCCGGTGCGGCCAGGTTGTGCGGCCTTCCGCCGGCGCTTGCGGCGCCGGACCGGTTGTGCGGGCACAGGACATGCCATGGAGTCCACCTCTTTGCACACACGAACGAGTACAGCTTACACCTTACAGGAACCGCGAGGTCAAAGTCTGTCGAACATTGAAAAGAGCCCCCGGGTGGGGGCTCCGTTTAGATCAGGGTGGTTTTGATCATCTCTTCGATCGCCGGGAGGGCTTCTCTTAGGAGGGCTTCATCCGCAGGGGTCCCGGCGCCGCAGCGAATCCGAACGGCGGCCCCAATCGCGGGATGCCAGCGCGTATCGAGCGTTGACAGGGCCCATTCGCCGGCGGACTGCTTGGTGATCGGCTCACCGGTCCTAAAGGTGTAGAGCGAGCGGATCAGGTTGAGGGTCTCGGCGGAGAGCTCGGCGGCGGAGGTGCAGGGTCCTACCCCGTTGGTCAGGATCTCCCGGACGGCCGCCCGCATTTGCTCGGGGGTGACCGGCGGCAAGATCTGGTCCGGCGGGGGACCGTAAAGGCACAGACCATGCTTGCGTAGGTCTGCGATGTTGGGTGCGGAAAGCATGACCTCCCCGACCCGCGGGAAAAAGATCCCCTTATCGCAGCCCGGAACGGGCTCGGATGTGCCTTCGGGGATTAGCAGGCGGCGGGGGGCGTAGTCTCCTTCCAGGCGGGCAGCCACGGGGTGGCTGGACAGCAAGGCCTTGTGCAGGAGCTCCACGGCGAGGGCATCTTCCAGCGAGAGCGACCCGTCGGTGACGACCAGGAAATCCAGGTCGCTGACCGCCTCACAGTACTCGCCGGCAGCTGAAGAGCCGCCCAGGTAGACACCGAGCAGCCGGCCGTCAAGGATCTTGATCAGCCCGCTGGTCAGGTCTTTCATGAGATGGCTGACGGCGGCGGGGAGTTGCGGGAACATACGGCGTTCCTCCCAGCGGTAGCCAGAAAGGTCGGGACGGCCTTTCAGACGCAAAATAACTCAACCCGTATTCTCTATTCTACTCGTATTTCCCTCTCCGCACCTTAAGCATCTCTTTATGTTTGGGTCGCTGAGGTTTTGCCAGAGGTATACAAGCCTGGGGGAGCGCGGTATAATAGGTCCGGTGCAAAGCACCCGCGGTCGCAGAAAACACCCGCGTGATCAAAACTGCGCACGTTTTTGCTGCGCATTTTTTGACACCGGGCCGCAATGGCTCCGGTGTTTCGTTTTTGTTTGCGCCATCGTAAGGAGGTCTCGCAGGCATGCCCGTTCGCGTGGAAGTAACGCGCATTTTCACATTCGATGCCGCCCACCGTCTGGAAGACTATGTGGGCAAGTGTAACAACCTTCACGGACACACTTACAAGCTGGAGTTAACCGTGCGGGGCACGCCGGACCGGCGGGGGATTGTGGTCGATTTCGGCGATCTCAAGCGGATCTACAAGGAGCACTATGAGCCGCTCCTGGACCACAAGTATCTGAACGAGACCCTGCCGTTCGTCAACACCACGGCCGAGAACCTGTCGATCTGGTTCTGGGATTACTGGGAGGAGCATGTGCGCCCACACCATCCCGAGATTGAACCGGTCCGGATCCGTCTGTGGGAGACGCCGTCCGCCTACGTCACGCTCTCCTACGAGGACTGGAGGGCCGGTCGTGCGGATTAACGAGATTTTCCTGTCAATTCAGGGCGAAACCTCATCAGCGGGCATGCCGACCATCTTTGTGCGCACCGGCGGGTGCAACATCCGCTGTTCTTACTGTGATACGCCCTACGCCCTGACCACCCACGGCAGCGTCAAAATGACCGTCGATGAGGTGATGGAGCAGGTCCGGGCGAAGCGGGTCAAGCGGGTATGCCTGACGGGCGGCGAGCCGCTGATTCAGCCCCGCGAGGAGGTCCAGGAGTTCCTGGACAAGCTGGCCGCTGAAGGGTATGAGGTCTCGATCGAGACCTCGGGCTCCATTCCGATCGAGCCATTCCGCCTGCACGACCGGCAGCGCTGGATTCTGGACATGAAGGTGCCCTCCTCCGGGGAGTCGGAGTCGATGCACTTCGAGTCGCTGAACCACCTGCGGCCGCAGGATGAGGTGAAGTTCGTGCTCGGGCCCCGGGAGGATTTCGACTGGTGCGTCGACCTGATCGGGCGGTATGGCCTGGATGGGCGGGTGCAACTGCTCTTCTCGCCGATCTGGGGCGCCGTGGAGCCGATCGACCTGGTGAACTGGGTGCTGGAGTCCGGCATTGACGCCCGGGTGCAGATCCAGCTGCACAAGATCATCTGGGACCCGGCGACCCGGGGGGTGTAGGGCGATGGAGCAGAAACTGATGCAGATCATGGTCGGGGCGCCGTTCTCCTTCGCTGAGACGGCGCTTGAGCTGTTCGCCTGGCAGTACGAGCGCTGCCAGCCCTACCGCCGCTTCGCCGACGCCCGGGGTCGCAACCCGGGGAGCGTGAAGGACTGGCGGGAGATTCCGTACCTGCCGGTGACGGCCTTCAAGCACGCCCGCATCTACAGCGGCTCTGGGGAGCCGGGGCATATGTTCCAGACCAGCGGGACCACCGAGGGGCCGGAGCTGCGGGGCCGCCACTACTTTGAGCGGCTGGACCTGTATGCCGCCTCCGCCAGGGCGACCTTCAAGGCCTTTGTCATGCCTGACCTGGAGCGGATGCCCATGCTCATGCTGGCCCAACCGCCCTCGGAGCGGCAGGACTCTTCGCTCTCCTGGTACCTCGGACAGCAGGAGGCGGCTTACGGGGCGCCCGGCGGCGGCTGGTTCGTCGGGCCCGAGGGGCTGCGGGTGGCGGAGCTTGAGCGGGCGCTGCGCGCCGCAGATGGTCCGGTGGCGCTGCTCGGCACCGCCTTCGCCTTCGTGCACCTGGTGGACAGCGGGCTGAAGCTGCGGTTGGCGCCCGGCTCCCGGATCATGGAGACCGGGGGCTTCAAGGGCAAGAGCCGCGAGGTGGAGCGGGCCGAGCTATACCGCCTGGTGCGGGAGGCGCTGGGGCCAGATGTGGCGTGCGTCAACCAGTACGGCATGACCGAGATGTCCTCCAACTGTTACGACCAGACGCTGGTCACCGGGTCAGCGTTGAAGGGCGGGCCGGCGTGGGTGAAGATCCGCATCCTGCACCCCGAGACGCTCGCGGAGATGCAGAACGGCGAGCCGGGGCTGGTCGCTGTGATCGACCTGGCCAACCTGTACTCCTGCGCCTTCTTGCTCACCCAGGACGTGGGCATCATGCACAAGGATGGCTTCGAGGTGCTCGGCCGGGCGCCGGGCGCCGAGGCGCGGGGCTGCTCCATCGCCATGGATCAGTTCCTGCGGGCGAACGCCCGATGAACGGGCTGGTGGATCGCCTTCTTCAGGCGCAGGCTTCGATTTCGGACCTGCAGGTCGATGAGATCCTGGGCTCGCTGGAGCGGGTGGTACTGCGCTGGCTGGACCACGGCGACCCGGTTCGCCGGGAGGCCGAGGAGAGGCTTGGTCAGGTGACGGGGCTGGCCGGGGCCATGCTAGGCCAGGGCCTCGATCAGATGGTGGAGCGAGTGCGCGGGGTCGGGGCGCTGCTGGACCAGGACCTTGGCAGCCGCTACGTGCTGGACCGGTTTGTGGAGCGGGCGCCCGGCTTGCGCTCCCGGGCCTGGGGGCCGGGGCTGTTGGTCTGCGTGTTCTCGGGGAATGTGCCGGGGATCCCGGCGTTCGACATGGCGCTGGGGCTGGCCCTGAAGAGCGCCGTGCTGGCGCGGCCGGCGGCGGCGGAGCCCCACTTCGCTGAGCTCTGGGCCCGGTCGGTGGCCGAGGTGGATGAGCGGCTCGGGCGGTGCCTGGCCGTGCAGCGGTGGGGCTACGAGGAGTCGTGGGCCTATCAGCGGGCCGGGGCGGTGTTGGCCTACGGGTCGGACGAGTCGCTGGCAGCCATTCGGGCGCAGGTGCCTGCCGGGCTGCGCTTTGTGGGGCACGGGCACAAGATCGGCTTTGCGGTGGTTGCCCGGGAGGCTGCCATGCCCGAGACCGCCCGCCGGCTGGCCCGGGATGTAGCCATGTACGATCAGCAGGGCTGTGTGAGCCCGCACATGGCGTTTGTAGAGCGGGGCGGGGAGCTGGCGCCGGGGGAGTTCGCCCGGGCCTGTGGCGAGGCGCTGGAGGCGCTGGAGCGGGAGATGCCGCGGGGGCGGCTCTCGGCGGCTGAGGCCATGGCGCTGCGGTCGGCCCGGGATGAGGCGGAGTTTACGGCGGATGTGGTTTATGCCAGTCGGGATGGGCTCGCCTGGGCTGTGGCTCACTGTGAGCGGCCCGAGTTCTTGCCGAGTCCGCTTGGGCGGATGCTGAGGACGTTTGCGGTGGATGATGTACGTCAGGTAGTCGATGTGGTTCGGCCCTTTGGTCGGTATTTGCAGACCGTGGGCTATGCTGGTGATCGGGTGTTGGAGATGGCGGCGGAGCTGGGGCGTCTTGGGGTGAGTAGGGTATGTGCGGTTGGGATGGTGCAGCAGGTCGGGCCGTTGGTTCGGCACGACGGCGTCAGCGTGGCGGGCAGTCTGGTGCGGTGGACGGACATCGACGGGTGACGGCGTGCGCCTTAGCCTCTTTCCGGACTTCACACCCAAGCGCTGCGCCCACTCCCCCCTTTTTGTTTGCGCGCAGAGGAGGCACCTGGGCATGGATCTCAAGCGGCTTGACTTAGCTCATTTGATTCACGCGGAGGTTCACTTTCGGGACTTCTACCGGAAGGGTCCGGTCGTCATCACCGGGGCCTCTGGATCGACCGTGTATGATACCGAGGGCCGGGCGTTTTTGGATGCGCAGGGCGGGCTGGGGCTGGTCAATATCGGGTATGGGCGCAAGGAGATTGCGCAGGTGGCTGCCAAGCAGATGGAGCAGCTGATGTACTACCATACCTACTTCAACTTCAGCAACGATGCGGCGGTCCGGCTGGCGGCAAAGCTGGCGGCCATCGCGCCGGAGGGGCTCACGAAGGTCTTCTTCACCCTGGGCGGGGCTGAGGCGGTGGAGAGCGCGGCGAAGGCGGCAAGACTCTTCCAGAGGGCGCAGGGGCGCCCGCAGGGGGACAAGATCATCTGCCTGCTCCAGGGCTACCACGGCAATACGATGGGCGCCCTCTCGGCGACGGGCATGGCGATGCACAAGGAGCTGTTCGGGCCGCTGGTGGAGGGCTTCATACATATCGCGGCGCCGGATCGCTTTGAGGGACCGTGGGGCTACGATGACCCCGAGGCGGGCGCCCGGTACGCAGCACTGCTGGAGGAGCGTATCCTGCGGGAGGGGCCGGAGACCGTGGCCGCATTCCTGGCCGAGCCGATCCTGGGCGTCGGCGGGACGATCGTGCCGCCCGATGACTACTTCCGACACATCCGGGCGATCTGCGACAAGTACGGGATCCTCTGGATCGCCGACGAGGTGATGACAGGCTTTGGCCGTACCGGCACCACCTGGGCCGTCGAGCACTTCGGCGCCGTGCCCGATATGGTCTGCACCGCCAAGGGACTCACCAGCGGCTACCTGCCGCTGGGCGCCGTCCTGATGCACGAGCGGGTGGTCCAAACGATTGCCGATGCCGACCTGCCCTTCACCCATGGCTTCACCTACGCCGGCCACCCGGTGGCCTGTGCGGTGGCCCTGGCCAACATCGAGATCTACGAGCGGGAGAACCTGGCCCGGCGTTCCGCCGAGGTGGGCGCCCGCTTCATGGAGGCCCTGCGGGCGAAGGGCAACCCGCACATCGCCGAGGTGCGGGGCAAGGGGCTGATGGTCGGGATCGAGCTGGTGACTGACCGGGCGAGCAAGGGGCGCAAGCCAGGCGTCGCCTTCACCGTGGAGGCCCTCTGCTTCGAGGAGGGCGTGATCACCGGGGTGGCGCCCTACCGGGACACCCTGAACATTACCCCGCCGCTGGTCCTGACCGACGCCGAGGCGGACCGGCTGGTCGACGTTTTCGACCGCACGATTCGGCGGGCGTTCGCTGAAAGCTGAATAGTAAGGGTCTGAAGGATTCCCGCCGCCCCCTCCTGAATACTCTTTGCTAACGCAAAAGTGATATAAGGGGCGGTGAATCCGTGGCGAGAGTTCGGTGGTCGATGGCGGCGCTTCTGATCATCGCGACGGTTCTGCTGGCCGGATGCGGCGCCCGGACTCGCTCCCAGGCGGCCAGTGCCGAGCAGGCGCAAACCGCCGCCAAATCGGCTCTCCTGGGCTACCTGGAGGGCCGGCGGGCCGGCGACCTGGCCCGGGCCTACACCTACCTCTCCGGCCCCTCCCAGGCGCTCTACAGCCAGCAGGAGTTCGTGGGCTACTACGGGCAGTTCCCGCGGCTGGAGTGGCAGCGGGTGGGCAAGGTAACCATGGTGGCGGAGGATTGGGCGCGCATCGTCGTCTACGACATCACCTCGATCAGCCGGGAGGGCCAGCGGAACCGGCTGGCGGACTTCGCCTACTACGTCCACCGCAAGGACGGGCGCTGGGGCGTGGCGGTGCTCAACCCCGCCATGGCTCGGCTGAACGAAGCTGAAGGACCCGAGGGGACCCTGCAAGCCGCCCGGCCCTTACTGAAAGCCAATCCGTATAGCTCGCAGGTCCACCGGGAGCTCTACTACGCCTTTCTTGCAGGCGGCGACCCCGCCCAGGCGGAGGCAGAGCTGAACACCCTCTTCCAGGTGAGCAGCCCGAGCGACCTGGCGGGCCTGCAGGTCATGTGGTCGCAACTCCACCTGGTGACCGACCAGCCCGAGCGGGCGGCCAAGGCGGCGGACACCGCGATCAAGCTGGCCCTGGCCTACCCGGAGACCTACGGCAGTCCGTGGCGCTCCAGCGTGCTTACCACCCTGGCCCAGGCGCACCTGGCCCTGGGCGATGAGGCCGCCGCCCGCTCTGCACTGCAACAGGCCATCCAGCTGAACCCCGAAAACCTGGACGCCGGCGCCTTGCTCCAGGGGCTCAGCCGGCCCAAGACCTAATCGACCCGGGAGGGAGCACCTTGTCCAATCCGTTCGGACAGTACCAGGTCAAAGAGATTTCAGCCGAAGAGGTGAAGCGCCGCCTAGAGGCGGGCGAGCAGCTTCACGTGATCGACATCCGCGAGCCCTTCGAGTGGCAAATGTCCGGTGTAATCCCCGGCGCCCGCCTTGCGTCCATGCGCCCGTTCCTCCTGACCCAGCTGGACACCGTCGACAAGGAGCAGGAGCTCGTCCTGGTCTGCGCCAGCGGCGTCCGCACCGTCGACGCCGCCGTCTACATGACCATGAAGGGCTTCCAAAACGTGAAGTCCATGGCCGGCGGCATGAAAGCCTGGAAGGGCGCCACTGTGCCTCCTACCGGAAATTAGGGCGACGGGAACTTACCGCAGATTACGCAGATTTTACAGATTACGCAGATTACCTGGATCGCCGTAATGATTCATGCCAAAAAAATTTATTACAATCTGTGTAATCATATAAATCTGCGTAATCTGCGGTAAAAAACGCCTCCACCCCCGATCGACAAGATCGGGGTTTTTCGCGCGTAACCACACGATGAGATCTCCTGCCAGCGCAAAGGGTGATACCCCTCCAAGATTAGAAATAGTAATTCCGTCTGGGTAAGGAATTTCTGGAAGACACAGGGGGTATGTCAGTGTTCCGAAGGAGTATATCGGTATTCCTGGTGGCGGTGCTGGCCATGGGAATCCTCGCCGGCTGCGCTACAAAGAAAGAGACCCAGTCCGGCGACGATAAGAAGCCCGACGCCAAGACGGAAAAGGTCATTCGGTACAACATGGGCGCCGATCCGCGCTACCTCGACCCGGCCCTTATGACCGACCTCGCCGCCTTCTCCGCCGAGAACCAGATGTTCGAGGGCCTCGTGCGCATCACCGAGAAGGGCACCGAGAAGGGGCTGGCCGTCAACTGGGAGGAGAAGGACGGCGGCCTGAAATACGTCTTTACCCTCCGCGACGGGCTGAAGTGGTCCAACGGGGACCCGATCACCGCTGAAGACTTTGTGTACTCCTGGCAGCGGGCGCTCGATCCGCGCACCGCGTCCGAGTACGCCTATCAGTTGTACTACATCAAGGGCGGCGAGGCGCTCAACGCCATCAAGACCGACGCCGCCGACGCCACCTCGAAGATCGACGCTGCCATGAAGGCCCTCGGTGTCAAGGCGGTCGACGCCAAAACCCTGGAGGTCACCCTGGAGGCGCCCACCCCGTACTTCATCGCCCTGACCGCCTTCCCGACCCTGCACCCCGTCAACAAGAAGGTCGTCACCGCAGATAAGGACTGGGCCACCAAGGCCGCCTCGTATGTCTCCAACGGCCCGTACAAGCTGACAGCCTGGGAGCCCAAGAAGCAACTGGTCATGGAGAAGAACCCCAACTACTGGGATGCCGCCAACGTCAAGGTCGACAAGCTGATCTACTACATGGTCGAGGAGAAGGCCACCGCCCTCAACATGTGGGAGAGCGACCAGGTCGACATCATCGAGTCCCCGCCCCCCGCTGAACTGGCCCGCCTCACCAAGGAGGGCAAGCTGAAGAAGGCCCCGTCCTACGGGACCTACTACTACCTGTTCAACAACAAGGTCAAGCCCTTCGACAACCCGAAGGTGCGCAAGGCTCTCTCCATGGCCATCGACCGCAAGGCCATCGTCGAGAACGTCACCCGCGGCGGTCAGGTTCCTGCATTCGCCTTCGTAGCCCCGGGCTCCCCGGACGACGCCGGCAAGGACTTCCGCGCCGGTCGGGAGGCCATGTTCAAGGAGGATGTGGCCGAGGCCAAGAAGCTGCTCGCCGAGGCCGGCTACCCGGACGGTAAGGGCTTCCCCGCGGTGACCTTCCTCTACAACACCGACGAGGGCCACAAGGCCGTCGGCGAGGCGATCAAGGAGATGTGGAAGCAGAACCTCGGCATCAACGTCACCATGCAGAACACCGAGTGGAAGGTCGTGCTCGACAAGCGCCATAAGGGCGACTACCAGATCGCCCGCGCCGGCTGGTACGGCGACTACCTCGACGCCATGACCTACATGGACCTCTACGTGACCGACGGCGGCAATAACGACTCCTTCTGGTCCAACACGCAGTACGACAAGCTGATCGCCGACACCAAAAAGACCACCGACGCCAAGGTTCGCTTTGACAACATGAAGAAGGCGGAGGAGATTTTGATTAACGACATGCCGATCATGCCGATCTACTACTACGTCAACCTCTACCTCCAAAAGGAGAACGTCACCGGGGTCTTCCGGAACCCGCTGGGCATCATGGACCTGAAGGGCGCCGACGTGAAGTAGCCTGGCTAGCCAACACGGCCGGAGGTGCGCCAAATCCCGCGTGCCTCCGGCCGTCGTTGCACCCGCCAGGGGCAAGGGGGGAGCTTCGCTTGGTTCGGTTTATTGGCCGGCGCCTGATCTCCGGACTCCTCACACTGTGGATCATCGCCACGCTCACGTTCGTCATGATGCACGCCATCCCCGGCGACCCGTTCACCCAGGAGAAGCAGCTGCCCGAAGCGGTGGTCGCCAACCTGCACAAACGCTACCACCTGGACGACCCCATCTGGAAGCAGTACATCGACCACCTGGGCAACGTCGCCCGGTGGGACCTGGGCCCCTCGTTCCGCTACGCCACCCGCACCGTCAACGACATCATTAACAAAGGCTTCCCCGTCAGCGCCGTCCTGGGGGGCGCCGCCCTGGTCGTGGCGCTGGTGGCGGGCATCCCCATGGGCATCGTCGCTGCACTGAACCGCAACAAGTGGCCGGACAACCTGGTCACCGCCATCACCACGCTGGGCATCTCCCAGCCCGGCTTCATCATCGGGACGGTGCTGCAGTACTTCCTGGCGGTCAAGCTGAAGCTGCTTCCGGTCGCCCTGTGGGAGGACGGGTGGCGCTCCATGGTGATGCCGGTGATCGCCCTGTCTTTCCTACCAGCGGCCTTCTTTGCCCGGCTGGTGCGCTCCAGCATGCTGGAGGTGATCAGCCAGGACTACATCCGCACGGCGAAGGCCAAGGGCCTGCCCCGGCTCACCGTGATCCTCAAGCACGCCCTGCGCAACGCCGTCATGCCGCTCATCACCGTGCTGGGGCCGCTGGCAGCTGGGATTCTGACCGGCTCGCTGGTGGTGGAGCGCATCTTCGCCATCCCGGGGCTGGGCGGTGAGTTCGTGACCAGCATCGCCAACCGGGACTACACGGTGATCATGGGGGTCACGGTCTTCTACGCCATGCTGATTGTGGCTTTCAACCTGATTGTCGACCTGGCTTACGTGCTGGTCGACCCGCGCATCAAAATCGCCGATTAAGGGAGGGGTACCGTGTCATCGCTCTACCTGTCGCCTGGCGACTTCCGGCGCCTGGGCCCCGAGGGCGAGGCGGCGCAGCAGGCGGGCCGGCCCAGCCGGACCTTCTGGCAGGATTCCTGGGTCAAACTCCGCCGGCACCCGATCGGCATGACCGGCCTCGTGGCCGTCACCATCATCACCCTGACGGCCGTCTTCGGGCCGATCATCCACGGCGGATCCTACTCGGCCCAGAACCTGCTCAAGACCTTCGCCGAGCCCTCCCGGGAGCACCTTATGGGGACGGACAACCTCGGGCGCGACGTCTTTGTCCGGCTGCTGTACGGCGCCCGCATCTCGCTGACCGTCGGCTTCGCCTCCACGCTGATCTCGCTGGTGGTCGGGGTGATGTACGGGGCAATCTCGGGGTTCTACGGCGGCAAGGTCGACAATCTAATGATGCGGGCTTTGGAGGTGGTCTCGGCCATCCCGGAGCTGCTGTACCTGATCCTGCTCACCCAGGTCTTCAAGCCGGGCCTCACCACGATTCTGATCGTCATCGGCGGCACGGGCTGGTTCAGCATGGCCCGGGTGGTGCGGGGCGAGGTGCTGGCGCTCAAGGAGCGGGAGTACGTGCTCGCCGCCCGCACCATGGGCACCCGGCCGCTCACCATTATGCTGCGGCACTTGATCCCTAACGCCATGGGGCCGATCCTGGTCACCCTGACAGTGGGCATCCCCACGGCGATCTTCTTCGAGTCGTTCCTGAGCTTCATCGGGCTCGGAATTTCGGCGCCCATGGCTTCGTGGGGCGTCATGGCCTCCGAAGCGCTCACGGCGATCCGATCCTATCCGCACCTGCTCTTCTACCCGGCCGTGGCGATCGGCGCTACCCTGCTGGCCTTCCAGTTCCTCGGGCAGGGCATGCGGGACGCCCTGGACCCGCGCATCCGCCAGTAAAGGGGGAGATGCGATTGAAGACCCTGCTGGAGGTCAAGAATCTGCAGACCGCCTTCCACACCCGCGCCGGGGTGGTGAAGGCGGTGGACAACGTCAGCTTCACGGTGGGTGAGGGCGAGGTCGTGGCCCTGGTGGGCGAGTCCGGGTGCGGCAAAAGCGTCACTTCACTCTCCATTATGGGCCTGATCACCGAGCCCGGTCGCGTGAACGGCGGCTCGATCCGCTTCGACGGCGAGGAGCTGCTCACCAAGAGCGAGCGTGAGTGGCAGCGGCTGCGGGGCGGCCGGCTCTCCATGATCTTTCAGGACCCCATGACATCGCTCAACCCGGTGCTGACCGTGGGCGAGCAGATCATGGAGTCCCTGCGCTGGCACATGGGGATGAACCAGCGAGAAGCGGAGAAGCGGGCATTGGAGTTGCTTTCCATGGTGGGCATTCCGAATCCGGGCGCCCGCCTCCGGCAGTATCCGCATGAGTTCTCCGGGGGCATGCGCCAGCGGGTGATGATCGCCATCGCCCTGGCCTGCGACCCCAAGCTGATCATCGCCGACGAGCCCACCACCGCACTCGATGTGACGATCCAGGCGCAGATCATGGAGCTGCTCAAGGGGCTGCGCAAGCGCCTCGGCACGGCGGTGATCCTGATTACCCACGACCTGGGCGTGGTGGCGGGCATGGCCGACCGGGTCATCGTCATGTACGGCGGCAAGATCGCCGAGACCGGCACGGTCCGGCAGATCTACTACGAGCCGACCCACCCTTACACCTGGGGGCTGCTGCGCTCGGTGCCCCGGCTCGACAGCGGCGAGAAGCATCGGCTGCTCCCGATCACCGGCCAGCCGCCCGACCTGCTCGCACCGCCTGCGGGCTGCCGATTCGCTCCCCGCTGCCCCCACGCCATGGCGGTCTGCACCCAGCACCCGCCGGTGCTGACCCGGGTGGGCGAGGGCCACGAAACCGCCTGCTGGCTGACCCACCCGCTGGCGCCGAAGGTGGCCTTCGAGAAGGAGGGGGCGTGATGCTGCAGGTCAAGGATTTGAAGATGCATTTCCCGATTGGCGGCGGGTTTCTGCGCAAGCCGGTCCATCTGAAAGCCGTCGACGGCATCAGCTTCGAGGTGCACAAGGGCGAGACCTTGGGGGTGGTCGGCGAGTCGGGCTGCGGCAAAACTACCGCCGGGCGGGCGATCATTCGCCTGTACAACCCCACCGCCGGTGAGGTCCGGATCGACGGGAAGGATATCGCCGGGCTGCCCGAACCGGAGCTGGCGCCGTACCGCCGCCGCATGCAGATGATCTTCCAGGACCCGTACGCCAGCCTGAACCCCCGCATGACGGTGAGCGACATCATCGATGAGCCGCTGCGCAACCATGGCGTGGGCTCAAAGGCGGAACGGCGGGAGCGGGTGTTGGAGCTGCTGCGCTTGGTGGGCCTGAACCGTGAGCATGCCGGGAGGTATCCGCACGAGTTTTCGGGGGGCCAGCGGCAGCGGGTGGGCATCGCCCGGGCGCTCGCGCTCGACCCCGACCTGGTGATCTGCGATGAGCCCATCTCCGCCCTGGACGTGTCGATCCAAGCGCAGGTGGTAAACCTGCTGGAGGACCTCCAGGCCCGGCTGGGGCTGACCTACCTGTTCATCGCCCACGACCTGTCCATGGTCAAGCACATCTCCACCCGGGTGGCGGTCATGTACCTCGGCAAGATCGTGGAGATTGCCACCTCGGGCGAACTTTACGATCGGCCCTTGCACCCGTACTCCCAGGCACTGCTCTCAGCGATTCCGATCGCCGATCCCGATGTGGAGGGGCGCCGGGAGCGGATCATCCTTACCGGCGATGTGCCAAGCCCGATGAACCCGCCCAGCGGGTGCCGCTTCCGGACGCGGTGCCCGGTCGCAGGGCCGGAGTGTGCGGAGCAGGAGCCGCCGCTGAAGGAGGTGGGGGCGGGGCACTGGATCGCCTGCTTCAAGGTGTCGGCGTAAGGCCGCCCTACTGCGTTTTGCCTCCGGCTAAGGTCGGAGGCTTTCGTGTTTCCACGCGCGCCCTCCATCAAGCAGGTAGCGGCGGGGGAGGGGTGGAAGAAGTAGGGCATCGTTTTGGCGAGGAGGGGCAGTGTGCGGCGCATTCATTATGCTTGGTTCATCCTGTTGTTGGCTTTCGTGGCGATTGCCACGGGCACCGGCGTCCGCCTGGCCTTCGGTTCCTTCATCCCCCACTGGGAGCATGAGTTCGGGGTGGGCCGCAGCGTTACGAGTTTGATTGGGACCATCAGCTTTGTGGTCTACGGGCTTTCGCAGCCGGTGGTGGGCCGGTGGGCCGACCGGGGCGGACCCGGGGGCGTGCTGGCCGGCAGCATGCTCATGGTGGCAGCTGGCCTGACCCTCTCGTACTTCGGCATGAACGTATGGATGGTGGGCGCCGCCTTCGGGTTGGTCGCCTCCATGGGCTTCGCCGGGGTCTCCCAGGTCCCGGGCTCGGTCGCGGTGGCCCGCTGGTTCGGCGCCCGGCGCAGCCTGGCCCTGGCGATCGTCTCCATGGCCTCCTCCGTCGGGCAGATGACCCTGGCCCCGGCCGCCATCTTTCTGAACGACTCCCTGGGCTGGCGGTACACAGTCATCGTCTACGCGGTGGGACTGGCCGTGCTGGCGCCCTTCGTCTACTGGCTGCTCAAGCCGTCCCCGGCCGCCGTTGGCATGCTGCCTTACGGCAGTGAGGCGGTCGAAGCCGCGCCGGCAACAAAAATGCCCGCCGCCGACTGGGGTGGGCTAGGACAGGTGCTGAAGAGCGCAAACTTCTGGTGGCTGGCCATCCCGTACTTCGTCTGCGGGATTACCACCACCGGCCTGATCGACACCCACCTGGTCCCCTTCGCCCACGACAGCCACCTGCCGCAGGCTTCCACCGCCTTGGCCGTCGCTGTTCTCGCCACCTTCAACAGCGCCGGGGTAATGATCTCGGGCTACCTCTCCGACCGGATCCCCAGGCGCTATCTCCTGGCCTTCCTCTATGGGGTGCGCGGCCTGACCTTTCTCTTCCTGATGACGGTCAAGAGCCCGGAGGCGCTGCTGGTCTTCTCCGTGGTCTACGGCCTAGTCGACTTCTCGACGGTGCCGCCCACCATCAGCCTGTCGGCCGACCTGTTCGGCAGTAACAACGTGGGCCTGGTGTACGGCCTCGTATCCCTCAGCCACCAGATTGGCTCCGCCCTGGGCGCCTTTGCCCCCGGCGTGCTCCGGGACCTAACCGGCGGCTACCAGAGTTCGTTCTTAGCGGGCGCCGGCGCCCTGGTCGTCGCTACCATTCTTAGCCTATGGCTGCGCGAGCGGCCCAGAAACGAAGCTACAGTTGCAGCTTAATCGCTATTGGAGGTTACCGTCGTGGTCGGTCTTGGCACCCTGGTGAACGCAGCTACCGTTGTGATTGGTGGGGCGCTCGGTAGCTTTGTGATCCCGAGCGTTCCCGAGAATGTCCGCAAATCCACCATGCAGGCGCTGGGGCTCGGGACCATGCTGATCGGCCTGCAGATGTCCTGGCCAATCAAGAATATGATCCTGGTGCTGGTCGCTCTGGCCGTGGGCACGGTCGTCGGGGAGCTCGCAAAGATCGACGACCGGCTGCAGGGGCTCGCCGCCAAGCTGGAGCGCTGGCCGGCCACCAAGCGGGACGGCTTCGCCAAAGCCTTTGTCCAGACCACGCTGCTCTTTTGCGTCGGGGCGATGACCATTACCGGGTCGATCCAGGACGGCCTGACCGGGGACCCCTCGATCCTGTACGCCAAAGCGGTGCTGGACGGGGTGGCCGCCATCATGTTCGGCTCGGTCATGGGTCCCGGCGTCATGCTGGCAGCGGTGCCGATCCTGATCTACCAGGGCGGTCTGACGCTGGGCGCCTCCTGGATCAGCCAGGTCCTTTCCCAGCCGATCATCGCCGAGGTTGGCGCCACGGGGGGGCTGCTGGTGGTGGGGCTCGGCCTGAACCTGGTGGGCGCTACCGAGATCAAGGTGGCCAATATGCTGCCCGCGATTGTGATCATCGGGATTCTCGTGGGATTGGGCCTATAAAGAAGCGGGGTTCCGACGCCAGGCGTCGGAACCCCGTGTTTCTTACTGACCGGAGGTGGAGCCGCCGCCGTAGGCGCCGAGGCCTGCAGCGCCGCCCATGGCCTGGGCGTTCTTCTGCGCAGCGTCGCCCGAGCTGACCGAGGGCAGGACGCTGCTGGTGGCACCGGCACCGAAGGCGCCAGCGGCCGAGCTGCCCAGGCCGGCGCCGGCAGCGCCGAAGCCAGCGCCGAGGCTGCTGGTCATCCCGGCGCCACCGCCGTAACCCGCGGCGCCGTAGCCAGCGCCGAGGCTGCTGGTCATCCCGGCGCCACC
>JBOZRQ010000047.1:0-50561 GCA_050789255.1 Symbiobacteriaceae bacterium
CTCCGGCGGCCCAGGCTCCGGCGGCCCAGGCTCCGGCGGCCCAGGCTCCGGCGGCCCAGGCTCCGGCGGCCCAGGCTCCGGCGGCCCAGGCTCCGGCAGCCCAGACTCCGGTAGCCCAGACTCCGGTAGCCCAGACTCCGGTAGCCCAAACTCAGGGCGCCCAACCCCCGGCAACAGCCGCACCCGTGCAGCTGCCCGCCACCCCGGCGCCCCTGCCGGAGGTAGCAGCCCAGCCGCAGACCCAACCGGGTCAGCCGCAAATCCTATGGCTACCGATCCCCCTGCCACAGGGCGGGCAGGCCTGGGCCCAGCTGCACGTCCAGGAGGAGAGCCCCAAGAGGTCCCGCGGCAAGGCGGGGCCCGTCCACCAGGTGCGCATCTTCTGGGAGACGCCCGGGCTTGGTCCCATCCAGGTCACCATGGACGCAGCCTCGACCTCCCTGACAGCGCTCTTCACGGCCGTGGCTGCCGAAAGCCGTCTGGCCGTCGAACAGCACCTGCCGGAGCTTCAGCAGCGTCTGAACGAAGCGGGATTTACGGAAACCAGGCTCGGCGCCCGTCAGCCCATGCCGGGCGAGCCCGTGGAGCCCGTTCGGCCCGAGGAGTCGGGCCGTCTCAATCGGCGGATGTAAAGCGAGGTGCTGCGGTGTCCGAGCAAAAGCGAACTCCCCCGAAGGTCGCCGTGGCCCTCGGGTATGATAAAGCGAAGGACGAGGCGCCCCGGGTGATTGCCACCGGGCGCGGGGCCCTCGCCGAGTCGCTGATCAAGCTGGCGAATCAGCACGAGATTCCCATCCACAAGGATCATCCGCTGGCCAACGCCCTGGTCAAGCTCGAACTGGGGGCTACTGTTCCCCCGGAGCTGTACGCGGCCGTGGCCGAGGTCCTGGCCTTCCTCTGGCGCCTGGAGCAAGAGAAGGCCGTGCACGGCTGGGGAGAGGAGAGATCCCTGTGATCCTTGGCACCGGTGTGGACATCATTGAGGTATCCCGGATCGAGCAGACGCTGCAGCGCCATGCCGATCGTTTTTTGGCCCGCATGTTCACCCCTGGCGAGGTGGCGTACTGCGGCGCCGGAGAGCACAGGGTCCGCCGGCTGGCGGCCCGCTTCGCTGCGAAGGAGGCGGTGCTGAAGGCGCTGGGGACCGGTCTCCGGGAGGTCAAGTGGACCGACATTGAAGTGATCAACGACCCGTTGGGCAAACCCTCCATCCGCCTGGGCGGCCGACTCGCCGAGATCGCCCGGGAGCAGGGCGTCACCAAACTCCACGTCTCCCTCTCGCACTGCAAAGAATATGCCTTGGCACAGGTGGTGGCGGTTAAGTGAAAGTCGTTTCCGGAGACCAGATGCGCTCCATTGAGAACCGGGTGTTTGACAGGTTCGGCCTTCCTTCCCAGCTGGTAATGGAGGTTGCGGGCCGGCAGGTAGCCGTGGTGGCCCGCCGTCTCTCCGAGCAGCATCCCGGCCCCGTCGTCGTAGTATGTGGTAAGGGCAACAACGGCGGCGACGGCCTGGTGGCCGCCCGCTGGTTGAAGCACTGGGGCATTCCGGTCTCCGCGGTCGTGTGGTCCTCCTTCGACGACCTGCCGCCCGACGCCGCCGCAGCGCTGCACTCCGCGCGCTCCTACGGCGTGCCGATTTTGATCCCCGCCCAGGCGGCAGAAGCGCTCCAGGACGCCGGCCTGATCGTCGACGCCGTGCTGGGCACCGGCGTGGTCGGTTCGGCCAAGGGCCTCGCGGCGGAAGCGATCAAGCTGATCAACGCCGCCGGCCGCCCCGTGTTGGCGGTCGACATGCCGTCGGGCATCGCCACGGACACGGGCCGTGCCGAAGGGCCGGCGGTCTCGGCGGACTACACCGTCACCTTTGGGCTGCCGAAGCTGGGCCTGTTCCAGTTCCCCGGCGCCGACCTGGCGGGGCGTGTAATCGTCGCCGACATTGGCCTCGCAGAGGCTGCGATTGATGCGGAACGCATCTCCGTGGAACTCACCCGGGCGGCCGACGTGCGCGGCTGGCTGCCCAACTACAGCCGCAACGCCCACAAGGGCACCCGCGGCAAGGTACTCGTGGCTGCCGCCTCCCGCGGCATGACCGGCGCGGCGGCCCTCGCAGGCGAAGCGGCGCTGCGGTCGGGCGCCGGCCTGGTAACCGTAGCGGCTCCGCAGTCGTCTCAACCTGTGGTAGCCGGGCTGCGGCCCGAGTTTACAACCCTGGCCTTCGAGGAGTCCGCTGAGGGAGGATTCGCAGCGGCTGCGGCGGAACCATTCCTCGTGAAGGCCGCCCGCGCGGATGCACTGGCGGTCGGTCCCGGCCTGGGCACCGACCCGGAGACCCAGGCGTTCGTGCGCAAGGTCGTCTCGGCCTCGCCGGCGCCCCTGGTGATCGACGCGGACGCCATCAAGGCCTACTCCGGTCAGCCGGGGCTACTCAGTCAGGCGCCGGTGCCGGTCATCCTGACGCCCCATCCCGGCGAAATGGCTCACCTGCTGGGCATCAGCGTGGAGGATGTGATGGGCGACCGGTTCGCCGCCGTGCGGGCCGCCGCTCACGCGACCAAGTGCGTCGTCCTGCTGAAGGGCGCCTATACCCTGATTTCCGACCCGGAGGGCTTCGTGTGGATCAACCCCACCGGCAGCCGTGCTCTGGGGACCGGCGGTTCCGGCGACGTGCTGACCGGCATCATCGCGGGGCTTTTGGCACAGGGGCTCGGGGCGTTGGAGGCGGCCACCGTGGGCGCCTACATGCACGGGCTGGCGGGCGATCGGCTCGCCGAGCGCATGGGCCACGACGGCATCCTGGCGGGTGACCTGGCGGCCGAACTGCCCCGGGTCCAGCATGATCTGCGCAAGGGCTTGCCCGATCATCTAGAAGAGTTTTGGGGCTAGGGGGCAGCGCTATGGAAGCGGCCAGACTCCGGCCCACGTGGGCGGAGGTCAATCTCGACAACATCCGGCATAATGTTACAGAGCTACGCAGGCTCGCTCCGGACGCGCAGTTTATGGCCGTCGTTAAGGCAGATGGATACGGCCATGGAGCGGTTCCGGTTGCGCGCACTGCGCTAGAGGCAGGCGCCACCTGGCTGGCCGTGGCGACGTTGGAGGAGGGGGTCGACCTGCGCAAGGCAGGTCTCACGGCGCCTATCCTCGTGCTGGGCTACATTCCGCCGATTCAGGCCGACACCGTGGTGCTCTATGATTTGCACCCGACGGTCTTCCACCTGGACCTGGTCCAGGCGCTGGCCCAGTGGGGCCGGGCGCTCATGCGCCAGGTTCCGGTGCATGTCAAGGTCGACACGGGCATGGGGCGCATCGGCGTGCGCCCTGAGGGGCTGGTGGAGTTCGTGAAGGCGGCCAAGGCCTTCCCGCAGATCGAGCTGGAAGGTGTCTTTACGCACCTTGCCACCGCCGACGAGCCCGACAATGACTACGCAGCGACTCAGATTGCCCGGTTCTCGGAGGCCCTTGCCGGGCTCCGGGAAGCCGGCTTCACGCCGAAGTTCCGCCACGCCTGCAACAGCGCCGGGCTGATGCTCCACCCGGCAGGGCACCTCGACATGGTCCGGGCGGGCATCGCCATCTACGGCCTCGCCCCGGACCCGGCGGTGGCCTGGCCGGTGCAGTTGAAGCCCGCTCTCACCTGGAAGACCCGCATTGGCATGCTCAAGACCGTGGAGCCCGGGACCCCCGTGTCCTATGGATCCACGTACCGTGCTGCAGGGCGGGAGCGCATCGCCAGCCTGCCCGTGGGGTACGCCGACGGCTACTTCCGGCTCAACTCCAACCGGGGCGAGGTGCTGGTGGGCGGGCGCCGGTGCCCGGTCATTGGCCGGGTCTGCATGGATCAGACCATGGTCCGCCTCCCCGACGACCTCGAGGCGAAGGTGGGCGATGAGGTGGTGCTCCTGGGCGAGCAGGGCGGCGAGCAAATTACTGCGGCGGATATTGCACACACGGTCGGGACCATCAACTACGAGGTGGTCTGCGCCATCAGCAAGCGGGTCCCCCGTGTCTATTGGAAGGATGGAGAACGGCTAAAGTAGGGCATCCTAGCTTTGACCATTCAATGACTGAGCGTATAGAATAGTTAGGGAAGCCTCTACTTCAGGAGGTGCCTCCATGGCTTCGACCAAACGCATCGTGCTCTCCGTTCCCGATACCCTGTTACGCGATCTGGATGGTCTGGTAGCCATGGAGCGCTCCCAGCGCAACGCCCTGATTTTGGAGGCTATGCGCATTTACGTCGCGGAAAGGAAGAAACGGGACATGCGGGAGCAGCTGAAGCGCGGCTATAAGTCTATGGCGCGCATCAACCTGACTCTGGCCGAGGAGGGTCCGCTCTTTGAGCAGGGACCCGTGTCCCGAGGCGGGTCCCGGGGGAAATGAGCAGACCACTCAATATCCGTCGGGGCGATGTGTTCTACGCCGACCTCAGCCCTGTGATCGGCTCCGAGCAGGGTGGAGTTCGACCCGTTCTGGTCCTGCAGAACGACATCGGGAACAAGTACAGCCCTACGGTAATCGTCTCCGCCGTCACTTCTCAAATCGAAAAAGCGAAACTCCCTATCCATGTAGAGCTAAACGGTGAGACGTACGGCCTCGAGCGCGACTCCGTGATTCTGCTGGAGCAGATTCGCACCATCGACAAACGCCGACTGCGCGAACGGGTGACCCACCTGGGCGGCGAGATCATGAAGCAGGTCGACGAGGCGCTTATGATCAGCCTCGGACTGAAGGAGCTGTAAGGGAGAACCGTCACCGATGGACAGATGCCCGGGAGCCCCAGGTTCCCGGGTTTTGTCCGCCCACATATTTCGTGTGCCGATATTTCAACTACGGTAGGAGGTCCCGCAGCATGAGGCCGTTGATTGGGATTACCGCAGCCCCGTACAAGGACGCGGAGCAGGGCCGGGACTGGGTCTACAACACGCGCGACTACTTCCGGGCTGTCCAGAACGCCGGGGGCATCCCGGTGCTGCTTCCCTTCATCGAAACCGTGGAGCAGGCCGCAGAGATCCTCGACCGCATCGACGGGCTGCTGCTGTCGGGCGGCGCCGACATTCACCCGGGGCTCTACGGCGAGGAGATCCACCCGCAGTGCGGGTCGATTGAGCCGGAGCGGGACGCTACGGAACTGGCCCTGGCCCGCCTTGCTCTAGAGCGGGACATGCCGGTCTTCGGCATCTGTCGTGGCCACCAGGTGCTGGCCGTCGCCTTCGGCGGGACGCTCTACCAGGACATCCCTGCGCAGCTGCCCGGGAAGATCAATCACCAGCAGGTGGTGATTCCCCGCAACCATGAGGCGCACGAGGTCGCTGTGGTCGGCGGCACGCGGTTGGAGGGTCTGATCGGCGGGACTGCTCGCGTAAACACCCGCCATCACCAGTCCGTCAAGGATGTTCCCCCCGGCTGGGTGGAGAACGCAGTTTCGCCTGATGGCGTGAACGAGGGCATGGAGAACCCGGCCCACAAGTTTGCACTGTCGGTCCAGTGGCACCCGGAGAACTTTACCGCCAAGGCATATAGCTTTGATGTAGTCTTCCGTGCCTTTGTGGATGCCTGTAAGCGCTAATCACCAGGAGGGGTACAGCTATGCCAGCCGTTGTCGTAGAGTGGACCCGGGGTCCGCTGGTCGAGAACATGTACCGTGGCGATGCTGCCGTTGTGGACGCTCAGGGGCGGCTGCTCTTTTCGGTGGGGGATGCGGGGAAGGCGACCTTCTGGCGCTCTTCGGCCAAGCCTATCCAGGCGATGCCAATCGTGCTGACGGGCGCCGCGGATGCCTTCGGCTTCGGTCCCCAGCACCTGGCGATGTTCAGTGCCTCGCACAACGGTGAGGCTGTGCATGTCGAAACGGTCGCCGATGCGATGCGGCGGGCCGGGCTCTCGGAGGATCTGCTGCGGTGCGGCGTGCACGCCCCCTACGACCGGGAGAGCGCTGAAGCGCTGGTGCAGGCCGGGCAGGAGCCCCGGGCGATCCACAACAACTGCTCGGGCAAGCATACGGGGATGCTGGCTCTGGCCAAGCACCTGGGGCTGCCGCTGGATACCTACCTTGACCCGAACTCGGAGCTGCAGAAGCTGATTCTGGCCAACGTGGCGGATGTGGTCGGGCTGGCGCCCGAGCAGATCGCCATTGGGGTGGATGGCTGCGGGGTGCCGGTCTTCGGGCTGCCGCTGCACAACATGGCGTACGCCTTCGCAAGGCTCGCCGAGCCGGCAACCATGCCCGCGGGCAAGGAGGAGGCCGGGCGCCGCTTCCGTGATGCCATGCGGACCTTCCCGCACAACGTGGCGGGTAAGAAGCGCATCTGCACGGAGATCATGACCCTGCCGGGCCAGCGGTTCGTCGCCAAGAGCGGGGCCGAGGGCGTTTACTGCGTGGGCGCCCTGCCTGAGGCCGTTGCCGCCTCGCCGGTCCTGCGCGACCTGGGCATCACGGGCGGGATTGGCATCGCGGTCAAGGCGGAGGACGGGAATACCGAGGTCCGCCATCAGATGGTGGTGGCGATCATGGAGCAGCTGGGTCTGCTGACCGAGCAGGATGCGGCGGCCATGGGGCGCTACCGCAATCAACTGATCAAGAACCACGCCGGCACGCTGGTGGGCGAAAAGCGGGTCGTGCTTACTCTGACCAGGGGGAACTCCTAGCATGACGACCTTGGCCGAACTGCGTGCCGCGGAAGCGATCGTGCGCCGGTACTTCCCGGCGACCCCGCTGATCGGGGCGCCCCGCCTGGGCGCTCGCCTCGGGACCGAGGTGCTCCTCAAGCTGGACTGCTTCACCCCGATCCGGACCTTCAAGATCCGGGGCGCCCTGGTCAAGCTGCAGGCGCTGGCTGACAGCGGGAACACGGGTGGCGTGGTGACGGCGAGCGCCGGCAACCATGGCCTGGCCGTGGCCCGGGCCGCCCGCCTGTTCGGGCGCCCGGCGGTGGTCTGCGTGCCGGAGGGGGCGAACCCGCAGAAGAAGGCGCTGATCGCGGCGGAGGGCGCCCGCGTGGTCGAGGCCGGCCGGGACTACCAGGCCGCCTTCGAGAACTGCCTGAGCATCGCCGAGTCGGAGGGGCTCAGCGTGGTCCATGCCTACGACGACCCGAGTGTCATCGCCGGCCAGGGCACGGTGGGACTGGAGCTGGTGGATGCCGGCCTGCCCTTCGACACCGTGATCATGGGCATCGGCGGCGGCGGGCTGATCTCGGGCGTGGCTGCGGCGATCAAGCAGCTGAAGCCGGGCGCTCGGGTGATCGGGGTGCAGCCGGAGGGCGCCGACTCGATGCTCCGCTCGGTCGAGGCCGGGCGGATCGTGGAGTTGGAGAAGGTCCAGACCATTGCCGACGGGCTGGGCGCCCGTAAGCCGGGCCACCACACCCTCGCGCATACCCAGCAGTACGTGGACCAGCTGCTGCGGGTCTCGGACGACGATCTCTACGAGGCGATGCGCTTCCTGCTCCGGGAGGAGCGGGTGGTCGCGGAGCCTGCGGGCGCCGCTGGCGCCGCGGCCCTGCTGCGGTACGGCGCCACCGGGCTGGGCCGAGTGGCCGTGCTGGTCTCGGGGGCCAACATTGCCGACAGCGTTTTCGAACAGATTCGATAGTGCAGTGACAACAGGGGGGCCGCCTCACGTAGGCGGCCCCCCTGTTGTGTTGCTTGGCTGGGTTCAACGACCCCGGTATTCAGCGATGACCTCGATTCGCCCCACGATATTGGCGTTCATCTCGGCAAGATCCTCGGCCGGGATCCACAACTCCTGGTGAACGCTGGCGCCTACCGTCTTGACTGGGTACTTGGCCAGGAAGTCGGCGTTGACCTCGAACCGGGTAACATAACCGACGTATCCGGACGCCTCGTCAACCGTGTTCCAGTCTCGGGCGATCTTGGTCGCATACTCCTCGTTCAACACCGGGTAGAAGATGGGCTGAAAGGGGAGCCGGGGCGGGAATGCCCGCCAGTCAGCCTCCCTGATCAGGTCCAACTCCTTCTGGCCCACGGGCCGGTAGAGGGTCACGGTGTTCATAGGTTCACCTCGCTCGCTTCAGGGGGTATTCCCTGACATGGGGGGAACCAAACCCCCGTTCTGGGGTGAATCGTAACTCATTTTTCACCCTCGCTTCGGTGTGAGTGGAAAATCATTACATATTCCCCCCGATGGTGCCGTCGGAGCCTGCATAACTAACCGGATAACGGGCCTGCCGCACCGATTTGTACGGGGTGGGGGTACGGTTTCACCCAACGCCAAGCGGGCATATGTACTGGTTTTCCAGCCAGGGCCCGCTTTGGGTGGAAAGCTATTTACTATTCTCCGGCCGTCGGCGCTTCCTGCTCCAGGATGCGCTCCCAGCTGTAGAGCATGGGCACCAGGCGGTGGCCCTGCCAGGCTTCGGCTTGCAGGTCAGGCACGACCCAACCGCTGCTGTCCCAGTCAGCCAGGTCAAAGACGTACCGGGCGACCGAGGTGCCGCTCACAGTGAAGCCGGTGCCCGGGTGGTAGCTGGCCGCCTGCACCGTGTCGCCGTCGCCGTCCATGGGGACAGGCGCCGGGCTCAGGCCCTCGCCCGGGAAGAGCCCTGCCAGCGGGTGCTGCGACCGGACCTGGTGCAGCCGGCCCCACTGCCAGGCGCCCATGTCCGGGCCGAACTGGCTGCCTAACGCGGCAACGGCTGCTTCAAGGGCGTCAGTCAGCAGTTGGCCCCAACTCATGCCAGAAGGCAGCAAGGTCGTGTCGTTCGACCGAATCCGCTCCCAGACCGTTCGGCGCAGGTTGGCGACCATTTGTGGCCCGCCCCGGCCGCTCGCAGAGAATGCCTCCGGGAACAGCGGTCCCAACAGTGGGCGAAGGAGGGCGCCCACCAGTTCCTCACGCATCGCGTTGTAGATGGCGGGCGCCGCCAGGTCGGCCTTCACCTGGCCGTCCCACGAGCGCAGCAGCTCCAGCGCGGCAGCGCCTTCCGGGGACACAGGGTGCACGAGGTCCAGCACGCCCTTCATCTCCAGCGCGCAAAGCGAGAGCACGTCGGCATGAATGGAGGCCATCTCCGCCACGGTGAGCGGGGAGGAAGCTCCCATCAGCCGGTCTGTGATCCGGCGGGCCCGGTACTGCGCCGTAAACTGCAGGGCGATGTAGTACGGATAATCCCCACCCACTACCTGGTTGTTTGCCGTCACCACATAGCCTGCATTCAAAACATGAGGCAGCTCCTCGAAGGGGATCATGCCCCGCCACTCGTACTCCCCGCTCCAGCCGGGGACCGGCAGCCAGCCGTTCACCGTGGGGCGCAGCGGGACCGCGCCGCGCATGCGGTACCCGGTGTTGCCGTCCACGTCGGCATAAAGCAGGTTGTTGACCGGGTCAACCCAGCCCCGCATGGTGGCGTCCAACTCCACACATGACCTGGCCTTCAGCATGGGGAGCAGGCACTCCCAGCCGGGGTTCTCGGGCAGGGTGGCCGTATAAGCCATACTCAGGGCATAGCCACGGGCCGGGCCGCCGCCGATGACCGGGCCATGGTGTGTGCGGATGACATCGAACTCAACCGGGGCGCCGCCCCTCACCCCGATCCGCTCCCGCTTAACCTCCCCCTGAAGCCACTTCTCCCGGAAGAGATACTTGTCACCCTCAAAGCGCTCCACGAACAGGTCCTGGGTGTCGGCGCCCGTGTGGGTAATGCACCAGGCGACCCGGTCGTTATGCCCGAAGTGCGGGAATCCCGGCAGGCCTGGGAACGAGAGGCCCGCCACATCGAACTCGTCGCAGGCGATGTGGTTCTGGTAGTACACGTTGGGCACGTCGATCGCCCGGTGCGGGTCGCCGGCCATGAGGGGCTTGCCGGAGGCGGTGCGGGCGCCGTCCACCACCCAGTTGTTGCTCCCGCCCTGCTCATCCTTCATCCAGGCGATCCCGCCGGCGACGGCCAGCAGCTCGGAGACCGCCGTCTCGACGGCGCCCTGGAAGGTGGCCCCGGGTGGCAGGATCAGCAGGTCGCCCTCCCGCTCGGTCGGGTAGAGGGCCTTCAGCAGCTCCGGACCCAGGCGGTTCATCAGCTTGGCGCGCCAGAGCTTGCCCTCCCAGACGCCCATCATCACGTGGCGGACCTTATAGACCGCCATGCCGTCCCAGGGCTGCCAGGGCTCGGGCGCCAGGCCCAGTAACGCAAACTCGCGCGGCAGCGACGACGCCTGACCCACAAATGCGTTTACCCCAGCTGTATAAGCGTCGAACATCGCACGGGAGGCGGCGCCCAGGCGCTCGTAGTCCCGCCGGGAGGATTCGTAAAGGCCAAACCGGCGCATTAGCATATCTTGGGCGACACCGGCCTGACCCACCAGCTCAGCCCAGCGCCCGGCTGCCCGGCGCCGGTCGTACTCCATTTGCCACAGGCGGTCCTGCGCATGCACAAAGCCCTGAGCAAAGAAAGCATCGGCTGCCGAGCCTGCCTTCGCGTGCGGAATCCCCCACCGATCCCGGATGATGCTCACCGGCCCGTTCAGCCCCTGCAACAGCGTAGACATGGTTGTCTTCCCCCTCCGGCAACACGGTGGCCCGGTCACCATAGATTGGCTGTAGGCATAGTTCGGGGCTGGCCGGAACGGTTCCTCTACCCGACCAGCTGTCGAGGCAGGTCGTTGAACGGCTGCCCCGTTCCCTGGACCCGGTGGCCGGACTCGGTGATCACGGCCCGCTCTGCACCTATGGCCCTGGCGACTGCGTCGGACATCGCCTCGAAGGCCGGGTTCCACCCGCCGGAAACGACCAGCTTGGGCCAGGGAGCCGCCTTCACCACCTCGGATGGAACCGCCACGGTCCAGGGGCGCCCCTCCAGCATGGTCGCACGGATCCCCTTGCGGTAGGCGGGCGTCAGCTGCAGCTTCGACAGGTCCCCGCTGCCGCCCCATGCCTTGTCCAACAAGGCCAGGAACTCTTCCTCCGAAGCCGATAGCGCCGCCGAATACGCAGGCTCCATGGCAGCGATCAGCTCCTCCACGGCGGCATGGCCCCTGGCCAGGCTCATCGCCCCGGGCTCGATCAGCAGCAGCGATTTGACCCGGTCGGGCCGCGCAGCGGCCGCCAGCAGCGCGACCAGGCCGCCCAGGGAGAATCCCACCACGTGGGCGCCGTCGCCCCGCAGCTCCGCCATGGATCAGTAGAATGGTGTCGCCGCCCTCGCCCCAAACCCGTACGTTCGTCATCTGCGACATCTCCTTTCACGGAAAGCCGTCGTCAATAGAAGTATAAGAACTAGCGTGTCAACCTTTGCCGCAACTGCTGTCGTCTGCAGTTGACATGTCAACAGGAGAACGTAGATGCACGTCGGGACAAGAATCCGTGCCCAACGCCTTGCCCTGGGGCTCTCCCAGCAGCAGCTCGCCGGCCGTGAGCTGACCCCCTCATTCATCAGTGCAGTGGAGCTCGGCAAGGTGGGTCCTTCCCGTGAGACCCTGGAGCTGCTCGCCTCCCGCCTGAAGAGGCCCGTGTCCGACTTTCTCACGGGTTCGCAGGAAGCGACGCCGCTGAGCCAAGCGCTGCTGCGCACCGCCGAGCACGAATCAGGGCTGGGGAACCACGACACCGCCGTCACCGCAGCCAGGCACGCCGTTCAGGTCGCAGAAACCTCCAGCGTGCCCGACCAGTTCAGAGCCCGCACCGCCTTGGTACGCGTCCTGAAAGCATCTGGCCCGCAAGGGCATCATCCACAAGGAGCAAGGGGACGGGGAGACCGCTCTGCGGTGTTTTCGGCAGGCTCATGAGCTGTGTCAGCAGGCGAGGTCCAAGTACGCAACCGATGCGCTTCACCATATTGCGATGCTGGAGGCCGACCGGGGAAACTGGGAGACGGCGCACTCGCTCTACCGCCAGTGCTTGGCCGAGTACGGCGCCCGGAACGACGGACCGTCCCAGGCTTGGGTGCTGAAGCACATCGCCCAGCACCACCAGCACCGGGGGGACGTGGGCGCCGCAGTCGCCCGCTGCCGGCAGGCCCTCGCCGTTCTGGACGACCAACAGGATGCACCGGAGCAGCGTGCGCACATTTGCCTGCTCCTGGGGGAGCTGTATGGGCGGCTCGGTGAGCCTGACCGAGCCCGGGAGTTGATCGGGTGCGGTCGGACAATTCTGCGCCTACTCAACCACACTTGACCGTAACGTATCTTCTGGGTACTCTAATATTTGGCCGGGACCGCGCCGAAGCCGCGGCCTGGACCACGGGAACGACAGGAGGGCCGCCCTATGATGCGGACCATGTTCAAATCGAAGATCCACCGTGCCACCGTCACCGAGGCGAACCTGAACTACGTGGGCTCCATCACCATCGACAGCGACCTGTTGAAGGCCGCTGACATTCTGGAGTACGAACAGGTCTCCGTAGTGAACGTGAACAACGGTGCCCGCCTCGAGACCTATACCATCGCCGGACCTGCCGGCTCGGGCGTGATCTGCCTGAACGGAGCGGCGGCCAGGCTGGTTCAGCCGGGCGACCTGGTGATCATCATCTCCTATGCGCAGCTGACGGAGGCAGAGTTGGCGAACTTCAAGCCCACCGTAGTCCTGGTGGACGCGGAGAACCGCATGTTGGAACCGGTCGGCGCCAAGTAGCGATCTTTTCGCGGCAAGCGAATATGCAAGAAAGCGGGCCTTTTGGGGCCCGCTTTGTCTTGTCGTCCAAATCTCAGAATGGTAATATATGGATACACAGACAGGCAGCGGGGTGCTACGCATGGAGAATCCCGTGGCGGAGGTTATTCAATATCTACTCCGCTCCAACTGGTTCCTGGTGCTCGGCTGCCTGGTGATCGGCATCTACCTGGCGGCGCTGCTCTGGAAGATCCTGCGCTCGGAAGAGGGCTTTCTGTTCGGTTACCGCGACTGGATTATTGGCAAATGGCAGTCCGATCGCGAAAAAACGGAACACGTCAATCTGTCCGGCCATGTTCCCCTGGAGTCCCATCACAGCAGTCTCAACCGCCGCCGCTCTGCAGGTGCGCTTGAACGCGAACTCATTTTGAAGGCGAACGTTCTGAAACTGTCCCGGTTACTTGACGGCGATTTGGCGTACCTTATGGCCAACGATGCCGACGAGTGGGACACCAAGATCATGCGAGCCCTGCAGACCATCGTCTCGGGCATCACCCGCGTCGTCCGCCCAGCCGGGCGTTGCCGCTGTGGTTTCTTCATCCTCGACGACGATTCCGAGCACCTGGTCATGGTGGTTGGCGAGGGCTATTCGGGCCTTCAGCGCCCACGGCTGGCCGTGGAGCACTCGTGTGCCGGGCGCGCCTTTGTAACCGGGGAGAACTATTATTGTCGCGATATTGCGGTTGACCCGGTCTATTGGCATTCCGCCCGAGGCCGGCGAGACTTCCGTTCCATTGCCTGCGCCCCGGTGCGGGCGGGCAACGCAGTTTACGGGGTCCTATGCCTGGACGCAACGGAACCTGGCGCCTTCAACCCGGAGGACTTCGAACACCTCGAACTCTTCGCTGCCAAACTAGCGGTCTTCTGCGCATTTCATTCCCTCCAGGACGCCGGTTCTTGCGAACTTCCATCGTGAAGGGGGGAATAGATGCGATGCCAGATGCCAAAGCGGAAATGTCGACCACGCTCGAACAGGATCGGGAGGCATACTTCGCCGGACGGATCTCAGCCCACGAGTACCTGAGCCGTAGCCTGCCACAAAGCCCGGAACCCGACCAGCACGGGCTGACCGAACAACTCAAGCGAATTCTTGATCGATTGACCGGAAAACCTCGCCCACATTCACCATAATGTGACTTTCATAATAGGTGCACCTTCGTGGCAACATACTAGCGTCAGGAGGTGACACACCAACATGGCGAACAACAATAACAATCAGACGTTGGTTCCGCAGGCGAGGACGGCTCTGGATCAGCTGAAGTTCGAGACCGCTGCTGAGCTTGGCATCTCCAACTACAACCAGCAGTACAAGGGTGACCTGCCTTCCCGTGTAAACGGGTCGGTTGGTGGTTACATGGTCAAGAAGATGATCGCCCTGGCCGAGAGCCAGCTCGGCGGCGGCGCTGCCCGGTAACGGGTAACGTTCGCTACATGGACACCCCGGCCTTGGCCGGGGTGTTTGCCTGTCTGCACACCCTCAAAAAGACACGCAAATGCGAGATTGAGGGACGTAACCGCCGAATTCCGTGCGTTTGGGGGATATTTCAAGGTGGAATCCGAGTGTAACGCTGTCGACCACAGACTGGACCAGGCGTATAATCTCAACCATGTTGCTACAAAACACCCCCTCCTTAAGAAAACTGAATTGGGTCCAGTTGCGTGGTGACGTGTTTGGCGGGATTACCGCGGCCGTAGTGGCACTGCCGCTGGCGCTGGCGGTGGGCGCCCTGACCGGGGTTGGGGCTGCTGCGGGCCTGTATGGGGCGATTTTCACGGGCGTGTTTGCCGCGATGTTCGGCGGCACTGCCACGCAGATCACCGGACCCACCCTGACCACAATGGCGGTTGTGCTAACGACCTACGCCGCCGGCGGGTGGGAACAACTGGCCCTGGCGACCATCTTCGCCGGTCTCATTCAGATTGGCCTGGGCGCCGCGCGGCTGGGCCGATTCATTACCTTTATTCCGCAGCCGGTCATTGCTGGGTTTACCAACGGCATGGCCGCTTATATTTTTGCCAAGCAGGTGCCTACCTTCGCCAAAGCGCCGCTGATCGGCCTGGCGGCGATGTTGGTTATGTACCTGTGGCCGAAGCTGAACCGGGTGGTGCCGGGCTCCCTGGTGGCCCTGGTAATCACCACGGCGGGCGCCTTCTACCTGGGCTGGACCCATCAGGGCTATATGCTCTGGCAGCCCGCCGAAGTGATCGGCACGATTCCCAGCGGATTTCCGGCCTTTCATCTGCCGTCTCTGAGCCTTTCGGCGCTGCAGCCGGCATTTACCGCCGGCCTGACGCTGGCGCTGATCGCATCGATCGAGTCGCTGCTGTCAGCCGTGATTGTTGATGATATGACCAACTCCCGCCACCAGCTCGATAAGGAGCTCGTCGGGCAGGGCATCGGCAACGTGGTCGCCGCCTTCTTCCGGGGCATCGTGGGCAACGGCGCCATCGTCCGCAGTGTGGTGAACACCCGGGCCGGCGGCCGGACCCGGCTGTCCGGGGTACTCCATGGTGTGGTCATCCTCATCATCACCATGAGCCTGGGCGGCCTGGCTGAACAGGTTCCGATGGCTACCCTGGCCGGCATTCTGATGATGACCGCCGTGGGCATGCTCGACTGGCAGTCGCTGCGGGACCTGCGGAGCCACCACCTTACCGACTCGGTGGTCATGGTGGTAACGGCGGTTCTGACCTACTTTACGCCCCTGACCTTCGCCGTGGGCGTGGGTGTGCTCTTATCGGCGCTGCTCTTTGCGATGCGCATGAGCCAGTCCCGGGTGATGTCCACCGAGGTGGAGCCGGGTGTTACGGTGATCACGGTGGACGGCCCGCTCTTCTTCGGCGATGCCAGCCTCCTTCAGGACCACTGTGATCGGTGCAGCGGGGTGGTTATTGCCGACCTGACCCGCATGAGCGTGGTGGATGCCACCGGTGCGGTGACGTTGCGCAAGCTGGTGCAGCGGGCGCCCTCCCAGAGCAGACGCTTGGCGGTTTGCGGCCTCAGCGATCACTGCCGTGCTACGCTGGATGCCCTTGGCGCTCTGCAAGACGTGCCGATCTACCCGAACCTGGCGGCAGCGGTGGCCGCTGAACGGCCCCGGGAAGAAAGCGAAAACGAAGGCGCCTCCGCTTCATAGCGGGGCGCCTCTTTGCTTTAGGATGAGGCCCGTTCGGCGGCCACCGCCGCCAGCGCCTCGGCCATGTTGCCCAGCTGGAACTTTGGCTCCACCTGGTGAAGCACTTCGAGCCGTTCGAGAACCTGCCGGACGTCCGGCTGGAGGCCGACCCAGTACACGTGCGAGCCCCGCTCTGCCGTCGTGCGGACCGCCTTGCGCAGCACCACGGCGCCCGTGGCGTCTACCGAGGTCACGTCGCTCAGGTCCCAAACCATCGTCACACCGTGCCGGGCGCCCTCCACCTCGTCGAGGAAGCGCTTGGACATGCCGAAGAAGAACGGGCCGTTCAGGGAGATGACCAGCGCCCCGCCGACGTGCCGGGCGGAGACCGGGAGCTGCGACATTTTGCCGGTGAAGGCTGCCATGGAGAGCACCACGCCGACCGACACCGCCGTCACCAGGTCGGTGAAGACCGTAAGGCCGGCCGTCACGAGCATCACGAGGGAATCCGTTATGGGCGCCTTTCTGACATCACGCAGGCTCTCCCAGTCGACCATGCCAATGGCCGTAACCATCAGGATGCCGGCCAACGTGGCCATGGGGATCACCGCAGCGTATTTGCCCAGGGCCACGGTCACCAGCAGGATCAGAATGCCGTGGAAGATGCCCGAGAGCGGGGTACGGCCGCCGGCCCGCACGTTCACCGCCGAGCGCACAATGGCGCCCGTGCCGGCGATGCCGCCGAAGAGGGTAGACACAGCGTTGCCCAGCCCCTGGCCGAACAGCTCCCGGTCAGAGTTGTGGCGGGTCCCTGCGAGCTCATCTACCACCACTGCGGCCAGCAGCGACTCGATGGCGCCCAGCAGCGCCAGCATGATCGCAGGCTTGAGCAGTTGGGCGGTGTGCTGCCACTCCGTCAGGAGAAAACCCATCCTGGGGCCGGGCAGCCCTGAGGGAATTGCGCCGATGGTGGGCAGGTCCGTGCGGGCCAGTACGGCAGCGACCACGGTGGTGGCCACCAGGGCGACCAGCGAGCCAGGCACCACCTTGGAGATGTGGGGCCACACGAACATGATCGCTACCACCGCCAGTGCGACGGCGACGGCGGCTATATTCATCGCACCGCTGGCGGTACGAAGGGTGGCAAGCTGCTGGGAGAAGATCAACACAGCGATGCCGTTGGTGAACCCGGCGATCACCGGATGGGGGATATAGTGAATGTAACGCCCGACTCGCAGGGCGCTCAGTGCAATCTGGATCAGGCCGGCCAGGAACATGGCCATGAAAAGGCCCTCGACTCCCATCTCCTTATAGACGGTGACCAGAACCACGGTCATGCCGCCGGTGGGGCCGGTAATCTGGGCAGGGGAGCCACCAAACATCGCTGCGATGATACCCGTGAAGATCGCGCTGTACAGGCCCGCGGACGCACCGGCCCCCGAAAGCACGCCAAAGGCCAGGGCCAGAGGAAGTGCGACGACCGCCGACGTGATCCCGCCGAAGATGTCGCCCTTCAAATTCCGGCCCCAGCCCCGCAGAGACGGAGTGAGTGTACTCACGACCGCTTCCTTCTTCCTTAGGGATGTATGACCTAACTGTAATCCCGGAAGCCGGCAGAATCAACGAGACTTTATATCCAATTCAGTCTATTTAGATGCTTATGGATTGATTTTGACGAACTAGTCAATTTAATCATCTTCATTCGGGTCCGCATGCCGCCGCAATACCGCGTGGCGACAGGGAATAGCGCTGCAGGAGCCGAAGGAATTCGAATAGGACGGAGGTGCCACCGGATGACGCTTGATGCGATTACCAATCTCGATGAGTTGAAGCAGACCGTAGCAGGATGCCAGTCCTGCGGCTTGCGGGCAGGCTGCCGCGGGGTGGTCTTCGGCGAGGGAAGTCCGACGGCCAAGCTCGTCCTCTGTGGGGAGGGGCCCGGACAGGAAGAAGACCGGCTCCTGCGCCCGTTCGTGGGCGCCGCCGGTCAGCTGTTGGACAAGATCCTCGAGGTCAGCGGCTTCGACCGCTTCACCCACACATACATCCTGAATGTCGTCAAGTGCCGGCCGCCAGGCAACCGCACCCCGACGGAGGAGGAGCGTGCTGCCTGCCTGCCCAACCTGCAGGCCCAGTTGCGCATCCTTCAGCCGAAGATCATCGTGCTGATGGGCGCCACGGCCCTCCAGACCCTCATCGACCCGCAAGCCCGCATCACTCGCATGCGAGGGCAGTGGATCCAGCGGGGTGGGGTCTGGTATATGCCGACCTATCATCCGGCGGCGCTGCTGCGGAATCCCGAACTGAAGAAGGATGCTTGGCACGACTTCAAGCTCGTGATCGACAAGTACCGGGAGTTGATCGACGCCGACCACCACTCACCGCACTACGCTGGGAGGTCCTGATGAGCATGTACTGGGCAGAGGAGAATGGAGGCGGCGCACCGGTCGTGTTGGTGCACGGCATGGGCTGCGACCACCGCACCTGGGATTTGGTGCGGCCGGTACTGGGCCGAACCTGGCGGGTGCTTACGCCGGACCTGCCCGGGCACGGGCGCTCGCCCAAGCCCCGGGTTACATATGACTTTCCGTTCTACACCAGCCAGCTTGCGGCTTGGCTGGATGGGCTGGGGGTGGGGCCTGTCCACCTGGTGGGCCATTCCCTGGGCGGCGCCCTTGCCGTGGCGCTTACGCTGGAGCGCCCGGACCTGGTCGCCTCGGTGGCTACGGTCAGCTCGGTGCGCCTCGTGGATCAGCGTCCGCCGGCCCATGTGCTGCGTGCGTTTATGCGTTTCGGTCTCGCTCAGGCGCTTTGGAAGCCCTCGCGCCGGGCCACGCGGCGGTTTCTGGAAGATGCGTTTGGCGTATCTCCGAGTCAAGTGACCGATGAGATGATCACCCTGTGGCAAGAGACCCATCAGCAGAGCCGGCGGGCGGTGCTGAGCACCAACCGGGCCTTGCGCTGGCCCGAGTCGCTCCTGTACGCACGCCTGGACCAGGTCAAAAAACCGACGGCCATGTTCTGGGGGACCCGGGATCCGCTGTTTCCGGGGCAGGAGCGGATTGTCGAGGTCGCCCGACGATTTGGCGAGGCGTCGTACGAGTTGATGGACTGCGGCCATCTGCCCATGTTCGAGCAGCCGGAAGCGTTCCTGGGTTGGCTGCAGCGGCACCTTGACGCCGTTTCCGGAGATTGGTAGACTCTAAGCGCCCGCGGCGTCCAGCTTGCGGGCACGCTCGGCCAGCTCATCGCGGGTGATCATGCCCTTCTCAATGAGGAGATCGATCAGCGTGGTGACGGCCAGGGTGTTCTTGTAGTCGACCTCTTTCATATCGGCAAGGGTCGCGTACAGATCAATCGTCTCGCGGGCTTTCACGATATGGTCACCTCACCCATAGTTCTTGCCACCTCGGCGTTCGTCTAAACATAACTATGGTCGGGGTATACAAGCTATTCCCCCTCGTGTTCAGGAGGTAGGGTTCAGTGGCTAAGTTGATGGAGCTTGAGTTTGCGGAGCTGCGGGAGCGCCTCTATCCCATGCTGATGGATCCCGTGCAGATCCAGGCGAAGGGCGAAGGCCAAATGGTCAACGGCGCCATCGCCGAGGGTCTGATCGTGATCTACGCCGTCGAAGAAGAGGGCGACAAGGTGCGCTATGTCACCTACCAGGACCTGCGGGACTGGGGGGTGAGCCACACCACGGTGCACATCACCGCGGTGCGGAACCTGCAGCGGAAGACCGAGGGCCTGCGCATCAACAAGCTTGCCGGGCCCGACGGCAGCAGCCCGATGTACATCTGGCATGTTGAAGACGGGTTCGATGCGGCGCGCATTCTGCTGGAGAGCTGGCTGAACGACCTCGCCGAGGCGGTGGATGGTCAGCTGGTGGTGGGCGTGCCTCACCGCAACTGGTTCGTCGCCCTGGGCGACGATGACCCCCTGCTGCTGAAGGCGGTGCGCAAGCGCGTGATGGCAGAGCACCACTCCGCAGAGTTTCCGGTGAGCCCGTTCCTGTACTCCTGGGACGGGGAGCGGCTCGAGCGCTACAAGGGAGTAGGGGGAGAGGCTCTTGACTAAGGAGGAGCGCTTCCTGCAGGAACTCGCCCAGGGTGTGATCGAGGCCGGCGGCGCCACTCAAGAGGAGCCGGAGAAGGCGATGGCCATCGCTCGGGAGGCCCATGAGGGCCTGAAGGCGCTGGAGGACCGGTCTTACCCCGGCATCGTGGAGATTGGCGAGCTGCGCTTTGTCTATCAGTGGGATCAGCGTCCGCCGCTGCTGACGATCATGGTCTGGGTCGACGTCATGTGGCGGGATATGGCGCGGATTGCGGTACCGCCCGGCGTTATTTAAGCCACAGGAAGCGAGGGCACCCCATGAGCCAGGACTTTCTCCTTTCCCGGCTGGCCCGGGAACTGAACCTCAAGCCCAATCAGGTGCAGAGCTGCGTCGCCCTGCTTGACGAGGGCAACACCGTCCCCTTCATCTCCCGGTACCGCAAGGAAGCAACCGGCGAAATGGACGAGAACCAGATTCGGACCCTCCAGGAGCGGCTGACTTACCTGCGCAACCTGGAAGCTGAGAAGGAGAAGGTGCTCCGGGTCATTGCCGAGCAGGGCAAGCTGACGCCGGAGCTGGAGGCTGCCATCAAGGCGGCCGATAAGCTTCAGGAGGTGGAGGACCTCTACCGGCCCTACCGCCCGAAGCGCCGCACCCGCGCCATGATCGCCCGGGAGCGGGGGCTGGAGCCCCTGGCCCAGCAAATGCTCGCTCAGGCGGAGAACAGCGGGGACCCGCTGGCCATGGCCGCGGCCTTCGTAGATGCCGAGAAGGGTGTTGCCTCCGCCGAGGATGCCCTGGCCGGCGCCCGCGATATCATCGCTGAAACCGTGTCCGATAACCCCGACGTGCGCAAGGTGACCCGTGAGTTGACCATGGCGCAGGGCGTCATCGAGTCGGTCGCCTCCGAGAAGGGCGACCCCGAGAAGGCGCAGGAGTTCCAGATGTACGCCGAGTTCAAGGAGCCCCTGCGGACGCTGCCGCCCCACCGGACCTTGGCTTTGAATCGCGGTGAGCGGTTGGAGTGCCTGAAGGTGGGCCTGAACGCCCCCACCGAGGAGATCGTCGCCCGGATCGAGCGGCGCTACCTGATCAACCCGAAGTCGATCTGGGCGGGCCAGGTGCGTGAGGCCATCGCTGACGCGTACAAGCGGCTGATCGCCCCGTCGGTGGAGACCGAGGTGCGGGCCGGCCTTACCGAGAAGGCCGAGGAGCGGGCGATCTCGCTCTTTGCCGTCAACCTGCGGGGTCTGCTGCTGCAGGCGCCGATCAAGGGCTTTACCGTGATGGGTGTCGACCCGGGCTTCCGCACGGGCTGCAAGCTTGCGGTGGTCGACGACACCGGCAAGGTGCTGGACACGAGCGTGATCTACGTAACGCTCGGCGATAAGCAGCGTGCCCAGGGCGAAGAGATGCTGATCAAGCTGGTCGACAAGTACAAGGTCGACCTGATGGCGATCGGCAACGGCACCGCCTCCCGGGAGACCGAGCAGGTCGTCGCTTCGATTATTCCCCGGTGCAAGCACAAGACCGCTTACATGATCGTCAGCGAGGCGGGCGCCTCGGTCTACTCGGCCTCGAAGGTGGCCAACGAGGAGTTCCCCGACTTCGACGTGACCCAGCGCAGCGCGGTCTCGATCGCCCGGCGGGTGCAGGATCCGCTGGCCGAGCTGGTCAAGATCGATCCCAAGTCGATCGGCGTGGGCCTGTATCAGCATGATGTGGACCAGAAGAAGCTGGCCGAGCAGTTGGGCGCCGTCGTGGAGAGCGCCGTGAACTCGGTCGGCATTGACTTGAACACCGCCTCGCCCTCCCTGCTGCAGTACGTGGCGGGCATTAAGTCGACGGTGGCCAAGGCGATCGTGGAGTACCGGGAGAAGAACGGCAAGTTCAAGACCCGCAAGGAGCTGCTGAAGGTGTCGGGCCTGGGACCCAAGGCCTTTGAGCAGTGTGCGGGCTTCCTGCGGGTGGCCGAAGGGGTCGAGCCGCTGGACAACACGGCGGTCCACCCGGAGTCCTACACCATCGCCGAGCAGATTCTGAAGGCCGTGGGCGCTACCCGTGAGCAACTGATTGGGCAGGGCGCCGCCGGCCTGCGGGACGCCCTGAAGAAGCTCTCGCCCGAGCAGGTGGCGGCCGAGTTGGGCGCCGGCGTGCCGACCGTGCGCGACATCTTCGAGGCGCTGGGCAAGCCGGGGCGCGACCCCCGCGATGAGCTGCCCAAGCCGATCTTCCACACCGAGGTGCTCAAGCTGGAGGACCTTCAGGTGGGCATGGAGTTGCAGGGCACGGTGCGCAACGTGGTCGACTTCGGCGCCTTCGTGGATATCGGGGTGCATGAGGATGGCCTGGTGCACGTATCGCAGCTGAGCCATAAGTTTATCAAGCACCCGAGCGAGGCGGTCGCCGTGGGCGACATCGTGCGGGTCCGGGTGCTGGAGGTCGACCTGAAGCGCCAGCGCATCGGGCTGACCATGAAGCTGGGCGAGCCGCCGGCTGAGGAGCGGCGCCCGGCGCCTACCCCGCCCGCTCAGCGCCCGGCTGCGGGGCTGCCTGGTCCTCGCCCGGCCCTTGGCGGCCCGGCGCCCCGCCCCGCCGGCCCGGCGCCCGCCCCGGCCAAGCCGGCGGCGCCGAAGGCGCCCAGCATGGAGGAGCAGCTAAAAGCCCTTAAGGATAAGTTCAACAAACGATAAGATAGGAGCCCGGCACCCAAAGCGTGCCGGGCTCTGTCCATGTCGTGCTCACACGCGGGAGCTTCAGCCAGCGATACTTCCCCTCGCCCAGGGGCCGCGGGTCCGAACGGCGGAAGCGCATCAGATCGCTCCTCCCCGGGGACTTGACTTACCTGCTCGACGGTGGGCTTACCTGCGGAGTTGTGCTCAATGCCAAGGAGCGGTATGATTGGATGACAAAATGATCACGATCCGCTCTTGCAGGGAAGCCTTACCTGAGGGGCGAATATCTTTACTTTAGGAGTCATTCTTAATACCAGGTTCTAAAGGAGAGACGCATAACAATGGGTCTGATGAGCGGCAAGAAGTGCCTGATCATGGGCGTGGCTAATAAACGCTCCATCGCCTGGGGCATCGCCCAGTCGCTGTACCGAGAGGGCGCGGAGCTGGCGTTCTCCTATCAGAACGAACGCTTTCGCGAGAATGCCGAAGAGCTGATCGCCGACCTTGAAGGCAAGGAGAACATTCCCCTGCTCCCCTGCGACGTCTCTGTCGAGGGCGACGTAGAGCGGCTGTTTGAGGAGCTCGGCAAGCGCTGGGGCAAGCTCGACGTGCTGGTGCATTCGCTGGCCTTCTCCAAGAACGAAGATCTCACGGGGAGCTTCCTGAACATCTCCCGCGACGGCTACAAGCTGGCGCATGAGATTTCGGCCTGGTCGCTGATTGCCTGCGCCAAGGCCGCCCAGCCCCTCCTGGAAGCCGCGGGCGGCGGTTCGATCATTACCATGTCCTACCTGGCTGCGGAGCAGGTCGTGGTAAACTACAACGTCATGGCTACGGCCAAGGCCGCCCTGGAGTGCAACGTCCGCTATATTGCAGCGGAGTTGGGTCCGAAGAACGTCCGCTGCAACGCCATTTCGGCCGGACCGCTCAAGACCCTGGCTGCCAGCGCCACCAAGGGCGTCTCCACGCTGAGGAGCATCTACGAAGAGCGCTCGGCCATGAAGCAGAACATCACCATCGAAGAGGTCGGCGATGTGGGCCTGTTCCTCGCCTCCGATCTGTCCCGCAGCATCACCGGCGCCACCCTGTATGCGGACCGTGGGTTCAGCATTATGGGCGTGGAATATGGGAAGGCTTAAGCAATAAGGCTGGCGCCCGCCTATTACCCAGGCGGGCGCCTTTTTCCGGAGGAGAGAGCGATGTACCGTCGAGTAACCCGCAGCCCGGAGGAGACCCGGCGGCTGGGCCGCTGGCTGGGCGCCCGGCTTCAGCCCGGGGATTTCGTCGCGCTGGTCGGCGACCTGGGCGCCGGCAAGACGCACCTGTCGGGCGGCGTGCTGAACGGCCTGGGCGTGGAACGCACCGGCGGCAGCCCGACCTTCACGCTGCTCTGGGAGTACCAGGGGCGGATTCCGGTCTACCACTGGGACGTTTATCGCCTGCGCAGCAGTGAAGAACTGGACGATCTGGGCTACGAGGAGTATTTTTATGGCGATGGGGTCAACGTGGTGGAGTGGGCCGACCGGGTCGCGGAGCTCTGGCCGCCCGACCACCTGCGCATCGACCTTACATACGGAGAGGGCGAGCTGGAGCGGGTCCTGACCTTCAGCGGCTCCCCCCGGTACGCCAAGTTGATAGAGGAGCTGGCGAATGAGGATTTTAGCGCTTGAGACCGGTACCAGCGCCTGCACCGTAGCCGTGACCGACGGTGAGCTCGTGCTGGCTGAACTTACCTTGCAGGTGCCCCGTGCGCACAGCACCCGGCTGATGCCGCTCATTGCCCAGGCGATCGCCGACAGCGGCCTTTCCAAGCAGGACCTGGACGCGGTGGTGGTGGGGGTGGGCCCTGGCTCCTTCACCGGACTGCGGATTGGACTCTCGACCGCCAAGGGTCTCGCCTTCGCCCTCAACAAGCCGTGCATCGGCGTGGGAACGCTCAAGGCGATGGCCTATGGCACCGGCGCTCAGATCGGCCTGGTAGTCCCTATGCTGGACGCCAAGCGGGGCGAGGTTTTTACGGGCGTCTACGCGGCGGGCGACCGGGACCCCAACACCTGGGCGGAGCTGCTGCCCCCCAGCCATCTGTCCGTGGCGGCGTTGGCTGAGCGCTTGGCCGAGCTGCGCACCGGGCTGCGCCATACCTGGCAGTTCGTCACCGTGTGCGGCGATGTGGCGACCAAGTACGCCTCGGATCTGGGACTAGGCGAGGCCGTGCGCGTAGCCCCGGCCGGCGCCCTTTTGCCCCGCGCTTCGGCTGTGGCGGCGGTGGGACAGGCCCTGCTGGCCCAGGGGGCGCCCGCCGACCCCGATGCCCTGGCGCCGGTTTATCTAAGGAAAAGTGAGGCCGAGCAGCTATGGGAAGCGAAGACATTGTCATCCTCCCGATGACCCCTTTCGACTTGGACGGCGTAATGGAGGTCGAGAAGCTCTCCTTCCGCACGCCCTGGTCGCGCGACGCCTTTGAGGCCGAGCTGATGCAGACCTATACGGTATACCTGGTCGCCCGGGATGGCGATCGCCGGGTGGTGGCCTTTGGCGGCATGCACACGGTCTGGGAGGATTCCCACGTGACCAACATCGCCGTCCATCCCACTCACCGGGGGCGCGGGCTGGGCGAGCGCATGATGCATGAGTTGATCGCCCGGGCCGTGGCCCGTGGCTGCAACCGCATGACGCTCGAGGTCCGGGTCACCAATACCACCGCGCAGAACCTCTATCGCAAGTTGGGCTTTATTACCTCGCCCGGGGCCGTGCGGAAGGGCTACTACACGGACACCGGCGAGGATGCGGTTGTCATGTGGAAGGATCCTCTTAGTGAGTGACAGCGGAGGCAGCCACTGACCTCCGCTTAACTCATTTATATGTCACCCCCCAAACCCTTCAAGCGTAGACTGTGAAGGAGGAGGTGACTTCAATGCAGAACGACTGGATCACCCTCTCCACCTTGGGGACCTTCGCTGGGACGGTCTTCGCTGTGACGCTCATCTCCCAGTTCCTCAAGGGTGTTGTCGACAAGATGGTCAAGACTCCCACCCGCCTGCTGGTTCTGTTGATCGCCTGGGCTGTGCTGCTGGGACGGCAGTATATCATGGCCGGCGACCTGAGTTTCGAGGGCGTCTTCATGGATCTGCTCAATGGCTTCATGGTCGCACTGTCCGCGATGGGCGCCCATTCCATTGTGAAAGACAACCTGCAGCAGTGGAAGTAAGCTACGCAGTAACGGTATACTGAAAGACACGGCGCCGTCTGACGCTGCGCCGGTTTTTGTACGGGAGGCGGTTGAGCCTGACCGAGCTTCGCACTGTCACGATTTACACCGACGGCGCCTGCTCCGGCAACCCCGGCCCTGGCGGCTGGGGTGCCATACTTATGTACGGGGAGCACAAGCGGGAGCTCTCCGGCTTTGCCGCGCTTACCACGAACAACCGCATGGAGATCATGGCGGCCATTGAGGCGCTGCGAGCGCTGAAGTCGCCCTGCGCAGTGAAGCTGTACAGCGACAGCGCCTACCTGGTGAACGCATTCCTCCAGAACTGGCTCCGCAACTGGCAACGGAACGGCTGGGTCAACAGCAAGAAGGATCCGGTGGAGAACCAGGACCTTTGGCGAGAGTTGCTGGATGTTATGAAGCCCCATAAGGTCGAGTGGAACAAGGTGAAGGGGCACGCCGACAACCCCTATAACAATCGGTGCGATGAACTGGCGCGTGCGGCCATCGCCAGCAAGGGCGCCCAACCGTAAGGAGCTGACTGGGTTTGAGGGAGTCGCTGATCCTGGGGATCGAATCCTCCTGCGATGAGACCGCCGCAGCGGTTGTCGCAGGGGGGCGAAAAGTCTTGTCGAATATCATCGCAAGTCAGGTCGACTTGCATAAGAAATACGGCGGGGTTGTGCCGGAGATCGCCTCTCGCAAGCACCTGGAGTCGGTGCTCCCGACCATCAGGGAGGCGCTGGCGCAAGCCGGCACCACCTTAGAGGAGATCGACGCCATCGCCGTCACCCACGGGCCCGGCCTGGTGGGCGCCCTTCTGGTTGGACTGAGCGCCGCGAAGGCCATCGCCTTTGCGCTGGACAAGCCCCTGATCGGCGTCAACCACCTCCAGGGGCACATCTACGCCAACTTCCTCACAGAGGAGCCGCCTGAGTACCCGCTGATTTGCCTGATCGTGAGCGGCGGCCACACCGACCTGATCTACATGACCGGCCACGGCGAAATGGAGCTGCTCGGCCGCACCCGCGACGATGCCGCCGGCGAAGCCTTCGACAAGGTCGCCCGCTCGGTGGGGCTCGGGTATCCTGGCGGCCCCCAGGTGGAAAAGCTGGCGGCCAGCGGAAACCCCGAAGCAGTGCCGCTCCCCCGCGCCCACACCGACACGCCGTATGACTTCAGCTTCAGCGGACTGAAGACCGCGGTGCTGCAATACGTCCAGAAGAGGGGAACGCTGACCGACGAGCAGCGCGCCGACCTAGCCGCCAGCTTCCAGCGTGCCGTAACCGGGGCCCTCGCAGAGAAGACGCTGCGGGCGGTCAGGGAGAAGGGGGTCCGCCAGGTGATCCTGGCCGGCGGCGTGGCGGCGAACGGCGCCCTGCGCCGGGCCATGCGGGAGACCCTGGAGCCCCACGGCATCCGGCTGGGCTACCCGCCGCCCGTTCTCTGCACCGACAACGCCGCCATGATCGCTGCCGCCGGCCACTACCTGTGGCAGTCCGGCGTGCGGCACGACCTCGACCTGAACGCCGTCCCGAGCCTGGGGTTGCTGTAAGAAGGGGGTGTCCGGACTGTCGCGCAAGCTGATTGATCTGCCCCGCCACGGACCGCTGAACTCGCTCCAGTACTGGCCCAAGCTGGTCAGCCCGCTGCGCGTGGTCTGGAACTTCATCTGCATCTACCTGGCCAAGTACTCGCCCTCGCTTACGCTCAAGTGCTTCCTGTACCGACTGACCGGCGCCACGATTGGCAAGAACGTCTCCATCGGCCTGGCCGTAGTGTTCGACGTCTTCTATCCCCACCTGATCACCATCGAAGACAATGCGGTGGTGGGCTACAACTCGGTGATCCTCTGCCACGAGTTCCTGGTGCGCGGTGGACGCATCGGTCCGGTTGTGATCGGGCGCGACGTGATGATCGGCGCTAACAGCACCGTCTTGGCGGGCGTGACGATCGGCGCCGGCACCGAGGTCTCAGCGATGAGCCTGGTCAATAAGAATCTGCCGCCCGGCGTTCTGGCGGGAGGCGTTCCCGTGAGGGTGATCCGGGAGATTGGTCAGCCCAGTGAAGCCGGCAACTAGGAGGGTGCGCGCCAGTGAGCGGTCTTGACATCATTCGGGCCATTCAGACGCTCCAGAGCCCCGGCCTCAACTCGTTCTTTCATGTGATCACCAATCTGCACGAAACAACGACCTACATCCTGCTCTTTGTGCCGGTCATCTGGTTCTGGGATAAGAAGTTTGGGCGCTACCTGATCTCGGTGCTCGTGCTGGGCATCTGGTCGAACGCCGCGCTCAAGTATGGCTTCAACACAAGTCGCCCCTCCCCGGAGGACGTAACCGTTCTCTACCCGGAGACGGGGACCGGTCCCGCCTTCCCCAGCGGCCATTCCCAGAACCCGCTCATGATCTGGGGGGCGGTGGCGCTGCGGGTGCACAAGCGCTGGTTCACGGTCTTCGCAGCGGTCCTGGTCTTCCTGATCGGCTTTTCCCGGCTGTACGCCGGCCTGCACTGGCCGCTGGACGTGATCGGGGGCTGGGCGATCGGCGCAGCGATGCTGGCCTTCTTTGAGGTGACCCGCTCCTTCTGGACCGGGGAGCGCATGGGCCTTCCCTTGAAGCTTCTCTTCGCCACTGCCATTCCGCTGGCCACGCTCCTGCTGGCATGGTGGTCGCCCCAGTGGAACGTCCCGGCCGAAATGGCCGACGAAAGCTGGATCATGACCGGCGCCTACCTTGGCTTCTGGGCCGGGTCGATCCTGGAGGAGGAGTTCGTGGGCTTCAACCCGCGGCTGGGGAGCATAGTCACGCACGTGATCAAGCTGGTCCTTGGCCTTGCCATGGTCATGGGCGTCCGGTACGGGCTGAAGGCTGTGTTCCCGGAAGTCGCTCTGTTCGACGCAATCCGGTACTTCTTCGTGGCCATCACCGCGTCGCTGCTGGCGCCCCTGGTTTTTGCCCGGTTCCTCGCGGCGCCCCCGGCTGGACGTTCTGTGGCAGGTTAGCGTAACCTATAGTACCGCTGCGACGTTTTGAAAGGAGCGGAGGCTATGTTCTACGCCCTCAGGGGCGACGTCCCCCAGGTGGCGGAAGGCGTGTTTGTGGCGCCCGGGGCGCAGGTGGTCGGGCGGGTATCCCTCGCCCCCGAGTCCAGCGTCTGGTTCAACGCCGTTTTGCGGGGCGACGTCGATTCGATCACCGTCGGCAGCGGCACCAATATTCAAGATCTCTCGCTGGTCCATTGCGATGCCGGTTTTCCGACTGTCATCGGCAGTGACTGCACAATCGGTCATTCGTGTATCATTCACGGTTGCACGATTGGTGACAACGTATTGGTGGGGATGGGCACAACCATCCTCAATGGGGCGAAGATTGGCGATAACTGTCTGATTGGCGCTGGCAGCCTGATCACCGAGGGCAAGGAGTTTCCCCCCGGCTCGGTGATTATGGGGCGCCCGGCCAAGGTTGTCCGGGAGGTCAGTGACCGGGAACTCGACATGATTCGTCGCGGGCATTTAAACTACAAACAAAACGCAAAGAAATATGCAGATGGCGGTTCGGCGGTATAGCCGGGCCTCCCCTTGTCTATCATTAACTGATAAGTTATCGGGATGATGAGCTATTGGGGGGCTTGACCGTCCACGGAGGAGGAAGCCAGGTTGCTCAAGGCCCAAAAAGTCCACTTCATCGCAATCGGCGGATACGGCATGAGCGGGCTGGCAATGGTGCTGCTCAAGGCCGGCGTTCCGGTTTCGGGCTCCGACGTGGCTAGCTCTACCCGTACGGAGAAGCTGCGGGAGGCGGGCGCCGAAGTCCATATTGGAGCACACGACGCAAAATACATCGACGGCGCCGACGTGGTGGTCTACAGCACGCAGGTCCCCGACGACAACCCCGAACTGGCCGCAGCCCGGCAACAGGGGCTGCGGGTGTTGCATCGCTCTGAGCTCCTGGCGGAGTTCATTAACCGGCAGGCGGGCGTCGCCATTGCCGGCACTCACGGAAAGACCACGACCACGTCGATGGCAGCGCTGCTACTGGAGCGGTGCGGCCTGGATCCCACCATTTTGGTGGGCGGGGAAATGGAAGCGATCGGCGGTACTGGCAAGGCCGGGAAGGGTCCCTATGTGGTGGCGGAGGCGGACGAGAGCGACCGGTCGTTCCTGCGGTACTTTCCGACGGTCACCGTGGTCACCAACGTCGAAGCTGAGCACTTGGAGCACTGGCAAGGCAGTTTCGACAGGATTGTTGATGGGTTCCGGCAGTATCTCAGCCAGGTAAAGCCCGAGGGGCTGGCGATCCTCTGCGGGGATGATGCCACGCTCCGGGCTCTGGGTGATGAGATGCTCGGAACCGAAGGCCGCGCAGACGTTGTTTACTACGGCACAACCGCCGGCTGCCAGTGGGAGGCTCGCAACATCCACCCCTGGGCAAACGGCATCGCTTATGAATGTGTGCGGGAAGGCAGGGTGCTGGGCGAAATTCGCCTCCCTGTGCCGGGCCGCCATAATGCCCTGAACTCCCTGGGCGCCATCGTAGCGGGAGACCACCTGGGCCTGCCCTTCGAGCGGATGCGCGAAGTGTTGCTCGGGTTTGGCAACGCCAAGCGGCGGTACCAGGTCTGGGCCGATTTGAACGATATTACCGTGGTCGACGACTACGCCCACCATCCCACGGAGATCCGGGCGACCCTGGCAGCAGCCAAAGAGCGGGCCGGGCGCCGGGTGGTGGCGGTCTTCCAGCCGCAGCGGTACTCCCGCACCCACTGGCTGATGAACGAGTTCGCCGCCGCCTTCGGCGACGCCGACGTGCTGGTGCTGACCAAGATTTACAGCCCGCCCGGGGAGCAGCCGATCCCTGGCGTCTCCTCGGAGGTGCTGGCGGAAAAGATCGAGCAGAACACCGGGCGCAAGGTCCTGCTGCTTTCCGACAAGCAGGAGATCCTGTCCTACCTGCTCCGGACGGTGCAGCCCGGGGATACGGTGCTAACCATGGGGGCGGGCGATATCTGGACGGTGGCGCAGGCCCTCAGTGAACGACTGCGCAACGCAAGCGGGGTAGCCCTCTAGGGGCTACCCCTCCCATTTTCACGGACGCCGATCGAGTGTGTCCACCCGGCGCACCTTGTTCTCGTGCGGGTCGAAATCTTGTACGGCGGAGACCTCGGCACCGACGACGGGGGCTCTGTCGTGCGGAACTCGGACCAGATCGGCGAGCTCGGAGTTCTGCTCGTACATCAGCTGCATATAGGCGTTCGGGTCGATCTGATCGATCTCTTCTTCCAACATCGGGCTCACCTCCACACATTTACAGTTGGTCGCAGGGCCAACCTAGGTGTTAGGTTCGCATTCGGACCGCTCTGGCATACCAACCGCACGTCAGATTGCTTGGTTGACCCTTTCGACGGCGTTATGGTATAATGCCGGAAATCCTGAGGCTGGTAGCCCATTATTGGTGCGGAGGTAAGACGATGAACGACAAATTCGGGCCCGAAGCGCTAACCTTCGACGACGTGCTTTTGGTGCCCGCCCGGTCGGAAGTTCTCCCCCGGGACGTGGACGTCAGTACCCGGCTTACCAAGACGATCAAGCTGAACACACCGCTGCTCTCCTCCGCTATGGACACCGTTACTGAAGCCCGCATGGCCATCGCAATGGCCCGCGAGGGCGGCGTTGGCATTATTCACAAGTCCATGTCGATCGAGCGGCAGGCGGAAGAGGTGGACAAGGTCAAGCGGTCGGAGCACGGCATCATCGCCGACCCGGTCTTTGTCCATCCCGACGATATGATCGACGAGGCCCTCAAACTCATGGCCAAGTACCGCATTTCGGGCGTGCCGGTCGTCGAGCGGGGCACCCGCAGGCTGGTGGGCATTCTCACCAACCGGGACCTGCGCTTTGAGGACAACTGGCATCAGCCGGTCGCCAACGCCATGACCAAGGAGAACCTGATCACCGCCCCGGTGGGGACCTCCCTGGATCAGGCCAAGGACATCCTGCGGCGCCGAAAGGTCGAGAAGCTCCCCCTGGTGGATGCCGAGGGGCACCTGAAGGGCCTGCTGACGATCAAGGACATTGAGAAGGCAAAGAAGTACCCGAACTCCGCCAAGGATGGGCGGGGACGCCTCCTGTGCGGCGCAGCGGTGGGCAACTCGCCCGACCTGCTCTCCCGGGCCGGCGCCCTCGTCGAAGCCGGGGTCGACGTGGTCGTGCTGGACAGCGCCCACGGTCATTCGCAGGGCATTCTCGACAGCCTGCGCACGTTGAAGAAGAGCTTCCCCACCCTGCAGGTGATCGCCGGCAACGTGGCCACCTATGACGGCTGCCGGGACCTCATCGAGGCCGGCGCAGATGCGGTCAAGGTCGGCATCGGGCCGGGCTCCATCTGCACGACCCGTGTGGTGGCGGGCATTGGCGTCCCGCAGATCACAGCGGTGTACGAGTGCGCCCAGGCCGCTGCGGCCACCGACACCCCGATCATCTCCGACGGCGGCGTCAAGTACTCGGGCGACATCGTCAAGGCCATCGCCGCCGGCGCCAGCGCCGTCATGCTCGGCAGCCTCTTCGCCGGCACCGACGAGTCCCCCGGTGAAATGGAGATCTACCAGGGCCGCTCCTTCAAGGTGTACCGCGGCATGGGCTCGCTGGGCGCCATGAAGGAGGGCTCCGGCGACCGGTACTTCCAGGAGGGTGCGCCCAAGCTGGTGCCCGAGGGCATCGAAGGCCGCGTCCCCTACCGCGGCGCCGTCACCGAAACCATCTTCCAGCTCGTCGGCGGCCTCCGCGCCGGCATGGGCTACTGCGGCACCCCCACCATCGAGGACCTGCGCAAGAACGGCAAATTCCGCCGCATCACCTCCGCTGGCCTCAAGGAGTCCCACCCCCACGACGTGCACATCACCAAGGAAGCGCCGAACTACTCGGGTTTCTGAGGTTCCGAATTTCTTGGCGCTGATCAGTAATCCATGATGGTCCAATCGGCTGGGGGTGGCGGCTGTGGGGCTGGCGCATCGCCGCCGTCTTGCAAAGGCTCGTCAAACTGCATCGTACCCGAGGAGGGGGCGACAGGAGGTCGCCCCCGACCTGCTTAACGGGCCACCTGCGTTCACGGACGAACGTCAGGTGGCCCCGATGCAGTTTGGCGAGCTGTCGTGAGCGCGCGGGTAGGCGGCGCCGCGATAGACCCGCAGACGACATCCACCTCTAGACGCTCTAACCCCGATCATGTTACTCTACCGAAGTGGACACAATAAATTAGAACCCTCCAGACTAAGGGGGAGGCGTAAAGTGGCGGCTAAATTTGTGATCCGTGGTGGGCGCCCCCTCGTTGGGAACGTCTCCGTCGGCGGGGCTAAGAACAGTGCTCTGCCTATCGTAACGGCCGCTGCCCTGGCTGCCGAGGGCGAGTCGATCCTAGACAACGTCCCCAACAACAGTGATATCCATCATCTTTGTCAGATTCTCCGTGAGCTCGGCTGCGAAATGGAGTGGGTAGGCGAAACCTCCCTGCGGGTCCGTGCCGGCGAGCTCACCAACCACGTGGCCCCGTACAATATTGCCCGCAAGCTCCGTGGAAGCACCTATGTAATGGGCCTGCTCCTTGCGCGCCTGCGCAAGGGTGAGGTTGCATGTCCCGGCGGCTGCGAAATCGGCGCTCGACCCGTCGACTTTCACCTCAAAGGCTTCAAGGCCCTGGGCGCCGACGTGGTGGTGGAGCGAGGCGCCATGGTCGCCACCGACGTGAAGCTCCACGGCAACCGCTTCTACGTGGACCGTGCCAGCGTTGGCACCACGGTTAACATGATGATCACGGCCTCACTCACGCCCGGTACCACCATTCTGGAGAACGCGGCGTGTGAGCCTGAAATTGTAGACCTGGCCAACTATATCAACGGCATGGGTGGCCGCGTCCGCGGCGCCGGCACCAACATGGTCCGCATTGAGGGCGTCGAGAAGCTGCACGGCGCCCGCCATGAGGTGATTCCGGACCGAATCGAGGCCGGCACCTTCCTGATGATGGCGGCTACGGCCGGCGGCGACGTGCGTGTAGACAACGTAATTGCCGAGCACCTGGCCACGGTGCTTGCCAAGCTGCGGGAGAGCGGCGTCGAGGTCGAAGAGGACATGGATTCGATCCGGATCAAGGCCGGGCGCCCCATCCAGTCGGTCGACGTCGAGACCCAGGTCCACCCGGGCTTCCCCACCGACCTCCAGAGCCCCTGGGTCGCCTACATGACCCTGGGCAACGGCATCAGCGTGGTGCAGGAGACCATCTTTGAGAACCGGTTCGGCTTCGTCAACGAGCTGATCCGCCTCGGAGCGAACATCAAGGTAGATCGGAACACGGCGATCGTGCGCGGCGTCGAGCGGCTGACGGGCGCCCCGGTAGAGGCCAAGGATATCCGCGGCGGTGCTGCCCTCGTGGCAGCGGCCCTGGCAGCCGAAGGCACCACCGAGGTGGGCGGGCTTCAGTTCATCGACCGCGGTTACCACCGTTTGGAGGACCGTCTCAGCAGGCTCGGCGCCGATATTCGCCGGGTAGAGTTCCCTGAAAACAACGTATAGCAAACGAGACGAACAACCCCCTCCCGGTGGAACCGGCGAGGGGGTTACTTCTATGCTGTAGCTTGACATGGGGCTCGATCGGACGTAGACTCACTTAGGAAAATTCCTATTCAGGATCTATCCGCAAATGACGGGGGCGGTCACGTGAACGCGGAACAGTTGCTGCAGCGGTTGAGGGAAATGGGCTGCAAACTGACTCCTCAGCGCCGCATGATCCTTGATGTGCTGCTGGGAGCGGCCGACGAGGACCTGACGGCCGACGATATCTACCAAAAGACCCGGGCGATATACCCCGACATGGGCTTGGACACGGTTTACCGGAACCTCCGGCTGCTCGTCAAGCTGAGTGTCGTCGAGGAAGTCAAGCTGCCGGGCAAGCTGGCGCAGTACTCGCTCAACCGGCGGGCGCACCAGCACGGGCTGGTCTGCCTGGACTGCGGTGCCGAGATTCCCCTGCGCCATTGCCCCATCCGGGAGTTGGAAACGGTGGCGCGCGAGGAGCACGGGTTTGTGATTTCGTCGCATCGCATTGAGCTCTTTGGATATTGTCCTTCTTGCTACCACACCCGTCAACCATCCTGAGTTGGCCTAAATAAGAAAAATACTACTTGACGACTGGACGCAGTTGGGGGCATTATCATATGCGATACTGCTCTGCTAGTCCAAGGAGGTCTCCGATGCGCCGCGTCATTTCCGGACTGCTTATCACGGCCGTTATGGCCGTTGCTGCTGGCTGCAGCACATCTTCCAGCTCCGCCCCCGCCTTCCAAGAAGGCTCGGGCAAGCTCAAGGTAGCGACCAGTTTTTATCCCATTTATGAGGTCGTACATCAGGTCGGCGGTGAGAAGGTCGATGTGGTCAACATGGTGCCTCCTGGCACGGAGCCCCACGACTGGGAGCCTACGGCCAAGCATATGCAAACCCTCAACCAAGCCTCGGTCTTCGCCTACAACGGCCTGGGCATGGAGCACTGGGTCGACAAGACCCTGAAGAACGTCCAGAACAAGCAACTGATCGTGGTTGAGACCGCCAAGGGCGCCGAACTCATCAAGGCCGAGGGCCATTCGGAGGGCGACGGCCACGACCACGCGGAGCAGGGCGAGTGGGACCCGCATGTATGGCTCGACCCGCTGAACGTGGTCGTGCAGGTCAAGTCGGTCAGGGATGCCCTGTCTCAGGCCGACCCCGCCAACAAGGCCGTCTACGAGGCGAACGCTGCTGCTTACATCCAGCAGCTTGAGGCCCTGAATCAGGAGTACAAGCACGGTCTCACCGGCTGTGCCACGCAGCAGTTCTTTACGACGCACGCCGCCTTCGGCTATCTTGCCAAGCGGTACGATCTGAAGCAGCACGGCATTATGGGGCTCGCCCCCGACGCTGAGCCCAAGCCCAAGGAGATGGCCAAGATCGTTACCGAGGCCAAGGAGAACAACGTAAAGTACATCTTCTTCGAGACCCTGGTCAGCGACAAGGTCGCCAGCGCCGTGGCCAAGGAGATTGGGGCCAAGACCCTGGTGCTCAATCCCCTGGAGGGCCTCACCGACGAACAGGTGAAGGCGGGCAAGAACTACGTCACCGTTATGCGTGAGAACCTGGCAAACCTGAAGACCGCATTGGAGTGTGGCAAGTAAGATGGCAGCCCCGCTGGTTCACTTGAGGAATGTCAGCTTCGGGTACGGAACAGAAAAGGTGCTCGACGGGGTCAACCTCGAGGTAAACCGCGGGGAGTACGTCGGCCTGATCGGGCCCAACGGCTCCGGAAAGACCACGCTCCTCAAGCTCATCCTTGGCGGGCTGCCCGCTCCCCGGGAGGGCTCCTTGGAGCTGTTCGGGACCAACGTTGCCCGGTTCCGGGAGTGGTGGAAGATCGGGTACGTGGCCCAGAAGGCTGCCTCGTTCAACTCGGGCTTCCCGGCCACCGTCGAAGAGGTTGTGTTCACGGGGCGGGCGCCGAAGCGGGGCCTGCTGCGCCCCTTCACTGCCGAGGATCGCAAGGCTGTCCACGGGGCGCTGGAGCGGGTCGGCATGCTGGAGTTCAAGGATCGGCTGATCGGCCGCCTCTCGGGCGGCCAGCAGCAGCGGGTCTTCATCGCCCGGGCCCTGGTCAGCCAACCGGAACTGCTGATCCTCGATGAGCCCACGGTCGGCGTCGACATGCAGGCCGAGGGCCAGTTCTACCGGCTGATTCGGGAGCTGCGGGCTGAAATGGGGCTCTCGGTGATCCTGGTGTCCCACGACATCGGGGCTGTGGCTCACGAGGTGACCTCCCTGGCCTGCCTCAACCGCAAGCTCTTTTACCACGGTACCCCCGAGGAGTTCGGGACCGAGGAGCAGCTGTGTGAACTGTACGGCCACCAGGTACGCCACGTTCACCATCACCACCACTAACGGGGGCCACGCCATGCTCGAGATGTTCAGCTTTGAGTTCATGCAGCGGGCGATGCTGGCCGGTATCATCGTGGCGGTGGTCTGTCCGGCGATCGGGCTCTTCCTGGTGCTCCGCCGGCTCTCCATGTACGGTGACACCCTGGCGCACGTTTCGTTGGCCGGCGTTGCGACCGGCCTGTTGCTGAAGGTCTACCCGGTCTTCACGGGCCTTGCCTTCTCCGTGGCGGCATCCCTTGGAATGGACTGGCTGCGCCAGTCGTATAAGCGGTACAGCGAACTGTCGGTGGCGATTGCTCTTTCGTCCTCCCTGGCGCTGGCCGTCGTACTGCTGTCGGCTGCCAAGGGATCCGGCGGCGATATTATGGGCTACCTCTTCGGCTCGATTGTCACCGTGAGCGCCCAGGACTTGTGGCTGGTCGGCGGGCTCGGGCTGGCGATCCTGGTCGGGCTCGGCTTCCTATACAAGGAACTGCTCAGCGTCTCCTTCGATGAGGAGTTCGCTCGCATTGGCGGGATACCGGTGCGGCTGGTGAACACCCTGTTTATCGCCCTGACGGCTATGACCGTGGCTGCAGCGATGCGGGTGGTCGGGGTGCTCCTGGTCTCCTCGCTGATGGTGGTCCCGGTTGCGGTTGCGCTGCAGCTGGCACGCTCCTTCCGCAGCGCTCTGATCTGGTCGGTGCTGGTGGGGCTGGTCTCCGTGGTGCTGGGGCTGGTGCTCTCCTACGCGCTGGACCTTGCCCCGGGCGGCACCGTAGTGCTCACCGCCGTCGGAATTCTGTTGTTGGTGGTCGGGTACAAGCGTGTTCGTGGGCTTGAATGAAACAGACCCTGCGGTCCACAGAGGGATCGCAGGGTCTCTCTTTTCATCTCCGAAGCAGGTAAACCGCATTGGGGTGACCGAAGTTACTGTAAGGGAATAAAGGGGGGAGGCCCACGTGTCCACACTGCGCTCCAACCGCCCGCAGTCTCGCGGGGGGCGGAACTCCGGCGCCGCGCGATACCCGGAACCTCCGCTGGCCGCCGACCTGGAACTACACAACCCCGACTGGGGTTTCATCATCGTTTTGCTGCTCCTGGTCAGCGTCGGTCTCGTTATGATGTACAGCACCCTGCACCCGGAGGCCGACCTGCGCGACCGGCTGAAGCTGTTCGGCGGCGTCGCCGGGGGCGGCGTTTTCATGTGGATCGCCTCCCGGATCGATCTGAAGTTCGTCCGCCGATGGACTCCGCTGCTGCTGGTAATCTGCTTCTTCGGACTGGTCTTGCTGAAGATCCCCGGTAACCCGCTGGCGGTCACCACCAACGGTGCCACACGCTGGCTTCGGATTCCCGGCGGGTTTACCCTCCAGCCATCGGAGTTTACGAAGCTGGCATTTATGCTCTTCGCGGCGAACTATCTGGACCGGTGGGGCCATAAGCTCCATATGGGCCGAGGGAACCGCTGGGGGCTCTTCCTTTTGGTGCTCGGTGTGTTCGCCGGTATGATTTACAAGGAGCCGGACCTTGGCACCACCCTGGTGCTCGCAGGCGGAACCTTCTGCCTGCTGGTGGTGGCCGGCGTCGACTGGAAGATCCTCGTCGGTGGCGTGCTGATCGGCGCCGTTCTGGTGGGCACGCTCGCCTGGAACACCGACCACCAGAAAAAGCGGCTGCTGGCCTGGTGGAACCCCTGGGCAGAGGAGTACCGGCAGGATGGCGGCTTCCAGGTGATCCGCTCCTGGACGGCAATGGCCCGGGGCGGCCTTACGGGCGTCGGCCTTGGCCAGTCGACCATGAAGCTCGATAACCGCCTGCCCGAAAGTGAGACGGACTTCGTTTTCGCCATTGTAGCCGAGGAGCTTGGGCTGATTCGGGCTGCCGTGGTCGTTTTGCTCTTCGGCATCCTGGTGTGGCGCGGCTACGCTATCGCGGCACGGGCGCCGGACCGTTACTCCGGGTTGATCGTGGCGGGATTTACCTCCTGGGTGGCGGTCCAGTGCTGCCTGAACCTCGCTGTGGTGACCGGCACGGTGCCTAATACGGGCGTGCCGTTGCCCTTTGTATCGTCGGGACTCTCTTCGCTGACGTCACTGCTGACTGCCGCTGGACTGGTAGTCAACATCAGCATGCGGACACGGGAAGGAAAGAGCGGATCATGACCTACCCATTTACCATCCGACGCATGGCGCCATCCGACCGGGAGGCCGTGACGGCCCTGTGCCTGGCGGCAGACCCTCACGACTGGGTACCTGAGACCCTGGACTACTTCGTCCAGGAGCAGGCCCCGGAGGGGCTTTACCTGGCAGAGACCTTGGAGCGCCTGATCGGGTGTTATCACCTTGGCCTGGTCGGTGAGGGCGAGGCATTCCTTAGCGCCATGCGCGTCCACCCGGCGGTACAGGGTCAGGGCTTCGGCTCCCTCTTCTGCCAGGCGCAGGTGGAGCAGGTCCGATCGGCCGGGGTGCGGTCGATCTACCTGCACAGTCAGGTGGACAACGCCCGGGCTCATCGCACGGTCATGAAGAACGGCTTTGCGAACCTGGGCGAGTGGGCGATCTATTGGGGGCAGACCGAAGCGGCACTGGAGGGCGCCCCACGGCGGGCGCGCTGGGCCTCCGAGGCGGATCGGCCGCTCATCGAGCACCACCGGGCCGGCCGGGATCTCACCGGTACCGGCCGGGTGATCAGCCTGCCGAACGACCCCTGGGTGATGCGCACCGAGTCCGAAGAGGACTGGGCGCCCGCCCGGCAAGTTGTAGTTCCCGGTGCGGAAGGGCTCGCAGGACTGATGACCCTCTACTCTGACGCCGATGGTCTCTACATCCGGCGCCTGGAGGGCAGTGAGGAGGCGGCCCGGGACCTGCTGGAGTTCGCCGTGGCCGAGTGGCGGCGACTGGGAACCGGAGGGCTGCATGTCAGCCTACCCAAGCGGGGCGATGAACTGGCCCGGCCGCTGGGCTTGAAGCCAGACGCAGCCTTCCGCACCTTCGTGTTCCGACATGCATAGGCCATTCTTCAACGATCTGGCAACTCTGTCAGGTCGTTTCTAATTCCAAATGCACCCAGCAGGAGCAGGTAGTTCCAACACAAAGCATGAAGCTTCCCCACGGGACGAATTTCGCTGTGGGGGGAAACGTGTTGCCAGCACGCTTGTGGGGGAAGCTCGCGGTATCCGGGTTGATGGCGGTGTTGTTGCTCGGTGGGTGCACGGGGGCGCCGGCCGGCGGCCAGAAGGCACCGGAGGTTGAGCAACCTTCAAAGGTCCAGACTCCGGTCTCGTCTGAGCCGGTCGCTGCGACCGAGGTCACGGTCTACTTCGGCAACGAAACGGCCGACAAGCTGGTCGCGGTGAAGCGGCCGGTTCCCAAGGGCGAGACGCCTATGAACGCAGCCATCGAGGCGCTCATAGCCGGCCCCAGCGCCGGCGAGAAGCTGGCAGGGGTCATGCCCCCGGGCACCAGGCTCCTCCAGTTGAGCGTCACCGAGGGGAACGCCCACGTCAACCTGAGCCACGAGTTCCGTGACAACCATCCGGGGGGCTCCACCGGGGAGATTCTCACCCTGTACGCCCTGGCCAACACCCTGTCAGAGTTTCCGCAGGTGCAAACCGTGCGCATATGGGTGGAGGGAAAGCCGCTCCAGACGTTCATCCACATGGACCTGCAACAAGGGCTGCAGCGCCGTCCCGACCTGATTGCGGCCAAGCCCTAGCAGGGAAAACTCCATTCTAGACGAACTATTTGTCGTACCCACTATTCAAGCGGTCGTGTCAGGTGGTGACGCATGAAGAAGACCCTGCTCGTCATAGAAGACACCCCGGAAATTAACCGGCTCCTCTGTACGGTTCTGGCTAATGCAGGGTACGACACCGTCAGCGCCTTTACGGGCCGCGACGGGCTGGAGAAGTTTGGCGCCGTCCGGCCTGACATGGTGCTGCTGGACCTCGCCCTCCCGGACATGGACGGTAACGACCTGTGTCGTCAAGTACGGGCCAGGAGCACCGTCCCCATCATAATGGTCACGGCCCGGTCCGAGGACATGGACAAGGTCATCGGCCTGGAAATCGGCGCCGACGACTACATCACCAAGCCCTTTAATAAACATGAACTTGTGGCCCGGGTCCGGGCATTGCTGCGCAGGGCCGAGGATTGGGGCAAGGCGCCATCCAATGAGGAGCCCGAACGCCTTAAGCTGGGGCCGATTACCCTGGGTCTCGCGGAACGTCGGGTCTGGGTCAGCGAGACCGAGTTGGCGCTCACCCACACCGAGTTCGACCTGCTGCACCTGCTCATGTCCCAGGCGGGCCTTGTGGTCACCCGTGAGCAACTGCTGGAGAAAATCTGGGGCATCAAGTCCCTGGAGTTGGACACCCGCACGGTTGACAACCACGTGGCGCGGCTGCGCAAGAAGCTGGCGACCTTCCTTCCCGGGGAGTCGCCCATTGAAACGGTGCCCACGTTGGGCTACCGGTTCCGGCCACGCATATAACCGGGCGCCTACACAGGCCGGGTTCTGCCCGGCCTGTTGTTCTGTGCCGCCGTGCGCACAAAACCTACCGACCGTTTGAGAGGGAGAGGATCTGGGATGAAACGTGAAGCCGTTATCGTAAGCGCCGTTCGGACGCCCTTCGGGATTTTCGGCGGCAGCCTCCGGGAGTTCGGGGCGACCGACCTCGGCGGCATGGCGATCAAGGAGGCGGTGCGCCGAGCGGGCCTGTCCGGCCGCGAGACGGAGATCGACAACGTCTTCATGGGCATGGTCATTCAGGCCGGAGCGGGCCAAATTCCGTCTCGCCAGGCCACGGTGAAGGCCGGGCTGCCCATGGGAGTCCCGTCCGAAACGGTCAACAAGGTGTGCGCGTCGAGCCTGCGGGCGGTTAACCTGGCCGACATGATGATCCGCTCCGGCGAAGCAGAAACCGTTGTGGCCGGCGGCATGGAGTCGATGAGCAACGCCCCCTACATACTTGAGAAGGCCCGCTGGGGTTACCGCATGGGCGACGGCAAGCTGGTTGACGGCGTGATCCACGACGGACTGTGGTGCGCCTTCGGTGGCTGCCACATGGGCGTCTACGGCTCCGAGGTCGCCAGGGAGTACGGCGTGACCCGCCAGGAGCAGGACGAGTGGTCCTACCGCAGCCATCAGCGCGCCATGGGCGCCTGGGACAGCGGCATTTTCGCTGATGAGGTGATGGCCATCGCCATCCCCCAGAAGAAGGGTGAACCCGTACTGTTCAAGGCCGATGAGTCGATCCGGCGTGACACCACCCTGGAGAAGATGGCTGCCCTCAAGCCCGCCTTCCAGGCCGACGGGACCATCACGGCGGCCAACGCCCCGGGCCTGTCCGACGGCGCCAGCGCCCTGGTGGTCATGTCCCAGGAGAAGGCCGAGGCCATGGGCCTAGAGATCCTCGCCACCGTGGTCAGCCAGGGGCAGGTCTCGGAGGAGCCCAAGTACCTGCACACCGTGCCCGCCCGGTCGGGCCTGAAGGCCCTGCAGAAGGCTGGACTGTCGGTGAAGGACCTCAGCCTGGTCGAGATCAACGAGGCGTTCGCCGCGGTCACCCTGACGAGCATCAAGCTGCTCGAGTGCAGCCCGGAGATCGTCAACGTCCACGGCGGTGCGGTCGCCCTCGGTCACCCGATCGGCGCCAGCGGCGGCCGGATTCTCATGCATCTGATTTACGAACTGCGCCGGCGCGGCGGCGGGTATGGCCTGGCGGCCATCTGCTCGGGCGGTGGGCAGGGCGAGGCGACTGTGGTGAAGGTAGGCTAGCAGAAGGAGAGGCTGAGTCGGATGATCAAAACGGTCATGGTCGTGGGCGCCGGTCAAATGGGCGCCGGCATCGCACAGGTCGCAGCCCAGGCAGGGTTGCAGGTCTTCCTGCGCGACATCGAGCAGCGGTTCGTCGACAAGGGACTCGCCGGGATCGAGAAGAACCTGACCCGTGATGTTGAGAAGGGCCGCAAAACGGCTGAGGAGAAGGCCGCAATTCTGGGCCGGATCACCGGCACCCTCGACCTGGCGGCGGCAGCTGGGTGCGATCTCGTGGTGGAAGCGATCATCGAGAACCTCGAGATCAAGCTGAAGCTCTTCCGTGAGCTGGATCAGATCTGCCCGGCCCACGCCATCCTGGCCTCGAACACTTCCAGCCTTCCCATCACCCAGCTGGCCTCGGCCACCAAGCGGCCCGCCCAGTTCATCGGGATGCACTTCATGAACCCCGTGCCAGTCATGAAGCTGGTGGAGATCATCCGCGGCATCGCCACCTCCGACGAGACCTACGCCGTCATCAAGGCGCTCGCCGAGCAGATGGGCAAGACCACCGCCGTGGTGAACGACTTCCCGGGCTTCATCTCCAACCGGGTGCTGCTGCCCATGCTGAACGAGGCCATCTTCTGCTTCTACGAGGGCGTCGCCGGGGTCGAGGAGATCGACACCGTCATGAAGCTGGGCATGAACCACCCCATGGGTCCCCTGACCCTGGCCGACTTCATCGGGCTGGATACCTGCCTGTACATCATGAACGTGCTGTACGAGGGCTACAAGGATTCCAAGTACCGCCCCTGCCCGCTGCTCGTGCAGATGGTGCAGGCCGGCTACCTGGGCCGCAAGAGCGGCCGCGGCTTCTACACCTACCACCCCGACGGCTCGGCCACGCCCATGAAGCGCACATAAGTAACTGTAGAGCCCGGCAGTCAGCCGGGCTCGTTGCGTCTGATTAGTTACCAGGCCCACCATTTGCCGAACGGTTTGACCCACGACTTGAAGAACGGCTTGCCAAAGGGCTTCTTCGCGAACTTGCCCCAGTTCATGAGGAGTCACCCCTTGATCAGGGTATGACGGTTAACATAATTGGTGTCAGGCCGGGCGCCGTACTGCGTTCCAGGAGAGGCAGGCCAAAACGATCAGCGTCACCATGCCGAAGACCGGGTAGAGGACCGTGAGCAGGGCACTGAAGCCGAACCCGCTGAAGACCAGGGACATGGCGGTCACCAGCACCACCACGCCACGGTAGCCGGCCCGGAGCACCTCGGTCGCCCGACTGGCGAAGCCGTAAGCGCAGGCGATGGCGGTGGTGTAGATCTCAGCCCAGAGAATCAGGGTGTACATCCACTGCACGGGCCGCGTATGCAGGCGGGCCAGGAAGAGCATGGGCACCTCGTACGTACCAATTTCGGGCATGTGGGCGCTGACCGCCAGCTTGATCCCCGCCGCCAGGAGGCCGAGAGCCAGCCCGCCGAGCGCAGCCCCTCCGGTGATCGTCCGCCGATCCGGGGCGGCGGCGCCCAACGGCCCCAGCACCGAGATCGAGAGCACCAGGTTGTACCCCACATAGAGCCAGGCGGCCAGCATCCAGGACTTGACCGGGGCCAGGTGGGGCCAGGGCAGAGACTGGTTCAGAATCGGCTGCAGGCCGTGGAAGTTGATGGAGGAGAGGGTCAGTCCCAGCACGGTCAGGGTGAGCAGGGGCACAACGACGGAGTTGGCCGTCATGATGCCGCGCATGCCGCTCAAAATCGTGCCGCCGGCGAGCAACGCAGTCAGAATGACGCCCATCGCCTTGGGTAGTCCCAACTGCTCCGCAAAGATCGCGCCGCCTCCGGCAACCATCACCGTCAGGGTCGCCCCCAGAAAGAGGGTGATCACCCAGTCCATCAGCCGCCCCAGGGCCGGGCCGCACACGTGGTACAGGATCTCCCGGTGTGAACGGGCTTGAAGCCGGCGGCCCAAATCCATCACGAGCGCCCCGAAGGCAATGAAGAGCACCGTCGACAGGGCAATGCCGATCAGACCGAGCCGCCCGTAGGCCCCGAAAAATCGGAGCGTCTCCTGGCCGGAGGCAAACCCGGCGCCAACGATGGTGCCTACGTACGTGGCAGCGATTCGGAAGATCTGCACGCCCCTGGATGGGTGGACTGCCTGCTTCAACCATATCACTCCCGGGGGCCCAAAATGGTGGTATCAAGAGTACTTATGTACCGGATTTGGACCACTGAGATGGGTTGGCTTGCCTCCGCTCATACGGCAGCCGTATAATGTAAGCACAACTGAATCGCGCGTCCCGAGTCCAGTCACCTGTCGGAACATTGTGTCCGTGGCGGCTAGGACCGGCCCCGACTGATCAGGTCGGGCGAGGGTCTGGAGGGAAACCTCCCGGCCTCCCATTTGGAAAGGGGCGGAACCCAGGCGAGCAGATCGTCCTGGCTTGTTCTGCTATCTTCCAACCCAGGAGATAGCTATTTTTATGCGCCAAAGGCGGGGATGAAGATATGGAATTCTTCGATCTCGTCCCGGTTGAAGAGGCGCGGGCAATCTTCCTGAACGCCTGCGCGGTCAGTACGGCCCCGACCGAAACCGTTCCCCTGCCCCGGACCCGCGGGCGGATTACCGCCGGGCCGGTCACGGCGCCAGCAGACCTTCCGCCCTTCTCCCGCACCAGCGTGGATGGCTTTGCGGTTCGGGCTGCCGACACGTTCGGCGCCTCCGAAGGACTGCCCGCCTACCTGCGGGTCACCGCAGAGATTCTCATGGGGCAGGCACCCGCGATGCTCCTTCGCCCGGGTGAGGCGCAGCGTATCAGCACGGGCGGTGCACTCCCCGAGGGCGCCGATGCTGTGGTGATGATCGAGCACACCGAGGCGCTGGCGGCCGACGAGGTGGGCGTTCTGCGCCCGGTCTCCCCCGGCGAGAACGTCATGTTCCGCGGCGAGGACTGTAAGGCAGGCGAGGCGCTGTTGCCGGCGGGACACGAGGTGCGGGCTCAGGAACTTGCCCTGCTCTCTTCGGCAGGGGTCCTCCAGATTGATGTGGTGCGGCGCCCCCGGGTGGCGATCATCTCTACGGGAGATGAATTGGTGCCTGTCGAGGCGGCGCCCGGTCCCGGCCAGATCCGGGAGTCCAACGCTGCCGCTCTGACCGCACTGGTCGAGCGGGATGGCGGCATTCCGACCTACCTGGGGCTCACTGCCGATCGCGAGGAGCAGATCGGGGCCAAGCTTCAGGAGGCCATGGGCTACGATGTGATATTGATCTCCGGCGGCTCCAGCGTGGGCACCCGGGATCTGACCTCTACCATGATCGCCCGCCTGGGCGAGCCGGGGATTCTCGTCCATGGTGTGAAGCTGAAGCCGGGCAAACCTACGATTCTGGCCGTGGCGAACGGCGTGCCGGTCGTCGGGCTGCCGGGCCATCCGGTGAGCGCACAGGTGGTTTACGGTCTCTTCGTCACCCCGCTGCTCCGGCAGATGCAGGGGCTCCCCGCCGAACAGGCCTTCAGGCAGGCGGTACGGGCCCGCATGACCAAGAACGTTGCCTCCGCTGTGGGGCGCACGGACTGCCTGCGGGTCCGGCTGCGCCGGGAGGGGGACGAGGTCTGGGCTGAACCGGTCCACGGCAAGAGCGGCCTGATCAGCACCCTGGTGAAGGCCGACGGCCTGGTCACCATCCCCTCCGCCAAGGAGGGCCTCCTCACGGGGGAATGGGTCGAAGTGGAGTTGTTGGTATGAGCCGTCGCAAGATCTACTTAGAATCCGTCGCGGCAGACGAGGCGCTCCGCCGGATCCTCGGCGCCCTCGACGCCCACGGCTGGGGGCCCCAGGTGGAGACGATCCCTGTGGACCAGGCACTGGGCCGGGTGACGGCCCGTCCGGTCGCAGCCCGCATCTCAGCGCCGCACTACCACGGCTCGGCGGTCGATGGCGTGGCAGTCCGTGCCGCCGACACGTTTGCAGCCAACGAAACGCACCCGATCTCCCTCACCTTCGGCCAGCAGGCCTTTTGGGTGGATACCGGCGACCCGGTTCCCCCCGGCTGCGACGCCGTGATTATGGTGGAGGAGGTCAACCTCCAGGGCGATGGCCACCAGGCCGGCACCAAGGTGGAGATTCTGGCCCCGGCGGCGCCCTGGCAGCACATTCGCTCGATCGGCGAGGATGTGGTGGCCACGGAGATTCTTATGCCTGAGGGCCAGGTCCTCAGACCCCAGGAGTTGGGCGCCCTGCTGGCCGCCGGCGTGCTCGAGGTCCCGGTGGTGCGGCGCCCGGTGGTTACCTTCATCCCCACGGGCACCGAGCTGGTGCAGCCCAAGCCTGACCCGGCCTCCGGCGAGATCATCGAGTTCAACTCCCGGGTGGTCCTGGGGCAGGTGGCAGAGTGGGGCGGGGTCCCCGTCCGCCACGAGATCGTCTACGACAACTACGAGAACATCAAGTCTGCCGTCATGAAGGCGGTCGACTCCTCCGATATCGTCATCGTCAACGCCGGGTCCAGCGCTGGTAGCGAGGATTTCACGGTCCACGTGCTCGGTGAGCTCGGCGAGGTTTTGGTTCACGGCGTCGCCATCAAGCCGGGCAAACCGGTTATGATGGGAATCATAAAGGGCAAGCCGTTCATCGGTCTGCCGGGCTTTCCGGTCAGCACATGGCTGACGTCGGACCTGTTTGTCAAACCTCTGGTCGCCCGGGCGCTCGGTATGCCGGTGCCGCAGCGGGAGACCGTCAGCGCTACCCTGGCCCGACGCTTGACCTCGCCCATGGGTGTCGCGGATTATGTCCGGGTCAAGCTTGGCCGGGTGGGCGACAAGTTGGTCGCCACGCCCATGGGGCGCGGTGCCGGTGTCATCTCCTCGCTCGTCCGGGCCGACGGCCTGCTGGTCGTGCCGGAGGGACGTGAAGGCATCGGCGAAGGGCAGCAGGTGCAGGTTGAACTCCTCCGACCGCTCTCCGAGATTCAGGAGACCGTGGTGGTGACAGGTTCCCACGACACTGCCCTCGACCTGATGGGCAGCTTCCTGCGGCGTTCGAACCAGTTCCTGTCGAGCGCTCATGTGGGCTCCCTGGGCGGCCTGCTGGCACTCAAACGGGGCGAGGCCCACATGGCCGGCGTCCACCTGCTGGATGAGGCCACCGGCGAGTACAACATCCCCTACGTACAGCGCTACCTCGGGCGCCCGGCCCTGTTGGTGCTGCTGGCACGCCGGGAGCAGGGCTTCCTGGTCCCGAAGGGCAACCCCAAGGACATTCGTACCTTCGCAGATCTGACCCGCCCTGATATTATTTACGTCAACCGCCAGCGGGGCGCCGGCACCCGGCTGCTGCTCGATTTCCACCTGAAGCAGGAAGGGATCGATCCGGCGCAGGTGCAAGGCTACGCCCGGGAGGAGTTCACCCATCTGAACGTCGCGGCGGCTGTCAAGAGCGGCGCCGCTGACACGGGACTGGGCATCCTTTCGGCCGCCAGAGCGCTCGATTTGGATTTCGTGCCGGTTACCTGGGAGGAGTATGAGTTCTGCATTCCTGCCGAACTTGAGCTGCATCCGGGTGTGCAGGCTGTGCTACGTTTGGTTCAGACCCCGTCGTTCCAACAGGCGCTTCGGGAGATGGGCGGCTACGATGTCAGCGACGCGGGCAGGACCCGCCGTGTAGAGTAGGCGCAAGCTATAATGAAGGCGTAGAGGTGGGGTGGCGCACATGATCGACCAGTGGGGCAGAAAGATCAACTACATGCGAATTTCGGTGACGGACCGGTGCAACTTCCGGTGCGTTTACTGCATGCCGCTGGAGGGTGTGCAACTGCGTCCGCGGGATGAGTACCTGTCCTACGACGAGATCATGAAGGTGATCGAAGCCGGGGTGGAACTGGGCATTGACCGCATCCGCATCACCGGGGGCGAACCGCTGGTGCGCCCGGGGATTGTGGACTTTATCGCCCGGTTGAAACCCGCCGGGATCAAGGACGTCTCCCTCTCCACCAATGGCGTGCTATTTGCGCCAATGGCCAAGGAGTTAAAGGCGGCAGGGCTCGATCGGGTCAACTTCTCGCTCGATACCCTGCGCGCGGACCGCTTCCTGAAGATGGCGCGCCTTTATGGCGATCCCAAACCCGTCATGGATGCCATCGACGCAGCGCTGGAGTACGGCATGGAGCCCGTGAAGGTGAACATGGTCGTCATTCGCGGCTGGAACGACGATGAGATCATCGATATGGCCAAGCTCTCCATCGATCGGCCGATTCATATGCGATATATTGAAGTGATGCCGTTCTCCGAGGCTTATGAATTCACCTGGGAGAACCTCGTGCCGGCCGCCGAGATGCGGGATCGGCTGATGAACGAATTTGAGGACTTCGAGCCCGTGCGCGAGGGGATTGTCGGCAATGGGCCGGCCAAGTACTGGCGCATCCTGGGTGCGAAGGGCACCGTAGGCTTCATCTCCGCTGTTACGGAGTGCTTTTGCGGGGACTGCAACCGCATTCGCCTCTCTGCCGACGGCAAGATCAACCCGTGCCTGGGGCACGTGCACGAGGTGGACCTGAAGCCCTACATCCGCGGAACTGAGGCTACCACGGAGGCGCTCAAGTCCGCCATGTCGGACGCCATCCTCAAGAAGCCGCGAGAGCATAACTTCGACGATGCCGATGCAGACTTCAAGCTCCGGGTCATGCACGGCATTGGCGGCTAAGGGGGCACCATTTGTGTCTGAGTTGACCCATATCGATGAGCACGGCCGGGCCCGCATGGTGGATGTGGGCGCCAAGGCGGAAACCGAGCGCGTCGCCATCGCCCGGTGCGAGGTCCGGATGGAGCCATCGACCCTCGCCCTGATCCAGAGCGGCGGCGTGGCCAAGGGCGACGTGATCGGCGTGGCCCGGGTGGCCGGCATTATGGCGGCTAAGCGGACCGGAGATCTGATCCCGCTTTGTCATCCGCTACCCGTAACTAGCGCCAGTGTAGACTTTAGCTTTGACACGGAGCGCAGCCGAATCCTTATTGAGTCAAAAGTCTCGACTGTCGGGAAGACCGGCGTCGAGATGGAGGCACTGACAGCGTGCAGCGTTGCCGCCCTGACCATCTATGACATGGCGAAGGCGGCGGACAAGGGCATGGTCATCGGCGAGGTCCGTCTGGTCAAGAAGACCGGTGGAAAGAGCGGCACCTACGTGAGACCCGGCGAGGAAGCGTAAGCGAAGGGCCAGCCACGTACTTGGGTACGAAGCTGGCCCTTGGTGTTTTTGGGCGCGCAAAACCCCAGCCCATTATTATAAGGCGAGCTGGGGTTTTGCGCAGCGTTAGTAGGTTGGGGTGGTTTGGAAGCAAGGAATTGGGGGTAGGGGTGGCCTCGCTTCCAATACCGAACGGCTGAGTTCAGTGTATACCTATACCGTTACGCGAGCGTTACATACGTGTAGCGTAACGGTGTAACGAATTCCAGATTCCATAGGATATGGTGTGTTGACGAATTGCTTCGGGCCGTGTAATATTAACTCTCGCCGCCGCTCGACGGTGGCAACTGTGCGCCCGTAGCTCAGCGGATTAGAGTACCTGACTACGGATCAGGTGGTCGGAGGTTCGAATCCTTCCGGGCGCGCCAGGTTCCTCGGGCTGTAGCGCAGCTTGGTAGCGCGCTTCCTTGGGGTGGAAGAGGTCGTGGGTTCAAATCCCGCCAGCCCGACCAAGATGACGAAGTCATTTTGGTCACCCGGCAGTAGGTTGCCCTAGGCAACCACGAGAGGGCGACCAAGATGACTCAATGGCGGTGTAGCTCAGTTGGTCAGAGCACACGGTTCATACCCGTGGTGTCGCTGGTTCAAATCCAGCCACCGCTACCATGACTCCCTGCGAGGGTAGCTCAGTTGGCTAGAGCACTCGGCTGATAACCGAGAGGTCCCGGGTTCGAATCCCGGCCCTCGCACCACTTCATCACTTCCATAATCCGGCGGTTGAACGGCCGTTATGAAGCTGATAAGATTACGTTCTGTCGCCGCCCGGGTCGCCCACAAATGAAGAATTTGGCGGGTTGACGAGTGGTATGCGGACGTGATAACCTAAACAAGCTGTCGCCGAGAGGTGACACTGGGACCTTGAAAACTAGACAGTGCAAGAGCAAGAAGAGCTAAGCGAGTCGTACGAACTCAAAGAGCCGAACAAACTTTTCTACGGAGAGTTTGA
>JBOZRQ010000048.1:0-35489 GCA_050789255.1 Symbiobacteriaceae bacterium
ACCAAATCGAGCTACGCTCGATTTGAGGAGCGGCAATAGGTTCACCCGGCGAGACCGGTGAACCTATGAGAGCGACACCTATCTCCGGATAGGCCGCTACCTCCTCAAATGTTGATGTTTGATCTTCACGAAAACCGCTGTTCAGTTTTGAGGGTGCAAAGCAGTATTGTGGGGGGTATCCCCCCGCCGAAGCCACCTGACACCTCAGTGCACCGTGTTCCGTCAAGATTTGAAACCGGGCGCCCACATCAGGGCGCCCGGTTTTGATGCTATTGGCGCCTTGCGTCGATGGTTGAGCCCTCTGTGGTGGCTCCGGTCCGGATTCTCGACACAACTCGCCACAGACCACCATGTTTCGACAGCCGGCGTCCGGATAGACCTACCCCGGCGGGGTAGGTCCGCACGCAGATCGAGGCAGAATCGTCAAAATCCAGAGGGACATTGGGCGCGACGGTGTTTCAAAAACTGACGAACCCAGAATCTCAGCCTCTCAGGGCCCACAGCGCCTGGAACATCTCGTCCCGCTGCTCCGTCGTACGAGAGAAGAGCAGCAATAGGAGTGGTCAAGATGGAGATCAGCCCGCCTAAAGACCAGGCTGAGCAGGATTGGCTCAAAGCGCTCTGGGTGCAGGAGTGGGGCGGCGAAACCATGGTGAGCAAAGGTGTCATCTACCGCCTGGCGGAGTTGGGCGCCCTCATCGCACGCGGTCAGGACGGGCCCTGCGGCGCCGCCACCTACCACGTGGGCGAACATGGCTGTGAGCTCATGAGCATCAATGCCTTGGCAGAGGGGCAGGGGGTAGGCACCAGCCTGCTCCGGGCCGTCGAGGAGCTAGCCAGGAACCGCGGGTGCAGCAGGGTCTGGCTGATCACCACCAACGACAACCTGGACGCCTTGCGGTTCTATCAGCGGCGGGGCTACAGGTTGGCCGCGCTCTACCCCGGCGCCGTGGACGAGGCGAGAAAGCAGAAACCCGCGATCCCCCTGGTGGGGTATCACGGGATTCCCATTCGCGACGAGATCGAGCTCGAAAAGGCGCTTTAGCCCAATCGCCGCACGGCGTGGCGCAGCAGGTTGGTGAGGGCCTCGGTCTCTGGCTGGGTGGGCGCCGTCCGCATGAACATGGTCCGCAGGCGGGAGAGCGCGGTCTCAATCCGGGGGGAGCCCGGGTAGAGCGCCTCCAGGAAGGCCCGGAAGGACTCGAACATCGCCTCACGGTCGGCGCCGGCGGCCAGGTCTGCAGGCAGGGACGCAGCAGGTGCGGCGACGACAGGCTCCGAGAAAGCTATCCACAGCTCGTAAGCGATGACCAGGGCCGCCTGGGCGAGGTTGAGCGAGCGGTTGTCCGGGTGGGTGGGGATGGCGATCACCCCGTGGCAGAGGTCGAGGGCCTCGTTGGGCAGGCCGTCCTGCTCCCGCCCGAAGAGCACGGCAACCTTGCGCTCGCCCGCAGCCCGGCCGGTCTCCAAAAGCACGGGGGCCGCCTGGCGGGGCGCAAGCACCCGGTGCTCGGCATGCCGGGGCCGACCCGTCGTGCCGAAGAGCAGCGCACAGTCAGCGACAGCATCAGCGAGCGTCTCGTAGCGCTCCACTCGCTCGACCAGCGCCTCTGTGCCGTGGGCAATGCCAAGGATGCGATAAGGATCGAAGGCCGCCGGCTCGACCAGGCGAAGCGTGGGCAGGCCAAAGTTGGACATCACGCGGATGATCGCCGCAACGTTGACGATATCCTGCGGCTGATAGAGCACGAACACCATCGAGTCCAGATGGCCGGTCATGGCGCGGTAACATCCCTTTCCGGAAAGATCATCTCTACATAAGTTTACCACGTCCCGTGCGTTGACACCCAACCCCCAAGGTGGGTAATCTAAGAAAGAACATCGTAGCCAAATCGGCGGAGGTACGCAGACGTGAAGAACACGACCGAGCGCTAACTTCATAGTGGGGATGACCCGTTCCGGTAGCGCCGGCTGGCATGACGCAGCCGCGCCTCCGAGGCGTCCCCAGGTTAGGCCGGTCCTGTCTGTCGTACGTTGCGCCTGGAGTATATCCATCCAAGGCCACGGGGCACTTGACCCGTGGTCTTTTCCATGCGCTTTTTCTGCAGCACAACGCAGACAGGGCCGCCATCCCACGACAATTCGAGGAGGCGGCTGCCCTTATGATGGCATTACAAGTAAGAGATCTGACCAAAGAGTACGAATCCACCCCGGTGCTGACCGGCGTCAGCTTTGACCTGGCGGTGGGCGAGCGGGTAGGACTGGTGGGCGCCAACGGCTGCGGCAAATCGACGCTGATGAAGATCCTCGCCGGCGAGCTTCAGGCTGACGGCGGCGGGCTCCTCTGGGTGACCGAGGGGCTCTCCCGGGCCTACATGAGCCAGGCGGGCCACTGGGACGAAAGCCGGCCCTTGGGGGAGCAACTGAACAACGTTCCGGAGGAGCTCCTGGCCAGGTGCGGGGTGACCGCAGCCATGCTCAAGCAAAGGGCGGGCACGCTCTCCGGCGGACAGAAGACCCGGGCCGCCCTGGCCCGGGTGCTGGCAGGGCGCCCTCACGTGCTCCTGCTCGACGAGCCGACCAACCACCTGGACACCGAGGGGCTCCAGTGGCTCGAATCGTTGCTGGCGTCGTACCGCGGCGCCGTCCTGGTGGTAAGCCACGATCGCTATTTCCTCGACCAGACGGCGACGCGCATCCTGGAGATGAAGGCCGGCACTGTGGCAGAGTACCCGGGCAACTACTCAGCCTACCAGCGCCAGAAGCAGGCGGAGGCGGAGAAGGCCCAGGCGGACTACCGCCAGTATGTGAAAGAGAAGAAGCACCTGGAGGCGGCCATCCGGCGCCAGCGGCAGTGGGCGCTGTCGGCCCAGAACGCCGAGATTCCCTTCGGCGCCCCCATGAACGCCAAGGGCTACAACGCCAGTCAGGGCAAGGCGCACTTTCAGGTCGCCGGCTCGATGGAGAAGCGGCTGGAGAAGATTCGGGTGGAGAAGCCCCGCGACGCTGCCAAGGTCAACCTGCGCTTCGATGGCGCCGACCGGCTGGGCAAGAACCTGGTGCTGGCCGAACGGCTGGGCTTCAGCTACGACGGCCAGCGCTGGCTGATGCGGGGCGCCGACTTCTACGTGCAGCGCGGCGACCGGGTGGCGATCACAGGGCCCAACGGCTCCGGCAAGTCCACCCTGGTCAAGCTCCTGCTGGGGCAGCTGACGCCCACCGAGGGCAGCCTGTACCGGTCGCCGCTGCGGGTGGGGTACCTGGAGCAGGAGCTGGCGTCCCTGAACCCCGAACTGACCGTGCTCCAGGAGGCCTCCGGCGGCAACTCCGCCATGGACCAGGCCGACGTGCGCACCCTGCTCGGCTGCCTGCTCTTCTCCGGTGAGGAGGTGCTGAAGAAGGTCGGAGTGCTCTCGGGCGGCGAGAAGCTCCGCCTGGCGCTCGCCAAGCTCCTGCTCTCCTCGCCGGAGATGCTGATTCTCGACGAGCCGACCAACGGCCTCGACCTGCCCTCCCGGGAGCGGGTGGAGGAGGCGCTGGAGGGCTATCCGGGCACGCTGATCCTGGTTTCGCACGACCGCTACCTGCTGAAGCGGCTCACAAACCGGGTGCTCAAACTCGAAATCGGGCGCATCATCGAGCCCAGCGCTCAGCCGGCCAGGGAGTCCAAGGCCGACCAGCGGCTGGTGCTGGAGACCCGCCTGGCACAGCTGTCGGCAGCGCTGGCGGCGCCCCCGCCGGGGGAGGCCGAGCGCCTGACGGCTGAGTTCATCAATCTGAGTAGGGAACTCAGAAATTTACAATAACCAAAACGCCCTCCCTGACGTCAAAACCAAGCAGTTTTGGCGAGGGAGGGCGTTTCTACATGATGTTCCATGCGCCGCTCCGGCCCCGTCCAGCGCAGCCGCCAAGAGAGCGGGTCGCCACGGTGATGCAAAGCCTGCGCCGGCTGATGCCGCTCGTCTGGCGCTTCGCACCGGGGCTGCTGATCGCCAGCGGCGTGCTGAACTTGATTCCCGTTAGCATTCAGGCCTACCAGGTCTACCTGACCAGGGCGCTGGTGGAAGAAGCCAAACTGGTCGTAGAAGGCGACCACGCCCGCCTTGCCGCTGCCCTGATGCTGGTGGGCCTGCAGGCCGCCATCTCCGGCGGCCGGTCCCTGGCGTCGATGATCCAGCGGCAGGTCGCCTTGAAACTGCAACTGAAATCCTCCTTTGAGATGGACCGCATGGTAACCACCAAGGCCGGGCGCCTCCCGCTGGCCTTCTTCGACCGGTCCGAGTCCTTCGACCTGCTCCAGCGGGCGCAGAGCGGACTGGCGCAGCGGGGGCTGAGCGTGGTGGACACCACCCTGAGCATCGCACAGCAGGTGCTCAGCGTCGCTTCCTACGTGGTGATCCTCGCCCATTTCCACTGGGCGCTGGCGGGCGTGTTGCTGCTCTTTGTGCTGCCAACGCTCTTCACCCACCTGCGGGCCGGGGAGCTGCGTTTCCGCCAGATGCGGGCGCAGACGCCCACCCACCGGAAGGCCGGCTACCTGTCCACGCTGCTGAGAGGGCGAGAGGCAGCGAAGGAGGTCCGGGTTTTCGGGCTCCAGGAACATCTCGCCGGGCGCTGGGAGGTCGAGCTCAGCAAGGCCAATGCCGAACGGATCCAACTGGAGCGAAAAACATCCTGGAGCCGGCTGGCTGCTGACATCGGCAGCGCGATTGCCATCGCCCTGGCCACGGCCTTTCTGCTCTGGCTCGGTGCACAGGGCCGAATCACCTTGGGCGACTACGTAGCGCTCGGCGCGGCCCTCGCTACGGCCCACAGCTCCATGCAGGGGGTGGCCTTCCAACTGGCGGTCATCTATGAAAACGCCCTGTTTGTCACCGACCTCTTCGAGTTCTTGGACCTGCCAGAGGAGTCACGCTCCACCCGGAGCAGGCCGTTTCCCGGCCCCCTGCGCCGCGGCATCGACGTAGAAGGCCTTACGTTCGCGTATCCCGGTTCCAAGAAGGAGGTGCTGCAGTCCATCTCGTTTCGCATCCGTCCCGGCGAGAAGGTGGCCATTGTCGGGGAGAACGGCTCGGGCAAGACCACGCTGGTCAAGTGCCTGCTGGGGCTCTACCTGCCCACAGGGGGCACCATTCGCTACGACGGGATCGCCACGGACCAGATCGACACCACCAGTTTGCGGGCGAGCGTAACCGCCGTCTTTCAGGACTTCGTGCGCTACCAGGTGACCGTGGGGGAGAACGTGGGGTTCGGCCAGGTGGAGGCCACAGGCGACACGGAACGCCTGCACCGCGCCGCCGCCCTGGGTGGCGCCGACGAGGTCGCTGCGACGCTCGCAGAAGGTTTTGATGCCACCGTTGGCGCAATGTTCAACGGAGGACGAGACCTGTCCGTGGGGCAGTGGCAGAAGCTAGCCCTCAGCCGGGCCTTCTTCCGGGAGGCCGAGGTGATCGCCCTGGACGAGCCCACCGCCTCGATGGACCCACGAGCCGAGGCCGCTGTCTTCGAACGGTTCGCCCGGCTCGCCGAGGGTAAGACCGCCCTGCTGATCTCCCACCGCCTGGGCACCTGCCGGAGCGCCGACCGCATCCTGGTGCTGAAGGACGGCTGCCTCGTGGAAGAGGGGACCCACGAAGCGCTGATGGAGATGGGGGGCGAGTACGCCCGCATGTTTGAGACCCAGGCCCGCTGGTACGCGTAATATGGAGTTCATTCGAACCTAACGCGCACTGAGCGTGATCAATACGGGGGAGGATACCTGAGGGGCTTCGGCGGAGGGAACCGTTCTGCCCACGGCGAAGTTCTGCTACCAGGTCAATCCCATGGGAGGGTTTAGACGACGCTATGAGCGCAGAGCATTTGATTGAGGCCATCAAGGCCCGGGACGCCGCCAGGGCCAGCGAACTGCTGGAGCAGGACCCCAGCCTGGTCCAGTCCCGGAACGCCGCCGGCGAGTCGCCGGTACTGACCGCCGTCTATTACGGCGCCAAGGAGATTCTCCAGCAGCTGCTGGAGTGGGGCGCCGAGCTTGACCCCTTCGAGGCCGCCGCCGTGGGCGATGTGGACCGCCTTTCGGACCTGGTGCGGGTACAGCCATCGGTTATCAACCGGTACAGCCATGACGGCTTTACCCCGCTGGCCCTGGCCTCCTATTTCGGCCATGCCGAGGCGGTGCGCATCCTCCTCGGAAAGGGCGCCGACGTGAACGCCCGGTCCAAGAACGCCCTGCAGAACGATCCGCTCCATAATGCAAGTGCGGGCAACCACCCCGAAGTGGCCGCCCTGCTGCTGGATGCCGGGGCCGACGCCAACAAGCCCGAGGGCCGGGGCTGGACCCCGCTCCACCTGGCTGCCAACGGCGGCTACCTGGAGCTCGCCCAGCTCCTGATCGCCCGGGGCGCCGACGTGAACGTCCGCCGGGAGGGCGTGACTCCGCTGGGCGAAGCGCTGGCCAAGGGCCGCGCCGCGGTGGCCGACCTGCTCCGCGCCCACGGGGCGGTGGAGTAGCCCCATGCAGCCGATTGACGCCCAACCGGTCGCCGCGGCCCTCAAGCGGTTTGAGGGCCGCCGGGCCTACGTGCATTTCGAGTTCTGCCGGGGCGGATTCGTGCGTAACCTTTCTGCTGATATCCTGGAGGCGCACCTGCGCGGAGAGGGACCCTACCGGGTCGCCCTCCGATGCCAGGGCGACGGCTGGGTGATCATGGAGGAGCTGACCCACGCCGAGCTGCCCCGGGGGAAGGGGCCGCTCTTCATCGGCGCCCTGGAGGAGGACCAGCGCCTCTCCCGGGCCCTGTCCATCAGCCTGGAGCCCTTTGCGCCATGAAACACCGCATACTCGTAGTGCTTGCCCACCCCGACGACGAGTCCTTCATCTGCGGGGGAACCCTGGCCCGTTATGCTCTCCTTGGCCACCCGATCACCCTGGTCTGCGCCACCCGCGGCGAGATGGGGCGCCGCCTCGGGCGCCCGCCCGTCGCCACCCGGGAGAGCCTGCCCGAGCTCCGGGAGGCGGAGCTGCGGGCCGCCTGCGATGCCCTTGGTATTGAGGATTTGCGCTTCCTGGGCCTGCGGGATAAGACCCTGGACTACTATGCTCCCGAGGATCTGGCCTCACGCATCCTCCCGATTCTGCAGGAGGTTCAGCCCAGCGTGCTGATCACCTTCCACGAGCGCATCAGCGGCCACACCGATCACAACGCCATCGGGCGGGCGGCGGCGCTCGCATGGAAGCAGGCTGGGCAACCAGGGCGCCTCTACTACGTGCTCTGGAGCGACTACAAGGAGCAGCTGAAAACCCTGGGGGCGGGCGAGTACCGTGTGACCTCGATCGTGGTCGACGGCGCCGCCGCCCGGGCCAAGGTGAAGGCATTCCGTGCTCACCGCACGCAGTCGGATCTTATGGACTGGCTGGCGAACGAGGCCGAAGCCGTGCGCCGCCTGACCCGGCCCGAGCACTTCCTGCAGGGAAGCGGCCCCAGCCGGCCCGGGGAGACCAATCTTCTACCTTAAGGATGAACAAACGTCATGCAGTACGCCATTCTCGTGGCTCTGGTCCTCACGGCGATCATGGTCGTCTCCGCCTACCGCAGAAAGCGCGACCGGGATGACCTGGCTGCCAAGGTATCGGCCCTGGGCGGCCAGGTGGTCTCCTTGAAGCGGGTGAAGCAGGGGCATCCGTTCCCGAGCATCGGGCGGGGCTGGTGGGCCTGGAAGGTCCTCTGGAAGGACGGGGCGCGAGAGCGCACCTCCTGGGCTCTGACGACCCGGGAGGGCATCAAAGACTGGAGGGACTGACGTGCTGCGAGCGACCGCGGTCCAGATCCGTCTGAGCAGCTCCGACGTGGAGGGGGCGCTGGCCACCTATGCCACAGGGCGGGTAGAGAGCCCGACGGTGGAACTGCTCGAGGGAGCGCTGGCGATCCGGCTGAAGGTGACCGCCGACCTACTCCCCATGCCGGTCCCCGTGGAGCTGCGCTTCACCGTGCGCTCCGTGGCCGGCACGGCGGTGGAGCTGGGGGTCACCTGGGCGAACATGCCGCTGCTGCCCGGCGCCCTGAAAGAGGTCGCGCTGAAGAAGGCCTTTGAGGCGATGCCCGGCGAGTACGCGGCCGGTGTCCTCCGGCTTGACGTCTCTGAACTGATCGACGAGCTGCCCGTGGGCTTCTCCATCTCCGAGATCGACATCAACACGCACGGGCTCTGGGTCATGCTGCACGATGTGGCGTTCTACCCCGTGGAGATGGCCGGTCTGGCCGAGGCGCAGCCCGCAGCCGTCGTTCCGGTACCCTCGCAGGAGGAGGCCCAGATCCCCGAGCACCAGTCGTACTACCACCGCCTGCGTGAGCGCATGTCCCGGTTTGCGGCGGAGCGGGCGCCCCGCTGGGCGCAGCCCCTGGTGCCGTGGGTGCTGGCAGCCCCCGACTTCTTTGTGCTGCTGGTCCGGCTCGCCCGGGACGAGCGGGTCCCCGCCGTGGCCAAGGTAATCGCCGGCGCTGCGGTGGCCTACTTCATCTCCCCCGTGGATGCCATCCCCGATCTAATCCCGTTCGTCGGGCACGTCGACGACCTGGCTCTGGCGCTCTTTACGGTGGAGCAGGTGGTAAAGCGGGTGCCGCCGGAGGTTGTCCAGCAGCACTGGCCGGGCGACGGCAAGGTGACGGACCTGGTGCGGGAAGGCTCCGAGCTCATGGGCAAGGCGCTGCCTGCCAAGGTGCTGGTGGCGGTCAAGCGGGTCATCAAGGTCAAGTAAGAGCAGAGCCCCGGAAGGCATCGGCCCTCCGGGGCTTTCCATTTACCGCTGCTGGTCCCAGGTGTCTTCGTGCGTCACGCCGCCGTTGGTATAGGTCCACTTGATCGTCTGGAAGACGAAGGTGACCTCCTCCATCGGCTCGCCACTGGCGTCTGCGACCATCTTATAGCTGGCGACGCGGGCGTTCTTGATCTCCACCCGGTAGTACTCCTCGACGATGCTCGCGCCGTTGCGGATCGGGTGGGAGAAGGAGAAGGTGCCCTCGATGACCTGGTTCTCGGTCAGGGCCTTCATCAGCAGGGGCGAGGCCTTGTCGATCCGCTTGCGGATCAAGAGCGGCTGGTACTGGCGCCGGCCCGTGGCAATGCCGCTGCCGGCCTCCCGGGCCGTGGTCACGCTCTGTTCATAGGAGAGCAGGTCCAGACTGCCATCCCGGCTCAGGTCGCTCTCGATCTTTTGGCCGTTCGCCTTGAGGAACAGGTGTACCGTTTCGGCCTGGGGGCTCGGGGCGTCGCTCTTCACGGGCGCTGTGGCCGCCATCACCAATAGGGCGGTCCCAATGAGCAAGGTCATCAGAGCAAGCGTACCTAAGCGTTTCCAAATCTTACGCATGAAATCCCCTCCTTGTCCTAACATTCTGGACAAGCGAGGGGATTTCCTTTACACGTTATGGGAATCTTTTCAACGGACTAGTCCCGGGTCACAGCCGTCAGGTTCATGGTGAGGAGGAAGCCCGGCTTGGGCAGCTCGTGCACCCCGAACACGGTGCGGGCCGGGCGGTGGGCGCCCATGCGCTCAGCGTAGACCCGGTTCATCGCCTCGAAGTCGCTCATGCGCAGGAGGAAGATGTTCACGTGCACCACGTGCTCCAGGTCGGAGCCCACCGATTCCAGGAGCTGAGCCATGTTGTTGAGGATCTGCAGGGTCTGGGCTTCCACGGTATCGCCGGCCAGGGCGCCGGTCGCCGGATTGACCCCGCCCACGCCGCCGATGGTGATCTGGTGGCCCACCATGGCTACGTGGCTGTAGGGGCCAATGGGGGTCGGAGAGCCCGGGGGCGTAACGGTGATTACCTTCGGCACTGTGGCGGCGCCTCCTTGTTAGCCCGCCCTGAGGTACCCCCAGAGCTGCTTCATGCTCGGGCGGGAGCCGTGGACCAGCATGGCGGCCCGGTAGACGCGGGCTCCGATGCGGATGCAGAGATAGGTGCCCGCCACCAGCAGACCTAACGAAAGGGCTAACTGCCAGGGCGGCACGGTGCCCAGCATGACCCGGACCAGCATGATGAGCGGGGCAGAGAACGGAATGAGCGAGAGGAGCACGGCGGTGCTACCGTTCGGGTCGGAGATCACGGAGGTGAGGAACATCATGGGGATGGCGATCAGCATGGTGATCGGCATCAACAGGGTCTGGCTGTCCTCCATGCGGCTGAGCGTGGAGGCCGCGCCTGCCATCAGCGAGGCGAAGAGCAGGTAGCCTAGCGTCAGCAGCAGGAGCGCAAGCAGGACCACACCCACCGACGGGGTCTCGGGGGGCATGTGGGTCACGCTGGCGGCCCATACTGTGCCGCCCACCCAGGTCGCCGCCATGCCGAAGAACTGGACCAGCCCGAGGCTGCCGAGCCCAAGGATCTTGCCGGCCAGCATTTCCGAGGGCTTTACCGCCGAGGCCATCACCTCGACCACCCGGGAGATTTTCTCCTCCAGCACGCCGGAGAAGACGAAGCTGCCGTTCATGATGAGGACCAAATAGATCATCATGACAAAGCCGATGACCGTCGTGACCGACTGGTTGAACTTCTCTCTGTCACGCTCGCCGCCGTCGGCGGCCAGGTGCTTGGTCTCTACCTGCATGGGCCGTAGGATTTCGCCGGCCACTGCCGGGTCGATCTTGCGCTCTGCGATGCGGGCGGCCCGCACAATCTGCTCAAGCGGGCCGAGCACCGCACCGGCGGAGCCTAGCGTGGAGACGTTGCTGCTCAGTAACCGGGCCTTAACGGCGGTGGGGAAAGTACCCTCCACGACGAGGACCGGGGTGCCGCCCGTGCGTGCCTTCTCGACGAAGGTGCTCTCGTCCCCGGACTCAACCTGCAACGTCACCTTCTGCACTGGCTGTCCGGCTTGCTCCTGCGCCTTGGCAGCAGCAGCCACGGCCTGCTGGAGAGGGCCGCTGACCTGGCCGGTGCGGTCGAGCAGCACCACCTCAAGAGCCTGGGTCTTGTCTCGCTGTTGTAGGTAGGCCGGAAGAAGAGTGCTGCCCAGCAGGACGGCCATCATGAAAAGCGTGCTGACCAGATAGGCGCCCGTCTTGCCGCGCTCGACAAACTCCCGGCGGGCGATCAGCCAAATGTTACGCACCGGCGCCACCTACTTTCTCCAGGTAGATCTCCCGCAGAGATGGCTCGCCCAGCGAGTACTCCACGACCGTGCCCTGGCTGGAGGCCAGCTGCAGGATCTGATTGGGTGTGGTTCCGCCGCCCAGGGAGATCTCCACGCCCGCGCCGCGGGGCTGTACCGAAATCCCCAGCACCTTGTCGAGGAAGCCGTAGTTGCCGTCCTCCATGATCAGGCGGATCGACAGGCGCCGCGACTCCTTCTTGATCGCCCGGAGCCCGCCGGCCAGCACCGCCTTGGAGCGGTGGATCAGCACCACGTCCTGGCAGAGCGATTCGACCTGGTCCATGTTGTGGGAGGAGAAGAGGAGGGTGGTTCCCTCGCCGGCGAGGGTCCGGAAGGCTTCCTCCATGACCTGCATGTTGACGGGGTCCAGGCCTGAGAACGGCTCGTCCAGGATGGCCAACTCCGGGCCGCTGGCCGCCGCAGCCGCAAACTGCACCTTCTGCTGGTTGCCCTTCGACAGCTGCTCCAGCTTGCGCTTGGCGTACTCACCCAGGTTCAGCCGGTCGATCCACTTGTCCACCCGCCCAGCGGCGTCACTGCGGGTCAGACCCCTCAGTTCGGTCAGGTAGATCAACTGCTCGCGCACCTGCATTTTCGGATACAGGCCCCGCTCCTCGGGCAGGTAGCCGAAGCGTTGCCGGAGCTCCTCGGTCACGGGGGCGCCCTTCCAGGTCACCTCACCGCTGTCCGGCACGAGAATCCGCATGATCATGCGCATCGACGTGGTCTTGCCAGCTCCGTTTGATCCCAGAAGCCCGCAGACACGCCCCTGTTCAACGGTGAAGCTGACGCCCTGTACCGCCTTGACCGCTCCGAACGACTTGTGCAGGTCTTTCACAATTAAGGCCATAACTGCACCTCCGCCTTTTAAGACATCACGTAGGGGGGAATTGGTTCACGTTTGCCCGACGAAGAAACGACCGCCCGACTGTTACGCCCGGGCGGCTTCGTCTACTTCTTCTTCGGCTTTTCTCCGCCCAGCAGGATGGACTTGAGCACCGTGCCATCGGTCAGGCGGAGGCTGACGCCGTCGTCGCCGGTTTCGATGGTGCCGGTGATGCCCAGCCAGCGCAGGGCGTCGCGCACGGCCTGCTGATCCTCGGGGGTGTCGGCGTGGAAGTGAAGGACCTGCTTGGTCTCGGCGCTGGCGGCGAGCAGCTGCAGCCAGCCGTTGCCCGCCCGGCGGGTTACGCGGTAGGTCTGGGGCGGAGCGTCGGGGTTGGGGTGGCGGAAGACCCAGAAGTATCCCTTGTCACTGGAGCCAGATGGCGCAAGCTTGGCGGCGCTTAGCGCTTTTGTTACGAGCGATGCCATCGTAGCATAACCTCCACGTTAAGACGGAAATCTGGATAAAATGGCTCGAAAGGCGTATTAAACCACCTACTAATGTACCATTTTCATCCCCGGAGGGGAAGGGCGCAAGCCCCCAAATTCCTGTGACCGCGGTGGATTTGACAGAAATTCATGCCTGTAGGATAATCGTACCTGGAAAAAATCCGGTAAGGTCAAGGAGACGGTGACGCCATGGGCGTATCGGACCATAAGGAGGCCGCAGCCGCTCTGACGGGGCTGCGAGGCTGTGTGCTCACGATAAGCGACACCCGGACCGAGGCGACCGACGAGTCGGGAAAGCTGCTCATGGAACTGATTACAGGGGCGGGCCATTCCGTTTTCGCCTACCGGCTCGTCAAAAATGAGCCGGAAACCGTGCGGGCAACCGTAGCCGAACTCGCCGCCGAGGCCGATTTCATCATCACCACGGGCGGGACGGGCATGAGCCCGCGGGATCTGTCGATCGAGGCCTGCCGGCCGCTCTTCCGCAAGGAGCTGGAGGGCTTCGGGGACGTCTTCCGGATGCTCTCCTACCAGGAGATTGGCTCTGCCGCCATCATGTCCCGCGCAACGGGCGGGTCCGTCGGACAGGCCATGGTCTTCTGCCTGCCGGGATCCAAGGCGGCGGTGCGCCTGGCCGCCGAGAAGTTGATTCTGCCGGAGATCCGTCACCTGCTTGCACAGGTGCGTAAGAACTAGTAAAAGGGAGAACGATCACCATGGCTGCAGAGGTTCCGGGCACGCTTGAGGGCTGGTATTGCTTACATGACTTCCGCCGCTTTGACTGGGCCCGCTGGAAGCAGCTAGAGGCTGAGGAGCAGCGGGCGATCCTGCTGGAGGCCACCGCCTTCTTCCAGGGCGCCGAAGCGCACAGCGACGCCCCCGAGGGCAGCAGCGCACTCTATCAGATCCTGGGCCACAAGTCCGACCTGCTGATTCTGCACCTGCGGCCCACGGTCGACGACCTGGTCGCCCTGGAGCACGCCTTCGCCCGCACCCGCTTTGCCGACTTCACCACCCCGGTGTACTCCTACGTCTCCGTGACCGAGCTGAGCCTGTATGAGGCGCAGGCCCGGGGCGGCGGCGAGTCCCCCGAGGAGATGATGAAAAACCAGTTCGTCATCCGGCGCTTGAAGCCGGCGATTCCCGAGCATCGCTACATCAGCTTCTACCCCATGAACAAGCGGCGCGGCGAGGTCTTCAACTGGTACACCGCCGGCATGGAGGAGCGCCGCCTGATGATGCGGGAGCATGGCGCCACGGGCCGCAAGTACCACAACGAGATCACCCAGATGATCACCGGCTCCACCGGCATCGACGACTGGGAGTGGGGCGTTACCCTGTTTGGCACCGACCCGCTGGCGATCAAGAAGCTGGTCTACGAGATGCGCTTCGACGAGGTGACCGCCAAGTACGGCGAGTTTGGCACCTTCCAGCTGGGCGTTCGCCTCAAGCCCACCGCCCTGCCCGACGTATTTACCAAGTAGAAAACCGGACGGCGAGCCCAAGGCTGGGCTCGCCGTTTTGTCTGCTACGGAGAGGGAATGTGCAGGCTCTGGGGCGGGGGGAGTTTGCCGACACTGGCGGCAGCGATCACCCAGGAGGGCGCCCCCGGCCTCGCAGCCACCTGCTCCAGCGTGACGGCGCCGCTGGCGATGATCTGGTAGAGCAGGTCGTCGCCAAGGCGTCTGGGAGCGTAACCGGGGGGCGGTGAGAACGGTTGGCCATCCCCCCACTCGTAGACCGCCGTGGCATCGCCGCCATTGACGGCGGGGCGGAGCAGGTGGAGGAACAGGTCGGCGGATATGTAGATCCGGTCCTCGATGATCTCGGCGGCGGGGTAGGGCGCCGGGATCGGGGCGCCGTCCCGTTTGGCCGGCGCTTGCGGCTTCAGCACGAAATCGCTGCCCTTGTACCGGAAGTGCGCTTCTTGCAGGTCAGCATCCCACTGGACGCTCATCCCGAGCCCCGCAGCCACCCAGAGGAGCGGGAGGTAGAGCCTGCCGTGCAGTCGCCTGGCCGGTGCCGGCATGCCCTCCTGGGAGGGGGACGGGGCCGGTGCCGGGCCGGTGCGTCCGGAGTCGAAGGCCAGGGCGACCACGGCGAGGTCGGTGAGGCTCACCACTCCGTCGCCTGTAAGATCGGCCTGCGGCTCACCCGAGCCCCACAGGAGTGTGGCATCTTGAAGGTCCCCGGTGCCCAGCAATCCGTTGCTGTCCACGTCGCCGGGCGTAAGTTCCACGGGGCCGATCTCGGTGACGCCGGGCCCTGCGTTTACAATGAGCCCCTGGCGGAAATGTCCGGGGGCATGCACCAGGAGCTTGTAGGTGCCCGGGGCGGGGACCCTTAAGACGAAGGAGCCGTCCGGATCAACCCGGACCACGTTGCTGGTGGACTCCACGCCGACCTGCGCCGTGTACAGGAGCCCCCGGCTCTGCGTGACGGTGCCCCGGATTCCGGTGAATGGCGTGCTGTTGACCACGGGGAAGCCCCGGAACTCGGGGGCGGGGTTTCCGGCCCCATCCTGGAAGAGGTTTCTGCCAGGGACGGCGGTCAGGCTAACCCGTTCGCCGCCTAATAGGGCGTGGCTGAGTTTGATCGTCACCTGATTTCCCGAGTGACTCTGTAGACCGCCTAGCGGTACCGGGCGCCCATCGGCGGTGACGAGCAGCGCCGATGGGCCAACAGTGCCACTGAGAGCCACCGCTTCGGAGAACGTCAGGGTGAGAATGTCGCCGTTGACTGTCGCGCTCTGAAGACTCGGCGGGGCGCTGTCCGTTCCTTCCACCGTGATCCAGCCGGTCAGGGTGTGAGTCTCGGGCCAGCCGGAGTGCATGTCGAAATAGGTCGCACTGATGCGCGAGGCGGGTGGCGCATTCAGCCCCTCACCGCCAATCTCGAAGGTGGCCGTGAAGAGGCCCGAGTGGCCGTCGCTCTCCGTAAGGTCCAGGTCAACGGCGCCCAGACCGTATTTCAGGTGGACGGTCACAATGTCAAGTCCACCCGATTGATCCCGGTCCTTGTCCGTTACGGCTACCGAGATCAGGTCGCCCACTTCGGGCGCCCCGCCGTTCAGATCAGTGAAGGCGAGGGTGGCGGGCGTCCAGTTCGAGACCCACAGCTTCTCCGACCTCGGCAGATGATCCCACGGAGCGGGCCGTATGCCGGCGATCCGGTGGGTCGCAGCCAAAAGTTGGTTCACTGAATAGAGCATGTAGGCGGGCGCTTCCTCTGCCCAGTGCTCCGCCCACTGGCGGTAGATTTCGCGCCTGGCCTCAAGGCCCGTGGTCGTTTTGCCCTGCTGCAGGAGCGCCTCGGAACGATCGGTCCACCAGCCGGTGGCGTTATAGCCGCCCGGCGTGGTGGAGGCCCGGTCCCAAAGGCCCGTCTGGTCCGGGTCATAGCCGGTGGAGAACCCAAACATGTACATCCCGAAGTCATGCTGGTTGAAGATACGATCGGTGAGCTGCCCCCAGTCCATGATCGGGGCGAGAGTGACCTCAATACCGACGTCCTGCAGGTATTGCTTGATCATGGGAGCGGTTTTGATGCGCACCTGATTGCCGAATCCCGGGTAGACCAGCGTCAGGCTGAGGCGGGTGCCGTCCTTATATCGCCAGCCGTCCTCACCCAGCAGCCACCCGGCGCCCTCGAGAAGCGACCGGGCCCTGGTCGGATCGAAGTCATAATGGGTGGCGGAGCTGTCGTCGACCCAAAGCAAGGGGTGCATGGGGGTGTGCAAACCGACGGCGTGTCCGTCGAGCAGACCGTCGATAATGGCCTGTCGGGAAATCGAGTAGCTGATGGCCTGCCGCACCGCCTTCTCGGTGGTGGGGCCCCGTTGGGTGTTGTATCCTATCATTTGAGAGCCCGTGCTCGGAAACTCAATCACGCGGAAGTTGCCGGATGCAGCTGCACTCACCATGGCCGAGTACTGCGCGGTACCGAACTGGACGTAGTCCAGGCCGCCGCTGCTCATTTCACTGACCTGGTACTCGGTCGAAACGACCTTGAAGAGGATCTTGTCAAGGTTCGGGCGCCCCGCCCAGAACTTGGGGTTCGCCTCCAGGGTGTAGCGTACGCCGGTTGCGACCTCCGAGAGCACATAGGGACCCGAACCGTTGGGTATCAGGTTGTTGGGGTCAGCGGCGGTGCCCCAGTTCTGTACCGGGATGGCCGCATAGCCGCTATGGTCGAGCGGGGCGACCGACGTCTCTTGGAAGAAGGTGGCGTCTGGCTGCCTCAGCTTGAAGACAACCGTGCGACTGTCCGGGGCATATAGGCCGGCGAGCGGGGTCGTGGTGACGATGCCGGCAGCAAAGTCCTGTGCCGTCTCACCAAGTTGTCCCGCCTGATACTCAGCCGCCCCAAGCAACTGCTCGAAGCCAGCGCCCTTCGGACCTGTGTACTTGGGGTGCAGCATTGCCTTGTACGTAAAGACCACGTCATCGGCCGTGATCGCCGTTCCGTCCTGGAACGTGATTCCCTCCCGAAGGGTGAAGGTCAGGCTGGTTCCCGTCTCGTCCCAGCTCCAGGATTCAGCCAGGGCAGGGGCCGGTCGGGCGCCCTGGTCGTACCGCCACAGCGGTTCATAGATCAGACCCACCAGGTCAACGGCCGTGCCATCGTTGGTAGTTACCGGGTTGAAGTTGTTGAAATAGGGACCAACCGACCATCCCACCGTCATCGTGCCGCCCTGCACCGGCGTGGGCGCCGGCATCCGCGTGAGTTGGACCGAAGCACTCGGCTGGGCGCTGTTGCCTGCCATGTCGACCGCCAGCACCCAGATGTTGTACATGCCCACTGTGTCAAGGGAGACGGTGGCCCACCACCGCCCATCGGGCGTGATCGTGACCGGATTGTTGAAGTCGCCAACGAAAACCCAACTGCGCTCGCTTACCGTGCCGGTAAGCGTGATCTTGTCGGATTCGGTGACGACCGGGTAAGGGTCGACCGTGATCGTTGGCGGAGCCGGGTCCACGTAGGTGGTGTAGACGGTGCCCCCGGTGGGCAGCCGATAGGTGCTGAAGGTCAGGTCGGCAAGGTAATAAGCGAGGCCGCGGGTCGCGGGGCTGCTTCCGGACACCAGGAGCGCATTGTAATCCTCCGGTGGGATCAAGCCAGCATTGGTGGCGCCCCGCAGAAAGTCAGCGGGGTAGGGGTACCCGTGGTCGGGGTTGATTCCCATCACCTTCATGAGGAACGCAACCACCCCCGCCCCGGTGATGGAGGCATTGGGGGTAAAGGCGCCGGGTGAGGTGCTCAGTACAAACCCGTTCTGTTCGGCCAGCGCCTTGGCCACCGCCACCGACCCTGCCAGTGGGTGACCGGCCACGTCAGGGTAGGGCACCGCGTCGCTTGCGAGCTCCGCTGTCTGGCGCTGCCCGAACGCCCTGGCCACGACCCCTGCGAACTCGGCGTTGGTGATCGGCCCATCGAGCCCCAGGTCATCGTCGATCAGGCCCAGGGCCTTCATGCGGGCAGCCGACGCCGCGAAAGCCTCTGGGTTAAACTCCGACGGGGCGTAAGGGGCTGCAAGCGCCGGCAGAACGGCTTGCTGGACCATGCACACCACGATGAGGAGCGCAAGAATCAGGCGGCGGGCTCGTCGCATGCGTTGTGCCTCCTGTAGGCAGATTCCGAAATGATAAATCTTTGTATCTTCTTCTCTATGGAGTTTTGGAATCCTGCACTACATCGGGCGTGCTCCGTACCATGCACCGTAGACCTCACTAGTGCTTTTCTTAGCCAATCCTTACCGCCATGTGGGATATCTGGGTTTTCGGTGGCGCGCTACTATGTAAACTGTAAGCCACCTAACCGAATGGGGGAATCCAACCCATGACCACCCACATGATGCCGCCTGCCGCCCCTGCCGCCGCTCGTCAGGGGCATGGCCACGATCATGATGCGACCGCCCCGGTGCGCCTGATCTTCTGGGAGCTGACCCAGGGCTGCAACCTGGCCTGCAAGCACTGCCGCGCCGAGGCCCAGCCGGAGCGTGCTCCCGATGAGCTCTCCACGGAGGAATGCTTTCGCATCATCGACGATATCACCAAGGACTATAAGCCAGTCCTGATCCTGACCGGCGGTGAGCCGCTCTACCGCCCGGACATCTTCGAGATCGCCTCCTACGCCAACCAGAAGGGCGCCCGGGTCTGCCTGGCCTCCAACGGCACCCTGATCACCGACGAGATCGCTGCCAAGCTGCGGTCGGTGGGCGTGCAGCGGGTGGCCATCTCGGTGGACGGTGCGACCCCCGAGGTGCACGACAACTTCCGCGGCATCCCCGGTTCCATGGCTGCCGCCCTGGAGGGCGCCAAGGCCGTGAAGCGGGCGGGCCTGCAGATCCAGTTCAACATCACCGTGGCGCAGCACAACAAGAAGCAGCTGCCCGATATCGTCAAGCTGGCCGAGGCGCACGGCGCCGATGCCTGCCATCTCTTCGTGCTGGTGCCTGTGGGCTGCGGCGTCCAGATCGCCGCCCGCGAGATGCTCCCCGCCGAAGAGGTGGAGGCGGTGCTGGAGTGGCTCTACGAGGTCTCGGAGACCACGCACCTGGAGGTGCGGGCTACCTGCGCCCCGCAGTACCATCGGATCATGCGGCAGCAGGGCGGCGCCGGCGCCATCGCCCGGGCCCGGGCTTCGGCCGCCGCTGCGCTGGGGCAGCATCCCGGCCATGGGCATGGGATGCCCGGCAACCGGGCCGCAGGCTCCCGCGGGTGCCTGGCGGGTTCCGGGGTCTGCTTCATCAGCCATTCGGGCATTGTGCAGCCCTGCGGCTACCTGCCCATGTCGGCGGGCAACCTGCGCGAGCAGTCCTTCCGGGAAGTCTGGGAGGAATCCCCGCTGTTTACCTCCCTGCGGGATGCTGACCTGCTCCAGGGCAAGTGCGGCGAGTGCGAGTACAAGGTCTCCTGCGGCGGGTGCCGGGCCCGGGCTTACTACGAGTACGGCCATGTGCTGGCGGAGGAGCCCTACTGCAACTACGTCCCCGGACAGCGAGGCTAAGAGCAACACAGAACATGAAGACGGCCAGTCAAACCCGGGGAAGGTTTGGCTGGCCGTTCTTGGCATCTGGCGGGGGCTGTGGGATACTGGTGCCCGGGGGTGTATCGGAACATGACAGAGAGACCTCGCAACCGAGCCCTGGATTCCTGGGACTACCAGGCCCCGTTCCGGGCCTTTCACATTCGCTGGGGCGAGGGGGAGATCACCCCGGCCTTTGAGGCGGCGCAGGCCCTGGCCATCGTCGAGCAGGAGTTGCGCCTGGGGAGCATGCTCGAGATGTGGGCCCACCGGGAGGTGCTGGTCACCTTCTCCAGCGAGCATATTCAAGTGGGCCGGGGTCCCGCAGAGCGGGAGCCAGCTTGGGTGGTGATCGCCGCGGGGCGCCGGCGCCCGGCCTCCGACGGCAGCCACGACCTGCTCTCCCGCATCGCCCCGGGCGGCGGCGCCGTGCTACAGGCGCTGGTACACGCCCGCACGGGTGAGATCCTGCTGGGGACGGCGGTGCCGGTGGAACTGCGGCAGGGGTAGGGTTTACCCCCGCTGGCGTGCCCGATGTAGGGCAAAGTCGTCCTCGTCTTCCGTGGGATAGGCCCGAAGGACGTCGCTGCGGCTTACCAGCCCAAGCAGGCGCGTCGGATCCTCTTCCGAGACGACGGGGATGCGGCCGATCCCCCGGCGCGCCATCCAAAGGGCGGCTTCGGCCAGGGAATGGTCGGGAGTGAGGGTGACCAGGTCTGTGGCCATCACCTCCGCTACTCGCGTCTGCAGGCGCCGGTCGAGTGGCACCTCGCGAATATCCCGAAGGGTGATCATGCCGACGAGTCGGCCCTGATCGTCCAGCACGGGATAACCACTGTGCCGGCTCGACTGCATCACTTCGATGACGTCCCGGAGCGACATTGCGGCCCGGACGGTATGAACCTGGGTGGCCATAGCCGTATCGAGGCGGGTCTGGCGCAGGTCCTGTACCTGCCATGGGAGCAGGACGCCGTGCTCCGGCAGATGAAGCGTGTCGACGGAGTAGGGGCTGTATCGCTGGCTGAAGACCGCGGCAATGCCGCAGGCGAGCATGGCAGGCAGGGCGATGCGGTAGTCGCGCGTCAGCTCGAATATCAGGGCCATGGCGGTGAGCGGAGCGTGGGTGGCCCCCGCGATCATGCCCGCCATGCCAACCACAGCGTAGGCGCCCGGCTGCGAGATCAGCCCGGGAAAGAGTTTGGCGGCGACGGCGCCGTAGGCGCCACCGGCCATCGCTCCAAGGAAGAGCGCCGGGGCGAACACCCCGCCCGGCCAGCCGGTGCCATTGGTCAGCCCAATGGTCAGCAGCTTGCCCACGAACAGCATGAGCAACAGGCCCAGGGTCAGGTTGCCGGTGAGGGCTTCGGCGATCGTGTCGTAGCCGCCGCCGAGGGTGCGGGGCAGGAGCAGTGCAACGGTGCCGAACAGGAGCCCGCCCACGGCGGGGCGAGCCCACTCGGGAAGCGGCAGCCGCCTGCCCAGGTGCTCAGAGCCCTCCAGCAGGGCGATGTACAAGCGAGCGCAGGGGGCAATGGCCAGGCCGAGACCTGCGTAGAGTGCGACCTCCCAGACGTTGCCCATCTGGTATGCAGGCATCGGGAAGATGGGGGATCCGGCCAGCAGGCCGGAGATCTGTACAGCGACCACGCTCGCCAGGGCGACCAGGGCGAACATCTGGGCATTGAACTGAATCAGCACGATCTCCATGGCAAAAAAGGTACCGGCAATGGGAGCGTGGAAGGCGGTGGCGATCGCCGCACCGGCACCCGCCGCCACCAGGGCGTTAATGCGGGCCGCCCGGAGCCCGAACAGCTGCCCAACGGCAGAACCGAGGCCGGAGCCCAGGAGCACCACCGGTCCCTCGCGGCCGAGTGAACCGCCGGCCCCGAGGGTCAAGACGGCGCTGAGCGACTTGAAGAGCGTGGTTACAGGGCGGATGATTCCGTCCTGTTTTGTCATGGCGACAATGACCAGGGGGATGGAATGATAGCGGTCGCGGAGCGGCACCAGTCGTTTGACCCCGGCTACCAGTAAGCCGATCAGGACGGGGAACAACAGAAAGGCCCCCCACCTGGGAAGCCGTGCATGAAGGAGCCCTTCGGGGAGGTCGCTGAATCCCAGCTCGAACAGCCACTCCGCGCTGTGCTCAAACAGCCTGACCGCAAAGGCCGCAAGGACCCCGACCAGGGCCACCAGGCCCACAAGCCCGACGATGGCTGCATCGGCCCGCTTGACCGGGGGGCGCATGCGCTTGATGGTGTCCGGCACTCTCATATCCACGGTGAGCACGCCTCCGATCACGGGTGAGTTCGGATCCACCCCACCAGTTTACCAGTAGGGGGCCCATACGAAAACACCCCGCTGCCGGTTGGCAGGGGGTGTCTTGACGCTACCTGGGCACCTGTTCGCCCCGCTCCAGGACCCCGTACGTGCCCGGCGCCAGGTAGAAGATCGGGCGCAGGTGGGCGTAAGGATCAGCAGCGGTAAACGCCTCCTCATCGGCGGAGGCAGCGATCACTTCAATAAAGAGGACGCACTCGTCGCCATACCATTTGACCGACTCCAGCCGGCCCTCGATGTGGGCCCGACACTCGAGCAGTCTAGGCGGGCGCACCTTCTCAGCGGGGATCGGCGTGAACCCGCGGGCCTGCAGTTCGCCCGGACCCGGCGCCATGGGGCGGTGGGCGTCCCAGGCCAGCTTGGCCAGATCAGGCCCGGGGAAGTTGAGCACACATTCACCGGTCGCCAGCAGGTTGATTGCCGTGTGATGATGCCGATTGCAGCCGAACATCAGCATGAGGGGCTCGGCCGATACCATTCCGAGCCAGCTCTTGGGTGCGACGTTCTCAAAGCCCTCTGCGCTCCGGGTGGTTACCAGAACGATTGGCCCGGGCAACGGCCAGATGCGGCCGTCCCGTTCCGAAATGTCGATCGTGCGCTTTCCCATTGGGATTTCCTCCTGCTGACCCTGCTTTAGCCATAGTGTAAATGATGCAGGATGAAAGTACAGTGAGAATCGTCACGACTTAGGGCACCACGAGTTCGGAGACGGTGACCACCTTGAAGCCCTTCTCCTTGAGCCCCTGGAGGATCAGGGGCAGCGCCCCCGAGGTCTGGACCCCGGCAAAGTCGCTGGCCGTCAGGCGAATGATATCGCCCCGGCGTGCCCGCTTGACGATCCGCTTGGCCACCTCCTTGGCAGGGCGCCCTACCTGGTCCGCTGCGTCCAGGCTGAAGGTGACGGTGACCAGATCGGCTGCCCGGGCGCCCCGCACCACCGGCCCTGTCGCTATACCCAGCGGCGGCCGGAAGTAGCGGACCGGCGCCCCCAGCGCCTTCGAGAGCAGCGACTGGCTCGCCAGCAGGTTGCTGGTCACCTCTTGCTCCGGCAGCCGGGAAAGGTCGACGATCTTCTGGCCCAGGGTGCCGATCTCGTGGCCCCGGGCGGCCAGTTGGCGCACCGTCTCGGCGCCCGTGCTCAGGAAGGTCCCCCCGACGAAGAAGGTGGCGTGCACCCCGTGGGACTCCAGAATAGGGAGGAGTTTGGCGAGCTCCTCCTGGCCGAAGGTGACGTCAAAGGTGAGTGCGACCCGGTCGTCGCTCGGACTGGCCCTGGTGAGCGGCGTGTCATCCTTGGCGAAGGCGCGGGACAAAAGCCCTGCCCCGCCCACCGCCGAGAAGCAGAAGGCGACCAGGGCGAGTACGGCCGGCACCAGCAGCCGGCGCCAAAGCGGCGGCGTAGAAGGCAGCTGCATTGAGAATCCCCCCTGCAGCACAGTATTGCAGGGGGGACTTGCTTTATGCCTGGAGCTTGCGGGTCAGGCGCGCCAGGCGGTGTTGAATCTGCTGGAGGTCCTTCAGCGTTCCGGGGCCGTAGGCGCCCGCCATAGCCCGGCGCCGCTCGGCAATCGCCAGGGCGTTCTCAGCCATCTCCTTGGCCAGGGCGTACTCCCGGGTCACGTGCTCGTGGTACTTGGACATCTCCACGTATGGGTAGAGGCTGAGGGCGCCCGGCCCGGCGATCATCTCCTGCCAGATCGCCACCGCACGGTCGTGCTCCCGCAGGCGCTTGTAGAGACGGGAGAGCTCCCGGAGCGCCCGGGCCTGGCCCACGGCCCCCACGCCCCGCTCGCAGGCGGCCTCCACGCAGGCGAGCCCCTCGCCCAAGAGGCCCCGGTCCTCCATCAAGAGCCCGATCGCAAAGAGGTCATCGCCGCAGACCAACTCCCCGTCGGGGGTGGGCCCCATGGGGGTGGTGATGATATGGCCCAGCCAGCCCGCCAGGGAGACCAGGCTCACAATGTCGAGCCGGTTGTGCAGAATCACATCGATCAGCGGCTCCACCGCACCGGTGCGCAGGTAGTCAAAGTAGAGCTGCGGGATCAAGGCGCCCGGGACGTCGCCCTGCCGATAGACCCCCAGCACCTGCGCCTCCAGGTTGGTCAGGTTGCACTGCACCAGCCGGTCCTTCCAGACCCGCCGGGCCGGGTGGAGCAGGTCCAGGTGGGGGGCGCCCCGCAGGGGCACGCTGCGCCGGGACATGCGGAAGCGGGTCTCCATGAGCGGCCAGTCAAAGGACTTGCCGTTGAAGGTGACCAGCATGCTAAAGCGCTCAAAGTCGCGCGTGACCGCCTCCAGCATCGCCTCTTCCTCGCCGTAGTCCCGCAGGAAGTACTGGCGGACGACAAAGTCGTAGCCCTCGAAGAAGCCCAGGCCCACCAGGAAGGCGTAGGTACCGGTGCCGCCGGCGAGGCCGGTGGTCTCCGTGTCGAAGAAGACGGCGCTGCGCAGGTCGACGGAGGCCGGGACCTTGCCGAGCAACTCCCAGGAGGAGCCGGGCACCGAGAAGAGGTGCTCCAGCGGCAGGGGGCCGCGCCGGTATTCGATGGGGTAACGGGTCTCCACGTAGAAGGCTTCGCCGGAATCAAGCGGCGTTACGTATCCATCCAGGCATCCGCCGAGCATGGTGGCCGCCGGACCTGCGCCGGATGGGGCAGTCTCGACTTCCGGGGGGCGCGCCGAAGCGGCCGAGGTTTTGCCCGCGGCTTTGAGAAGTCGGAGGCGCTCTCGCAGGTCCATGCCGCACCCCTCCGGGTCGTCGCTACAGATTGATGAACTTCGCCAGCTGCCTGAAGTACCAGAGCCGGTCGGTGTCAAGCCCGCCGGCGCGGCCGTAGCCGCTCAGGAAGGCGTCCCGCTCCCGGTCGTTCAGGGCGTACGAGATCGCCATAGCCAGGTCGTAGTAGGGGTCGCCGAAGTCGGCGCGGCCCCAGTCGATGACGCTGAGGATGCGCCCGGCCTTAACCACCAAGTTCTTGGGAGAGAAGTCCCCGTGCAGCAGCGAGACGCTGCCCGACGCCGGCCGGGTCTCCTTGAGCCGGTCCAGCACCATCTCCGGCGGCATGCCAGGCGGGAAGTTGATCGGGTCGACGGCGCCAAGGCGGAGGTTCTGCTCCGCACGCAGCAGCGTGGTGTCGAGCCACTCACGCCAGGTGTAGCTTGGCAGCGATTGACGATGAATGGCAGCCAGGGTTGCCCCCATGCCCCGCAATACGGTGACCCGATCCCCCTGCCGGAGGGCGCTGCGGGCGGTTTCGCCCTCGGTCCGCTCCCGCAGGTGGTAGCTGATCGGCCCACGCCGGGCGTAGATCAGCGGGCGGGGCACCGGCACCTCGGTGCCGACCAGGTCCGTCAGGGCGGTGTGCTCGGCCCACAGCTCTGAGCCGCGGTACTCGCCGTAGGCCACCTTCAGGACGAAGGCACCCTGCGGCGACCGCAGGAACCAGCAGAGGTTGCTCAGGCCCTGTTTCGGCAGGACCGCCTCCTCAATCCTGCCGATCATCGCCCGTACCTCTTCGGGTAATTCATCCAGGTAGGAGGAGTTGGGGGCGGGGGGAGCCAGCTCGGCCCGGGTGGGGCTGGCGGGCAGATAGCGTGAACGTGGCTGCAAATCCAATCGAAATCCACCACCAAATAGAGAGACCGCGGGCGGCGCCCGTGGTCTCAGAGTAGCTATGTTGCTCGGTCTTTAGCCGATGCGTGCGGCGACCTCGCCCCGGTCCGGGAAGCGGTCTGTCTCCTTCTTCGAGAAGACCAGCTTGCCGTCGTAGTTCACCTCGAAGACGCCCCCGCTGGAGGGAATCAGCTCGTACTCGAGGTCGTTGCGCTTGGACTTCAGCTCTGCCACCAAACTGGCGGCCTCTTCATCGTAGCCTCAAGACGTGCAAAATTCAATCGTAACTTTCTTGGTCATGATATCTTTACACCCCCTTGGGTATTTGGACGAGCTTTGCTCTCGTTAGGTTATCCCTTCTTGGACGGCGAATTAATCGCAGATTACGCTGATCGGGCTGATTACGCGGACTTTGTCGAGAGTCCAGGCAGACCAATCGCAAAATATGAATAAATATGAAACCGCTCCTGAAAGACCCAACTCTCGGCAAAATCCGCGTAATCCGTACAGTCCGCGTAATCCGCGATAAAATCGCCTTCAGTGGACGTCGCTGGCTTGCGCGGCCATCGCCCTCTGCAAAATCCGCAAAACCCCCGCCTTCGCCCCCTGGATGTTCCCTGTCTCGGCGGCCGGACCCACGCAGGAGGGGCAGCCCTCGTCGCAGGGGCAGCTCTGCACCCGCTCCAGGGCGGCGCCCAGCAGCATGGGATGCAGGTCGTAGCACTTCTCGCCCAGCCCGATGCCGGCGGGGTACGCATCGTACAGGTAGATCGTGGGCTGCTCATTAAAGGGTGAGCGGACCTGGACCACCTGGTGCATGTCGGAGGGGTCGCACATCAGGTACATAGGCGCCAGGCCCTTCAGCAGGCTGCCGAGGCCCACCAGGGCGGACTGGAGCTCGTCTTGCGTGAAGTCGGTGCAGATCTCATCGGGCAGGGAGAGCCAGTAGGCGGCGGTGTGCATCTGGTACTCGGGGAGGTGGATCTCGCCCCAGCCCATGTTCTCGTGGGTGTGCAGGCGGATCTTTTTGAAGATAGTCGCCTTGGCGGCGGTCATCACCTCGCCGAAGCGGACATCGACCCCCAGCTGCCGCTTCTCCTTGATCACATCGAGCGGCTTGATGGTAACCGCCAGGTTCGCATCGGTGTAGTACTCCACATCGACCTTGTGCACGTATGCCTTCTTCTCATCCCAGTCGAGCCGATCGACGTGGAACTGGACCCCTTGGTGCAGGTAGATGGCGTTGGTGTGGACCATGGTCATGGCGCCGAGCTGGTCGATTTCGCCGAGCACCTGGGTCTTGGCGGGGATCGACTGGTCGATGATCACCACGTTCTCGGCGTCTACGCTGCGCAGGGAGATGTTCTCCGCCGGAAAGTTCTCGGCCGACCAGTGCCACTTGCCGCCCGACTTGCGGAGGATGTGCTCCTCTTCGAGGTAGGTGAGCATCTCGGCGGTGGTTTCTACCCCGAACTTTTCACCGTCTACAAAGGGGAGCTCAAACGCAGCGCACTTGAGGTGCGAGATCAGAATCAGCAGGTTGTCGGGGTTGATCAGGCCCAGCTCGGGCGGTTTGTGGAAGAAGTACTCGGGGTGGGCGATCACGTACTGGTCGAGCGGCGAGGCGGAGGCGACCATGACGGTGAGCGATGTGGAGCCGCGGCGCCCGGCCCGCCCCGCCTGCTGCCAGGCCGAGGCGATGGAGCCCGGGTAGCCGCACATGACGCAGGACTCCAGCTGGCCGATGTCGATGCCAAGCTCCAGGGCGTTGGTGGAGACCACGCCCATGATCTGCCCGGTGCGCAGGCCGTGTTCGATCTCGCGGCGCTCGTTGGGCCGGTAGCCGCCGCGGTAGCCCATGATCTTGCCCGCCTTGCCGAGGCCCACCCGCTCACGCAGGTAGGTGGTCAGGATCTCCACGTTCTGGCGGCTGCGGGCGAAGACGATGGTCTGAACGTTGTTCTTGAGAAGCTCGCCGGCAACCCGGGTAGCCGCCCGGATGGAGGACTCCCGCATGCCATCCCGGCCGATCAGCGGCGGGTTGTAGAGCAGGAAGTGCTTCTCGCCGCGGGGCGCCCCGTTCTCATCAATGAGATGGACAGGCTCGCCGATCAGCCCCTCGGCCAGCTCCCGGGGGTTGGCGATGGTGGCGGAGGAGCAGAGGAAGATCGGCTTGCTGCCGTAGAATTCGCAGATGCGGCGCAGGCGCCTCAGCAGGTTGGCCAAATGCGACCCGAAGACGCCCCGGTATTGATGAAGCTCGTCGATCACAATGTATTTGAGATTCTCAAACAGCTTGACCCACTTGGTGTGGTGCGGGAGCACCCCGGTGTGCAGCATGTCGGGGTTGGTAATGACGATGTGGCCCGCCTGGCGGCAGACCTGCCGAATCTGGGGCGGGGTGTCGCCGTCGTAGACGTAGGACTTGATGTCGGCCCCGAGCCGGTCGGCCAGGTTCTTGACCTCCACGACCTGGTCCTGCGCCAGCGCCTTGGTGGGGAAGAGGTAGAGGGCCCGGCTGGCAGGGTCCTGCAGGATGGCGTTCAGCACGGGCAGGTTGTAGCAGAGGGTTTTGCCCGAGGCCGTTGGTGTGACCACCACGGTGTTCTTGCCCGCCAGGGCGGCGCCGACCGCCTGCGACTGGTGGACGTAGAGCTGCCCCATGCCGCGCTCTTTGAGCGCCGCGACGATGCGCGAATCGAGGGCGGGCGGAAAGTCGCCATAGCGCGCCGGAACAGCGGGCAGGGTATGCCACGCGGTGAGGTTGGCGGCCATCGCCTTGTCGGCCCTGAGCTTATCCAGCAATTGTTCGAGATTCATCCGTAAATCGTAACCTCCCCTGGATACAGGGCGTGGTAAAATGCCTATGTCAAACGCACAGAAGGAGTCATAACGATGCAGGTTGACCTTTTGGCCGTTGGGCCGCACCCGGATGATGTGGAGCTCGGCATGGGCGGCACCCTGGCGCTGCAGAACGCCGCTGGCCACAAAACAGCGATACTTGACCTGACCCGCGGCGAGATGGGCTCCAACGGCACGCCCGCCGAGCGGGTGGCCGAGGGCGAGGCGGCGGCCCGGATTCTGGGCTGCGCCTGGCGCCGGAACCTGAGCCTGCCCGACCGGGGCCTGGACCATAAGGACCCCGAACAGCTGCTCCGGGTGGTGAATGCCATTCGGGCGGTGCGCCCGCGGGTGATTGCCTACAACTTTGGGGTGGACAGGCACCCCGACCATGTGGCCTCCTTCCAGCTGATGGAGGAGGCGGTGTTCACGGCGGGCCTGCGCCGTTACGAGACGGAGTTGGAGCCGTACCGTCCGCAGCGGGTGCTCTATTACTTCATCAACGATGACCGGGAACCCTCTCTGTACGTCGACGTGACCCCGGTCTACGCCAAGAAAATCGAAAGTGTGTTCGCACACACCTCGCAGTTCAAGCCCGCCGACGGTGGTGTCGAAACCCGGCTGAACCGGGCGGTGGGGCTGCCGTATCTTGTCGAGAGCCGGGACCGTCTCTTCGGCGCCAAGACGGGCGTCCAATTTGCAGAGGGGTTTTTGCTTAGGCAGCCGCTGCTGTTGACGGACCTGTTGGGTGCGCTCTAAGGAGGCTCTCATTTTGAAGATTGGTATCGTGTGTTACCCGAGCGTGGGGGGAAGCGGAATCGTAGCCACCGAGCTGGCCAAACTGCTGGCGCGGCGCGATCACGAAATCCACATCATCTCCACCGACACGCCCTTTCGCCTCAATACCTTTATGGACAACATCTACTTTCACCAGGTGGACACGCCGACCTATCCGGTCTTCAAGGACTCCCCGTACATCCTGTCGCTGGCCAACAAGCTGGTGCAGGTGCACCGGCTGGTCGGGCTTGATATCATCCATGCCCATTACGCCATCCCGCATGCCACGGCGGCCTTCCTCGCCAGGGAGATGATCGGCCCCGGCGCCCCCAAGGTGGTCACCACCCTGCACGGCACCGACATCACCCTGATGGGCACCGACGCCTCCTTTACCGAGTCGATCGCCTTCGCCATCAACCGGTCGGACGCCGTCACCGCGGTCTCCGAGTCGCTGAAGATGGACACCTACAAGAACCTGCCGGTCCACGTGCCGATCCAGGTGATCTATAACTTCCTGGAGTGCGACTTCTGGAAGCCCACGCACCAGCCCGGCATCTGCACCCGGCTGGCGAACTGCGGCGAGAAGATCGTCATCCACATGTCCAACTTCCGAAAGGTCAAGCGGGTCGACAATGTAATCCGCATCTTCTCCTGGATCGCCCGGGAGATGCCCTCCCGCCTCGTCCTGGTCGGCGACGGCCCGGAGATGGGCGCCTGCGTAGAGCTGGTGCACCGGCTCGGCCTGCGGGACCGGGTGCTCTTCATGGGCAACCAGGAGCAGGTGGTGCCGCTGCTCTCCGCGGCCGACCTCTTCCTGCTGCCCTCGGAGAAGGAGTCCTTCGGCCTCGCAGCGCTGGAGGCCATGGCCTGCGGCGTCCCGGTCGTCGCATCGACCGCTGGCGGCCTGCCGGAGGTGGTGGTGGACGGGGAGACCGGGTTCCTCGCCGAGCCCCACGACGTCGAGACCATGGCGGCCCAAGCCCTGAAGATCCTGCGGGACCCGCTGCTGCACAAGCGGCTCAGCCAGGCCGGCAGCGACCGGGTTCACGAGCACTTCTGCGCCAGCAAAATCGTGCCGCAGTACGAGGCGCTTTACCGCTCGGTGCTGGGCCAGCAGGGGCTTGAGGTGTTGCCCCAGGTCGGGGATTAGGAAGCAAATACAAGGAGCCAGGGGTGAACGTTTCACCTCTGGCTCTTTCTGTCTTGTGCGCGGCAACCGTTCTATCAACTATGTGGCTCGCTTCATATTGGTAAACACCTGTTCGAAATCACCCGTCTGGACCAGGTGATCAATCACTTGTTCCAGTCGCCGCCGACTTACCTCGTCCACCAAGAACATGTGAGTTGCCCAGAAATACTTGCCGTGCAGACATTCACCCGTCTCTTTGTTCCTCTCGACCAGGGACAGGATGTTCTTATATGTAAAGCAGGTGGCGACCCAACTGCGGCCGTCCTCGAAGTCTACCCGCACGTCTGTGTTGCAGTCATCAACCACCCATTCACCAGGTTCCCAATGCTCGGCCTCGATCCACACAGAATACTTCTGGTTCGGAAACTCCCATTCCATCTATTCTCGTCACCCCAGACTTGTACGTCTTCTTTCTGAGGACGATTCTTCCCATACATTCAAAAAACAGCGTTGTCCGTTGACGGGGGCATCGTTGTGCTTGCTAGAGCGCACGCTAACCGGGGTGATACAGATGGCTGACAAGCAGTGGGTGGGATCGGAGACGTTCGAGGCGAAGCGGGACAAGCCCATGCCCAACATTGGGCCGGGGCATATTGCGTATGGCCACGGCGAGCGCTTTGCGAACCAGCGCAGCTCGGGCGGGAACCTGCCGTTCACGCAGAAGATCGAGGAGAACGAAGGACCCACAACCACAACGACTGATGTAGAGGCATAGAACATCAATCATCACAGCGGCCCCCTCTGCCGTCCGCGGCACGAGGGGCCGCTATTTACACGTAAGCTTTGGCCCGGTTGCCTTACAAATGACGGACTACAGTGTAGTCCCCCGCCAGAGGTCTGTACCCCAGTTTTCGGTTCACAGCCAGCATGGGCCCGTTCAGCGAGTCGTTCCCTGTGCGCATATAGGGTGCTCCGTGCCGGATGGCGGCCTGTATCGCCAGGAGTTTGAGCGCCTTGGCAATGCCGCGGCCGCGGTACTCCCGGTCGACCAGAGTATGATTGGTGTATACGTGATCCTGGGAGTTGATGGCCTGGGTCACGCCTACCAGGCAATCGTCATCGGCTGCAATGAAGATCCAGTCAAGGCGTGCTCCCAGTCCCTCAATGACGAACTGGCTCCAGGTCTGATAAGCCATGAACGACTTCGCCTCGTAGCCCGGGATGTCCACCATCGTCCGGCCGTACAGTTCGTATAGGGCGCGGCGAGTTTCCGGTGAGTCGGAGTCGGCCAAGGCGAAGAAGCGTATCCCTGTCGCCTCTACAGCCGCCACGGCACCGAAGTCCGGCGGCTCCTGAAGTCCGCTCAGATCCAGGGTGGAGTCGTAGCCGTGCCGCTCTACCTTGTAAGCTCGCTTTTCCATGAAGGCCAGCGAAGCAGCGTCAGAATCCTTGACTTCGCCTACGAGCCGGTTTCCGCCTTGACTGGCAACGAACCGCTCGATCGCCCCCAGTAGGAGAGAGCCGCTGCCCCTGTTCCTGGCAGCCGGATGGACGGTCAAGCTGGCGTAGAACTTCCCCTCCGCTGTGTTTGGAAAGCGATAGCTCTCAGCGAAGCCGATGACTTGTCCGGCTTCGTCTTCTGCCATAACTCGATACGACACCGAGCCCTCGGGCCACCAGTTGTGGGTGTCGGCTACCTCCGCAGGCGTGGTCCGCACCGCCCGGGCCGCACTGAGGATCGCCGCCATGTGTGTGTAATCATCGGGAAGAGTTGCGGGACGGAGTCGAAACATCGGCGGGCAGCTCCTTTACAGAACGTTCACCTCTGTAGACGATTCCGAAGGAAACTTGTTCCCGCTCACTGTCCCTCCGGCGCCTGCCATAGCTCAATGCGGTTGCCCTCCGGGTCCATTACCCAGCCAAACTTGCCAAACTCAGATTCCTCCACCCTGTCATCCACCTCGCAGCCCTCGCTGCGGAGGACATCGAGCAGCGCATGGAGGTCGTCCACCCGGAAGTTGATCATAAAGCTTGCCTGGCTCGGTGCGAAGTAGGTGGTATCCTCCGCAAACGGGCTCCAGACCGTTGTTCCAACCCCGCCGGGGTTCTCTGGAGAGGCCCAGTGGAAGATCGCACCGCCCCACCCCTGCACGTCCATGCCCAGGTGAGTTCGGTACCACTCCCCAAGTCGCTTCGGATCCTTGGCCTTGAAGAAGATGCCGCCAATGCCGGTGACGCGTTTCATTTGTAGACTCCCTTCTTATGCGATGTCGAAAACTTCTCCGTTCATCTTATCACATTTGTTCACCGCACTGGGGCGCCACCATGAGGACACAGAAAGGGGGCGCCACCGCTGTGGCGCCCCGGTCAATTATGATTGCGTGGTGGTCCGGAAGAGTTCCCGGAGCCGGTCGTGGACCTGCTGGCGGGCGCCGTCATTGGCCAGGCAGCCTTGGAACTCCTCCTCGGCAAAGGTGGTGGTGAAGGTGGGGCCGTCCACGGTGACGACCAGTAGGAGTCCGTCTACCGAGCCGTCGGTACGGCTCTCCCAGTTGGTCAAGATACGCTGGGCGCCCAACTCGCGGGCCACCTCGCCGGCGATGCCCTGAATGATCGCCTTCGCAGCCAGCCTCTCCTCATCGTTCATTACATACCCCTCCGGCACGTTGCTTCCCATAGGGTTGCCTGCGGATCATCATCCTACGATACGGCCGCAGCACAGACGGCTTTGCCGCGGGTCAGGGGCGGAGCAGGTAAGATGACCGCAGGGGTTGCTTTTCGTGTGCACAGATCGCCAAGGATCTCGGACGTAGTCAGGGGCAAAGAGGTGGAGGAAGGGGCCGGCAAGGGAGACAGGGAGAGGAACCCGTCCCAGGCGTCGCATGTGCGCAGATGGCTGGCAAACACTATGAGATCTCCGGCGAAGCGGTGATCGCAAAACGGGCAGGTGCGCGCGACTACCTGGTCGTTGGCGAACGGAAACAGGATAACCACTCCTAACGTTGACGTTGAAAGGGAAGCACGGCTGGGTGGCGCATCCAGCCCATTTAGAATATCATAAGGTCACCGTAAGATAAAGTTTAGATTTTGTGTCCCGACAGGGTCCATCGATCAGACCCTTTTAGTAGACAAGCCAGCGCTTTTCCGGTAAAATCACGTCTGTTAAGCGCATCACTACAGCGACTATTTGCCGCGCAAAACCTTTGCGCGGCTTATCAATTGAGGGAGTGTACTACACGTGGCGAACCGCCCCACCACCAGCCTCCCCGGCGCACAGGTAGCCGGGCGCCCGATCAAGATCGGCTTCATCTCGCTGGGTTGCTCCAAGAACCTGGTGGACAGCGAGTCCATGATCGGCCTGCTAAAGCACACAGGCTATACGATCACCAATCAGAAGGATGAGGCGGACGTCCTCGTCGTCAATACCTGCGGGTTTATCGAAGAAGCCAAGCAGGAGTCGATCAACGCGATCCTCGAGGCCGGCCAGGAGAAGGAGCGGAACTGCCAGGCCCTCATCGTCGCGGGCTGTATGGTGCCCCGCTACGGCCAGGAACTGCTTAAGGAGATCCCGGAGATCGACGCCGTGGTCGGCACCGCCGACTACCCCAAGATCGGCGAGGTTGTCGCGGGCGTGCTGGCAGGCCAGCGGGTGGAGCAGATCTCCGACCCCGATGCGATTACGGACTGGAACTTCGACCGGGTGCTGGCCACCCCGGGCTACTCGGCCTACATCAAAATTGCCGAGGGCTGCGACTGCGCCTGCTCCTTCTGCTCGATCCCGATCATGCGGGGCGGGCACCGGAGCCGTCCGATCGAGTCGATCGTGGATGAGGCCCAGCGCCTGGCCGCCATGGGCGTCAAGGAACTGATCGTCATCTCCCAGGACACCACCTTCTACGGCAAGGACCTCTACGGCAAGGTGCGCTTCGCCGACCTGCTGCGGGAGCTGGCCAAGGTGGATGGCATCCGCTGGATTCGGGTGCACTACAGCTATCCGACCCGCATCACCGACGATCTGATCGATGTGCTGGCCACCGAGCCCAAGGTGCTCAAGTACCTCGATATGCCGCTGCAGCACGGCTCGAACCGGCTGCTGCGCGTCATGAACCGCCCCGCCAACGTCGAGGGCTACCTCAAGCTGGTGGGGAAGCTGCGGGAGCGGGTGCCGGGCATCTGCCTGCGCTCCACCTTCATCGCCGGCCACCCCGGCGAAACGGAAGAGGATTTCCAGATGCTGCTCGACTTCCTGAAGCAGTGCGAGTTCGACCACGTGGGCGTCTTCGCCTACTCCCAGGAGGAGGACACCCCCTCCGGCCAGATGGAGCAGCTGCCCATGGAGCTCCGCAAGGCCCGCCGGGACCGGGCGATGGAGGTCCAGTTCGCGATCGCGGACAAGCGCAACAAGGCCCAGGTCGGCCAGACCTTCGAGGTGCTGGTGGAGGGCCGGTCGCCCAAGGGCCGCGACTGGTACGTGGGCCGCTGCTACCGGCAGAGCCCCGGCATCGACGGCGTGGTCCTCTTCCAGGCGGCGCCGGGCGCCGAATACAAGCCCGGCGACATGCTCGACGTGGAGATCACCGGTGTGGCCGGCTACGACCTGAAGGGCAAGGCCGCCGGCGCCATCGATGAGCCGTCCGATGACTTGATGCTGCCGATGATCAGCGTCAGCCCGGTGCGTCATCAGTAAGGCATGAAGACGATCGCAGCGCGCATGCTCGACCAGATGGGGATCGCCCATGAGCTGCGGGAGTACGACTGGGATGAGGATGAGCTCGACGCGGTAACGGTGGCCCGCAAGGTGGGCCTGCCGCCTGAACAGGTCTTCAAGACCCTGGTCGCCCGGGGCGACAAGACCGGGGTGCTGGTCGCCTGCATCCCCGGGAACGACGAGCTCGACCTGAAAGCCCTGGCCCCGGTCAGCGGCAACAAGAAGGTCGACCTGGTGCCCGTCAAGGAGATCCAGGACCTGACTGGCTACATCCGGGGTGGGGTCTCGCCGCTGGGTATGAAGAAGGCCTATCCGTTCTATCTCGACGAGACCGCCGAGATCATTGATGTGATCAGCGTCAGCGGTGGGCGCCGAGGGCTGCAGATCCTGCTCTCCGGCCCCGATCTGATTCGAGCGACGGGCGCCCGGCTTGGGGCGCTGACCAAGTAAAGAGAACGGCTCCCTCAGCAGAATGAACTGAAACCCTCTCAATGGACACCTGAAAAGGGTCCGTTGAGAGGGTTCTTCTCGTTTACGGGGTATTTAGATGGCTTATAAGCGAAGGTGGG
>JBOZRQ010000049.1:0-270817 GCA_050789255.1 Symbiobacteriaceae bacterium
GGCGCCAGCCCCGATGGGCGTGGCCGTGGCGCCAGCCCCGATGGGCGTGGCCGCGGCGCCAGCCCCGATGGGCGTGGCCGCGGCGCCAGCCCTGATGGGCGTGGCCGCGGCGCCAGCCCCGATGGGCGGGGCCGCGACGGGGATGAGGACGGGCGGGGCTTCAGCCCGGACGGCCGTCGCCGTGGCTTCAGCCCGGATGGCCGTCGCCGTGGCTTCAGCCCGGATGGCCGTCGTCGCGGCTTCAGCCCCGATGGGCGTGGCCGCGGCTTCAGCCCCGATGGGCGTGGCCGCGACGGGGATGAGAGCGGACGGGACTTCAGCCCGGATGACTTCCGTCGTCGGCGCTTCAGAACCGATGGCTTCCGTCGTCGGCGCTTCAGCCCGGATGACTTCCGTCGCCGGCGCTTCAGCTCGGATGATTTCCGTGGCCGGGACGGCGGTTCGGATGAGCGGGGCCGCACGCCGGACGGACGGAGCCGCAACCGTCGTCGCAGGAGCGTAGTACGGGTTCTGCGCGGCCTGCTTGACCGCTGCGTCCAGCTGCAGCTTGGAAGCGGCCGCTCGGTCACCGGCATCGTCATGGAGGTCGACGAGAGCGTCGTCCGCCTGAGCGTTAGGGGCCGTGCCGTCTTCGTCGCTACGGACAGCATTGAGCAGATTCAAGAGACCGTTGGCGGCGCCTGCTAGTCTTCCTCGAACCTTACTGGGGGCGCCCGCCCCCCTACATCTAAGAGGGTACCCCCCGGGGGTTACTCTTCCTCCCGGACACCGGCGCCCCGCAAGGCAATCCCCAGCCAGGAGCGATCATAGCATCCCTGCTCAATATCGTGAAGCGTGGCCCGGTTGTTCGCCGCGATTCGGCGCGCCTGCACCAGCACCTGTTCGGCATTCACCTGCGGAACGATGACCACGCCATCGGGGTCCGCCATGACGATGTCTCCGGGGGAGACCACCACGCCCGGCAAAGCCACCGGAAAACCGACCTCACCGGGGTTGCGCTTCAGCGGCGCCCGCACGCTGGTGCCCCGGGCAAAGGTGGGCACCCGCAGCGCGTACGAATCCCGCACGGCGCCATCCACCACCAAGCCGGCCACGCCACGCTTCTGCGCCCAGGCGGAAAGCAACTCGCCGACCAGACCGATCTCGGTCTCCCCACCGCCGCTGACCACAAGGACGTCCCCCGGTTGGGCAAACTCGATGGCCGCGTGGATCATCAGGTTATCATCGGGGCGGCAGAGCACCGTCAGGGCTGCTCCAACCGCCCGAGGGCCGCCACCGACATGTTTGATCCCTGCACCGACCATAAAATGCCTGCCCATAGCGTCGGCAACGTCTGCCGTGTTCAGCTCGGCGAACGCCGCGAGCAGGTCGCGGTCGGGCCGGCGATAATTGGTCTTTATCCGAGCACCGATTGGCATAAGTAGCACCTCCACCTGCTCCATATAGCTTATCACAATTTTTCCTGGGCGCTCTCCTCCGCTTGCAGAACTCGTCCTATTGGCTTATGGTACAGTAGGAGGGAATGCTGATGCATCGTGGTCTAAAAGCACTTTCAGTCACGGCTACTGCTATCATGTACATCGTGCTCCTGATGGGCGCCCTGGTCACCAACAGCGGCTCTGCAGACGGCTGCGGCGATTCATGGCCGCTCTGCCACGGCACCTTCATGCCCGACTGGGACTATCATGCAATCATTGAGTTCAGCCATCGGGCCGTGTCGGGCCTGGCGGGGCTTGTGGTGCTGGGCCTGGCCGTGTGGGCCTGGCAGGCCATACCCCGTCGCACCGTGCGCTGGCTTTCGGCGATCTCCTTCGGAACGCTCGTCTTCCAGGGCCTGCTCGGCGCGGCGGCCGTCGTATGGCCGCAGCCCAAGGCCGTGCTGGCGCTGCACTTCGGCATCTCGCTGGTGTGCTTCAGTGCTGTGCTGCTGCTTACCGTGCTGATTTTCCGCGGGGACGTGTCCGCAGCGGAGTCTCGGCCTGTCGGCGGCCTCCTCCAGCGGTTCGTCTGGTGGGTGACCATTTATAGCTACGGTGTGGTCTACCTTGGCGCCTACGTGCGCCACACGCGGTCCAGCCTGGCCTGTGTGGGCTGGCCGCTCTGCAACGGCCAGATCATTCCTGATCTGACCGGTCCCACGGGCGCCAACTTCATTCACAGGGTGGCCGCTGCGCTGCTCGTGGTGCTGGTGATTCGCCTGGCGCTCCTGGCGAGGCACCACGCAGCTACCCAGCCGGCGGTGGTCCGCGCGGCTAACCTGGCGCTGGTCCTGGTGCTGGTGCAAGTGTTGAGCGGCGCCCTCTTCCCGCTCGGGTACTTTAATCTGCTCACCCAAATGCTCCACACGGCGATCGTCACGGTCTTCTGGGGCGCCTTAAGCTACCTGAGCCTGAGCGTCGCACCGGACCTGGAAAGACCCGCCCGACAGAAGGCAATCAGCGGCAACCCGATGGTCACTCCCTAGCAGTGCAAAATGTGGGACAGCGGCACCACTTTCGGTGACCGCTGTTCTCGTTTTTGCGTCAAATATGGCAGGGAGGGATATCAGGGTATGAAGCTTCTCATTCTCGGCGGAACGGCGTTCCTGGGACGCCACCTGGTTGAGTCGGCTTTGCAGCGTGGACACGAGGTGACCCTGTTCAACCGGGGGCAGCGCAATCCCGGGCTGTTTCCCGAGGTGGAGCACCTGCGGGGGGACCGGAACGGGAACCTGGAGGCCCTCAAGGGGCGCCGCTGGGACGCGGTGATCGACACCTGCGGCTATTTCCCCAGGCAGGTGCGTGAATCAGCTCAGTTGCTGGCAGACCAGGTAGAGCACTATACCTTCATCTCTAGCATTTCCGTGTATGCGTCGTTTGAGAAGACCAACGACGAGAGCTCCCCCGTGGGTAAGCTCGAAGACGAGACGGTCGAGCAGATCACCGGGGAGACCTACGGGCCACTCAAGGCGCTGTGCGAGCAGGCCGCCGAGGCCGCCATGCCGGGGCGGGTGCTCAACATTCGCCCGGGCCTGATCGTGGGCTCGCACGACCCGTCGGACCGCTTTACTTACTGGCCGCATCGGATCGCCCGGGGTGGCGAGGTCCTCGCGCCGGGCCGGCCGGACCGACCGGTGCAGATCATTCACGCCAGGGACCTGGCCGACTGGAACCTGAACATGTCCGAGGCGAGGAAGGTTGGGGTCTACAACGCCACAGGGCCTGAGTATGTCCTGACCATGGGTGAGGTGCTACAGACCTGTAAGGCCGTCAGCGGCAGCGATGCGCACTTCACCTGGGTCGATGAGGCCTTCCTGCTGGAGCAGAAGGTGGGCGCCTGGGTTGAGCTCCCCCTCTGGATCCCCTCAAGCGGCCCGGCCGCCATGCAGGAGACCGACATCTCCAAGGCGCTCGCCGCGGGGCTTACCTTCCGCCCCCTGGCCGACACCGTGCGGGACACGCTGGAGTGGGACCGCACCAGGCCCTCCGACATACAGCGCCGGGCCGGCCTGAAGCCGGAGCGCGAAGCAGAAGTTCTTAAAGCCTGGCATGCAGCGGGGCACTAATCCTGTTTGATGTGTATGAGAGAACGACCGACTGCCCGCTTGGGTGGTCGGCCGTTTCTTTATGAAATTCACCGCTTCAACTGATGGACCCACGCCATGAACTCCACCAGGAGGCGGGCGCCCAGCAGGCTGGTCAGGCCCGAGGTATCCAGGTACGGGTTGACCTCGACCAGATCGAAGCCTACGACCTGGTTCTGCCGGGCGACCTGAGCGAGGATCTGGCGAAGTTCAGTGACGGACATGCCCTCGAACTCGGGGCTGGAGGTGCCGGGGGCAACCGAGGGGTCCAGGGCGTCGATGTCGATCGTGACATAGACCCGCTTGCCCTCGGGGAGGGCGCCCAGCGCAGCCCCGATGCCGCTCTGGCGGATCTCGGACTGGCGCACGATCCGGTTGCCCCGGGCCACGGCCGCCTCGTAGGCCTCGGGGTTGGTCCGCAGCCCTCGCACCCCCAGGGTGATGATCTCACCGATGTGTGGCAGCTCGGAGGCACGGCGGAGCGGGCTCGAGTTTGAGCGGGTGAAGCCCCCGATCTGGTCGGTGAAATCGAGGTGGGCATCGATCTGCACCACCGTGATCTCCCCGGCACCCTCAAAGCCCTTCAGAATCGGATAGGTGACGCTGTGGTCGCCCCCAAGCCCCACCGGGATGGCGCCGGCCCTGAGAATGGAGCCCACCAGCTCCTTGGCGCTGCGGTCCAGGTGATCCAGGTCAAAGTAGAGCGGGTCCACGTCGCCCACGTCGGCCAGGCGGCAGCCCTGCAGATAGCGCCGACCAGTCTCAATGTCCCAGTAGCCCGGGTTTTCGGGGCCCCAGTTCATGCCGAACCGGGTGGACATATCGCGCAGGGCCCGCGGCGCCAGCCGCTGCCCCGGGCGGTATCCAATTGCACAGTCGAACGGGAAACCAAACACGGCGAAATCTGCATTCAGGCTGGCCAGATCTGTAACGTACGGTGCGCGCGCAAAAGTGGCGACGCCGGTAAAGGCCATGTCGGCCCGCGGGGTGTGCATCGGTTGACGGCTCCTTGGCTGCGTTTGAGTAGTAGGGTGTCACGCACCCCTCAAACGTAACGCGACCGCCGCTTCCCGGTCAATAGGCTTGCCAATCGGGAGGCACCATCTGGCCGAAGGTGAAGAGCAGCTGGTTAGCGGACCAGAGCCCCATGATGGCCAACGAGAAGATCGCCGGCCAAACCCAGGGGCGCCGCGGCCAGCTCGGGAGCGTCAGAAACGCCCCGACAGCCGGAACCACCATGCCGGCCAGCAGCCAGAGCCCCATCAGCCAGAAGGCACCAACAGGTCGGCCGGACTTCAGCCAGCCAATGGCTACTTCCCCGAAGGCCAGGGCCAGCAGCAGCAGCCCACCGGCCAGAACGCCCCGCGGCACCTTCGTGGCCACGTCGGATTGCTCCCGTGCCCGGGGCGAGGCGGCAATAGCCAGCGTCAGGAGGGCGCCCAGCGTGCCCGCCGTCCCGGCCTGCAGCGCCAGCACGGCGCCGCTGCGCCAGAGCGGCGCCCCGGAGAAGAACATCAGCAAAATCGTACAGACCACGGCCCCCACCACGCCGGCCTGGACCGCACCGCTGCCCCACCGCCGCCGGACGGTAGCCGGGCGCCCGGAGCGCCACGCCGCGGCCCAGCCGGCCGAGAGGACCTCGAAGGGAACGAGGGCCAGGGCAGACAGCACTGTCCAGTGCAGCGGCTGCCACTCCAGACCGGCCCACACAGTAGAAACCAAAGGCACAGCAATGGCTACCACTGTAAGAAAGGGCAGTGCCAGCCCCGCCAGGCGGCGTCCTACTGGAGGATGATCGCGCTCCCAGCCGCCCCCCATATCCGCGAAGGCCAGTGTAACTGCTAAACCTACTGCCAGTAAGGAAAGCACCGAGAAGAGACAGAGGGAAGAGGTTGAAAGCTCCACCAATGCAAACACCCCCGGGCCGAAATGAGTTGACCTCGGAGGGTTCGTCTTATCCTGAACGTACCACGATGACCCGGTCCAAAGCTATACCACTTGTGTGCCACGCCTTCGTGCTAAGGTCTAGTCAGCCGCGAGGCGAGAGTCGGTAACTTCTGTCTATATCGGGAAGTTGCTGGCTTGGCTATACTAACCTTAGAAAATGATAAGAACCTACACCGCCGTCTCTGTCGGCTGGGGCCAACGCTAGTTTTGCCCCCTGGGAGACACTGGGGAGGGCGAGACAGTGCAAAATATCCGTTGCCGATGCGGAAAGATCGTTTGTCAGACGACCGGTGTGCCCGATGCGTCACGGCTGCCCCACAGCAGTCCGCCTGAGTCAGCCCCGGCCGTGGTCATCCTCTGCCGACACTGCAAGTCCTACGTGGTCCTACACGTTCCCGGCGTCTCTTCCTTGTATAATGCGGACGCCCCGCCGGAGGACCCTGTCTTAGCGTCCCGGGAATGTGAACAACTTCACAAAACCCAGAGGTAACAGACGATCTCGTCAGCCCAGAGGCTTTAAGTCCAGTGGCATGCGCGTCCCAATGCGCATGCCTTTTGATTTGCTCCAACTAAAGTAGCCCCGGAGGTGACCGCCCGTGTCCTGGATGCTTACGCTGGCTGTAATCCTGGCTACGGCCGCCCCGCCCTCGCCTGCCTCGCCGCCGGGCAACGCCGCATGCCTCGACTGCCACGCAGCCCCCAAGGGTCACGTGGTGGCCGAAACGTACAACCAGTCCCCCCACGGGGTGCTGGCATGTGAGCGGTGCCATGCGGAAGCGGCCGGCCCGGCCCATGCCAAGGACCCTGAGAAGCCCCTTGGAATCCCTGAAGGCCGGGAAGGGCGCGTCGAGTACTCGAGCCGCTGCGTGAAGTGCCATGCCGCGATCGAGCCCTCGTACGACAAGAGCTTCCACGGCATCGCCGTCAGCTCCGGCGACAGCCGGGCTGCCACCTGCGTGGACTGCCACGGCACCCACGACATCTTCAGCGCCAACGACACCCGCTCCTCGGTCAGCAAGGACAAGCTGGCCGGCACCTGCGCCACGGCCGACTGCCACAAGGGCGCCCCGGAGAACTTCGCCGAGGGCCGGGAGCACATCGATGCGACCAAGCCCGGCGAGGGCACCGACGGCTTGCTGCACCTTGTATGGAAGGGCTTCATCGCCCTGATCCTGTTCGATGTGATGAAGGACGGCCCGATCGTTATGTTCGAACTCCTACGCCGAATCCGGGGGTGATGGCCCATGCAAGCTAGCGCGAAGCAGCCGGCCGTCGCCGCCAAGCCGGCCAAAGAGAAGAAGGTTCAGCGCTGGAATATCCAGCATCGCCTGCAGCACGGCACCCTGGCCCTCTCCATGATCGGCCTGCTGGGTACCGGCCTTCCGATCAAGTACTCATACACCGGCTGGGCGCCGACCGTCTTCAAGCTGTTGGGCGGTTTCCACTCGACCCTGATCATCCACAAGGTCTCCGCGAGCCTGCTGGTGTTCGTATCCGCTTGGCATCTGTTCTACCTGCTGATCGGCTGGCGCAAGTGGGGGATCTCCCTGGCGATGGTGCCGACGCTGAAGGACGTCAAGGATGCCGGTGATCATGGACTCTTCCTGCTGGGGCTCAAAGATCATCCCCCGCAGTACGACCGCTACTCCTACCTGGAGAAGTTCGAGTACCTGGCAATCTTCTGGGGCATGGTCGTCATGGGCCTCTCCGGGTTTGCCCTTTGGTTCCCGGTCACCTTCGCCTCGGTGGTCCCGCGGTGGGGTCTGGACTTGCTCCGGATCATCCACTCGAACGAAGCGTTCGTGGCCTTGATCTCCCTGGCGTTTGGCCACTTTTTCTTCGCCCACTTCAGCCCGCAGGTCTTCCCCTCCAGCCCGGTCTGGTACTCGGGGGAGCTGCCCCTCTCCCACTACTACGAAGAGCACCCGCTCGAGGTCGAGCGCATGGTGGAGAAGGGCCTGATCTCCAAGGAAGAGGTCCATCATGCCAAGCACTCGCACAGCCTGAAGCTGGCCGGCTGGCGCCGGATCGTCGGCGTGGTGGAGCTGCTCATTTACTCCGCCATCTTCTACTGGATGTTGGTCACCTTCATCCCACTACTTCTGGGATAGGCCCATGCCAAATCACCAGAGAGGGGGAGCGCTAGAGATGCGTAAGAAGTTTAAGCCCAACATCATGATCATCGGCCTCGCAGCGATGATCGCCATCATCACGGCGATCGCCTGGGCCCAGGGGGCAAGCACTGTCTCCCCGAACCCCAAGGATATCGTCGACCGCTGCAGCGCCTGCCATCAGATGGAGGAACCGGTCCATGCCTGGCAGGAGAGCAGCCATAAGGACGTCGCCTGCACCGCCTGCCACGCGGCGCCCGGCCTTCAGGGCTGGGTTCACCAGCAGGTTGCCAGCCTTCGCATGAAGCTGGTCGCCGATGAGTCGAAGGCTCCCAGTGAGATCAGCGCCACCGTGCCCAACGAGCGCTGCTTCGCCTGCCACGCCGAAGAGATGCCCTTTGTGATGCAGGACCTCAAGCCGTTCGAGCGGGACGAGAAGGGTGAACCGGCGATCCTCGATAAGAGCAAGCTGGCCCACCTGCCCGCCCAGGCTGGACACGACCTGCACCTGACCATGGAGAACCCCCTGAAGTGCCAGGACTGCCACAAGGGCGTCAGCCACGGCCCCGGCCCGGAAAAGCGGGTCAACAAGGTCGAGGCCATGCACCAGATCTGCCTGGACTGCCACGCCCAGGAGAAGGTGACCATGCAGGTCACATCCTCCATTTCGTGCTCGGCCTGCCACCTGGAATTGAACAAGGTCGCCCCGGCAAACCACAAGGACGCCGCCTTCCGCCAGGGCCACGGCGACGCCGCCAAGACGGATATCACCAACTGCCAGCAGTGCCACCTGAACCCCGGCATTGACGGCAAGACCGCCATGGGCCCCCACGGAATGCAGACCGTACTCGCGCAGACGCAGGCTGCCGCAGCCAAGGAGCCGGCGGTGCCGAAGCTGCCCGCCGGATCGATTGTCCCGGCGGAGGGCGTGAAGGACTCCTGCTCCTCCTGCCACGGCCTGACGATGCCCCATCCGCCCCAGTGGCTGCAGAGCCACTCCAAGGGCTTCAACGAGAAGCCGGATCTGTGCGCCACCTGCCACGGTTCGGCCAAGCAGGGCTTCAACATGACCCTCTCCGGCAACCCCCGCAGCCTCCCCACCGAGGATCCGAAGTGCATGGGCTGTCATGTGCAGCCGGTGCCCCACCCCAATACGTGGATCTCGGGCGACCATCAGGCCGCCGCTCAGGCGCAGCCGCAGAGCTGCGAACTCTGCCACTCGGCCAACAACCCGGTCGATCCCAAGGCGCCGCACGCATCCTCTAAGTTCTGCCTGGACTGCCACCTTGGACGCTATTCCCACCCCGACGGCTGGGTAGCCAACCACAAGCTGGCGGTGGCCGCTGCCGGCGGCAACCAGACCGTGGCGGGCTGCACGCAGTGTCATACCCCGACCCGCAACAGTTGCACCGAGTGCCATACCAGCGGCGTCGGCGGCAAGCAAGACTGGCACCCCGACGGCTGGGTAGCCACCCACAAGCAGAAGGTCGTCGCCGCCGGCGGCAACCAGACCGTGGCGGGCTGCACGCAGTGCCACACCCAGACCCTCAACGCCTGCACCGAGTGCCATGCCAGCGGCGTCGGCAACAAGCAGCAGTGGCACCCCAACCTGTGGTGGGTCAGCCACGCCCGCTACGCCCAGCCTGGCGACGCAAGCTGCGCCAAGTGCCACAACGATGTAAAGCCCTCCTGCTCGCAGTGCCACACCAAGTGGTAGTACCTGAATCGCCGCCCTTCACGGGGCGGCGATTTCACCATAAGACTTCCGTGCCACAGGGGAGCGCAATGGTCTAAACGCCCAGGCTTAGCGGTCAACCACTTTCTGGCTATATCGGGATGGTTGGGCCTTGACTATACTAACCTTAGAAAATGATAAGAGCAGAGCGGCTTCCCGCTCACCCAGAGGCAAGTCACATCAAACAGCCCAGCGGCTTTGAGCCCGGAGGCATGCACGCGACCAGCGTGCATGCCTCCGTTTTTCTTTCCCCTCCTTTGGCCCACATTCGCCGCCTTTGGCCGGGACGGCGATTGGGAAAATACAATCTCAGTTTGAGGGAAGGAGGTGCCAACGAATGAAGTTGAAGGCTCTCAAGATTGCGATGGTCACGGGCCTCGCACTCATGTTCACAGTAGCCGCTGGCACAATTATCAGCTCCAAGGCCCCGACTGCCGATGCCCAGCTTCCCGAGTATGTGGGCTCTGACGCCTGCATGGGCTGCCACTCCGATTTCTATGATCGGTGGGACGACAGTGGCCACAACCACATGTTTGTCCAGGTTATGAAGCCCAGCGACCTGCCGGGCCCGGTGGATGCGGTTGCCTCCCCCGAGCTGAAGGATGAGCTGCTGAAGGCTGACTGGATCGTAGCCGGTCAACGATTCGTGGCACGGGATCCGAACACGGGCGATATGACCTACCTGAACGTCCAGTGGGATGCTGCCAAGAAGCAGTATGTATCCTACAAGGGCGGCACCAACTGGACCCAGCAGTGCGCCGGCTGCCATACCACCGGCTGGAGCAAGGCTACGGCCACCTATGCTGACCCCGGCATTGGCTGCGAAATGTGCCACGGCCCGGGCCGGGATCACATCCTGTCGAAGGGTGATCCCAACAAGATCTACAAGTCCAGCGACGCTCTGGTTTGCGGCCAGTGCCACAACGCCGGCGCTACCGCCGACGGCACCCGCTGGCCCGAGGGCTTCCGCCCCGGCATGGAGCTCTCCGACGTAGGCTTCACCCTGAAGCCCTGGAGCGCCGACCAGCCGATCCCGACCGCCGCTGACCATCTGCGGCAGTATCAGCCCTGGCTCGCCTCCAAGCACGCCCAGGCCGTCACCGACCTGACCGCTTCCGGCCACGCCAGCGACAACTGCTACAAGTGCCACTCCGCCGCAGTCGTTTCGGCCAACCAGCACGGTGAGACGATCGACATCAAGGCCGCTCATCCCACCGACGGCGTCAGCTGCGTGACCTGCCACTCCGCTCACAGCCTCAAGCTGAAGAAGGACGAGCAGACCACCTGCACCCAGTGCCATACCGCCGAGATCAAGCCCGGCGAGACGGCCAAGCCCGGCAGCACCGTGCACCATCCCATGGCTGAGATGCTCGCTGGTTACGGCGCCATCGGCGTCGCTGAGACCAAGGGCGCCCACAGCACCGAGAAGTGCATCGACTGCCACATGACCGAGGGCAACCACGCCTTCAAGATCCTCAAGCCGTCCGAAGTTGCGGGCACCAACCGCAAGGACACCTGCACCACCTGCCACAGCAACTCGAGCCCCGAGTCCCGTGGCGCATACCTGGATGCGATGCAGGAGAAGGTCGAATCCATGCTGGCCAGCATCGGCAGGCAGGTTGAGGCGATCGACGCCGCCCTGAAGACCGATCCCGCCGTGCTCGGACCGACCCTCGACGCCTACAAGGCCGCCCGCACCAACTGGACCTTTGTTGATGCCGACGGCTCCAACGGCGCCCACAACTTCGAGTACGCCGTCAAGATCCTGTCGCAGGCCCAGAAGGACATCCAGAAGTCCTACAGCCTGATCCCGCACTAAGGGTTCCCCACTGGCCCGCCGGCGACGGCGGGCCATTCTTTTTGACACCACAGATTGACGGAATCCCGTGCCGGTGGTAAGATTGGCCTCGGTACGATATTCAGCGAAGGAAAGGACTGAGGCAGTGTGAAGGTCAATACCGCCACCCCGGTGCGCAGCCGTTGCATTGCCACGCTCGTCGGAGCCGCGTAAACCTTGCGCGAGCCTCCTTTTCCTCGCCATGTCACGAGGAATGCAAACGAGCCCCGGGCAGCCAACGGCGCCCCGGGGCTTTTCTGTGCCCTTTTTCAGCCAACCATTCGAAGGGAGCATCCTGCGTTGACCTTTACGATTCGTGCCGCTGAGCGCTATGAGTATCCGATCATCCGTGAGATTCTGGCGAAGGCCTTCCGTACCGAGGACGAGGCCCGCCTTTGGGATTACCTGGTCGCCAACGATCCTGCCCTGACGCCGGAGGGGGTCCGCGTGGCCGCCCTGGATGGGCGCCCCGTCGCCTGCACCGTCGTCGTGCCGCGCCAGGTCCGCACCAGCCGGGGCTGGACCCCGGGCGCCATCATCACCCTGGTCGCCTGCCTGCCCGAACTGCAGGGCCAGGGCTACGGCGGGGCTACTGTGCGGAACGCTGTGGCCTACATGGAGCAGCAAGGGCTCGTGATCGGGGTGCTCTATGGTCACCCCGGTTATTACCCCCGCTTCGGCTTCGTACCGGTACTGCCGCACACCGAGACCCGGGTCGCCGTGAGCGCCTGCCCGGCCAGTGGCGAAAGCCTACAGCCGGCGACTGACTATGTAAGGCTGACCCAGCTATACTCGGAGGGTCCGGGCCTCTCGCCCTGTGCGGTGGCACGCACCCCCGATGCCTGGATCTGGACACCACGGAACGAGGGCGCCGTGCTGGCGCTGCCCGACCATGCCGGTTACGCCTACGTGTATGCCAGGGACGGCGCCCTGCGGGTGCGCGAGGCTGTCGGCGACGCCGAACGGCTGCTGGGCGCCCTGGCCGCGGAAGGCCGCCGGATGGGCCTGGAAGACCTCTGCTTCTTCCTGCCGCCCGGCGCCCCGCTCTCACAGCTGGCGGCGGCGCTTCCCGGGGCGACACAGAAGATCTCCCCGCCTGGCGCCGGCATGGCGGTGGTCACCGGCGGGCAGAACCTGACTGAGCTGCTGGGCGAGGCGTACCCGAAGTGGTCGCTGGCCCCGTTCTGGGATTAGGGGGCAAGCTGCCATGAACGTCCTGCGCAAAGCCATGGCCGACGAGGCCGCCCGCCTCAAACCGCTGCTGGACCGCTGCTACCACGTCATTTTGCGGTACCAGGAGCAGCGCACCCATCCTAACGAGCAACGCCTGCGTGAGGCGATGGCGCCGACCGTGGAGCAGTTGATGGTCTTCAAGCCCTACATGCCGACTTACAAGCAGGAGTACTTCGACCTGCTCGACCGGACCTGGGAAACGCTCGCCCCCGGCGACCTGATCATGCTGTTCGACCACTGCGTTAACATCATGCATCTGCGCATGGAGCGGGCCATGTCGGCAAACGAGGCCCAGCAGCCGTGGAGCCAGGAGCTGCTCGACCTGCTGAACCAGCGCCGGGAGACGCCCGAGGTCGCCGCGCCTGCCGGCGGCGACTACCTATGCAGCGGCCTGCCAGCGGCGCCCGGTCAGGTGGTCGGCCTGGCCAGGGTGGTCGAGAGCGAGGCGGACATGGAGGCCCTGAGGCCCGGCGAGATCCTGGTGTGCCGCATGTCGACCCCGGACTGGCTCCCCTACCTCCACCGGATTCGCGGCATCGTCACCGACATAGGTGGCGCCGTCTGCCATGCCGCCGTGGTGGCGCGGGAGCTGGGCGTCCCGTGCGTCACCGGCTGCCGTGACGCCACCGCCGTAATCCGGACCGGTGACCGCATCGAAGTGAACGGCGACGTCGGGATTGTGACGACCGCCTAAAAGGGTGCAGGGGGCGAGACTTACGTCTCGCCCCCTGCGTAGGGCCAACGAGGGTCACCACTCCTCGCTGGTGGCCGGCAGCCGGGTCACCACTCCCAACTGCCTGGATTCGGTTCCGTCTCACCCATGCGATCTTCTGCACCGCTACAGTCGTTCGCGCGGGAGAGCTGAGTCGCCCAAAATGGCGACTACCTCGCATTATACCATGTTTGAGCTTTACGCGTGAGAGCATTTTAGTCTAATGGGCACACCAGAACATTGCTCGAAAACCAACTCTCTACCAATCGAGGATATCAATCAGACTGATAGAATCAATTAACAAGGTCTTTTACTCCTCATGCGGAAATCCTTCCCGTACGGAAACGTAGGATATGCCAAGAGGAGGCGTGGTGAATATGGAGCAGCATCGGAAGGACTGCGTCTGGTGTGGGTCTGAGGTGAACTCCAAGGCCGAGAGCCACCCTGAGCCCCATTTCTGCCCGGAGTGCCACACGATTTACGAGTCCGAGGGCCATCGGTCCCTGCACCCGGTGGAAATGCGCCAGCCTCACAACGATTAATCACTCTTGACACTAGGTTCCCCGGGCATTAATATGCAATTTAATATCAGACACCCAAAAAGTGATGAGAAGGGCGAGTACCCGGCTGCGCCGTCACAGAGAGCGGAATCCCTGTCACCATACAGGGGCTGTAAGTTCCGCACGGCAACCCCGGCGAAGATCCCCTTCGAGCTGCCGCCCGAGTCCCCCACCCATGGGGATAGGCACGGCCGGAACCTCTACCGTTACCCGGGGGCAGGCGTGTTGGCGCCTGAAGCATGAGCGGCTGCTTTCCTGTTGGAATGCGGCAAGCTGGGTGGTACCACGGAGGCTGTAACTACGGCCCCCGTCCCAGGTTATTGGGACGGGGGCCTATTATTTTTGTCATCATCGGGAGGTCGGGAAGCATGGAGCGCGTTACCCTGTATGACACCACTCTGCGCGACGGATCACAGCGGGCGGGCATCTCCTTCACCAGCCAGGATAAGCTGCGCATCGCCCACCGTCTGGACTCCCTGGGCATGCCCTACATCGAGGGCGGCTGGCCGGGTTCAAACCCCAAGGACGAGGAGTTCTTCGCCCTGCTGCGCCAGCACCCCCTGAAGCACGCCAAGGCCGTGGCCTTTAGCAGCACCTGCCGGGCGGGAAACCAGCCCGAGCATGATACCACCGTGCTTACCTTGCTGGCAGCCGAAACCCCCGCTGTGGCGGTGTTCGGCAAGAGCTGGGACTTCCATGTGACCGGGGCGCTGGGCACCACGCTGGATGAGAATCTGCGCATCATCCGGGAGACCGTGGCCTACCTGCGCCAGCAGGGCCGCGAGGTCATTTACGATGGGGAGCACTTCTTTGACGGCTTCCGCGCCAACCCGGAGTACGCCCTGGCCACCCTGCGTGCGGCGTACGAAGCAGGCGCCGACTGGCTTGTCCCGTGCGACACCAACGGCGGGAACCTGCCCGGGGAGGTCGCCCGCATTCTGCGGCTTGCCGCCGAGCAGTTGCCGGGCGCCCGCCTGGGCATCCATGCCCACGACGACAGCGGCCTGGGCGTAGCCGTGAGCCTTGCTGCGGTGGAAGCCGGGGCGGTCATGGTGCAGGGCACCGTCAACGGGTACGGCGAGCGGTGCGGCAACGCCAACCTGTGCGCCATCGCCCCGAACCTGGAGCTGAAGCTCGGCAAGCCCTGCCTGCCGCCGGGGAAGCTGGCGGAGCTAACAGCCGTCAGCCACTTGGTCAGCGAGCTGGCCAACCTCCCCCCCTGGGACGCCCAGCCCTTCGTGGGCAAGAACGCCTTCGCCCACAAGGCCGGGGTGCACGTGAGCGCCCTGCTGAAGGACCCCGCCATGTATGAGCATCTTTCGCCGGCGCTGGTGGGGAATGAGCGCCGGGTGCTGGTTTCGGAGCTCTCGGGCCGCTCCAACCTGCTGCACCACTTCGGCGACGCCCTGGACAAGTCGGAGGCGTCGGCGCTGACCCAACTGGTCAAGGAGAAGGAGCATCAGGGCTACCAGTACGAGGGCGCCGAAGCCTCCCTGGAGCTGCTGGCCCGGGACCTGAAGCCCGTCTTCGAGCTGCTCAACCTGCGCATTCTGGTCAGCGGCGGCGCCGAGCAGCCGCAGAGCAGCGAGGTCGTGATCAAGCTGCGGGTCGGTGAGCGGGTGGTCCACACCGCCGCCGAGGGCAACGGCCCGGTCAACGCCCTGGATGCCGCGCTCCGCAAGGCGCTGACCGAGGTTTACCCCGAGGTGGCCCGCGCCCACTTGCTGGACTACAAGGTGCGGGTGCTGGAGGGCTCGGGGGGTACCGGCGCCCTGGTCCGGGTGCTCATCGAGTCCGGCGACGAGGAGCGTACGTGGGGCACCGTGGGCGTCTCCAGCAATATCCTGGAGGCCTCCTGGGAGGCGCTCGCCGACTCGCTCAACTACTTCCTGCACACCACGGAGGGCGTGCTCACCGCCCGCTGACGATCCGGACGGCGGCGCCCATGGGCACCAGGTCGTAGAGCTTCTCGGCGTCGGCGGTGTTCAGGCGCACGCAGCCCTCCGAAGCCCAGGTGCCGATCTGCTCGGGCACGTAGGTCCCGTGGAAGCCCCAGACCCCGCCGCCGTCGCCCTCGAGCACCTCAAAGCCGATCCAGCGGGTGCCCAGCGGGTTGTCGGGGGCGCCGGGCGCCGCCGGCGGGTGGTTGCCGCCCAGGCTGTTGTACGGCGGGTTGACGATCTTCTGCCGGACTCGGAAGAGCCCCTCTGGGGTCTTGTAGTTCTTCTTGTAGTCCTGCCAGGTGGGCTGGGTCCCCCACGGGTCCCGCCCGTTGGCGGTTGGGAACGAGGCGACGAGGCTGCCGTCCCGGTAGACCCAGAGCTGGTTGAGGTATTTGTTGAGGTGCAGGAGCACGCCTTCGGTGATCTCGGGCTTCGGGGCGATCAGCTTGTGATAGTCCAGGGCGACCAGCCGGCCCTCCACCAGGGCGACGGCGCCCCGTCTCACACCGCCCGCCCGCCGGGCCTCCAGCACTATGGCGCCTGGATACCCGGGCAGGTCTACGGTGCGGAAGCTGACGCTCTCGCCGGGCAGGTAGGGCACATTCACCTCATTCACCAGCCGCCACTCGTCCTGCGTTTTCTTATAGAGCTGTACGATGCGGCGAACGGAGGGCATGGCGCCCTCGGCCCGCAGCACCCGCAGCTTGAGCCCCTCGGCGAGCAGCTGCTCCACACTGCCGGCGGGCAGCGTCTCCACCGGCTTGGGCAGGGGCGGAAGCGGCGGCTCCTCGATCACCGCATACTGCCAATCCTGCGGCGAGGGCCCCGGCAACACGGGTCCCACCTGGGGCTCCGGCTGCGACCTGACAGCGCTGCAGCCACACAGAAGCAGAAGCAGCCAACCCACGGCCATGCGGCGGAACATCGGCTTCTCCCCCATTCCTGAGCGACATCTCCTGTTCGAACAACGAGATGTGGCAGGCATGGGCTTCTCGTCCGTGCGATTTTACCTGCTGCTATAAGAAATGCAACGGGGCGCCGTCGTGTAGACGGCGCCCCGGGGGCATTTTATGGCCGCGGACTTTTCGGCGTTTCACGCCTTTTCGTCCCCCGCACGGCCTTGCCGCTTCACGGCGCCGTGCTAGGGATGCGCTGATGACGCGGATTTTAAGGCAGTCGCTGATACCTGGCAAGTCCTCCCTGGTAAATATAAATTTTATATATATTACCTGGTAAACCCACCCGGTCATCCGCGTGTGATGCCGGAAATCCGTTCATCCGCAAATCCGCGGCCATATAAAATGTCTTTATGCTTCCTCGATGGTCACGCTCTCAATGCGGATTTCCTCACGAGGAGCGCTGTTCTCGCCGCCCATGGAGGGCCCGACGGGGACGGAGGCGAGGGCGTCGACCACGTCCATGCCGCTGACGACCCGGCCGAACTGCGTGTAGTTCGGGTGGTTGTTCAGGCTGCGGGCCTGGGGGCCACTGCAGATGAAGAACTGGCTGCCGTTGGTGTTCGGGCCGGCGTTGGCCATGGCTACGATGCCGGGGTCGTAGGAGTGCTTGGGGGGCAGCTCGTCGGGGAAGCGGTAGCCGGGGCCGCCACGGCCGGTGCCGGTGGGGTCGCCGGTCTGGATCATGAAGGGCTTGATCACCCGGTGGAACTTGACGCCGTCGTAGAAGCCCTGGCGAGCCAGGAAGACGAAGTTGTTGACCGTCTTGGGGGACTCGTCGGCCAGGAGCTGAATACGTACCTCACCCTTGGTGGTCTTCAGGGTGGCGTGGTAGGTCTTGGCGGTGTCGATCTGCATTTCGGGGGCCTTGGGCCACTGCTTGTCCATGCGTGGGAAACCTCCGTTGACTCAGGTCGTCCTGAGAAAATCTCTAAAAGGATTCCCGATTTCCAGGCGTTTTCCTCCCCGCAGGCTACGCTACGGCTTTCCACCATCCCGCATGTACACATGGACATCCTGTTGGGGGAAAGGAATGATGATCCCGTGCTCCCTGCACGCCTTTAGAATCTCCACGTTCAATTCATCCGTAATGCGGAAGCGGTCCTTATACGACTCCACCCAGCACGCAAAGAAGAGATCGAGCGAGCTCGCGCCAAACTTGGTGAACCATACCCCCGGCGCGGGGTCTTTCAGAACCTCCGGGTGCGCCAGGATCACGTCCAGCATCACCTGCTTGGCCCGCTCCACGTCGGTGTCCAGGGCCACGCCAATCGTCTGGCGTATGGCTGCCCGGGGCGTGGGCAGGGCCAAGTTGACCACCCGGCTGTTGGCCATGTCCTTGTTCGGCACGATCAAGGCGTTGCCGTCGAACTGCTTGATGCGGGTGGACCGCAGGCCGATCTCCAGCACCTCGCCGGACTTGCCGTCCGCCAGCTCGATCACATCGCCGACCTTGAAGGGCCGGTCAACCAGGATGGTAAACCCGCCGAACATGTTGCTGAGCGTCTCCTGAGCGGCCAGAGCCACTGCCAGTGAGGCGACGCCGGCGGTGGTGACCAGCGCTGTGATCGACTGCCCAAAGGACTCCAGAATGATCGTCGCCGCAATAAAGTAGAGCACCAGGCCCAGGAGCCTGCGAAAGATCGGGAGCAGCTCCTTATCCCAGGTGCCGTGGCTCTCCACGGCCAGCTCGTGCACGTACCAGTCCATACCCGCCCGGAGAAGCCCGATCACCATGTTGGTCACAGCCAGAATGACAAGGGCCACGGCCACCTTGAGCACCCAGCCAAACTCAGGGGCCTGACCCATGGTCGGAATGCGCTCACCCAGCGTCTCGAGCGCCAGGCGGAAGCCCAGGGCCCACACGAGCACTTGAACCGGTCCGCTGGCGGCGCGGACCAGCCGATCATCCAGGGTGGTGCGGCTGCGGGCGGTAAGCTTTCTCACAACGGTCCGCATCACCCGGCGCCCCAGCCAGGCAGCCGCCCACGTGCCAACGAGGTAGCCGCCGAAGATCGCCCAGGCGCTCCAGTTCTGTAACATCTCCATCCTCCCCTCGGCTTCCTCCTAATGATACGAGCGCCGTTTCGAAAAGGAAAGCCCGCCCGGTCAACACCGGGCGGGCTTTGTGAGATTCAGTTAGGCTGTGGCTCGGGTATCCTTCTTGCCGACGGCGCCGCCCAGCAGGCTGCGGAACCAGGGCCGGAAGTAGTAGTCGACACCCAGGTAGCCGGCGTACGAACCGCCCAGGATGATGAAGAACTGCAGGACCAGGAGGTAGGGGTTCGAGCTGGTGCTGCCGGTCATCAGGAAGGCGAAGTTCATCAGAGCGCCCATGGTGGCGGCGAAGATGGTGGCGAAGCCGAGGATCAGAGCCAGGCCGACGAGGAGCTCACCCCAGGGAACCATGAAGTTGAAGAGCTTGATGTTCGGGAGGGCGAAGCTGTTGAGGAAGTCGCCCCACCAGGTGGCGGTGATGGGCTTGAACTTGGCCAGCTGTTCAGGGGTCAGGGTGGCCGCCGGAATGATCTTGGCGACGCCGCCCTTGATGAAGCCCGAGGCGTCGAACGGAGTGGCGCCGCTGATCTTGTGCCAGCCGGCCTCGAGGAACTCATAGCCTACGTAGAGGCGGAGCAGAAGCCAAATCCAGCTACCCTTAGCACCCTTAAAGAACTCAGTCATGAAGCATCCTCCTCAGTAATGGAAGAATCATAGCCGTTAGTTGTGGGGGCCGGTTCTCTTTGTGTCCGGGTTGTTGTTCCCGTCTGCATATTCATCATAGCTGCTGAGACAGATAACCAGTATCGATCAGAGAGCGTAATGGAGCGCCACCCGCCGTTGTAAGGTCTTCACCCGGTGGTTTGTACCGCCCATGTAACAAGGACTAGTCACATGGAGAAGGCCAAGAAACGGAAAAAGCACCAACCAGTACGGTTGGTGCTAGCCTTTGTGCCTTATTGGTCCGAGTGGGTCGCGGGCTCCTCGGTGGCGCCCAGCACCTGCCGGGCCCAGTTCCGAGCGGTATCGGATCCGATTACGGTGACTACGTCGCCGGGCTGCAGCAGCATATCAGCGGGCGGTGAGAAGTAGTCGGCATCGTCGCGGCTCAGGGCGACGGCCGTGGCCCCGGTGAGGCTACGCAGGCGAATGTCCCCGAGTGAACGCCCTACTACCCATGCGCCTTCTTTGACCGTAACCTCTTCGACGTGGCGGGAGGCGACCGCAGCCGCAGCCTGGCTGAGCACCCGGTCGAGGGCGGCGTCGATCTGTTCGTCGAGCTGGCGGCGCTGCTTGAGCAGACCACGCAGTTCGCGGGCGCCCTCTTCCAAGCTGTTGCGGGCCGAGAGCGACTCCACAAACTCGATGGCGGCAAAGCGAGAAAGCACCCGAATGCCGCTGCCTGCTACCGACTGAACGATCCCACGTTCATAGAGAATGGCCACGGCCCGCCGGATCGTCTCCGGCGAAACCTGATAGGTTCCCGCAAGGCTCGAGCGCCCCAGAATACGGGTTCCTTCCTGAAGTTCGCCCTGTGCAATGCGCCGAGCCAAGTCGTGTGCAATTTCTTCGTACCGTGCGCGGCCCGCAGCCTCACGTTTCACCCAAGACCCACTCCTGCGAGTTCTACTGCCCCTATCGTATCACAACTGTGGCAGCGGGCGAAACGCTATTCCGATAAGCTACGCCTTCGTCGCGGCCGCTGGTCATCCCCGTCTCGAAGCGATAGCCGGCGCCACGCACCGTGGCGATCCGCTCGCCAGGGGAACCGAGCTTGTCCCGCAGCTTAGTAACGTGGACATCGACCGTTCGGGTGCCGCCCGGGAACTGATATCCCCAGACATGCTCCAGCAAATAGTCCCTGGACAGCAATTGCCCGGCGTTTGTCACCAGCGCCCAGAGCAGCTCGAACTCGATTCTCGTCAGCGACAACTTGGCGCCGTCGACCCAGACGGTGCGGCCGTTGCGGTTGACAACCAGCGGTCCGTATTCGAACAGCCCGCTGTTGTCCGACCGACGGGAGCGTGTCCGCCGCAGGATCACCTTGGCCTTGGCCACCAGTTCCCGACCGTTGAAGGGCTTGGACATGTAGTCGTCGGCGCCGAGGTTGAAGCCGATCATCCTGTGCTCCAGGTCGCCCAGCCCTGTGAGCATGAGAATGGGCAGATCGCTGGTGGCACGGACCCTGCGGCATACCTCCCAACCGTCGAGCTCGGGCATTTTCAAATCGAGCACAACGAGGTCCAAGTGATGGGCCTGAATCATCGCGAGGGCCTCCACACCGTTGCTCGCCTCATGCACGACGAAACCGTCACGCTCGAAGTACAGACGCACCAGTTCACGGATCAGGGCTTCGTCATCGACCACCAAGACTACAGGCCGCTGCATGACTGTACCCCCTTTTAAATGGCAGCCCGGGCGGGCATTGTGAACGCCCCGGCGGCAGCCTGCGCCCCTACGCTGATGCCTTCGCAGGCGCCGGCAAAGAAGCCCAGGTACGCATCGCGCTCATCGAACCAGGCAACCTCGAGCACCTCTGCGTCAGAGGCCACGTAAATGGTGGCAGCGCAGTGCAGGCGGTCTATGGGGCGAACGAAGACCCCTGCCCCCTTTACGACGCCGCAACCCACGCCGGGCCCCCATACGGTGGCACTGTAGCTGACGCCGTCCGAAGTCTGGGTGGTGCAAAAGTTCCCTTCAATCGCACCGCCGATGAGGTACTGGACAAAGTGGACACTGCCCGTGACGGCGTAGACGCCAGCCCCTGCCTGACGGAGGTCCGCAAGCTCGTTGCGGCCCCTGGCCGGCGCTTCCTGCGCCTCCCTGAGCTGCTTGTGCAGGTCGGCATGGCGGTCGAAGGCCGCCACCCGTTGATCGGTTCCGGACAGCACCAGCAAATCGCGTACCTTCACGGCTAACCCTCTCCCCAGCTCCCATCTCTGACTCTCAGTCTACCGGCGCCCACTTACCTGGCGCTTACGTAGCGCTTACCGGGGAACAAAAAAGGAGACCCCGGCAGGAGTCTCCCTGTTAGTGGTACGTATGCCTATTAGCCAGCTTTGGGCTGGGCGCCCTGCTGCGACGACGGCGTGGTGGCGAGCAGTGTGTCGATCACCAGCCGGACGTCGTGCTGCTCGGTCAGGCGGGTGAATCTGGCGGCCAGCCCAAGCAGCGCGGGTGGCTGCTGAATCTTCCGGCCCAGCGCAGCCACGGCCCGGTCCCGCTGCTGGACCTTGGTGGCAAACTGGGCGGATGAGCACAGGGCCAGGTCCTCAGCCAGCGACCAGGCGCTGAGCCGTGCCAGCACCACGTCGAAGTAGACAAACTCATACTCCTGCTTGCCCGCTCTTTTCTCGATGAAGCGGGAGACGGGGGAGAGCTTGGCCATGGTCTCATCCATGGCGCTGGTGTTCTGGCTCATTACCTCGTTGACCTTGATGAAGTCGTTGCGAATGCCCAGGATGGAGGCGCCCGGGCAGACCTGTGCGGTGGCCACACCCAGGTCGAGCCCAATGTGTGCGTTCATGCCCATCAGCAGGTTCTGGAGGATCGAAGGCCGGCCGCTTTCAGCCGCCTGGAAGGCGACCGCCCAGGACTCGGTCGGTGTGCCGCCTGCGCGGAAGGTGTCGTAGGCATCGACAAAGCGGGCAGCAAAGACCACGTCGAGCCGCTCCAGGCGCTCGCAGTCCTCGAAGCCCCCCTGCTCGATCAGCTGCTTGATCTGCATGGTCGTGCCCTTGTAGAGCGCCGGAAAGTAGCCGATGGCGCTGCGCTGGTTGTAACAGGTCTCAATGATGCCATCAAGCCGGTGAAGGACGTCATCGATGGTACGCAACAGCCTCGCCTCCTAGTGTTGAGCGCCTACCAGGATCATCTCCCGAAGGTGGTCTGGGATCTCAAAGGGGGCGATCTCGTGGCCTTCCATCAGGAAGGCGCCCCGGGTGAGCATCCAGATCCCCAGGCGCCGTCCGATGTGCTCCAGGCCGTGGGCGGTCAGGTCCCCCGCCGCCTCCAGCAGGAACTCACTGAACCTGGCCTTGGGAACCTCCAGCCAGTCCGCCACCTCGTCTCCCGCCGTGTGGCGCATGACGCCGGGGATCAGGCGGGCCATTACATGGGTGGGGTCATGGGCGAGGTACATCTTCAAGAGGGCCTGGGTCATCGCCACACCCTCGGGGCTGGGCGCCTGCTGGCGGGTGAAGATCAGCTTGGTCACCGCCGCCGCTTCATCCATAGTCGTAGGCATGATCTCGGGGCGGATGCCAAGCATTTCGCCGACGACCCGCCAGAAGTACAGAAAGTCTTCGGCCTCCTGGTTGGCGACGTGGATGTGGAAGCGCTGTAGGCTCTCACAGACCGTATGGGAGAAGGTCATGAGCGTGCCGAGCAGCTCCTCCTGGTTGATCGGCCGCCCGAGGTCGGACTCGTCCCACTCCCCCGTCTGCCAGATCAGGTTGCGGATGGCCGAGTGCATGAGGCGCACCTTTTGGATCGAACGGATCCCCCGTCCGGACGCAGCCAGCCCGTTGGGCTCCATGACGTCCAGCAGGAACTGGACAGTCTGTCCGATGCGGCGGTATGGGTCGCGCCAGAGCCGCCCCGTGAAGGCCAATACCTTGACGCCCTTGGCGCAGGCGTACAGCTGCACCAGCGATGTGGTCCCGAGGATCAGGGAGATGACCGGCGCGTGTTTGACGAAGAATGCGGATGCCCTTGCCAGGCGCTTCCGGTCTGCCCACTCGGGCAGGGTGCCCTCCTCTTCCAGCCAGGCCCTGAGCCCGTCGGGGAGATTTTCAGGCACGGGCTGACTGTTGCCTGTCAGTCCGCCTAACACCTCGTTGAAACGGCGTGGGGCGCCGTCCCGAATCAGGGGGGCCAGAATCTCATCGGTGGCGGGGTCGCCATAAAGGCGCAGGTGGTCGAGAATCTCGGGCGTACAGGGCATGACTTGGACACCTCGCTTGCAGCATTTAGTCAGGAATACGGGCGAGCCATTCGTCAAGATCATGGAGCCGGCCAGCCTGGTAAGCCTCGCGATGCTCGGCTTCGGTGAGGGCGGTACGCCCCCAGCTGGAGACCTGATGGTACTCGGCGCGGACCCAGGCGACCCAGTCGACCCAGGTGGCGACCGTTGCACCGTTCCGCTCGATGAGCGCATCAACCAGGCCAATGAGGCCGACCGCTTTCACGGGATTCCCCTGCTCCATTTCCACGCGGGCCAGGTTGGTCAGGGTACAGGACAACAGGCGCTCGTCTCGCATGCGCATGTAAAGGCCAATGGTCTCCCGGAGCGTCGCCCGGCCGCGCTCATAGTCCTTCATCTCCACGAACACGCGGGCCAGGAAGTTGGTCGTCAACGCCTGGTTCCAGAGGTCTCCTCGCCTGCTGTAGACATCGTAGGACCGATTGAGCAGCGCCTCGGCCCCGGGCAGGTCTCGGCCCAGCCAGGCGAGCACGCCCAGCCACATGCTGGCCTCAGCCGGGGTCCATTCATCCCCGATCGCCTCGGCCAGGGCGATGCTGGTGCGCAGCCGTTCCACCGCTGCCGGGACATCGCCGAGCATCAGCGTGGAGGCGCCCAGCAGGCCCCAGGCCTGCGCCCGCAGGAAGGGGTCCTCGGTCTCCTCCGCTGCCGCGCGGGCCTGCTGCGCATAGGTGTTGCTTTGGACCACGTCCCCCTTGCCCAGGCAGAGCCCGGCCAAGAAGACCAGCGCCTTTGCCTGCAGCTGAAGCGGGGCCTGGGCTCGGCTGCTGGAGAGGAGCAGGTCAAGCCTGCGAACGCCCTCATCGCTGTGGTTTCGGGCCACCCAGAAGCGCCACAGCGAAAGGGCCACCTGCAGACCGACCAGGCTCTCTCCGAACCGGTATGCCCAGTCCAGCACAATGCGCAGGTTGTCGAGCTCGGCGTCCAGCCTTTCGTACCAACTGACCTGGTCGGGGCCGAGCATCTGCACTTCGGCCTGCTGCGCCAGGTCCAGCCACCACCGCAGGCCCCGCTGCCAGGTGGCGCTGGTCTCGCCGGCCTGCTCAAGCCGCTCGGCTGCATATTCCCGGATCGTCTCCAGGAGCTTGAAGCGGGCCGGGAAGGCCTGGAGGTCAGCGGTGACGAGGGACTTATCGACCAGGTCGTGCAGGAGGTCCAGCACCCGGGAGGGCGCCAGGTCAGGGCCGGAGCAGATCGCCTCGGCGCCCTCCAGCCCGAAGCTGCCAGCGAAAACGGAGAGCCGCCGGAGCAGCGTGCGCTCCTCTTCGGAGAGCAGCTCATAGCCCCAGTCCAGCGTGTTTCGCAGGGTCTGATGCCGGGCTGTGGACGAGGCGCCCCCGTGAGTAAGGAAGCGGAATCGGTCCCGGAGTCGCTCGGCGATCTCCCGCACCGGCAGGAGCCTGGCCCGGGCAGCGGCCAGCTCCAGCGCCAGCGGCATGCCGTCCAGGCATCGGCAGATCAGTGCGATGTAGGGGGCATTCTCCTCGGTAATCTCGAAGCGAGGAAAGACGCTGCGGGCCCGGTCCGCGAAGAGCCGCACCGAGGGACTCTGCTGGAACTGCTCCAGCGTGGTGGTGGTGCGCGGGTCGGGAATCGGCAGCGGCGACACCGACCAGAGCAGTTCACCCGGAACCCCGAGCGACTGGCGACTTGTGGTGAGGATCTGCAGATGCGCACAGCTCTGCAGCAGCTCGCTGACCAGTCGAGCGCACCCTTCGGCCAGGTGCTCACAGTTGTCCAGAATCAGCAGCACCCGCCTGGATTCGAGGTAGGTGCGTAGGACCTCCAGTGGAGGCAGACCCGGGGCGCCCTGCAGGTCGAAGGTCGCAGCGACGGCGTCGTCCAGCAGCGAGTTGTCCCGCAGCTCCGCCAGCTCCACCAGCCAAACCCCGTCGGCGAAGGAGTCCAGCACCGACCTGCCGATTTCGAGGGAAAGGCGGGTCTTGCCGGAGCCGCCCGGCCCGGTCAGGGTGATCAGCCGGAAGGGCTGCCGCAGCAGGTCACAGACCCCCGTCACATCCTGCTCCCGACCGACGAAGCTGGAGAGCTTGGTGGGCAGGTTATTGGTCCGGTCACGCTTTACCGCCATCTGCGAGCTGGCCTGGTCCGGACTGCCGGTTGACAGGGCGCCGGCCGCCGGATCGTCTCGCAAGATCTGCGCATGGAGGGCAAGGAACTCGGGCGTGGGGTCCAGCCCCAGCTCTTCGGCCAGGGCGGTCCGGCACCGGTGAAAGATCTCCAGGGCCGCAGGTCGATCGCCCAGGTCGGCGGCCAGCCGCATCGCCAACTGAGCCACCGCTTCACGGGCAGGCTCCAGGGCGAGGATGCGCATCAGGTCATCCATGGCGTCGCGCCGGCGCCTCGCCTGCTGCCGCAGGTCCGCTCGGAGCAGGTGCAGGGCGATCGCGTCCTCCTGCGCCTGCTTGCGGGCCGCGGCGGCCCAGTCGCTGAAGGGATGCTCCGGGAGAAGCTCCCTGGGGTCGGGAATGACCAGCTCGTCGAGATCCTTAAGGGCGCCCGCAGGATGCTGCACGGCGAGTTTGCGGAGCTCCCGTGCCCGGTGGTGCAGCTCCCACAGGTCGACCTGGGCGCCCTCCGGCAGCCGGTAGCCCACGCCGGTGAAGAGAATCAACTGCTCGCCGGCTTCTCCCGGCACAGAGGACTTCAGCGTGGCCCGAAGCCGGCTAATGGCGGCTTGCAGGTTGGTGCGGGCCTTGTCGAGCGGGAAGTCCGGCCAAAAGGTCTCAATGATCTCGTCACTGGTTGCGTACATGCCCCGTCTGGTTGCGATGTACTGCAGGAGCGAACGCAGCGTCGAACCACGCCATTTGCCACCGTCGATGGGAGTTCCGTTCACGGCGACGTCGAATTGCTTAAACAAGCGGAGCTGCAGGTGCAAGGCCGGTTCACCTCGGTGGTTCGTATTGCTAAAATTAGCCGCTACTTCGTATAAATCGGTTGAAACCCCTCCCTGATTAAACCAATTCCATCAAGAGAAAAAGGAAAAGCACCAGCGGCAAGCGCTGGCGCCTGGTGTCATCGACGGACTCGGCTGGACAAATCGAACGGCGCCACCGGCTCCAGTGGGCGGAACAGGCCGCCGCTGTTAGGGTCGCCGTCAATCATCCAACTGGGTGGCTGGGGCATCTCAGGCATTCCGGGTATACCTTGCGGCGGGCCGAACATGCCCTGGGCCGGACCGCCGCCTGCCTGCAAAACCGGGCGCCCGTCCGGGGTGAGGCTGATGGGCACACCGGCCCGCGCCAGGCCCTCGAAGGGCGAGGGCGCCGGACGCTGAGCGGGGGCACCACCGTCCAGGCCGGTTGGCTGGACCGGGAACATAGGCAGTGACACCGGAGCGATCTGGCTCCGCCTACCTGAAAAGGCAGGCCCGGGATAGCCGGGCATCGGGGGCAGAAACGTCATTCTACTTCCCTCCAGCGTTGGACTCGGCACGGGCCAGCGCCAGGCGAAGCGTGTCGCCCCGCAGCCCGGTGCGCAGCGCTTCCAGGGCGATCACGTCCTGCGGAGCGATGTTCCCCAGGTTGACGTTCACGCCGAACCTGGCGATGAACTCCTCCTGCTGTGCCTTCTGCGGTGCCTCCCACATGAGCACCGTCGGGTCGGCGACAGCTGCCACGATTCGCTCCATGGGCCCCAGCTTCAGGCGGCCCGAACTGTCGTAGAGGCCCGCCCCGGCGCCCGACTCGCGGCCCTCCAGGATCACCTTGGCAGCGCCTGCCTCCAGGTCGACGTGGATCTGCTCCAGCGCTTCATCCGGGTCGAGCTCGCTGGCGTCCTTCTTGCCCACCTCTGTAATGACCTTGAAGCCGCCGTCCCTGGCCATCTCGATCAGCTCTCGGCGCCGCTCCAGCGAAATCTCAATGGTGCCATCGCTGACCTCAATGCAGGTGAAGCCCAGGGCCTTAGCCCGCTCCAGGTAAGCGGGAACAGCGTCCTGCGTCTCGGCCGCCTCCAGGAAGGTGCCGCCCGGGTAGACATCAATGCCGTAGGACCGGATTAGCCCGATCTTGGCGCGCAGCAAGTGCGTGGGATAGAGGGCCGCCGTCCCGAAGCCCAGTTTGATGTAGTCGATGTACTCCGATCCCAGCTCGAGCAGGTCCCCCATCTGGGAAAGGCCGAGCCCTTTGTCGATGACCATGGTGTGCCCGGTACGGCGCGGCCTGGGCAGGCGTCCGGGCAACGGGTGCTTGACCACGCCGTCGAAGGCCGTATGAATTCTGCGGTCCACGGTTAGTGGGGCTCCTTCTTGATGGAATTTGAGGGCTGCACATGGCAGGCCTCCAACCATCTTATGTAGGGGCCCCTGGTCCGGCTCTCTGAGCGATGAAGCCAAGGATCGCACCCAGGCTTTGCCGGTCTTGCGCCGCCGTCACCGGGGCAAAGGGATCGCCCTGCTCCCGCAGCCGCGCCAAGGCGGTGGAGATGGAGAGCCCCTTCGGATCGAAGCCTCGCTGGACCTCCGCCCACGTGACCGGCGTGGAGACCCCAGCCCACTCGTTGGCTCGCACGGAGTAGGGAGCGGGCATGGTGCGCATCTTCCAAAGCTGCAGGTAGTCGAAGTATAGCTTGGCACCCCGCCGCTCCACGACCCGCTCCAGGGTGACTTGGTCGGGCATCATCTGGTGGATGTACGTGGCGATGAATGTGGTGATCATCCGGGTGTCGGCGAAGGTGTACTCGGGCATGATCGGAACAAATACCTGGAGCCCCGTTGCCCCGGAGGTCTTTGCATAGCCCCTCAAGGCAACGGAGTCCAATACCTCTTTCAGGCGAAGGGCGACCTCTTGAACCAACGGAAAATGCTGATCGTCGGGCGGATCCAGATCGAAGACCAGGTCGGTGGGGTAGTCGGGGCGGTCGTACCGGTCGAAGGGCACGTGCAGCTCCAGGGCCGCCCGGTTGGCGACCCAGGCCAGGGTCGCCGGGTCGTTCAGGAGGATCCAATCCTTGTCCTTATAGAAGGCCCGGGGGATCCAATCCGGGGCGCCCTCGGGAACCGCCTTCTCCTCAATGCGCCGGGTGCCAATGCCCTCAGGATAGCGCCAGGACATGAGCAGCCTGTCTCTGCTGTAGGGCAGCAGATAGGGCGCCACCGCCAGGAGATACTCAATATAGGCCAGCTTCGTGATGCCCTGGGCCGGCCAGAGGAGCTTATGGGGGTTGGTGATGCGCACCTCGCGCCCGTCGATCACCCTAATCAACTCGTTCATGTGGACACCCCCGTGCTATGATGGTAGTACTCACTTCCGAGGAGGGGCCTTCGCTGAAACGATTTCTCTCCGTACTGCTTGCGCTGGTCGTGCTCGCCGGCTGCGGCGGGGGCGGCGCCAAGGAGTATACCAACCCTGTCTTTCCCCACGACGCCCCCGATCCATCCGTGATCCGAGCCACCGACGGCTACTTTTACGCCTACACCACCGAAAGCGACTACGACGGCAAAGAGAAGCTCTACCCCATTCTGCGTTCGGCCGATATGGTGAACTGGAAGCTGGTGGGTGAGGTCTTCCCCGAGAAGCCCGCCTGGGCGTCCCATGATTTCTGGGCGCCGCACATCCTGCTGCGGGACGGCAAGTACTACCTGTACTACTCGGCCAAGAACGCCGGCACTGGCACCACAGCCATTGGCGTAGCTGTGGCGGACAAGCCCACCGGTCCGTTCCGTGACAAGGGCGAGCCCCTGATTCTCGGCGGGGGCCACTCCACCATCGACCCGTTCGTCCTCGTGGACGGCGCCAAGCTGTACCTGTACTGGGGATCGGACCGGGTGCCGATCATGGTCCAGGAGCTCACCCCCGACGGCATGGGCCTGGTCGGGGAGATGGAGCCCGTGCTCTACACCTCGCTGAAGTTCGAGGGGTATGAGGAGTTGGTCGAAGGACCCTGGGTGATCAAGCGGGGCGAGTACTACTATCTCTTCTACTCCGGCGACGACTGCTGCGACGAGCCCCACTATGCCGTTCTGGTGGCCCGGTCCAAGTCGCCCCTGGGTCCTTTCGAGAAGTACGAGGGCAACCCGATTCTGGTCGCCAACGAGCGCTGGGACGGCCCTGGCCACCACGGCATGATCCAGGATGACGCCGGGGAAACCTGGCTGCTGTATCATGCCATGGACAAGCAGAGCAAGTCCCGCGACCGGGTGATGCTGCTTGACCGCCTGCCATGGCAGGAGAACGGCTGGCCCGCCCGCATTACCCCGAGCACTGGCAAGCAGCCGGCGCCCAGCTTCAAGAAGTAAACCAAAGGCCCCCTGCGCTAAGTCACGCAGGGGGCCTGAACCTTTAACGCGGGCGCCAGCCCTGGCCGCTGAGGACTTGCTCGGTGTGCTGCCCTAGCAGCGGGGCCGGTCGGCTGACCTCAGCCGGGGTGTCGGAGAACTTGACCGGGGCGCCGAGTCCCTGCATGCGGCCCAGGGCTGGGTGGTCCACCTCCACCACCATGCCACGCTCCCGGATGTGCGGATCGGCGAAGACCTCGTCATAGGTGAGGATCGGCCCGCAAGGCACCCCTGCGGCGTCGAGCACCTGCATCCAGTGGCTGCGTGTGTTTCCCCCGGTGACCTGCTCGATCTCGGCGGCGAGGGCGGCCCGGTTCCGGACCCGGTCGGCGTCGGTCTGGTAGTCGGGGTGGTCCAGGAGCTCGGGGCGCCCCAGGGTGCGGGCGAGCACCTCCCACAGCTTGGAATTGGCGGCGCCCACGTTCAGGTAGCCGTCGGAGCAACGGATCGCCTGGTAGGGGCCGGTCATGCGGTGAGCCGAGCCCATGGGCTCGGGCACGCCCCGGCCTGAGAAGTACTGGGCCGCCTCCCAGATCGAGAGGGCCACGCCGGACTCCATCAGGGAGACATCCAGGAGCTGCCCCTCACCGGTCTTCTGCTTGTGCACGTAAGCCGCCAGGATGCCGTACACAGCAAAGAGCCCGGCGCCCAGGTCGGTGATCGGCAGGCCGCACTTGACTGGCGCCCCGCCCGGCTCCCCGGTCACGCTCATGATCCCCGACATGCCCTGTGCGATCAGATCGAACCCGCCGCGCTGGCTATAAGGACCCGATTGGCCAAAGCCCGAGATGGAGCAGTAAATCAGGCCGGGATTCAGTTTCTTCAAATCCTCATAGCCAAGCCCAAACTCCGTCATAACCCCTGGACGGTAGTTCTCCACCAGCACATCGGCCTCTTGTGCGAGGCTGCGGAAGACCTCACGGCCCTCGGCGCTCTTCAGGTCCAGCACCACGGCTCGCTTTCCACGGTTGACCCCCTGGAACGCCGGGCTGTTTCCGTTCTTCCCGCCGGCCATGCGCCGGGCGGAGTCCCCCGAAGGCGGCTCCACCTTCAGGACGTCGGCGCCCAGGTCGGCCAGGAGCATGGTGCAGAAGGGGCCGGCCATCACCTGTGTCATATCCAACACCCGAAGCCCCTGCAACGCTTGTTTCGACAGGACAGCCACCCCCCTATTCTTTTGCCACGATTGATGAATTGTTGTGGCAGGTGATTCAGCCTCATATCTTGAACCATTGTATACAGTACACCATCTTTGGAAATGGGGCGCAAGTGGTGAGCGAGGAAATTCTTTACGAAAAGTCCGGGGCCCTGGCCGAGATCACGTTCAACCGTCCTGAGCAGCGGAACGCTATGACCTGGTCCATGTACGCCCGCCTGGTAGAGCTCTGCGACGAGGTCGACGCCGATGAGTCCGTGCGGGCCGTGGTGCTGAAAGGCGCAGGGGAGAAGGCGTTCGTTGCCGGGACCGACATTGGCCAGTTCACCGGGTTTGCGGGCAACCCGCGGGCCGGAATCGACTATGAAGCCCGGATCGATTCGGTCATCGGCCGCCTGGAACGGGTGACCAAGCCGGTGGTTGCGGCCGTGCGGGGCTTCTGCGTCGGCGGCGGGCTGGTGATTGCCGCTGCGAGCGACATCCGCATCGTCAGTGATGACGCCAAGTTCAGCGTTCCCTGCGTAAAGCTGGGCAACTGCCTCTCCATAAGCAACTACGCCCGCCTGGTCTCCCTGGTGGGCTTGGCACGGGCAAAGGAAATGGTCTACACGGGTCGGATGGTCGGGGCCGCGGAAGCCCACGCGGCGGGCCTTGTGCACGAAGTGACCCCCGCCGATGCCGTCCTGAACCGGGCCCGCGAGGTCGCCGCTCAGATCGCCGACTCGGCCCCGCTCACGGTGCAGGTAACCAAGGAGGCGATGCGTCGCCTCTCGAATTGTATACAGTCGACAGTTGATGGTGAGGACCTGGTCTCCCGGTGCTATAACAGCGGTGATTTCCAGGAGGGCGTCAGCGCCTTTTTGGAGAAGCGGCGCCCGGTCTGGCGAGGGAAGTAAGCCCGGTTGGGGGGAGATCGCATGGAGGTGCCGGCGAGCCTCGTCCGTGAACTGGAAGGGCGGTTAGGGAGGCGCTGGGTGCGCAGCGAGCAGCGCGACCGCCTTGCCTATGCCTATGATGCAACTGCCGAGAAACATCTCCCGGGGCTGGTGGTCTTCCCGGGGAGCACGGAGGATGTCGCTGCCGTGGTGCAGATCGCCCGACGGTATGGGGTGCCGCTCACGGCGCGGGGCGCCGGCACCAACGTGAGCGGGGGGACCATTCCCACCCACGGCGGCATCGTCATGGCCATGCAACGAATGAACCGGATCCTGTCGGTCGATACGGTCAGCCGGCGGGCCGTGGTGGAGCCCTGTGTGGTCAACCTGGCGCTGCAAGAGGCGCTGGCGCCGCTGGGGTTCTTCTTTCCGCCCGACCCCTCCAGCCACAAGGTTTCGACCATCGGCGGGAACTGCCAGGAGAACTCGGGCGGACCCCACTGCGTGAAGTACGGGGTGGCGACCAACCACATCCGCGGGGTGGAGCTGGTGCTGGCAGACGGCCAGGTCGTGCAGCTCGGGGGCGAGGCCGAGGAGGTTCCCGGACTCGACCTGACCGGGCTGGTCGTGGGCTCAGAAGGCACCCTGGGCATCGTGACCAAGATCATCGTGGGCATCCTGCCCCTGCCGGAGCAGAGCAGCACCATTCTGGCTGTCTTCGACGACCTGGATGACTGCGTGCGCTCGGTCTCGGCGATCATGGCTGCGGGGATCGTGCCCGCAGCGCTTGAGCTAATCGACAACAGGTTCATCCAGGTGATTCAGGACTCGATGGACGCCGGGCTCCCCCGGGACGCCGCCGGCGCCCTGGTGATCGAGGTGGACGGCCCGGCGGAGGCGCTGGCAGGCCAGGCCGACCGGATCGCCGCACTCTGCCGGGCGAACCAGGTGCGGGCCGTCACCGTGGCGCAGAGCGAGCAGGAGCGGAACGCCCTCTGGCAGGGGCGCCGTGCCGCTTACGCCTGCCTGGCCCGCCGGAGCAGCTTCCTCTGGACGATGGACATCAGCGTGCCCCGGGGGCGCCTGGTTCAGATGATGCAGCGGGTCCTCGAGGCGGGCCGCCGGCATGGCGTGGAGATCTACACCGTCGCCCACGCCGGCGACGGCAACCTCCATCCGATCATCCCGTTCCGGCCCAGCGACCCCGAAGACCGGGCCCGCCTGCGGGCCGCCGACCGGGAGATCCTCCAGGCGTGTGTGGAGTTGGGGGGCAGCATCTCCGGCGAGCATGGCATTGGCATCGACAAGGTGGAGCAGACCGCCCTCATGTTCAGCCCCGCCGAGATCGAGCTGATGGACAGGGTGAAGCTGGCCTTCGATCCGGAGCGGATCATGAACCCCGGCAAGAAGATTCCGCTTCGGACAGGGGGAATCTAAATGCAAGTCAGCGATGTGGTCGAGGCGGTCCTGAACGCCCGCCGGGCAGGTACCCGGCTGACCCTGGACTACGCCGCCCTCGACGGGCCTGTGGAACTGGATCCGGAGAATCTGAGCGTGTCGGTGCCGGCAGGCCATTCTCTGGCTGCGCTGCATGAGCGCCTCGCCGAGGCGGGGCTCTTCTACCCCCCGGCGGCGGACCTGGTCCCTGCCGGGACGGTGGGCTGCCACCTGGGCGCCGCCACCTGCGGCCCCTGGCGGCTGGGCCGTGGCACGGCCCGGGACTGGGTGCTCGGCCTGGAGGCTGTGACGGGCGAAGGCGCCCTGGTGCGCACCGGCAGCGGAGTCGTCAAGAACGTGGCTGGCCTCGACCTGACCAAGCTGTTAATCGGCAGCCGGGGCCGGCTGGCGGTCATCACCCGGGCGCACCTGCGGCTGGCGCCCTTGCCCGAGCGGCGGGCCACCGTCGGCGCCCGCTTCACCTCCCCGGCCGGCGCCCTGGAGGCGCTGCCCGCCCTGGTGGGCAGCGCACTCGCGCCGACGGCGGTCGAGCTTCGGGACTCCACCCTCCTGGTCGGGCTCGAAGGAACGGAACGAGACCTGGCCAGGCGGCTTGATCAGGCCGCCGCCGCCATGCGGGCGGCCGGCGGGGAGCTGCTCAGCGAGCCACCGACCCTGGTGACTGGGCCGCTCCCCTGCCCGGATGGGTCCGTGTGGGTCCAGGCCGGGCTTCCCGCCGGGCGGGCTGCCCGGTGGGTGGGCGCCCTCCCCGGGGGAACGCCGATCCACGGACACGCCGGCAACGGGATCTATCGCTGCGCCATTCCCGATGACGGCGCCCTTCTGGGGCAGCTTCAGGCGCTGGCCCGTGAGCTGGGGGGCTACTTGACCGCTGAGCCGGGGCGATCGGTGCCCGCAGTCGACGCACTCACGGCAAGGGTGACCGCCGTCTTCGATCCGGATTCGATCTTCAGCGAGGAGGGTGCGCATGGATAAGATCGCTGCAGAACTCGACCGCTGCAACAAGTGCGGGTTCTGCCAGTCGGCGTGCCCCACCTTCCGGGTGACCGGTTTCGAGTGGCTCGTCACCCGCGGTCGGGTCTCCCTGGCCCAGGACGTGGCGGCCGGCAGCATCCCGGTCGATGACCCTCACCTGACCGAGGCGATCGACTCCTGCCTCGTGTGTGGGGCCTGCATAGAGGCCTGCCCGCCGCAGATTCAGATCCACGATGTGGTCTACGCCGTCCGGCAGGAACGGGTGAAGCGCTCGGGCCTCTCCTTGCTCCAAAGGGTGGTGCTGCGGGGGCTGCTGTCACGCCCCTCGCTGCTGGGCATGGCAGCCAAGGCCGGCTACGTGGCCGAACGGCTGAAGCTGCGCAAGCTCGGCGCACGGGTCCTCAGGGGGAGCCTGGCCCGCGCCGCCGCCACGGGCCCCTCCCTGCCGGGAACCACAGCACGGCGGCTCATCGGCACGCCTGCCCCCGTAGCCAACCCCCGGGCGCGGATCGCCTACTTTTTGGCCTGCACCAAGGAGTTCCTCTACCCGCGAGCTGCGCTGGCGACCGTCGAGGTGCTCCGCCGAAACGGGGTGGAGGTTGTGATCCCGCCTTCGGTCTGCTGCGGCCTTCCCTGTATGAGCGCCGGCGACCTGGAGGGGGCCAAAACTCTGGCCGTTAAGAATATTTCCTACCTGAAATATCTTCAGGTTGATGCTATTATTTGTGATGAAGGCTCATGCACGGCCCATCTCCACGATTATGCGGACCTGCTGGTCGGCACCCCGCATGAGGAGGACGCCCGTGCCATCGTGGAGAAACTGATGGACTTCAGCAGCTTCCTCAGTGAGCTCGGCCCGGAACCCATGACATCCCCTGTGAACGCCACGGTGACCTGGCACGACCCCTGCAGCATGCGAAACTACCTGAAGGTGACGCAGCCCCCCAGGCGGCTGATTCGTGCAATTCCGGGCGTAACCTACGTGGAGGCCAAGGATGCCGGCGTGTGCTGCGGCGGGGCGGGCGCCGTCATGGTGACCCAGCCTGAGCTGTCCGATGCGATCTTAGACATAAAAACCGAGGGGTTTAGAGCCACCGGCGCCGACTACGTAATCACCTCCTCCCCGTCCTGCGTCATGCAGTTGGAGCGGGGCGGGTCAAGGGTACTCTACCTGTCAGAGCTCCTGGCTATGGCCTACGGTGTGAGGAGTTAACACATGCAGTTAGAACGGAGCCGTCCCCTGTATGAGCAAGCGTACCTGGCCCTGCGCGCGGCGATTCTGGAGGGCCGGATTACGCCCGGTGAGCGAATGGTCGAGACTCGCCTGGCCGATATGCTTTCGACCTCTCGCACGCCCATTCGCGAGTCGATCCGGCAGTTGGAGCGCGATGGGCTGGTGACGGTGACCGCCCATGACGGGGCCTACGTCCGCAAGCCCGACCGCAAGGACCTGGAGGATCTCTACCAGTGCCGCTCGGCCCTGGAACGCCTGGCGGCCTCCCTTGCGGCGCAGCGGGTCCAGCCCCAGGACCTCGCACAAATGACCGCCGCGCTGCAGGCGGCGGAGGCTGCTATCCCCGAGCGCAATAGCCTGGGCTTCCTGGACGCGACCTCCCGGTTTCACCGGCAGATCGACCTGACCGCCCGCAACGCCCGGCTCGACGAGCTGACCGAGCGCGCCCGGGCGCCGATGCTGCTCTACCGTGCGCTCCTGATCCGGCAGGGCATCATGGTCCCCTCGATGGTGGAGGGCATCCACGCCGAGCACCTGGGGCTTTTGGCTGCGATCGAGTCTGGCAACCCCTCCCTCGCGGACCGGGTCATGGAGCAGCACATGAAGAGCGATCTCTCCCGCATGCTTGGCACGCTGAAAGATCTAGACGCTTAGGACACAGAAAGGCCGAACCCGCCTGGGTTCGGCCTTTCTGCTTTATTCCGCTACCCCGAGCCACTCTGTGAGGGCTACGGCGTAGACCTTGGCAGTATCCACGATGTCATCGACCTTGATGTGCTCATCGACCGCGTGGTGCAGGGCCAGCAGGCCATAGCCGAAGAGTACGGTCGGGATCGAATGCCTGCCCAGCAACGTCGAGATGCCTACGGGCGCCGGGCAGCCGCACACGTTCGCTTCACGCCCGGTCACCTGCTTGACCGCACTGGCGAGGCCGGTGACCAGCGGATGGTCGGCCTCGGTGACCGCCACCTTGGTATCCCGCTCCAGGAAGAGCTCCGCCCGGTTACCGGGGTAGGCTGCGTTGTGCTCGTCAACCAGCGCCTGCATTTCGGCGAGCGCCTGCTCGGCGTTCCCGCTGGCGGGAATGCGGCGGTTAATCACCATATCGGCCCAGAGCGCCTGATGGTGGAACGCCTTGCGGGGGGAGCCGTCGATGGCGCTGATCTTCATGGGGGGCTGACCCTTACCCTCGATCGGGCACACGTAAGCGTTCACCCGCTCCATGAGCGGCTCCAGCCGCTTGAGGAAGAGCAGGGCCGCCTCCGCCGCCCCATACCCCCGAACCGGGGTCAGGTTGTGGTAGTTCACCCCGTGGAAGCGAATCCGGTACGTGTGCCACCCGCTAAAAGAGCGGACGATATTGTCCCCGGTGAGCGCCGTGAAGAAGGAGCGGGCCATCGGGGTCATCTCGCTGGTGCAGGCATACAGCGCCATGTCGAAGTCGAAGGGGTAGTTTTCGGCGAGATACTTCATGCCGTACTTACCGCCGGTCTCCTCGTCGGCGTCGTGGATGCAGACCACATCGCCCTTGAGCTTGATCCCGTTGGCCTTCAGCGCCTCCAGGGCCATCAGGGTGGCGGCGATCGGCATCTTGTGGTCGACCGTGCCGCGCCCGTACATCACCCCGTCCACAATCTCCCCGCCGAAGGGGTCGTGGGTCCACTCCCTGATCACCTGCCCCGTATACGGGTCCACCCACTCGCCCACGTTGCCGGCGTGGGTGTCGGTGTGGCAGTTAATCAGCAGCCGGGGCCCGCCCCCTGCGCCCTTCACCGTGGCGATCAGGTTGGGGCGCCCCGGCGCGACCTCGATCGCCTCCACGGGGATCTCCAGGCGGTCGTAGCGGGACTTGACCAGGGCGGCCATGGCGCCCTCTCCCGGCGACTCGGGGTCAAAGGCGGGGTTGATTGACCGGGTCCGGACCATCTCCTGCAAGAGCGAGATCAGCTCGTCGCGATGCTCTTCGATATAGGTGACCAGCGCCTGGGCCTTGGCGGTCATGTACAGCGCTCCTTCTTACCCAATTAGCTCTGCAATGGCGAGGGCGTACACCTTGGCCGACTTGATCAGGTCCTCAATCGCCAGGTGCTCGTCGTGGCAGTGGTGGAAGTCCAGGTTTCCGTAGCCGAACATGACGATCGGCAGGCCCTTCTCATGCACGAACCAGCCCAGGCCGGTGAGGGCCGGGGCGCCCGTGAACCGCGGCTCCACCCCGTCCACGGCCACCGCCGCCTTGCGGACCGCGGCGACCACGGGCATTGTTTCGGGCACGCGGGTCTGCGGCCGCTCCCGCACCAGGGTGACCCGGCCGCCGTGTGCGGCCACGATCTCCTCAATAGCCTTCCGCTCGGCCGCCAGGTCCTCCAGCAGGTTAACCCGCCGCACCACCTGGAAGTGGATCCGGTCGGGCTGGCCCACCAGGGGCGAGGGCTCGTACTCCACCCCGGTCAGCGACAGACGGGAGGGACCGGTCATGGGGCAGACCCGCTGGTTCACCTCCCGCCCGTAGGCCTGGAGCTCATTCATTAGCGGCAGGGCGTTCTCCAGGGCGGTGGGGCGCCCAGGCGGGTACATCAGGTTCTCCCGGGGCGTGCTGGCCCCGTCCACCGTCACCCTGAAGACCTGGGCACCCATGGCGGCGCCAATGATGTTGGAGTCCCCGGCCATGCCGAAATAGGGCCGGCTGGCAGGGCTGATCTGCGTGGTGCAGGCGTAAAGGCCAAAGTCAGCCTGGTAGAGGTTGTTTTCCACCAGGTATTTCATGCCCTTGTCGCCGCCCCGTTCCTCATCGGAATCGAAGATGTAGAGCAGGTCGCCGGAGGGCTGGAAGCCCGCCGCCCGAAGCGCCTGCCACGCCAGGATCAGCGCTGCGATCTCCCCCTTGTGATCGCAGGTGCCCCGTCCCCAGATCTTCCCGTCGCGAATCTCTCCGCCGAATGGGTCCGCGGTCCAGGCGTCGGGGTCACCGACCCCCACCGTATCCATGTGGGAGTAGCAGAGCAGCCGAGGGCCGCCGCTCGCGCCTTCGTAGGTGGCAATAAGGTTTGGGCGTGCCGGGTCGACCGGGTGGTTCGCCACCCGGAAGCCCAGCCGCTCCAGTTCCGGCACCAAAATAGCAGCTACCTGCTCCTCGTTCCCGAAGACGCTCTTGGCCTGGATCAGCTTCTGCAGCAGAGCGACTGCCTCGCCGGCATGCTCGTCGATATAGCTCAGTACCGTCTCCTGCACCCGCACCCCTCCGCTTAGCTCTTCATCTTGGGATCCAGGACGTCACGCAGGCCGTCGCCGAGTAGGTTGAACCCGAGCACGGCAACCATGATGGCAACGCCCGAGTAAAGCGAGATCCACGGCGCCGTCTCCATGTTCTGCTTGCCGTCGGTGATCATCGATCCCCAGGTCGGCGTGGGCGGGGCTACGCCGAGCCCCAGGAAGCTGAGCGAGGCCTCAACTAGAATCGCTGTTGCAATGTTGAGGCTGGAGACCACGATGATCGGCGACATGATGTTCGGGAGCACATGGCGCAGCATGATCCACAGGTCACGGGCGCCGAGGGCTTCAGCCGCCACCACGAACTCCCGCTCCCGCACCTGAATCACTGAGCCGCGCACCACCCGGAAGAACCGCGGGATGCTGGTGATGCCGATGGCGATGACGGCGTTCTGCAGCGACGGGCCCAGTGCGCTTACGATCGCCAGCGCCAGCAGGATGCTGGGGAAGGCCATGATCACGTCCATGACGCGCCCCATCACCATGTCGATTACCCCGCCGAAGTAGCCGCTAAGGACCCCCAGGACCAGCCCGGCGCTCACGCCGATGCCAGCCGAGATCAGCCCGACCCACAGGGAGATGCGGGAGCCATAGACCAGGCGGCTCCACACATCGCGTCCAAAGTTGTCGGAACCGAGCACGAACCCGTTGGTCCCCGGCGCCGAGAAGCGCTGGGTCAGACTCTGCTTGACCGGGTCGGCGGTGGCTAACTGGGGAGCGAAGATCGCCACCAGGATCAGGCCCAGCACGATCACCCCGCCGACCCAGATCAGAGGGTTCCGCTTGGCTCTCTTCCACATGACGGAACGCCTCCTTTACTTCGCCTTAATGCGTGGATCCAAGAAACCGTAGGTCAGGTCGGTCAGGAGATTCACCGCGATAAACCCCAGGGCGACTACAAAGGTGACGCCCTGCACCACCGGGTAGTCCCGGGCCAGAATCCCGTCGACGAGGAGCTTGCCGAGCCCGGGCCGGGCGAAGACGGTCTCCACTAGCACGGCGCCGCCCAGCAGGTAGCCAATGTTCAGACCAACGATGGTCACAATGGGAATGGAGGCGTTGCGCAGGGCGTGCTTGAAAATGACCAGGCGCTCGGCCAGGCCCTTCGCCCGCGACGTGCGGATGTAGTCCTCACGCAGGACCTCCAGCATGCTGGAGCGGGTCATGCGGGCGATCAGGGCCATGCCGGAGAGCCCGAGTGTCACACCGGGCAGCACCAGCGCCTTGTACGTGGAGAGGAGATCGCCCGCCCGCCCGGCGCCCACGGTGGGGAACCAGCGGAGCTTCACGGCAAAGAGCAGGGAGAGCAGCAAGCCAATCCAGAAGACGGGCGCCGCAACCCCGGCCGAGCTGATTACCAGGCTGATCAGGTCGAAGATCGACCCCCGCCGACTGGCCGCAATGACGCCCAGGGGTACACCAAGCAGAACGGCGAGCACGCCGCCGGCGATGGCCAGCCGAGCGGTGTGAGGGAAGCGGCTGGTGATCTCATCGACCACCAGCCGCCGGGTGCGAATGGACGTGCCCATGTCCCCCTTGAGGTATTTGCCCATGAAGTTGGCAAACTGCACGGGAAGCGGCCGGTCCAGCCCCATTGCCCGCCGCGTCTGCTCGATCTGCTCCTGTGTCGCCATGTCGCCCAGCATCGCCGTCACGGGGTCGCCCGGAATCATATGAACGACCAGGAAGACGGCGACCAGCACCCCAAGCAGGGTGGGCACGGCGGCAACGAGCCGTCGAGTCAGATATCGCAGCAAATTCGTCCCCTACTTTCCTGCAGCCTTCACGTTGTCAAGGCGGATCGAACGCTGGGGATCTCCCACAAAGCCCTGGATGCGCTTGTTCATCGCGAAGATGTGGTTCTCATGATCCAGGTAGAGGTAGTGGGCCTCGTCAACGATCTTCTTCTGGGCCTTGGAGAAGAGCTCCTTGCGCTTCGCCTCGTCGATGGTGTTAGCCGCCTCATCGAGCCACTTGTCGATCTCGGCGTCGCGGAACCGGGACCAGTTGTTGGCGGGAATATCCTTCGAGTGGTGCCACTGGATCAGCACCCGGTCGGGGGTGGCGTCCTGGCCGCGGCTCAGGATGTAGAGCGGCATGCCCTCAGGCTTCTTCAGGTCGTTCAGGAAGGACTGGGTCTCCATGGTCTTGATCTCCACCTGGATGCCGACCTGCTTCAGGTTCTCCTGAATAACGGTGGCCGGGCCGGTGAAGCGGTCGATGTTGGGCGTGTAGAGGGTGGTCTTGAATCCGTTCTCGTAGCCCGCCTCCTTGAGCAGCTGCTTGGCCTTGGCCACGTCGTAGGCGTACTGGGTCACGTTCTGCTCACTGTGCAGAACGGCCGGCGCCAGAATCGACTTGGCCGGCGTGGAGATACCCCGGAAGACGTTGTTCATGATGCCGGGCTTGTCGATGGCGTGAATGATCGCCAGGCGGACCCGCTTGTCATCAAACGGCTTGATGTCGGTGTTCATGCCCATGAAGCGGGTGATCAGACCGGGGGTCTCCACCACCACCATGTCCTTGTTGCCCTTGTACTTCGCCAGCTTGTCGGCGTCGGTCACCTGAAGCATATCGACGTCGCCAGCCTCGAAGGCGTTGAACATGGTCGTGGGATCGGGAATCGGCACGTAAATGACCTTGGCCAGGCCAGGCTTGCCCCGGAAGTACTCGTCGTTGGCGACGTAGACGGTCTCCTGCTGCGGAGTCCACTTCTCGAAGGCGTAAGGACCGGTGCCGATCGGGTTCTGGCTGAACTTGTCGCCCCGCTCCTTGACCGCCTTCTCGCTGACGATGTTGCCGAAGGCGTTGGCCAGCTTGTCCAGGAAGGCCGCGTCGGGCTTTTCCAGGGTGAACTTGACGGTATAATCGTCAACGACCGCGGTCTTCAGCCCCTTCAGCAGACCAGCGTTCGGGGACTTCAGGGCCGGGTCGAGGAGCCGGTCGAAGGTGAACTTGACGTCGGAGGCCTTCATCTCACCGAAGCCCTTATGGAACTTGACGCCCTTGCGGAGGGTGAAGGTCCACTCCTTGCCGTCAGACGACATGTCCCACTTCTCTGCCAGGTCGGGCTCGATCTGGACGGTGCCGAGCTTGTACCGGACCAGGCCGTTGAACAGGTTGGTGGTCATCTGCTTGTCGGTGACCGACGTGAGCACCTGCGGATCGAGGTTTCCCAGGTCGTACTGCATGGCAATGCGAATCTCGCCGCGCTCCTGTTCCCCTGACGCAGCGCTGTTGCTGCCGGTCCCCGGGTCCTTTGCACCGGTCTCCTTGGACGAGCCGCACCCTGCCACCAGACTGGCGATAAGTGCAAGACTCAACAGTACGGTCCCCAAACGCTTTCGAATCACCTGGTACCCCTCCCCTGTGTGGTGTGGACTGTATACAATGTGGGTCAAAAATAAAAACCGCAAACGGTTTAAGGATTCACCATGTTAGATCGGTACATTATTGTGCTTCTTGGCGATCATCGGTGAATCCTTCTGCTTGCATAAGTTTAGTTCACGGCATTGAGCATCCCGCGACGGCGCCCTGCCTGCGCGAGTCCGCTGCGCCATGACACAGGCCCGTCTCAGGGTCTCTCGCCACCGCCTGTATGGCACCAAACCAGGGAGATTTGGCGTTTCGCTCCTGCAGCTCGTGGCCGAGTTCTAGGAGATGCGCCTTGCTGGCATCAGGGATGTCCTTCTCCAGCTCGAACTCGTCCCCGGACCAGTGGATGCGGGGCCGGTTGACGGCGTCTTGCAGGCCCATGCCATGGTCGACCACGTTGACGATGATCTGCGCGATGGCGTTGATGATTCGGGTGCCGGATGGGCTGCCCAGCGCCATGACCGGCTTTCCGTCCCGCAGGACCATGGCCGGGCAGGGCGCCGTAGCCGGGCGCTTGCGAGGCCCAACGGAGTTATTCAGGCCGGGCCGCGGGTCAAACAGCTTCATGGCGTTGTTGAGCACAATGCCATACCCCGGCACGACCAGCGCCGAGCCGAAGGCGTCGCCCAGGCTCTGGGTGAACGAGACGAAGTTGCCATGCCGGTCCACATGGGAGTGGTGGGTAGTGTGGGCGTTGTCATCGCCACCCAGCTGGCCACCGGTCAGCTTGTCCTTGCCCGGCTGAGCGTCCTGGTAGGCCCAGGGGTTCCCCGCTCCCGGGCGCCCGGCACGCTTCAGGCTGATCAGCTTGCGCCGCTCGGCCGTGTAGCCGTCGGACAGCAGCCCGTCCATCGGGATGTTGACGAAGCCATGGTCGCCGGTGTGCACTTCCCTGTCAGCAAAGGCCAGCTTCATGCACTCGGCAAGAATGTGCAGCTTCTCACCGTCCAGTACGTCATACCGGCTGAGGTCGAAGCCCTCCAGCAGCCGCATGATTGGGAGCAGGACAGCGCTGCTGGACGGCGGGGTCGCCTGAACGGTGTAGCCCCGGTAGCCCACGGACTGCGGCTCCAGGACCCGGAAGTCCTCGGTCGGATACCTGCGCAGGTCTTCGAGGGTCATGATCCCGCCCTCAGACCGCAGGTAATCGACGATGGCGTGGGCGATCTCTCCCTCGTAAAAGACCTTCTCGCCTTCGCGGGCGATCAGCTCCAGGGTGTTGGCAAGGTCGGTCTGGACCACCACGTCGCCCTCCTGGAGGGGGGAGCCGTCGGGCCGGAGCCACAGCTTAGCGGCGGCAGGGAAACGCGCCAACCGGTCGCGAGTCTCGGCGCTGGCCAGCGCCATGCGGCGGCTCATGGGCACACCGTTCCTGGCGTAGGCAACGGCGGGCTCGATGATCGTCGCGAGCGGCAGGGAAGCCCAGCGCCGGTGGGCGTAGAGCCAGGCCGCCACGTTGCCGGGCACGCAGACCGACTGGGCTCCGGTGGTGTTCAGATCGCCTACGGTCCAGAAGCGGTAGCCTCCCTGGGTCGGGGTCGGGATCCACTCGTACATGTCGGGCCTGGCAGCTGCGGGGGCGGTCGGGTAGAAGTCCAGTGCGACCGTGACCCCCTCCTCCGCCATGTGGACGAGCATGTTCCCCTGGCCGCCCAGATGGGACATGGCCGCCTCGACCACCGTAAGGGCAAAGGCCGTGGCAAGGGCGGCGTCCATGGCGTTTCCGCCCCGCATGAGCATCTGCACGCCGGCCGCAGTAGCTAAGGGATGCGACGAGCTGCTGAGCCCGCCGTAGCTGGTCACATCGTGTACCCCGTTGGACTGGTGCTGGAACACGGGCTATCCCTCCTTCAACGACTCCTTGTGCATCTGTGCGTTCTTCTGGTAGTGCCGTGCAGCGAAGGAAATCATCTCAAGCTCCTTCGGACCCACCTCCCGCACCACCTTGGCAGGGCGCCCCATGATCACGGAGCCGGCCGGGAAGACCTTGCCCTCGGTGATCAGGCTGCCGGCTCCCACCAGGCAGTTCGGCCCGATCACGGCGCCATTGAGCACCGTGGAGCCCATCCCAATGAGCGTGTTGTCGCCAATGGTGCACCCGTGTAGGATGCAAGCATGGCCGACCGTGACCCCCTTGCCGATCTCCAGCCGGAACTCCCCATCATCCACATGCAGAACCGAGTTATCCTGAACGTTGCTCCCCTCGCCGACCACAATCGTATTGGAGTCGCCCCGCAGCACGGCGTTGTACCACACGCTGCTGCCAACCGCCAGGCGTACCTGCCCGATGACTCGGGCGCCCGGAGCCATGAACACTCCCTCCTCCACATGTGGTCGTTCCCGCCGAAACGGATACAGCAAAGACCGTTCCTCCAATTATGCGATTGTATGCAGTCGACAATTATTTCGTCATTCGGATGATATATCCTACTTAGGGACTAGTACTTTTCGATCAAATTTCGAGAGAGTGGTGCGCCTTTTTTGGGCGGCACGACAAAAAAGGCCCCCTGCGAGGCGTCTCGCAGGGGGCCCGGTGTCTATTGGTTTGCGACCAGGACGACGATCACCTCGCCGGGGCCATGCACTTTCCGGACCAGGACATCCTCGATGTCGGCTGAGCGGCTCGGGCCGGTGACCATGTGGACGGCGCTGGGGGTCTCGCCCCGGGCGGCCAGCTGGCCCAGCTCCCGGAAGAGGGCGCCCATGGTGGGCAGAAGCCGGCTCACGGGCACCACAGCGATATGGAGCGGCGGCAGCACGTTGACCAAACGAGGGCGCCCGGGGCCGGAGAGCAGGGCCAGCGTGCCGGTCTCGGCGACCGCCCAGGCCGCTGAGGTGATGCCGACCTCAGCCTCTGCCGGGGTTGTGTGCACGGTCTCTGCCGGCACGACGGCGTCTACGACGGGGTCCTCCCAGGCGACCACCTTGGTGAGGCCCCGCTCTTTGAATAGGCAGGCTACTTTCTGCGCACCCGTAGCCAGGTCCGGGACTACAACCGCCTCGCAGGCGAGCCCGGCGAGGGCGCCGCAGAACTGCTGAATGATGCTACTCACGGCGCTGCCCCTCCTCCTTCAGCTCCCGCCAGCGCTCCCGGAAGGAGCGGGCGGCGGGGGCGGGAAAGTCCCGCCCTTCGCCCCAGGCGCCCAGGGGGCCGGGGTGCCAGGTGAGGACCCCATCCTTGGCGAACGGCCTCGCCGCTAACTGCGTTAGCTTGCTGACCGCCTTGTAGCGCCCCGGGTCGGACCACGCCCAGGACCATGCCCGGAAGAGCGCATCCTCGGCAGCAGAACCGGCCCGATCGTCCCGCTGGTCCCGGATCAGCTCATGCAGGGGAATCTGAACGGGGCAGGTCTCGGTGCAGGCTCCGCACATGCTGCAGGCATCCAGGAGTTCGCCGGCAGCCTCCTGCCCCTGGAGCAGCGGGGTGATCACCACGCCGATTGGACCGCTGTAGGTGGTGCCGTAGCCATGCCCGCCCACCTGCCGGAAGACCGGGCATACGTCCAGGCACCCGCCGCAGCGGATGCAGCGCAGGGCGTCCTGGTAGTGGGTGCCGAGCAGTTTGGAGCGCCCGGCGTCCAGGATCACCACGTGCAGCTCCTCCGGGCCGTCCGCCTCGCCGGGCCGCCGAGGCCCGGTAATAGCCGTCACATAGGAGGTGATGGTCTGGCCGGTGGATGTCTTGGGGAGCAGGGTGAGCAGCGGCTCCATGTCGGTCCAGGTAGGCACCAGCTTCTCCACGCCCATCACCGAGACCATGACCTTAGGAAGGCTGGTCGCCAGGTCGGCGTTGCCCTCGTTGGTCACGATCACCACGGTGCCCGACTCAGCGATGCCGAAGTTGGCGCCGGTAATGCCAAGGTCGGCCTCCAGGAACTTCTGCCGGAGCACCCGGCGGGCGAGCGCCGCCAGCGCCTGTGGGTCCGCAGGCAGCTCCTCGCCGTGCGCCCGGGAGAAGATCTCCGCCACGTCATAGCGGTTCAGGTGCAGCGCCGGCCCAACGATGTGCGACGGCGCCTCGCCGTTCAGCTGGACAATGTACTCGCCCAGGTCCGTCTCCACCGTTTCGATGCCGGCACGCTCCAGGGCGTGCGTCAGTCCGATCTCTTCCGTGGCCATCGACTTGGACTTGACGGCCAGCTTCGCCCCGTGACGCCGGGCGATGGCCTCAACGTGGGCAACGGCTTCGGCGCCGGTCGCGGCAAAGTGGACGTGGCCGCCCCGCTCCTGCACCTGCGTCACGAACTGGCGCAGGTACTCGGTGTGGTTGTTCAACACTTCGTTCTTGACGTCCCGGGCGCCGTCCCGCAGGGGCTGAAGCCGATCCCCGAGCTTCTCCCACTGGCGCTGCTTGGCCTCCACGGAGCCCTGGGCTGCGCCGGCGATCGCCTGGCGCTTGGTGGGGTGCTGGAGCTCGGCGCGCATCCGTTCACGCAGCGTGCTCATCGCGTCGCCTCCTCGAGCAGCTCGGCGATGTGCATCACCCGGGGACCGCCGCCGGTGCGGCTCATCCGGCCCCGCAGGTGCATGAGGCAGCCGCAGTCGGCGCCAACCAGGTACTCGGCCCCGGTGGAGCGCACGTCGGCCAGCTTGTCGTCCGCCATGGCGCAGGCCACCTCGGGCAGCTTGACCGAGAAGGTACCGCCAAAGCCGCAGCAGAGCTCTGGGTGCTGGAGCGGCTGGAGCGTCAGTCCGTCGATCTGCTGGAGCAGGTCCAGCGGCTCGCGCCGCACGCCGAGTTCCCGGGTCATGTGGCAGGAGGAATGGTAGGTCACAGAGCCGGAAAAGCGGGCGCCGAGCGCCCGCAGGTCGACCTTGAGCACCTTCACCAGGAACTCGCACAGCTCAAAGGTTCTGGCGGGCATGTCACCCGGGTAGCCCGTGCGAACCATACCTGCGCACGAACCCGAGGGAGAAACCACGTAATCGTAGCCGGCAAAGGCCCGGACCTGCTGGGCCGCCATGGCCTCCGCCTCGGCCCGGTGCCCGGCATTGAAAGCAGGCTGGCCGCAGCAGGTCTGTCCCTCGGGGAACTCGACCTCGCAGCCTAGCCTGCGCAGGACTCGAACCGTCGCCTCGCCGACCTCGGGGAAGAACTGGTCGACCAGGCAGGTGACCATCAGGGCCACACGCACCGGCGCCATCACTGGGCCCTCCTGGCGCCGAGCACCTGGCCGAGCACCCGCACGCCCTGCTCCATTACCTCTGGCGCCAAGTAGCTGAAGGATAGGCGCAGATACTCCCTGCCCTCGTCGCCGCCGAAGTAAAAGTACTTGCCGGGCACGTAAGCCACACCCGCTGCCAGGGCCTCGGGAAGCAGGGCCGCCGTGTCCACCCCGGGGGTGTGGATCCAGACGAAGAAGCCGCCCTGGGGCTCGTTCCAGGAGGTCCAGGCGGGCATGTGCTGCCGGAGGGCGCCCAGCAGATGGTCCCGTCGGGCCCGATAGGCCTGCCGCAGCCCTTCCACGCGAGCACCGAAGTCTATGCCCGTCAGGTACTTGGCGGTCACAGCCATGGCAAACGGGGCCTCTAGGTCCTTCTTAAAGAGGCTCATGGCAGTGATCAGCTCGGGAGCGGCAGCCAGCCAGCCCACCCGCAGCCCCGGACCCACCACCTTGGAGAGCGACCCGGCGTAGATCACCCGCCCGGTGCGGTCCAACGCCTTGAGCGGCGTGGGCACCTCACCGAAAGCGAGCTCGCCGTAAGCATCATCCTCAAGGATCAGGAAGTCGTACGCCTCAGCCAGGGCCAGCAGGTGCTTCCGGCGGGCCAGGCTCATCGTAACACCCGTGGGGTTCTGGAAGGATGCGATGGTGTAGAGTAGCTTCGGCCGTACGCGCCCGGCAGCCACCTCGACCTCCAACGCTTGCGTGTTCAAACCCTCAGCGTCCACGGGAAAGCCCACAATGTGCGGGGTGTAGTTCCGGAACATCTCCAGCGCTTCCATGTACGTCGGAGACTCCACGGCGACCACGTCGTCGGGGCCCAGCAGCGCCCGGGCCGCCAGGTCGATCGCCTGGGCCGCCCCGGAGGTCACCTGCAGCTCGCCGGCGCCCAGCGCCATGCCCCGGGCGGCGGAGCGCTCGACCAGCCAGCTCGTCAGCCGGTTCATCATCGGGCTGCCCAGGTAGTGGAAGGGCAGGTCCCGCTCCTCCGCCACCAGTGCGGCCGCAGCCGCAGCCAGCTCTTTGGAAGGGACCGAGTCAGCAAAGGGATACCCGGCGCTCAGCCGGATGCAGCCAGGCGGCAGTGCGGGCATCCAGGAGCCAGGCGGTTCGTAGGCCTGCGCCCGACGGACGGACTCGGGGAAGAAACGACCGTACTCCATGCTCTACAGCACCTTTCGCAGGAAGGCCTGGGTGCGCTCCTCGCGGGGATTGGAGAAGATTTGCTCAGGGGCGCCCTCTTCAACAATGCGGCCCTCATCCATAAAGACCACCCGGTGGGCGACCTCGCGGGCAAAGCCCATCTCGTGGGTGACCACGACCATGGTCATCCCTTCCCGGGCCAGCTGCTTCATAACCTCCAGGACCTCGCCCACCAGCTCCGGGTCCAGCGCCGAGGTGGGCTCGTCGAAGAGCATGACCTTGGGCTGCATGGCCAGGGCCCGGGCGATCGCCACCCGCTGCTGCTGGCCGCCCGACAGGTGGGCCGGATAGGCGCCCGCCCGGTTGGCCAGGCCAACCTTCTCCAGCAGCGCCCGGGCGATCTCTTCCGCCTTCGCCGGGGAGACCTTGCGCACCTTCAGGGGCGCCAACGTAATGTTCTTCAGCACAGTCATATGCGGGAACAGGTTAAAGCGCTGGAACACCATGCCGAGCTCCTCACGGATCTCGTCGAGCTCCCGGCCGCCAGCGGGCACGGGCTTGCCCTCCACCGTGATCGTGCCGGCCGAGGGCACCTCCAGCTGGTTGATGCAGCGCAGCAGCGTCGACTTGCCGGAACCGGAGGGGCCGATCACTACGACCACCTCGCCGCGGCGGACCTCCAGGTCGATGCCCTTGAGCACCTGCAGGTTGCCGAAGCGCTTCTCCAGACCCTGAATCTTAATCACTGGTACGCAGCCTCCTCTCCAGGCGCTCGGTGATCATCGACAGCGTAAAGGTCATCACGAGATAGATCACAGCGGCGCTTACGTAGGCTGGGAAGGGCTTATAGGTGCGGCTGGCGACCATCGCGGCCGACCGGGTCAGCTCGACCAGGGCCAGGGCGCCCACCAGCGACGACTCCTTGATCAGGGTGATCATCTCGTTGAGCAACGGGGGGATCACCCGCTTGAAGGCCTGCGGCAGGATGATGTAGAGCAGCGTCTGCCCCTTGGACATGCCCAGGGAGCGGCCCGCCTCCATCTGCCCCTTATCGATCGACTGAATGCCGCCACGGAAGATCTCGCCCACATAGGCGCTCGAGTTGATGCCAATGGTAATGATCGCCGCGGTGAACTCGTCGAAGTTCCAGCCAGTAAGCTGCGGGATGCCGAAGACAATCAGCAGCAGCTGCGTGTAGAGCGGGGTCCCGCGGAGCACCTCCACATAGACCCGCAGGAAGCCTTTTATGATGGGACCGCCGGCCGTACGGCCCAGCCCGACCACAATGCCCAGCAGAATGCCCATCAATCCCGCCAGGGCGGTAATCCTCAGGGTGACCACGGCGCCCTTCAGCAGAAAGGGCAGGTTTTCCACCATCAGTCCAAAGTCCATTCCAGCACCTCCGCCAATTTCTAGAAAGGGCGCCACGCAAGTGGACAGGGAGGCGGCATGCGCCGCCCCCCTGCCACTATGTCAGGTCAGTTCACCCTGGGTGTTACTTGAACCACTTCTCGACCAGCTTGTCCATCTGGCCGGACTTCTGCAGCTCGTCGAGCACCTCGTTGACGACCTTGGTCAGGTCCGGCGTATCCTTGCGGATGGCGTAAGCGGTGTCCTTGGCCGGGGTCTCCAGGGCGATCTTCAGATTGGGATCAGCCTTGGCGAAGGCCTTGGCGACGACGGCGTGCAGGTACATGGCGTCGATCTGCTTGGCCGAGACGGCCGAGGCAGCCTCGGTGAAGAGGTTGTACTCCTTGGCGGTGACACCGTTGATGGCCTTCAGGGCGTCGGCCTGAACGGTGCCGATCTGGGCGCCGACCTTCTTGCCCTTCAGGTCGTCCAGCTTGGAGATGGTGCCGGTGAAGTCCTTGTGGACCACGATGGCGTCGGTACCCACGAGGTAGGGCCTGGAGAAGTCCACCGCCTGCTTGCGCTCATCGGTGACGGTAACGCCGGCGGCCATAATATCGAACTTCTTGGCCTGCAGGCCGGCGATCAGGTTGTCAAAGCCCATCTGGACGATCTCGAGCTTGACGCCCAGCTTGGTGGCCACGGCCTGCATGATGTCGACGTCGAATCCGACGACCTTGTTCTCCTTATCGAGCGACTCGAAGGGCGGGTAGTCCGGCGAGGTGCCAATGACCAGCTTGCCGTCCTTCTTGATCTTGTCGAGGGTCGGGGTCTCAGAGGCCTTGGTCTCGGTCTGGGCGGCGCCGCCGGTCTTGGTTTCAGTAGCGGCGGGAGCCTTGGAACCTCCGCAGCCGGCCAGTAGAGAGATCGAGAGCAGTAGTGCGATGAAGCCAGCAACAGGACGCTTCACGGACGGTTCCCTCCAGCGTTGTTTATTGGATCACAGGGCATAATTATACACGCTTAAGCATGCATGTCTATCCCCTTTCTTACCCAAACCAAGCATTATGCAAGCTCAACCGTCATTCACACTTGCATATTCGATGCATAGAGGTGGACATCAGCCGTGGTGATTCTCGTGCAGTACCAGGATCCTCCTCCTTGGGGAGGATGGCGGTCGTCTGACCGCGTGAGCGAAAGTTCACTCGCACTTCCGATGCTCACCTTTGGAAATGGCGGTACGATGTAACCAGATCAAACGACAACCAGGAGGTGGCTCTCATGACGATCTGGCAGTTGACCGATGATGATGTGGAGGCCGTAGTTTCTCAGTTGAAGGCTGGCCGCAAGCTGGAAGAGGTGGCCTCCGACCTGGGGATCTCCGTGGAAATGGCCGTGTGCGCCATGCGTAAGTGGTCCGACGTGGTCCGCCTGCGGCGCCTCGTGCTCCCGCTCTAGGTACCCAGTTCCCACAAAAACTCAGCCCGCACACCACTTCTCGGTGTGCGGGCTTTTGGTTGCGGACGGGTACCTCTCTCTTCGCTTTGCGCTAATACGCTAGTAAAATCGCTCGACGAAGTAGCGCTCCTGGTAGACCTCGGTGAAGCCCAGCTTCTCGTAGAGCGGGCGCCCCTGGGTTGTGGGCGTCAGGCCTACGTAGGCACAGCCTAGCCGACTGGCGTCGGCGAGGGAGGCGGCAATGATGGCGGTGGCGACGCCCCGGCCGCGGTAGGCTGGCAGGGTGCACATGTTGTAAATGCCGCCCATTTGCCCGCGGCGGAAGAGGGTTCCCGCCCCGACCGGCTGATCGCCAATGTAGGCGACATAGTTGCGCGCCCCCAGATCGTACGAGACCTCGACCCCGCGGCGCAGGTGATGGGCAGCGCTCCGGTTGGCATCGGGGAAGAAAACGTGCCGGATCAACTGGTAGACCAGGTCACACTGCTCCTCGGGGGCCAGTTCAACCCGGACGCCCTCCGGCACCTCGGGCAGTGTGCGGCCATCCCAGATCATCACCGGGTTGGTTTCCGTGGTGAAGCCCAGCCGGTAGAGCCGTTCGCCCAGGTCGGCCGGCTGGGTGGCTGGCGTGGTCATGATGCAGCAGAGCGGCAGGCCGTTTTGCCGGAAGAAGGTGCGGCACTCGTCAATCAGGTCGTTCACCATGGAGGACGGCACCCGCACCTTGCTCACATGGTTAAACCGTGCCGCGGGAACCTGGGGCATGAAGACCCACCGGGCGCCGAACCGTGCGGAATCGCTGTGGCCCAGCCGCTGCTTGAGGCACTCCTGATTCTCTTCCCACAAGTCGGCCACACGAGCCAGGTCCACCGCCATCACCCCGCACGCTGCCTTACCTGGCTCCATTGATTCGTGAGGGTGCACAGGGAATCCTTTGCTTAACGCAGCGGCTCATACTTGCCGCTCCGGGTACCATCGGGCACATTGTCGGGCACCTGCCAATCTGCAAGTTTCTTGCCCTTCTTCGGCCCGCCCTCGCCGCCGGCGGCCCCGCCGCCGACGAGTTTCTCCGGGCTGATAAAAAACCAGGTAATCAGCAGCGTAAAACCCAGCAGGCCCGCCGAGAACCAGAACGGCAGCGCTTCACTGCGCTTCATCAGCGCGCCGTAGAGGGGTGGCCCGAAGGCCACGCCGATGAAGCGCACTGCCCCGTAGATCGAGGTGATCATCGCGCGCTGGGCGGTTGACGCCGACGAGGTGATCAGGTTGTTCAGGCCGGGCAGTTGCAGGCCGGTCCCGACACCGCCCAAAATGACGCCGGTGAAGAACGCCCAGTCCAACGGGACAAACGCCACCAGGACCATGCCGGCGATCTCCACGATCAGGCCGCCAATGACGAAGGACTTCAGCAGACTCTGGTGGTTCTGCAGGAGGAGACCCGAACCGAACGAGGTTACCGACATGGCCAGCACTGGCCACATGATCAGGTACCCCTTGGGCACGCCATCGATGCCGTGGGCATTCTCCAGGTGCTCTGAAAGGAAGAACAGCACGCCGAAAAGGATGAACAGCGCCACCGTGCCTGCCCAGAAACAGGCCACCAGCGGCACTCCCTTTTTCTTAAAGAGCGCCAGCACCTCACCGAAGTACTGCTTGGCGTTTCCGGCCTTCTCTCGGGGGGGGTCCTTGGTTAAAAACCAGACCGCCGCTGCAAACGGCAGCGCCATAAAGGCATAGGCGAAGAAGACACCCCACCAGATGAATAACGCCCCGACCAGGGCGCCGAGAATCGGTGATACAACCTTACCAAGTCCGTTGGATGCCTCCAGAATGCCCAGCGCGGTAACCCGCTGGGGCCCGTTGAACAGGTCGCCCACGAAGGCCATCGCCACCGGAGCGGTGCCGGCGGCGCCCAGTCCCTGCACGACCCGGCCCACCATCACCCAAAAGAAGCCGTCCTCAGCCAGCCACCACCCGGCCAGGCCGGAGATGACGCCGCCCAGCCCGTAAATGAGAAGGCTGGGAACAATAACGACCTTCCGACCGTAGCGGTCGGCCAGGTAACCGGCCAGTGCGATGCCGATACCGGCCGCTAACGAGAATGCGGTCACAGCCAGACCTGTGACCGACTTATCTAGTCCCATTTCGTCGCCCATATCGGGGAGCACCGGAATCAGCATGGAGTTTCCGAGCACCATGATCAGCGGGACCGTGCAGAGTGCGGTGAGCTGTATCCACTTATTCGGACCCTGGGTTTTAGTCTCGGCCACCTCGCTTCAACCCCCCGCTTGAGAGAAACTTGCTCGCTTAGATTGCCCGCGGGCGGCCCCAAACAGACGCGCCGCAGTCATTTTTTCAGGGCAAGTCCGATACTGATAGGACAACGCCCCATCTTACACAGCGACGCCGGAGGGATGCAGAATGGGCAGCGAGCGGGTGATTCTGCTCACGTTGATGGCGCTGGGCGTGGCAGCCCGGAACTCACTGATCGTCACAGCGGCGGGCGTTGTGCTGATCCTGCAGGTCCTCAGGCTGGATCGCGTCTTCCCGATCCTGGAGCGCCGCGGGCTGGAGGCCGGGCTGATCTTTCTGCTGATGGCCGTGCTGGTCCCCTTCGCCACGGGCGAGGTCGGCTGGAAGGAGATCCGAGAGAGCTTCACCTCATTTAATGGCCTGGCTGCCATCGCCGGCGGCGTGATCGCGGCGGTGCTTAGCGGTTATGGCGTCACCCTGCTGCAGGTAAAGCCCGAGGTCATCGTTGGCATGGTGGTCGGCACAATCATCGGCGTGGTGGTATTCAAGGGCATTCCCGTGGGTCCGTTGGCAGCTGCCGGCTTCACGGCCGTCCTGCTCGCGCTGATGAGGTGGACCTGATTGTGCTTGAGACGCGGACAAGGAGGCGCCCCGTTTGGATCTTGATAACGAAAAGATGATCTGGGCCATGCGCCTGATGCGCGGCCTATCGGCGGTGGTCGAGGTGACGGCGGCCCTCCTCTTCCTGCGCATGAACGACGCCGGGTCGATCCTAAGGGTGAACTCGCTGCTTGGACTGATCGGGCCCTTTATCTTCATCGGCGTCAGCGCCTTCGGTATCGCGGCGAGCGTGAACACCTTCCCGCTCAAGAAGATCATTATGATTCTGGCCGGCGTGCTCATGGTGATATGGGGGACGAAGCAATGAAAAGAAAGCGAGGGGTCTTACTGCCCCTCGCTTGATGCTGTGCGGATTTTCTTGGCGAAGCTGGCCTGGGTCTCCCCGCGGAGGATGCGGACCCGGGACCACAGGAACGGGCTTTGCTGGAGGGTGACCGGGCCGTACTGGGTGGTTACGGCGCCCAGGTAGCCGGCGGCCTTGACCGCATCGGGCGTTTGGTCGTTATACTTGCCCGCCGGATAGCAGAAGAACTCCACCGGGACACCGGTCCGCTGCTCCAGTTCGCGCCTGGACTCCGCCACCTCCCGGGTGAGCCGGGCGCCGGACAGGAAGCGCAAATCCGCATGGGAGACCGTGTGCGAGCCGATCTCGAAGCCTTGGCTGGGGAGCTCGGCAACCTGCTCCCAGGTCATATACTCCTTGCGGCCGATCAGCCCTGTGATGATGAAGGCCGTGGCGGTGTAGTTGTACTGCTTCAGGGTAGGCACCGCGATCGAGTGGAAGGTGGCGTACCCGTCGTCGAAGGTGAGCACCACCGGCTTGGCCGGCAGGGGCGTGAAGTCGTTGATATGCCGGTAGACCTGGCCGAGCGTCACCGCGTGGTAGCCGTTGTCGGACAGCCACTTCATTTGCCACTCGAACTCGGAGCGGCGCACGTAGTTGTTGTCGTTTACGTCCCCGATTTCGTGGTACATAAGCACCGGAATCTGCCTGATGCGATCCTCCGGTGCCACCTTGGGCGGCTCCGCCGGCTCGTAAGGAGCGTCGGCCACCTCAATGGGGGCGAGGACCCACTCCACTTGCGGCAGGTCGGCGCCCGGGGCGCGCGCCGTTGCGGAGCCGGAGGCAAGCGTGGCTAACGCGATCATAAAAACGAGGCCAGACCGGACCAGCCGGCGCCACACAAGGCTCAACGGTGCTCACCTCAATTGACCCCAAAAGATTTTTCGATCCCCTGAAGGGATTGCTACTGCAGACGCCGTCAAACCGGACAGAAAGCCGCCGCAAGATCCCCAAGGAGGAACTTCATCTAATGAAACCCGCTACACAAAAGGTCGGGCGCATTACGGTCGCCCTCGGCCTCGTTGCCTTCGGTGTCGCCCTGCTGCTCGATAACCTGGGCGGCGTGGGGCAGGCCACGTCATGGGTCTATAAGCTGTGGCCGATCATTTTGGTTGGATTCGGCGCTGAATACCTGGTTCGAACTGTTCTGTCCCAGCGTGAAGAGCACCCGACGGCGTTGAGGTTCGACATCGGAGGCGCCATCCTCCTGCTCCTGGTGGTGGCGTTAAGCTTTGGCATTACCACGGTGCGGACGTGGATCGGCACCGAGGGCGGGCGCATTACCTTCGCCGGCGGCGGACCTGCGGTGAGCCGCACCGACACCGAAACCGTGGCCCTGAACGACGCCAAGGAGCTCCAGGTCAATGTGGAAGCAGGCAGCGTTCGGCTCGTGCAGCATGGCAGCGCCTCAGATATTCGTATTGACTCCACCTACACCGCTTACGGTTTCATTGTAGATAACGCCAAGGTTGAGAAGGAGCTCGATCAAATCCAACTCAACACTTCGAACGAGGGCGGCGTGCTAAAAGTTCGTGCGAACATCCCCGTCAACCTGAACAACGTAGGCGTCAGCTACACCATCTATGCGCCGGCCGGCCTGAAGGTGAAGGCCGACACCGGCGCCGGCTCGATCCGGGTGACCGACTACAAGGGCGACCTCGACCTGCAGAGCGGCGCCGGCTCGATCACGGTGGAGGCCGGCAGCGGCTCGGTTAATGCCGGCAGCGGAGCGGGCAGCATCGCGGTGCGAAACTGGGAGGGTCCCGTGACGGCCAAGGCCGGCACTGGCCGACTGGAGATCCGGAACGTGGTGGGCGCCATCCAGCTCGACTCCGGCGCCGGCCAGATCATGGTCAACGAGTTCAGCGGCGGCAAGCTGATGGCCGACACCCGCATGGGCAGCATCAACGTGGACACCAGCTCGGTCCTCTCCGGCGATGTCGTTTTGAAGACCTCCGCCGGCTCGATCCACCTGAACCTCCCCTCGGAGAGCAGCATGCGGGCCAGCGCCCAGACCCGGGCCGGCTCCCTCTCCATCCCGGGGTTCATGAGCGCCTCCAGCAACACCGGCCCGGCCAGGTCGGGCGTGGGCACGTCGGGGGATGGCAAGCACACGGTCACGTTGGAAACGGGCACGGGGTCCATCGTGTTCAGCACCAGGTAAACGAGTAAAGGCCGCCCCTCTTGAAAGGGCGGCCTTTTCCTATTTTCGAGGGCGGCCCGCTACACGAGCCCCCCGTACCACTGTGGCTGCAACTTCCGCAGGAGCTCCTTGGCCCGCACCAGCTCCGACGAGGTATCGATCACCGACAGCACGAGCCCGCCCTCGCCGGGGCCGGCCTCTGCGCGACCGATGCGGGCGAAGGAATCCGGGTGGTAGACCCGACTCCCGCCAAGGCTGTTGGCCACCACAAGCGGGGTCTCATTCTCCTTGTAGCGGGCGGTCCAGAGCAGGCGGTCATCCTCACCCTCCCAGCGGGCGGGGACGGCGATCAGGTCGGCGCCCTGCTTCGCAAGGATTCTCGCCGCCTCGGGCACCCGGAGGTCTTCGCCGGACAGGAGCGCGATCCGTCCCCATTCCAGGTCGAAGACCGGGAAGCCCTCCCCGGAGCGGTAGCGGCCGATGATCCCGGCCGGCCCCGCCAGGAGGACCGAGCCGTCGCCGGCGCCCCACACGACATGGCACTCCAGGGACCGGGCCACCTCGGTCAGGTCCCCCTCCCCGGACTCCAGCGAGGGGTAGACCATCAGATCCAGCTTGGGCAGCCCCTGCTCCCTGGCGATGCGATCCGCCCAGCGGGCCTGGTCGGCCATGCGGCCCACGCTGGTCGCCTGCCCTGCAGCGACCACCGCCGGGCGCCCCGGCGGGAGCATTTGGGCCTCCCGCCAGCTCCACAGGTAGCGGTTGATCAGCAGTTCCTGGTACAGCTCGGGCCGGCGCCGGGCCAGCGCCTCGGCGCGCCTCGCTGCGGCCAGGCCGGTGTCAATCTCAGCGAGGGCTACGCCGTCACCTGTGGTCAGCAGGTTGAGCGGCCTTCCGTCGGGGTCGATCACGCAGGAGTGGCCGCAGAACTTGGCGCCGCGCTCTTCCCCCCAGCGGGTGGCGCCAACTACATAGACCCCGTTCTCCAGGGCCCGCGCGAACCAGACCACCGGGTAACTGAGCCAGTTGTTCGGGAAGGCGATCACGTCGGCGCCCGCCAGTGCGGCGAGCCGGGCCGTCTCAAAGTAATCGAAGTCCATACAAATGCATAAACCAATCCGACCGAGTTCCGTGTCGAAGACCGGGAAGCCCAGGTCACCATCCTTGGCCCACCGAGTCTCATCAACAAACGTATGTGTTTTTCTGTACTTGCCGATATAGCCCGCAGGACCGATCAGGGCCGCCGTGTTGTAGTAGGCACCGGTGGCCGGGTCCACCTCAGGCAGGTTGATCACGATGTGAACGCCGAGCTCCCGCGCCAGCCAGCTGAAGCTCTCCGTGGTCGCGCCCCCCGGCACGGCCTCGACCAGCGGGGTGATCTCGGTGCGGCTGCGGAAACAGTACCCGGTGGTCGCCATCTCAGGGAGGACCACCAGGCGGGCCCCCGCCCGGGCGGCGTCCAGAACCAGCGCCTCCAGCCGCCCCAGGTTCCAGGCCTTGTCGGCGAAGCGAGGCTCATACTGCACGGCTGCTACGCTGTAACGCATAGAAAAGCACCCCCTAAAACCGTTCAGGGAGTGCTTTTCGTGACCTTTGGGAAACCTTCCTGCAGGAACTCAGTTTAAGGGAACCAGCGTTCCCTTCGGCCCGATGGCCATGCCGCTGTCCTTCAGCCGTTTATTCAAAAGGCCGCCGACACGGCCCGACTCCCTCGCCGTCAGCATGCCCCACCCCTCGGACGCAACCTTATCCGCCAGACCCAGCTCGCTGGCGATCTCCAGCTTGAGCAGATCCAGGGGTGTGGGTTCCTTCAGCTTCTTCTGCCGGACGGTCTGGGCAGCGCCGGCCGCACGCTGTCTCTTCTGCATAGGGCGGTCCCTCCTTAGGTGTAGCTTGACCACATCTCCAAGAAAAAAACGCCCTTGCTGGGAGGAAACCGGGAATCTGGGCAAGAATATGCAACAGTGCATACTCATGAATGTATAAAGCCAATCCCCTCCCGGGGATGACAAGCATGGGGGAACCACCAATGACGATCGAACTGCTGGGATTCCCGACGACCCTGGGACTGCCTCGCGAGGCATTCCGTCACGGTCCGGAGGCAATGCGAACCGGCGGGCTGGTCACTCAGCTGGAGACCCTTGGGCAGAAGGTAATCGATCTCGGCGACCTGGTGCCGCCCCCCGGAAACACGGCGCACGCCGTGCCGGTTCGGGTGCAGCAGGTGGTAGAGGCTGCCCGCTGGCAGGCCGACACCTGGGTGAAGAAGCATGAGAATGAGAACCTGATGATGACCCTCGGCGGCGACCACACCACCTCGCTGGGCACCATCTGGGCGCTGATCCGCATGGGCCATAGCTTCGACGTCGTCTGGGTCGATGCCCACGGCGATTTCAACATCATCGAGACCTCCCCGTCGGGCAATCCCCACGGCATGGTCCTGTCCCTGGCCTGCGGCCTGATGCCCCAGTTCATGAAGCGGATCATCACACCGTCCGACCTGAAGCTGTGGGGCATCCGCGATCTCGACGAGGGCGAGAAGCGGCTGCTCACCGACTACAGCGTGGAGGTGCTGGACCCGGGCCAGACCCGCAAGAGCTGGAGCCAGATCCTCGACCGGCTGAAGCCGGAGGTCTTCCTGAGTTTCGACATTGACTCAGTCGAACCGGAAGAGGCTCCGGGCACCATGACCCCGGTTCCGGGCGGCTTCCGCTCCAAGGAGGCGCTGGAACTGGTCGCCCAAATTGCGAACCGCAGGCGCCTGCTAGCCGTGGACATTGTGGAGTTCCACCCCGACAAGGACCGGGAGAGCCGCACGCTTAACCTGGCCATGGAGGTGGCCTACACGGCCGCCACCGGACGCGTTCGCTCCGCGGGCAAGGCCTGGGTGTAGCACCGACCCGCTGCTTGTGGGATAATAAGACAAGCAACGCGGGAAAGGGATGCTGTTTCTGCCATGGAACTCTATGCGGCCGTTCAGCCGTTCGTTTTGACGATTGATGAGTACCAGGCCACCTTCGGCGAGGATGATCCGGAGGAGCTGGCGCTGTTGCAGCTCCAGGACAAGGAGCTGGCGAGGCAAATCGCCGGGGTGCTGGCCGATCTGTACTACCTGGAAACCGACCTGGCCGAGCCCAAGGAGGGCGAAGGCCTTGCCGAGGAGGTCGGCACCACCGAGGATCTCCACGAGCTCCGGGTCATTGCAGCTGCCCTGCACGGCAAAACGGTAGACGATTACCACGAAGGCCGGGCGCCGGCCGGCATGCAGTTCAACCACCTGATCAACCACGACGACAGCAGCGGCTACTACGTGCCTTACGACTTCATGCAGGCCTTCTTCGTGGAGGAGGTCTCCGTGGGCTCCTCCGTGGCCCTGCTGGCCGAGCTCGACGCGCTGGAGCCGGTCCTGGCCGAGCGCTTCCCCGAGGAGATGGCGCAGGTTGCCATGGTGACCGACGATGATCTCCGGGCCGATGTGACCGGGCCGGTAGGCGTCTGGCACTCGCTGCGGCGCCTCTGCCGGAGCTCGGTGGAGCTGGGGCTCCCGATTCATCTGGGATAAATGAAGACGCCGGGGCGGCCCCCGGCGTCTTCAGCCTTTATGCTGTTCAAACTGGTCGGGAAGCCCTTCCGCCTCCAGGTTGACCCCCTGGCTCAGCAAGTCCCGGGCCAGACGGTTATACTCGCCCTTCACCCGGGTGAGGTCCTGTTCATAGTTCAGCGACTGCGGATGCACGTGCAGGGGCATCCGCTCCTCCAAGTGCTCGGAGCGCTCCGCCGTCTGGTGAACCTGGTCGTGCAGAAACTTGAGCCGTTCCAGCGCTTCGGACGAGTCCACGTCCCACCGCCTCCTTTGGGCGTAGTCTGCCCACTGCGGCGGCTTACTCTCCCTTGCAGCTCGCAATCTCCTGCGTACCCGGCTTGCCGCACGGGCTGGCGGCGCCCAACACCCGCCTGGGAATGCCCTGATCATCCGTCCGGGCGACGAGCGTGTCCCACTGCTTGATACCCTCTTTGCCGATCGTGACCCGCAGCACCCAGCTGGTGCGGGACGGCTCATTCAGCTCGGCAGAGACGTCCATGAAATCGTCAAAGACATAGTTGCCCAAGCTATAGACAACCAGCCGGTCCTTGTACCACTCCACCGTCTGGGTGACATGCGGGTGGGCGCCCACCACCAGGTCGGCGCCGGCGTCAATGGCCAGCTGGGCGAGCTGGCGCTGCCGGGCGGACGGCTTGGGCTGGTACTCCAGCCCCCAGTGCGGGTAGACGACCACCAGGTCTGCCTGCTTGCGGGCGGCCGTAACGTCGGCCTTCACCTGGGCGTCGTCGCTCCAGGCCAGGCCCGGGGTGGTGGCTCCTGCCTCATAGGAGCGCAGCTCCACCTCATTGTAGCCCAGGATGGCGATCTTCAGGCCGTTCTTCTCCAGGATCACCGGCTGGTGAGCCTCGGCCAGGTTCTTGCCCCCGCCGAAGTAGGCCAGGCCGCCCTGCTTGAGCAGATTGAGCTCCTCGGCAAAGGCATCCTTGCCAAAGTCGCCTGAGTGGTTGTTCGCCACCGAGACTGCGTCGAAGTACTTCGCCAGCAGGGGCACGTTCTGCGGGTGGCAGCGGAAGTTGTAGGCCTTGGGCACCCGCTGCCCCACCGTGGCGATCACGCACTCCAGGTTGCCCAGGCTCAGGTCGGCGCCCTGCAGCACCTTGGCCCAGTCTGCAAAGGGGTCGGTGCCCGCCGCGACGGCGTCGCCAGGGATGCGGGCGAGCATGATATCGCCCACGAAGACGAGGTTCACCGTGGGCGGCGCCGGGGGCGCCACCTCAGCGAAGCGCTTGACCACGATGCCCTCGGAGGCCTTGGCCGGCCCGCATCCGGCGATGAGCAGGAGTACCAGCAGCAGCGCTGCCAGCGTATTGTATCGAACTGCCATAGCTGCAATCATGTCTCCCGTGAGGGCCCAAATTGCGACAAGGCTGTAGTGTTCGACCCAAAAATACTTTTGTCCTGCCCTGGTAGGCTCAGGCCCATATGGTAGACGTCCCGAGGCCTTTTGTGCTACCATAATAGTTCGATAGGCGCAGTGTTCCAGAGGATCGGTGGTTGGGAAAGGAGATACGAGACGTGGCTTGGATGACCCTCGTGGGCCTCGACTGGAAGGGTGGCCGTTTCGAACACCCCTTTGACATCGTCAACGTTCCGCATAAGGCTGGCGTCTTCAAGCTGCATGCCCGGCAGGAAGACGGCGAGTGGCAGGTATTCTTCGTCGGTCTGGCCAGCAATCTCTACGCGACCCTGCTCGCCTACATGGGCACCATCGCCGAGGGCGACGCAGCGGCCGCCGGCATCAACGCTACCGCCAAGGAGCGCATAGCGACGTCCGAGGTCGCCTACTCTTACGCCATCGTCACCGACGAGAACGAGCGCAAGGGGTGCGTCCGGAGCCTGTACAACTTCTTCAAGCCCGACTGCAACGATCCGGCCCACGTGCCCGACATCAAGGACATTGGCTGCAACCCGTTCTAATCCGTATACATGAAAGGTCCCGGGCACGGCGCCCGGGACCTTTTTGCATGACGGCGACTCACGGGGAGGTCAGCAGTGGCAAGACGGCACGCTCCAGAGCAATGTTCGTCTTCGCTGCATACTCATCTGCCGTCATGACCTGCAAGTCGTATTGCTTCTTGCGCTCCTCCAGCTTCTTCACGATCGCAAAGTCCCGTACGCGGAACGTAGGGTTCATGTTTGCTTGCAGTTCGGTCTGAGCCGCCCGAATCTGCCCCTCGATCTCAATGGCGGTCTCCCAGTCCTCTTCCTGCATCGCCGCTGCGAACCGGTCGAAGTTGGTTATTAGGGAATCCAGCGCTCCATAGTGATCGGCGTAACCCTGCAGGGTCGTCTCTCGTTTTGCCAATGAGTTGCTTCGGACCATGAGGTGACCGACCTGTGTCTTCAGCTCAGCCAACTCGGAGCGCGCTTCACCATAGCTCTCCTGCTTTGCCTTTTGGGCCACGGCCGAAAGAGCAGGGGTCAGAGCACTCACCTTTTCAATCTCCCCCAGAAACGTATCCAGGTCCTGCAGGACGTACCATACGTCGTCATACGCAAATGAAACGGTATCATACCCGGCAGAAACGGCTGCGTCGATCAACCGGACATACTCCATGTCCGTCTGGGAGAGATTCAGGGCTAAGGCTTGTCTCATCAGCCCTTTGGCGTTAGACAACTCCTGAAGGCACTGCGTCCGCTTATTGCTGGCATCCCTGATGTACCTCTGAAGCTCTTGGCGGGTCCGGACACCGTCGAATGCCTTCGCCATCGTGGTCACCTTATCGTGGCACAACACAAGTTGCCTGGTCTTCGCTGCCGCCTGCTGTACCAGGTCGTTGGCCTTACCAACTGCCCCTGACTGACGGGCGCATCCGGAGAAGATAATCGCCGCAGCAATGAGAATGGTCAGCCTCCGGATTGCCGTCGTTCTCATGTCGTGGAGCCCCCTCTAACGAAATAAGAAGATCGTATATATTTAGTATAAGCAAAAAAACGGAGCCCTGCACAAGAAAGGTGCGGCTCCGTTTTCGCGTTTGGCTAAATGCCTTCCTGGTAGATGCGGGAGATGATGCCCTCAATCTCGGGCTCCTCCACCGTGAGGTCGACGATCGAGTACTTCTCAGAGACCCGGGCGATCAGCTGGCTGGCCGAGATCTCGTCACGGTTGAAGCGCAGCCAGAACTTGTTGCCCTCCCGCTTGATCTGCTCCGCCCCGGCGATCTCAAGCCGGTCGCCGAAGCCGTTAGGCTCCAGGTCGACCACCAGGGTGCGGCTCTTGCCGAAGCGCTCCTTGATTTGCGCGACCGGCCCGTCGTAGATCACGGTGCCCTTGTCGATCAGGATCATCCGCTCGCAGATCTTCTCAATGTCCTGCATGTCGTGGGTGGTGAGGATCACCGTCACGCCGCGCTCTTTGTTGATCTCCTTGATGAACTCCCGGATCTTCTCCTTGGCCACCACGTCCAGACCGATGGTGGGCTCGTCAAGGTAGACGATGTCCGGGTCGTGCAGCAGGGCAGCCGCCAGGTCGGCGCGCATGCGCTGGCCCAGGGAGAGCTGGCGCACCGGGGTCTGCAGGAACTCCTCGAGCCCCAGGAGATCCTTGAAGCGGGCCATGTTCTTGTCGTACTTGGCCTTGGGGATCTTGTAGATGTGCTGGAGCAGCTCGAAGGACTCAATGGTCGGCAGGTCCCACCACAGCTGGGTGCGCTGGCCGAAGACCACGCCGATTTGCTTGGCGTTCTCGACCCGCTGCTCGTAGGGGACCAGTCCCCGCACCAACACCTTGCCGCCGCTGGGGACGAGGATTCCCGTCAGCATTTTGATGGTGGTGGACTTGCCGGCGCCGTTGGGGCCAATATACCCCACCAGTTCGCCCGCCTTGATCTCGAAGGATACGTCGTTCACGGCCAGCTTCGTAATGTGCTCCCGAGAGAAGAGGGACCGCAGGGCGCCGAAGGCCCCCTCCTTGCGCTTGGCGATCTTAAACTCCTTGCGCAACCCATGGACTTCAATAATGGCGCTCACGATATACTCCTTTCGGCCCTTCCGGGGGTGAAAAGAAACTTTACCAGCAAGGGATTATTGTACACCAGGAATGTCATTTGGACTAGTTGCTAAAGAAAAAAAGGCAATCCATGGAGCCCCCCCGAACACCCCACTGAGGAGGTCGAGCAAAGCCATGGAGCGCCTTTGCATAATCCCGTGCGGCAAGAAGAAAATTTGGGACGTCGACTCCACGGCCGGCCCGACCCCGGCCGCCCAGGCCTACCTGAGCGCCTTCCACCGCAACTGCCAGGCCTACGCCCGCGCCTTCTTCGGCGAGAACTGGGCCATCCTCTCGGCCCGCCACGGCTTCCTCCTGCCCCACGACCTGGTGCCCGAAAACTACGACGTCCGTTTCTCCCCGACCGGGTTGGGCGAAATCTCTCCTGACCAACTCCGCCGACAGGTCTTAACCAAGGGCCTTGACCGCTACGACCAGGTCGTGGTGCTGGGCGGCAAGAAGTTCGAGCCCGTGGTGCGCCCCGCCTTCACCTGCACCATCCACTTCCCCCTCCGGGGGCTCACTGGCATTGGCGCCATGAACCAAGCGCTCCAAAAGGCCGTTCGCACTGGCAAGGAGCTGTAGGAGGCGCCCTCAGTACGCCGCAGTGGACGGAAATCATGCAACCGGTGCATAGGGTGCCGACGCATTCATCGGCGACCTGCTAAGCGCCACCCGATGGAGACGTACCCGAGGAGGAGGCGTCAGGACGACGCCTCCGACCAGCTCAACGGGCCGCCTGCGTACACGGATGTACGTCAGGCGGCCCCGTCTCCATCGGGTGGCGCATCACTTCCGCTCCGGAGCCGATGGCGCGGCGGCGCCCTGATGCACCGGTTGCACAGTGCTACGACCGCTCGGTCGTACGCACAACTGCGCCGCCAGCCCGCTCCGAGGCCGAGTGCGTAACGCCCGCCCCCTCACCCTGGGGCGTGGTCACATCCTGCATGGGGTCCCAGATATCGCCGGGTGCAGGCTTGGCTACAAACTTGGTGCTATCGGGCGTGGGCTCGGCTGCGCCCGACTCGTTCGCCGTCTCCGTCATTGCCGGATTCCACCTCCGGCACTAGTTTGCCCTATTTCTTGCTGCTGTTCTCAGGGATCTGCCATAGGCCGACCTTCTCATCCCGCGCCTTGCGCTCCAGCGCCTTGAAGTATTCGCTGGCGCTTACGTTCGGCGCGTAGGTCGCGAGCTGGGCGAAGCCTGCCCGGATCAGCAGGGCATTGAACCAGGTGCCATCCTCCAAATAGATGTGTGCCAGCAGCCGTCCGTACTTGTCCTCCCTCTCCACGTCGTAGCGCAGGCGGACCTTCGTCCCCTTGGTCAGCACCGACTTGGTGAAGTTGGATGCCTCCTTGCCGTACTCCTGGACCTCGCGCCGGGGGTCCACCGTCTCGGGTGTGTTCACCTGGAGCAGGCGCACCTTGGTCTTGGCGCCCTTCAGGGTCACCTCCACCGTGTCGCCGTCCACCACCCGCTCCACGGTGGCCGAATCCATCTTCTTCAACTCGGCGGAGGAGGCTTTCATGCCCTTCTCCGCCTTCATCCTGTCGATCTCAGCGGTGGTCGGCACCCTGTAAGCGGCCGGCTGGGCTGAAGGCGTACTCGCCTTCTGGCTGTCGCCGAAGTTCATGTACCAGGCCACCGCGAATACCGCTGCGAGCACCAACACGGTTCCTAACTTGCGTCCCATATTAGCTCCCTGTTCCCTGATAGTTCTGCAGACCCCAGAGCCACAGGCGGTAGGCCAGCGCCAGACAGACCACCCCAACCAGGGGCGTCAGGAACGGCACCCACGCCGGGAAGTGCCCAACCCGGTCCAAGAAGACATGGGCGGGGAAGTAGTTGACGAACGCCAGGGGAAAGACCCCAATAAAGAGCGCCTGGAGCAGCATCGGATAGATGTCGATCGGGTAGAAGGCCATCTCCCGGGCCGGCCGTACCACGGCGTGGTAGAGCGACCGGGAGCGCCCGGTCCAGAAGGCGATCGCCCCGGTGACGATGCAGGCGGCGCCCTGGATCATCGCCCCGCCGATCACCGTTCCCAGGAGATATAGCCACTTGAGCGGCGTCCAGTGGAACTCAACAAGGGTCGTCGACCACAGGAAGACCAGGCTCGAGAAGATCAGCTGGGCCAGGCTGAAGATCGGGAAGCGGGCGGCCATAAAGTGGACGAAGGGCTGCATTGGCCGGGTCAGGTACATATCAAACTGACCCGAGACAATATACTCCTCCAGGTCGCGGAAGTGAAAAAAGGTGACCAGGACCACGCCCCAGGAGAGCACGGCAAGCCCGAACAGGAAGATCAGCGACCCGAAGTTCCAGCCGTTGATCTCCCCAAATCGGTCCGCCATGAAATAGAGGTTGATCAGGGTGCCGGCGTAGACCAGCACCAGGCCGATCACCCGGGTGGTCATGCCGAAGCGATACTGCATCTGCCCCCGGACGACTGCCCGGGCCAGCAGGGTATAGGTGCGAAACGTATCCCACATGGCGCTATCCTCCCTGTACGACCAGCTTGCTGGTGGCGGTGCGCCACATCCCCGCCACCAGCAGGGTGAGGCCCACAATCCAGGCCACCTGCTCCAGCAGCGCCATATAGATCCCCGCTCCGGCCACCCGCCCGGCAAAGATAGCCCCGGGTATGTAGAGTGTCGCCTGGAAGGGCAGCGCGCGGGAGAGCGCAGCAAACCAACCCGGCAGGAGCCACAGGGGGATCAGCGACCCGGCAAAGATCGCCTGGGCGAAGTCCAGCATGTTGTGGACCCCTTCCACATCCAGCACGAAGAAGACCACGCTAGCAGCCGCCATCTGCAGGAGCAAGGCGATCATCAGGCCCAGGAAGCCGCTCACCGCAAAGGCGACGATGGTCCCTGGTCCCGGCCACCTGACCCCCAGCAGCAGGCTGAGGGCCACGTAGATCGGCACGGTCCGCACCACGCGCCACATCGTCCGCCCCATCTGCTCGGCGGTCAGGCGGATCGGGTAGGAGATAGGCTTGAGAAGCTCCACCGCCACACCGCCGGTGCGAATCGCATTCTGCATCTGCCCGATCACGTCGGGCGACTGCATCTCTGCCAGCATGCGGGTCGACAGGACGTAGGCCAGAATCGTGGCCAGTTGGGCGGGATCGTTCCGAGAGACCGCCAGCCATAACGTCACATAGGTGGCGGTCATCGACAGGCTGATCAGAACCCCCAGCCATGCCTCGAAGCGATAGGAGATCATCTGTTGGAAGGATCGGCTGGCGATTGCCAGAAAGGCGCGCATAGCTGCTTTCCCTCTTGAAGGAGTTTGGGTTCGTCTGAAGAATCGGCAGACATAGCGACAATCAAGGGGTGGGACTGGCCGTGCTGAAGTGTCCGTCGTGCGGCAGATCTGGGGGGCCCTTCCGCCTCCGCCATCAGATCCAGGCCGACAACCAGATCCTGCGCAACTGGGGCTGCCCTTGTGGGGAGGCATTTACGGCCGTGGCCGGGTCCGAGAAGGCTGGGGGCGGGGCTGTCGCGTATGGCGGCTTCACCGTGGACCTGCATGGCCGGTCGCAGTTGGTGAGCCTCAAGCAGATCAACCATCACGAAACCGTGTGGCACATCGGGGACTGGAGCATCGTCGTCATTGGCCCGCCCGACGGGCCGGGGACCCGCACCGTCATCGTGCGGACCAGGGCGAACGAGCCCCTGGCCGAGTGGAAGCTCCAGCCCGGCTGGGGCCCCGCTGAAATCGGGCGCCGCCTGAAGGCAGCGGCACTGCCGCCCGACCTCCCGCACGAGGTGCTAGCAAAGGTCCTCGTCCGGGTCCTCGGTTGACGGCGGGGCGCCGCGCAGGTACTCCTCGTAGCGGCGCAACTGGGCCCGCTTCGCCTTGTAGTCGGGGCAGGCCCGCTCTACCAGCGCCCAGAACCGGGGGCTGTGGTTGAACTCGCCCAGGTGGGCGATCTCGTGGATCAGCACGTACTCCAGCAGCTCATGGGGGCCGCCGCGCAAGCGCTTGGAGATCTGAATGTTGCGGGTGCGCCCGCTGCAGGAGCCCCAGCGGCTCTCCTGCTTGCGGAAGCGCACCTCGCCCATTCGAAAGCGGTAGAACCGGTCGTTGATCTCCTTGGCCCAGGCGGCCAACTGCTCATCGGTGGTGACCGGCGAGGGGGTCAGCCCCGGCGGGAGTCCGCTGGGCGGGGTTCTCAGCGCCATCTGCCGGGCTTGCTCCAGCTTCGGAGTCAGCTTCTCGGTGAGAATGACGATGTGCCGCTGCTGCTCGGCCCTGGGCAGCCGGCTGGAGATGTAGAGCACGATCTCGCCGTCCTTGATCACCCCGGACGAGTTTCGCTTCTCCTTAAAGATGATCTTCAAGCCTTCACCTCAAGGCCCGCCCGGGGGCACAGCTCCTGGAGCGGGCAGTCGTTGCATTGGGGCCGGCTCTTCAGGCAGAGCCGGTGGCCCAGGGTATCGATCTGGGCGTGGTACTCGCCCAACAGGTCGGTATCCGCCGGCAGATGGGCGTGGAAGAAGGCGCTCATCGCCTCGTAGCTCACGGTGGGCTCGAAGATGCCCATCCGGCTGAAGATACGGCGCGTGTAGGTATCCATGGCCATCACGGGATAGCCGGCGGCGTAGTTCAGAATGCAGTCGCAGGTCTCCGGCCCGATGCCGGGCAGGGCGAGCAGCTCTTCTCGGAGCTCGGGCAGGGGCCTTTTAAGCAGGGCGCCGAGGTCCCCACCGTACCTGGTATATAGATGTTCGCAGAAGGCCTTGAGTTTCTTGGTCTTCTGCCGGAAGTAACCGGCGGGTCGGATCAGCGGTTCGATCTGCTCGGGCGCCGCCCCGTGCAGCGCCGCCGGGTCCAGAAGGCCGGCGCCCCGCAGGGCCAGCAGCGCCTTCTCCACGTTCGACCAGGCCACGTTCTGCACCAGGATTGCCCCGACGATCATCTCGAAGGGCGGGGCTTTGGTGGGCTCATCTACGTCCACGGCCGGCCACCAGAAGCGAGGGCCGAACCGGGCCTCCATCTTTGCCAGAACCGCCTGTAGCCAGGTTCCCCACCCTTCGGCTGGCTCAGCGGCAATCACGTGTGCGTTCTTAGCCAAGGGCAGCCACCACCGCGTTGTGAAAGCGTGGGCGAATCCGAAGAATGTGGTCCTGTCGCCCGTAGTAGACCCGGTTGGTCAGCAAAATCACGGCCAGGTCACGCTGCGGGTCCATCCAGATGCTCGTGCCGGTGAACCCGGTGTGCCCGAAGGCCGCTGGGCTCATCAGGTCGCCGGATGAGCTGAACTGAGCCGAGCGGATCACCCAGCCGAGCCCGCGCACATCGTTTCCGGTCCCGGCGTGGGGCTGAATCGCCACCGCCCGGGTGGCGCTGCTGAGGACCTTGTGCCCCGGCCAGCCCATCCAGAGGCCCGCATACTTGATCAGATCGGTGACCGTGCTGAAGAGGCCGGCATGCCCCGCCACCCCCTCCAGGGCCGTGGCGTTTTCGTCGTGCACCTCGCTGCGCTGCCGCCGGCCCAGGTGCTCCCGGTACTCGGTGGGCGCCGCCCCGGGTCCCGGAGCGAAGGTGGCGCCGCTCATGCCGAGCGGGCCGAAGACCTTCTCCTGGGCCACCTCGTCCAGACGGCGCCCGGTCAGGCGCTCCACCAGGTAGCCCAGCAGCTGGAAGCTAATGTCCGAGTAGACCACGGCCCCGCCGGGCGGGTTGGTCGGCGCCAGCCGGGCGATGTGGTCAAGCGCCTCGGAACGGCTCCAGCCCCGGCCCCACAGCTTTTCGCCGGGCGGGTAGCCGGCGTTGTGGGCCAGCAGGTGCCGGATGCGCACCTCGGGGTGCGGATACTCCGGCAGGAAGCCCGCAATGGGGTCGTCCAGGCGGAAATAGCCTTTCTCTAGGAGGCGCAGCACCACCGGCAGGGTGGCGGTCACCTTCGTCAGGGAGGCGAGATCGAAGACCGTGTTGGCCGTCATGGGCTGGCCGAGTTCGGGGTCGGCGTAGCCCTGCGCCTCCAGGGCCAGCACCTCGCCGCCGCGGGCCACCGCCCACACAGCCCCTGGGATCTGCCGGGCCTCCACGGCCTCGGCGATGACTCGTTTGGCGTCTGTAAACATAGCTGCCCCCCGCAACTTTGTAAGAAGGACGGCCGCTTCCGGCCGTCCTTCTAGTCTTCGCAAACCTGCCAGGGAAGTCCTTCAGTGACCCGCGGGGACTGTGTGACATAACGTGGTAGTAGTGTGCAACCTGATGCCTGGAGGTATCTCTAAATGATGCCAATGCCCTTTGCGTCCGGTGCCCCCATGCGACTTTCCGCACAGGTCGCGGGGTCGCTCTCTGCCCTGCAAGGGCAGATGATGGCCGCCCAACCCGACGTACAGAACGCCTACGCGATGCATTGGCTGGCGTTTCGCAACGCCAGCGGTCGGGCCGAGTTCGAGCAGATGACCCAGAACATGCTCTGGGCCGCGTATAGCAAGCTAGCCATGCAAGGACTGCTCCGCCAGGCTCTGTCAGGCCGGGGCACCCCGGAGGTCATGGGCGGGATTATTGATCAGGCTCGCATCATGCAGAACAGTTACCGCGGGGCAACCCAGGCGCTCAACCAGTTCCTGCAGACCCCCGAGAACCAGCAGCTGCCCGGAGTCGAGCCCATGACCCGCGCCTTGCAGCCCATGGACCGGTTCTACCAGAACATTCAGGGGCCTGTGGAGACGGTCATGCAGGGCGTCCCCTGGGCGCCGGCACGCACCCTCGGCATGGTGAACATGCCGATGGCGCTGATTCGGGAGGCCGGCACCGCTGGCTCGGAAGGCGGGGCTGGCACAGAGCAACAACCATAAGCAAGAGAGGCTGCCCCCATTCACGGGGCAGCCTCTCTTGCCTATTTGCCACTGGCGGGCTTGGAGATGAGCAGGAGCGTCCCGGCGCTGTCGTACCACCACAGCTCCACGCCCTCCGGCAGCTGCTGCGAGAGCTTGACCTGCTGCTGGAAGCGGCCCCACTGGGGCGCCGCCGTCTCGGCCTGCACTGTCGCCGAGGTCAACACGGCGGCGCCGGCGCTGCGCACCTCCACCTTCAGCTCCCCGCCGGGCACCTGCGCTTCGCCCTCAAGCCACAGCGTAGTGCTGTCGGTCGGGCGCGGGCTCAGCTTCTGGAGCTTCGGCCCGAACTCCGCCACGCCGCCCATGCCGACCCGGGTCTCCGTGGGCACGGCCAGGCGGAGCAGTTCGGTCTTGTCGGGGGCGGTGACGATCACCTCGCCGCCCTCCGGGCGCCCCAGGCCGTTGACCCGGAACCAGCCGTCGGCCCCCGCCTCCACATCCTTCTCAGCTAGCACCTGATCGCCCTTGCGCACGGTCACATGGAAGGCCTTGTACTCGGTCTTCCCGACCAGATATAGGGTCGGCTGGCCATCCGTATACCCGCCACCGGCAGAGAAGAGTAGTCTTTGTACCAAAGGGACAGCCGGGGGCTCGGTGGAGCCAGGCGCCGGGGCTGGCGCCGCCGCACGGCTGCAGGCAGCCAAAACAAACGTCAACACGCAAATCATGAGACCAAACCGTCGAGACATGCGAAGTTCCTCCTCACTTACAGGCCGCCGCCGGGCGGGGCCACCTCGAGCCCCGGGCAGACAGGCAGAATTGCGGGCGGGTTGGCGGGGTCAACCGGCTCCATCGCCCACAGCCGGAAGCGGATCGGCCCGTCACCGAAGGGCTTTCCCTCACCGTCGCGGGCGCCCTCCACTGTGACCGTGATCCACCCACCCTTCCCCGCCTTGAACTCCCCGTCCGGGAGCACGTTAAAGCCATAGCTGTCGGGGATCTCAATGTTGGAGACCATCGGCGACGTCTGCCAGGAAGGCGGGTCGACCGTCACCTTGATGCCCTCGGTCTGGACGGTGCGGGGGAACCGCACCAGCACCCCAAACCACCTCGCCGGGAAAGGAATGGTCCAGCCCGGCTGAATGCGATAGGTAGAGTCGCTGTTGCCCTTGTACAACTCAATGACAACCCCCGAGGAGTCCAACGGCTTCTGGCAGTACTGGGCGCTGGGATCGGTCGGCTCCTGCCCCGCCGGCACCGGCGGCGCCTCGGGATCAGGTAACTGGCGCATGGCAAAGATCACCGCCACTGCTGCCAGGGCTACACAGGCAGCGACGAACTCCAGCTTGCGCCCCACGCCCATCCGGCGCCAAAGGGGCGGGCGCCCGGGCCGCTCGCCGGCCGGGATCAGCGGCCGCCCCTCCCGGTCCTGCAGCCGCCGCAACCGCTCCAGAAAGCTCGAGTCGGGCTCGATCTCCGCCCAGAGCCGGGGCACCTCCTGCCTGAGCCGCTGCTCGATCGGCCTCTCATCCATGCGCTACCCCTCCCAGCATCTGCCGAAGCTTTCCGTACGCCTCGCTCAGGATCCGCCGAACCGTCCCCGGCGGGCGCCCCATCACCCGGGCCACCTCAGCCGAGCTCAGATCGCCCGAGTAGGTGAGCCAGATCGCCGTCCGGTGGGGCTCACCGAGCCCGCCTATGATCTCCCGCAACTCAACGGCCTCATCGCTCGAAGCCGCCGATTCGACCACCGCCAACCGCTCATCTCGCTGGCGGCTGGCCCGGTGGCGGCGCACCAGGTCACGGGCCCGGTTGGCCACGATCTGCCCGAACCAGCCGGCGAAGGAACCCTCATCCCGAAGGGTCCCGAGGCTACGGTAGGCCACCAGGCACGCCTCCTGGACCGCGTCCTCGGCATCGTGATGGTTCCCAGCGATGATGTAAGCGATCCGGTATGCCCGCACCGCGTGCCTGTCAATGAGGCTGGCAAAGGCAGCGGCGTCGCCGGCCTGCGCCAGGCCGATCAGGCTGCTCTCTTGCATCTGTGGTCACACCTTTCAAAAGTAAGACGCAGCCGCCACCACCTTCTGCTCGCGCTGCAAGCACAAAAATACCGCCCCCCGAAAAACTCGGGAGGCGGCCGTATGGTCGCTTACTTCTCCTCGATGACGACGCTCTTGATCACCGGCGCCACCTTGGGCTTGGAGGGCGTAGCCTCGCCGCCCGGGACCACCTCAAGGTTCGAGATCTTCTGCACCACGTCCATGCCCTCAACCACACGGCCGAACTGGGTGTAGTACGGCTGGGGATTCAGGTTGGCCGCGCAACCGGGGCCGTTGCAAATGAAGAACTGGCTGCCCTGAGTGTTGGGGCCGGCGTTGGCCATGGCAACAATCCCGGGGTCATAGGAGTACTTGGGCGGCAGCTCATCGGCGAAGCGGTAGCCCGGACCGCCGGTGCCGTTGCCCAAAGGATCGCCGCCCTGGATCATGAAGCCCTTGATGATCCGGTGGAAGGTCACTCCGTCGTAGAAGCCCTCTTTGGCCAGGAAGACAAAGTTGTTGACGGTCTTCGGGGCATCCTTGACCAGCAGTTCGACCTTGATGTCGCCCTGATCGGTCTTCAGCGTGGCAAAGTACTTCTTGTTGACGTCGATGGCCATGGCAGGGGGTTCCTTCCACTGCTTGGGCGTCTTCGGCGGAGCGGGCGTCTGGGCCTGGGGCTGCGTCTGCGTCTGGGCGGGCTTCTGATAGTTGCCTGCAGGCGTGGTCGGCGTAGTGGCGCCCTTTTGCTGGGCGCCGCCGCACCCGGCGAGCATCAGGAGCGCGACCAGCGCCGCCATCCATTTCATTTTCATCGGAAAAATCCCTCCTGGATTTGTTCATCCTCCATAGAATACAACTCCCAGCGGGAGAGAGGCAAGCCGGGGTCCGGCGCAGAATAGGTCCACAGGTGATCAACCTTGCTACGTGGACGATTCGCCCCCACCCCTTCGGGGCAGCTGCACATCGGCAACGCCAGGACCGCCCTGCTCGCCTGGCTCCAGGCCCGCCACGCCGGCGGGCAGTTCCTGCTGCGCATGGAGGATATCGACAAGCCCCGCTCCCGGCCCGAGCTGGCCGAGCAAATTGTTACCGACCTGCGCTGGCTCGGCCTCGACTGGGACGAGGGGCCCGACGTGGGCGGCCCCCATGGCCCCTACGTCCAGAGCCAGCGCGAAGACCTCTACAGGGAAGCCCTGAACCAACTCACAGAGAGCGGCTGGCTCTACCCCTGCTACTGCAGCCGGGCCGAGCTCCAGGCGATCGCCAGCGCGCCGCACGGGCTGGCCTCCGAGGGACCCTGCTACCCGGGCACCTGCCGGCACCTCACCCCTGAGCAACGAACCGAACGGGCCGCACGAGGCAAGCAGCCCTCGCTCCGCTTCGCCATGCCCCACCAGGCCATCTCCTTCACCGACCTGGCGGCCGGCGCCCAGACCTTCCCGGCAGGGGCCGGCGGCGACTTCGTGGTGCTCCGGGCCGACGGGATCTTCGCCTACCAGCTCGCCGTGGTCGTGGATGATGCGGCCATGGGCGTCACGCACGTGCTGCGGGGCTGGGACCTGCTTGACTCTACCCCCCGCCAGATCATACTCTTTGAGGCCCTGGGCCTCCCCGTTCCCGAGTTCGCCCACGTGCCGCTCCTCTTTGGGCCTGACGGCCAGCGGCTCTCCAAGCGGCACGGAGCGGTGGCGGTCGCCTCCATGCGGGAGTCGGGCATGCGGCCCGAGGTGCTGGTGGGCTACCTGGCCTACCTGAGCGGCCTGCTGGACCGCCCGGAACCGGTCCGAGCCGCTGAGCTCGTCCCGGGCTTCGACCTGGCCCGGGTGCCCAGAGAGCCCGTCACCGTCGATCTGGCCGAACTTGGGCGCCCCCGGCACTAGGACTGTGCGGGGGCGCCCCCGCGTATCTTCTTGGGATGCTGCCCAAGGGAGGTTCGCAGGGTGACCCAGCCGCACGATGAAGTCACGAACCGGCTGCGAGAGGCCTGGTTCTGGTCCGGGGTGCTCCGTGACCACAGCACCTTCATCCACGACAACCTGGCCCCGGGCCAGGACCAACTGATCAGGTGGGCCGATGGCTTCCGCCAGGCCCTCACCGCGCTCCACGATCAGTTCGAGAGCCTGGCCCGGGAGGGCAGGGTATCCGGGCCGGCCGGCTCCTACGCCCTGGCCGCTCCACCCGCAGACAGGGCGCTGTCGGGGCTGCAAGGGCAAGAATTAAGCGCTTCGAGCTGGATTCAGCACGCCTGACCAACTCCCTGGTCGAGATCCTGACCTCCCTGCGGGCCTTCAAGGAGGAGCTCCTCCAGCGGCAGCTCGACTGCAAGGTAAAGCTGCACCTGCCCCCCTCCCTCATCAGCCACATGATCATCGAGGCCGACGAGGCCAACCGGGTGCTGGAGTCACTGGGCCAAGGCGAGGCGACCGACCCGGCCATCCTTTCGCTCCACCATCACCTGATCTGGCTGCCGGACGCTTCGGGCCACGCTGCCGCCCTCCATTCCAACACCGGGCCGACCCAAAAGGAGCTGCTGGAGACCACCGAGCAGTTCAAACAGATCTTCGACGGCATGCACCTGCGGGCGTTGGAGCTCCTCGCCATGCTCCGTGTGGCGCCGCGCATGGTCAGTGCACTGCGCCGGCTCAACCGGGACTCCATGGCGCAAATTGCCACCTTCCGGGCCTTCCTGGCGGAGCTCCGGGACGATCTGGAGAACTGCGAGATCCTCGGCACCCTGGTCCCGCTCTTTGCCGACCACATGCTCCGCGAGGAACTGTACTACACCGAAAAGATGATGCAACTTCCATCCACCTGAGCAAATATCAACGGCCCGCCCCCTTCACAGCAAGGGAGCGGGCCGTTTGGCAGATCATCAAGATGGGCGCCAGCCCTGGAGGAAGACCCACCTGAAGGTCTTGGCCTTCGTGCGCTTGGCCAGCTTTGCCATGCAGTACTCGCACGCCACCTTCTCCGAGCGGTACCCGGCGGCCCGCTCCTTCGACTGCACAATGAGCACGGGCTGGCCGCAGAAAGCGCAACTGTTGTCATCGTATATATAGTTCTCAAAATCCGGCTCGACGCCGTACCGGCGGACCGCCTCTTCCTTACTGGCCCGTTCGGACTTAAGACCTTCAGTCTCTTCCCCTGGATCCCGCACCTCATCAGCCATGCCCGAACACCTCCGCTTCCATTTGTCCAGAACTCTCCTGTTATGTTGACCTGAGCATCGCGCACCCTATCCAAAGCCATGAAAAATCAGCAACCGGGGGAGTGTGCGCCTTGAGTCTCGTTACCATGACCGCCAGCCTCGGGTTGCCCCCTGCCCCCAGCATTTTCGGTGATGCCGAGTGGGGCGGGGATCTCTCCGACCCGGGCCTCTTCTCTTTTGACTTTCAAAGGCGGCCGCAGGGTCCGCCTCCTGACCCGCATACCGTCTTCAGTCCTCCGAACGCCAAGCTCTACCCATTCCAGGAGGAAGGCCTGCAGTTCCTGCTCAGGAACCGCCGGGCGCTCCTGGGCGACGAGATGGGCCTCGGTAAATCGATCCAGGCGATCGCAGCGCTCCGCCTGCTCATGAACCGGGGCGAGGTGAAAAAAGCGCTGATCCTGTGCCCCCGGACCCTGGTGGCAGACTGGTCGGCCAAGTTCCGCCAATGGGCGCCCGACCTGAAACACTGGCCGGTGGAAGGGAAGCGCAAGCAGCGCGATGGGGTCTATCAGTACATCAAGGTGCCCATCTTCATTACCGGCTACGAGACCTGGCGGGAGGATTATCGCGCCAAGCGGGTCGACCCGGCCGATTTCGACCTGGTCATCCTCGACGAGGTGCAGCGGATCAAGAACCCCGGCACCGTTCTGCACCAGACCGTCGCCCAAATCGGGGCCGACTGGCGGTGGGGCCTCTCCGGTACCCCGCTGGAGAACAACGTCGGAGAGCTGCTGGGCATCTTCGCCTACCTGCAGCCCGGCCTGCTGCCGAGCGAGGGAAACTACCCGGTACGAGCGCTCCAAAAAGCGATCGCCCCCTACTTCCTCCGCCGTCGCAAGGAGGACGTGCTCGATCTGCCGCCCAAGAACGTGCGGGAGGTTTGGCTGGAGCTGACGCCGGCCCAGCGGCAGGCCTACGACCTCGCCAAGGCAGAGATCGAGAACGCCTTCGGGGGCGACTACCGCAGGCTCAACCCCTTCCTCCACCGGCTGAAGCAGATCTGCAACCGGTGGGATGACCATTCCTGCAAGGTCGACTTCCTCATTGAGGAACTGCGCCGGCTCCAGCAGGCAGGGGAGAAGGCTGTGATCTTCTCACAGTACCCGGAGGTAACCCTGAAGCCGCTCCTGCACCGGCTGGAGGAGTTCGATGTCTTCCTGCTGGACGGGTCAATGCGCCCCTCCAGCCGCCAGTGGCTGGTCAATTGCTTCCAGAGCCACGACCGGCCCCGGTGCCTGGCCGTCTCGCTGAAGTGCGGCGGTGTGGGCTTGACGCTCACACGGGCCACCCATGTCTACCACTTCGATCCGTGGTGGCATCCGGCGGCCCGCCAGCAAGCCGAAGACCGTACACACCGCATCGGCCAGGACAAGCCGGTGCATGTTACGCAAATCCTCACCAGAGGTACCGTGGAGGAGCGGATCCATCAATTGATGCAGAGCAAGGAAGGCCTGATCAAACAGGTCTGTGACCTGGAGGATGAAGAACTTCATGACTTCGACCTGGCCGAGGCGCTGTCGCCCGGCGATCTCGCCCAGCTCTTTCACTAGAAGAAGGCGAGGCCCTTCCAGATCTGCCACACGCCGAACAGGGCCAGGAGGGCGCCGGCGACCATGAGCGTCCAGCGGTAGGCCGGCCCCTGCAGGAAGCGGCGACCGCTGCTCACCGTGAAGGCAAGCAGCAGCTTGCAGCCGATCAGCGCCGCGAAGAACGACGCCAGCAGGGCCGTCGTACCTGACCAGCCGGCGTTGCCATACGCCTCTTTCACCAAAGGCCCGCCGATCGTCAGCCAGAACAGGAAGGCATGGGGGTTGAGCAAGTTGGTGGCGATGCCCTTGCCAAGCGGCGCCCAGGGCGAACCAGCCTGGCCTGTTGCCGCCGCCTCCTCCACCACCGGGGCGGATGACTTTATGGTCCCCCATCCCATCCAGATCATGACCGCCCCGCCGATCACGCCGACCAGTGCCAGCCCCCACGGTGGCATAGGTGCGATCAGCAGGAGCGCCGCAACGATCATCAGACTATCGGTAAACAAGGGCGCCAGACTTACGCGAAAGCCTGCGGGCCATCCGCCCCGCAGGCTTTCAGCTATGACCAGCGTCATCAGGGGGCCCGGGCTGATGCCCGCCCCAAAGCCGAGCGTGAACCCGGCAACTACATAAGATATCACTTCGCCCACTCCACCAACAAGGACGGGTAGACCTGCTCCGTCAGCAGCCGGCGGAAGACCGCAAGCCGGTCATCGCCCTGGAGCAGCGGCAGCATCAGACGGCGTCCGTAGAAGTACGTAAACGTGTAGGCACGCCACAGCGGCGACTTTACAAACTGCAGCGCCTTGCGGGCCCGATCCTCCGGGAGCAGCGAGTACTTCATGCAATACGCCACGGCCTCGTCGTCGGACCGGCCTTCAGCGTGCACCATGAAGGCCATGTTGCCGCGCACGCCCGCCAGCAGTTCGCCCGCACGGGTCAGCTTGTCGGTGCCCGCCGGCGAATCCGCCGCCATGCCCGCCTCGGGGTAAATATGCTCCGCCAGCCAGGCACCCGCCTCGCCGGGGCCAAAGACCATCTGCCCGGCCAGGGTCGCAATCCCTTCCGAGATCACGCACTCCGGGGTGTTGATCAGCAGGATGGAGTTCTCCAGATACCCGCGTTCGCGGTAAAGCAGCTTCTCCTTCAGGGCATGCTCTACGTGATGGCCGGGATAGCCCTCGTGCGCCATCAGGTCGGGCAGGGCGCTGAGGTTGGTGGGCAGGTCCACGTTCAGCTCGATCAGCGAGCGGTAGTTGCCCAAATACCAGTTGTAGGCACCCCAGGGCTGGTTGGTGACGGTCTTCACCTCAACCCCTTCGCCCTCGGGCAGCTCCACAAAGCTCAGGGTGCGGCGCCGCACCTCGGCCATCATCTTCTCCATGAAGCCCTTGATCAGGTGCGACTTCTCTCTGGGCAGCTCGAAGCGCTGCCGCCGGGCGTTCAGGCGATCAAAGACGCTGCCCTCGCCAGGGAGGGCCTCTTCGTAAAGGGCCAGCGCCTCCTCAAACTGGGCCTCCGGGGTCCACGCCGGTGTGATGTCAAAGCACCGTCGGACCTCGTCCGCCAGGGAGAACTGCTCACCCGCCAGCTTCCGGCAGATCGTCTCGATGCCCAGCACCTGCTTGGCCAGGTAGGTCGCCCGGCGCTCGTCGTAGCCCTGGGCGGGCAGGGCGTCCGCCAGGGCCGCAGCGGCGCGCACCAACTCGGCGGCCGGCTGCGGCGCTTCCTGATCGACCAGTGCTTTCAGTTCCGCAGGCCCGTAGTACCCGTCGACAAAGCCCGGGAAGGCCTTCTCAATGCGAAGAGCCAGAAGCACGTACTCCTGGCCCCAATCGTACATCACTGGGCTTCCTCCGTCTCGCCCAGCGGGTACTTGGCCACTTCCGCCTCCGCCTGGTCGAGGTAGCGGAAGACGGCGTCGCCGGTGGAGCCAGTCCGGTGCAGCGCCTTCTTGACGCCCTCCTTCTCAAAGGGCTCCTTTTCCAGCAGATAATAAAAACGGGTGCCGTTCGGATGGTGCATCGTCCAGATCATGATATCCTTTTGGGTAAGCTTATCTCCTTTGGCCATGGCTCCTCTTCCTTTCCCCAGATGCTTTCAGACCAGATTTATTCGCCCTGCTAAGCGTCAACACCTTGTACTCAGGGAGGAGATCCCTTTGAATCATGCCGATCAGACCTTTCGCACCTATGCCGTCTGGCGTGGCCTGACCCTGCAGGAGGGCGAGGTCTCCAGTAGCTTCTCCAACTTGCGGCTCGCCTTCAGCGCCCCGGTGGCCGACGAGGGCCTTCCCGGGCTCACCACGCCGGAGGAGCTGCTGCTAAGCTCAGCGGTAACGGCCTACTGCACCTCGTTCATGCAGCTGGCCGTTCAGATGGCCCTCGACGTGGCAGATCTGGAGATCACGGGCGAGCTCGCCCGGGTCTTTGACGAGCTGGAGGGCCACGTCATCAAGGAGATTCGACTCTTTCCCCACGTGAAACTGCGCACCGGCATTGGCTTTGAAAAGGTGCACGATATGTTCCGCCGGGCCGCCGCCCTGGCCAAGCACCGCTCGCCTGTGCTGCGCGCCCTCGCCCCCACTGTGAAGATTACCCTGGAACCAGGTTTTGGCGAGGCGTAACCGACAGGATTTTCCGTCGGGATCGGGGAATACTACAGCTATGCATACCACCTGAGAGGGCGCGCGTTGCCAACCAACTGAGGCCAACACACAATCGGGCCTCCAACCGGCGCTGGCTGCCCCGGGTGGTATGTCGCGCATTTTGGCCCCTGGCAAAAGGGAGTTCATTTGCTGCCCGCAGAAGCGTATAGGAGAGTATGCGCAGGCGGAAGGCGGTGGGTGTGTGCGGAGGCTGCTCGGCTTGCTGCTTGCCGCGGCGTTGCTCGCAGTGTGGGGCGGCCCGGCGGGCGCCCACGGCGGCGACCTGTCCGCCATCGTGTCGCTCCAGCCACAGTCCGACCATTCCGGTACCCTTTCGTTCACCATCCAGGATGCGTACGGGGTGAAGGTGAAGGGCGCCCGCGTCCGGGCCTCCCTGCGTAGGGACGGCGACCCGCAGCCGCCGTTGCTCCCGGGCGCCGAGTCGGCCAGCGGGACCTACGGTCTCGCCCTGCCACTGCCGCAGGCTGACATGGCGATCCTGCGCCTGGAGGTCACCATCCTCACCGACGATTGGACCGCAGAGTTTCCCCTCGCCATGGGCAGCGAGGTCAGCGATATTGGCGTCACGCTGCTCCATCGCGGGGCCCCGCCCGGGGCTGCGTCAGGCACCTTCGACCCCACCGGTCTGCCCACGGACCCGTCTCAAATCATCGGCATCCTGGCCGTCATCGGCCTTCCCGTGCTGCTCGCTGTTCTCATGCAGCGCAGGAGACGACCGCTCAAGAAATAAGCAACCCCGGGCGCCACGCCACGGGGTTTTTCGCGCCCTTACAGGCCTGGCGGCCGGCGCCCGGTGCCCAGCTTGCGAATCTTCGCCACGACCGCCCAGAACACGGCGCCCTTGAAGAGCACCAGGGAGGCCACAGCCAGGTTCCAGGGCCAGTCGAGGAAGCGGAACACCGCCGCCAACAGCGCCCCGTAACCAATCACCACAGCGACTGACCATCCCAGGGTCTTCATACCGGACCGCCCCCCGCACCTGCAACTATCTTCATCTTACCCCTTCCGGCCTGGCAGGGAAAGGGCGTTGACGATAGGGTTCCCTCTCGATAAACTGTTATACAACATTGGTACAGTAAGACCCGAAAGGATGTGCGGACATGCAGGCATTCTCCCTCGACCCGGAGAGCGGAATCCCCGTCAAGCTGCAGCTCAAGGCCCACATCCGCTACCAGATCATGGCCGGGCTGCTGCGCCCCGGCGACCAGCTCCCGCCCCTGCGGGACCTGGCCGCTGGGTTGGGCATCAACCTGAACACCGTGGTGCGGGCGATCGCCGAGCTCGAGGCCGAGGGCTACGTGTACAGCCACCAGGGCAAGGGGGTCTTCGTGAGCGACGAGTTCCCGGGCCAGGGTCACGGCGCCGCGCTGCGGAGCCTGCTCGCCGGCATGCTGCAGCCTGCGCGGGAGTGGGGCATCTCCCCGGAGGAGATGGCCCTCGCCATGATGGCCCACGCCCAGTTAGCCCGCCCGCCCCAGGCGGCGCCCCACCGGCTCCTGCTGGTCGGCGGCTCCCGCGCCCAGCTCCGCCGGCTGCAGGGCGAGCTGGAGGCCGCCCTTCCCGTGGTGGTGGAGCCCGCCCTGGCCGAAGAGGTGCCGGACAAGGTGCGCGCGGCTGATTACCGGGTCGTGGCTTCCACGCTCTTTCACACGGCCGATGCCCGGCAGCACCTGCCCAAGGCCGCCATGGTCACCCTGGCCGGGGCCGGCGCCCAGGAGAGCTTCCGGGGGCTGAGCCAACTGGAGGCCGGAACACCCGTGGTGATCGCCGCCCGCGACTGGGTCCACGCTGCCCGGGTCCGGCGCAGCCTGGAGCACTGTGGGCTCGGCGCCCTCCGGCTGGAGATCGCCGTCGGTCAGACCCCGGCGGCCCTGGCCCCGGGTCTGGAGCAGGCCAGGTTCGTCCTGGCGACCCCCGACTGCCGTGAGCTGGCCCGTGAAGCCCTGGCAGGGCGCCAGCGCACCACCCCCTTCCTCACGGAGCCAGTGGAGGTGCCCACCGAGGCTGTGGATGCCATTCGCAAGGCCCTGGGCGTGCCGGCCCCGGAGCAGCGGGTCCACATTCGCTCGGCCTGGGTGTAATCTGCATACGATTGAAGGATTCCGCTCTTTCACTACGAATTAGTTCATCCGACTGGATGCTCTGAATCTTGTGGGGATAGCGAGGGGTGAACCGATGATCCTGGTGGTGGCAGAGCAACTGAATCTCAAGTTCATGCTGCAACATCAGGGGAAGTTCGTGCTCTCCGCCAAGTCGGCCCGAGAGGCCGTACGCCTTCTGCAGACCAGCTCCGACGCCATAGAGGGCGTAGTCCTCGATGACGCCCTGCCCAGCATTCGCATGGTGACGGGCTACATTCGCAACAAGATGCCCGAGCTCCAGGTGGTGCCATGGCAAGTAGCCCAGCGCAACAGCCCGTTCCGCCGGGTGCTCAAGGAGGCCCCCGCCGGAACGCAGGCGGCCGCCCCCCAGGAGGACCGCTACGTCTGGTACGTCAACAAGCGCACCGGGGAGTTCCAACAAGGTGGGCAATAACAAGGTCCGTGGGCGCCACGCCCACGGACCTTTGGTTTTCGCTAGCGCCGCACCAGGTGCATTGTCACCTCGTCGCGGTTGTGGAAGAGTTGCTTGGTCTGAAGCAGTTGGTAGTGCTCGCTCAGCCCCTCCCCCACCAGCCGGATCGTCCGGGTAGGGTTCTGGAGCATCAGCTTCACAGTCAGGATCAGGTGGGCGCCCTGCCGGGCCGAGGGGGCGAGCCGGGCCACCATGCGGGCAGTGTTGAGCGGGTTCCAGGACATGTCGCAGGTGACCAGGTCGAAGCGGTCGGGTGGGAAGTCCACCTCGTCGACATTCTTGCGCAGGAAGGTGAGCTGCGGGTGCTGGCGGATCGCCTCGCCCATCTCGCCGGTGTCGACCGCGGTGACCTGCATGCCCTTCTCCAGCAGGAGCGATGTCCAGCCGCCGGGGGCGGCGCCCAGGTCCAGCGCCTTGCCGCCGGGGGGCACCGGGATCTCAAACCGGTCGAATGCCTCCAGCAGCTTGAACTTGGCCCGCGACAACTGCTCCTCCTCCCGGCGGAAGCGAATCTCCCCACCGGGCCAGTCGCTCAGGTTGTCGGCAGCCGTGGACAGGCCCAGGCAGGCCGTATGCTCGGCGATGGTCACGGACAGGATCAGGTCGGCGCCCTGGGTGACGGGCCGGGCGCCCGCCTCGGCTACAACGGAGTCCAGGCGCTCTCGGACCTCCACGCGCCCTACCGGGCCTTCCCCGCCGCCGAAGCGGCGCACCTGCACGCTTACAGACCGGCCGCCGCAGTCGGCGCCCAGCAGGGAGCGCCCCGCCTCGGCCAGCCTGTCCAGGTCTGCTGGCTCACCGGACAGGGCGACCTCCATATCAACCGGGTGAAGATGGCGCACAAACACGGGTTCACGGGCCTTCACCCGTGCCAGGAACTCGCTGCGGTCCACGGACGCGGCAAAGCGGACGACCCCGAGGGAGAGCGGACTCAAGGCGGAGATCTGCTGGTCGAGCCCGCGCAGCTCGGCGATGGCCTGGCGTATGTATGCCTCGGCCGCTGTGGCAATAAAGGTTGCATTCATGTGCCTAGTATACCACGGGTACGGCAAAGGGAGCGGGCATGTAGCCCGCTCCCGTTTTCATTCAGTCTTTAGTGACCCTTGCCCTTGCCGTTACCGTTGTTTCCGTTCTGCTTTGCCTGGCCCTTGCCGTGCTCCACGTTGGCCTTGCCCTTCACGGAGATGCTCAGGCCGGGGACGGCGATCTGGACCTGTTCCTCTTCCTGCACCTCGACCTGGGCCGTGGCAGGAGCGGTGACAGTGGCCGTGGCGGTGGCATCGGTGTTCGCCGTGGTGGTCGGGGCCGGGGTGGTCGGAGCGGTCAGCTCGATCTCAACCTTGCCGCCCTTCTTCCACTCGGCCTGGGCAGCGTGCTGCACCGGGCCCATCTTGACGCCGAGCTCCTTGGCGATGCGGCCGAGGCCGGGGTTCTTCTGGTACATCCCCAGCACGTCCTTCAGGTCCTTGCCGGAAGCCTTGGCCATGGCGTCGAGCACCAGGACCATGCGGGGCTGCAGGGCGCCCAGCTCAGCCTCGAGCTTGGCCTCCTCGGCCACCTTGGCAGCCTCTTCAGCAGCGGTCTCATCCTTGGCGGCGGCGTCAGCGTTGGTAGCCACCTGCACCAGCAGGTCAGCGATCATGGGCTCAACCTGAGCCTTGACCTCATCGGGCGCCTTCTCGATCATGACGGAGAGGGCGACGGCAAACTTGGCCTGGTCAGCCTCGATCATGGCGGACAGCTTGCTGATGTCCTTGTTGGAGTCGGCGGCCTTGTCGATTGCAGCCTTGGCGGCCTCCAGCTTGGCGGCGGCTTCGTTCAGGGCAGCGGTGGCGAGGTCAGCCTTGCCGGCCTCGGCCATCGCCTTGGCCTCGGCCAGGCGGGTCTGCGCCTGGGCCTCCAGCAGGGCGGCCTTGTTGGCGGCGTCGGTGGTGATCAGCAGCTGGATCTTCTCAACCCAAAGCTTGAGGCTGTAGAAGAGCTTGTCCGGCGTCAGGGAGACCTCCGGCAGAGCGGTGCTGGCATCGGCGGTCGTAGTAGCCGTGGTTGTTGTGGTGGCCTCGGCGCCCGTCTGGGCGGAGGTGGTCGTCGTAGCGGGAGCGGGCGACTGGGTCTCGGTCTGGGTGCTGGTGGTCGCCGTGGTCTGGACCAAGGTCGTCGTGGCGTTCGGATCGGTCGTATCCGCCAGAGCGGCGGTGGCGGTTCCGAAAATCGAAGTAACCAGAGCGGCACCAGCGACCCAACGCTTCATCTTCATCATTTGTGTATATCCCCTTTAATGGCTTGATGGCTCAAACGGCTGTGCCCGTAGGCGTTTCGGCCCCGGCCGGGGGTGGGCTGCCTTTGTGATACATGAATACGACCCCCAAGAATCACTTCTTGGGGGTCGCTTGCAATGGTTTTTGCTGCCTACCGATTTATTCGGACCGGAGCGCCCTGTCGGCCTCGGTCTCCGTGCGGGCGACCTGGCGCAGCAACTGGCGGTTCCGCTCGGCCTGTTCCGCCAGGACCGCGGCCGTGCCGTCATCGTCGCGGGCCGCTTTCAACTGCCCGGCCAACTCGCCCTCCTGCCGGGCGATCTCCAGCAGATCCTTGCGATGCTCCCGCTGCATGGCTGCAAGGGTCTCGGGCGCCGCCTCCTTAAACTGAATGTCGGTCGCCAGCTGCTTCTCCTCGGCTGCGACCTCCATCAGCGTCTTCCGATGCTCCCGAACCTCCGCCGCCACCCCGGCGAACCCCGGCTGCTCTTTGGCCAGAGCGTCCGCCTGACTGGCGATTTCGGCATCCCGATCCGCAACGAAGACCAGGGTCTGGGCGTTCTTGGCCTCCTGGTCGACCAGCTCCTGCTTGGACCTTTGCGCCACGCTGCATCCCCTCCGCATCTGGTGGTACTAGTCTGCCCACCGGGGAGCGGCTGTTACAACGTGTTCGCCTTGATCTTCTGCACGGTCGCCGCGTCGAGCTTCCGAATGACCGCCGCCACCAGCTTGGCCGCGTTCTCCATATCGTCCCGATGGATCAGGCCCGCATGGCTGTGAATGTACCGGGTGGCGAAACCGATCGCAATCGAGGGCACGCCGCGGCCGGACACATGCATCCGACCGGCGTCCGTGCCGCCGCCTGGGACGGTATCGTACTGAATGGGGATGCCCATCTCCACGGCCGTGTCCGACACCAGGTTCCGGAGGGCCAGGCTCGGCACCATGGAAGCGTCGTACAGGAGAACCAGGGGGCCGGCGCCCATCTTGCCCTGGGCCTCGGCCTCTCTGACGCCCGGCACATCCCCGGCGATGCCTACGTCCAGGGCGATGCCAATGTCCGGCTGAATGGTATTGGTCATGGTGATGGCGCCGCGCAGGCCCACCTCCTCCTGTACATTGCCGACAGCGTACACCTCGTTATCGTGCTGCTGTCCCTTCAGCTCCTCCAGCACCATGATCGCCGTGGCGCAGCCGGCCCGGTTGTCCCAGGCCTTGTTCAGAAGCACCTTGGGATTGGGCATCACGGTGAACTCGCAGAACGGCACAATCGGGTCGCCCGGCCGGACGCCGAACTCCATGGCCTCCGCCTTGCTGCTGGCGCCAATGTCGATAAACATATCCTTGATCTCGACGACCTTCTTGCGCTCCTCCGGCGGCAGAATGTGCGGCGGCTTGGAGCCGACTACGCCCACCAGTTCCCCCTTGCGGGTGATAATCCGGACGCGCTGGGCCAGCATGACCTGGCTCCACCAGCCGCCCACCGGCTGAATCTTGATGAAGCCCTTATCGGTGATCATGGTGACGATCCAGCCCACCTCGTCGAGGTGGCCGGCGACCATGATCCTGGGACCGCCCTTGCGGCCATGCTTCACCCCGGCGATCGAGCCCAGGTTGTCGGTGATGATCTCATCGCTGAGCGGCTCGAGATACTTGCGCATCACCTGGCGGACCGGCTCTTCATAGCCAGGAATTCCATGGGCACAGGTCAGTTCCTCATACATGCGCAGACGCGAATCCACGGAGGTTCCCCCATTCTTGGCGTTGGTGATATGTACAACGATTAGGGTATTTCGAGGCCCGCAGTGGGCTCCCCTTCCAAAGGGCCTCATCCCTTAGGGTAGCACTTCACGAACTTAGGAATACGGAGGGTTTGTGACATTGGTCACATATGTACTAAGATGCAAGGCACAACCGAAGTCTTTCTAGCTATTGCATCAATCTTCATCACTTCGCTATGCTAAATATAAGCTGGGGTGAATAGCGCCAGTCCCAATCCTCGCGTGAATCGAGGGATATACGGTGCTAATGGGATACCTGCAGGTTTTCTGCGACATAATCGAAACGAAGAGTTTCTCGAAGGCGGCTGCTCGCAACTTCATCTCCCAGCCTGCTGTGAGTCAGCAGGTGAAGGCGCTGGAGGAGCACTTTCACCAAAAACTGATCGAGCGATCCCCCCAGGGCATCTACCCCACGGAGGCCGGTCAGCTCTTCTACCAGGGCGCCCGGGAGATTCTGGAGCGGTATCAGACCCTGGAGCGCCAGATGATGGACCTCACGCAGACCGTCGCCGGCACCATTCGGGTGGCGACTGTCTACAGCGTTGGTCTGCACGACCTCCCGCCATACGTCAAGCGGTTTATTCAGGCCTATCCGCAGGCCCGGATTCATGTGGAATACAGCCGCACCAACAAGATTTATGAGGCCGTCCGCCAAAACCTGGTCGACATTGGCATCGTTGCCTACCCGCAGGAGGGGCGCCACCTGGGCGTCATTCCGCTGCCGAGCGACGAACTGGTCATCATCGCCGGAGCCGGTCACCCGCTGGCCAACTCGAAGGAGCCGGTTCCCCTGAAGGCGCTTCACCGTCAGCATTTCGTTGCCTTTGAGCCCGACATTCCCACCCGCAAGGCGATCGATCGCCTCCTGCACGACAACGGGGTTGAGGTCGAGATTGTGCAGGAGTTTGACAACGTCGAAACGGTCAAGCGGTCGGTCGAAGCGGATGTAGGCATCAGCATTATCCCCCGCCGCACCGCCCAGCTCGAGGTCAAGGCCGGGTCGCTACTAGCCCTGCCGGTGGCCGACATCCGGCTGGAGCGCCCGGTCGGCGTAATCTACAAGCGCGGCAAGACCTTCAGCAACACCCTCCAGAAGTTCATCGCTGTCCTGACCGGCCGCGACTGACGCATACCGGAGCCAGTCCCTTCGTAAGAATCGCCCAGGTACTTCTTGGGAGGGTTCTCACATTGAAGAGGCTGGCTTCTGCATTTCTAGCACTGACCATTGGCGCTTTGTGCCTGGGCGGCTGCTCTGCCACCACATCGGCTTCCTGTTCTCCTGTGAATAACAGCGCGACCGTTTGCCTTAACGGGAAACCCATCGACTTTTCCGGGGAGAAGAACGGCCCACATATGCATGAGAACGGGAATCTCTACGCGCCCGTAATGCCACTGGCCCGGGCGCTGGGGCTACAGGTCACCGTCGACCCCCGCACCAAACAGGTCACGGTGGACGGTCACCCGGTTCAGGTCAAGCCCGCCACCCCCACCCCGAAGGGCATCCACGACCACGAGGGTGCCATCTTCGTGCCGCTGAAGGAGTTTGCCGCCGCAGCCGGACTCAGCGTCGTCATCGACGAGAAGCTTAAGACTGCCGGTTTTCGCAAGTAGATAAAATGTAGGCCCTCCGGTAGGCCCGGGGGCTTTTGCATGGTACAATTCCAGCAAGAATTCCCTGGGTTTCCATTCTCCCTGCGGGAGGTCGTTTGCATGCGCCGACTCACAGCCCTCGCCCTGATCTGTGCGCTCCTCGCCCTGCCCGGTTTGGCCAGCGCGGCCATCGATGTCACCATTGGCCTGCTCCCGAAGGTGACAGCATCCGAACAACTGGTTGTGCGCGGCGTCGCCCCTGCAGGGGAGATCGTCGTCATCACCGTCAACGGCACCGAAGTGAAGCGGGTCATCGCAGGCCCGGCCATGAACACCTACAACGTACAAGTCCCCATCGTCCCCGGCGACAATCGCATTGTGGCCGCCGTCAGCGCGGGAGGCGACAGCAGCAGTGCCACGGCCAGCGTCTTCCGTACCACCGTCTCCTTTGCGGACATGAAAGAGCACTGGGCCAGAACCGAGGCGGAGATTCTCGGTACGCTGGGGGTCGTTAACGGCACGGGCAACGGACGCTTTGAGCCTGACCTGCAACTCACCCGGGCCCAGTTCGCCAAGATCATCGTCGCCGGGCTTGGCCTGCAAGTAGAGGGCAATCCGGAGCTCAGCTTCTCCGACGCTGATCAGATTCCCGGTTGGGCGCACGGCTACGTCGCCGCAGCTGTGAAGGCAGGTTTGATCCGCGGCTACGAAGATGGCTCCTTCAAGCCCTCCAGCCCGGTCTCCCGCCTGGAGATGGCCGTGATCATTAGCCGCGGTCTGCGCCTCAAGGGGATCACCGAAGCGGTAGAGACCGCCTTCGCTGATAGTGACCAGATTCCCGCCTGGGCAAAGGGCGACGTAGCCCTCGCCACCACCGCCAAGGTAATCACCGGCTACAGCGATAACTCCTTCCGGCCCGCCAAAATCGCCAGCCGGGCCGAAGCCGCCGTGATGATCCGCCGCCTGATGCTCGCCGAAAAGCCCTGACCACTCTCGACGCAGCCCTGCCGACCGGCAGGGCTTTTTTCATGGTACGAAACGGTCCTAGTTAGGTCTTGTTTCAGAAGTTAAAAAAGTATAGGCTTATAGTGAACGCACCCCCAATGCTCTCCACGTATAGTCGAATCCTTTATGGCAGTAAATCGATATTTTGTCGAAGAGGGCGTAACCTTTTCGGCGGCGGCCCGTTACTATTACCGAACGCCCCCGGGAGCGGGGCAACGGGAGGGAAAAGAGCCAATGGTTACGGTGCCGGACGGAACCCTGGTGGAGCAAGCCCAGCGTGGAGACCGTGCAGCCCTTTGCGAATTGATCAATCGCTACGAGCGTAAAGCATATAATCTGGCCTTCAGGCTTACCGGAAACCACGCTGATGCTTCGGATGCCGCCCAGGAGGCCCTGGTGCGGGTGTATACCCGCATCCAGAACTTCCGCGGCGACTCGGCCTTCTCCACCTGGCTCTTCCGGGTGGTCACCAACACCTGCCTGGACGAGCTCCGGCGTCGCGGCCGGCTGCGCTGCTCCTCCCTTGACGACCCCATGCCCGCCGAGGAGGGCGCCGTCCCCCGCCAAACCATAGACGACGGCGACAGCCCAACCGATGTCGCCGAGCGCCGGGAGGTGCAGGCGGTGGTTCAGGGTGCCATCAAGAAGCTGCCGGAGGACTACCAGGTGGTGATCGTCCTGCGCGACCTGCAGGACCACTCCTACCACGAAATCGCCGACATGCTCGGCACGTCGGTGGGCACCGTGAAGTCCCGGCTGCACCGTGCCCGGCAAGCCCTGCGCACCATCCTCCGCGCCACCGAGGCCGCCCGCCTCGAACTGCGCCAGATCGCCGGCTAAACCCGCCGCTCCGTTCGCCGAATCTTTTGTTGATTTGATGTTCTGTTCGGTAGATATTCTAAGGATCAAGTGCTACATTGAAGCCACAGGGAACGGGAACGAGTTAGCATCAGGCTAGGGAGAACGGGTGTCCAGGAGCAGCCATGGCGGGTCCGTGCCGGAAGCTGCAAGAGGAAAGCGGTCGATCAACCCTTCAGGGTTGGCAGGCAGCAGATCCACGTACCGCTGGCGTGTGCGACCAAGGTCGCAGTGCTGACAGGGTTGATACGGCCGGATTCAGGTTCCGGATTGTACAGCTCGTTCCTACTCCCGACAAAAGCCCCGGAGCAATAAGCTCCGGGGCTACTGTTTTTGTGGTTAGAACTCGTAGTCGACGGCCAGCGTGCTCTCGCACACCTGGGCGACATAATCCTTCACAACCTGATGCTTCGGGTGCGGCCCGTAGACCGCCAGGCCCGCCTTGTCCCGGAAGCGAACGACCAGGCCCAAGGAAAAGCCTTGCCCCCGCTCCGGGGTGAAGGTCTTGCCTGCCGTCAGGTCCACGATCTCGGGAATCTCCGCCTTTAACGCCTGGAGCATGTCGATCAGGCGCTGCTCCTGCTCGGGGGTCGAACCGGGCTTCATCTTGAAACATACGATGTGCTCAACCACGTGGCCACTTCCTCTGCTGGGGTGTCCCTTCCATTATTGAGGCCGCGGCCGCCACATGCAAGAGCTAGCCCCCGACAGGCCCGTGGGGCGACTTGTTGAGCGGCCCCTCCTCTTTCCGCGCCACCGTGTCGTGCGGCTCCCGCTTTTCGCTTGGCCAGTCCCTGGTCAGCGAGTCGCCGTGGCCGGGCGCCGGCGTATCGCCGGCCACCTTGGCCGCCTTGCGGGCAATCGGGTCCCACTCGCGGGGGTCCTCGGTGGTCTCGACCATGTCGTGGCCGTCGAACTTCTTGTCCACCACCGCAGGGATGTTCTCCAGGGTCTGTAGCCGGCGGGGGGCGAAGAGCCACCATACAAAGAGCCCTACGCCCACCAGGGCCAGGATCCAGATCACCGCCACTCCCCCTTGTAGAAGTTGCTAGCGGTAGTTTGCCCCGTTATTGCCAGGAATGCAGCCCGCGACAGCGAATGGTTTCCGTACGCGGATGCCGTACCGAGAGGGGATATGCTCATTTCCACGTTGTTACTGATCGACGCCGGACTGATCTTCCGGAACTTCTTCGCCCTGCCGCCCATGACGGATCCGACCGGGCGCCCGGTTAACGCCGTGTACGGGTTTTTGGCCATGACCTTCCGGGAGCTGGCCGAGATACGGCCCACCCACGTGGCCGTGGGCATGGACGTGCCGATCAAGGAGAACCGGCGCACGCTTCAGTTTGCCGATTACAAGGGGAATCGCGCCGAGCTCCCGCCCGAACTGGGTCCTCAGTTCGACATTCTCCGAGAAACGCTCACCGTGCTGGGCATTCCCTGGATGCAGGCGCCCGGCTACGAGGCGGATGACCTGCTGGGCACCCTCTCCCTCCGTGGCGAGGCTGCGGGCATGGAGGTCAGCATCCTGACCGGCGACCGGGACGTGCTTCAGCTGCTCTCGGGCCGTACGCAGGTCCGGTACACCCGCAAGCTGAACAACCCCGACACCTACGACGTTCCCCGGTTTGCGCAGGAGTGGGGGCTGCTCCCGGCGCAGTTGACCGACCTCAAGGGCCTGGCCGGCGACGCCTCAGACAACATCCCGGGCATTTCGGGCATCGGCGAGAAAACGGCGGTCAAGCTCCTGCAGGAGTTCCACGACCTGGAGGGCGTGCTCGCCAACACCCACACCCAGAAGGGCAAGCTTCGGGAACGGCTGGAGGAGGGCGCCGAGATCGCCCGGCTCTGCAAGCAGCTTGCGACGATTGAGCGGGATGTGCCCGACCTGCCGGGGCTGGAGTCTTGCCGCTTCAACCTGAACCGCCAGGCGGGCAAGGAGCTCTTTGAACAGTTGCGCTTTAAGTCGCTGCTGCCCCGGTTGGTTGGCTAGGCACTGCAAGAAAACAGCCGGGGGAGGCAATGCTCCCGCGGCTGTTTTTCATTACCCCCAACGGGGCTGCGTCACCACAAAGCTGTTCCCGAACGGGTCCTTGAAGATCGCCTCGACGCCGTACTGCCGCTCCACGGGCGCCTGTACGAATTCGACGCCCCGGCCGCTCAGTTCGGCGTGGAGGGCACGGCAGTCCTCGGTGTTGATCACCATGGAGCCGCCCTTGCCGATCGTGCTCAGCGCCGCCTGGGCAGCCTCAGCGGGCATCCACTGGGTCGGGTCCCACAGGATCACGTGAACGTCCTGGCCCGGGGCGCCGACCGTGACCCAGCGGGCCTTCGGCCCGGCCGGGAAGTCCATGCGCTTCTCCCAGCCGAGCTTCTCGGTCCAGAATGCGAGCGCCTTCTCCTGGTCGGAGACCACAACGGTAACCATGCCGATCTTCATCATAGCGTATCCCTCTCTTATGCGTTCATATCGCAACGGATACCTCGTAGCGTGCCCCGGATCCTGCACCTCACGCAGACGTGGCAAGGACAGTCACAGGGAGACGCCATGCCTACATAATGTGGCTTCGGGTGATGTGAATGCTTGACGGTACATGGTACCCGGCCATGACCTATCCCGGTCAGCCGGCCTATCCCGGTCAGCCGTACTATGGTGGTCAGATGTATCCCCCGGGATTTCAGTACCCGGTAACCTGGCCGACCCCTTCCGCCGGAATGGCGCCAGCAGCATGGCCTGGCGCTCCCGTCATGGGGCCGCAAGTCCCCTACGGATACCCGGACGACTACGATGATGATGACGACGAAGGCGACCCTGACGGGCGGCGGTTCAGACGGCGGCGCCGCCGCCGGCGCCGTGAATTCTTCAAGCCGTTTGCCAAGCCGTTTGTGCAACCTTTTGCGAAACCCTTTGGGCAGGTCGCCAAGCCCTTCGGCAAGGTTGCCAAGCCGTTCGGCAAGGCTGGCAAGCCCCTCGGGAAGATCTGAGCAGCCAAACACAGCGCCCCGCCACCTTCGGCGGGGCGCTGTCGCTGAGGGTACCTAGGCACCCTTGAAGGTCGCCATGGCGCCCTTCAGGCGCTGGGCCTCCTTGTAGGTGCAGCGGTTGTGCACGGTCTGCAGGCCGTGGGCCACTGAGGCTGCAGCCGCCTCGTCGTTGATCACGCCCTCCTGCAGCCAGAAGATGCGGGGCTTGTGCTGCATCTCCTTGGCGTCCTCCAGGACCTCCATGGCGTACTGCGGCGCCCGGAAGACCTGCACCACGTCGATCGGGAAGGGAATGTCCTGCAGGCGCCGGTAGACCTTCTCGCCCAAGATGTAGTCGCCCTTCGGGCTGACCGGGACGATCTGGTAGCCCATGCGCTGCATTTTGCGGGAGACCCGGTAGCTCGGGCGGGCCGGGTTGTCCGACAGGCCCACCACGGCCAGGGTCTTGGCGCGGCGCTCGCCGTTCTCCGTCACAAAGCCGCTGTTCAGCACCCAACGAATGACGCCCTCATCGTTGACGATGATCTCGCCGGCGCCCAGGCTCTCCTCCACCTCGGCGAGGCCGGTGGCCTCACGCAGGGCGTGGTCCAGGTCTGCGATCAGGTCCTGGGCGTTCTCGACGCCCACAGAGACCCGGATCAAGTCGTCGCCGACGCCGGCGGCCACCCGCTGCTCGGCGGTCAGCTGCTGGTGGGTGGTGCTGGCCGGATGGATCACCAGGCTCTTGGAGTCGCCCACGTTGGCCAGGTGGCTGAACAGCGACACGTTGTCGATGAACTTGGCGCCGGCCTCCAGGCCGCCCTTCACGCCAAAGACGAGCATGCCGCCGAAGCCGCCCTTGAGGTACTTCTCGGCCCGGGCGTAGGTGGGGTGGTTCGGCAGGCCGGGGTACTGAACCCAATCGACGGCGGGATGCTTCGCCAGGTACTGGGCGATGGCCATGGCGTTCTCGCTGTGCTGCCGCATGCGCAGGTGGACCGACTCCAGGCCCAGCAGCAGCAGGAAGGAGTTGAACGGGCTCTGGCAGGCGCCCAGGTCGCGCAGCATCTGCACGCGCACCTTGGTCATGAAGGCCAGGGTGCCAAAGTCGACGGCATAGCGGACGCCGTGGTAGCTGGAGTCAGGCTCGGTGAAACCCGGGAACTTCGGGCTGTTCCAGTCGAAGCGGCCGGAGTCGATCACCACGCCGCCCATGGCGGCGCCGTGCCCGCCCAGCCACTTGGTGGCCGAGTGGATCACCAGGTCGGCGCCCCACTCAATGGGCCGGCAGAGCACCGGGGTGCAGAAGGTGTTGTCGATGATCAGCGGGACGCCGTTCTCGTGGGCGATCTTAGCGACCGCCTCAATGTCGAACACGTCCAGCCGGGGATTGCCAATGGTCTCGCCCACGACGGCACGGGTGCGCGGGGTGATCGCCTTGCGGAAGTTCTCCGGGTCGGCGGGGTCCACAAAGCGCGTGGTGATGCCGTACTTGGGAAGCGTGGTCGCGAACAGGTTGTAGCTGCCGCCGTACAGGCTGGAGGAGGCAACGACCTCGTCGCCGGCGTTGCAGATGCACATGATGGTCGCCACCAGCGCAGCGTGGCCGGAGGAGAAGGAGACGGCGCCCACGCCGCCCTCCATCAGGGCGATGCGCTTCTCAAAGACATCCGTCGTGGGATTGCCGATCCGGGTGTAAATGTTGCCGGGCTCGTCCAGCGCAAACAGCTGCTGGGCGTGGTCGGTGTCGTGGAACACGTAGGCCGTGGTCTGGTAGATCGGCACGGCGCGGGCGCCGGTGGTCGGGTCCGGCGTCTGACCGCCATGGACAGCCAAGGTTTCAAGGTTGTAGCTCCGGCTGGGCTTCGACACGGTGGCTCCCCCTCCTGGTATTACAATACGTTCATTATAAGAGCTCAGTGGGCAGGGCGAAAGACCCGAAACGAGGCGCACCCTGCCGGTGCGCCTCGCTTCAAAAGGTGGGTCGTGCGCCCATCCGAGTAACGACCTTCGCTCCAAGGCGGTTCGCCTCCGCGGCGGCGCTCGTCGCATCCAGCCCGCGTCGCAGCCCAAGGATGAAGCACGCGCCCCAGGCATCGCCCGCCCCCGTGGTGTCCACCACCGGGGCGCCCGGCTCGGCGGGCTCTACCTGGGTGAGCTGCCCGTTCTGGCAAATCAGGGCGCCCTGGGCCCCAAGCTTCACAGCGACCAGCGGCACCTGCTCTCCCAGCTTCCGTGCGGCGGACGCCGCCGACGCACACCCGGTCAAAGCGAGCGCCTCGTCCAGGTTGGGTATAATCACCTGCACCCCGTCCGGCACGGTCAGGCCATGCCGGCGGATAAAGCCCGCGGAGGAAGGGTCGAAGGAGACGGGGATCTGCAGCTCCCTCGCCGCTGCCAGGGCGGCGTCGGCAGCCCGCCGGGTCGCCTCCCAGAAATAGGAGTACCCGGTCAGGTGCAACCAGCCTGCCTCGCGCAGCGCCTGTTCCGGGAGATCGGCAGCGTCCAGGTAGTGGTTGGCGCCCCGGGGCACCATCATGTGGCGCTGAGGCCCCTCTGCAAACAAGACCAGCACCGCGGTGGGGTGAACGCTGTCCAGCACCACATGCGCTTGGACACCCTCCTTGCGGAGATCCTCCACCAGAGCCCGCCCGATCAGGTCATCGCCCACCCGGGAGGCAAAGCTGACCGCCCCGCCCAGGCGCGCCGTCCACACAGCGAAGTTGGCAGCGGACCCGCCCGGCGCCGAGAAGACCTCCCCCGGCGTGTCCGTGTCTCGGTCCAGACTGCTCTCCACACGGGCCACCACATCAAAGACAAGGTCACCAAAGGTAAACAGAGGCCTCAATTGCGCCAGCACCTCCAGATGACAAAGGGAGCGCCGGCCTGAACCGGCGCCCCCTTCAGTTTAAGCTTTTCCGACCGAACCAAACAGGGTCATCTTCACCTTGAGCTTCTCCTTGAGCACGTTCTTCGCCGGCCCCAGGATCTTGCGGGGATCGATCTCGCCGGGCTTGGCGGCCAGCTGGGTGCGAACCTCGCCGAGGAACGCCTCACGGAGTTCGGTATCGATGTTCACCTTGCGAATGCCTAGCTGGATGCCCTTGCGCACGTCCTCCTCGGGGACGCCGGAGCCCCCGTGCATGACGAGGTAAGCGCCGGTGCGCCGGTGCACCTCGTCGATGCGGTCCAGGGCCAGCTTGGGCGGCAGCTTGTAGTGGCCGTGGGCCGTGCCGAAGGCCATAGCCAGGGCGTCGACCCCGGTGGCCTCAAAAAACTCGATCGCATCTTCTACCGGGGTGAGCATGGCGTCGCGCTCGTCGACCGCGATGTCATCTTCCACACCGCCGATTTTGCCGATTTCGCCTTCCACGGAGACGCCGACCGCGTGGGCGACCTTCACGATCTCCTTGGTGCGGGCGATATTCTCCGCCTTGGGCCACTGAGAGCCGTCAAACATGACCGAGGTGAACCCAGCCCGAATGCAGGCAATGACCGTGTTGTAATCCGTGCCGTGGTCCAGGTGGAGGGCCACGGGGACCGAGGCGGCGTCGGCGGCCAGCTTGGCAAGCCCGACCACGTAGTGCAGGCCGGCATACTTAATGGCCCCCTGACTCGCCTGGATAATGACGGGCGAGCGGAGTTCGTCCGCAGCTTCTACAATGGCCTGCACGATCTCCATGTTATTGCAGTTGAAGGCGCCAACGGCATAGGACCCCTTCTCGGCGGCGTCCAACAGCGTTTTCAGCGGTACCAGCGGCATGGTGACCCCTCCGTTTTGGCGCCGGACGGCGCCTGTGCTTCCACGAGGAAAGTTATGCTCGCAGGGACGGAATTCCTTGCCAAGAGAACATCAATTTCTTCATGGTCCCCGATAGACAAAGCTTATTTACGTACGCATAGGACAAAAAACGACCGGGGCCCTACGCCCCGGTCGACCGATGCCGTGTTACCTGAAGGCGACCCAGAACACTGATCAGGGCGCCCCGCTGGTTTTCATCCACGTCGATGAAGCGTACGCCATACTCAAACTTCTTGAGGTCGTCGATCTTGCGCATGAAGGTGCCCCGGAACTCAAACCGGGAGCCCATCAACTCGAAGTCGAATACGGCAATGACCCCTCGCCGGATCGGGAGATCCTCCTGACACACGACGCAGAGCCCGCTCCCGCTGGCGTCGATAATCGCGACAGATTTGGGGTCGGTAGTAATCGGGCGCTGACCCACCTCAATGATTTTCATGTTCCCTGGATGGTTCGGCAGCGGAATCCGGAAGAAATCTCGTTGATTAAGAGACTGTTGCAACACACGTTTCCCCCCGCCTACTGGGAAAGTTTCATTCACGACGATTAACGGGCGACAGAAGCAGCATAAGGGATCGTTTCTGTGACTAGATTCGGTTTTCCTTCTCTCGGTATGTTTAGATCCTATAAAGTAATATTGGTTGGTGGAATATTTGAAATCATGGATAGGGTGGGCCAGCCGTAACCAAACGAACGGTGCCGACGTTATGACAGTGACAGAATGTCGTGGAGGGATTCCCATCATGCGCCGCCTGCTGGCTTCCGCCCTGCTGGTTCTGACGCTCGCCGCCCCGGTGAGTGCAGCGGAGCCGCCCCGAATCGTCATTGATAACACCTACTTGTCCATTCCCTCGGAACAGGCCCCCTTCATTGAGTCCGGCCGCACCATGGTCCCCATGCGGGCCATGTTCGAGGCCCTGGGCGCCGACGTCAGCTGGAACCAGGCAACCCAGACCGTCACCGCCGTCAAGGGAGAGACGTCCGTCACGCTCCAAATCGGATCAGACACGGCCGCCGTGAGCGGCAAGGCCGTTCACCTCGACCAGCCCGCTGCGCTGGTAAACGACCGGACCTTTGTGCCCCTGCGCTTTGTGAGCGAGGCCTTGGACGCTCAGGTGACCTGGCTGGAGGAGCGCCGGACCGTGGCCATCACGACCCGCCCCGTGGCCGAGGGGCCTGTGCCGTTTCGCGCCACGTCTGCGCCGGGCGCCCTGCAGCGCCTTTCGCTGGCACCGGGCGCGGCGGTTATCGCCGAGGGCGACTCAATCTATTTCCTGAACCTGGAGACCGGGGCGATTGAGGGCTGGGCGGTTCCCGGCGCCCAGCGAAATACCGTGGGGTACGGCGCCTCGGCCGACGGCCGCCTGGTGATCGCCAGCTCCGCCGACACCGGCTGGGTGGTCGACCGCACCAGCGGCGCCATCCACCAGTGGGACCGGTACCAGCAAGACTTGGTAGCCGCCAACGCCACATACCTGCTCTTCGAGGAGACCCGCCCCGATCCCGGCACGGTCTACGGCTACGATGCCGCCCACGGGATCATCTCCGGTCATTTGCGGGGCAGCGGCCGGTACACGGTCGTGCGGACGGAGAACCTGGAGCCCGTGAACAGCTTCACCCTGCCCGGTGTCACCGGCGGGATCACGGAGCCGGACGGCGCCCTCTTCTCGCCCGATGGGTCCAGGATCTTCCTCTCGCGGGATGACCAGAGCTATCTGGTAGACGCCGCTTCCGGCAGGCAACTGCAGGTCCTCGGCAGCGGCCGGTTCATGCCGGTCAAGGGCGGAACCGAGGTGGTGGGCATCTTCGAGACGCCTCGGGACAAGCGGGTCCGCCGGCTGAACTGGCAGGGTGATATCCTGGCCGAGGCGACCATTGAGGCGCAGTTCATCAAGGTCTCGCCCGACGGTGAATGGGTGGCCTGGGAGGTCGTCATGGCGGATTTCACCCCCACCGTCTTCTATGCCAGGCTCTCCGAGGCCCACAACCCCAACCGGGCCCTGGGCGCCAGCATGTGCTACGGTTCGGTTGGCCTGGGCGGGAACCGCTGGCTCGGGGATGGTCTCGTGGTCTTCACCAAGCAGGGAATGCGCATCCTGACCCGTGACGGGCAGGCGGTGGAAACCCCGGCCTTGAGCAATGCACAGCGCCTGGACCTGGTGCCCGGCCCGGGCAGCGACGACCGACTCAGCTTCCGTCAGTGGGATGAGCGCGGCTACTTCGTGGGCGCCCGGGACGCGGGCGGCAACGTATTGGCGCAGGTCTCCATCAAGAGTGCCGACGGCTCGCTCCTCCCGCACAGAGCCTTCGATCTCTGGGGCGCCACCGCTGATGAGATCCGCTTTGCAGTTCGGACCCACTACGGCAGCGGCGGCCCCTGCGGCGACTACGCCATGCCCCTGCCGGTCAAGGTGGAGAAGGCCGGCACCTTCGACTGGCACCTGAAGCTCCAGGTCACGGGCACCGGCAGCTGCTTGAACGTGCGCACCGAGCCCTCCCTGAGCGCACCGGCGGTCACCTGCCTGAAGGACGGCACGGTGATCGATTTGGGCAACGACGCCGCCTGGAATACCCAGCCCAGCTTCATCCATAACCATGACGGGCAGTGGTTCCACCTCGACGACGGCTGGATCCTGGTGTCGTCGGGCTACGTCCAATTCGCCGAGTAAAACAGCGGAGCCGCTGCGAGGATGTCGCAGCGGCTCTTCTCATTTAGCTCTTCATGATCGCTTCCACGTTGGCGCCGCCCGGCGGCACGATCGGGAAAACATTCTCCTCCGACTCGCAGCGGAAGTCGATGAAGACCGGCCCCTCGTGGTCCCGGGCCTCCTGCAGGGCGGCCTCGACGTCGCCGAGGCGGTCCACCCGCATCCCCTTGATGCCGTAGGCGTTGGCCAGCATCACGAAGTCCGGCATGCCCGGGCGCAGGTCGACCTCCTTGTAGCGGCCCTTGTAGAACATCTCCTGCCACTGGCGGACCATGCCCAGGTAGCCGTTATTCAGAAGGATCACCTTCACCGGCAGGCGCTCGGCGGCGATGGTGCCCAGCTCCTGAATGCACATCTGGATCGAGCCGTCGCCCGACACGCAGATCACGTCCTTGCCGGGGTGCGCCACGGCGGCGCCCATGGCGGCCGGCAGGCCGAAGCCCATGGTGCCCAGTCCGCAGGAGGAGATCCAGGTCCGGGGCTGCGTGCGGGTCAGGTAGTGGGCAGACCACATCTGGTGCTGGCCCACGTCGGTGGTAACGATGGTGTCAGGCCCGAAGATCTTGTCCACGGCCTGGAGTACCTGCTGGGGCTTGGGATGGCCGTCGGGATCGGTGGCGACCACCTCGCCCTTGCGCAGGCCCCAGAGCGGGAACTGATCGTGCCAGGCCCTGGCCTGGGCCAGCCACTCGCCCGGCTCCACCCGCCAGTCGCTCAGCGCTTCGTTCAGCTGCCGGAGCACTGCGGCGCAGTCGCCCACGATCGGGATGTGGCTCACGAGGTTCTTGGAGATCTCAGCGGGGTCCACATCCACATGGATGATCTTGGCCTTGGGGGCGAACTTGGCCGTCAGGCCCGTCACCCGGTCGTCGAAGCGCATGCCGATCGCTAGCAACAGGTCGGCGTTGGCCACGGACCGATTGGCGGCGAAGGTGCCGTGCATGCCGAGCAGGCCGAAGGACTGCGGGTGGGTCATGGGGAAGCCGTCGAGCCCCATCAGGGTATGGACCACGGGCGCCGCCAGGCGCTCAGCCAGCTCCCGGAAGGGCCCCGCTGCCTCGGCGGAGTGGACCACGCCGCCGCCGCAGATCAGCACCGGATGCTGAGCCTCCCTGATCGCCTCGGCCGCCTTCTCCACCTGGCGGTTGTTGCCCGCCGTGGTGGGGTTGTATCCGCGCAGGCGGACCTGCTTGGGGTAGACGTACGGAATCTTCATGTTGCTGACATCCTTGGGGACGTCGATCAGGACCGGACCGGGGCGCCCGGTGCGGGCGATATGGAAGGCCTCCTTCACCACCCGCAGGAGGTCTCCGGGTTCGGTCACCATATAGTTGTGCTTGGTCACTGGCATGGTAATGCCGGTCACGTCGGCCTCCTGGAACCCATCGCGCCCGATCAGAGGGCGGATAACCTGGCCAGTAATGGCCACAATTGGTGTCGAGTCCATCATGGCGTCGCACAGGCCGGTTACGAGGTTCGTCGCACCCGGGCCAGAGGTGGCCAAAACGACTCCGACCTTGCCCGTGGAGCGGGCATAGCCCTGCGCCGCATGGATGGCGCCCTGCTCGTGGCGGGTCAGCACATGGCGGATCGGGCTGTCGTAGAGCGCATCATAAATGTAGAGATTGGCGCCTCCGGGGTAGCCGAAGATCACGTCGACTCCCTCTTCCTGCAGCGCCTTGAGCAAGGCTGCCGCGGCTTGCATCTCCATGTGAACTTCGGCCTCCTTCATCAGTCAGGTAGTTTCAGGATCGCCCCGGTGTTGGCGCTGGTCACCATGCGGGCGTAACGGCCCAGCCAGCCGCTCTTCACCTTGGGCTCGGGGCGCCGCCAGCCGGCGGCCCGGTCGAGCAGTTCGGCCTCGGAGATCTCCACGGAGATCGTCCGGCCGGGAATATCGATGGTAATGGGGTCGCCATCCTTCAGGAAAGCGATGGGGCCGCCCTCTGCCGCCTCCGGCGAGATATGGCCCAGGCAGATGCCCCGGGTGCCGCCCGAGAAGCGGCCGTCGGTGATCAGGGCCACGTCCTTGCCCAGGCCCATGCCCACGATCGCCGAGGTGGGGGAGAGCATCTCCGGCATGCCAGGGCCGCCCTTGGGCCCCTCGTAGCGGATCACCACCACGTGGCCCGCCTCTACCTTGCCGCCGAAGATGCCGATCAGCGCCTCTTCCTGGGACTCGAAGATGATCGCCTTGCCCCGGAAGACCTGCACCGAGGGGTCCACGGCGCCCACCTTCAGCACGGCGCCGTTGGGCGCCAGGTTGCCGAAGAGCATCGCCAGGCCGCCGGTAGCCGTGAAGGCGTTCTCTACGGTGCGGATCACCTCGGGGTTGCGGTTCTCGGCCTTGCTGTACAGCTCGCCGAGGGTCTTGCCGCTCACCGTCATGCAGTCGGGGTGCAGGGTGCCCTCCTTGGCGGAGAGCTCCTTCAGAATCGCCATAATACCGCCCGCCTGGTGCACATCTTCGATATGCACGTTGGGGGTCGCCGGCGAGACCTTACAGATATAAGGAACCTTGGCGGAGAGCTCGTTGATCCGTTCGAGCGGGTAGTCCACGCCCGCCTCGTTGGCAATGGCCAGGGTGTGCAGCACGGTGTTGGTGCTGCCGCCCATGGCGATGTCCAGGGCGAAGGCGTTGTCCAGCGACTCGCGGGTGACGACCTCCCGGGGCTTGGGGCCGTGGTTCATGGCCATCTCCACGATGCGCTTCGCCGCAGCCTTCGCCAGGGCGACGCGCTCCTCGGACTTGGCGAGGGCGGTGCCGTTCCAGGGCAGGGCCAGGCCCAGGGCCTCGCAGAGGCAGTTCATGGAGTTGGCGGTGAACATGCCCGAGCAGGAGCCGCAGGTGGGGCAGGCGTTGTCCTCCAGCTCCTTCAGCTCCTCGTCGGACATGGCGCCCCGGCTGTGGGCGCCCACCCCCTCGAAGACCGTGATCAGGTCGGCCCGCTGGCCGGACTTAAGGCGCCCGGCTGCCATGGGGCCGCCCGAGACGAAGATCGTCGGCACGTTGATGCGCACGGCCGCCATCAGCATACCGGGGGTGATCTTGTCGCAGTTCGGGATGCAGATCATCGCATCGAGCTGGTGCGCCTCGATGACGCTCTCGACGCAGTCGGCGATCAGCTCACGGGAGGGCAGGCTGTAGCGCATGCCGATGTGGCCCATGGCAATGCCGTCGTCGACGCCGATCGTATTGAAGATGAAGGGGACGCCGCCGGCCTCCCGGACGGCCTCCTTCACCAGGTCGCCGAACTCCTTTAGGTGGACATGCCCCGGGACGATGTCGATGTAGCTGTTGGCGATGCCGATAAACGGCTTGCCCATGTCGGCGTCGGTGACGCCGGTCGCCTTCAGCAGGGCCCGGTGGGGGGCTCGCTCAGGACCTTTCTTGATCGTATCGCTGCGCATGCTGCGAACCCCCTAGTTTGTGTTATTACCAGCCCCCGCCGGACGCCTGGGGCATCTCCTCAGCGAAGAGGTACGGCTCGGACATGCTGCCGTCGTTCAGGATGTGGCTGGAGTGCCAGGGATACTCGATCGCCTTCGCCAGCTTGCGGGCCCGCTCCATCCCGAACAGCCGGGAGATGACGTGCAGGCTGCCGTCGATGCCGGCGGAGACGCCAGCGGTGGTGACCACCTTGCCGTCTGCCACCACACGGGCATAGCGGATGCGTACGCTGGGGAACTGGGCCGCCAGCAGGTGGCGCCGGCGGTAGTGCGTGGTGCAGGAGCGGCCGTCGAGCAGCCCGGCCCGGGCCAGCAGGAAGGCGCCGGTACCGGCCGACAGGATGATGCGGGCGCCGCCCGCGGCATGCTTTACGTACTCGACCACGCTCTCCAGGGCCTCGGGGTTCTCCCGGGTGATCGGTCCGCCGGGCACTACCAGCACGTCGGCTTCCGGTGCGGTGGCGAAGGTATGGTCCGCAGAGACCTTCAGGCCGTGGCTTCCCCGCACAGTCTCGGAGGCCGCCACGGTGAAGACGTCCGCAGCCTGGGCGAAGACCTCGTAGGGACCGGCGAAATCGAGTTCCTCAACGCCGTCAAACAGAACAACCGCAACCTTCAACATAGGACGGCCCCCTTCCTTAACCTGTGTGGATGGGTAATGATTCGGCCCGCCCAACTTAGGGCGGGCCGGGTGTTTTAGGTACTGCCAGGGGAAGGGCTAGCGGTAAATGACCGTGCCCTCGCTCTGGGTGCGCTCCCGGAAGCGCTTGATCAGCTGGTTGGTCACCTCGCCAGGCTTGCCGCTGCCAATGGAACGGCTGTCGGCCGCAACCACAGGTACGACTTCAGCAGCGGTACCGGTGAGGAAGCACTCGTCCGCCGTGTAGACATCATGAAGGGTGAAGACGCCCTCCTCCACCGGGTAGCCGAGCTCCTGTGCCATCTCGAGGACGGCGTCCCGGGTAATGCCGGGGAGGATGCCCAGGTGCTTGGCCGGGGTGATCACCTTGCCCTTGCTGATGATGAAGATGTTGTCGCCGGTGCCCTCGCAGACGTAGCCTTCCTTGTTCAGCATGATCACCTCGGGGTAGCCCAGGGTGACGGCGCTGATCTTGGCCAGGATGCCGTTGAGGTAGTTCAGGGTCTTGATCTGCGGGGAGAGCGAGTCCGCCGGGTTGCGCCGGCTCGCCACTGAGATCACCTTCATGCCTTCCCGGTAGACCTCTTCGGGGAAGAGGCTGATGCTGTCTGCGATGCAAACCACCGTGGCCTTCGGGCACTTGCGGGGGTCCAGGCCCAGGTCGCCGTAGCCCCGGGAGATCACCAGCCGGATGTAGGCATCCTTGAGGTCGTTCCGGCGGATCGTCTCGAGGACGACCTCCTCCATCTCGCTCCAGGAGATGGGGATCTCCAGCCAGATCGACTTGGCGGAGGCGTAGAGGCGATCCAGGTGCTCAGTCAGTCGCCACACCCGGCCGTTGTAAGCCCGGATGCCCTCGAAGACCCCGTCGCCGTAGAGGAAGCCGTGGTCGAAGACCGAGATCTTGGCCTCTTCCTTGGGGTAGAACTTGCCGTCGATGTACACCTGGATGCTCATGTGCGTATCCCCTATCGCGATTTAATAGGTGAGTCGTCAGTCTCCCCAAGCCCGCATCTGCCAGCCGGGGGCGGGGTCGTCGGACACCGCCACGGCGGCGCCGGAGAGGATCTTGTTGACGGCGTTCATGTAGGCTCGGGCCGAGGCTTCAATCACATCGGTGGAGGTGCCGCGGCCGGCGGCGATCCGGTCGCCGGACTTGACCCGCACCGAGACCTCGCCTAGGGCATCCTGGCCTCCAGTAACCGCTTTGAGCCGGTAGTCGAGGAGCTGCCCCTCGAAGCCCGTCGCCCGGTCGATGGCGTTGTAGAGGGCATCCACAGGGCCGTCCCCGGAAGCCGCCTCCTGGCTGACCCCGCCCTCGCGGTGGATCCGAACAGTGGCAGTGGGAACAGTGTTGTTGCCTGAGACGACTTGGAACGACTCAAGTCGGCACACCTCCTGTACGCTCCGGTTGGCCTGCTCGTCACCGACAATCGCTTCGAGGTCGAAGTCGCTGACCGACTTCTTGCGGTCGGCGAGGTCCTTAAAGCGAAGGAACGCAGAATCGATCTCGGCCTCGGTCAGGGTGTAGCCCAGCTGCTCGAGGCGGGCCCGGAAGGCGTGGCGCCCGGAGTGCTTGCCCAGCACCAGGGCGGTCGCCGGGACGCCCACATCGTCGGGGCGCATGATCTCGTAGGTGGTGTGGTGCTTCAGCATGCCGTCCTGGTGAATGCCCGACTCGTGAGCGAAGGCGTTGGCGCCAACGATCGCCTTGTTGGGCTGCACGGAGACGCCGGTCATGTTCTGTAGCAGCCGGGAGGACCGGTAGATCTCCTGGGTGTTGATGCCGGTTTCGAAGCCCAGCCGGTCCTGCCGGACCCGCATGGCCATCACGATCTCTTCCAGGGCAGCGTTGCCGGCCCGCTCACCGATGCCGTTGACCGTGCACTCCACCTGGGTGGCCCCGGCTTCCAGCGCCGCCAGGGTGTTGGCGACCGCCATGCCCAGGTCGTTGTGGCAGTGGACGCTGAAGATGACGCCCTCGGGCGCATCGACGTGGTCGATCAGGTGGCGGATCAGGCTGAAGTACTCCTGCGGGGTCGTGTAGCCGACCGTGTCGGGCACGTTCAGAATGGTCGCACCCGCCCGGGCCGCCACGGTGAAGATCTGCGTCAGGAAGGACCAGTCGGAGCGGGTGGCGTCCTCGGCGGAGAACTCAACCTCGCAGCCGAAGGACTTGGCGAAGGCCACCGCTTCCCGGGCCGCCTGCACGACCTCCTCGGGCTTCTTGCGCAGCTTGTGCTGCATGTGGATCGGGCTGGTAGCGATGAAGGTATGAATGCGGGGCTTGGCAGCGTTCTTGACCGCCTGGTAGCACCGCTCAATATCGGTGGGGTTGGCACGGGCCAGGCCGGCGATGGTCGGGCCCTTTACCTTTTCGGCGATCTGCCGTACGCCCTCGAAGTCGCCCGGTGAGGCGATGGGGAAGCCAGCCTCGATTACGTCAACACCCAGCCTCGCAAGCTGGTTGGCCACCTCAAGCTTTTGCTCGGCGTTCAGACCAAAACCCGGGGACTGTTCTCCGTCACGCAGCGTGGTATCGAAGATATGAATCCGCCTCGTCATCGCCCTCACCTACCTCGTGTGGTTAAGCTGTTCGGTTTTGCGGTACCCCTCTCTCGCCAGCCCTTGCTAACGGGCGCTAAGCGTGAGTTCGGTCCGCAAAAATCGGGAACCGCGGTTGGGTACACAGTTAAGGGACGCACCGCCCGATTTTTGCTACAGTCGGGTCTGCTAAGCGCCCGTAAGCTGCGGTCCGGATGTCGCTTCGGGGCACCGCAAAACCGATCGCACGTCGGGGCTCAATCGGACCCCCTCTTCGCACCGCTGCGTGAGCGGAGGAAGGTCTGGGTTTTGGCACTGACTGGGCCTCGCGTCTGCGCACAGAAAAGTTAGTGTGTTACTCGTTGCCGGCGGTGCCGACGGCCTTGGGGAGCCAGGACATCATCGCCCGGAGCTCCTTGCCGACCTGCTCGATCTGGTGGTCGGCGTTGCGGCGGCGCATGGCGTTGAACTGGGGCCGGCCGACCTGGTTCTCGAGGATCCAGGTCTTGGCGAAGGTGCCGTCCTGGATTTCGGCGAGGACCTGCTTCATGCGCTCCTTGACCTCGGGGCCTACGACCCGGGGGCCGGAGTGGTAGTCGCCGAACTCGGCGGTGTCAGAGACGCTGTAGCGCATGGAGGCCATGCCGCCTTCGTACATCAGGTCGACGATCAGCTTCAGCTCGTGCAGGCACTCGAAGTAGGCGATCTCGGGGGCGTAGCCGGCCTCCACAAGGGTCTCGAAGCCGTACTTGACCAGCTGGGTGGCGCCGCCGCAGAGGACAGCCTGCTCGCCGAACAGGTCGGACTCGCACTCCTCACGGAAGGTGGTCTCGATCACGCCGGCGCGGGCGCCGCCGATGCCCTTGGCCCAGGCGAGGGCGATCTGCCGGCAGTTGCCGGTGGCGTCCTGGTGGACGGCCATCAGGCAGGGGACGCCCTTGCCCTCGGTGTAAGTCCGGCGGACCAGGTGGCCCGGGCCCTTCGGGGCGATCATGAAGACGTCGACGTCCTTGGGCGCCACAACCTGTCCGAAGTGTACCGAGAAGCCGTGGCCGAAGGCCAGCGCCTTGCCGGGTTTCAGATGGGGGCGAATTTCGCTCTCGAAGACCCCGCCCTGCTTCTCATCGTTGATCAGGATCATGATGATGTCGGCCCAGGCGGCGGCTTCAGAGACTGTGCCGACCTTCAGACCGGCCATCTGCGCCCGCTCCCAGGAGGGGCGACCGGGCCGGAGGCCCACCATGACATCCATGCCGGATTCCTTGAGGTTGAGCGAGTGAGCGTGGCCCTGGGAACCGTATCCGATCACGGCAATCTTCTTGCCGGCAAGGTACTTCAGATCAGCATCAGACTCGTAGAACATCTTGGTCATATCGGGAGTCCTCCTTGTCAATACGTATAGCTCCAGCGCCTCGTTCCAGGGCGATCACGCCTGTGCGGACCACTTCCTGTACCCCGAACTCCCGTGCAAGACCGATCAGGGCCTCCACCTTGTCATGGGTTCCGGTCACTTCGATCGTCAGGGCCTTCTTACCGACGTCCACCACGTTGGCTCGGAAAATGCTGGCCAGCTGCAGAATCTGGGGCCGCCGGGACGGATCCGCATGGACCTTCACCAGCGCAAGCTCCCGAGCCACCGCATGTTCGGCGTCCAGGTCGCTCACCTTAATGACCTCGATCAGCTTGTGAAGCTGCTTGGTCACCTGCTGGATCTGGGCCTCATCCCCGTCGACCACCAGGGTTATCCGGGAGATGTCGGGGTCGTCGGTCACCCCGACTGCCAGACTCTCGATGTTGTACCCACGCCGCCGAATCAAACCCGCCACCCGTGCCAATACGCCAGGGTGATTCTCAACCAGCACTGCCAGGATGCGCTTCACCCGCCACACCTCCTCAACTCTCTGCTCTGGAAAAACAAAAAGTCCCTATCGGAGATCGCATTTCGCGCCTTCCGATAGGGACGACTTCCCGGTCGTGGTACCACCCTACTTCGCTCCCCTGCCGAGGAGCCTCGTAATGGCTTTGGTAACGATCCGCCATGGACCGGCTCTGACCTACTGACCCGGTGGGGCGTTCAGTCGAGCAGCTACGGGGTGAGGTTCTTCCGGAGACCCGCACGGCGCTTACACTGACCGCCGTTCGCTAGGGCTGGGTGACCACCGGCTTACTTGTCCCGTCATCGCTGTTAGAATCTTTGACAAGCCTTTAGCGCTTTAACACCTATGTGCGCCGCAGGGTATTGAAGACGATTTTACGCCCCATTTATATCGCCGTCAACAACATTGTTCGAACTTCGCTGATTCCACAACGGAATATATCTCATAACGAAAGTCCAAAACAAACAGTTGATTGCTTACGGCTACGCGCCGGGTACCGAGACGTCTCGCGTGAAGGAACCCAGGACCTTGCAGAACACCGTGTGGGTCGCCAGCTCGGAGAGCGCTTCCCGGACCTGGGCGTCCTCCCGGTGCCCCTCAAAGTCCAGGTAGAAGACGTACTCCCAGGCACGGTTTCGGGAGGGCCGGGACTCAATCTTCAGGAGGTTGATCTTACGCTCGGCCAGGGCGCCCAGCGCCCGGTACAGCGATCCCGGTTGATGTGCGGTCGAGAGAACCAGCATGGTCTTGTGGGGGCCGGGTCCCCGTTCAGCGGGAGTCCGGCTGAGCACCACGAACCGGGTGGTGTTGTCCGGCACCGTCTGGATATTGCGGGCCAGAATCTCCAGGTTGTAGAGCTCCGCAGCCCCGGCGCCGGCAACAGCGGCGACTCCCTGCAACTCCTCTTCGCGAATCAGCTTCGCGCTGCCGGCGGTGTCGTAGGTGGCCACCACCTCCACGCCCAGTTGCCGCAGGTAGACATCTACCTGGGCCAGGGCCTGCGGGTGGGAGATCACCCGCTTGATATCGCTCAGGGACTGGCCGGGCAAGGCCATCAGGCAGTGATGAACGGGGTGGCAGATCTCCCCGGTCACGAACAGGTCATGCTGCCGCAGCAGGTCATAGTTGTCGTTGATCGATCCTGCGAGGGAGTTCTCCACCGGCACCAGGCCGAAGTCGACCTTCCCGGCCGAGACGTTTGCGAAGACCTCCTGAAAACTCCGGCACGGAACAGCCTGGGCCTCGCGTCCGAAATACGAATGAACCGCCTCGTTCCCGTAGGCGCCAAGCTCCCCTTGAAAGGCTACAGCTGGCACGATCCCCCGGCCCCCTTCTGCACCGCCATCTGGCACGAATATTGGGACCGATTGTATCACGGGCCGAAAGGGTTGGCTAGAGAGATTGTGAAGTCATACGGTTTTTTCCAAGGCATATGTATGAGTGAACGTTCCACTGGCAACACTAGTCATGGAATACAGAGATGGGGTTCCCTCCCAATACAGAGTACGCTTATTACACAGAGAACCCAGTTTCTGGATTTCCTTTTATTGACATTATTTGGTTCTTATGGGATAATTCGTGGTAGTAAGGGGGCTATTGACAAGAGCCCACCCACTCTGGTGAAAGGATGGTGAGCATTCGTGAAACAGGAAGCTCAAATGTCGCCAGTCGACAAGTTCACCCCAGAAAACATCCTCCCGTTGATCCAAACCATTTCGGACCTGGTGGAGAAGCGTTGCCATCGCTTCCTCAGCCGGAAGTACGGCCTGACCATGCCCCAGTACCAGCTGCTGCTGGCCGCCATGTACGGCGACGCCACTACGCTGGGAAGCCTTGCCGACGAACTGAACTGCTCCAGGGGGAACCTCACGGGGGTGGCGGATCGCCTCGAGCGCGACGGCTGGCTGGTGCGCGAACGCAGCACCGAAGACCGGCGCGTGGTGAACATCCGCCTGACGGAAAAGGGCACCAAGGTTTGGGAAATCAAGCGCGAGGTGGCCAAGGAGCTGGCGGAAATCGCCAAGATCTGGTCGCCCGAGGAGCGCACCATTATGCTGCGCTCCATGGAAAAGCTCTACGCAGAGCTGAAGACCGAAGCCGGGCGCCCCGCCATGGAGGAGCCCAAGTCAGAGGCCATGTAGCCGCCTGGCTACAACAAAGGCTGGCAGAAATAGTACACCACCCGACCAGCGGCCGGGTGGTTTTGCTGTCTATACAGGTTTGAAACCCCAGCGCAGCAGAGCGGCCCCCCACAGTAGCCCGCCGGCAAATGCGGTGAACATGATCAGGTCGCCTTGGCTGAGTTCGCTGGTGTGAACCGACTTGTGCAGGGCCAGGGGAATGGTGGCGGCAGACGTGTTTCCGTACTCCTCGATACAGGACGCCACCTGGTTGGTGGAGAGCCCCAGTTGGTCTGCGAGGGCGCCCATGATCCGCCGATTGGCCTGGTGCGGCACCAGGAGACGCAGCTGGCTGGCCGACAGCGCTTGCCGCTGGAGCAGGGTCTCCACCGCCCCGGCCATGCCATTTACGGCCACCTTGAAGACCGCCTTGCCATTCTGCCAGATATAGGGCTCCGAGTGGGCTGCGAGGGCCTCCCGGGTGGCTGCTGGGGTGATGGGGCTCGGGCAATACAGCAGCCCGGCCAGTTCCCCATTCGCCGAGAGCGTGAAGTCCAGCAGGCCGTAGTCGGGGGTGGTGCGTGACAGGACCACGGCCCCCGCCCCATCTCCAAAGAGGACGCAGGTGTTGCGGTCCTGGTAGTTCACCACCCTCGTCAGCGTTTCCGCTCCGATCACCAGAACATGCTGGTAGGCTCCCCCCTGGACGAACTGTGCCCCGGTGACGAGGGCGTTGAGGAAACCGCTGCAAACTGCATTGACGTCAAAGGCGTTGGCGTTTACGGCGCCCAGTTGAGCCTGAACCAGGCAGGCCGTCGGCGGAAACACCATGTCCGGCGTGCAGGTGGCGACGAGAATCAGCCCGATCTCCTCCGGGCGGAGCCCCGCATGGTCAAGGGCCTCCCTGGCAGCCCGTGCGGCCAGATGGCTGGTGCCCTCGGCAGGTGCAGCCACACGCCGCTCCCGGATGCCGGTTCGCGTCCTGATCCACTCATCATCTGTATCGACCAATTTGGCGAGATCATCGTTGGTGAGGCGTTGTTCCGGAACATAGGCGCCCACACCGGTAATGGTAGCCCCGTAGCGCATGGATTTCCCTCCCTTGCGCTACATACTACCACGTATTATTACCAGGTATCAACATTGTCCGCTAGGACCAGGGCCAGATCAGGTGGAGCCAGCGCTCCAGGCGGGGCCCGGCCGGTCCGGCCATGCCGGCGATCTCCGACGGGGTGATCGCCCGGGTAGCCAGCAGGGTAAAGAGATAGACGAACGGGGCCAGCAGGAACGAGATCACCAGGGGCGCCCAGCCCCCGGAGGGGAGCAGGCCGCTTACGGCGAGCCCGAAGACGGCGGCGCCCATCACCAGCGAGGCTACCAGGGGGCCACGCAGCAGGCGGGACCACGGCAGGGGCATGTCCAGCACCTTCTCAAGCTCCCGGGCGTTCAGGTAGCACATGACGGCAAAGTTGGTTACGCTGGCAGCGGCCACACCGTTGACGTCGATGCCGTGGATGGGAGCCAGGAAGGCATCCAGGACGATCTTCAGGGCCATGCACAGCCCGAGGTTGCGCATGGGCGGGCCCGTGTGGCCCAGCGACTGCAACTGGGCGATCATCAGCCAGGCCAGGGGGCCCAGGTAGGCGACCGGCGCCATGATCAACAAGGGTTGGGCGGCCTGCGGGTCGCCGAAGAGCCTGGCGATCGGTCCGGACAGGACCGCCACCCCGAAGGTGATCGGCAGACAGACCAGCCCGGTGGCCCGGAGGCCGAGCAGCGCACGCTCGCGGACCAGATCGTGGTCCCCGCGGGCCGCCGCCGCCGATAAGATCGGCCCCAGGGCGTTGGCCAGGGCGTTGGTCAGCACGATCGGGAACCAGACCACCTGCACGGCAATGCCCTGGTAGGCGCCGTACATCGAGGTGGCCAGCTCCGGCTTGTACCCCGCCCGAATGAATCCGCGCTGGATGATCCCTACGTCTAACAGACTCAGAAAGGGCAGCGTCACATTGCCCACGGTCACCGGCCACGCCTGCTTGATCATCCGCCGGATCAGTACAACCCGGGACTCCAGCCGGGCGGTCCCCCGGAGGTTGTCCTCCTGCTGAATCTGGCGGCATACGTAGGCCATGAAGATCATCGAGATGGCCGCCCCTGCGGTCACGCCCAGGGTGGCCCCCGCCGCCCCCATCTCCTTGCCGTAGGGCAACAGCAAGTACGCCGCCAGCACGGTGACCATCACCTTGGCGAACTGCTCCAAGGTGCTCGCCGTGGCGCTGGGGGTCATTAGCTTACGGCCCTGCAGGTAGTTGCGGTAGATCGAGTCGTTGGCGAATAGGACCACCGCAGGTGCGATGGCCATCAGGGGCCAGGCGGCCCGCTGCTCGCCCAGCAGTCCTGCCAGGAGCGGGGCGCCCGCAAACAGGAGGCATGCCGCCGCCCCGCCCACGATGGTGGTATAGCTCAGGGCGAGCCGTCGGACCTGCTCAGCCACCTGGGGGCGGCCCACCGCCGTGTACTCGGCCACCAGGTTCTGCACGGCCACCGGCACACCCCCCGCCGCCAGGTGGAAGACGGCATAGAACGCGGGCATGGCCATCGAGTAGATTCCCAGGCCCTCCGACCCTAACAGGCGTGCCAGGGGCACGCGCACCAGCAGGTTGGAGAGCTTGATCACCAAACCGGCAATAGCGAGGGCAGCGGCGCCCCGCAACAGAGACTCCCGTCGGGTCATACATGGCTCCCCTCCAGGGACAAAGTATGCACCCCCTGTCCACCGCATGACGGCGGGCAGGGGGCGATCGGGAGGGGTTATTGGGTGGCAGCCCAGAGCCGCCGGATCATGGCCGCAGCCTCGCCGCGGGAGGCTGTACGCTCGGCCCGGAAAGTGCCGTCCTCGTAGCCGGTGATGATGCCGGCCTGGGCGGCCTTCTCCACGTCGGCCGAGGCCCAGGTGGGAATGGCGTTCCGGTCAGCGAAGGGCCTGGCCTGGCCGCCGGGCTGATTGCCCTTGAGCCACAGGCCCCGGGCCACCACCGCTGCGATCTGGGCCCGGGTGATCGGCTGGTCGGCGCGGAAGGTGTTGTCGTCGTAGCCCTTGATCAGCCCGGCCTGGACCGCTGCTGCCACGTAGGGGCGCCCCCAGTCGGGAACGGTGCGGGCGTCCCGGAACGAAAGCGTTGCGCTCTGGTCGACCGGGAGGTTGAGCGCCAGCACCACCATCTTGGCGAACTGGGCCCGGGTCACCCGCTCCTCGGGGGCGAATGCGCCGTTCCCCATGCCGCTGACGATGCCCATGGTGGCCAGGATTTCGGCGTGGGGCTTGGCCCAGTGCGTACCCATGTCGGTGAACGTAATGCTGCTGCGGAATACGTCGAAGGTTCTGCTCGACCGGGCGCCGTTCTTGATGGCGGTAGCCTCGATGCGATTGAGGCCGGGATCGAGCCGGACCGTCGCGTAATAGGTGGATCCCTCCGGGTTCCCCGCGGCCTGCAGCTTTCCGTTGACCCGAATCTCCACCTGGGCGCCGGGCGTGCGCTCGCCCTTGACCACCAGCCGCTCCTCGGCGTGGGACTCCGGGGCCTGCGCAGGTTCGATGGACACCGTCTCACCGGGCAGGGCCGCAGGCCGTGAGCGAAGCAGCGTCGCCAGCAGCGCTGCTCCCAGGACGACCGCCACGGCCACAGCCGCAAGGCGGAGCAGCCTCATGGGGGGATCCCTCCTCGCGCGGAAGTCTTCTACCCCCTACTACGGTCCGCCCCGCGAAACGTTCGTTACTCGGGTGGGAAATACATGGGAAGGGACATTTTTACGCTGATTACGCAGATTTTACTGATTACGCAGATTAAGACATAAATCATTAATCAGCGTAATCCCGTAAATCTGCGTAATCAGCGTAAAAAAAGAAGCCCCAACCTCCGATGGAGGCCAGGGCTTTCTCGCATTAATGAACGGTAGCTGCCTGCGCCTCAAGGGCCTCGAACTGGCCCAGGTAGAGTTCGGCGTACCGGCCGCCCTTGGCGAGCAGCTCTTCGTGGGTACCCTCCTCCACCACCGTACCGTGGTCGATGAACATGATACGGTCGGCGTTACGGATGGTGGAGAGCCGGTGGGCGATCACGAAGGAGGTCCGGCCGCGGAGCAGGGTCTGAAGGGCGGTCTGGATGATCTGCTCGGTGTAGGTGTCAATGTTGGAGGTCGCCTCATCGAGGATCAGGATCGCCGGGTTGGCGCAGAGCGCCCGGGCGAAGGCGATCAGCTGGCGCTGGCCCACGGAGAGCTTGTTGCCGCGCTCGCGGATCTCCGTATCGTAGCCCTGGGGAAACCGCTCGACGAATTCGTGGGCGCCGACCGCCCGGGCAGCGGCCTCCACCTCGGCGTCGGTCGCCTCGGGGCGGGCCCAGCGAATGTTGTCACGGATCGTGCCGGAGAACAGGAAGGTGTCCTGCAGCACCACGCCGAGCTGTGAGCGCCAGGAGCGTTGGGTCACGGCGGCCACGTCGTGCCCGTCCACCAGGACCTGGCCCACCTGGGGGTCGTAGAAGCGGGCAAGCAGGTTGATCACGCTGGACTTGCCGGCGCCGGTGGGGCCCACCAGGGCGATGGTCTGGCCCGGAGCGACCTCGAAGTTGATCTCCTTGAGAACCGTCTGGCCCTCCTTGTAGCCGAAGGAGACATTCCGGAACTCCACGGCGCCGGCCGCGCGGGGCATCTCGTAGGCGTCCGGGCGGTCCTGCACCTCGGGGACCTGGTCGAGCACCTCCATGACGCGCTCGGCCGAGACCACCGCCGCCTGGAACACATTATAGACCTGGCTCAGGTCGCGCACCGGCATGAAGAACCGGTTCAGGTAGAGAATGAACGCCGCCACCTGACCGACGGAGACCCCCGGGGCGCCCCCCTGAATCAGGTGACCGCCGTACCAGAGCACCAGGGTGATGCCGAACGCCGAGACCACCTCGATGCTGGGGAAGAACATCGCCCAGACCGAGATCGACCGCATGTTCGCCTGGCGGGCCTGGTCGTTGATCTGGTTGAAAGACTCCTGGTTCTGGTTCTCGCGGGTGAAGGACTGGGTCACCTTCATGCCCGAGATCGACTCGGCCAGGTTGGCGTTCATGTCGGCGGACTTGCGGCGCTGCTCCATGAAGGCCAGGCGGAGACGGGTCTTAAAATACTGCAGTACCAGGAGCAAGGCGGGAATGGTCAGGAAACTGACCAGCGCCAGCCGCCAGTTCATCTGCAGCATGGTGCCCATGATGAACAGCAGGACCATCGAGTCGGCGAAGATGCTGACCAGGCCGGAAGAGACCAGCTGGTTGATCGCATCCACGTCCGACATCATCCGGGACATGATCCGGCCCGTGGCCAGGGAGTCATAGAACCGGAAGTTGAGCCGCTGCAGGTGCCGGAACATGCGGTCCCGCAGGTCGTAGATAATGCTCTGGCCCACATAGGAGACCACGTAGGTCTGTCCGTACGCCGACCACCAGTTCAAAAACGCCGTGGCCAGGTACGCCAGGGCCACCCAGTTCAGGCCCGCAACATCCTTGTTCTTGATAAACGAATCGATCGCCATCTGGACCATATAGGGGCCCACCAAACCGGTACCGGCGGTGACCACCATCATGAGCACGCCCACGCCGAGGCGGCCCAGGTAGGGACGGATGAACTGAAACAGCCGGCGGTACAGCTGCGGGTCGACCTCGGAGAGTTTTACGTCCAGCTGATCGAGCTTCAGCTGGCCAGGACCGCCGCCACCCCACTGTGCCATTAGACCGCCACCCCCTTCTGCATGGCCCGGGCCTCTTCGGCGGGCTTGAGCTGCAACTCATAGATGCGCCGGTAGAGGCCGTCCCGCTCAATGAGCTCGGCGTGGGTGCCCACCTCGGCAATGCGGCCCTTCTCCAGGACCACCACGATGTCGGCATTCATCACCGTGCTGAGGCGCGAGGCGATGATGAAGGCGGTCCGTCCCTGCATGACCCGGTCCATGGCGGCCTGAATCAGGTGCTCGGTCTGCACGTCGATGGCGCTGGTCGACTCATCGAGCAGCAGGAGCGGGCTGTTCATCAGCAGTGCGCGTGCGATCGCGATCCGCTGCTTCTGACCGCCGGAAAGCCCCACGCCACGCTCGCCGACCACGGTGTCATACCTCTCGGGCAGGCTTTGGATCATCTCGTGGATCTGGGCGGCCTTGGCCGCGGCGATGATCTCCTCCATTTGGGCATCCGGCCGGCCATAGGCGATGTTCTCCCGCAGGGTGCTGCTGAAAAGGAAGGTCTCCTGCAGCACGATGGCGATATGGCGGCGGAGGCTGTCGATGGTGAAGTCACGGATATCGTTACCGTCGATCAGGACCCGGCCCTCGGAGGGGTCGTAGAAGCGGGGAATCAGGTTGATCAGCGAGGACTTGCCGGAGCCCGTCATGCCCAGTACGGCCACACGCTGCCCGGGCTTGACGGACAGGGAGATGGCGTCGAGGACCTTCTCGCTGGACGCGCTGTCGTAGGCGAAGGAGACGTTCTCAAAGGCGACGGCGCCCTCCATGCTGTCCAGAGCAACGGCGCCGGGCCGGTCCTGGACCTCGCTCTTGGTGTCGAACAGCTCGAAGATGCGCTGGGCGCCGGCCACCGCCCGGTTGTACATGCCGATGATGTTGCCAAGCATGCGCACCGGGTTAATCAACTGGGCTACGTAGGCGTTGAAGGCGATCAGGGTACCTACGCTGATCTGGTCGGCCATGACCAGCCGGCCGCCGTACCAGAGCACCGAGATGGCGCCCAGGGCGGTGAGGAAGTTCAAGAAGTTGGTCCAGAAGGAGGTCAGGCGAATGGCCCGGAGGTTCGTCTCCAGGAAGGCCCGGTTCTCCTTGGCGAACTTGGCCGTCTCCGCCTCCTCGCGGGCGAAGGCCTTGACCACCCGCACGCCGGCGATATTCTCCTGGATCAGGCCCGAGAGCTGTGCCGTCTGCTTCTGGATCTTGTTGTGGGCCGGCTGGGAGAGGGCGGAGAACCGGAACATCGCCCAGACCAGGAAGGGCAGGAAGAGCAGCGTGACTGCTGCCAGGCGCCAGTCCATGAGGAACATGGTGATGATGATGCCCGCGAACGTTCCCAGGTGCATGAGCCCGTTGACGACGCCCATGCCGAGGAAGAAGCGCAACGCCTCAACGTCGGCGGTGACCCGGCTCATTAGCTCGCCGGTCTGGGCCTTGTCGAAGAAGCCAAAGGAGAGCGATTGCAGGTGGGCGTAAAGGTTGGACCGCAGGTCGGCAATGACCCGCTGGGAGACCGATTCCATGGTATACCGCTGACCGAAGCGCAGAAATCCTTGTATGACCGCCAGCGCGACGACGCCCGCAGAACCGGGCAGGAGCCATTTCCACTCCCCGCCGGTCAGCACGCTGTCGACCATCCAACGGATCAGCTGGGGCTGGAGGATGCCCAGAAGCGAGGCTGTGCCAATCTGGGTCAGGCTGAGCACCACCATGAACCAGCGGGGCCGGAAATAGGGCCATAACCTGCGTAGAAACCGCATGCGTTCAGCGCCTCCCCCGGGACAATAGGTCTAGATAGTTCGAATTATAGCCCACGGCTCGGACGGTACGCAATCTTAATAATTAACCCCGTGTAGGAAGATATCCGGTGGCCTGCGGAGACCATATCCTACTTTCGGTGAGTTGCGACTAAACTCGTGAATGTGGTATCATGTCCCTGAACTGAATACGGCCTTCAGGGTGGGGTGAGGTTTGCCAGGCGAACCAATTCCCAACCGGCGGTGATGGTTCCGTTATAGGAACACGAGCGCCGCGAGCCCCGGCAGCGAGCAATCGCTGGCGGGTGAGCAGACTCCGGTGAGAATCCGGGGCCGACGGTACAGTCCGGATGAAAGAAGGCATGGGAGAAAGCCCGCAGCTATACGCACGGGCAGCTTTGCTTACGCGGTTTGCCAACTGCGGGGCTTGAGTTGCTGTGTGCAGGTGGCGCTGGCTCTATCTGTGCATGAATTCAAACACCCTGCGGGACATCCGGGGGTGTTTTTTCGTTTGTCCATGCTGGATACGGACCGCACATACATGGAACAGGCGCTCCGGCTGGCGGCGATGGGCCGCAGCCGGACCCACCCGAACCCGATGGTGGGCTGCGTCATCGTGAAACATGGTCAGGTGGTAGGCACCGGATACCACCGCAAGGCCGGTGAGCCCCACGCCGAGGCCCACGCACTCCAGGAGGCAGGCGAGGCCGCACGCGGCGCCACCGTCTACGTCACCCTGGAGCCGTGCGCCCACCATGGCCGGACTCCCCCCTGCGCCGATGCGCTGGTGGAGGCCGGTGTGGCCCGGGTGGTGGCAGCCATGGTCGACCCGGACCCCCGGGTGGCGGGCAAGGGCCTGGAGCGCCTGCGGGCCGCCGGCATCCAGGCCGAGGCCGGTCTGCTGGAAGAGCAGGCTAGGGCGCTGAACCGGGCCTACCTGAAGCTGAAGACAACCGGGCGCCCGCTGGTGGTCCTGAAGTGGGCGATGACCCTCGACGGCCACATCGCCTGCGCCTCGGGCGACAGCCGCTGGGTGACCGGCGAGGCGGCCCGGGCCCATCTGCACCAGCTGCGGGACCAGGTGGACGCCATTCTGGTCGGCGAGACAACAGCCCGCCGAGATGACCCGGAACTCACGGCCCGCCCTGTTACACCAGGCCCCCTTCCTCTGTGGGCGGGGCGCATCGACCCCGGACCCGACCCCAGTTGGGTCCCCAAGGACCCCCTGCGCATCGTGCTTGACTCCATGGCCCGCACAGACCTGAACGCCCGGCTCTTCTCTCCGGAGCTACAGGAGCGGCCCATGCCGAATAAGACCCTGATCGCCGCAACCAGGCTGGCCTCCACGCTCAAGCTGGCAGCCATGCGAGAGCGGGGCGCCGAAACCCTGGAACTGCCGGAGCGCAACGAGGTGGTCGCCCTGGAGCCCCTGCTCGATGAGCTGGGCCGCCGGGGGATCGCCAGCCTCCTGGTGGAGGGCGGGGGCCGGGTCCACTGGTCCTTCCTGGAGCAGGGTCTGGCGGACCACATCATGGTCTACGTAGCGCCCAAGGTGGTCGGCGGGCTGAACGCCCCCGGCCCGGTGGCGGGCCAGGGGCTCATGAAGATGGCCGGGGCCTGGCAGCTGGGTGCGCTGAGCGTGACACAGGTCGGCGAGGATGTGCTGCTGGAGGGCGACCTCGCAGGGAGGTAGGGCACCATGTTCACCGGGCTGGTGGAGGAGACCGGGCTGATTCGCTCGGTGCGCCAGGCAGGGCGGAGCCTGCACCTGACGGTGGGCGCCCGCACCGTGCTGGAAGGCATCCGGCTGGGGGACTCCATCGCAGTCAACGGGGTCTGCCTCACGGTGGTCCGCCACGACAACGACTCCTTCACGGCCGACGTCATGCCCGAAACCTACGCCAAAACCAACCTGAGCTCCCTCCCCCCCGGCTCTCCGGTCAATCTGGAGCGCACCATGGCGGTGGGCGACCGCTTCGGCGGGCACATCGTCCAGGGGCACGTCGACGGGGTGGGCACGATCCTCTCGCTCGAACAAGACGAGATCGCGGTGTGGCTGGCGGTCGGCGCCCCGCCGGAGATCATCAAATACGTAATGCCCAAGGGCTCCATCGCCATCGACGGCATCTCGCTGACGGTGGTCGATGTGGCAGAAGATCGGTTCCGGGTCTCCCTGATCCCCCACACCCGGGCGATGACCAACATGAAGCATCGCAGGGCCGGGGAGAAGGTGAACCTGGAGGTCGACATCCTGGCCAAGTACGTGGAGGCCATGCTCGCCCGCCGGTTCGGGGCCGGTTCCGATGCCCCCAAGTCCCGGCTGACCATGGAGTTCCTCCGGGAAAACGGTTTCTAGGGAGGGTTGCCCCGTGGCGCACTTCGCCAGCATACCCGACGCCATCGCTGAAATTAGAGCCGGCCGCATGGTGATCGTCGTGGATGATGAGAACCGCGAAAACGAGGGCGACCTGGTCATGGCGGCCGAGCTGGTTACGCCCGAGGCGGTCAACTTTATGGCCCGGTACGGCCGGGGGCTGATCTGCCTGCCGATCGCCGGGGAACGGCTCGACGAGCTGGAGATTCCGATCATGGTAGACAAGGGCGGCGACCACATGGGGACGGCCTTCACGGTCTCCATCGACGCCCGGGAGAAGGTGACCACGGGCATATCGGCGGCCGAGCGTGCTCGGACCATTAAGACCGTGCTGGACCCGGCTGCCACTCCGAAGGACCTGGTCCGGCCGGGGCACATCTTCCCGCTCCGGTATAAGCCCGGGGGCGTCCTGCGGCGGCCCGGCCACACGGAGGCGGCGGTCGACCTGGCCACACTTGCCGGCCTGTACCCCGCTGGGGTGATCTGCGAGATCATGAACGAGGACGGCACCATGGCCCGGGTGCCGCAGCTCCTGGCGTTTGCAGAGGAGCACGGGCTGAAGATCATCAGCATCGCGGATCTGATCAAGCACCGCATGCAGACGGAGTCGCTGATTGAGCGGCTCAGCCCGGTACGAATGCCGACCAACTACGGCGAGTTCACAGCCCACCCGTTCAACGACCTGATCTCGGGCCAGACGCATGTGGCCCTGGTGATGGGCCGGGTGGATGACGGGGAGCCCGTGCTGGGGCGGGTCCACTCGGAGTGCCTGACCGGCGACGTCTTCCACTCCCTGCGCTGCGACTGCGGCCAGCAGCTCGATGCCGCCATGCGGCAGATCGTGCGGGAAGGCCGGGGGGTGCTGCTCTACATGCGGCAGGAGGGCCGGGGGATCGGCCTGGCCAACAAGCTGCGGGCCTACGCCCTGCAAGACCAAGGCCTGGATACCGTGGAGGCCAACCTGAGCCTGGGCTTCGCCCCCGACGCCCGGGACTACGGCACCGGCGCCCAGATCCTGCGGGCCCTGGGCATCAGCCGGCTGCGGCTGCTGACCAACAACCCCCGCAAATCGTTCAGCCTGCAGGGCTACGGCCTGGAGATCGCCGAGCGGGTGCCGATTGAGATGGCGCCCAACGAAGAGAACCGGCGCTACCTCCAGACCAAACGAGAGAAGCTCGGCCATCTGATCGGCCACTAGCCTATGCACAAGGAGACATTACCCACCATGGACATTCGCAAGTTCTCCCGTGTCGCCGTTCTGGCCGCCCTGGCCTTCGCCCTGATGTTTTTGGGCGAGGTCCCGATTCCCTTGATCCCCGGGGCCAAGTTTGACCTCAGTGAGATTCCGGCCGTTCTGGCCGCTCTGGGCATGGGGCCGCTGGCCGGCCTCGCCGTCGAACTGGTCAAGGACCTGCTCTTCTTCGCCTCCGGCAAGTCACAGGCCGGGCTGGTGGGGGTAGCCGCCAACCTGGCGGCCGGTGGCACCCTTGTACTGGTGACCGGACTGGCCGCCAACCTCCTGGGGCTGCAGTGGGGCCAGTCGATTCGGAACTCGGTGCAGTACTGGCTGCGGGGGAGCGCCGCCGTCCTGGCAGGGGCGGTCGCAATGGCAGCGGTAATGTTCGTGGCCAACGCCTACGTGTTCATCCCCATCTGGTTCCAGCAGCCCGGCGTCCACTGGGGGCCGAGCGCCGCCTGGCTCCCGTTCAACCTGATCAAGGGCGCCCTGGCGACGACGGCTGCCCTTGCCCTGCACCGCCGGCTTGAGTCGTTCATGGTGGGGCGCCTGGCTCGAAAGGCGGCCTGAAGGGAGGACTGATCCGTGGGAAGGACCTTTGAGGGCCAGTTGAACAGCAGCGGGCTGCGGTTCGGAATCGTGGTCTCCCGGTTCAACGAGCTGATCACCGCCAAGTTGCTGGGCGGCGCCCAGGATGCGATCCGGCGCACCGGCGGCAGCCTGGACAACGTCGACGTGGCCTGGGTGCCCGGTGCCTTCGAGATCCCGCTTGTGGCCAAGCGCATGGCGGCCAGCGGCCGGTACGATGCCGTGATCTGCCTGGGCGCCGTGATCCGCGGCTCGACTCCCCACTTTGACTACGTTGCAGCGGAGGCATCCAAGGGTGTTGCCCACGCGATGCTCGACACCGGCGTTCCGGTCTCCTTCGGCATCCTGACCACCGATTCGATCGAGCAGGCGATTGAGCGGGCGGGTACCAAGGCCGGGAACAAGGGCTGGGAGGCCGCCGCCGGGGCGATCGAAATGGCGAACCTTGTGAAGAATATGGGATAAAAAGAGCGGCCCCCCACGGTAAGTGGGAGGGCCGCTTATCCATCACCTAGATCACTTCACGAAGCCCCTTGCCAGGACGGAAGACCGGGACCTTGCGGGCAGGAATGCGGATCTCCTTGCCCGACGCCGGGTTGCGGCCCAGGCGTTCAGCCCGTTGCGTCACAGCGAAGGTGCCAAATCCGACCAGAGCAACCCGGTCGCCATTATGCAGAGCACCCTGAATGCTCTCGGTCATCGCATTGAGAGCCGCTTCGGCGGTCTTCTTCGTCAGCCCGGCCTTCGACGCCATCGCAGCTACCAGTTCGGCCTTCGTCATCGGTTCGACCTCCATTACCACAGAGTATTCAAAACCGATAAACTACTACTATGAATATATAGCCAATTCCTTCTTTAGAGCCAGGAATTCCGCTACGCCGCTACTCGCTGCTGCTCAGTCCGCGAACGCAGGAACTGGACCACGTAGATCCCGACCACCAGGGCTGCGCCGATCACGTCGGTCAGCCAGCCCGGGTCGACCAGCAGAATGCCGCCCGCCGCAAGGGCGAGACGCTCCCAGGCCCGCAGATGCGTGGAGAAGAACCCGGTAACGCCCGCCCCCAGCGCCACCATGCCGGTGACCGAGGTGATGATCATCTGGATGATCAGCAGGGGCGTCGCTCCGACCAACACCATGGCCGGCGACATCGCGAAGATGTAGGGAACCAGGAAGGCGCCGAGGGCTAGTTTCACGGCTTCTATACCTGTTCGCCATGGGTTTGATCCGGCGATGGCCGAACCTGCGTAGACCGCTAGCGCCACCGGCGGCGTGATATCGGCCACGATGCCAAAGTAGAAGACGAACAGGTGCGCAGCCATGGGAGCCACGCCCAGCTTCACCAGGGCTGGCGCCGCCATAGTCGCCAGCACGATGTAGGTGGCGGTGGTCGGAATGCCCATGCCCAGAATCAGCGAGGCGACCATCGTCAAGGCCAGGGCGAGCCAGAGCTTGTCGCCGGCCATGTCGACCAGGTTGTTGGAGAGCTTCAGACCGAGGCCCGTCAGGGTGATCATGCCGACGACGATACCCGCTGTGGCGCAGGCGACGATGACAGCGAGAGCACCGCGTGCGGCTTCCTCCAGGGTCTTGAGGATGGCCTTGAGGTCCATCCGGGTCTCCTTCTTCAGCAGGCCGAACGCCCAGGCCAGGGCCGAGGCGTAAATCGCCGAGCGGGCCGGGCTGAACCCCACATCCATCATGTAGACGATGGCGACCAGGGGGACGATCAGATAGCCCTGCTTGAAGATGACATCCTTCCAGGTGGGTAGTTGATCGGAAGGGATGCCCTTCAGGCCGATGCGCCTCGCCTCGAAGTGGACCATGATGAAGACCGCCGTGAAGTAGAGCAGGGCCGGAATCGCAGCGGCCTTCGCGATCTCCAGGTAGGGCACGTTGAGGAACTCAACCATCACGAAGGCGGCGGCGCCCATGATCGGCGGCATGATCTGGCCGCCGGTGGAGGCCGAAGCTTCTACTGCTGCGGCAAACTCGGCGCGGTAGCCCAGCTTCTTCATCATCGGGATGGTGAAGGAGCCGGAGCCGACGGTGTTGGCGATGGAGGAACCGGAGATGGTCCCCTCCAGGGCGCTGGAGATGACCGCCGCCTTGGCCGGACCGCCCGGGCTGCGCCCGGTGAGCGCCATGGCGATGTTGATGAAGAAGTCACGGATGCCGGTTTGGGCCAGGAACTGTGCAAAGATGAGGTAGACGAAGATCACCGTCGCGGAGACATGCAGCGGGGTGCCGAAGATGCCCTCGGTGGTCAGGTAGGTGTGCTCCAGCACCCGCTCATAGGAGAAACCGCGGTGGCCGAAGAGCCCCGGCACGAAGTTGCCGTACAGGGCGTAAGCCACAAAGCCGAGGGCGACCAGGACCATCGCCCAGCCGGCCACGCGGCGGGTTGCCTCCAGGACCAACGTAATGCCGATGGCCGCCACCAGGAAATCCATCGGCGTGTGGAGGCCGGAACGCTGTACGAGCGCTTCGTAGAAGATCACGTGGTAGAAGCCTGCGGCCAGGCCCAGAACGGCCAGACCGATGTCGTACCAGGGGACGCGCCCCTTGATATTGCCCTGCTTGGCCGGGTACAGGAGGAAGATCATGCCCAGGGCCATCGCCAGATGAGGAGCACGCTGGAGCTGCGGAGGCAGGAGTTGGATCGTGGCTGTGTAGATGTGGAAGAGCGACAGGCCGATCCCCATAAAGGTGATGACCATCGCCCACGGGCCTGTCAGTCGCCGGAACGCTGATTCACGGTCAATTTTGACCAACAGATCGTCGGCATTCAGGGCAGGCGTCTCGTGCTGCGCCATTGACGCACCTCCGAAAGCAGTATGAAGAGCCAGGGCTCCCGCTCAACCTGAACCTGGACCAACCGGTCGGGTCCCACGCCAGCAAGCATGTTCCATTCCCGGGCGCCGACCCTCAGGTAGTGCGTAATCGGCGCAACCCCCAGGTTAAGTCGCTGGTAGCGCTCGCTGTAGCCGGTCACGACGATACGGTCCCGCTCGATGCGCCAGGTGGTACCGCCCTCCGGTGCGGAGGGCAGGTTGGGGCCGAAGTGGTCGAAGATCATTTCTTCCAGGTGCAAAAGGCCGTTAGGTTCAACTTTGTATGTTTCGATGATAGGTCGTAGCGTCACCGTGTGTGTCCAGGTTAGCGTGAACTCGCTCCCGGCACCGGCTGGGACTGCCCAGAGCAGATCTCCTCCGCGGGTGGCGCGCACAGTCATGGCGCTGACCGGGAAGAGCAGGAGGGCGGCGGACACAAGGGCCGCCGCCCCCCACCCTAGTCGTATGCGCTTACTTGACGTTGACACCCTTCTCCTTCAGGTACTTCGCAGCGCCGGGATGGAAGGGAATGCTGATGCCGTCGGCAGCCTTCTTGATGTCGAACTCCTTGGCCTTGGCGTGGCCAATGTCGCCAGCCTTCTCGAAGAGCAGCTTGGTCATCTGGTAGACCAGGTCGGAATTCATCTCGTCACGGACGACCAGGATCGCCTGCACGGCGACGGTGTTGGTGTCGGCGTCCATGCCCTTGTAGGTGTCCTTCTTCACGGTGAAGTTGGTGAAGAAGGGGTACTCCTTCTTAAGCTTGTCGACCTCAACAGTCACCAGGCGGATCGGGGTGGCCGTCTGGACGTCGGCCAGGGAGGCGTTGGGCACGCCGCCCACGATCACCAGGGCGTCGGCGGACTTCTCCTTCAGGGCGGTGGCGCCCTCAGCGAAGGGGATATACATGGGGGTCAGGTCCTTGTAGCTCATGCCGTAGGCAGCGAGGATCTGGCGGGAGTTGATCTCGGTGCCGGAGGCGGCGGCGCCGACCACGACCTTCTTGCCCTTCAGGTCGGGCACGGTCTTGATGGTGCTGTCAGCGCGAACCACAATGTGGACGACCTCGGGGTAGAGGTTGGCAACCGCCAGGTAGTTGGTGTACTTCTCGTTCTTCTCGGCGAAGGCTTCCTTGGCGTTGCGGCCGTAGTCCGCCACGTCGTTCTGGATCAGGGCCAGATCGACCTCGTTCTTACCCAGCATGCGCACGTTGGCCGCCGAAGCACCGGTGGACTGCGCGGTCACGTTTAGGCCGGGGATGTTGTCCGCCCAGATCTTGCTCATGCCGCCACCTAGCGGGTAGTAGGTGCCGCCGGTGCCGCCGGTAGCCAGGAGCAGGTCAACCTTGTCGCCAGACTTCCAGGCCTTTTCCTTGACGGAACCGGAGCTGCCGCTGCTGCTGGAGCAGCCAGCCAGGGCACCCAGAAGTAAGATCGCTGCCAGGAAGATACTGAGCCGTTTACGCATCCGCATAAGCCCCCTCTGTGTAAATGCGGGACGGCATTATAAATACACTTCCTAACCACTCTACCCCTTCCAACTAGCGTTATAATTTTACTAGCCCTTAATAATCAGTACCAAACGAGGGTTAACGGATTTGTGAAAGCAATAACGTGCAGGTGGGGATAAAGAAGTGGCGGCTCCGGCTGGAGCCGCCCTGTGGCGCTAGTCCTCGTCTTCGTCCTCGATCTCGTCACGGTGGCGCCGGGCCGGGCGTGAGGGCCTCAAATACCCGTAGAGCAGGGCTGCCGCAGCCCCCACCTCGTCAATGGTCGTCGTCTCCTCCGGGAGGGGAGGGAAGAACTGCTCGGCCAGCGGATCTCCCTGCTCCTTCAAGGCGGTAACGCAACGGTTGTACATGGCGGTCAGAATCCGGCTGCCTCGTTTCAGGCCGCCCGTGAGCGAGCCCTCCATGGCAACCTCCCGCAACTCTCGCGCCATCTTCATCAGGGTACCGCGATCCATAGTGCTCATGAGCGATGTGTCCCCTTCCCTGTCTTTAGAATGGAGGCGAGCCGGGCCTTCAGAATGCGGCGGCCTTCGTGCAGGCGCCACTTGATCGTGCTGATCGGGAGCAGCGTCAAGGCTGCGATCTCGGCCAGGCTCTGCTCCTGTAAATACCGGAGCCGGAGCAAGAGTCCGAATTCGCCCGGCAGCGTGTCTAACTCCTGGGAGATGGTGCTACGCAGAAGGCGGCGATCGAGCAGCCGCTCGACGGAACCATCCTCATCGGCGAGGAACTCGGCCACGCGCAGCCAAGCCTCAGTGTCCAGGTAGATCTCATGCTGGCGCCGAGCCCGGGCCTTTCGATAGTTCATGCACTGGTAGAAGGTGAGCTTGCGTAACCAGGGCACAAACCTGTCGGCCTCTTCCAGCTGCCAAAGCTTTCGGAAGACCGCCAGCCAGATCTCCTGGGCAGCGTCGGGCCCGTCCCGGGCGCCGACATACCAGGCGGTCAGCGACTGGAGCAGGGCGTCGTGCCGCTCCACCAGGAGGTCGAACGCCTCCTTGTCCCCCTGCTGGGCTTGCTTGATCAACCGTTGCTCGTCCATGGGCCACCCCGCGGTCGCAGACTTCGGGGCCGGAGCGCTGTGAAGGCCTTCACCCATATAGACAGTGGAATGCTCAAGTTGGTTAGGAAAAAAGCAGGCACCTTTTAAAAAAGTGCCTGCTTCATGCTTACACCAGCTTGTTCTGCACAGCGTAAATGGCCAGCTGGGTGCGGTCCTGGAGCTGCAGCTTTTCCAGGAGATGGCTGACGTGGGTCTTCACCGTGCGCTCCCCGATGAAGAGCTTCTCGCCGATCTCCTTGTTGCTCATGCCCCGGCCGATCAGCTGGAGCACCTCCATCTCCCGGGGGCTGATCTCGTCGATGCCGGCCTGCTTCTTGGGCGGAGCGCTCAGCTCCTGCATCATGCGGGCGGCGGCCATGGGGTGCAGGGTGGGCTTGCCGGAGGCGGCGTTGCGAATCGCCTGGGCCAGCTCCTCCGCAGAGACATCCTTGAGGATGTACGAGAGTGCGCCAGCGCGAATGGCCGGTACCACACGCTCGTCATCCGGCATGCTGGTCAGCAGGATCACCCGGGATGTCAGGCTGGCCGCCAGGCTGAGGCGGGTCCCCTCGATCCCGTCGGTCCCGGGCATCATCAGGTCCATCAGAATCACATCGGGCTTGAGCTCGCCAGCGAGCTTGGCACCAGCGGCGCCGTCGCTCGCCTCGCCGACCACCTCGATATCGGACTCCATGGCCAGGTAGGCCTTCAGCCCTTCGCGAACCATCTTGTGATCGTCAACCAGCATCAGGCGAATCATGGCAGGTCGTCTCCTTCCTCAGTCAGGGGCAGCGTAACAGCGATCTCGGTGCCTTCGCCGGGGGCGCTCTTGACTCGCAGGGCGCCGCCCAGCGCGGCCACCCGCTCATGCATGCCCACCAGGCCTACCGAGGTCGGCCGCACGTCGGCCCGGGGGTCGAAGCCCTGGCCGTCATCGGTGATGCGAAGCAAGATTCCCTCGCCGGTGCGGGCCAGCGTGACCCACACGGTGTTGGCCCCGGCGTGCTTGCTGATGTTGTTCAGTGTCTCCTGTGCGACGCGGAAGAGGTTGGCCGCCTTCTGGCCGGTCAGCCGGACCGACAGGTCGATCGCCAGCTCAGCCTCCCAGCCCTCTTTGGATGCTGCGGCCTTCACGTATTCGGCGAGCGCCGGCCCCAACCCCTGCTGCTCCAGGGTCGTAGGGCGCAACTGGAGAATCAGACCGCGGGTCTCGCTGTGGGCGCCCCGTGCCAGCTCTTCCAGGGCAGCCAGCTCGGGGACCAGCACCGATGCTTCGCCGCCCAGCTTCTCCAGCCGCTTGCGGGCCGCTGCGGTGCGCATCGCCAGGACGAAGAGCTGCTGGTTGACGGTGTCGTGCAGGTCGCGGGCCAGCTTGGCCCGCTCCTCCAGGGCGGCGCCCCGCCCGGCCTCCTCGGCGAGCGTGCGGTTCTGCTCGGCCAGCCGGTTCAGGCTGGCCACCGCCCGCTCCAGTTCCTCGGCCATCCGGTTCATCTGCTCCTCCAGCAGGCCGACCTCGTCCGGGTAGTCAGCGGGGAGGCGCATGCGGAAGTCGCCCCGGGCGATGTGGCCAGCCATGTCCCCGGCATCCCACAGGCGCAGCTTGATCCGCCGGGCCATCATGAAGGCATAACCCGAGCCAACGAGCCCGCCGACCAGACCCGCGGCGGCGCCCGCAGCCAGGGCGGCTGCGGGCTGAAGTCCAGAGGCGGTCCCGACGTAGTAGCCAGCGACCACGAGGCCCGTCCCAAGGACGCTTACGACCAGGAGGACTGCGGCCAGCTTCCACTGCAGTCCCAGGGAGCCGCGGCTGCCGTTCATTCGACGATCAGCCTGGTCGGCGTGGACGGCACGTGCACAATCCGAAGGCTGCCGATGCCCAGCTTGGCGTGGATGCGCAGCAGAACCTCCGACTCGGGTACGGCAACCGTCTTGGACAGTTTCAGGCCGAACCCGTTGCGATGGTCGCCCAGCACAGTCAGTTCGCCGATGCCGGCGGTCGCCTCAACCTCGACGGAGATGTTGTCGGGCACCCGAATCACCATTTCGCCAATGCCCGCCTTGAATTCGACCCGATGCTCTCCCGGCGTGATGTCGGCCGTGGAGAGGTCAATCTTGATATCGCCCACACCGTGGTCGAAGGAGAGATCCTTGTCAAGCACCCAGGGCCCCCGGCCCATGCGCACCTCGCCGACCGGGCCGCCCTTGCCCGCTCCGCTCCAGTCCCAGCTCCAGGAGGCCTTGGCCCTGCCGAAGAAGACAGACACGCCGATGGCGATCAGGAGCAGGGGCCAGCCCGACTTGGCGATCACTCCGGCGTCAACGCCGCCAGGGAGCATCACGCCGGCGTTGGCCAGAATGGTGCTCAGGCCCATGGCGCCCAGCCAAAGGCCAAGGGCGATGCCAAACCAGGAGACCTTCCGGATGGAGCTCCAGAGGATGCCGAAGCCCGCCAGCGTGCCCACGACCGGCCAGAACGACAGGCCAAACTGAAACTGACCGGTCCCCTGCAGCAGAGCCAGGACACCGAGAACGACCAGGACAAAACCCCACACTTGCCGTTTCATAATTGTATACGCTCCTTCTGAAACCGGTGCTGTGCATGTCGAAGCACCGTTCTGAACCTAGATTACCAGGGGAGCAGTGCTTGTCACAGGTACAGTGGTGTGATTGCACATCGTCCTTAGGTACGATGTAGGGCCGGTCAAAAACGACCGGCCCCAAAAAGCGTGTTTATGCGGTAACCCGGCGCCGGCGGTTGGGGTCGAGCAGCAGGCGCCGCAGGGCGTCCTCGGCGGCGGGAACGTCGCCGTGCCAGGTGGTGGGGTGCAGTACCTCAAGGTCGGTCTCGTTGCCCTTGCCGGTGATGAGGACGATGTCGCCGGGCGCCGCCATCCGGATGGCACAGTCGATCGCCTCGACCCGGTCCTCGATCATCACGATTTCGACGCCGTCGCGCCGGATGCCCGTGGCGATCTGCCGGGAGATCTCCATGGCGCTCTCGGTCCGGGGGTCCTCCTCGGTCAGGACCAGCACGTCGCAGTAATGCGCAGCGATGCGGCCCATGTCGGGGCGCTTGGTCTGGTCGCGGTGGCCCGCCGAGCCGAAGACCATGAAGACCCGGCTGCCGGGCTCCTTGATGCGGGCCACGTCGGAAAGCAGCTTCTCGAAGCCGTCGGGGGTGTGGGCGTAGTCGACCACCACGGTGAAGTCCTGGCCGCAGTCCACCCGCTCGAAGCGGCCCGGGGCGCCCTTCGCCCAGCGGATCGCCTCGACCCCGTTGCTCATGCCATAACCCAGCGCCATGCCCGTAGCCATGGCAGCCAGTGCGTTGCTCACGTTGTAGTTGCCAAAGAGGTGGACAGCCTCCACCTCGGCCTCGCCGATGGGGCAAACCAGCCGGTACGCCGCCCCGGATGGGGTCAGCCGCACGTTGGTGGCCCGAACGACGGCGCCGTCGGCAAAGCCGTAGGTCATGAGGCGGACACCGGGCGGCACCTCGGCGGCCATACGGGCGCCGTAGGGATCGTCCAGGTTAATTACAGCCACGGCGCCCGGTCGCAGCATGCGGAAGAGCTTGGCCTTGGCGTTGAAGTATGACTCCATGTCGCCGTGGTAATCCAGGTGCTCATGGGTCAGGTTGGTGTACACGGCCACGTCGAAGCGGCAGTGATCGACCCGGTGCTGCTCCAGGGCATGGGAGGTGACCTCCATGGCCACCACATCCACGTCGTGCTGAACCATTTCGGCCAGCAGGCGCTGCAGGGTGTGGGCCTCAGGGGTTGTGTAGCCGCTCTTGGCCTCCAGGACCTGGTCGTCGATCATCATCCCGGCGGTGCCAATGACCCCGGCCCGCCGACCGGCGCTGCGCGCAATCGCTTGGACCAGAAAGGCGATGGTCGTCTTGCCGTTTGTGCCTGTAATACCAACGGTCTTCAGCTTCCGGGATGGCGATCCGTACAGCTTGGCCGCAAGTGCGCTGAGCGCGTACCGGCTGTCAGGGACTACAGCCATCGCCACGCCGGGAGCCACGGAAACCTCTCGCTGACCCACCACAGCCACCGCACCGCGCTCAAGGGCCTGCCCGATGAAGGCAGCGGCATCGACGCGGCTCCCCGGGATGGACACAAAGAGATCCCCGGGCTTCACCTGGCGCGAATCGGCCGCGATGCCCAGTACCTCTTGCTCCCCGACCCCGGTGATCACAGCCCCTTCACCCAATGCCGTTAACAGCTCACGCAGCTTCAATGCGGGTGTCCCTCCGTCAACATCTCTACCTGATCAAGTTCGGACATATGCCGCAAACATTTCTACAGGCTTCGACAATATCCTCTCCTGACATGCTGTTTTGGAAGGAACTAAAGATTTACCCTCATTCTACCGTTCTTTCAACTCTCTTTTCAATATTTTTCCAGCCGCGCTCTTTGGCAGCGACGGCCGAAACTCAACCACCTTGGGAACTTTGTACCGCGCCAGCAGACCACGGCAGTGCTCTATAATCTCTGACTCGGTCACTGCATGTCCTGGTTTCAGCGCCAGCACCGCCTTGCCCACCTCGCCCCAGCGGTCGTCGGGAACCCCGACCACAGCGGCCTCAGCTACTGCGGGATGCTTGTACAGCGCCTCCTCCACCTCCACGGGGTAGACGTTCTCCCCGCCGGAGATGAACATGTCCTTCTTGCGGTCCACGATGTAGTGAAAGCCCTCTTCGTCGCAGTAGGCCAGGTCGCCGGTGCGGAACCAGCCGTCCGGGTTGGCCTCCTGACTGGCCTTCGGGTTGTTCCAGTAGCCAGAGCACAGGTGCGGGCCGGCAATCTGCAGCTCACCAACCTCACCGGCACCGCACGGACGGTCGCCGTCCATGATCCGCATTGCCACGTGGGTGATGGGAAAACCCACCGAGCCCACCTTGCGCTTGATCTCGTGGTCCGGCATGGTAAAGCAGTTGGGTCCCACCTCGGTCATGCCGTAGCCCGACTTGAAGGTGCAGCCCTTGGCCCAGAATGCCTCGTAAATCGGGCGAGGACACGGCGCCCCGCCGGAAATGACGAACTTCAGCCGGGAGAAGTCGGCGGTGGCGAAGCCGGGCAGCTCCATCACCATCTGGAACATGGTCGGGACCATGAAGAGCACCGTCAGGCGCTCCTTCTCCAGCGTCTCCAGCAGCTCGACGGGGTTAAAGGGGCCCATGAGGATGCTGGTGCCCCCGAGCTGCACCAGCGGCGTGGTGAACACGTTCAGCCCGCCGGTGTGGAAGAAGGGTGTGAGGATAGGCACCCGGTCCTCGGGGGAGAGCCCCCACCCGGCGATGGTGTTCCATGCATTCCAGGTAACCTGCCGATGCGAGAGGACGGCGCCCTTGGAACGGCCGGTGGTGCCGCCGGTGTAGAGAATCATCCAGGGATCATTCAGGTCGATTTCAGTCAGGGCGGGCGGCGAGTCGGGGTAGTTCGACAAATCCAGCCCGGCCAGGGCGATGGAACGCTCAGAGAGCACCCCCGCAAACTGGGGTCCGTGGAAGGTGACCTTCGGCTGCGAATCCTCCAGGAGCGGAGCGATCTCGGCCTGGGTCAGGCGCCAGTTGTACGGCACGAAGATGGCGCCCAGCTTACCGCAGGCGAAGAGCAGGTCGAGCATCTCCACGCAGTTCTGGGCCAGCACCCCCACCCGATCACCCTTGCCCACACCCCTGGACTGGAGCAGGTGAGCCATGCGGTTGGCCCGGCGGTTCCACTGGTCGAAGGTGAGCCGGAGGGGCTCGGCGCCCGGTGCGCCAGCCCCGGCGTTCTGGGCGCCGGGCATCACCACGAGGCCTTCTTTGTACGGGGTGTATAGGGCCCGGCGTCCTAGCCAGTCGCCCACCCAGGTTTGCATAGTCTGTCCTCCTAAGTATGTACGCTTATGTCTACGCCTAGACGACTGCTGTGCGTAGGAATTCAGCCGAGACCTCAGCAAAGCGGGCCACCCGCTCCAGGAACATGCAATGCCCGGCTTGCTCCAGCATCACCACACGGCTGCCGGGGATCCGTTGCTGTATCGCCTGGCTGTAGGAGGAGGGGGTAAGCACATCCTCGTCCCCGACCATGAGCAGGGTGGGGCAGGTGACCCGAGACGTCTCCGCCAGCACGTCCTGATGCATGGCGCCCTCAATCAGGGCGGTAACCGCGTGGGGCGGCAGGGTCTGGGCCTTGTCCCGGAATGGGCGCAGGGCCTCATAGTTCTGGTTGAGGAAGGTGGCGCCCCAGACCCAGGGCGTGGCCACGTCGAACCGCAGCGGTCCGCCGCCTGTGGCCATGGCCGAGGCCCAGCTGATCAGCTTCACCTTCATGGCGGTGTCGGCGTGGGCGTAGGTGTTAGCCAACACCAGGGCGGCCACCCGCTCGGGGCGCCGCACTGCGAACTGCAAGGCCACGCACCCGCCTGCGGACACGCCCAGCAGGGCTGCCCGCTGCACATCCAACGCGTCGAGAAGCGCCTCCAAGTCCTCGGAGTGCAGGCGAGGGGTGTAGGGCCCCGCCTCGGGCTTCTCGCTCCCGCCCTGGCCCCGGCAGTCGTAGGTCAGCACCCGGAAGTGATCGACAAAGGCAGGGAGGTGACCGTTCCAACTGCTCAGATCGGTGAGGAGCCCATTGATCAAGACCAGCACCGGGGCTCCCGCTTTCCCCTGCCACTCATAGCGCATCTGAATGCCGTTCACAGTGATGACGGGCATCGTGACAAACCTCCCGTGTTTTGGAAAGCAAAAGGGCGAGGCCGGGGTACACCCCTTGCCTCGCCCTTGGCCTACTTCACGTTTACACTGATCGTCGGCACTGCCGGACCACCCGTGGCGCCTACCGTGACGGCGTTGATCTCAATCCGGGCCTGGTAGGCTCCGGGAGAGACCTTCTTGCCCTCCTGGTCGACAAACCGCCAAATCACCAGGTGCTCCTGATAGGTGTCGGGGGTCAGGGTGTGAAGGAGCGGCTCCTTGATCGGGTTGAAGACCTGCTTGTAGATCTCCTTCCCATCCCGGGTGATGGTCAGGGTGTGCTTGACCGGGCCGTTGTACTGAAGCGGAACCGACTGCTTGGTGCTGTTCTTGACCACCACCGTCGCTTGCCAGCCGTTGGCGTCGACCTTCTGGTTGGTCACGGAGACGTCGAGCGAACCCCACTTGGTGCCCGGGTTGCTGGCGCAGGCGGTCAGGAACATAGCCATAAGGATGGTCAAAATCACGGAGAGACGTTTCATTGGCCGCACCTCGTTCTGCCTTACTGTCCTGGAGAGATTGTACCGGGTAGGCAGCCCGACATGCAACAGCTTATCCCCACCGAACCACCGTGGCGCCCCAGGTATAGCCAGTGCCGGCGGCAACCAGCACGGCCAGGTCGCCCGGCTTCAGCCGGCCCAAGCGCTCGCCTTCCTTCAAGGCGATGTACTGGTCAGCCGACTGCACATGACCGTACTCCTCCAGGTAGAAGCTCTGCTCCTCGGTCAGTCCGAGGTCCTTCAGCAGCATGTGCTGGATGGAGCGCTTCATATGGGTGGCGGCCAGGAACCGCACATCGCTCATCCGGTAGCCGCTCTTCTCGACAGCCCGGCGAATCACACCGACAAAGTTGGCGTACGACACCGGGTCCAGCCGGGACTTCATGGACTCCGGATTGGGGACATCCAGGAAACAGCCGGCCGGCGGAATCACCACGTCCTTGGCAAACTGACCGTCGCTCAGCAGCGCCGATGCCAGTACCTGGTTGGTAGTCTGGCCGCGGCGCAGGAGAACTGCGCCGGCGCCATCAGCGATGTTGTACAGAAAACGGCTGCGCGGGTTGGTGTAATCGATCAGATCGCCCTCGCGGGTGGCGGCCACCAGGAGCACGTTCTTCAGGTCGGGGTCGGCGATCATCATGTCACGGGCGACCTTAAGGCTAACCGTTGCGCTCGCACAGAGCGCCATGATCTCGTAGGCAAAGGCCCGGTGAGCGCCGATCCGGTGTTGAATGTGGCAGGCGGCGGACCAAACGTGGTGCTCCTTGTACTCCGAACCGTGGTAGACCACCATGTCGAGCTCCGCCGGGTCGAAGTCGCCCAGGGCAGCCTTGGCCGCCTTGACCGCCATGTCCGTTACATGCTCGTCGCCCGTGGCACGGGCCTTCTTGTGGATGCCGAACTTGTCCCGGACCACCTCGAGGGGAATTCCGGTCTGAGCGGCAATATGCGCAGCGTCGTGATGCGACTCCGGAACGTAGTAGCCCAGGCCGGCGATGCCTATGGCGGGGACGTGAGTCATGCGGCTTCCTTCCTTTGGCTGACGAAAATGCGCTCCAGCGCTTGCTTCATGCGGGTCCGGTAGGTGCCCACGATGCCGAAGGGCAGGAACATGACCGTGCCGACGTAGACCAGGCCCAGGAGCAACTGCCAGCGCTGGAAGATCGGGCTGATGTCGGTCAGCGTGGGCAGCAGGTAGGCCAGCAGCCTGACCATTGCTGCGCCGATCACCGGGCCGATCAGGGTGCCTACCCCGCCAACCACGGTCATCAGCATCACGTCAATGGTCGGGCCGGACGTGGAGAGCGTCGAGATCGCAAACCGGGTATCGATCGTCGCCATTGCGACACCCGCCAGGCCGGCGATCACCCCGGCGATCAGCATGGAGGCCACCTTGTAGGATGTGGTGTTATAGCCCAGGGCGGTGGCCCGGAACTCGTTCTCCCGGATGGCCGCGAGCACGCGCCCCGTGGGCGACTGCGTAATCCGCCGCACCAGCAGGAAGACGGCGACCAGGAAGATCAGCCCGAGGAAGTAGTCGTTGGTCCGGTTGGCCAGCCAGAGCGGCACCCGCACCGACAGGCCATCCTCACCGCCGGTCCACTTGGACATCTTCAACGCCAGGACATGCCCCACCTCTGCGAAGGCCAGGGTGATCATGGCGAAATAATGCCCCTTCAACCGCAGCGACAGCGAGCCGACCACCACCGAGATCAGGGCGCTTACAAACACGGCGATGATGATGGCCACCACCGGCGACAGCTGCAGCTTCATCACCACGATCGCCACCGAATAGGCGCCGATTGCCATGAAGAGCGAGTGGCCGAAGGAGACAATCCCGGTGAAGCCCATCAGCAGGTCATAGGAGATGGCGAAGACCGACCAGACGAAGACCTCGGTACCTCGCTGCATGTAGTGGGTGGGAGGCCACGAGACCTCGGTGCCGATCAAGCCGTGCGTGGCGAGGAGCTTGGGCAGCGGGAGCAGGAGCAGCAGCGCCACCGCCAGCAGGAGCCAGCGGTCCGCCTTCAGGCGAGCCAGCATCACGCACCCCTCCTGCCACTCATGTTAAAGAGCCCTTCCGGCCGGATCAGCATCACCAGGGCCATGACCGCCACGGGTGCCACGGCGGCGTACTTGGGGAAGAACCAGGGCACGAACTGCTCGGTCAGGCCCAGGAAGGTGGCGCCCACGGCGGTGCCCACGGTGGAGCCAAATCCACCAATCACCACCACGATGAAGGCCTTCAGGAGGAACTCTCCCCCCATGGCCGGGTATACGCCGTTAAACGGGGCGGTGGCAATGCCCGCCATGGCTGCGAGGGCCACGCCGGAGGCAAAGACCAGGGTGAAGACTTGCCGGATGTTGATGCCCAGGGTCTGCACCATATCCGAATCCTGTACGCCCGCCCGGATAATGATCCCGATCCGAGTCTTGTTGATCAGATACCAGGTGATGAAAACCATCACCAGACCGAACAGGATAACGAAGATGCGGTACTTGGCAAAGCTCTGCCCCATGATGTCGATCGAGCCGGTCAGGGCCGGGACCTTCACCAGCCCCTGCGGGTTGGCGGTCCAGATCAGCTTGACGGTCTCGTCGAGCACCAGGATCAGGCCCAGGGTAAGCAGCACCAGGAAGATCGGGCGTTTGTAGAGCGGGCGCACCAGGAAGCGCTCGGTGAGCCAGCCCAGGGCGAAACCCGCCAGACCACCTGCCAGAATCGCCAGGCCAAAGGCCCAGGTGGGCGCCTGCCCGACCGAGGGGTCGCCGAACTGCCGGTAGACCGCGAGGCCCACATAGCCGCCGACCATGAACATGGAGCCGTGGGCGAAGTTAAGCACGTGCATCAGCCCGAAGATGACCGAGAGGCCCACCGCCACGAGGAAGTAGAGCATGCCGATCGCCAGGCCGTTGAGGCACATGGTCAGGAAAATGGGAAAGGTCAGCTGTGGTGCGTCCATCTATCCTGCCCTCTCCTTTCCACCGACGCCAAGGTAGGTGGCCTGCAGCTCCTCGTTCTTCACCAGGTCGGCCATCTGGCCGTGGTGTACGGTGAGCCCATCGTCGAGAATAAAGTAGCGGTTGCCGGCGGCCGAAGCGAGCCAGAAGTTCTGCTCCACCAGGACGATCGTGGTATGGGACTTCATCTGGTTGAAGGCCCCGGCCAGTTGCTCCACCACAATCGGGGCCAGGCCCTTCGAGGGCTCGTCGATCAGGAGGAGCCGGTTCTCGGGCACCAGCGCCCGGGAGACCGCCAGCATTTGCTGCTGACCGCCCGAAAGGCGCCCGCCCTTCTGGTTCCAGAAGCGGCCGAGGTCGGGGAACAGGGAGAGAATCATCTCCTTGCGCGCCGTAAGCTGCCCCTTCTTCCGTTCGGCCAGGACCAGGTTCTCCTCCACCGTCAGGTCGACGAAGACGCCACGGTCCTCCGGCACGTAGCCAATGCCATACCTGGCCACCTCGTAGGCAGGCTTGCCGCCAATCTCCTTGCCATCCAAGGTGATGTGCCCCTTGGTCGGGCTCAGGAGCCCGATGATGGTCTTCAGGGTGGTGGTCTTGCCAGCGCCGTTGCGGCCCAGCAGCACCGTCACCCCGCCCTCTTCCACCGCCAGGTTGACGCCCTGGAGGATGTGGAACTGGCCGATGTAGGTGTGGATCCCTTCCACGTTGAGCAGCGTCATACGGCCATCCCTCCCAGGTACGCCGCCTTCACCAGCGGGTCGCTTGCCACTTCCCTCGGGGTGCCCTCCGCGATGACGGCGCCCTGCCGGAGCACGGTAACGGAGTCCGAGATCGACATGATGATGTCCATCTTGTGCTCCACCAGCAGAATCGTCTTCCCGCTGGCCTTGATCTTCTCGACCACCTCGATGATCCCGGGCACGTCGTCGTGTGACATGCCGGCGGTGGGCTCATCGAGCAGCAGGAGTTCGGAGTCCATGGCCAGGAGCATGCCGATCTCCAGCTTGCGCTTATCGCCGTGGGGAAGGGCGTTGGCCAGCACCTGATCCTTGCCGGTCAGATGGACCTGCTCCAGGATCACCCGGGTCCGCTCGTCGAACTGGCGGAAGCCGGTGGCCAGGGAGAGGATCCGGTGGCCCACGTTGGCCCGGGACTGTACGGCCAGACGCACATTCTCAAAGACCGACAGGTTCGGGAAGATGTTGGTGATCTGGAACGAGCGGCCGAGGCCCATCTGGGAGACCTTGTGCGGGGGCAGCCCCGTAATGTCGGTGCCCTTGAAGAGGACCTTGCCCGCCGTGGGCTTGTATATGCCGCAGATCAGGTTGAAGAGCGTGGTCTTGCCAGCGCCGTTGGGCCCGATGACCGACTGAAAGGTGCCCTTGCGCACCTTCAGGTTCACCTTGTCCACGGCCACCAGACCGCCGAACTGGACCGTGAGATTCTCAGTCTGCAGTACATAGTCCATAAAACGAGGGGCGGGAGTGACTCCCGCCCCTCTGCACCCCCTTGCGGCCTACTTCTTGACAGGCGGCGCCGTGTCGGCGGGCTTCAGCTCCTGAATCAGCTTCGGCGTCGGGAACTCGAAGCCGGGGTTCATGGCCAGCTCGACGACATACATGACCTGGAGGGCCTGGTGATCTTCCTTGCGGAACTCGTACTCACCCTTGGGGCCCTGGAACTTCAGGCCCTCGAGAGCGGCCACCAGCTTGTCGGCGTCGGCGTCGCCGCCCGTCTTCTTCAGGCCTTCGACGATCGCGATGCCGGCCGCCATGCCGCCGCCGGTGAACAGGTCGGGCAGCTCACCGTTGAACTTCTCCTTGTGGCGCTTGACCAGGAAGTCGTTCACGGCGTTCTTGGGCAGGGTGTGGAAGTACTTGACCATGCCGGTCAGGCCGACCGAGTCCTTGCTCATGGTCTTCATGGAGGCAAAGTCGGCGATGCCGCCGGTCATCTTGGTCTTGGTGTGGACCTTCTGCTCGATGGCCTGCTGGTAAAGCTTGGCGCTGTTGGCGCCGGACCAGTGGATCACCAGCACCTCAGGGTTCATGGCCAGGATCTTCTGGAAGTGCGGGGTGAAGTCGGTGGTGTCCTGGGGGGCAAACACGGTCTCAACGGTGGCGCCGTTGGCCTTCATAATCGCTTCCCAGGCGCCGGCGGAGTCCTTGCCCCACTGGTAGTCGGGCGCCAGCTGCACGATCTTCTTGCCCATCTTGGTGGCGCCGACGGCGCCGGCCAGGGCGTCCTGCGTGGTGTTCGAGCCGGTGCGGAACAGGTACTTGCTCATCAGCGGAGAGGTCAGAGCGTCGCCGGCGGCGGGCTCGACCATGAAGATCTTCTTATACTGGTCGATGACCGGGGCGATCTGCTGGGCGATGCCCGTAGAGACGGTGCCCTGAATGATGTCGGCCTTCCACTCGGTAATCGCCTGCTCCGCCATGGCCTTGCCTACATCGGGCTTGCCCTGGTCGTCGTAGATCTTCAGTTCGATCTTGCGGCCGGCCACCTCGTTGGTGCCGCCCGTGGCATACTCGATGCCGATCTCCAGGCCGCGGAGCTCGTGGGTGCCCCAGGCCTCATAGGCGCCGCTGCGGGAGGTAACCACGGCGACCTTGACGGGCGGCTTGGGCGCTTCGGTCTTGGGTGCGTCATTCCCGGCGGGTGCGGGTGTGGATTTGGTGCCGGAGCAGCCGGCCAGTACTGCCGTCAGTGCGAGTACGCCTGCCATGAGGATGGCTGAAATCTTCTGGGTCCTCTGCATGTGCGAACACGTCCCCCTCTCATGTGTGCGAAACCGTTGTCTGTGACCCCTGTGTATGGCTACCCCTTCTCAGGGGCAAGTCCCGAGCGGATCAGGTCGATCACCCCGACGGCGTCGGCCTGGTTCTTCTCCTCCCAGAGCACAAAGCGCTGGCCGGTGTAATCGGAGATGCCCATCAGGCACCAGGCCAGCAGTTCCGGGTCCATCGTGCGGATCTCGCCGCGGTCCATGGCCTCCGACAACCTGCGGGTGTAGCCGCTGGCCATGCGCTTGTAGTACCACCGGTAGAGCTCTTCGTCCACGAACTCGGCCTGCCGGATGATGCGGTACAGGTTGCGGTGCTTGTCGACGAAGCTGTAGAACGCTTCAGAGCCCAACCGCTCTGCTTCGAGGCGGTCCTTGGCCCCACGGGTGGCCAGTTCAGTCTCTTTGCGGAGCGTGTGGCTCAGGTGCTCGACGAGCGCCCGAAAGATGTCGTTCTTGCTGGGGAAGTACAGGTAGAAGGTGCCCTGGGCCACGCCCGCCTTCTGGGTGATGTCCGAGACCGAGGTCTGGTAGAAGCCCTTGGTCCCGAAGATCTCCTCGGCGGCGTCCATGAGCCGCTGCCGGGTGGCTTCACCCTTGGCGCCCAGGGTCCGGTCCTTCGACTTGGCCGCCTCCGTATATGACATGTGAGTCACCTCTCAGGTCTGTGAATTTGCTGGCTCTTTGGAAAACCCCTGCTTTGTGAAAGAAATATCTTTGTTCCGTCTTGGATGAATTTAACCACCAGTGAAGAGGGTCAACAAGGTGAGGAGGAAGAAATTTACAGGGGAAAGACCCGACTCTCGACAAGGGAGGGTACCCCGTGGGCAATCGCCTGGATCCTGGCCCGCCCCTGACCGCCGGCGAGGAGTACTGCGCCACCGAATCCCCGTCTGGCACCGAGTACGCCAAGGCTTCCCTCGTGGCACTGCTCCTGGCGGCAACGGGCGCCGGCGTATGCTTTGGCGTCGCATTGGCCACGCACCGCCTGTGGGGTGTCATGGTGGTGGTCGTGGGAGTCATGATTGGCCTCGCGGTCCACCATGCCGCCGGGCGCCACCGCTCCGGCGCCCTGGGAGGCATCGCCGCCGGGGCGACCATGATCGCTTCCCTTGCGGGCTACAGCCTCCTCTGGCTGCCCTTCGTCAGTCCCACCGTGGACCGCTCGCTCTCCTGGGTCCACCTGGTTATGATCGGGCTTGGCCTCTTTATCGCCTTCCTGATGGCCGGCCCGAGACCCGCTGCCAAAGCGCAATAGCAAACCAAAACGGCGCCCTGCCACGTGATGGCAGGGCGCCGTTTCCATGATTTAACTGGAACCACAGCTATATCGTATCCGTCTAAGATTTACAGACTGCACCGGAGGTGAGCCCCGACATGCGTACCCGCTCCTGGGTAGCGACCCTGACCGCCCTGCCGCTCCTGTTAGCCGGGGTCCTGCCGGCGCCCGCCGTCACGGCCGCCGCGCCGGTCCAGGTGATCCTGGACGGACGGACGCTCACGCTTGACCCTGCGCCGACCATTGTAGACGACCGCACCCTGGTGCCGCTCCGGGGCCTGTTCGAGGCCATGGGCGCCAACCTCACCTGGAACAACGCCACTCGGACCGTGGAGGTCACCCGCGGCGACCGCTACATCCGTCTGAAGATCGACCGCAGGCTCGCTTGCTTGGACCTGACCTGCTCCTCGGCCGCCACGCTCGACGTGCCGGCCAAGCTGATCCAGGATCGCACCTTCGTGCCGGTCCGCTTCATTTCGCAGACGCTCGGCGCCCACGTCTCCTGGGACGATGCCCGCCGGGCCGTGGTGATCGACACCACCCAGGCGCCGGAGCCGCAGCCCGCCCCGGTCTCCATCACCTCGCCGCTGCCCGGGCAGGTCCTGACCGGGCCCACCGAGCTGAAGCTTGCCACAGATGTGGCAGGCACCAACGTGCAGTACTATCTGCTCGACCCGGCGACGGGCAGCGGGCCGATGGCTGCTGCCGGCATGGATCCCAAGGCTGTCTATACCTACACCCCTGACCCCGGCGACGCTGGCCTTCGCCTCCTGGTGGCTGGCGTACGGGACTCGGCAGGCGTTATGCGCTATTCGGATCCGGTACCTGTCTCGGTCAACCCCGACACCGCGGTCACCGTGACCGGCGCCGCCGAAGGCGGTTTGGTCGACGGCCCGATCAGCTTCAGTAGCGACGTCAAGTTCGTGGCGACCCAGGTGTACTTCAACTTGATCGACCCGGCGACGGGGGCGAAAGAGAAGCTGGGGACCGTGGGCCCCGGCGACAAGGTCACGTGGTACCCGCAAATCGGACACAACGGCACCCGGCAGGTTCAGGCCGTCGCCGTGGACCGGTATGACAGGGAGTACCCCTCGGCGCCGGTTACCGTCAGCGTGCAGTCGGGCTACCGCCAGGACCTGAGCGGCCTTAAGAACGGTCAGGTGCTGAAGCGCCCGGTAACCCTGTCCGTGGGCACCAACTACTCGGTCGAAGCGATTCAGTATCTACTGGATGACAAGCACCTTGCCTGGGGAACGAAGTACGATTGGAACTTCGGCCCTGAAGCAAGCGGCAGCCATACGCTGCGGGTCCGAATTACAGCCAAGGACGGTACGGTAAACGAAATCGGACCCATCAGCTTCACCGTGGATGCCCGGCCCGAAATCTGGACCGCGGGGATTGGCCCCAACCAGGTCGTGACCGGCGCCGTTACCCTGAGTACGGCTGCAAACGTCCCCGTCACGGCGGTGGAGTACCACCTGCTCAATGAGGCGGGTACGAAGAGCATCGCTCTGATCGGTCGCACCGCTCCCGGCCAGAGCTTCACCTGGGCGCCCAAGGCCGATCAGGCCGGCAACCAGCGCCTGATGGTCATGGCCCGGGCCGCCAACGGCGACCTGCTCCGCTCTGAGATCGTCAACTTCCGAGTCTATCTCGGCACGATTTACGGCCCCAAGCAGGGGATTCCCCGGAGCGAGTTCCTGCCCATGGCCTCGCAGCTGTCGGTCACGCACTACCATGAGACCGGCATGTCGGCGGCTCTGAAGACGGCCCAGTCCCTGCTGGAGTCGGGCTCGAACCCCTACGGCCCGATCGACAAGTACACCGGCCAGATCTCCTACAACCTGTTCGGCATCAAGGGGTCCGGTGCGGCGGGCTCCGTGATCTCCAACACCTGGGAGGTCTACAACGGGAAGAACTACTATGTAGACGCCAACTTCCGGGCCTACCACAACATCGAGGAGGGCTTCAAGGACCACGCCGACCTCCTGCTGACCCGGCCATGGTACGCCCCCTACCGTGCGGTGATGTCCAACCCGGTGCTCGGCGCCTGGGCGCTGCGGCGCAGCGGGTATGCCACCGACCCGAATTACCCGGTCAAGCTGATTAACCTGATGAAACAGTACGACATGTTCAAGCTCGACATCATCGAGCTGTAGGCCTGACTACTTGAAGAGGCGCCCTGTACGGGGGCGCCTCTTTGTGTACGCTAAAGGGATTATTCTGCCTAGTGATGAAGTTCAGAGGCGAACGATCTCTGGGGAGGCCGCCGCATGGACTTGCTGCAAATGCTGGAGGATCATCTGAAACCGTACCGTCAGCGCTTTCAGACCTTTGCCCGGTTGCCCGAAGCTGGGCGCCCCCACGCCGAGGTGCTCGCGGAGATGGCCGAACTGCACCGCATCGAAGCGGAGCGGTGGCGGTCAGGGTATGCGTCGGGCGCCGTCTACCACGGGGACCAGGAGCACATCGAGTTCCTGAGCCAGGTCTACGCCCTGCACTCGCAGTCCAACCCGCTCCACCCCGACCTGTGGCCCAGCAGCGCCAAGTTCGAGGCGGAGATCGTGGCCATGACCGCCAGCATGCTTGGCGCTGGCCCTGATTCAGGTATTTGCGGGACCGTCTCCTCGGGCGGCACCGAGAGCATCCTGCTGGCCATGAAGACCTACCGGGACTGGGGCCGCACCGTCAAGGGGATCAGCGCCCCCGAGGCGGTGGTCCCGGTCACCGCCCACGCCGCCTTCGAGAAGGCTGCGCACTACTTCGGCATCCGCCTCGTCCCCGTGCCGGTGGACTGCGACTACCGCGCCGACCTGTCAGCCGTCCGGGCCGCCATCACCCCGAACACCGTGGTCGTGGTTGGCTCCGCACCGGCCTTCCCGCACGGCATCATCGACCCGATCCCCGAGCTGGCAGCGATCGCTGAGCAGCACGGCATCGGTTGCCACGTGGACGCCTGCCTGGGAGGCTTCCTGCTGCCCTGGGCGGAGCGGTTGGGCTACCCGGTGCCCGTCTTCGACTTCCGGCTCCCCGGCGTCACCTCCATGTCGGCGGACACCCACAAGTACGGCTACGCCGCCAAGGGGACCTCGGTGATCCTCTACCGGGGCGCCGACCTCCTCCATCACCAGTACTTCGCTGCCACCGACTGGCCCGGGGGGCTCTACTTCTCCCCCACCTTCGCCGGCAGCCGCCCCGGCGCCCTCAGCGCCGCCTGCTGGGCCGCCATGGTCGCCACCGGCGAGCAGGGCTACATGGACGCCACTCGCCGCCTCCTTGAGTCGGCTACCGCCATCAAGGAGGGGATCCGGAAGATTCCCGAGTTGCAGGTTTTGGGCGATCCGCTCTGGGTGATCGCCTTTGGCTCCGAGAGCCTGAACATCTACCAGGTAAACGAGCTGATGTCCGGGCGGGGCTGGAGCCTCAACGCCCTGCACAGGCCGGCCGCCGTACATATCGCAATCACCCTCCGCCACACCCAGGACGGTGTTGCCCACCGGTTCCTCACCGACCTCCGGGCCGCCGTGGCCGAGGCGAAGGCCAACCCCGAGGCCCTGAGCGGCATGGCGCCGATCTATGGCATGGCCGCCCAGATGCCCGGGGAGATGGTCAGCGAGATGCTCAAGACCTACATCGACCTCATGTACAAGCTGTAAGCCATGGCTGACACCAAGCATATTCTGGCGATCGATCTGGGCACCTCAGCGCTCAAGGTGGCGCTGGTCACCACCCGCGGGCAGGTGGTGGGGCTGGAATCCGAACCGGTGCAGTTGCAGCTACTGCCGGGGGGCGGCGCTGAGCAGGACCCCGAGGAATGGTGGTCCGCCGTCCGCAGGTCTGTCACCCGACTGCTGGGCCGTTTACCAGGGAGCAACGTGGTGGGAATTGGCTGCACGGCCCAGTGGTCGGGCACCGTCCCGGTGGACCAGGCAGGGCGCCCTCTTTCGAACGCCATCATCTGGATGGACTCCCGCGGCGCCGGCGAGGTCCACCGGGTGACGGGCGGCCCGGTCCGCATCTCGGGGTACGGCGTCGACAAGCTGGTCCGCTGGGTCCGCAAGACCGGCGGGATTCCGGGCGCCACCGGCAAGGACTCCGTGGCGCACATTCTCTGGCTGAAACGGCACCATCCGGAGCTGTACGCAAAAGCCCACAAGTTCCTGGAGCCCAAGGACTACCTGAACCTGCGCCTGACCGGGCGCTTCGCCGCCTCCTACGACTCCATCGCCCTGCACTGGGTGACCGACAACCGGGACCCGGCCCACATCCGCTACGATGACGGACTGCTGGCCCTGGCCGGCCTCGACCGGGCGAAGCTGCCCGACCTGCTCCCCTCCACGAGTGTCCTCGGAAGCCTAACCCCCGAAGCAGCCGCCGAACTCGGACTGAGCCCCGAGGTACAGGTGGTCGCCGGCACCCCCGACATCCACTCGGCCGCCGTGGGCTCCGGCGCCACCCGGGACCTGGAGGCGCACCTCTACGTGGGCACCTCCTCCTGGCTCACCTGCCACGTGCCCTTCAAGAAGACCGACCTGCTGCGCAACATGGCCTCCCTTCCCTCGGCCATCCCGGGGCGCTACTTCATCGCCAACGAGCAGGAGACGGCGGGCGCCTGCATGAGCTTCCTGCGGGACAACCTGCTCTTCCACGGTGACGGACTCACCCCGTTGCCGCCGCCGCCGAACCTGTATGCCCAGTTCGACGAGCTGGCTGCGGGCGCCCCGCCCGGGAGTGGCGGCCTGATCTTCACCCCCTGGCTCTACGGGGAGCGCACCCCCGTCGAGGACCACCTCATCCGAGGCGGCTTCCACAACCTTACTCTGAGCACGACTCGGCCCCAGCTAATCCGGTCGGTGCTGGAAGGGGTCGCCTACAACGCCCGGTGGCTCCTGGAGGCTGTCGAGACCTTTGCGGGGCGCCGCCTGGACCCAATCCGAATCATCGGGGGCGGGGCTCGCTCCGAGCTCTGGTGCCAGATCTACGCCGACGTGCTGGGCCGCACCATCGACCAGGTGGATGAGCCGCTGGAGGCCAACGTACGCGGCGCCGCCATCGTCGCAGCGGTCGGCCTGGGACACATGAGCTTCGACGATGCCCCCAACTGCGTCACGGTGCGCCGGAGCTACCGGCCCCAGCCGGAGCACCGGCAGCTCTACGACCGCATGTACCGGGCCTTCCGGGAACTCTACCGCCGCAACCGCCCGGTCTTAGCCAAGCTGAACACCTAAAAGCAGCAGGGGCGCCCCTCCGAAGAAGGGCGCCCCTATTTGCAGCGTTACCGATAGCCCATTTCCTTGAGCACCTTGACCGCCCGGTCCGGGTAGTCGGTGATGATCCCGTCCGCCCCGAGCTCGATCAGGTGGCGCATGGTCGCCTCATCGTTAATGGTCCAGTAATGCACCTTGATCCCCAGCTTGTGCGCCCGGCTCAGCAGCCTGGGCGAGTCCAGGTGGATCGTCACCGGCCCGAGCTTCTGGCTGGTGGGGAGCTGAAAGGCGTCCACCTTGGGCTGGTAGAGCCAGTCCAGGTAGGTGAGCCAGTAGGCCGCGAAGGCGTACATGTCGCTGCTGTCGGCGCCAATGGAGGAGCGGTCACCGGCCACACCACGCCAGCGAACGGTGGGCTCCGAGTGGAAGGAGTTAATGAGGACCTTGTCCTCCATCTTGTACTGCTGGACCAGGGCCCAGAGCTTCTCCTCGATGGCAGGCGCCTCCTGCTTGATCTCCAGGTTCACCCGCACACCGGGGAACTTCTGAAAGACCTCCTCCAGCGTGGGAATGGTGACCCCCTTGCCCCGGTAGGGGAACGTCTTGCCGCCGTCCGGGGTGAAGTCGTAGCCGAAGTCGAACTTCCTCAGCTCGGCCAGGGTCATATCCTTGATCAGCCCGGTGCCGTTGGTGAGGCGGTCGATCGACTCATCGTGGCTGACGACCAGGATGCCATCCATGGTCATGTGCACGTCGGTTTCGATAATGTCGGCGCCCATCTCCATCCCCAGCGCAAAGGACTCCAGGGTGTTGGAGGGGGCGTGGCCCGAGGCCCCCTGGTGAGCCAGCACGACGGGCTTCTTGTCGGCCAGGTAGGGCTTGATCGGACGAGGCTGAATGGTGAATGCCCGAAGGGCAGCCAGGGCGACGATCACTCCCAAAATCGTAACCCAGATCCTACGGCGTTTCATGCGCAGTAACCCCTCCAGGTGTGACTAAATGCCACCCAGAGTTCTTTTCGAGCGTAGAATATTCCTGCGTACCTAGATGATCGAAAGCAAGAACTGCAGGCCCACGTACCACATGATCACCGCAGAGATCTTGTTCAGCCACTGCCGCAGGTGGGCGCCGGACGCCGCGGTCCCCAGCAGGAAGCCAGCGGTAGCCAGACCGAAGAACCACAGCCACGACACCCCGATCACCGCGAGGGTGTAGCCAAGCTTCGGCGTGCCGGTATAGTGCAGCGAGTTGGAGCCGATCACGGCCACGGTATCAAGGATCGCATGGGGGTTCAGCAGCGACACCGAGGCCGCAAAGGTGATCTGCCGGCGCATCGGCCAGCTTTCGCCGCCGGCGGCGCTCTCCTCCGGTTTGGTGCGCCAGGTCAGCCAGCCCATGTAAGCCAGGAAGACCACGCCGACCCAGCTCAGGGCGCCCTTCAGCCAGGGCACCGTCAACACCACCATCGAAACGCCGGCCACAGCCAGCGTCACCAAAAGGGTATCGCAAATAGCAGCGGTAATCACAGCGGGAAGCGCCCCGGCCCAGCGGCGGTGGAGCGCTCCCTGCGTCAGAATAAAGGTGTTCTGCACGCCCAGCGGCAAAATAAGGCCGAAGGCGAGCAAGAAGCCGTCACGAATAGCAATAAGCAAGCGCTGTTAGGCCTCCACGCGAATGACGTTCTCAACCGCACGGACCACTTCCATCGACTCCAGGCGGTTGACCACCGCGCGCAGGTTGGCCTCCTTCACCGTATGGGTGACCAGGACCAGCTCGGCGTCATCGGTGTCGTCCTCAACGTCGGGGCCGCCGTTGCTCTGGACCATCTGCGCGATGGAAACGTCCTCCGCACCAAAGGCGTCAGCCACCCGGGCCAGCACGCCGACCTTGTCGACGCAGCGGATGCGCAGGTAGTACTTGCTGACCACCTCGCCCACGTCGACGACCTGCTTGTGGAAGAGGCAGGTACAGGCGTCGCCGGCGCGGCGGCCGGGGGTGCGCTTGGAGAGCGCTGCAGCGATCAGGTCGCCCACCACGGCCGATGCGGTGGGGCCGGCGCCGGCGCCCCGGCCGTAGAACATCACCTCGCCGACGGGGTCGCCCACGGCGAAGATGGCGTTCAGCGACCCGCTCACGGCCGCCAAGGGATGCTTCGCTGAGATGAAGGCCGGGTGGACCCGCGCCTCGATCTTGCCATCGATCTCCTTGCCGATCGCCAGCAGCTTCACTACCCAGCCGAACCGCTGCCCGATCTCAATATCGGTCGGGGTAATGCGGGTGATGCCTTCCGTGTAGACCATGCCGGGCTTCACCCGGGACATGAAGGCGATCGAGGCCAGAATTGCCAGCTTGCGACCGGCGTCGTAGCCCTGCACGTCGTTGGTGGGGTCGGGCTCGGCGTAGCCCAGCTCCTGGGCCTCCCGCAGGGCCTCCTCGTAGGGGCGCCCGAACTGGGTCATCTGCGTGAGAATGTAGTTGGTGGTGCCGTTGACAATGCCCATGACCTGCTTCATGCGGTTGGCCGACAGGCTCTCCTTCAGCGGCCGAATGACGGGGATGCCGCCGCCCACGCTGGCCTCAAAGTAGAGCTCGGCGTCGCCGATATCGCCCGCCGCGTAAAGGTCCTTGCCGTACTCGGACACCACGTCCTTGTTGGCGGTAACCACCGTCTTGCCGGCCTTGAGCGCCTCAATCATATACGAGCGGGCCGGCTCGATGCCGCCCATCAGCTCCACCACGATCTTGATGGAGGGGTCACCCAGGATCTCGTTCGGGTCTTCGGTCAGCGGCAGCTCCTCAATGCCGGGGCGGGGCTTCTTGGCGTCCCGCACCAGCACCTTAGCAACCTCCAGGTTAAGGCCGGTCTTCATCTGCATGATCTCGCCGTTCTCCCGCAGGAGTTTGGCCACGCCGGCGCCAACGGTACCAAGGCCCAGCAGTCCAATGCGCATCGTCTGTTTTTCCATGTCGTACTTCCTCCCGGGCCCTATGTGGGGCAAAAAAGTATAAATGGAGTTGTTCTACTTATGTTTGGACCTTCCTGCTGAAACTTATTCCTTCGGCAGGGTAGGATGCCACCAAGGGAGAAATGATCGCCCCATGAATACACGAGCTTTGTGGGACCACGCCATGGACCACCTGAATGCCACGGCCCCCGACCCCGCGGGCATGCTAGAACTCTGGCGCAACGAGACGCCCGAGAAGTGCACCGACCAGGACCTGTTCCGGGAGTACGGCTGGGTGGTGGGCTCCTGCGGCCTGACCCCCCAGGTGATCATGAAGCTCTGGGACAGGCTGGGCGAGGCGTTCTTCGGCTGGGACCCCGTCCTCACCGCCCGCCGGGAAAAGGATGCCCGCATTGCGGCGCTGGGTGTCATGCGCAACCAGCGCAAAATCGACGCCATCCTCGCCTTCGCCGATGACCTCCACCGGGAGCCCGGACTCATGCAGCGCCTGGCCGCCATGCCGGTCAAGCAGGTGCTCGCCCAGGTGAACACCCTCCCCTTCGTGGGCGCCAACAACCGCTACCACCTAGCCCGCAACCTCGGCTGGGACGTGGTGGTCAAAACCGGCCCCGTCGTCCGCCTGTCAGCCTACCTGGAGACCACCTCCGAGGTGCTCTGCGAGCGGATCGCCGAGGAGCAGGGCGAGCGGGTCCGCACCGTAGACCTGGTCCTCTGGTACTGGGGCCACCAGGTCGGCGACACGGCCATGAAGGAGATGGCCTCTCTCTTCAAGCTGATATAAGTGGGGACCATCGCTCTCATGGCGATGGTCCCTTCGTTAGTCGGGCTTTTCCGGACATCATCTGCCGCGGATGCGCGGATGGCGCTGATTCTAAAGGCAATCGCGGATGACCAGGGGAGTATCTCCGGTGAAATGTATGTATATATATCACCAGAGTCAGCCCGCCTGACAAATCCGCGTTATGATCGAAAATCCGCGTAGTCCGCGCATCCGCGGCTATATGATGCCCCGCGCCAACGGTTACTTCTCGACCTTGCCCTTCCACTCGGTCATGCCGCCGGTCATGTTGTAGACCTTGGTGAAGCCCGACTTGACCAGGAGGTCGGCGCCCTGGGCGCTGCGGTTGCCGCTCCGGCAGACCACGATGATCGCATCGTCCTTCTTCAGCTCGCCCAAGCGCTGGTCCAGCGTCTGCAGCGGGATCAGCTTGGCGCCGGGGATGTGGCCCTCCTTGAACTCGGACTCCTCTCGAACGTCCAGGATAACCACCTGCTCGCCCGATTCCACTCGCTTCTGCACATCGGCCGTGGTCAGATTGACCACCTTTGCGGCGCTGCACCCCGAAACCAGCAAGGCGAAAGCAGCGGTCAATACTACGAGCAGCTTGCGCATCGACATATCTCCTATAGATTCCGGGATAAGAAATCGGCCAGCAAGCGGTACTGGTGCAGCTTCTGGGCAACGTCGGCCGTGCCATGGCCCTGGGCGCCGAGCTCATGGTACTCGAAGTCAACGCCTTCCTGCTTGCCAACCTCCAGCATGCGGTCGCGGAACAGCCGGGCCTGGCTGATCGGGCAGCGCGGATCGTTGGTCCCGTGCAGGATCAGCATCGTGGCCTTTAGCTTTTCCACGTGGGTCACAGCGCTGCGGTCGCGCCATAGCTCACGGTCGGCCTCGGGATCGCCCATCTGCTGGCGCAGGTAGTACTTGAAGTGCTCCATGCTCTCCGCGTAAAGTGCGTGCAGATCCGAGATGCCCACGATCGGCACGCCCACCTTGAAGTGGTCGGGCTTCTTCCCTACGGCGATGAAGCTCATGTAGCCGCCGTAAGAGCCGCCAAAGACCCCGACACGCTGAGGATCGACGTACTCCAGCGTGCGCAGATAGTCCGCACCGGCTGCCACGTCCTCCAGGTCGCCGCCGCCCCAGTCCTTCAGGTTCATGTCGCGCCACTCGACACCGTACCCCGTGGAGCCGCGCACGTTGGGCTCCAGCACCACATAGCCCTGGTCCGCCAGGAACTGGGCGTAGGGGTCGAAACCACGGAAGAACTGGGCCGTGGGTCCGCCATGTACGTTTACCAGCGCCGGCAGTCGCTCCCCTGGCTTGATACCCCGGGGCTTGTAGAGGATCGCCGGCACCAGCTTCCCATCGAAGGACGGGTACTTCACATACGCATCGGTCACGAACAGGCTCGGGTCGATCGAGCCGTACTCTGCCGGGAGCAACACCTCGAAGGTGTCGGTGGCCAGGTCGTAGAGAACCAGCTCACTGCGGCGGTTGGACGCCGAGTGCTGTACCAGCAGCTTGGTATCGCCAAGCACAAAGTACGAGCCCATGGCGAGGCCGGGCGGCAGCTTCGGAATGCGCTCCTCGCCCGTTTCCACCCGATAGAGCACCGGCATAATGGCCGCGTCCTGGTTGCGAATGGCAACCAGCCATGCCCCGTCCTCCGAGAACTCCCGGGCATACTCCTCCACGCCCGCCTGGCCGAACCACCGGATCTCTCCGGTCTCAATGTCCAGAATGCCGGGTCGGCTGGCCCCGCCGGCGTCCGAAGTGACCGCCAGACGCCGCCCGTCGGGGTGCCAGTCTGCAATGCTGTCCTGCGAGCCGTCGGCGACACTCAGGACCTTCCTGACCTCGGAGCCGTCCGCCCGCATCAGGTAGCCGTCCTGATTCTTCAGGTTGGGCGACTCGTTGGTCGTGAAGGCGATCCACTTGCCATCCTTGCTCCAGCCCTGGGCGTAAGCCGGGGTCTTGCAGGTCGTCAGCTGCGTGAAGCCGCGCGCCGCCAGGTCAAACCGGAAGAGGTTCATCTGGCCGCTGCGGTTCGACATGACCAGCATCGACCCGTTGTCCGGCGCCACCTGACCCGCGTACTCCTGGCTGCGGGGGTCGTCGTTCAGCTGAGTCACCGTCCGGGAGCCCAGATCGACCCTCACCAGATTGTGCTGCTCATCTCCATCGTTGTCGCGGCTGAAAATGATCGCGGCATCGTCGCGGGTCCACACAAAGCCAGAACGGGGGCTGCGGGGCGCCTGCCCCTCAGTCACCTGCTGCACCTCACGGGTCCTCAGGTCCATCACGAACAACTCGATGCGGCCGGGCTTATCCCAATAGAATGCGATCTTATCGCGCGACCAGGACGGCGTCGGGGCGTAAAACACGGGCAGCCTGGCGAGCTCCTCCAACGGAATCTGTCCGCGATTCATACTGGTTCCCTCCACACATCAAAGCTTCAACTCCATGAACTTCATGACTTTCGCAGCAAAGTCCTGCCACCGCGACACACGGAGACAAAGTCCGCCTGCGGTCCCCATTGTGCAGGGACCAAAGTCCCATTTTCTTAACCAGATGTTGCCAAAAACGCGATGATAACCAATAATAAAGATATCTTTAATGTAAAGGGGAGTTTAAATGTATGACGACCAACTGGCGGTCTAATTTGATCTTCGTCGTCGGCGGTTTGCTGGTCCTCATCACGCTACCCGTTGCGGCCTTCCTGCAGGGACGCTCGCTGCCGGTCGACCCCTTCATGACCAACCTGCTGCACAGCCTCTCTGCGCCGTGGTTGACAGCGGTGATGAAGGTGGTTTCCACCTACGCCTACCACTCGATACACTGGTGGATCATTGGAGCGGTTGGCGCCTATTTCCTCATTCGCCGGCGCTCTATATGGGAAGCGCTGGCACTCATCGTCGTGCGCTATGGCTCCGACTTCGCCCAGGAGCAAATCAAGACCTTTTACGCCCGTCCCCGCCCCGTGCTCGACTGGGTGAAACCCTCCTCGAGCTTCTCCTACCCGAGCGGTACGGTCACTGTTGGAGCCGCTCTCTGCATCGCACTGGGGTACCTGCTGGCCAGTGAGCTTTCCACCCCGCGTCTGAAGAAGGCCGCCGTCGCTAGCGGCTGGGCGCTGGCCGGTCTGATTGCGGCAAGCCGCATCTACCTGGGCGCCCACTGGTTCACCGACACCGTGGGGGCTCTCGCCCTGGCTTCCATGGTGGTCGGTCTGGGCCTGCTCCCGATCGCCATGCGCACCCGGAAGAATGAGACCGTGCCGGTTCCCTCCCTGGAACCGCCCGTACACCTGGTGGCCGCTGCGCTCGATTCTAAGGCCCGGCCCGATTGACCTGCGAACAGCAACGCCCGGGACCTGACTGGTCCCGGGCGTTTTTGTGGCTCTACTAAAGCTTTTCTGCAACGGACTTGGCCTGGCTGAAGAGCAACAGGTAGTCCCGCCCGCCGGCCTTGGAGTCGGTGCCGCTCATGTTGAAGCCGCCAAAGGGATGCACGTCAACCAGGGCGCCCGTCGACTTCCGGTTCAAGTACAGGTTGCCGACGAAGTAGCGCTCCCGGGCATACTCCAGGTGCTTGCGGTTGCGAGAGTAGACCGAGCCCGTCAGGCCAAACTCGGTGTCGTTGGCAATGCGAATCGCATCCTCAAAGGACTCGGCCTTATGGATCGCCAGCACCGGCCCGAAGATCTCCTCCTGGCCGATCCGGGCGTGGGGATCCACGTCAGCGATAATCGTCGGCTCAATGAAGTAGCCGCCGGTCTCCGCGGCGACCGGGCTCGGCCCGCCGCCCAGCAGCAGCCGCCCCTCGGCCTTGCCAATCTCGATGTATTTCAGGATCGACTTGTAGGCGCTCTCGTCGGCCACCGGCCCCTGGTTGACCTGGGGGTTGCGGGGGTCGCCCTGCAGCAGGTTCTGCGCCCGAGCCACCACCTGCTCCACCACGGAGTCATAGACGTCCTTGTGGATGATCGCCTTGGAGCAGGCAGAGCACTTCTGGCCCTGGAAGCCGAAGGCGCTCGCCACGATGCTCGCAGCCGCCTCTGCCACGTTGGCCTCCGCGTCGACCACAATGCAGTCCTTGCCGCCCATCTCCGCGATGACGCGCTTGATCCAGCGCTGACCCGGCGCCGTCTTGGCAGCGGTTTCGTTGATCCGCAGGCCGACCTCCTTGGAGCCCGTGAAGGCGATGAACCGGGTCTGCGGATGGCCCACCAGGTAGTCGCCCACCGAGCCGCCGGGGCCCGGCAGGAAGTTGAGCACGCCCGCCGGCAAACCGGCCTCCTCCATGAGGTCCACAAACATGGCAGCGATCACCGGCGTGATTGACGCCGGCTTCAGGATGACCGTGTTGCCCGCCACGATCGCCGCGCTGGTCATGCCCACCATGATGGCGTTCGGGAAGTTCCAGGGCGGAATCACGAGGCCCACGCCGAGCGGTATGTAGTACAGTTCGTTATCCTCGCCGGGGATGCGGGTCAGCGGCTGGGGCTCGGAAAGGCGCATCATCTCACGGCCATAGAACTCCAGGAAGTCGATGGCCTCGGCGGTGTCGGCGTCCGCCTCAACCCAGCTCTTGCCGATCTCCACCACCATGGTGGCTGAGAACTCGTGCTTGCGCTCCCGCATCATGCGAGCAGCCCGCAGCAGAACCCTCGCCCGGGCCTTGGGGTCCGTGTAGCGCCACTCCTCGAAGGCGGCGAGCGCCGCAGCCATGGCCTTATCCGCCAGCTCACGGGTGGCCTTGCCCACGTACCCGATCACCTCGCCGGGCGCCGAGGGGTTGGTGGAGATAATCCTCTCCTCCGTCATGACCCGCTCCCCGCCAATAATCAGCGGGTATTCGCCGCCGAACCGGCTCTCCACCACGTTCAGCGTCTGGCGGAAGGCACGCACGTTCTCTTCACGGGTAAAGTCGGTCAGGGGCTCATTGCGGAACGGGATCACGCCCATGCTGATATCCCTCCTGAATGCACTCTATGCAACATTGCATAGTTCAACTTTCAATCATTTAGCTCCTGCCGTCCCAATAGGAAAAGCGGCAGGCCCAAGCCCGCCGCCTCTACCTTACTTTCCAGCCACCGGGCTGATGTTGACCTTCTTAAGAATGACGTCGAAGTCGGCCTCGGTCTTTCCCGAACCCACGACTCGCCCAATCTCCTTCTTGTTGGGATCCTTAATCACATAGGTGGGCGTGGCGAGCACGTTCCACTCCTTGCTGAACTTCACGAACCCACTGTCGCCATACGTGAAGGTAATGAACTCCACGTCGGCGCCGTAGCGCTGCTTTACTGACTCCGTCACGGGAGCCATCGCTTTGCACCCCGGTCAGGTCGGGCTGTAGAAATAGTAAATGGTGGCCTTGGCCGCCGGCGCCTTGGAGCAGCCGCCCAAGAAGAGCGCCGCCAGAACCGTGAGCAGCACGACGCTGGCCACTGCAAACCGCCGCATCCTAATGACACACTCCTTCTCAGTCCTATTTTTCTCTTTCCCATCGTACCTCTGCGGGTACTAGACCAGCATGAGCCGACCACCCTAGGGTTTCCAGCAAAAAAGGCGCACGGTCTATTGATATGTAAATAATACCCATTTTATTTTATACATAATTTACTTGTATTGTTATTATAGGTTAGTAAAATATGGTCTGTGGACTAATTTTCAAGTGGGGGTTCTGCAATGCGGGTAAGCTTGCGTACGAAGGTGCTGGTTCCCGGGCTGGTCGCAACCCTGTTCCTGCTCGGCGTGATGGTGTACAACACGGTCAGTTCACAGCGCGTCATGGATGAGTACGCGAATGTGGCCCGTCGAAACAGCATGGTCGTCATGGCGACCGAGCTGAACGTACAGGTGGAGGCACAGGCCTCGGGATTTCGAGGGTTCCTCTTGACAGACAACCCCCAGTTCCTCGACACCGTCATGACGAAACGCAACCAGCTAGACGCTATCCTGGACGCCATTACGCCGCTGCTAAAGCTCGAGGCTGGCAAGCAGAAAGCCGCCAAGGTCGCCTCTCTCAAGGACGCCTTTGAGAAAGCGATGGACAACAACATTGCCGTGGCGAAGTCCGGGGACAAGGCCAGCGCCGTTGGATTGCTGGAGAGCCAGACCCGGCCTGCCAAAGAGGCCCTGGCAGCCGCCATCGTTGACTTCAGTCAGCTCCAGAGCCAGCAGAACGAGTTAAGCCAGCAGGACGCTGCCGACACCGCGACATCCGCCCGGTGGATCGGGATTGGGATGACCGGTGCGGCCACCTTGCTCGCTCTGGCTCTGTCCGTCATCTTCGCCCAAGCGATCAGCAAACCGGTGGTAGCCGCCTCTGTCCTGGCCCGGCGCCTGGCCGAAGGCGACCTGACGGTCGACGAACTGAAGGCGAGCAGCAACGACGAAGTCGGCGATATGGCCCAGGCCATGAACACCATGCTGAAGTCCCTGCGTGGCCTGATTACCGACGTGGTCGGCTCTGCCCAGACTGTGGCTTCCTCGGCCGAAGATCTCTCCACAGCGACACAACAGGTCACCCAGACCGCCCAGGACGTGGCTCAGACCATCACCGAGGTGGCCCGGGGCGCCAGTAACCAGTCGGAGTCGGTCCGCTTGACCGACCGCACGGTGGAGGAGTTACGTCAGGCGATCGCTCAGATCGCTGCGGGCGCCCAGGAGCAGGCCGGGGCCGCCCAGGCCTCCAACAGCGTCATGGACACCATGCTGTCCGCCATCGGGGACGTGGTGACCAAGGCCGACGGGGTGCAGGCATCCGCCGAGCGGGCCACCGAGACTGCCCTGGACGGCAAGCGGGTGGTCTCCCAGACCCAGGAGGGCATGCAACGCATTCGCGCCAGCGTCGGCACCTCCGCAGAGCTGATCAACGAGTTGGGGCGGGTCTCTGACCAGATCGGCGCCATCACCCAGACCATCACCGGCATCGCTGACCAGACCAACCTGCTGGCCCTCAACGCCGCCATCGAGGCTGCCCGGGCCGGAGAGCATGGCCGGGGCTTCGCGGTCGTTGCCGACGAGGTCCGCAAGCTGGCGGAGCGGGCGGGCAACTCCGCCAAGGAGATCGCCGGCTTGATCAGCAAGATCCAGGAGGGCACGAACCAGGCGGTGCGTGCCATGGGTCAGGGCACCGCTGCCGTTGAGGAGGGATCCCGCCTGGCCGCCGAGGCCGAGGCGGCGCTCTCTGAGATCAACGAGGTGATCCGGCAAACCATGAAGGACGCCCAGGCGATAACGGGGGCGGCCCATAAGATCTCGCAAGCGAGCCAGGAGGTCTCCCGCTCCATCTCGTCGGTCGCGGCGATCTCGGAAGAGTACACGGCTGCCACCGAGCAAATGGCTGCCGGCTCGCACGAGGTGACCCGCTCTGTCACCGCCGTGGCGGCCACGGCTGAAGAGAATGCAGCGGCCGCCGAAGAGGTCTCCGCTGCGGTGGAGGAGCTAAACGCCACCATGGAGGAGGTCGCCGCCTCCTCCCACAGCCTGTCGACCGTTGCCCAGAACCTGCAGAAGCGCGTCAGCCAGTTCAAGGTGTAAACAAGCGCCTGCAGAGCGATCGCTCTGCAGGCGCTTTGTGTGTTGGGTGGGCTACAGCTTCTCGGAAACGCTCTTCGCCTGGAGGAACAGGGTCAGGTAGTCGTGGCCGCCGGCCTTGGAGTCGGTGCCGGACATCTTGAACCCGCCGAAGGGGTGCACCCCTACCAGGGCGCCGGTGCACTTGCGGTTGAAGTACAGGTTGCCCACCTTGTACTCACGCCGGGCGTACTCCAGGTTCTCACGGCTGCGGGAGTAGACGGCGCCAGTGAGGCCATACTCGGTGTCATTGGCCATGGCAATGGCTGTCCGGAAGTCGGGCGCCTTGTGGAATGCGACGACCGGCCCGAAGATCTCCTCCTGGGCGATGCGGGCGTGGGGATCCACATCGGCGAAGATCGTCGGCATCACGAAGTAGCCGCCGGTCGAGTTGTGCTCCATGGCGCCGCCGCCAGTCATCAGGCGGCCCTCGCCCTTGCCGATCTCGATGTACTGGAGGATCTTCTCGAAGTACTTCTTCTCGGCGACCGGGCCCACGTGGGTGGCGGGGTCGGTGGGATCGCCCACCTTGAGCGCCTTGGTCTTCTCGACCGCCAGGCGCAGCACCTCGTCGTAGATATCTTGATGGATGATCGCCTTGGAGCAGGCCGAGCACTTCTGACCGCCGAAGCCGAAGGCCGCCTGCACGATGCCCGTAGCCACATCGTCGGGGTTGGCGTCACGGTCGGCGACGATGCAGTCCTTGCCGCCCATCTCCGCGATAACCCGCTTCAGCCACCGCTGGCCCTTCTGGACCTTGGCCGCCTCCTCGTAAATCTTCACGCCCACGTCGCGGGAGCCGGTGAAGCTGACGAAGCGGGTGTTGGGGTCGGAGACCATCCACTGGCCCACCTCGGGGCCGGCGGACGGGATGTAATTCACGACGCCGGGGGGCATACCGGCCTCCTCCAGCAGTTCAACCATGTGGTAAGCGATGACCGGGGCCGGCACGGCGGGCTTCAGCAGCACGGTGTTGCCGGTGACGGCAGCGCTCACGGTCATGCCGCAGGTGATCGCCAGGGGGAAGTTGAACGGCGGGATGACGGCGCCCACGCCCATGGGCTCGTAGATCACCTCGTTGTCCTCGCCGGGCATCGCGGTCAGGCGGTTCTCGGAGTCCAGGCGGATCATTTCACGGGCGTAGAACTCCAGGAAATCGATCGCCTCGGCGGTGTCGGCGTCCGCCTCGGGCCAGCTCTTGCCGACCTCCAGCACCATCCAGGCCGAGAACTCGTGCTTCCTGCGCCGCAGGCCGGCCGCCGCCTTCAGGAGGATGCGGGCCCGCGCCTTGGGGTCCATGCGGCTCCACGTCTCGAAGGCGCCCTGGGCGGCCTGCATGGCCTGCTCATAGTGGTTGCGGTCCGCCGAGCTCACCTTGCCAACGACCTGGCTCGGGTTGGCCGGGTTGATCGAGTCGAAGGTGGTCTGGCTCATGACCCGGTCGCCGCTAATGATCAGCGGGTAGGTGCGGCCAAGCTGCCCCTGCACCTTCTCCAGCGCAGCGTAGAAGGCGTCATAGTTCTCCTTGAGGGCAAAGTTCGTAAAGGGCTCGGGATGATACTGGACCACGGCCATTCTAGGAGTCCCCCCATAAGAAAGTCACATAGCCCTATTGTGCCTAAAAATGGCGGACGGGACAACCCCATCCGCCATTCTTATTATCCTCCCGAGAGAGGAGAAAGCACTATGAGCGTTTCGCCGTCATGGGGGAGATAGGTGAGACTGACCCGCCGGCCGGCGCTGAAGACGCTGCCCGGCAGTTCCGGGGGGATTCCCGCACGCCGCAGCACCTCGGACACGGTTGCTCCCGGGTCCACCTTTACCACCGTCGGTTCCGCCAAGTCCGGGAAGAACTCCCGCAAATGGCCCCATACCTGAAGCGTTACCTGCATGGCCTACCCCGCCGTACAGAAGCCCAGGTTCAGCTCGCCAAGCTTCTCCGGCGTGGGAATCCCTGCCTCAGTCCAGCCCCGGAGCCGGTAGTAGCGGTCCAGCAGGTCCTCGACCTGATCTCGGGTGAAGTGCTTGCCGGCGGTGGGGCCAGAGAGGGCGCCCTCCTCCATCCAGCGGGCGGGCGGGTAGTCGCTGGCCCGGCCGAAGCCCGGCACGTGCCGCACACTGATCATGCGGGTAAGGTTCCAGATCCGCTCGCTCACCTTCAGCAGTTCCTCCCAGGTGCAGGGCTGCCCGGTGATCGGCTCCATGAACCCGGCGTAGCCCTCCGGGGCAATGCCCGCCTCCACCCAGGGGAAGCGGCAGCAGCCCAGGGCATCGAAGAGCGGGCGAACGTGCTGAAGCCAGATCACCCGCTCCGCCTTGCCGTCGAAGTTCTCACGCCCCGTGGCAATGTCGAAGGTGATCGCCCAGGACCGGTTATGGTGGCCGCCCACGTCGGAGGTCATGTAGCTTAGCAGCATGGCGGGAGCGTAGCGGGCCTCGTAGCCCGAGATCTCCAGGCCCTTTACGTGCATGGCGAAGCGCTCGGTGCCACGGCCCACCTTGGCGGCGGCGGCCCGCACGCCCTGGCCCAGCAGCTTGCCGAAGCCCCGCCCGTGGGCGATCTCCTCGAACATCCAGGCCGCCGCCTCGGCGTCGCCAAAGCAGAGCGGGCGCCCGATCTCCTCGGCGGCCAGGAGCCCCTTCTCATAGCACTCCATCGCCCAGGCGACCACGTTGCCCGCCGAGATCGAGTCCAGGCCCAGCTCGTCGCACAGCCCGTTCAGGTAGGCCACCTGCTGGATGTCCGCGATACCCAGGTTGCCGCCCAGCAGGGCGATCGACTCGTACTCCGGGCCCTCCTGCGGCTTCACCTTGCCGTTCAGCACGCCCTTGCCCCACTTGCCGCAGGGAATGGCGCAGCTGGTGCAGCCCTTGTCGATCTCGGTGACCTTGGCCTTCATGGTGGGGCCGTCCAGGTTCTCGAAGCCCTCCAGGGCGCCGCTCTGGAAGTTGCGGGTCGGGAAGGCGCCCACGGAGTTGGCCCAGGGGACCACCTCGGGCGTGCCGTAGGGCTGCCAGTGCACGTAGCCCGGCTGCGCCATCACCTGGTTCATCATCGCCATGCCGGCCTGCAGCGTCGCCTGCGGATCGTGCAAAGGCACATCCTTGGAGCCACGGACAGCCAGGGCCTTCACCCGCTTGGAGCCCATCACGGTGCCCACGCCGGTCCGGCCAGCCTGCCGGCCGAAGTCGTGCTGGATGCAGGCATAGAGCACCCCGTTCATCGCTGCCGGGCCGATCACGGCGATCTGCCACTCCTCGCCGAGCTCCTCCTTGAGGCGGCGCTCGGTGTCGAAGGTGTTGGCCTCCCAGTACGCCGAGGCGTCCCGGAACTCGACCCGCCCGTCGTCGACCACGACCGTCACCGGCTTATCGGCGGCGCCCTCCAGGATCAGCAGGTCGATTCCAGCTTGCTTCAGCTCCAGCGACAGGTGCCCGCCCATGTTCGAGTCGCCGTAACCACCGGTGGCGGGGCTCAGGCAACCCATGTGGAGCTTGCCGCTGCTGCTCAGGAACTGCCCCGAGTACGGCCCCGGCGCCATAATCAGCTTGTTCTCCGGCCCGAGCGGATCGATGCCGGGCTTGATCTCCTCCCAGAAGGCCCGGGCGACCAGCCCGCGACCCCCGATGTACTCCCGCAGCCATTCCTGCGGGGTCGGGCTAGTGGTGGCCCGCCGGGTCGTCAGGTTGACGCGCAAAACGTTACCGCCGTATCCCTTTAGCATGGGCTCACCTCCTGGTTGCAATCACGCCGTCCGCGTCAAACAGGGCGCCGGTTGGGCAGAACTCCAAGCACTTACCGCACAGCGTGCACTTGATCGGCACGCCGCCATGGTCATCGTGCAGATACATCACGCCGTGGGGGCACTCCGTCACGCAAGCACCGCAGGCAATGCAGTCCTCGGAGCTGATCAGCCAGGCCCCGTTCTTGTCCTGCGTGATCGCCTCCGTGGGGCACACGGTGGCGCACTGACCGCACTGGTCACAAAGTTCAACCGTGTAACGGCCGGGCGCCGGGAACTGGCCTTTCACCCGCAGCGCTGCCTTTTTGGGGTTGAGCACCGCCCAGTTTTCCAGGCCACAGATCAGCTCACACGCCCGGCAGCCGCTGCACTTTTCCGCAGCCAGCGCCAGTTTCATGGCTCACACACCTCCGAAAGTATTCATCAGTGCATAATTACCCTGCTACCCTCTCTCCCCCTCCGCCCCCGTACCTTCTTGCTCAAAGTGAGCACCTTGGTGCCAAAGAAAAAGCACCCCTCCCGATTACGGAGAGGGGTGCATATCTGCGTTCTACGGAAGGGAGCGTACGCCGCGAACCCGGACCAGGCCCATGTAGGCGATCCACATGAGGGAGATCAGCGCCCCGGCCGTCAGGGCGGTTTGGGGGCCGAGCTGCTCCACCGACCAGCCCATGGGCCCCTGACCGAGCGGCATCATGGCCAGGGCGGTAATCGTGTAAGTGGACATCACCCTGCCACGCATGGAGTCGCCGACGTTCGTTTGTAGCAGGGTGTTGGTCGTGGTCTGGTAGGTCATGTTCAGCCCGCCCACAATCACCAGCAGGACCAGAGCCAGGTACGGGTTCGGCGCCCAAGCGAAGGCGATCAGCGACAGGCTAAAACCAAGCCCGGAGAAGATCAGCAGCTTGCCCTTCCACTGAATGTCGCCCAGCCCGGCGATGGCCAGCATGAAGACGATGGTGCCCACCGCGGGCGCTGCCTGCATAAGTCCTGCCAGCCCTACGGTGCCATGATGGACATCTGCCGCGAACACCGTGATGAACTGTTGGAATGGCCGGGCGAAAAAGCTGTTGACTGCCGCCATGGTGATCAGCGCCAAAATGATCGGGCTCTTGGCCACGTACTTCAGCCCCTCGACCATGTCGGCCGCCATGCTCTGGCGCCGCCCGTTTGCGTTGGGGTGCGGCGGAAAGTCCATATAGGCAAGCGCAACGAAGACGGCCAGGAAGGAGACCGCATTGAGAAGAAAACAGCCGGCCAACCCGATCCAGGGAACCAGTATGCCGGTCAGCGAGGGACCGAAGGCGGCCGCACCGTTAAAGGCAATCGCGTTCAGCGAGATAGCGGCGTGAAGGTCCTGCTTGGCTACCAAGGTGGGCACCAGCGACTGACGCGTTGGCTGATCGAAGGCCTGGGCCGCTGCCGACAGGGTGGAGAGGGCGATCACGTGCCACACTTGCACGACGCCGGCATAAGTCAGAAGGCCCAGGGTCAACGCCGTCAGCATCTGTACACTCTGCGTCAGGTAGAGAATCTTCTTCTTGGAGAACCGGTCCGCCACGGTCCCGCCCACCAAGGACAGGAAGATCAGCGGAAACGCCCGGATAAATCCAATCGCGCCAAGCCATACAGCGCTCTTGGAAATCTCGTAGACCAACCACCCCTGGGCCACAGACTGGATCCAGGCACCGGCGTTCGAGATGATAAAGCCGAACCAAAATAGCCGAAAGTTTCGGTAGCGCAAGGCTTTAAAAGGGCTCTCCGCTACGGCTGCCATATAAACTCTCCTATCAGTTCATGTTGTCTATTATTCGTGTAGTGAACTATTAGCGGTGTAGCGCCAGTTTCCTGCTGCCAATGATAACGAATGGATTCGAAAAACGAGATCTTACCTTAACATCCAACCAATTGATTCTTAACACAAAAATTGGTATCATTTGATCAGACCAGGCGAGATATTCAGGAGGTGGCCGAATGGTAAAGAGCCTGCTCGATGAGGAACAGGCGCCCCAACTGATGACGGAGTTGCGAACACTAACAGGTTTTCCGGCGCGGGTCACGTTGGAGAATCCTGCCGCAGCGGAACGCACGGTCCGGATCCCGGGGTTGATTCGCCGAGTGTCTGCCACAGGTATCACGGTCGACTTGCTCTTCCCGATGACGGTTCCGTACACGGGCGCTCCGGTCGTCCTGGAGGTAATCTCCCGCACAGCGCTGCTGCAGTGCTTCACGGTAATCCAGCACACCGACAGCCCCCAGTGCGTCCACCTGCGCCTCCCCGACGAACTGCACTCGGTCCAGAGGCGCCGTTCGCCGCGCGTCGAAGTGATACTGCTGGCCACCATCGCAGAGCACCTGGGCTGTGGCAACTGCATCCCGGTCAAAGTCAATAACCTGAGCATCGGTGGAGCGGCGATCCAGATTCACAGGCCGATGGACGTGGGCAGCCCTGTAACCCTTAATCTCAGCGCAACTGGGCTTAGCCCGGCAGAGGTGTCCGCCCGCGTAGTCCGGTGCACCCCTACCCCCTCCGGAGCCTGGGTCGCCGGTCTGGCCTTCGGAGACCTGACGCCCGAACAAGGGCAGCAGCTTAATCAGTTCATTGTACATACATTGGGGAACGAAACCGTTCAATAAAAGCGACTCGCTCCGTAAATCATGACCGCCCGGGCTGTACTGCCCGGGCGGTTGCATTTGATTGCACTACAGGAGTCCCAGCCACTGCCAGAACGGAATGCTCAGCCACACTCCTCCCAGAGTAAGGGCTGCGTGGATCAGCGAAAGGCTGCGGATCTGCTTATGCCGGAAGGCCCGCTCCTCAGACCCGCCGTAGGCGGCCATGTACATGGGATTCCCCTGCGGAATGATAAAATGGCTCGCCATAATCAGAATCACAAGTCCGACGATGAAGGGGTTGTACCCGAGCTTCTGAGATATCGGGGCCAACGCCAGCGCCGCCAGCAGGATCGTGGGCTGAAAGGGCACCGCCAGGTGAATCAGGGCTGTCAGCACAGCGACGCCGGTCAGAAACAGCCAGGGATGGCCAGCAAGGGGCTGCACCAGCGGAACGATCGCCCCGCTCATCAGCTTGACGAATCCGCTCTTGTCAGTCAGGGTGGCAATCCCAAGCAGGCCGCCCGTGAGCAATAAGAACCCCCAGTCGATTCCCTTGCGGAGCAGATCCTTGTCAATGATCCCGCTCGCGGCCAGAAGGAGAAAACCGGGCAGCGCAACCCAGGTCGGGTCAATACCGTGCAGCGGCTGGGTGATGAAGGCACCTACAATGGCCAGCACTACCCAGACCGTGAGCCACTCATGCCGGCTCATAGGTCCCAGCACAGACAGCTGCGACTGCACGAGCTGCGGTGAAACCCGGATGCTCTGCTGAGGCCTGTAGAGCCGCAGGATGGCCAGTAGGGTGCTCAGGAAGACGAAGGCAGAGGCGGGCAGCGCCGCCAGGAACCAGGAGCCCCAGCTGATTCCGGCCTTCGCTGCCTCCGGGAGCACACTCCAGATGAGCAGCGTGACGCTGCCGCCCGTCAACGAGATGTAGTAGATGCAGCTGAAACCCAGGAAGCAGGCCATGGCCAGTCCGGCCGACTCCCTGCTGTTGTCCTTAAACCGCATGGCCTCGGAAAGCTCCAGGGAGAGCCGGGAGGCCATGGCCTGGCGCCCTGTAACGCCGGGCAAGAACGGAGCCAGGATCAGGCCGCCAATGGCCAGGGCTGTGGACTGCCCGGTATAGGTGGGCGGAAACAGCCTCAGCATGTGCAGGGCGATCCGGTAGAGCAGCCCGGTGCGGGAGATTCCCGCCGAGATTCCGAGCACGGCGAGCAGAAGGAACCAGGTGCGGTTGGAGAAGCCGGAGAAGGCGACCTCGGGGCTAACGATGCCGACCACGCCAGCCACCAGACCGATCCCCAGCGCTACCACATAGTCCGGCAGGGCATCGAAGAGCCAGGACCCGACTCCCCAGACCAGAATGCCCAGGCAGGTCCGCATGGCCGAAAAGCTCAGTTGGGTGCCCCCGGCTGTGGCCACCCCCAACCCAGCCAGAACCGGGAGACCGTAGACCGCCCAGGTGCGCCACGAGAAGCCCCGCGCTTTGGGCTTTTCCTCGGTCGGCCTCTCCATGGCGACTGCGGTGGAAACCGCCGCTGCGGAGACGCTCTCCATTGACTCCGTCGCCCCTTCCAGGGAAGCCCAGACCTCCTCGGCATGGAGCATCAGGGCTGTCTTCGTCCTGGCGAGCTCGTCCAGAGCGACCGCTGACCTCTTCACCATCGCCTGGCTGAACTGCCGGAGCAGATTCGGGTGTTGCCCGAGAATCGCTTCAAAACGGCTCGTCTCCAGCCGGTACAACACCGCATCCTCCACGGCCCGGTACGTGAACCGAGTCTCCGGCAAAGCGGGCTCGACTCCAATCTCACCAAGGGTTTCGCCGGGTCCCATAGTCATTAGCGTGACCGGAACATCGTTGACCTCTAGATACAGCCCTACCTTGCCAACATAGATGAAGTAGACATAGGAAGCCCCCGCATCCTCCGGATCAACCAGTTCCCCCCTCGGAACCTCGATCGCCTCGATATCCGACACCAGCTTGGCCAGTTCGACCCGAGGCAACTGTGACAGCAGCGGAAGGTTGCTAATGGCCTGCACGATGAACCCCCTTTTTTGGTCACCTTTGTTCAAATTTGCAATAGAGATTAACATAATCAACTAAAAAATGCGGGACTTATCTAGTGGGTTCCATACTGAACAGCCCCTTGCCACCAGGAAGCGCCATCGGTCTCACGATGGCGCTTCCGCAGTTGAAACTGCTTACCGGGCTCCGGCCAGGAATTGCAGATTGATGGACGTGGGGATGTCAACCTTGGCGTCGGCAGGGATAACCTGCTTCTCAATCAGCTCGCGCAGAACGGTCTCCATGCTGGCCTGGGGCACGGTGCCGGTCAGGGACAGTGCCTCGATGTTCTCGGTCACCATGAGCTCGTAGAGCTTCGGGTCGAAACCAGCCTTATACTCTGCGGGCAGCGTGTTGGCGATCTCCGCCGGCGAGTGGCCCTTGATGAAGTCGCTGCCCTTCTGGATCGCCTGGACCACACGCTTGACCAGCTCCGGGTTCTTCTCAAGGATCTCCTGGCGGGTGACCAGGGTCCCCAGCGGGTAGCCCGTACCGTACAGGTTCACGGTGTCCTTGGTCTTGCGGAAATCGTAGAGGGTCCAGGCCTTGTTGCTGCCAGTGAGCTCGGTGATCTGCGGGTCAACGTGCATGGCTGCGGAGATCTGCTTCTTGTCCCACATGTCGGCGAGCTTGTCCTTCGCGGCGACGAACTCCACGTCGTTCGGGTTCATGCCAGCCTGCTTCATCAGGGAGAGCACAGCGCTGTGGGTGCCGCCGCCCAGGCTGGAAACGCCGATCTTCATGCCCTTCAGATCCTTGATCGAGGTCACCTTGCCCTTGAGATCGTTCTGGACGATCATGATCAGCCCGGGGTTCTGATTGAGGAAGGAGACGACCACGAGGTCGGCGCCTTGGGCCCGGTTCTTCAACACATGGTCGTAGGCCAGCAGAGCAAAGTCGGCTTCACCGGCCATCAGCGCCTTTGAGGCGTCGTTGCCGCCAGGGGTCTTCAGAACTGAAAGATCGACGCCCTGCTCCTTGAATGCGCCCGTGCCCTCGGCCACCATCTCAGAGAGCCACAGCACGCCGCCCCACGGTCCGGGAGCAATGCGGGCGGTCAGCGTCTTCGGCTCCGGGGCGGCAGGGGTCTGGGTTGACTGAGCCGGCGTCTTGCTGTCGCCGCCCGGAGTGGCGGTCTTCGGTGCTCCTCCGCAACCAGCAATCCCCATCAACACCATAGTAAGAACCAGAGACATCCAAACCTTTGCCTTACGCATCTTTCTGGTTTCCTCCCTCTACTATATGTGGAACTATATACGGAACTGCCCGACCAAGCCTCGCAGTTCGGCAGCCGTCTGGGAAAGGCGCCTGGCCGAATCGGCGATGCTGCTGACGGACTGGTTCACCTGAAGGACAGCGTCGGAGACGCTGGAGACCGCCTCGGCATTCTCCACAGAGACCTGACTGACACCCTGGATCGAGTCCTTCACCTCGTCGGCCCCGGCGGCCATCTCCTCGGTGGCAGCGGAGTTTTCCTGGGTGACCGCTGCGACCTCTTCGACTGCCCGGGCCGCGTCCCGGCTGGCGACCAGCACCGATTGTGCCGCGGAGGAGATCTCACGGATGTCGGAGGTCGTCCGCTCAACTGTGCTGAGGATATCTTTGAGCGCTTTGCCTGCATCGGCGGCGAGCTGAGCGCCCGCCTCCACCTGCACCGAGCCCTCCTGAATGGCCGCTACAGCTTCCTTCGTGCCGGCCTGGATGCTCTCGATGATGCTCCGGATCTCTGTGGCCGACAGCGCCGTGCGCTCAGCCAGTTTCCGCACCTCTTCGGCGACCACGGCGAATCCGCGGCCCTGCTCACCGGCCCGAGCGGCCTCAATCGCCGCGTTGAGTGCGAGGAGGTTGGTCTGCTTGGAGATCTCCGTGATGACCTGCATGATCTCACCGATGCGCTTGCCCTGCTCACCCAGGGCCGAAACCTTATCGGCTGCCCACACCACCTGGTCCCGGACCTGATTCATGCCGTCCAGGGTCTGATCGACGATGCTGGCGCCCTTGTGGGCAGTGGCAGCGGCGTCACGGGATGCATTGGCGATTACGGACGCTTGAGAGGCGACCCTCTCCATGGATTGAACCATCGACCCGATGGTGACTGTGGTGTCCTGCACCTGACGGGCCTGTTGTTGTGCACCGCTGGCGATCTGATCGATTGCAGCTACCAGTTCCGCCATGGTCTCCCTGGCAGCTCCGGTCTCGGCCGTCTGCCGTTCGGCGCCCAGAGCGACCTGCGTGACCGCTGCGGACACCCCCGAGAAGACCTCTGCCATCGCTCCCGATGACTTCTCCATCTCCCGGGAGCGAAGCAACATGTCGTCGGAGGCCTCGGAGACCCGGCGAACAATCCCGGCAAGCCCCTTCACCAGCTGGTTGAAGCTGTCGGCAAGCATGCCGATCTCGTCGTTGGAGCTCACCCTGAGCTGCTTGGTCAGGTCGCCGGCACCGGAGGCGATATCCTTGAGCTGGCGGGCCACGGCCCGAAGGGGGACAACAACAACCTTAAATATGTAAGCGGTTACGGCAATACCGACAAGAACGCTCAAGGCAAGTACTACCGACAGGACCAGGAAGGCGGTGCGGGCCTCGTTCTTCGCCTCAATCCGAGCCGAGTCAACACGGGCCTGAATGAGGGTTCGCAGCTCCTTGGTCTGCTTGCCAAGTGACTCACCGATTGCCCGGGCGTTGTCAGCTTGCAGTACCAGCTGGTAGGCCTGAAGGTTTTCACCGTTGAGGAACAGCCCGTCAACCATACGGTCGAACCGCTTGCGCTGCTCGGACAGCAGCGCCGTCTTGGCAGCGAGTTCACCGTCACCTTGCCCAGTGCTCTCTAACTTCTCGATATAGCCATCGACCAGCGCACGGGACTGCTTGATTTCACGCTGCCGGTCGTCCCGTGTAGCGGCGTATGCCATTAGCAGTTGTGACTGTGTTTGAATTTCGCTGTTTAGCTGCTCTGCTACCAGTGCAAGTGGAAACGTTTGCTCAACAACCTTGCCATACTGGCCGTCGAGCCGGCTGAGGGCTAGGTAGCTCCACCCCCCGCTTATGCCAAGGAGTAGCAACATCAATAGAAATCCAATCGAGAGTTTCGCGCCAATGCCCAGGCGCATTCGCCGCATAAGTACGCCCCCCAATAATAGGTCGAAAGACCCAGGTTTTTCCTCTCCATCATAGAATCTGGGCAGAATAATGTCAATACATTCCATATGTGCAATCTTTTGTTTCTATACCAAATAATCACGGCACTCTTCTGGTCGGAAAACGGAAAAGACCGGCGCTTTCGCGCCGGTCCATGAATGGTGTGAGGTTGTGGACTATGCTTTCGCTTTGTCCTTTAGCCGGAGGCCCCGCTCCAGCTTGGAAGCAGCAGCGGGGGCCAGCTCGCCGCCCGCTACAGCATAGAGTTCCTGCTCCACCTTGCGCAGGAAATTCTCGTAGGGCTCACCCTTGAGGGATTCAATCTCAATGTCAAACAGCGGGTTCGGGGCGAGGCCGGGGTATTCGACCATGTCGAGGCTCAGCATGGCGACGGCGCCGATCGGTCGGCTCATTCGGGCCGTGTGCACCTCAACGGTACGCACCAGGGAGCCGCACCGCTCCATGCCGGCGAAGTCGGTGAAGGGGAACGGACCTTCGCCTACCTGGTCTCGCACGTGGGAGAGCACCCAGTCGAGACGCTCCTGGGTGAGGGGCTCCTGGAACTCCTCGCGCTGCGACAGCGAACCGTCCTGGCTGCGGTTGATCTTCAGGGTGACATAGGGCATACCGTTCTCGACACGGAGCCGGAGCCCGGCGCCAATGCGCGCAAGGGCGCCGTCCTCGGTATCAAAGTATACATCGCGAAGCTCGAACTTCTGAACGGGCCCGAGCGGCAGACCTGCAAGGCTAGGCGCCATGGCCATCCGTGTAAAGAACATGACAGGCCCGCCGACAATGGCGGGCCGTACAGTGAGCTTGATCTCGATTTCCACTAGATCGTGCCGCCTTCCGTATGTAGGGTCATACGGAGAGTATACCCCAAACGGCGGGAATTTTACACCCCAAGAAATCTCTCCTGGATGTGGGGGTCCCCAAGTAGCTCTGCAGACGGACCCGAGAGCGTGATTCGCCCGGTCTCCAGCACATAGGCGCGGTGTGCGACCTCCAGTGCGTGGTGCACGTTCTGCTCGACCAGCAGGACCGTGACGCCCCGGCTGTTGACCTCGCGCACTACGTTGAAGACCTCCTTGACGAGCATGGGCGCCAGCCCGAGGGACGGTTCATCGAGCATGATCAGCCGGGGGAGGCTCATAAGCCCACGGCCGATGGCGCACATTTGTTGCTCGCCGCCCGAGAGGGTGCCCGCCTTCTGGTGCTGGCGCTCGTGCAGGCGGGGGAAGAGTTCATAGACCCGCCTGAGCGTCTGGTCTTTCTGCTTGCGGGCTTGGGTGGTGTAAGCGCCGAGCTCCAGATTCTCGAGTACGGTCATGCCTGGCCATAGCTGACGCGCCTCCGGAATGAGGGCGATCCCTCGGGTCACCAACTCGTGGGGCTGCAGACCTGCAATCGCTTGCCCCTCGAAGGTGATGCTGCCGCTGCGCGGCGGGACTAGACCGGAAATCGCCCTCAGCGACGTGGACTTACCGGCGCCGTTGGCACCGATCAGGGTGACGATCTCCTTCTCCTGCACCTCAAACGAGACGCCCCAGAGGGCCTGAACGTCGCCGTAAAAAACGTTGATATCCTTGACTGTGAGCACGGTCCGGCCCCCCTTAGTGTGCGACGGCGTGATCGCCGAGATAGGCCTCGATCACCCGGGGATCCCGCAAGACCTCTCGCGTGGTGCCCTCGGCGATCTTGTTGCCAAAGTTGAGGACCATCGCCCGGTCGCAAACGCCGGCGACCGCCTTCATGTGATGTTCGATCAGCAGCACGGTCTTGCCGGTGTCCCGGATCTGCCGAATCAGGTCCATGGCGTCGTTGATCTCGGCCGGATTGAGGCCGCCCATCACCTCGTCGAGCATGATGATCTCCGGCTCGGTGGCAAGGGCCCTGCAAATCTCCAGCCGCTTATGCTCACCGATGGTCAGGCTGCCTGCCGGCGCCCCGGCGCGGTGCCCAAGGCCGCAGAACTCCAGGAGCTCCGCCGCAAACTTCCGGGCAGCGGCGCCGGACTTGGGCTTCGCCCCGAAGCTGGTCCCTACCAGCACGTTCTCCAGGACCGACATATCCCGGAAGGGCTTTACGATCTGGTGTGTCCGCACGACGCCCCTTTGGACCACGGCATAGGGTTTGAGCCCGTCCAGGCGCTGCCCCTTCAAGTGGACCTCCCCCGCCGTGGGCACGTGGGCGCCCACCAGCAGCGAGAACAGCGTGGTCTTGCCGGCGCCGTTGGGACCGATCAGCCCGAAGATCTCGCCCTTGTAGACCTGAAAGGAGACGTTATTCACAGCGAGCAAACCGCCGAACCGTTTCGTCAGGTGGCGCCCTTCAAGAACGACCTCAGGCGACATGGCGCGCCTCCTTCCGGGCGGTGTTCCGCGGGGTCAGCAGCGTCCCAAGGCGGCGGAGCAAGCCGTAGATGCCCAGGGGCTCAAACAGCATCACCACAATCAGCAGCATGCCGTAGATCATCAGGTTGGAATCTCGGAGCGCCTGAATGGTCAGCAGTTTGATCTGGATGTACCCAAAGACCGCCCCGCCGATCACAGGGCCGAGCAGCGTACCCACGCCACCGATGACGGGCATGAGCACGATTTGCAGCGACATGGAGAAGGCGAAAACCGAGTTTGGTGCGATGTACTGGAAGTTGATGGCGTACAGGCTGCCAGCGACGGCCATAAGGGCCGCCGACAGGGCGTGGGCGTACACCTTGTAGCCGGTTGAGTTGATACCCAACGCCTCTGCGGCATCCATCTCTTGCTTGATGGCGGCGAGGGCAAGGCCGAACCGGGAGTTTTGCACGGTCCAAACCACGGCGATGACGACGACGACCAGGATCAGCATCATGTAATAGTTTTCGAGGAAGATCGCCTCCCCTCGGGACGCGCCGGGGAGCAGCTTGTAGAAAAAATCGCCGTACGAAAGCGGCATGCGCCTGCCGCTGGAGCCGCCGGTCCACCGGACCCCCTGGGCGAAGACCCGCACCGCCTCTGAAATCCCGATGGTGGCGATGGTGAAGTACGGGCCGCGCAGCCGGAAGGTTGGCAAGCCCACCAAGACGGCGAAGGCCGCCGCGGCTACCATGCCTACCGGGATCGTGGCGTAAGCGTTCCACCCCTGCAGTGAGAGCAGCACGGTGGCGTAGGCGCCGATGCCCATGAAGGCGGCATAGCCAAAGGAGACCTGTCCGGCCAGTCCGCCCATGATGTTCCAGGCCGAGGCGAGGACAACGAAGAAGGCCACGTTCCAGATGTCATTCAGACTTCCACGCTGCAGGTAGGCGGGGCCGGCAAAGGCTGCCCCCAAAACCAGAGCGCCGAGGATCAGCCCAGCGTTGCGCTTCAAGACCGGGCCACCTCCTTCTTGGCGAACAGCCTGCTAATCTGGGCGCCCAGCGCCGGGAGCCCCTGCGGCATGACCACCAAGGCCAGCACCAACAAGCCAAAGGTTATGGCGTCCATGAAGATGTTTGGCACCCCCAGGAACGGGGCGTACTGCTCGATGAGCGCTATGGTGAGGGCGCCCATGGCGACGCCGGTAAAGGACTCCATGCCGCCGAGCACGATGATCACAAATCCCTTCAGCAGGAGTCCCCGTCCGAAGTCGGGGGTGAAGGGATAGATCGTCGACATGAGGCCGCCTGCGAGCGCCGCCAGGCCCGTTCCCAGGCCAAAGGCGATGGCCTGGATCTTCCTGGCGTTGATGCCGACCAGCTGGGCAGCGCTGCGGTTCTGGGTGACCGCCCGAATCGCCTTGCCGAGGTAGGTGCGGGTGATAACCAGGTTGAGGACCAGCATGGTCGCCACACCGACGATGAAGACGAGCACGTTGGGCACCCCGAACCGAAGCGCCCCGATGCCCACGGACTTCATGGTATAGCTCGTCAGGATCGACTTGGTGTCGCCGCCCCAGACGTAGTAGCCCACGTTCTGCAGCACCAGCCACAGGCCAAAGAGGAGCAACAGCGACTGAATGGCGGGCGTGTTCCCGCTCTCGGGCAGGCGCCGCACCACATAGCGGTGCAGGCCGGCGCCGATCAAAAAGAAGAGCGGCCCGGTGACCACGCCCGTCAGGAACGGGTCCAGGCCGGTCGCCGTGAAGATCGAATAGGTGACGAAGGCGCCCAGCATCATGAAGCCGGCGTGGGCCAGATTGACCATTTTCATGACGCCGTAGATCAGCGCCAGACCAAAGGACATCGTGGTGTAAAGGCCGGCGAGCAGGAGTCCGTTTATCGTGACTCCGATGAAGTCGATCATGCCTTAACCTCCCGTGTGGGTGGTGAGCGGAGAACGGCCCCGGACCCCCGAGGGGCCCAGGGCCGCCTGGACTACTTGGCCGCCGGGATCGGTGCGACGGCGTCGGCGTTCTTGGTATCCTTCGGCCAGACCAGGGCCAGCTTGCCGCCGGGCACGTTCTGGGTGACGGTGTACGGGTAGACTGCCTGTCCCGTGGGCTCGAACTTGAGGACCCCGCCGGGGACGTTGGCTTCCTTCAACTCGACCTTGGTCAGGGCCTCACGGATCGCCTCCGGCTTGAGCGAGCCGGCGTTCTGCATCGCCTTCAAGGTGATGCGGACGGTCTCATAGGCGAGGGCGTCGTACCAGCCGGGCGAGGTAATTCCGGTGGCCTTGCCGTACTTCTCGACGAAGGCCTTGGTCTGCGCGTAGTTCAGGGTCGGCGTCCACCAGGTGGAGGCGAAGATGTAGTCGGTGGCGGCGCCCAGGGCATCGCGGGCGGCCTTGTCGGCGCCGCGCGGGCCGTAGGTGACCATCTTGTGGGAGAGACCGATCTGGGTGTATTGCCGATGCATGGTGATGTAGTCTTCGAGGCGGGCATCGGCCATGAAGACGTCCGCCTTGGCGTTTTGGACCTTGGTCAGCAGGGGCTTGTAGTCGGAGGCGTAAAGCTCAAAACCCTCATCGAAGACCACCTGGAAGTGGCTCGGGTTCTTCTTGGCGAAGTCGTTGACGCCCTTCTGGTAGTCCTTGCCGTGCTCGCTGTTCTCCCAGACCACTGCGATCTTGGTCGGCTTCGGCAGCTTGCCCTGATCGATCAGGTCCTTCAGAAACTCCATCTGGGTGGCGGCCAGCACGTCAATGGGCGACAGGGTGCCGAAGACCCACTTGGAGCGGCCGTAGATCGACGAGGAAGCGCCGCCGCCGTTGACGTAGGGGATCCCGTAACGCTCGGGAACCACGGACTGAGCCTGGACCAGGATCGTGGAGTAACCGCCGATGATGGTATGAACCTTCTCCTGCGTGATCAGTTGCTCCACCAACTGTGCAGACTTGGTCGCATCGGTGGTGTCGTCAAGGATCGTCAGCTTGACGGGCACCTTTTTGCCGGCGATTTCAAGCCCGCCAGCGTCGTTGACTTCCTTGATCGCGAACTCCGTTGCAGCCTTGAAGGAGCCGCCAATCTTTGATTCCTTGCCGGTGATCGGGAATACGGCACCGAGGCGAATCTCCGTGATCTCCTCTTTCGGAGTCGGGGCGCCGGTATTGGTGGGACCTGACTCCTGTTTGCTGCCGGAGCAGCCTGCAAGTACGGATGTGGCCAGAATTGCAGCGAGAACCATAGTGGCTAGCTTCCTCGACCAGAGCATCTGTGTTCCCCCATTCATTCCCAGGTGTTATGACTCCCCTTCGCTGCAAGCATATCAACAAGATTTATCATCAAATACCATTGGTACTTATTGGTCTGCTTTTTGGTCTTTTTGATCTTTTCAGGATTCAGGGCAAAAAAGGGGCGCCCCTTTCGAGGGCGCTCAGCGGCGTAGTTCACAAACGTACGGAAACCTGATGAAGGGTAGCAGCACCACCTGGCCAGTAGATGACCAGATAGGAATAGACGACGTTGTGCTGTGGGCCGCGCAGCCTTTGAACAAACAGCTTTCCTGAGTCTTCGGCGCTCCACTTGGTGACCACAGCCTGCGCTTCGCCAGTGGCGTGCAGGAGCTTCATTTCGACCTTTTGGTGTTGGAGTTGGCGGGCCACCTCAGGTTCAAGGGTGATGGTGATCGCGGGAGCAGCCGGTGCCAGGAACCTGGTGGAGACGGTAACGAGCAGCAGACACAGAGAAGCGATAACGACGGCGAATGGGGCATATTGGCGCAGGCAAACCAGCCCCTTTGTGTTTTCCATTTATTTCCATTCTGCTCTCACACATAAATACGGCTCTCAAATCGATTGGGTTCGGTACCCTTCTCCCTTTCACGGGATGCAAAAAGCCACCCGGTACTACGCCGGGTGGCTTTGGTTTGGCGAGCTAACTGGCCGAGGGCAGTGCGACGGGTCCGACCCCTTCCATGCGGTACACCTGCCAGGCACCGCCTGGTACGGTGGGCTTGAGGGCGTCGGACGGACAACCCATGGAGACCCACAGGCGCAGGGCGCGCAGGTTAACCGGGGCGGTATGGATAGTGACCCACCGGTGGCCACAGTGGCAGCTTGCACTTACTACAGCCCAGTGGCACTGGGGATCAACCATTTGAAAGAGATCGTCGTGGACATGGCCGCAGCGGCGGCACTGGTTTTCAGGCAGTTGCTTCACGGGGTTATTCCCTCATTCTACTGTCGCGCGTTTGTGCGCTCTCAGTTTACGAAGGATAACCTGTGAATACCTTGTGTGCACCCTGTGAATATCGCGTTATTTCCGTGGATAAGTGCAATTTTTTGCGCGTTTAGTCGAGCAGGAACTCCCCTTGCCCGACCAGCCGGACCTGGCCCCCTACACGAACGAGGGCGCCGTCCTCCAGCACCTGAACCCAGAGCCTGCTGGGGCGCCCCATTTCAACCCCTTGCTCATACCAGAAGGAGTCGCTGCCCTGCGGCAAGAGCTGGTGCCGGTGCAGGTAGAAGCCCAGCGGGGCAGCGGCAGAGCCCGTGGCGGGGTCCTCCGGGATGCCGTAGAGCGGTGCGAAGAGCCGCGCCCGGGCATGGGAGCCGCCTCCCGGCAGCAGAGCGAACGGATAAGCGCCAATGACGCCCAGCTCGCGGGACAGCTCAGTCAGGGCGGCGGTGTCGGGCCGCAGGCTGGCCAGGAGCTCCGGCGACTCCACCGGGACGATCATATGCTTGACTCCCGAAGCGATGACCGCAGGCTTCATGCCACCTCGGCTCACCTGGTGGGCCGCGACGCCCAGCACCCGGGCGACCCGGTCGGGACTTACCTCCTGCACCAGGCTGGGGGTCGGCGCCTCCATGACCGCCCGGTCAAGCCGATCTTCGTGCGTGACCAACTCCACGGGGGTAAGGCCGTACCGGGTCTCCTGAACCAGGCGGCCGGACTCCGTCTTCCCTGCGAGCCCCAGCGCAGCCGCCGTACCAAGGGTAGGGTGGCCTGCGAAGGCGAGCTCACCGCCCGGGGTAAAGATCCGGTTCCGGTAGGTCGCCTCGCTGCGCGAAGGGGGCAGCACGAAGGTAGTCTCCGAAAGGTTGGTCTCCCGGGCAAGGGACTGCATCTCCTCGTCGGAGAGCTGCGTACCGTCGAGAATGACGCACAGCTGGTTGCCGGCGAACGGCCGGTCGGCGAAGACATCGAGCCACAGGTAGGGGATTTTGCGCATGAGCAATCACTCTCCCTTAGCGTCTTTGAGCACGGTGCGCAGCGTGTCGGCGCCGAGTCGCTCCTCGGCCTTGCGGTAGGCCGGCTCGACCGCGCTTCGCCAGGCTGTGCGCTCCGCCAGGGTCTGCTGGTGGATGGTCACCTTGTTGCTAGTGCGGATCCGTTCAAACGCCTCGTCGTTGAGTCGGGCGGTATTCTCTTTGACCCACTGGGTCGTTTCAGCCATGGCCTCCCTGAACACTTCGCGGATGTCCGGGTCGAGCCCTTCCCAGAATCGCTTGTTGACGATCACCAGGTAGCCCAGGTACCCGTGATTGGTGACGGTCATATACGGCTGGACCTCGTAGATGCGCTTAGAGACGATGTTGGAGGTGACGTTCTCCTGGCCGTCGAGCTCCTTGCCGGCAAGCGCTGCATAGACCGAGTCAAAGGAGCGCACCGAGACCTCGGCGCCTAACGCCTGCAGAGCGTCCCGCATGACCGTGCTCGGCTGAATGCGGAACCGAAGCCCCTTAAGGTCCGCAGGTAGAACGATAGGTCCGCGGGCGTTGGTCATCTGCTTGAACCCGTTCGGCCATAGGGCGATGGGCTCCATGCCGTGGCGGCTCATCTCGCGGTACAGCCGCTGCCCGGTGGTGCCGCTGATCAGCCGGTCCACAGCCTGGTCATTCTCAAACAGGTAGGGCAGGTCAAATACCTGCCAGAGCGGGTCGATCTCCTCCAGCTTGGAGAGGCTGGGGGCAATAATCTGTACCTCGCCGCTGCGCAGCGCTTCCAGTTCCTCACCGTCCTGGTAGAGTTGCGAGTTGGCGAAGACCTGTACCTCGACCCTGCCGCCCGTCCGCTCCTTCACCAGGGCAGCGAAGCGGCGGGCGCCGAGCCCCTTGGGGGTGTTCTCCGCGACCACATGGGAGAACTTGACCACAATGCGTTCTTGTGCACTCACCTGCTCATGGTCGGGAAAGCGCCGGCTGCCGCAGGCTGAGATCAGCAGGGCTACCAGCGCTACCAGAGCGATCTTGCGCGGCAACCGTCTTCCCCCTTCCTTCAGATGGCGCGGTACCGGTTGATCGGGCGGCCTACCGAGCCGTACTGGACCTCCAGCCGAACCTGTTTCTGCTTGACCAGGCAGTCCAGGTAGCGGCGCGCCGTGACCCGGGCAATGCCCATTTTGTGGGCCACCTCGGCCGCCGACAGCGCCTGTCCGTGTTCGGCAAGCAGCGCCTGGACCTGCCGCAGGGTGACCTCGTTCAGCCCCTTGGGCAGGGCGCCGTCCGCCTGCCCCGGCTGCCCGCCCCGCAGCACCTGGTCGACCTGGTCCTGGTCGAGGGCGCCGGCGTTGGAGAGGCGGCTCCGGGTCGCCCGGTACTTCTTGAGCGCCTCCTGCAAGCGCTGGAGGCGAAATGGCTTGATCACGTAGTCGACAGCCCCGTAGCGCATGATCTCCTGCAACGTCTTGGTATCCTGCGCCGCACTGACCATGAGCACGTCCGAGGGCAGCTGGCGGCGGCGAATCTCTTTGAGGACCGAGACCCCGTTCTGGTCGGGGAGGTAGATGTCCAGGAGAACCAGGTCGGGCCGGTGGGCTGCGGTTGCCTCCAGGGCCTCCTTGCCGTTCTTGGCGAGCGCCACCACCCGGAACCCGGGGACCGACTCCACGTATTCCCGGTTCACCTGCTGGACCATGGGATCGTCGTCGACCACGAGGACCCTAATCTGCGGCATGCGCAACACCTCCCGGCAGCGTTATGGTGAAGACGGTCTTCCCCGGTCCGCTCTCGACCTGGATCTGCCCGTGGGCAAACTCCACGATCTGCCGGACGAGCGCAAGCCCGATGCCGTGATTGGCGCCGCCCTTGGTGCTGAAGCCCTGCTCGAAGATCCGGTCAAGGTTTCCCGGCTCGATGCCGGGGCCATTGTCCTCCACACGGATCTCGACCATGTCTGCGGTGCCGCTCAGGCGGCACTTGACCTGCCTGGTACCCTCCGGGGCTTCCCGCACGGCGTCCATGGCGTTCTCGAGCAGGTTGCCGAGAATGAGCACCAGGTCGTTCGCCTGCAGCGGCGGCGGAAGCTCCTCGAGGCTGCTTTGCCGGTCCAGATGCAGATCGATCCCCAACTCCCGGGCGCGGGTTGCCTTTCCGAGGAGAAGGCCGGAGACCCGATAATCCTTGATCACCCGGGCCACGAAGCGGGTGAGCTCTTGCTGCTGCTCGGTCACGGTGAATATGTAGTCCAGCGCCCGGCCGTACTTCTTCAACTGGATCATGCCGGCGATGGTATGGAGCTTGTTCATGGACTCGTGATTCTGCGCCCGCAAGGCCTCGACGAAACCGGTAACGCCGGTGAGTTGCTCGGCCAGTTGGTGAAACTCGGTTCGGTCCCGGAAGGTGGCGACGGCGCCCACGATGCGCCCCTTGACGGTGATGGGGAGCCGGTTGGTCAGGATGATCGTCCGGCCGAAAAGCATTTGCTGGTTCCGGGCGCCTTTGCCCGTGCGCACCACGTCGGGGAGCAGCGAGTAAGGGATTACGTCATAAACGTTTCGGCCGAGCACCGCTTCGTCGGGCGACACGCCAACGATACGCCGGGCCTCCTCGTTCATCACCGTGAGGCGGTTCTCGGCGTCGATGGCGATCAGCCCTTCGGTGATGGCGCTGAAGGCGGCCACGCGCTCCTCCAGGTGGCGGGCGATCTCCGCGGGCTCCATGTCGAACATTTGCCGTTTGATGTTGCCGGCCAGCAGCCAGGCGCCAATGATGCCTACCACCAGGGCGCCCACCAGGGCTAGCGACATCTGCACCCGGTACGCTGACAGAAGGGCCGGCGTACCCGGTACCAGGATACCGACCACGGCGACCCCCACCTGCTCACGGCCGTCCGTGGCCATGATCGGGACGAAGGCGCGGACCGACTTTCCCTTCACCCCGACCGCCGGGGAGAGGTACTCCTGCTCGGCCAGCGCCGGGCCCTCGTCGCCGCCTTCAAACCTGGTGCCGATCCGGTCCTGCACCGGGTGGGAGTGGCGAATCCGGTCCATGTCGAGGATGACGATGTACTCGACGCCTGTGGCCAGGCGCATGCGCTCCGCCGTCGCCTGGATGAGGGGCTCCGAGGAGGGGCTCTCCAGCTCCTGCTTGATCGTGTCGACCTGAGCAATCGTGCGGGCGACCGACATGGCACGCTGTCCAAGCTCCTTCTCGACGGCGGTGCCGACGCTGTAAACCAGCAGGGCGGCGCCGGCGAGCAGGGAGAGAAAGACTAAACCTGAAGCGAGGGCGATGATCTTGCGCCGCAGTGTTAACCGTGACCAGAGCAAGATCTCGCCCCCTTGTTATATTCTGATTACGAAACCACTCCGGTGTGCGAAGTTTTCGTCATGTTCCGATGAACTCCTGCCAGACCTGGTTGCCGAGTCGCAACCCGCGGGTGGTCAGGCGCACGTGGCCGCTCGCGCGCTCGATTAGTTCCTGCTGCTCCAGCTTGGCGAGCGTCGGGCCGTACACCTCGCTCAGGGTGCGCCCGAACCGGGCGCTGAAGCGCTCCTCAGCGACGCCATCGAGCAGCCGGAGCCCCATGATCATGGTCTCGGCCATCTCCCCGGCGGGGTCGATCACCTCGCCGGCCTCGACCGGCAGGGTTTCGCTGGCCAGGGCCTCACGGTAGGCCGCCGGGGTCTTCAGGTTCCAGAAGCGATAGCGCTCCCCGGCGTGTCCGGGGGCGGTCTCTACCGTGGCGCCGCCCTGGACCCGGGAAGCGGTCAGGCGCGGGCGGGGGGCGCCCAGGTTGGGCAGGGGCGCCGCCAGCTCCAGGAAGGAGTGGGCGCCGCACCCGAGCCCCAGGTAGGGCTCGTTGCGCCAGTAGACCTGGTTGTGGCGGCTGCGGCAACCCGGGCGGGCGAAGTTGGAGACCTCGTAGTGTTCAAACCCGGCGGCCTCCAGCATGGCACTGCCGTCCCGGAACATCTCCTCCTCGGCCTCTTCGGGGGGCAGAGCCAGGCGCCCGGCCTCGTAGTCGACGAAGAACGGGGTCCCCTCCTCCACGATCAGGCTGTAAGCGCTGATGTGGGTGGGGCCAAGGGAGAGCGCCCAGTCCACGGTCTCCCGGAATTCCGCCGGGGTCTGGCCAGGCAGTCCGTACATGAGGTCCAGGTTGGTATTGCTGAAGCCAGCGGCCCGAGCAGCTGCCACCGCGGCCTCCACCTGCTCCGGGCTGTGGATGCGGCCGAGCCGCTGAAGCAGGTGGGGCTGCCGCGCCTGAACGCCAAAGGAGACGCGGTTGGCGCCCGCCTCGCGAATCAGCCGGAGTTTGTCCCCTTCCACATCGACCGTACCGGGGTTAGCTTCTACGGTGATCTCGGCGTCGGGGTCCACCAGGAAACGACTCTTGGCCGTACGGATCACTTCGGCGAGCATGTGCCCTTCGAGCATGGTGGGCGTCCCACCGCCCACAAAGACCGTAGGTACTCTGGTTTTGGCCAGCTCCGGGCGCGCCGACCACAGCTCCATCTCCTGGAGCAGGGCCGTAACGTACCCCTGCTGCTCACCGGGCTGAGAGCCGGCGTAGCTGTTGAAGTCGCAGTAGCCGCACTTCTGCACGCAGTAGGGGACATGGATGTACAGTGAGGCTTTGTTGGGCAACTGGGCTTCCCCCTGTGGGTCCTTGATTTATCGCCGCGGATGCGCGGATTTCGCAGATTTTAAAGGCAAACGCGGATGGCCAAGCAAGATTGACCAGGTAGATGTAAAAAATTTTACATGTACTTGGTCCGATCTACCTGGTCATCCGCGTCTGACCGGAAATCCGTGTAATCCGCGCATCCCGAGCACGGCGCCGCAAGGCGGCGAGGCCGTGCGGGGGACGAAAAGGCGTAGAACGCTGAAAAGTCCGCGGCCATTGAAATGCCTTTAGTCGTCGGCGTCGTCGGTGGAAAGGACGGCCATGAAGGCTTCCTGCGGGATTTCGACCGAGCCGACCTGCTTCATGCGCTTCTTGCCTTCCTTCTGCTTCTCCAGCAGCTTGCGCTTACGGGTGATGTCGCCGCCGTAGCACTTGGCAAGCACGTCCTTCCGCAGGGCGGAGATCGTTTCCCGGGCGATGATTTTGTTGCCGATGGCCGCCTGGATGGGCACCTCGAACATCTGGCGGGGAATCAGCTTCTTGAGCTTCGTGGCCAGGACCCGGCCGATCTTTTCGGCCTTGTCGCGGTGCACGATGCACGACAGAGCGTCAACCGCCTCGCCGTTCAGGAGGATGTCCATTTTGACCATGGTGGACTCCTCGTAGCCGGAGAGCTCGTAGTCGAAGCTGGCGTAGCCCCGGGAGCGGCTCTTGAGCTGGTCGAAGAAGTCGAACATGATCTCGGCCAGCGGGAGCCGGTAATGGAGGCTGACCCGTTTCTCGTTGAGGTACTCCATGTTCACGAAGGTGCCGCGGCGGTCCTGGCAGAGCTCCATGAGGGTGCCCACGTACTCCGACGGGGTGATCAGCGAGGCCTTCACCATGGGCTCTTCCACCGACCGAATCAGGGTCGGGTCGGGCCAGGCGGCAGGGTTCTCAATGACAATCTCCCCGCCGTTGGTGAGATGGACGTGGTAGATCACGTTGGGGGCCGTGGTGATCAGGTCGAGGTCGAACTCGCGCTCGAGGCGCTCCTGGATCACGTCCATGTGGAGCAGGCCCAGGAAGCCGCAGCGATAGCCAAATCCCAGCGCATCTGACGTTTCCGGCTCGTAGCTGAGGGAGGCGTCGTTGAGCTGGAGTTTGTCGAGGGCGTCGCGCAGGCGGCCATAGTCGCTGGACTCGACCGGGTAAAGGCCGGTGTAGACCATGGGCGTGGCCTTGCGGTAGCCCGGCAGCGCCTCCTTGGCAGGGTTGTCCGCCAGGGTGATGGTGTCGCCGACGCGCACGTGCTTGACTTCCTTGATGGCTGCAGCCAGGGCGCCGACCTCGCCGGCGGCGAGTTGGCTCACAGGGGTGAGGCCGGGCTGGAAGGTGTAGAGCTCGTCGACCACATACTCCTTTTCGCTGGCCATGAAGCGCACCTTGTCGCCCTTGCGGACGGTGCCCGCGAAGACGCGGAAATAGGAGATGACGCCCTTATACGAATCGTAGAAGGAGTCGTAGATCATGGCCTTGAGCGGGGCCCGCGCATCCCCCTTGGGCGGGGGGACGAAGGCGCACACCGACTCGAGAATCTCCTTAATGCCAATGCCGGACTTAGCCGAGGCATTGATGGCAATGGAGGTATCGAGCCCGATGACCTCTTCGATCTCCTTGCGCACCTTGTCAGGGTCCGCCGAGGGCAGGTCGATTTTGTTGATGACCGGGATGATTTCGAGGTTGTTCTCCAGCGCCATGTAGACGTTGGCGAGCGTTTGGGCCTCGATGCCCTGGGCCGCGTCCACCACCAGCAGGGCGCCCTCGCAGCCGGCCAGGGCGCGGGAGACCTCGTAGGTGAAGTCGACGTGTCCGGGGGTGTCGATGAGGTTCAGCACGTAGTGCTCGCCGTCATCCGCCGTGTACTCCATGCGGACGGACTGCGCCTTGATCGTAATGCCGCGCTCCCGTTCCAGCTCCATGTTGTCGAGGACCTGGTCGGACATTTCGCGCTTGGAGAGCACACCCGTGTACTCGATCAAACGGTCCGCCAGGGTCGACTTTCCGTGGTCGATGTGGGCGATGATGCAAAAGTTACGAATGTGATTCTGATCAACCATTGCTTTTAGATAGTGCCTCCTGTAATAAAAGGCGTTCGCGCTATTATATCACCACCCGCACCGTGGGGAACAGCGGCAACTCCCTGGTCCCAAAAACATTCTGCCCAATGGCGCCTTCGGCAGACGCGCGGGATAGGAACGAAATAGGACTGAAGCGGGATATCGTTCGGGACCACTGTCTCATTTACTTATGAAAATATCGTTGCTACATTGTTTGCGCTAGTTCTTTTGTGCTACGCCGAATGGTACGGTATGCTTTGTAAACATTCTAACAAGTAACTATCCGACGTAGACCGATGGTATTGACTTTTAATTTTCGTTAGATATACTTTAAGTCAGACAACTTTTGGAGGGATGGGCAGTGTTAGTTGGACGGCGAGTCGCGAAACTCCGTGCGGCTCATGGCGAGTCGTTGCGGGAAGCAGCCGTCCGGACGGGAGTCAGCCACACCACCATCGCCCGCATCGAAAAGGGTGAGGTCACCGGCAGCTTTCACAGTACGCTGCGGAAGATTGCCGAGGGCTACGGGGTGAAGATGGAGTTCCTGCTCACGGGACGGGATCCCCGGCAGGACTTCGAATTCTCCATCCGCCGTCTGTCACCCGAAGAACGCAGCAGACTCTACTTCGTCTCCGCCCGGACTCGCATCAAAATGGTGCTTGATTTCCTAGTCGCGGAGTACCCCACCGAGTTCTCCCTTGAGCAGCTCGCACATGCCGTTGGGTTCGATGAGGGCACATTCCAGATGCTCCTGGAGCGCTGGAACTCGGATGAGCTGCCAGAGGATGCGAACCTGCGCATTGCTGAGGCGTTGTCCCGCATGACTGGCATCTCGCCGCACTGGTTCCGGTGGGGCTCTCTGGGAGGGGAGCAGGCCGAGCTGATGCCGGCGGAGACGGTAAGCGCTTATGTCAATCTGATGAAGAAGGCTGCGCAGGCAGGCATTCAGCCGCAGGTCCTCGACATGGCCATTGATCTGTTGATCATGAAGCACCGGCAGTCGGGCACCATTGCGCCCGGCACCGGTAACCGGGATGTAGCCGCAGCGAGGCTGCAATAGAAGACTGGGCCGCCCGCTAGATCGGGCGGCCCTTTGTTGTGCCGCTGGGGTCGATATGTTCAAGCAGCTGGAAGGGGCCACAGCGTTGCTCCACGCAGGTCTGCACCCGCTCCATGGCCTCCTCAGCCAAGGCACGCCAGTTGATCTCCGGCCAGGCGATATTCGTCTGGACCGTCCGCTGAAACCCGAGCAACGAGAGCTCCCAGGTTCCCTGGCGGTCGGTGCTGATGTGGAGCAGCCGGCTGGGCTGTCCCACCCTCCCCTGGAGTTCGGCCGTGCCACGCTCGGCGCGGAGCAGGCCAAGGAACATCAGCGCGCAGAGGATCGCAATCCGCTTCAGCGGAACGACGGGCCGAGCCATTTGGCATCACCGAGAGGTAGTCTTTCCCAAGACTACTTGGGATATTCACCCTCCCGGATCATGGCTGCCAGGGTCTTGGCGAGGAACTTGACGGACTGCTCGGCCTCGGCGTAGGAGTTCATAGCCCCGCCGATCTCCAGCAGGATGGCGCCGGGAAGCATGTCCTGGTTATAGGTGTCGGACTGGATGCGGGTCGGCAAGGTGAGGCCGGGAAAATCCTTTTCGACCCGGGCGATCAGCTTGTCGCAGAAGTTCCGGTTCTTCTCCCAGTTCGGCTGGGCGTCGTTGCCGATGATGCAGCGAATGGGGGCGGCCTTCTTGCCCTGCACGGTCACCTTGTTGCCTGAATCGTCCCGGTGCAGGTCGATCAGGATCTTGGTGGAAGGGGCCTCCTTCAGAATCTCCTTGGCCGTGTTCCGGGATGAGCGATAGGCGTAGTTGTAGCCGAGGTCCTGGTGGGTGAACGGCGCATGCACCGTGGTGATCCCCAGCTTCTTCAGCTCCACAGCCAGTGTGTTCCCCAGTCCGACGACCGTGCGCTTGGAATGATCGAAGGAAGCGACCTGCCAGAGGTCTTCCCGGCTCTTGAGGTTGGTCGTCTGGAAGTCGGCAGGAAACTCGGAGATATAGGACTCCCAGTCGTGGGTGTGGTAGATGCCAACGAGCGGCAGACCGTTGCTGACGGCTGCTGTGGTGTCGGCGCCCTGGCCCTTGGGCTCGGCGGGCTTGGGCGGGGTGTCGCCCGGGGGCGGGTCCGGGCGTTTCGGTTCGTCCGGAGGCGGGGCTGGCGGCTTGTCCACCACGGTCGGAGTGCGCAGGAAGGGCAGCATGGTCTGAAAGAAGGACTGTGGCTTTTCGCCGTACTTGCCCGTCACATGAAAGAAGAGCTGCCGGTTCTCCTGCGCTTGAAAGGATCCGTCTACCACGGCTAGCAGCGGAATACCGGTGCGAAGAAGGAGCCGGGCCGTGGGCTGGTCGGGGCGGAAGAGCTGCGTCCAGAGCGGCGGCTCCTTCACCTCTTCATCCCCCGCGGCGCCCCCGTGCCCGGCGGCAGCCCGGTCTCCGGCCATGGCTGGAACTGCGTGGCCATCCCGTGGAGCACGGTTGATCAGCAACCCAATCAGGAAGCCAATGACGACTACATAGGCCACTAAGAAAGGCTTGGCCGCCCAGATGCGCTTCGTGTGGATCACCTCGTCTGGCGTGTGTGGATGGCTCGTACACCCTATCACTACGTCAGCGAGCCCTACGTTATGACAAGTGGGGCCAAAGAAAAAACCCGGCTGAACAGCCGGGTGAAGGATTACTTGACCTCAACGATTTCGTAGCGGATGGCGCCGGCGGGAGCGTCGACCTCCACCGTGACACCCTTGGTTTTGCCAAGGATCGCCTTCCCTACGGGCGACTCGTTGGAGATCTTGTTCTTCATGGGGTCGGCTTCCACCGATCCCACGATGGTGTACTCCAGTAGGTCGCCGAATTCCAGGTCCTTGAGCGTGACATGGGAACCGAGGCGGACCATGCCTTTGTCGGCAGCTGCGTCGGTCTCCTCGATGACGGTGGCATTACGCAGAGTGTTCTCGAGCGTAGCGATGCGGCCCTCGACAAAGGCCTGCTCGTTACGGGCGTCGTCGTACTCGGAGTTCTCCGAGAGATCGCCGTGCGAGCGGGCTTCCTTCAGGCGTTCGGCCACTTCCTTACGCTTGACGTTCCGGAGGTAGTCAAGCTCCTCTTGAAGTTTGGCCAGGCCCTCCGGAGACAGTACAACCTTCTTAGAGTCTTCCATGTGCGTTCATACTCCCTTTGCCGATATCCTCACCAGGGGAAGGGTGTCTTATCCTTCTGCACCCGATTTGTCCAGATAAAAAGAAAGGACCCTGCAGGGCGATGGCACCCGGCTGGATGCGACCCTCATTTTACATGGATGGGGCTAGGATATCAAGAGGTCCACCAGAAGATTCATATATAAAGAGAGCCCGGGACCACCATAGGCCCCGGGCCACACCATGTATAGGCCGTTCTCCCTGTTTAACTGGAGGCGTGCTGTAAGATCATTTGCTTAAGCATCTCCAGTTGTCCGATGACCCGTGCAGGGTCCTGGATGATCTCGTCGGTGGCGCCCACAAAGCTGTAGGTGCCGGCCGTGTCGCGCACTACCAGCAGGATTTCGCTGAGCTGTTCGGTCCGCTCCATTTCGGCGGCAAACTCCAGCACTTCAATGCGCGAGGCCTTGGAGCGATCCAGGAAGACCACTTTCTCCGTTCGCACACGGGTCAAGGCCCCATCCCTCCCGCCTGCGGAAATCCTACGTTATGGTATGCAGGCGGCTCGGTTGGTGCCAGTCAGAGGGAGAGAAGGGCGCGGTACCGCTCCGCATCCCATTCGACCCGGGCGCCGAGCGCCTCAGCGGTCGCCCGGAGCGGCACCACGGTCTGACTTTCGAATAGGAAGGGCGCCAGGGGGAGCTGCCGCACCGAGGTGCCTACCTGCATTTCAACCTTGTCGATACCCACCTCCACCCTGGTGTCACCCTTGGTCAGGACGGCCGTACGGGTGGTGCCTTGCCACTGGACCGCGGCGCCCAGCGCCTCCGCAAGGTCCCGCAGGGGAACGACCAGCGCCCCGCCGGTGATGGCTCCGGGCAGCTTCATCTTCAGCGGCTTGCCGCCGACATAGACCGCTGCGAACTTACCGGCGAGCTGCCGCATGTGGCGGTAGGCGAGGTTGCCCATTTGGGCGAGGTTTTCGATCGCTACGCTCAGCCGTCGGTCGGCGGTGAGGTCGCTCATGAGGCAGAGCAGGTAGGGGGAGCGCTTCTGGAAGACAATCCCCACGTCGTTGATGGCGGTAGGCCAGGCGCCAATTTTATGGGCCATGCGCATGCCGCTGGGCAGGTACTTCGGCGCCCAGGTATAGTAGCCGGAGGACTTGAGCCACTCCAGCAGGGTGCCGCCCAGACCGGGCTGCCGGTCTACGAAATCCAGCAGGAACTTGTAGTAGACGGCGTAATCCGTCGGGGAGGCGTAGTTGGAGCCGCTCTGGGCTTGCTGGCCGCCGATGCTGCGCATCCACGCCTTGATCTTGGGCTCGCCGAGGGTGCGGTATAGCATGCGCCAGGCGACGTTGTCCGAATCCACCACGGCGTGGTAGCAGAGCTGTTTGATGCTGTACGGTGTCCCGAATGGCGCATGCTGAATGACGCCGGTACCGTCGGTGCGGTCCTGGGGAAGGTACTCTACGGTGCGGTCCAGATCGAGCTCGCCTGTGGCGGCATGGTAGAAGGCATACAGGCTCACAGGGAACTTGGTGGTGCTCGCAGCATAGTAGGGATCGCTGCCGTCCATGTTGAGCGAAAGACCGGAGTTGAGGTCCTCGACGTAGACGCCGTACTTGCCGTTCTGGCGGGACCGGAACTCCTGCAGCGCTCGCTCCAGTTCACCCATCGTAGCACGTGCTGCCGGCACTGGGTAATCGGTAGGGACCATCTGGTTTCACCTCGGTTGGAATTGGAAGGTGATTCCAGATTTCTCCCTCTTGGCTTGGGTGGCCTTTGCCCTGACCGGTAAAAGAAAACCGGGCCGCTAGAACTCCGAAGCTCGTACGTTATCGGGATCGATGCGGCGGAGGACGTCCATCTCTTCCGCAGTGGGTTCAGGCGTGACAGGGGTGTCAGGCGTGACTGTGATGGGGAAGCCCGTCGCCTTGGTCAGTTGCTCGGGGGTGACGCCCGGGTGGATCGACGCCACTTCAAGGAGGCCCTCGGCGCTGCGCTGGAAGAGGCAGAGCGGGGTAATGACCAGCTCGGTGTTGCCGGCGGCCGTTACGAAGTCTAGCTTCTCTACGAACGTGCGGGCGTCGTGTCGGGTGCGCCAGAGGATGGCGCGCTTGGCAGTGGGGAGCAGCAGGGCGCTGCCGGCGCCGCCCGGAAGGCGGACCTTGGGCTTCTCATAGGACCCGATGGCGCTCATGTTGATGCGGCCAGCACCGTCGATCTGGACGCCGCTCAGGAAGGCGGTGTCGAGGCGGCCGCGGGCACTGAGATCGAAGATATCAGCCAGGGGAAAGAATGCCTGGCTCCCCCGGAGCAGAGCGGAGTCGACCGTGGAGCGAGGAAGCTGTTCCAGGACCGGGTTGACGCTGCCGGGGATGCTCAGGAAGGTAAGGTTGGGGGCGTGGGTCGCCTTGGCCAGGAGTGTGGCTACCATGACCAACGGCGAGGCCAGGCCGAAGAAGACGGTCTCCCCATTGCGCAGGCGCCGGGCGATGGCCGCGGCCATGATGTCGGGCGTGGTGTAGCTCATCGGGCCACCACCTTCTCGGCCAGGAAGCCGGCGTAGTCCTCATCGTTGCCGGCAGCGGCCAGGTACTCGGTGAAGTAGGCTTCGTCATACTCATACTCGCCGGCGCAGCTATGCGGCCATGCCCCACGGGGCACCTCCACCACCGCGTCGACCAGGAAGCCCGGCAGGTCGGTGAGTTCGGCCTGCTTGCCCGGGTCGCCGGCGGGGGCCAGCCGCTCACAGGTGACGATTACGTGCTTGGCGGCCTTGGCCTTGAGGATGTCGTCGTACTTGGCCCCATGGATTCGTGCGTTGCCGAACTGGTCGGCTTCGTGCGCGTGGATGATGGTCCAGTCGGGCTGAATCGCCGGAATGGCCACCCAGGACTCCTTGGTGTAGGGGTCCTTGACCGTGCGGAAGTTGCGCATAAGATCGGAGTTTGTAAGGCCCGCCATGGGCATAAAGGAGACACCTTGGATTGCGGCCCGCAACCCTGCATGCACGCTCGCTCAGGTGTGCTCCTGCACCTGCAACTGGCCACCCTCCACGGCCTTGCGGAAGCGCGGGGCCAGCCCGAGGGTCTCAAAGCCCACATAGGCCATGACGGCGGCCTTCAGCAGACCGGCGCCCGCCAGCAGGTCAACGTCATACGAGCCGGCGGTCTTCACCAGGGTCAGGTCCCGCTTTTGCTGCCGGACCAATTCGTGCAGGGCGGCGCCCGGTGCACGGTGGAAGGTGTTGCCCCCTAGGGCCAGGGACGCGCCGTTGGGAATGCGACCGATCGCTTCGGCCAGAGTGGTTACCTTGCTCATTCCAGGCCCGTCCTCCTCTATTAGAAGTTTGAATCCCGCCCGCTCAGCTTTGCCTTCAGGCGGAGCTCCAACATGTCAACCGCTTCGGCGTAATAGGTGATCGGCTTCTGGTCGGGGATGCGCAAAGTGGCCTGCCACCCTCCAAAGAACGTGGCGACGACGACCTGATATCCCGCTCCCTGGATGGTCACCTCGTAGGGGTTATCCCCCTCCACAACCGTGCAGTTGATCCGCCTCGCCAGATCCTCAGCTACCTCGTGCAGTGTCACTGCTACCTACCTCCCCAGGTTCCCACTAGCCTTTAGCATAGCAAAAGCCCGTGGCCACCGCCACGGGCTCTTTCCGGTCACTCTTCTTCGTTGCGAACGGCGCCCTCCCGGACCTCAGGTTTGGGAAACCCGTTGTCGCCGAGAATGTTCGGCGCCTTCCGGCGGGTACCGGTGCGGCGCTGCCAACCGAAAAACAGGTATACCACCACAGCGAGCAGGATGATGAACGCCCAAACCATGGCTTCCGCCTCCGCTTGGAGCCGAGTAGGGTTAGCATGCCCCCGTTGGCGGCTCTTTTTCCCTACTTCTTCGGGGCCAATCGGAAGGAGCCGAGCTGGTGCCACCATTCGTCGGGTTCGAAGCCCAGGCGCCATAGCGCCACGCCCTTGAGATTGTACTGGTAGGCCAGCCGGAGCTTGGCGTCCAGGCTCCTCTCGTCGGGATACCACGCGATGCGCTCGCCGTCGCCCGTCTTAAAGGTTGCCACGTTCTCGCCCGCAACGGGGTCCCAGGTGATCTTGGCGTCGTTGGCGGCGACCCTGCGGGCCATGGACGACGCACCAAACGCCTTGTTGGTCTTCGTGCCCGCGTTCGCTTCGGCCGACCACTCGTACCCGTAAAAGGGAAGGCCAAGGATGACCTTCTGAGACGGCATGACTCCCGTGGCATAACGAACGACCTTCTCGACCCAGCCGAGCGATGCGACCGGCCCGGGCTCGCCGCCCCGCCAGTGCTCATCGTAGGCCATAATATAGAACTGGTCGACAATCTGGCCGATCGCGGCGTAGTCGGTGGCACCGCCCCAACCGGTCCGGCTGTCGCGGGTCTTGGCGGCCGCAGCGATGCTCAGGGTCATCTTGCGCTGGTGCAGTTCGCCCGCCAGCCGCTTGAGAAAGGCTGTGTAAGCGTCACGATCCCCGTCGGGGATGTTCTCAAAGTCGATCTGGATACCGGCAACTTCGAGGGCGGTGCTTTTTGCAATCATCCCTTGGATCGCTCGGTCCTGCACGGCCTGGTCTGTCAGGATGGCGTGGGCCGTATCCTTGTCAAAGTTCCCGTCGGTCAAGTTGCCGAAGAGCAAGACCCGCTTCTTGGACCCGGTAATGCCCTTGACGATGCTGTGGTCGTTGCCCAGCAGGTTCCCCTGCACATCGAACCCGTATCCGAAGATCACGATCTGGTCCATGTGACCGGCGCTGCGCTTGATGACCTCCAGAGATTCCCGGTCGTAGTCAACATAGTAGCCTGAGACCCAGAAGCCGTCCCCGGGCGGGCTCGTGTCGAGCGGTCGGTCGGCGTACACTCGGAACATCAACGGGTCCCATACATCGACAAAGTTAAAGTGCTTACCAAGCTGATAGCCGCCATAGGTCAGGCCGAACAGCAGCGTCAGCGCGGCGGCGATTAGTACGATCCACGGCCGGCGCCTGCGGCGCACAGCTGGGCGCCGGGGCGCCTCAAGGGGCTGCGACATGACTTCACCTCAGCGTTTTGTTGTTCAGGCTTCAAACCCGAACATTCGCTAAGGCCAACACGTCATCCTTTAGGTATATAAAGACATGAGAAAACCCCCCTGCCATCAGAGGGGGGCCCAAACAGAGAAACCTGAACTTACCGCAGTTCGGTCGGAACGACAGCGTCGACCAGGCCGATCACAAAGGCAGCCAGGGCAGCGCCCCACCAGGTGACGGAGATCCACCCGGGGAATAGCGCCCCGGTCAGCCAGATCACGACAGCGGCGGCCACAAAGCCAGCAAGGCCCCTGCTAGCCGGAGAAGCGCCACGTCCGAGCATGGCGGTGACAACCCAGCCCAGAGCGGCAATGACGAGGGATGCCATGAGGGCGCCCCAGAATCCGTGAACGACGACCCCGGGCGTAATCCACGAGACCACCATCAAAACGAGAGCCGAGACCACGAAGCGAACGATAGCGCTAAGCATCTGTTCCTTCACCTCCTGTGTTCCGGTAACCTCAGTTTGCGCAAGGGACAAAACATCTATGCGGGCGCGATATCCCTTGCATGGCATCGGTATCCGTGCTAAAATGCTGTCGTTGGAGGTGAGGAATTTGGCTAACATTAAGTCCGCGATCAAGCGTGCGGCGACCGCTGAAAAGCGCACCGAGCGCAATAAGATGGTCAAGTCCAGCCTCCGGACTACGGTTCGTAAGTTCAACGAGGCTGTTACTTCTGAGACCCTGAGCAGCGCTTTTGCCGCCCTCGACAAGGCTGCCACCAAGGGTGTCATCCACAAGAACACCGCTGCCCGTAAGAAGGCTCGCCTGGCTAAGAAGCTGGCTGCCAACGCCTAAGTTTATTACTTAGCATGCAAAAGCCCGACTGTCTTATGACAGCCGGGCTTTTCTCGTTCTCTTAGCCTAGCAGTTCGACGACCACCGCTTCAATTGTGAGCCTGGCATCGAAGCCGGATTTCATGGCGATGTCAGCCTCCAGGAGCTTGGAGAGCCCGTCCACGATCTCTTCCCGGGGGTAGTTCCGCAGGTAGCCGACCATTTTCTCGTAGGGGAACGGGTGCATTTTTGCCATGCCCGCCCCCTCCTTGATCGACACACCCCGGGCCACCAACGCCTTGACCATGAGCATCTGGCGGAAGCGGCCGGTCAGGGCGGCCAGGAGCTGCAGGGGGTGGTCGACCTGGCGGAGCATGCGCTCCAAGAGTTCGAGGGCCTTTCCCCGCTGCTTTAGCATGACCGCCTCGGTGAGGCGGAAGATCTCGGTCTCTGCGACGCCGCCCACAGCCACGTCGACGTCGGCCGGGGTGATCTCCCGGTTCTGGCCGATGTAGGTGGTGAGCTTCTGGAGTTCCGAATCGATCAGGCGCAGGTCGGTGCCCAGCTTGTCCATGAGCAGCCGTGCGGCCATATCGCCAAGGTGCTTGCCGTAGGCCTTGGCCCGGAGCTGGGTCCACATGAGGCAGTCCTGATCCTTCAGGGGCTTGCAGTCCACTGCGCCGCCGGTGGCGATTGCCGCCTTGGTCACCTTCTTGCGGCTGTCGGCGCCCTGGGTGGCGAGGATGATAAGGCAGGTCGAGGCCACCGGGCTCTTCAGGTATTGAATGAGCAAATCCTCGCCGGAGCCGGCGGGCTTCTCCTCATCGCCCTCCTCCTCGTCGGCGCCCTTGCGGGAGGCGGTGAAGAGCGGGCAGTCACGCATGACCACCAGGCGGCGGTCGGCGAAGAAGGGCTGGGTTTGGGCGACGCTCAGGGTACGCTGGACCTGGTCGGGGGCTGCGTCGATTACGTGATAGTTAAAGTCAGCCGTTTCGGGCTGAACGAGCGCCTTGCGGATCTCCCGGAAGATCTCCTCCTCCAGGAACGGCTCGCCGCCGTAGATGAGGTAGACCGGCCGGATCTTGCCGGAGCGCAGTTCGGCCAGCGCCTCGCTGTGGTTCAACCGGATCACTCCCTCCGTTCGACCCAATAGGTTTCTGCTCGCATGGGGCTTCTCCTGCAGGACTGACCAGCACGGAACCCGAAACTATGTGAGTCATTTCGTAACCGGGGGGTAGCTCTGTGCGCCGAGGCCCTGCCGTTATCCTGCTGCTGGCCCTTCTCGTGGCTTCCGCCTACGGCGCCCAACGGGCGATAACTTTCGGCTGGAAGCAACTGACGCAGTTTTCGCCATCGCACTTCGAGGCGCCTCGACCCACCACGGGCACGGCCGCACTCTCAAGTCGCGTGGTTTTGATTTTGTTGGATGGACTCCGGCCGGAGGATGCGCCGTACCTGCCGCAACTGGAGCTCCTGCGCCGCAAGGGCTCGGACTTTGATTTGACCGTGCCCTCGCCCGTCTATGGAGCACCTGCGCTTGCGACGCTTCTCACCGGCTCCGTGCCCACCGTGCACGGGGTGGTGCTTGATGCCCCGCCCCAACAGCTGGCGGCGGACTCGCTGACGCTGGCCGCCGGTCGGGTCAAGGGCTCCACCGGCGCCGTGGGCAACGGTACCCTGGGCGCCCTCCTCGGCTCGGGGGTGGGGCAGTGGGAGACCGTAAGCTCTCCTGAGCAGGCGGTCCAGGTGGCTCGTCAGCTGGCCGGGGCCAGCGGCCCCAAGCTGGCGATTGTGCAGCTGGACGACCTTCACCGGGGCGCCCACGAGCTCAAGGAGGCCAGCCGGGACAGCGCCGAGTACCGGAACCTGCTGGCCGGCCTCGATGCACAGCTGGTGCAGATCCTGGAGCAGGTGGATTTGAAAAAGACCGCCGTGCTGGTCACCGGTGTCCTCCCCGTGGACCGTCAGGCCGGACACCCCACTAACGGCCGGGTACCGCTGGTCATGGCGGGGCCCGGGATCAAGGAGGGCATGCACGGCACGGCTACCCTTCAGGATGTGGCTCCGACCGTCTCCGTGCTGCTCGGCGCCCCGGTGCCGCTGCAGAGTCAGGGCAAGCCCCTGGTGGAGGCCCTCCAGGTGGAGGGGCGCCCGGCGGACGCCATCAGCCAGCGCTACCTGAGCGTGCGCAAGACCTACGCCGATGCGGCACTGCAGTCCTTGGGGAGCCTGAACCTGGCACCCGACGCCCCGGGCACGGCGGCGGAAGCCGCCGCCTACCTGCAGCAGGTTGAGCAGCAGGTGAAGACCGCCCGCTGGGAGGTCTGGAAGCAGCAGGTCCTGGACCGTCTTCCCTACATCGGCGGTGGGCTGCTGGTGGTGCTGCTGTATCTCATACTCGCTTTCCGGCAGCCCTTCAGCTTCGCCCTGTTCATGGGAACCCTGACCTATGCCTCGGCCTTTCATCTCATCTTCTTCGCCTCGGGCGGAAGCTACTCGCCCAGCCTAGCCGGTCTGGAAGGGTTTAGCGGTAACCTGGCGGCTGGGCTTGGGCTGCGGACTGCGGTGGCGATGAGCCTGGCAGCTATGGTTACAGGGCTTCTCCTCTCCCGGCGTGAGTTCAAGCGCCCGGTTTACGTCACCCGGGCGGCGCTGCATGCCCTTTTGGTCACCTCGGCTCTGGGGGCGCTGCCGGTGGCGGTGGGCGTGCTGGTGGTCGGATGGCAGTTCCCCGTGGAGTTGCCGGCGCCCGGCCTCCTGATCTGGTTCTTCGTCACCGGGATTCAGCTGGTCGTCATCGGCTATATGAGCCCGATCTGGGTGGGGCTCTCGCTGATATCGTTCCGTATCTTCCGCCACTTCTGGCCGCTCAAGGAGGTCGGCGACCCCGAGCGCAACGCCGACAAGGTGGTTCGCATGCGCTCGCTGCGCCGCTCCGCCCGTACCTAGTCAGGATTTCGGAGGCGATTGGCCGTGGAACTGGTTCGCACCATTGAGTCCGTCCGTGCTGCAGTGAGGGCCGCCAAGCGGGCGGGCAAGCGCGTTGGCTTTGTGCCCACCATGGGCTACCTGCACGAGGGGCACCTGACGCTAATGCGGCAGGCCCGCTCCGAGTGCGACCTCGTGGTGGTCTCGATCTTCGTGAACCCCACGCAGTTCGGCCCTAACGAGGACTTCTCCCGTTACCCGCGAGACCTGGAGCGGGATCTCTCGCTGTGCGGCACCGTGCCGGTGGACCTGGTCTTCCACCCCGAGGTCGCTGAGATGTACCCGCAGCCCTACCTGACCACCGTATCGGTGAGCAAGCTGACCTCCGGGCTATGCGGAGCCTCCCGCCCCGGCCACTTTGACGGGGTTGCCTCGGTGGTCACCAAACTGCTGAACATTGTCGCCCCGGATGTGGCCTACTTCGGGCAGAAGGACGCCCAGCAGGTGGCGGTGATCCGGCGCATGGTGATCGACCTGAACATGGACGTGGAGATCAAGCCCGTTCCGATCGTGCGTGAGGCGGATGGGCTGGCCATGAGCTCTCGCAACGTCTACCTGTCGGCGGAAGAGCGCCAGGCGGCGCTGGTCCTCTCCCGGTCGCTCAGGATGGCCCGGGAGCGGGTCGTCGCCGGCGAGCGGGACATGGGCGCCCTTCAGAGCGCCGTCCTGGAGATGATCCAAGCGGAGCCGCTGGCGAATATCGACTACGTGCAAATCGTCGACTACGACACCCTCGAGCCGGTGTCCCAGTTGGGCGGAAGGGCGCTGCTGGCGCTGGCGGTCAGGTTCGGCAAGACCCGGCTGATCGACAACGTGGTGTTGGAAGGTTAAATAGTAGAGACCGTCCCCCGTTTTTCGGAGGACGGTCTCTTTTCTATTCGGCAAGTCCCCGGATGCTGTATGGTCGGGAGGTATGCCCCTTGTGGCAGTCGAGGCAGTTCTCCCCTTGGGACTGCTTGGTGCGGGCGTGGGAGGAGAGCGCACGGTGGCACTCGATGCACTGTCCGGCTACGACCTCCTTGCTGGAATCACGCAGGGTGATTGGAGTGGGGTAGTCGCCGGTGATGTTGTGGTAGAGGTGACGGGCACCGTCGGTATACTTCTGCACGAGGGACCCGGTGTGGCACTCGCTGCAGGTCACCTGGTTCTTGTGGTACGAGGAGGTGTGGGTCTTGCCGACCTCCTCCATGACATGGCAGTTCGTGCAGAAGGCCTGGTCGTCGCGGGCGGTGGCCACGAGTGGGTAGATGAAAGCGGCCGCCAGGAGAAGGACAAAGGCTGTGACGGTGAAGATGAGAGGTTTGCGTCGCACAAGGAATCCCTCCTGCTGTCAGTGTAGCAGGAGGGATACCGGATGGGGTATCCTGCGCAAAGAGTAGTTGCGACTGGGGTTACCGCAGGAATCGCACGTGGCTAATTCTCTCCCCGGCGACCCGGTAAATGGCCACGGCATGCTGCTCCTCCGGCCCCCGGCCGGTAATGCGCTCCTCGTCGACCACGTACTCGCCAATGCGGATCCGAGAGGCGATGCGGCAGTGGAGCTGCGGGTTGGCTGCGAACATGGGGCCGTAGCGCTCACGCATGGCAGCGTGTCCCTTCATGAGCAGGTTCCCGGCTCCGTCTTCAATGACACAGTCCTCGGTGAAAAAGGTGAGAAAGCGTTCTACGTCGCGGGCGTTGTAAGCGTCAAGCTGTCCCTGCACCGGATCCATGCGGTGACTCCTCCCCTTTGCTCGGCTGCAACTGGCTGACGATAACGGCTAATGTGATAAGGGTCGCGCCGACCCACTGGGGCGGGCTGATGATGTCACCGGCGAAGATCAGCCCCAGCGCCAGCGCGATCGGCAGCTCCACCACGCTGACGATGGCGGCACGGTTCGCCCCGATTAGGGAGATGCCACGGGTCAGGAAGAAGAACGGGGTCACCCCAGTTAGCAGGGCGGCGCCCGCGCAGAGTGCCCAGGCCTGCCACGGAAGTGCAGCCAACTCACCGAGCACGGTAGGCCGGATAGCGATGACGCCCAGGAACATGCCCCCGCGCGTCAGGGCTGTGGTTTCGGTGGGGGTCAGGCCCAAGCCGATGCGTTCGCCCAAAACAAGGTACATCGCATGAGCCACAGCCGCCGCCAGGGCCAGCACGACGCCCAACAGGCTGACCATGCCCGTGGTCAGGTCTGCCAGGTCGGTGGTGAGCACCGCCCCGGCCAGGGTCAGGGCGAGGGCTGCCAGGTGGAGCTTGGTCGGGCGCTGACCAAGCACCAGCCAGGCTCCTACCGCCACCAGGGCCGGGTAGGTGAACAGCAGGATGGTGCCCAAAGAGATGGACAGGTACGCCAGGGAAACGTTGAAGGCGATGGCTGCACCGGCGCCCGCCAGGGTGAAACCTGCCGCCAGCCCTACGGACGGCCTGCCCACTGCTATGGCAGGCCGGCGCTCGCGCAGATACATGCCCCCAAGCAGCACAAGGGAGAAGAAAGAGTGCAGCAGGGTATAGCTCCAGGCATTCATGCCCAGGTCGAATCCGATTTTGAGGAAGAGCGACGTCGACGCGAAGGCGGCGGCTGACAGGATGGTGAGCAGGTAGCCGAGCAGGATGTTGTTCATACCAGCTATATTAGCAGGGCGCCCTACCAGGCGGCAATCCATCGGCGGTTCAGAAGGCCGAGCGGCCGGTAGTTCTCGTCGCCGGGGGCGCCCCGGATGCCGCTGAGCGAGAGCGTGCTTCCGTCGGTCTTGAGCGTGACGGAGCCATGCAGGTCGGTGCGGTAGACGGTGATGCCCTGGGCAGCGAGGCGTTCCAGGGTCTCCTTGTGCGGGTGGCCGAAGACGTTTCCGGCGCCCGCCGAGATGACCGCCCACCGGGGGCGCACAGCCCGCAGGAACGCCTCCGAACTGCTGTACTCCGAGCCGTGGTGAGCCACCTTAAGCACGTCGGCGTGCAGGTCAACCTCAGCCGCCAACAGCCGGTCTTCAACCACATCCTCCATGTCGCCGGCGAGGAGCACGGAGATGTTGCGGAAGCGAAGCCGCAGCACCACCGAGTTGCTGTTCTCGTCCGACCGGCTGCCGGTGATGAACTCAGCCGACGGGTGGAGCACCTCGAGTGTTACGTGGCGGCCCAGCTTGAAACTCTCCCCCGCCGTCGGGCGCCACACCGGAATACCCTTTCGGGCAGCGACGGCCACGCCTTCGAGGTACCCCTGTGCGTCGTGGGGAAACCGAGGCTCAATGAGGGCGCCCACCGGGAACGCCTCCAGCACGGCGGCCAGCCCACCGGCGTGATCCTGATGCGGGTGGGTCAGGACCACGTAGTCGAACCGCTCTACCCCTTCTCGGATCGCATAGGGGACAACCACCTCCTGCCCGGTGTCGTAGCCCTGCCGCCCCTTGGTCGGGTCGGGCGGGCTGGCGGGGCCGGCGTCCACCAGCATGTTGCGGCCGCCCGGCGCCCGAATCAGGATGGCATCGCCCTGACCGACATCCAAGAAGGTGATGTAGAGGGTGTCGGGCGGGTCGGCCAGGGCCAGCCGCCAGGTCCAGCCCGTGGCCAGGACTAGCACCAGCGCTGCTACGGCGGTGCGGCGGCTCGGGCGGGGGCTGCGAGCCCACCAGCGGGCGGCCTGGCGTGAGCGGTCGAGCAGCGCCCGCCGCAGGGTGGGCGCCGTGACCACGGCCAGGCAGACGTACCAGGTGACCACCCAGACCGTGGGGAGTTGCCCAAGTTCGAGGTAGGCGCCCGGCACGGCGGAGGTGGCCTTAACCACGAAAACCAGGAGCCACAGGCCCCACCGGACGATCCAGTTCAGGAGCCAGGCCACCATGGGCACCACCAGGCCGATGAGAACGGAGACCGATCCGATGTTGACGATGGGCTCCAGGAAGGCGAGGACCATAAGGTTCGCCAGCGGGGCCACCGTGGAGAAGGCTCCGAAGCTGTGCAGGCTGATGGGCTCCACCATGACCTGGGCGGCAAAGGTAACGGAAAGCCCGGCGGCCAGCCAGCCCCCCGCCTTCTCCCCGAAGGCCCACTGGAGCTTGGGCGCAAGCCACCGCTCTATAGGGCGGGCGAACAGCAGGATGCCCAGCGTGGCCATGAGCGAGAACTGAAAGCCCAGGTCGAACACGAGCCCCGGCGCCCACAGAAGCAGCAGAAATGCGGCGGCGCCCAGGGTGTTGAGGGCATTTCGCTCCCGGCGCAAAAGGTCGCCTACGAGAACCAGGACGGCCATCAGCCCGGCTCGCAGCACCGAGGGGCTGGCGCCCGTCAGGAAGACGAAGAAGATGACCAGCGGGATGGCCAGGGCCGCCGACCGCCGCTTGGAAAGCCCGCACCAGCCCAACAGGGCCATGAAGGGCATGACGATCATGGCGATGTTGCCGCCCGAGACCGCCAGCAGGTGGAAGACGCCGCTGGATTTGAAGGCCTCCTTGATGTCGTCGGGCAGGTCGGAGCGGGTGCCAAAGAGCAGGCCCGCCATCAGGGCCGCTTCCTTGGGGGGCAGGGTTTTCTTCAGCACCCCTTCCAGCTTGATGCGCGCAGCCACAGCAGCCCTGCGCAGCGGGTTCAGGGCGCCCGGCCCCTGGGGCTGGGCCGTTGACACCGTGGTCTCCAGGTAGACCCCCTGCCTGGCCAGGTAAGCGGCGCGGTCAAACCCGCCCGGCACCCGGGGGCCGAGCGGGGCCTTAAGCGTTCCGTTCAGCTTGACCCGCTCGCCAAACCCTGGCGCCTTGCCCCCCCGTTGGGTGACATAGAGCTTTCCGCCGGCTCCCACGGCATTCACGGTCTCGACCTGCACGATATACCCGGTGCCAGATGGCTTGAGCAACTCCGGCTCGGTGACCACCGTGCCGGTGAGCTCGGCCTTAAGGCCCTGCCAGGCGCTCAGGTTGCCGTGGCCGGCGGTTTGGGCGTAGGCGTAGCGGAGGGCGCCCAGGCAGGCCACCGCCATGAGAACGGCCAGGGTTGCGTGCCGGGCGCCGCGGGCGAGCGCAGCCCACACAGCGCACGCGAGAATGGCGACCAGCGCCAGCCCGGGGTGGGGCCGCAGCCATTCGGCCGCCCCGATTCCCACAGCTAGCGCCGCCGCCATTACCAGCGCTGGACGCACCATGTGCACCGGCTTCCTCTCCACCGCGTGTCAGGCCAAGCAGTGCACTTCCTTAAACGTAAACGGTCCCTCTCTGGTTCGATATCAACGAACCCACCAACTACGCCGATGCGAAAGCAACAGGGCGAAGAGCCAGCAGGCCACACCCAGAAGGATCAGGTTTCGGGAGTGCAGCTCCGGGGCCACGCCGGCCATCGGGGTCGATACCCGGTAAAGGTAGAGGTTCTTGGTGATCAGTCCCGGTGCAATCAGGTCGAGAACACACCAGAATGAGACGGTTGCGATTCCGGCGAGGTGGTGCCGTGCCAGGGAGGCCGCTGCCACGGCTACACCGCTCAGGGCGAGCGTCGGGCCGCCCGCCACCGCCGCCATCGCCAGGAATCGGTAATGAACGTACCACGCCTGCGTGATCCATACACCGACGCCGGCCGTCGCAAGCCAGGCGCACGTGGGCGCTGCCGCCGCAATGAGCAGCCGCTGTGACGGCCAACTTGGGTAGCTCAGGTGCACCTCCGAGACCCCATTGCGCCGTTCCAGCACAGGCAAGGACGCCGCCCAGAACCCTGCGACCAGGGGCAGGTAGACCTCAAACAAGACGTAGAGATCCTCGGGGCGCCGCTGGAGGGCCAATAGTTCTGTCCGCTTGAACAGGACGGTCAGGAGAACCCCCATCCCTATGGCCGGAACGGCCCAGTTCCAGTCCGACTGGACCTTCCAGTAGATCTGTGCCAGCCTCATGACGCCCCCTCCGACATGACCGCTTTTAGCCTTTTCAAGGTCAAGGGCTGGCTGGCAGCCGCCTCGTGCAAACGTCGGAGCAGCCCCTTCGTCGCTTCCATCCCTCCGGCACGGTAAAACTGCCGCAGTTGGTCCAGCGCCTCCAGGTGAGCCGTTTCCCACCGGGGAACGCCCAAGAAGGCCGCCTGCCCCCGCACTCGCCCCACTTCCCCCTCGATCAGCTCCAGGGCAAAGACCCACAGCACTGACTGGGCCAGGGATTCCTCGGCGTTCCGGGGCTCGCCCCACCAGGCGTGGAACAGTTGCTTTTGGAGGCTCCACGGGCTTGCCATTTCTGAAACGCCCGTTGTGAAGAGAACGGCGCCCCGGAATCCGAAGGCAGACTGCCACAAATACTGGAGCTGCCGACCGTGCCAGTAGCTCTCGGGCACCTCCATCACCGCGAGCGGGTCAGGGATGGGCCATAGTCCCTCGTAGAAGGTCATGTGGGCCTGCACGGGCCCCGGATCATCCGTCCGAAATACACCCAGGGAGCTCGCCCCGGGCGTGCTGATGATCCAGGCCGCAGTCACCGGAGCCTGCCCTGTGGCGTTCGTAATCACAGGCCGGTCGCCTGCTCCCAGCACCTGGAGGGTAAACGCGGCGGGCGGATGTTCCACCGCATAATCCACCAGCCGTTTCCCACAGGTCCCCTTGCAGTGTTCTGTCGGCTGACTTAGCCGGTAGCCCCCCGGCAGGGGATACCAGCCGTAGTTGGAAGGCAGCAGCACACTCTGCTCCGAGATGTGCGCCCCAAGCCACATCGTATAGAGCCGGGCATATGGCCGCCACTGCCAGACCACGCCGCTGTAATGGATCGTATAGTCTCCCGGTCGGCTGCCTGTGTTCAGGGTCAGCCAATCGCCGTCACGGCTGAAGGTGACTGGCTGACCGTCCGGGCCTGAGACCGCTGCCACGTCAAAGACGCTGCGCAGGGTGAAGGCCGCTGTGTCCCGCACCTTGTCGAGGTGGACCACCGCCTTCGCCTTCAGGCTGTGCGTCTTGGGAGACAGCTGAAGACTCACGTTGTACCCAGTCACAGCCGGGTTTGGAGCAGCCGGTTCCCTTACCGGACCGCTGTACGCCGCCAGTTCCGTTTGGTAGTTATCCATGCGGTTTGACCAAATGCCTGACGATAGCATCACGACCGCCACCGCCAGTGTGGTTCCCGATATGCCGGTAGCCAGAGCGGGCCAGCCCCCCGGCCGGCGCCCGCGGCGCGCCAGGACCCAGACCGTCCAGGCAGAGCCCGCGACCCCACAGCCGATCAGAAAGAGACGGTTCAACAGCAACAGAGCGCCGTCGGGAAAGTGCCCGAAGGGCGAGAAGGCAAAGTAGTTGCTCAGCGTCCAATCGAAGACGGTCGGCGGGTTGATCCGAGCCATGTCGGCGACGATCTCGAAGAGGAAGGGCATGCCCCCGGTAACGGCCAGCAGGACGGCCAGCAGGTGCGGGGCAAACCCCCTCGGGAAGAGCCTTCCCAGGGTCCAGCCCACGGCACTGGAAAAGAGCACCCCGACCGGCATGGTGACGCACCAGACCCAAAGTGCCAGCGGATGCAACCGGAGCCCGCCCTGGTGAACGCCCATCAGCGCTGCGAATAGTACCAACAGTGTCCCTGCGGCCAGCCACGGTACGCACAGGGCAAGCAGCCGCCCAACCACCCAGTCGACGGGCCGGTATGGTAGGGCCTCCAGACTCTCGTTCAGGCTTGCCCGATGGTCGCCCTGCGCCGCACCGGCGGCTGCCAGCATCAGCCCGAGGAAAAACATCGGCAGCACCAGACCCGGCCCGGAGCCGGTACCCATCAGGTTGATCAGCCCCATGCCGCCTGCGAGCTTCACCAAGGCTAGCGTCAGTATTGTCGTCACCCAAATCGCCCAGTCGCGCAGGGCCAGTCGCACATGTGCACGATAGACGGCGCCGATCACGCTGGCACCTCCCCCATCAGGAAGAGATAGCCGTCTTGCAGGGTCGGCTCCACCGATACGCCAGACCCAAAGGGATTCTCGGCCGCCAGGACGCGCAGCGACATCTGTTCCCCTGCCCGCCGGGCGCTCACAATCTGCAGGGTGCTGCGGACCCGGTCGTATTCGGGCAGGTCCAGATCCAGGAGCCATGTGCTGCCCGAAGCAAGTTGTGCCAGCCCTTCGGGGGCGCCGGCATAGGCAATTTGGCCGCCCCGCAGGACCACCAGGGAGCTGCAGGCGTCTTCCACATCCGTCACGATATGGGTCGAAAACAGCACGGTGCGGTCGCGGGACAGGTCGGCCAGCAGGTTCCGGAAGCGCAGGCGCTCCTCGGGGTCGAGCCCAACCGTGGGTTCATCTACAATAATCAGCTCAGGACTGCCGATCAAAGCTTGTGCGATGCCGAGCCGCCTCTTCATGCCGCCGGACAGGCTGCCGATCCGCTTGACCGCCTGCTCACCCAGGTTTACCCGTTCAAGCGCCTGGTCCGCCTGGCGCCGCAGTTCCGCGCCGCGCAGCCCCTTCAGACCCCCGACCAGCTCCAGGTACTCCCGCCCGGTCAGGCGGAGATAGAACCCCGCCTCCTGCGGGAGGTAGCCCAACCGTTGCCGAACCGCCTGGGGCTCCGTCCGGACGTCCAGGTCGCCAACTCGGATGCTGCCCCCATCGGGCTCCATCAAGGTCGCAAGAATGCGCATAAGCGTGCTCTTTCCGGCACCATTGGGCCCCAGGAGGCCGCACATGCCCGGTCCAATCGTGAGGGTTACGTCACGGAGTGCGACGACTCCCCCCGGGAAGGTCTTTGTCAAGCCGCAAATGGTGATCTCCACCGTCGGTCACCTCGTAAGAGTTGCAAAACGTAGATGTCAGGCGGCCGCCGCTAAGCCTCAGCACTCCGGTAGCAATGTCGACCGCCTCTTCGGGGATGTTGGTCGCAAGGAGTACAATGCGGTCCCGAGCCAGGTCCTGAAGGAGGTTGCGGAAGCGCACCCGCTCCTCGGGGTCCAGGCCAGGGGTTGGCTCGTCGAGCAGGAGCACGTCCGGGTCGTTGAGCAGGGCCTGGGCCAGGGCGAGGCGTGAGCGAAGGCCCGTGGAAAGGCTCGCAATGGGGCGGTCAGCATGCTCTGACACCTCTACGAGGTCCATGACCTCCTGGGCCCGACCCGCCTGGTTGGAGGCCCGAATGCCCTTCAGACCGGCAAAGTAGAGCAGAAAGGCACGGGGGGTCAGATCGCCGTACTCGAGCGGCTCCTGCGGCATATACCCGACGTGCCAGCGGTATCGGCCCGCCAGCGCATAGGCGTCCCGGCCGTTCCAGAGAAGGCGCCCGCTCTGCGGACGCAGCACACCGGCAGCACAGGCCAGCAGGGCGCTCTTCCCGGCGCCGTTGGAGCCCAGCACCGCCCACAGGCCGATCCCGAGCCGCACGCACAAGTCTTTTAGTACCGGGGTCCCGCCATAGCCGCAGGTCACCCCGTCATAGGTCAGCCACATACCATCACCCCCTGAGGCCGTTGCCAAGCCGGGCGCCCGCCCGCAGGCCGATCACCGTGAGCAGGCACCCGACCGCCGCCAGTGCGACGGCGAGCATAAACGCAGAGTCGCCCAAGGGGAGCTCGAAGCCTGAATGTACCCCCAAGATCGCGGCGCCCAGCCACAAGGTGAGCGCGCCGATCAGGGCGGCCCGAGGCCCAGCCCAATAGGTGAGACAAAGGGTCACCCCGCCGGAGAAGATGGATGCTCCGGCCCACGCTGCCAACATGGGCAGCGCCTGGCCGGACCAGCCTTCGAGGACCAGGGCAGCCAGTCCGCCCAGCCCAAGGACCCAACCGACCACCAGCAGCAGCCGGCTGAGGATCAAGGCTGAGGGATGGACCGCGCAGCTCAACTCAAGGGCACGACTGCCGGCCCCGGAAGCCCGGAATGCGTGGGCCACCCCGGCACTGACCAGCGGCGGAGCCAACAGAACGAGGGGAAGGCCCTGCCCGCCCAGATAGGGAGCGATCAGCAGTCCCACCGCCGTGACCAGGGTGGTTGCCGCCCACCATGGCCAGCGCAGCATTCGTGCGGAAGCCCACAGGTGCGACATGTACCCCCATAGGCTCCACGGCTCAAGCCCGCCCTCACGAAAACGACGGCGCGGCGCCGACGGCACATAAGCCCGGAGCTGGCCGATCAACGCCTCTGTGGCGGGCGGAGGCGGACTGGGCACGGTGTAGCTGTCGAGCCACTCCGTCAGTGCGGACAGCCCAGCCGGGTCGACGGACTCATCCAGGTCACGGGCCAGTTCATTGATGGCCACCTTGCTGGGCTTACGCATGCTCCGCCCTCCCCCTTTCCTCCATGATTAGCCGGAGTCGCTTGACGGCGGTTGACAGCCGGGACTTTACCGTCCCGGCGGGAATCCCCAGGATCCGGGCTACATCGTCGACCTTCAGGTCGTGGTAGTAGCGGAGCACAAGCACGGAACGGTGCAGTTCGTCGAGTTGGGCGAGGGCCGCAATGACGGAGAGCCGCTCGGTCTGGCGCTCCATCAGGTCGATCGGGGCCGACTGGTGCTCAGCGGCACCTGCAGCGTCGGGAACCACCAGCCTCTGGTAGGCGCCCTGCCGCCAATTGCGGTACAAGTTGTGAGCAACGGTGTAGAGCCAGGGGGTGAAGGGCTCCGGGTAGCGGTAGTGATGAATCCGGGTACACAATCGGATAAAGCACTCCTGTGCGAGGTCATCTGCCGTATGTCGGCTGCCGGACAGCCGGTGCAGAAAGGCGAAGACGGCGCCGTGGTGGCGGTGTACCAACGCCTCCAGGGCGGCCTCATTCCCTTCCTTCAGCTGGCGGCAGAGCTCCTCGTCCCGAATCACCCTCATCACCTCCTACCTGTACTACAGTCGTGGTTGCCAAAACGTTCACGGTGCTACTAATTTATACATTACTCTACCGCCACAGCGAATGCAAAAAGCCCCCGAACCTGTGTTGGCCACAGGATCGGGGGCATGTGCAGTCAAGGTTACTCGGGCGCTTCAGAGGTGCCTGGGCGCCGGCTGTTCCCGCCGGACTTCTTCACGTCCTGGCCGATGCGCAGCTCGGTGGAGTGAGCCCGGTGCTGTCCCGGCGGTGCGTTGTGGGGCTGCGGCTGCTTCCAGGCCGGAACCGTGCCCGTGATCTCTGCCGTGTGATGGTCAGGCCCCGGCTCGTCACTGAGGTTGGCGCGATATGCCTCCTCCCCGAGGTCCGCGGCGGTGGCACCTAGCTTTGGCTGATGGATGTCGTCGACACGTCGTGGCATGCGCAAGATCCCCTCCTGTGCACAGTGTGCACGGTGTCGGCCGATGCTATGTCACCCTTGCTGAAACAGGTAAGCGCCTTTGCATGGCGAAATGGCAATGTCGGAGGAGGGCGTGCCGTGTCTTACCAGATCATGATTGTTGAAGACGATGCCAAGATCGCCGGCGCCATCCATGCGTATCTGACGCGCTACGGATACCGGCCTGTGCTGCTGACCGACTTCGAGAACATCCTGGCGGAGTTCCAGCGGCTGCAGCCCGACCTGGTCCTCCTGGATGTCAACCTGCCCTACCTTGACGGATTTCATATCTGCCGGCAGATCCGGCGGAGTTCGTCTGTGCCCGTTCTTTTCGTCACTGCACGCGCAGGGGACATGGAGCAGGTGATCGGCATTGAGAGCGGCGGCGATGACTACATCACCAAGCCGTTCCATCTGGATGTGCTCCATGCCAAGATCAAGGCGATCCTCCGCCGGACCTACGGGGAGTATGCCAAACAGGACGCGGGCCGCGCCCAGACCCACGCGGGCGATCTCTACCTGGACCTCGCCGCCGGCGAGATGCACTTTGCCGGGCTGAGCCAGGCGCTCACCCGGACGGAGCTAAAGCTGCTCGACCTCCTGATCCAGCGTGCGGACCGGATCGTGTCGCGCGAAGAGTGCCTGGAGGCGCTCTGGGATGACCGCAGCTTCGTCGATGACAACACGCTCACGGTGAACGTGAACCGCCTGCGGACCAAGCTCGACGCCTGGGGGCTGAAGGATGCGGTCGAGACACGTCGCGGCATCGGATACCAGTTGATCTCCGAGCGCCTCAAGGGGGGCCGGCCATGATCCGGCGCTTCCTCCAGGACCGGCTTGGGCTGGTCGCCGCCTTCTACATCAACACCGCCCTGATCCTGCTGCTGGCAGGTCTCGGGCTCTGGTACGAGGGCGCCGCCCCCGGAATGCTGCGGTCCAATCTTTGGTATGGAGCGCTCCTGGCTACGGTGGTCTTGGCGCTATACCTGAGCTTGGACTACATGCGTTGGCTGCCGTTCGCGCGGCAGTGCCAGACCCTGCTGCGCTCCTACGCCGGGCTGCCTAGCCTGGCCAACCTGCCCAGCGGCAACACCCTGGAGCAGAAAGAGTTCCAGGCGTTGCTCGGCAAGTTGTACGCCCAGTCCATCTCGGAGATCGCCCGCTACCAGGATGCGCACCGCCGCCACCTGGCGTTCATGAACCTCTGGGTGCATCAAATGAAGACGCCGGTCTCGGCGATCAGCCTGATGAGCCAGCAGGGGGCTGAGGCCACCCCCGAGGAGCTTCGGGCCGCCCTGGCCAGTGTAGACGAGGAGACCGTCAAGCTGGCCGATGGCCTCGACCTGGTGCTGAACATGGCCCGGCTGCAGGATTTCGCCCTCGACTACCAGATCCGCCGCACCGACCTGCTCACCCTGGTGCTCCAGGTGATCAACGGCCGGAAGAAGCAGTTCATATGGCTCTCGATCTTCCCCGAGGTCGAGGCAGAAGAGGGCGACTGGACGGTCCTGACCGATGAGAAGTGGAATCGGTTCGTGATCGACCAGGTGATCTCCAATGCCCTCAAGTATGCCTCTCAGGCTGGGCGCCCCGGCCAGAAGCTAAAGGTCTCGCTGCGTCGGCACGCCGACCGCTTCGCCCTCACGATCGCCGACCAGGGACCTGGCATCCCCCCGGAGGATCTGCCCCGCATTTTCGACCCGTTCTTCACCGGGGAGAACGGGCGCCGTTACGCACAGGCGACCGGGGTTGGGCTTTACCTGGTCCGCCAGGTCCTCGACCAGCTCGGCCACGAAGTGCAGGTGGAGTCCGAGCCCGGCCACGGCACAACGGTAACGCTTTCGTACGCACGCAGTTGACCGTTTGCAGGATTCAGTCAATATCTCCAGAAATACTACTCGACCCGAATAATTAACGGGATGAGGTGTTGATCCGTGTCGCTGGCCTATCCATCCACAAGGCGCGAGCCGGTCGCCGAGACCCTGCACGGACGGACCATCGTCGACCCCTACCGGTGGCTCGAAGATGGCAAATGTGCGGAGGTACTGTCCTGGACCGAGGCGCAGAACGCTCTCACTGACGAGATCTTCGCGCAGGTTGGCACCGAGCGCTTTGCCGGGCGCCTCCGCGAGCTTCTGAGCGGTGAGACCGTCAGCGCCCCTGTCACCCGGGGCGAGCGACTCTTCTTCCTCCGGCGCAGCGCCGGCCAGAACCAGCCCGTGCTCTGCCTGCGCGAGCCAGACGGCGAGGAGCGGATCGTCCTCGATCCCAACGCCTCGAACGCCAAGGGCACGACCGCCCTGGACTGGTGGTTCCCCTCCCCCGACGGCCGTTATGTCGCCTATGGCTACTCCCACGGCGGCGACGAGTGGAGCACGCTCTACATTGTCGATGTCCAGACCGGCGACCACCTCGGCGAGGAGATCCCACGGACTCGCTATGCCAGCGTGGCCTGGGAGCCCGATAACTCAGGCTTCTACTACACCCGCTACCCCCAGCCCGGCTCCGTGCCGGCCGGCGAGGAGAACTACAACCGCCGGCTCTTCTACCACCAGCTCGGGAGCAGGTGGGAAGAGGATCCCTTGATCTTCGGCGAGGGCCGCCCCGAGCGGGAGATGGTCGAGGTCAAGCTTCAGGGCAACGGCAGGTATCTGCTCGTCCATGCCTCCCATGGCTGGGCCCAGAATGACCTTTACCTGCTGGACCGGCAGAACCCGGGCGCCGGCTTCCAGACCATCGCCGACGGGCTCGACGGCCTCTTCTACGGCATGATGGCCGGAAGCACCCTCTATGTGATGACCAACCTGAACGCCCCGCGGTTCCGCCTCGCCGCGGTCGACCTCCAGAACCCCGCGCCGGAGCACTGGCGGGAGATTCTGCCGGAGCGCCCGGATTTCACGCTGCAAAACGCCGAGCTGATCGGCGGCCGAATCCTAACCGAGGGCCTCAAGGACGTGGTTTCACACCTGTACAGCTTCGACCTGGACGGCTGTGATGAGCGGGAAGTCAACCTGCCGCCCCTGGGCTCGGTCACTGCGCTGTCCGGCGAGCAGCGGGGGCAGTACGCCTACCTGACCTGGGAGTCCTTTGCCGTGCCTGCGACCATCTACCGACTGAATGTGACCACGGGGGAGCTGTCCCAGGTCCTGCGGAGCCGCACCCCGGTCAATCCGGAGGCGATCACTGTCCGGCAGGTCTTCTACCCGTCAAAGGATGGCACCAGCATCCCCATGTTCATCCTGCACCGCCGCGACGTGGTGCCCAACGGGGAGCTCCCCACGGTCCTGAACGGCTACGGTGGCTTCAACCTGAGCCGTACGCCGTTCTACATGCCGTCGGTCTACCCGTGGCTCGAGCAGGGCGGCGTCTACGCCATTGCCAACCTGCGGGGCGGCGGCGAGTACGGCGAGGACTGGCACCGCGCCGGCATGCTTGGCAGCAAGCAGAATGTGTTCGACGACTTCATCGCCGCCGGCGAGTACCTGGTCAGCGCCGGGTACACCCGGCCCGAGCGGCTGGGCATCAGCGGCGGCAGCAACGGCGGCCTGCTGGTGGGCGCCGCCCTCACGCAGCGCCCCGACCTCTTCAAGGCGGTCGTCTGCGGCGTGCCGCTGCTCGATATGCTGCGCTATCACAAGTTCCTCATCGGCGCCCTCTGGGTCGCCGAGTACGGTTCCGCCGATGACCCCGAGCAGTTCGAGTGGCTTCACGCCTACTCGCCCTACCATCAGGTCCAGCCGGGCACAGCCTATCCCGCGATCTACTTCCACGCCGCCGCTTCGGACAGCCGCGTCGACCCCCTGCACGCCCGCAAGATGGCCGCCCTGGTGCAGGAGACGACGGGCTCGGAAAACCCGGTGCTCCTGCGGATCGAGTTTGAGGCCGGTCACGGCGCCGGCAAGCCTGTCGCCAAGATCGTGGCGGCTCAAGCTGAGGTCTGGAGCTTCTTCGCCTGGCAGCTTCGCCTTTAGGCAAACGTGGACTGGACCGGAGCATAAGGGCGCCGTCGCCCGTCGGCTCCGAAGCCGAATTGTCGCGCCCCCCAATGGAGCCGGGGCCGCCTGACGTACGTCCATGTACGCAGGCGGCCCGTTCAGCGGGTCGGAGACGTCCTCCTGACGTCTCCTCCTCGGGCACGTCTCCATCGGGCGGAGCTCTGCAAGTCGCCGACGAACGCTTTGGGCTGCCCTTATGCCCCAGTCTGCATGTTCCTGCCAGTCTCGCCGCCCAACTTTTCGTGCGTTTGTGGGCCGCCCGTTCGGGCGGCCCTTGCGCGTCGTCGTACTCAGGTACGAGCAGGCCGGCCCTCCAGGCCGAAGCCAGCGCCGCCCCCAACTGGTACGATCGTTTCGAGGTGAGCATCCATGTTTTATCGCCGCACGCCGCCGATTCCGGGTGAAAAGAGCATTGCATCGCTGGAGTTCGTGGAGATCAACGGGATCAAGCAGGCCCTGCTGATTCGGGGGGAGAACCGCGAAAATCCCCTGCTGCTGTTCCTTCACGGGGGACCTGGCACCGCCCAGATCGCCCTGGCGCGCAAACACCTGCGGGAGTTGGAGCGCGACTTTGTCGTGGTGAACTGGGACCAACGGGGCAGCGGTCTCTCTTACTCCGCCGAGGTACCGAAGGAGTCCATGAACGTCGAACAGTTCATCGACGACACAAGGGCGCTGACTGAGCTGCTCCTGAGTCGCTTTGAGCAAACGAGACTCTTCCTCGTGGGCCATTCCTGGGGCTCCGTTCTGGGAACCCTGACGGCGGCCCGGTATCCCCACCTTTTCCACGCCTACGTGGGCTTGGGGCAGGTCACGTCCATGGCCGATAACGAAGCCGTCTCCTACCGATATACGCTGGACGTGGCTAAACAGCAAAACAATCTCCGGGCCCTTCGGGACCTGGAGCGCATCGGGCCTCCTCCCTACGTGGGGACCAAACCGCTCGAAGTGCAGCGCAAGTGGTTGGCCCGTTTCGGCGGAGTCATTCGCAAGGGGAATCTGTTCCGATTCGTGCTGGAGAGCCTGGTGCTGAGCAAGGAGTATGCGTTGACCGACATGGTCGGCTGGGCCAAGGGCGGCAAGTTCTCCCAAACCCACATGTGGGACGAACTGATGACCGTGAACCTCCCGGCCCAGGTGCCCGAACTGGCCGTTCCCACCTATTTCGTGCTCGGGCGTTACGACTACAACACGCCCAGCGAACTGGCGGTCCGGTACTTCGAGCAGTTGCGGGCTCCAAGCAAGGAGCTGATCTGGTTCGAGGAGTCCGCCCACGGACTCTTCTTCGAGGAGCCGCAGAAATTCGCCAGCACAATGCGAAATGTGCTTGGTACTCATCGTAGCAATCCGTTACAATAAAAACGACCGGTCGTTTATTTTATTGCAGCGGAGGAACCCCCTATGCATGTGCGTCGAGCCAGCGAGTTCTCCCTGGCAGAACTGACACGGTTTTGGAACCTGGGCTACACCGATTACTTCTCCCCGGTCACCTTCACGGAGCCGATGATGGAGTCCTGGATCAAGGCCGGTGACTTCGACCTTGACCGTTGCCTGGTGCAACTCGATGGCGATGCGCTCGTGGGCTTCTCCATGCTGGGGGTGCGGGATGATCGGGGCTGGATCGGCGGCTTTGGCGTGGCCCCCGACTACCGGGGCAAGGGCGTGGCCTACTCCCTCTTCGCGGACCACGTCTCCCGCCTGGCTGGCTGGGGCATGAAGCACGTGCAGCTGGAGGTGCTGGTCCAGAACTGGGCCTGGAAGGTGTACGCCAAGGCTGGCTTTGCCATCACCCGGCGCCTCTCGGTGCTGAAGGGCGCCCTGCATGGCGCCGGCGCTGCAGCGGCACAGGCCGCCCCGTTGGAGCTGCTGGCGCACAGCGACCGGCTCCACGCCGAACACCCGGCCTGCTGGCAGCGCCAGGTTCCGCACCTGACCAAATCGATGCCCGAGACCGCCGTGGGTCTGTACACGGGGCCGCTGTCGGCCCCTACCGGTTTTGTAATCGGCGCTTCCAACGGTTCCGCCGTCCGACTGACGGACGCCGCAGCGGAGAGCTCCGATGCAGCCACCGCCCTGGTTCAGGGCCTCGCCGATCTCTTCCCGGCTCAGGGCATCGTGGTGCTTAACGAACCCGAGGGCAGCCCCATGCACGCCGCGCTCACCGCCATTGCCGGCGCTGCCGAGTTGCACGGACAGCATGAGATGCACTGGGAGGCCGGCCGTGCCTAAGATTTCCGACGAGTTGCGCGAGGAGCGCCGGGAAGCAATCCGCCAGGCAGCCTTGCGCTGCCTGGCGGGGTCGGGCTATGCCGGGACCAACATGCGGACGATTGCCGAGGCGGCGGGCCTGACCAAGGGCGGCCTCTACGCATACTACGACAGCAAGGAAGCGATCTTCCTGGACGTGGCCGAGCGCTACATGCAGGAGCAGCTGTCCGGCTCGGAGCCTCTGGAGGGCGAAACGCCCGAGGCTCATCTGGCGCGTGTGCTCGCAGCGTATGAGCAGCCGGAGCCGACCCCGGAGACTGCCCGGGCGCAGAAGGCGATCTTCGACCTGTGGACCTTCGCCGGGGAGATCCCCGCCGTGCGCGGCGCCCTTGAGCGACGCTACGACCGCTATCTCTCCTCACTGAGCAAAGTGATTGCCCACGGGCAAGCCACCAGAGCCTTCCGCCAAGACGCGGACCCGCAGCAGGTGGCCGGCCTGGTGCTCGCCGCCCGCACCGGCATGGTGTTCGAGGCGGTCAAGCTGGGTGCGCCAGTCCCGGTGCCGCAGCTGACCCGCCTTCTGACCGACATGGTGCGTTCCTATCTACTGCTGGGGCCCTAGGAACCGGACCACATCGCCGATCTCCTCGGTCACCTCGGCGCCCTCCGGGAAGGTGCCTTCCACGGCGTCGGCATAGTCGGTGCCCACATAGGAGAGGTCCAGCAGCGCGAAGACGCCCCGGTCGGTGCGGGTGCGGATCAGCCGGCCCCGGCCCTGCTTCAGCTTCATAGCCATCGCCGGGACGTCGACCGCCGAGAAGGGGTCGAGCCCGTCGGCCTGTGCATCCTCCCGGCGCGCTGTGATCACCGGATCATGGGGCGGGAAGGGGAGGCGCGGCACCACCACGCAGGAGAGCGCCTCGCCTGGCACGTCCACGCCCTCCCAGAAGGAGCTGCCGACCAGGATCGAGGAGATGTCCGCCTTAAAGCGCCGCAGTAGCTCGCCCCGCTCCGCCTCCCCCTCCCAGAGCAGCTTCCAGGGGAGGCTCATTCCCTCCAGGGCCGGGCGGAGGCGCTCCTGCTCCTCCTTCGACTTGACCAGCACCATGGCCCGGCCCTGGGTGGCCCGCAGCACCTTCTCGACCTGCTCCACGGGATCGGCCCCAGCGGGCGCCCTGTAGACCAGCGACTGCTCGCCCAGGTCAAACGGAACCCCCACCTGAACGTGGACCGCATCGGGGGCGCCGACCACCCGGTTCATGTAGTCGAAGGACTCGCCGCTGGCCATCGTGGCGGATGACCAGATCACGGGCAGCTTCTGGGCGTAGAGTTCCCGGTTGAGCAGAACGCCGACCTGCCTCGGCACCACCCAGAGTACGTCCGACTCCTTGGCATCGCTGCGGGTGAACCAGACCACCGTCTCGGCCGGCGGCCGCCGCAGGAGCCGGAGCCCCGCCGAGACATAGTCGAGGCGGGCCTGCCAGGCGGCCAGCTGCATCCCATACGTCGTCTCCTCGTGCAGCGCCTCTTCGGTGGAAAGCTCGTCCTGGAGTCCCTCGACGGCGCTGGAGAGCTCAGCCGCGACCTCGCTCAGTCGGTTGTCTTCCCGGCGCAGGTGCAGCCGCTCGGCCTCGGCGGGGATCACCGCATCGGCCACGGTCGCGACGAAGACCCTGGCGGCCCGGCGAGCGGCGTTTAGCGAGTTGAGCAGGCTCTGCCTAAGCGAATCGCTGTACTCACCGGCAAGCCCGGCCTGTTCAATGGTATCGAGCATGCTGGCAAGATTAATGCGATGACCGGCGGTCTGCTGAGCCGCGTCGGGCATCTCGTGGCCCTCGTCGAAGACGACGGCGCTATACCTGGGCAGCAGGGTCTGAAGCCCGGCCTCCTGGCGCTCGCGCCGGGTCCAGAGGTCCGCAAAGAACATCGCATGGTCGGTGACCACCAGGTCCGCCGCCTTGCGGTAGTGCTCACGGGAGCGGGTCAGCCGGCAGAAGCCCCGCCGCTTGCAGGTGTCGCAGTTCATGCTGGGGTCCCACGCCACCAGCTCCCACGTCTCGTCGGGAATGTCCGGCACCTCGGAACGCTCCCCACGCTCGCTGGCCTGGGCCCACTTCATCAGTTGGGTGAGCCCCTTGACCTTGCGCCCGTGGAACCCGCGGGCGTCAACCTTGATCTCGCACAGATGCTGCGTAGGGTCCTTCGCCAGCCGTGCGTCGACCTTCAGGTCGAGCAGCCGTGACAGCGTCGCAATATCTCCCTTGGGGCTGGCCAACTGCTCCTGCAGCACGGGGCTGGCGCTGGAGACCACGACCGGCGCACCCTTGAGCCGGGCGTGGCACACAGCGGGAATCAGGTAGGCAAAGGTCTTGCCGGTACCCAGCCCCGCCTCGGCCAGCAGCTTTTGCCCCTTGGCCAGGGACCGTGCGATGCGGAAGGCCGTGAAGATCTGCTCCTCCCGAACCTCGAACCCCGCTGCGGGCAGCAAATCGTAGAATACAGTGCTTATGTAAGCGGACAGCTTTGACTCATAGTCAGCAGCGGTTGTGAACTGGAAAGGCAGCTTCGTCCAGGTGACGGCCATCGAATCCCTCCGCAAATGCAGGTCAAGGCTTCCCTATCATACCCCCGTGGTACGAACGGTAAAAGACTTCAATTTTCTGGAGATCTGTGCTATAGTGGAGGTAGAGAGAAGGGGCACCGGCCAAACCGCCGGTGCCCCTTCTCCTTTTACCACAGTTCGATCACGCGATGGCGGATCCGCTCCCACTCGGCCCTCTCGCCCTTCAACCGACCGACCACATAGGCGGCGACCAGCATCTCTGCCCACTTGCGATTGGACTGATCCGCCAGTTCGTGAAAGGCCCGCTCCATTTGACAGCGGTCGGCGTGTCCGGAAAGGGCGCTCTCCCCTGCGGCGACCAACTCCAACAGGGCCGACTCATCGCGGGCCGCATACCGGGTCTCAATGGCCGATCCCACCGCCTGAGCGTAGACCACCTCCACCGGATCCAGACCAAACTGGCTCCCCAGATTGACGATCCGGTTCGCCAGCCGGGCCTCGCTGAGGGCCGTTTTCAGCTCCTCCTCGGATGGAATCTCCGGCGATATGTCGGGTTGGGGCGGTCCGAGCCGGTCGAGGAAATCGGTGGCCCCGTGGCGGAGCCCTTGAGCCAACGCGACCATGGCACACTGGAACATCAGGTCCCTATATATCTCACCCAACCTGGCCAACTGGTTCCAGGTCTCCTCCGGCAGCGCGCTCTGGAGGGACCGGGTGATCTCTCGGAGGCTGCTTCCCGCTTGGTCCTCCATTTCTGCGACGATGCTAAATGCCTGGGAAACCTCCTCCGCAGAGAGACCCCTCGCCTTCAGGTGGGCGACCGATCTCTTGCTCACGTACTTCAGGCCTCCCGTGCGCGGGGATTCGATACGGTGCTGCAGGGCCGAACGTCTGGTCCGGCCCCCGTTGCTAGCAGCCCGTGACCGTCGGACACGGGCCGGGCTTACCAGTATCGAAGCTAACCACCAACCCCAGTGCTATAACAAGCATCAGGGTGGTAGCCACCACTGCCACGGGACGCCACTGCCGCAAGGAAGTCACCCCCCTCTGCCGCAGAGAGTAGGACCAGGTGCGTCAACAGCGCCCGTCCCTGGCGAGCTGCGAACTCGGTAGCTGCCTTGGTCCAAGAGATGGCCTCTGCGCGCGCACCATGGCGCCGGGAGATTTGCGCCAGCAGCAAGCACACCTCGGCAGCAACAAACCCGTCGATGGAACTCCAGGGCCCCTCCAGGGACTTCATGGCCTCCGCTCTGGCCGTCTGCCAGTCGGAAGCCGCGGCAGCAAGCAAGGCCCTGGCACCGTGCCAGAAAGCTACGTGCTCGGGAACAGGATCGCTGGGCAGGTACCTGCTGGCGCGAGCGGGCGAGCCGGCCTTTAGCTCCGCCCAAAGCATCAGCAGTTGCATGCGGTGGGCCTCGAGCGCGTTTCCGGCATGGCGGAAACCCGCCTCGGCGATGCGATAGAAATGCAGCGCACGCTTGAACTGATTCTGCTGCCTGGCTGCGACGCCAAGGTGCTGCCATCCGTAGGGGAGCAGATGCTGGGCGTCCTCTCGGCCTGAAGCCTCCCGCAGGAATGCCTTCGCATAGAAGATCGTCTCACGGGGGCGCCGCAGGTTTGTGTAAATGGCGGAGGTAGCCTGAAGCGCCCAAACGTGCGTGATCGAATCCCGAGGCGCCACCTTCAGAACGTCGGTCACGTGCCGTAGCGCCATCTGCCAGTCTGCCAGGCAGGCGGCTGAGTTGACGTAGGCCATGCACAACTGAACATGCGCTGCCAGCAGCGCCTCCCCGGACTGGGCGAGCAGCTCGGGCTCCATGGCGCGCAGCTCTAGCCAGCGGCCCGCCCGAAGCAGTGCTCTGGCTTGCTCCATCCATTGCGTCATGGCCTCACCCCCTGGCACACACTTAACCCAATATTCCGCCTCCATCGTTATAAACCTTCTGCACCTTAAACATTTTAATGTAAAGCATCGGTAAACGAAACAACCGCCCCGTTTGGGGCGGTTGCTGGGCCTGCTGAAAAATTAGGCGCCCTGGTATTCAAGTTCCATCTTGAACCTGACGTTACGTCATGTCTTATAGTAGTTCTAGCGGCAAGAGTCGTCCTTTGGGAAAGGCGATGGTCATGCAACAGACGTGGAAAGTCGGAGCGCTTGCAAAGCTGACGGGACTGACGATTAGAACCCTGCGCTACTACGACAAGATCGGCCTGTTTGGGCCATCGGCTCGTTCCGATTCGGGACACCGACTCTACACGGCATCGGATCTTACTTCCTTGCAGCAGATTCTATCGTTGAAGGAATTGGGCCTATCCCTTGACGAGATCCGGTCTCTTATCGCCGGCAAAGACGATCGTCTGGCCGAGATCCTGGCGCTTCAGATTGCACGCCTGAAAGAGAACATCACAGCGCAGCAGATGCTTTTGCGCGAACTGGAGCATGTGGCAACCCTGATGACAAGGCCGAAACCCTTGACCGTAGAGGATTTTACCAGGCTATTGGCTGCGATGCGCACAAGTCACGAGCGATATTTCGCGGAGCGTCGGGCGAATTGGGAGCAACACCTCGACCGACTCGGCGATTTTCTTAGGGAAAATCAACCCAAAGGAGGAGAGACCGATGATGACTGAACGATCCACCCACCATGCAACCTTTGTCATCGAGCGCAACTATGATGCCTCACCGGCGCAAGCGTTCAAGGCCTGGGCTGACCCGGTTGCCAAGGCCCGGTGGTTTCAGAAGGCGGAGGTGTTCGAATTCCGGATCGGCGGCCGGGAAACCAGTCATGGCGGTCCGCCTGAAGGCCCGGTCTATACCTTCGATGCCTGGTATCAAGAGATCGTGCCAGACCAACGCATCGTCTACTCTTACGTGATGGACCAAGATTCGACGCGGATATCGGTCTCCATTGTGACGGTGGAGTTCAAGCCCGTTGGTGCCGGTACGCGGCTCACCTACACGGAGCAGGGCGTCTTCCTCGACGGCCACGATACGCCTGAGCAGCGCGAGCATGGCACGAAGGTGATGCTCGACAAGTTGGGCGAAACGGTGAAGCAGGCATGACGACCGCTCTGACCGCTCCTGCGCCGAAAGTCGGCATGCGGGAGTGGACGGGCTTGCGGTTCTAGCTCTGCCCGCTCTGCTCGTATCGATCGATGTCTCTGTGATGATCCTTGCACTTCCGTCCATCGGGATCGCCCTCGGCGCCGACAGTACTCAGCAGTTATGGATCATGGACATCTTCGGGTTTAAGCTCGCCGGCTTTCTCATCACAATAGGTACGCTCGGCGATCCGATCAGCCGCGGCAAGCTGCTGATGATCGGGAGAGTTATCGGGGGGTTCACATGTCTGAACTATTCTCGACTAATAGCCGTTCAGGGCAATCGAAAGGGGACACTTTATGAAGTATCTTCTCACCGCGGCTGGCATCAAGAACACCAGCATCCACAATGCGCTCATAGACCTCTTGGGCAAACCGATCTCCGAGTCCAGCGCCCTCTGCATTACCACCGGGATATACGCCATACCCGGCGGTGCTGGGATGGCATGGAAATTCATCAGCGGACAAGAGCCACGGACACCGATGTGCGAACTGGGTTGGAAGTCCATGGGCGTGCTGGAGCTCACCGCGCTGCCCACCATCGATGCAGAGCTTTGGATCCCCAGGCTCCAGGAGACTGACGTTCTGCTCGTGAATGGCGGCGACCCCTTATATCTGTGCTACTGGATGAGGCAGTCCGGACTGGCTGACCTCTTGCCGTCGCTGCGCGACATGGTCTACGTGGGACTGAGCGCCGGGAGCATGGTGATGGCCCCCAGCATCGGGGAGTGGTTCGTCGGTTGGAAGCCGCCCACCGGTGGCGACCAAACGCTGGGCATCGTTGATTTTGCGATGTTTCCGCATCTGGATCACCCGCTACTGCCTTATAACACCATGGCCCACGCAGAACGATGGGCGGCCACCATGCCATGCCCGGCGTACGCGATCGACGATGAGACCGCCATACAAGTCGTCGACGGTATCGTCGAAGTTATCTCCGAGGGGCACTGGAAACTGTTTACGCCCTAATGAGTGTTTGGGAACTGGATCGTTCTTGCACGCCAAGGCCCCCACAGCCCCCAGGAATGTTGCAGCGAACTGCATTGAAACGCGCGACACTTTACTGGCACCCTAATAAGGGGTGCCAGTCAGGTTGTTGACAATCTCGAGCAAGCCACTTAGCGGCTTGCTCATTTTTTACTTAATCTAATCGTACAAGAAGGAGGAAGCGGCGCTCCTGGGCGCTAGACAAGTGGCGGTTCCGGTACATCTGGAATCTGGATCCGTATCTCTGCCCAGGTGATGCTGCGCTACAGCACGACCAATCGTGACGGCTACCGGGAGTATAAATCGCACCCTAGGGTCTGCGCCCAGTGCCCCCTTCTGGCGACATGCACCACGTCGAAGAACAAACAGAAGGTCATTCAGCGGCACGTATGGCAGGACGACAAGGGTCTGGTCTACCGGAACAACAAGACGGAGTTCGGGAAGTACCTGATTCAACGGCGGCGTCAACCCGTCGAGCGCAGCTTTGCCGATAGCAAGGAACTGCACGGATTGCGGTATGCACGATTCCGTGGGCGCAAAAAGGTAGAGCGGCAGTCACTCTTTTCTGCGACCGCTCAGAACCTCAAGAAGCCTGCCATGTTACTGAGCCAGTCGGCTAGTCGCGCCCAAATCGCCTAACTAAGGCAAGGACTTGGCCAAGCAGACGAGGCCTCGTCACGCAAATAATGCTGTTTACAGCCGCCACAGCGGCTGCATTTCCTACAATCTGTAAATAACAAAGTCCCCTGGTCCGCAGAGCGGACTCCAGGGGACCTGTTTGTCAGCAGCCTGAACAACCGCCCCGTTTGGGGCGGTTGCTTTGCGACTTAGAAGCCTCCAGTCGGTACGATGGTAAAGGGACCGAACGCTCCACTGCCGTTCGGATCGCGCACCGTTCCGTTCATGGTCACCGATGCGGTGCCGTGCCAGCCGGCGTTGCTCACCTGGGCCGGGGCACCTGACGCTGTACCGAGCTGAACTGTCACCGTCGAGCCCGCCACAACGATGTTTTTCACTGAATACACGTTGCCAGTCGTGATTGTTCCGGACGGGAGATGGATCGAGCCCAGTCCCGCAAGGGCGCCCTGGAAGGTGATGGTCGAGGTGGCTACATCGAACGAGACCGATGAGCCCACCCCGGTGGAGGGAAGCGACGCCATGTTCAGGTTCTCTGAGAAGGTGAGGGTAATGACGTCATCTTCGCCTACGGCGCCCGGCGTTGCACCATCCGAGGCGCTCAAACCCATCAGCCCCGGCGTGCCGTCCACGTTAAAGGTATCCGTGGCGGCCGCCAGTTTGGTAACGCCATCGGCCTTCAGCAAGGTTCCGCTCTCCGCGGTGACCGTTACGGCGGTGTCGATAACCTTCAGCCCCGACTGGAAGTAGACCGTCGCCACCCCGTTGATCAGGTCAGCGTATTCGGCTGTGAGAGTACCGGCAGTGGCGGGTTCGACTTTGAATTTGAGCTTCCCGGTCACCCAGGTAAGGGTGTTGCCGTACATATCCCGCACCCGGGCCTGCACCGCCACCTGGTCGCCGCCCCCCGAAACAAGCCTGCGCTCAACCTGTACGGTCAGGTAGTCCGGGGCGGTGCTGTCGAAGCGCCCGTTGGTCGATGCTATGTCGGACCCACCGAAGGAGGCCTTGTAGACCTTCTCGCCGGGCGTGTGCGCCCGGGTCCGGAACACAGCCTGCCCGCGGTCCACCGGCACGTTGTAGCTCGTCGGATAGTCACCCACGCCGTTGCCCTGCGTTGAGTCGAGCGACTGCCAGGCACGGAGTGTGGGGTTGTAGACCGCGACGATACGGGAATCGCCCAGGGCGGTGACCGACACTGTCTGACCGGAAAGGCCATAGTCGGTGACTCGTTCGCCAGCGGAATCGAGCACGGTCAGGGTGACGGTCTGACCGGTAACGACCGTGTCTGCGGTCGCCACGGGTTCCCATGTGACCGCCTGGACTGAGTCAAACCGCAGCGCACTGGCTCCGTTGGTCGAAACGGTCGTAATGGTGGCAGCGTGCTTGCCCCCATCGAGGGCGGTGCCCTCCAGCGTGATGCTGCCGGTGTAGGAGCCACTGAAGAAGCGGACCGGCGAACTGGTCGCCGCACCCGGCGGAATCACCACGGTCTTGTTGTCGACCTTCTCGCCGTTCACCGTGTCTTCAGCGGTGAAGTAGCCGTACTCGTGGGACAGGCCCGGCCGTTTCAGCGTAACGGTGATCGGCCGGCTGGTGTTGTTTATGGTCAGGTTTCCGTTGGCATCCACCAGCTGGACGCTGACAAGGGCGTAGCTGCCGCCGGTGCGGAGCCTGGTCAGATCCGGGACCACTCGGAACGCGGTGGTGATCCCCGGCTTGAGCACGGCGTCCTTCTCCGCACCGCCGTACCCTTCCGAGATCGCCTTCACCAGCCCCGTGGACTCGGCCTTCAGCGCCATGGTGCCCGACTCCGACCGGGTGATGACGAAGGTGGCCACACCGCTGGCGGTGGTTGCTGTATACGTCGTCTCCTGAAGGGTGACGACGTTGCGCACGGTCAGGGTAACCTGGCGACCGTTCTCCCATGTCACCGGGTCTCCGTCATCGTCGACCAGTCGAGCTTCTACCGTAAAGGGGCGCCCTGCGGTGCCCTGGTAGTCGTTCGGGCTGTTGGCCGCGCCGTTGCCGTCGTTGTCGCCAAAGGTCAGCCGCAAGCTGGCCGGCACCCCCTGCACCGCGATGTAGGCTGGCTGGGAGGTTACCGTTGTCGGCCCCGAGGCCGAACCGATTCCGGACACCGACGCGGTGTAGGTCTCCCGGTGATCGTCGTCAAGGGTGGTCAGCCAGGCCGACCGCACCGTTGTTTCAGCGACTCCCCCCACCGAGTTGACCACCACAGGGGTCGGCATGGGCTGTGTTGCGTTGTAGTTGACCGTCTTCGTGAAGGTCACGGGGAAGGTCCCCGAGGTGACCCGGTTCCCGTAGGCGTCGACCAGTTCGGCCTTCAGGACACTCGTGCTGGCGTTGTCAGCCGGGAGCTTGTCGGGCGTGGCCGTCAGCAGGACTGCGGAGACCGGGCCAGGCACCACCATGGTGCTGTAGGAGACGGTGTGCCCGCCAGGCAGCAGATGAGCCGTGTAGCTGTAGTTCCCGGCCTTGACCTGCGTGACCCGGAACGTCGCCCGGCCGCTGCCGCCGACCAGATCCTGACCAGCGGCCGGAGTCCAGTAGACCCCGTTCTGATCCCGAAGCTGCACGTTGTAGCCCGTCAGGCCCGAGGTTACCCGGTAGCCGTTCGCGTCGACTACGCTTACGTAGATCACGCGCTCCTGGCCAGCGATCGTCTCGGGGATCGCCTCCATGCGCACCTCCACCGGGCGCCCAACCGGGCCGGCGGTCAAGGTGCCGTCCAGGACCTTGACGTTGGCAAAGGCGCTGGACCGGGGCGCTCCGCTGATCACCAGCGTGCCGGACCCCGGGTTGAACCGGACCAGGGTGCGGCTGCGCACCTCTCCCCCGTCCAGGGGGCCCACGGCGAGGTCGGTATCCTTGGTGCCGCTCAGCACGAATACGCCGCCGGTGTCCGGGGTGATCGTGAGCTTCACAATGACGCTCTGCGGGAGCGCAGAGATGATCGGATCATCGTTCTGGTCGAGCGCCAGCAGTTCGACGGTGCCCTGTGTGGAGCCGTCGGACGTGGGCGAGGGGGTCACGCTGATTCGGATCGACTTCAGGACCTGCTTGTCTACCTTGACATCGGACGTGCCGGACACGCCGAGGTTGGTCGTCGCCCGGATCGTCGCCGTGCCAGCCGTGCTGCCGGCGCGGACCTGGATCACAGCCACGCCGTTTACTACCTGCACGGTGCTCTGCACCGGGGCCGCCGTGCCGGGAGCGGTGCTGGTAACGGTCAGGTCGCCCTTGTAGTCGGTGACCGTGGCGCCCGACGCGTCCTGCAGGGTCGCTGTAATCGTCGGCCCGGTTTTCCCGTTCGCCACAAGCGGAGTCGCGATGGTGGTAAGCGCCACCCTGGCGACCTTGTAGTTGGGCTGGTGAATAGTGACTGTCCCCGACTTGCCTGCTGCGGTGGCCGTCACCGACATGGCGGCGGCGCCCTGCCCGGCTGTGAAGACGCCCTTATCGTCGATCGTGCCGCCGGTGGCGGTCCACTTCAGACCGGTCAGCGGCACAGCGTTGCCCTGGGCGTCGGTTCCTGAGGCCATAAAGGTCTGCTTCTCGCCGGCCGCTAGCGACACGTTATCCGGCTGGATGGCGATGCGCTCCAAGGCGCCCGCCGCGATGGACACGTTCAGGCTGCGCCGGGCGTTGCCTGCCGTAAGGGTGATGCTCCCCTGCCCAACCTGTGCGCCGGCCGTGAACTGGCCCGAGAACACGTCGAACGTGCCGATGCCGCCGGTGACGGTAGCCTCCACGCCAGACAGGTCGGCCAACTCATCGCCATTGTCATTCCGCAGCACGATGGTGTACTGGGCTGCCTGTCCCGCCACCACCCGGGCGGGACCCGTAAACTCGATCGATGCGACCGAGCCGGCCACCCGGGTGATCTCCAGGGTCTGCTCGGCCTTGTTGCCCGCCAGGTCGAAGGCTTGCACCTTGATGACGTTAACGCCCGGGCTCAGGTCCACCGGGTACCGGAAACGACCAAAGTCCAGCGGCGCCAGGTTCCCGTCGACCCGAACCTGCTCGGCCTCAAGGGCGCTGCCGGTAATGACGATGCGAGAGGCGGACGTCTCCTTGGGCGCAGCGTCGATCTCCAGCTTGGGCGGCTTCTGGTCGTGAAAGCGACCCAGCAGGGTCTCGCCCTTGGAGTTCTTCACATCCACCATCGTCCGCTTGAGCAGCACGAAGACATCGCCGCGGATGGCCGCCGCGTTCAGATCCTGAACGGCTGACATCCCCGACGGGATCATGCCGGCGACGGAGGCCGGCCCGACATAGGTGAAAGGCCAGGGCTCCCGGCTGGCCTCCAGGCCTACGAGACGGGCGAACGCAGTGATCACCTCGGCGTAGCTGACCGGGTTGCGCGGCCGGAAGTCGCCCTCCGGGTAGCCCCGGAGCACCCCGACCTGCTTGGCGAGCGCTATGTACGCTTCCGCCCAGTGTCCCTGCGTATCGCTGAAAGCCTTCCGGCCGGTGAAGTCCTTCACCTGGGACTCCAGCCCAATGGCGAGCACCAGCACTTTGGCCAACTCGGCCCGGGTGATATCGTCCCGGAAGCGATATCCGCCTTCGTCGCCCTGCACCAGGCCGTACTTGCCCAGCAGCGTGGCTGCGTTGTAGTAGTCGTCCTCAGTTACCTCTGCTTTAGCGAGCATAGGCGAGAGCAGCAAGATGACGAAGCCCAAAAGCGCCACCCACGCCAGAACCTTCTTCCAGGATCGTTTGAGCACGAGCCTACCCCTCTCCGGAATAGTTCACATCTTTATTATCGGAGATAGAGCGGCAATGTGAAAGGTAAATCCTACCGAACCGGGCGCTGAAGGGTGAAGAGGTCGGTGCACCGGACATAGTCGTTGCCGGCCATCCGCCCGATGGGCTGCAGGATGTCCAGCTTGACGCGGCCGTTTTCGACCAGGTCTTCGGCCAGGTAGATGCGCTGGACGGAGCCGAGGACCAACGAGCCGGCCCCCGCCCTGGCCTCGCCGACGTGCACCACCTGCAGGAGCTTGCATTCGTAGGCGGCCAGGCTCTCCCCCACCCGGGGCGGGCGCACGCTGGCTGACGGGACCGGTGTGAGCCCGGACTCCCGGAACTCGTCCACCTCGGGCGGGAACTCGGCGCTGGTAGCGTTCATCTGCCCGGCGAAGCGCTCGGAGACAATGTTGACCACAAACTCCCCGGTCGCCTCGATGTTGACCAGGGTATCCTTCTTCGCCCCGTCAGTGCCCCGGCGCATGGGGCTAAAGCAGATCGTCATGGGATCGGGGCATACCGCCGTGAAAAAGGAGAAGGGCGCCAGGTTCAGGACGCCCTCCGGGCTTATGGTGGAGACAAAGGCGATCGGGCGGGGCACGATGGTGCCAATCATGTACTTATAAGCATCCCGCCAGGCCATGGACGAAGGGTCAACGATCATCGTCTCCAACCTCCTGCAAACCGTCGGATCAGCATCCCCGCTGCGATGGCGACGTAGCTAGCCCCCAGGGCGCCCAACACGAGCGGGGCCTTTACATCCCCTTCCAGCAGATAGGGCAGCAGCGCCGGCAAGACGCCGAAAACCAGCGGCAGTCTTGGCGCCAGCAAGCCAACCAGGAAGGGCAGCCCCATGGCCACCAGCCAGGGGATGCCGTTCCAGAGCCAGGGTCCGAACCAAAGCCAGAGCGAGGCGGCAACGGTCGCCGCCGTCACCGCCACGCTGATCGCCCACGCTCTATCCTTCATGCTTGGGAGTCCAAGAGTACATATAGTTCGGGTCCTCCCAGGTAAGGGCGCCCTTGGCCACCCGGAGCGGGCGGAAGGTGTCCAGCATTACAGCCAACTCCTCGGTGCGGTCCTTGCCAATGGAGCCCTCCGCCTTGCCGGGGTGCGGCCCGTGCGGGATCCCCGAGGGATGCAAGGTGACGGAAGCCTCCTCGATGCCCTTGCGGCTCATGAAGTTTCCGGCCACATAGTAGAGCACCTCGTCGGAGTCGACGTTGCTGTGGGCGTAGGGCGCCGGAATCGCCAGCGGGTGGTAGTCGTACATGCGGGGCACGAAGGAGCAAAGTACGAAGCCCGGCCCCTCAAAGGTCTGGTGCACAGGCGGCGGCTGGTGGACGCGCCCGGTGATCGGCTCGAAGTCGTGAATTGAGAGGGCGTAGGGGTGCAGGTGGCCGTCCCAGCCCACCACATCCAGCGGGTGATGGCCGAAGAAGCAGGCGGTTAGGCGGCCCTGGGCGCGCACCCGGACCTCGAACTCGCCCTTCTCGTCGAAGGTCTCCAACTCCTCGGGCACCCGGATATCCCGCTCGCAGTATGGGCTGTGCTCCAGCAGTTGCCCCCACTCGTTGTGGTAGCGCTTGGGCGGCACCACGGAGCCCGCCGCCTCGACCACCAGCACCCGGTGCTCGGCGCCCGCCTCGGGCACCATGCGCCAGGTGGTCCCGATGGGGATTACCAGGTAGTCCCCGGGCTGGTAGGGGAGCGAGCCGTAGTTGGTCTGCAGCCGGCCGCGCCCCTCGTGGATGAAGAGCACCTCGTCGCCCTCGCCGTTGCGGTAGAAGTAGTCCATCGCCTCGGTCGGACGGCAGATGGACATGACCACGTCGTCGTTGCCCATGAGGAGCTGGCGGCCGGAGACGATGTCCCCGCCCGCCCGGCTCGGCGCCGTCCGGAAGTGGCGGTGGCGCAGCGGCCCCCGCTCCTCAAACTCCCGCACCACCGGCCCCAGGTCCTCCACCCGCAGCACCGCCGTCGGCGGGTTGATGTGGTACATGATCGACTGGATCCCGGAGAACCCCCGGGTGCCCATCACCTGCTCCCGGTAGAGGCTGCCGTCGGGCTGCCGGAACTGGGTGTGCCGCTTCGGCGGAATCTGGCCCCTGCGTACATAGAAAGGCATGGCTGCTTCACCTCACAGTGTTGGTCAGGATGCCCAGCCGCTCAACCTCCAGCTCCACCACATCCCCGGGCTGGAGCCAGGGCGCCGCCCCGGTCTCCAGCAGGCAGCCGGTCCCCACCGTCCCTGAGCCAATCACTTCGCCGGGATACAGGGTGCAATCCTGGCTGGCCCGCTCGATCATTTGCCCGAAGGAGAAGTGCAGGTCCGCCAGGTTTCCCCGGCTGACCTCCTTCCCGTTCACCCGGGCGACCATGGTCAGGTCCCAGTGCTGCCCCCGCTTGCGGTCGGCCAGCTCATCCGGGGTGACCAGCCAGGGGCCCAGGGAGGTGGCAAAGTCCTTGCCCTTGGCGGGGCCCAGCCCCACCTTCATCTCCTCGCGCTGGATATCCCGGGCGCTCCAGTCGTTCATGATCATGAAGCCGCCGATATACTGGTCAGCCTCGTCGGCCGGAATGTCCCGGCCTTCATTGCTGATGACGATGGCGACCTCCAGCTCGAAGTCGAGCCACTGGCAGTGCCTGGGCTTGGGGACCTCGGCGTCGGGGCCGTACACGGCGTTGGGGTTGGTGAAGTAGAAGACCGGGAACCGGTACCACTCCTCGATCATGGGCAGGCCGCGCCGAGCCCGTGCGTTCTTGACATGCGCCTCGAAGGCGTAGAAGTCGCGGATCGTACGGGGCTGCACCGGGGGCAGCAACCGCCCTTGCGAAAGCGCGTAGTTTTCCGTGCCGCAAATGACGCGGTCTCCTACAACATGGCCGGAGAGTGACTCCGACCGACCTTCGGGCAGAAACCTGACGTGCTTCATGGGACTACAGATTTCCCCGGAGCTCCTGCTCCCGCTCGATCGCCTCGAAGAGCGCCCGGAAATTCCCCTTGCCGAAGCCGCGGGCGCCCTTGCGCTGGATGATCTCAAAGAAGACCGTCGGGCGGTCCTGCACCGGCTTCGAGAAAATCTGCAGCAGGTAGCCCTCATCGTCGCGGTCGACCAGGATCTTCAGGCGGCGGAGCTCATCCATGGGCTCGTTGATCTGGCCCACCCGCTCCTCGAGGGAGTCGTAGTAGGAGTCGGGGGTGCTCAGGAACTGCACACCGTTCTGCTGAAGGGCGTTAACCGTGGCGATGATGTCGCCGGTGATCACGGCGATGTGTTGGGCGCCCGGCCCATGGTAGAAGTCGAGGTACTCCTGGATCTGCGACTTCTTCTTGCCCTCGGCGGGCTCGTTGATGGGGAACTTCACCTTGCCCTTGCCGCCGGCCATCACCTTGGACATCAGGGCTGAGTAGTCGGTGGAGATGTCCTTGTCGTCGAAGGTCTGGAACTGGGTGAAGCCCATGACATCCTCGTAGAATTTCACCCACGTAAGCATATGGTTCAATTCAACGTTACCGACAATATGGTCGATGGCGACGATACCGGTCGCCGTGGCTGCCGGTGCATCTTTGACCGACCGGTAGCCAGGCATCCAGACGCCCCGGTAGTTCTTGCGCTCGATGAAGCTGTGGACGGTGTCGCCGTAGGTGGCGATGGTCGCCTTTTTGATGGTGCCCCAGTCGTTGGTGAACTCGGTCGGCTCCATGATTACCTTGGCGCCCCGCTTCACCGTCTCCCGGAAGGCAGACTCGCAGTCAGAGACCCGCAGGGCGATGTCCTTCACGCCGTCGCCGTGCCTGCGGACATGCTCGGCAATGGGGCTCTCGGGCGACAGGGCGCCGGTCAGCATCAGCCGGATCTCGCCCTGCTCCATCACATAGGAGACCTTGTCGCGCACCCCGGTCTCCAGGCCGGCGAACGCCTTGATGCTGAAGCCAAAGGCCGTGCGGTAGTAGTGGGCCGCCTGCTTGGCGTTGCCCACGTAGAACTCCACATAGTCAATGGCCTCAATCGGAAGGAAATCGAAGTTCTCCGCCATCGAAATGCTCCCCCTTCTATGCTACCTCCAAGGTTTCGCGAAGCGCCTCAGCGAAGCGCTGGTTCTCCTCCGGCGTGCCAATCGTGACCCGGATCCAGGTGGGACGCCCATGCACCGGGCGAACGATCACCCCGCGCCTGAGCAGCGCTTCGTACACCGGCCCCGCCGGGCGCCCCAGATCGACCATGACGAAGTTCGCCTCGCTGGGGATGTACCCCAGGCACAGCCCCTGATAGAGCTGGTAGTGAAACTGCTTCCCGGCCAGGTTGTTGGCCACGGTGGCCTCAAGGTGCAGTTGATCCTGCAGCGCCGCCAGCGCCCCCGCCTGGGCGAGCGCGTTGACCGAGAAGGGCTCCCGAACGGCGTACAGCGGGCGCCAGATCTCGGGGCGAGCCATGCCGTACCCCACCCGGATGCCGGCCAGGCCGTACGCCTTGGAGAAGGTCCGGGTCAGGATCAGGTTGGGATACTCGTGGAGCAGCGCCATCGAGTCGAACGGCGAGGTGTCGAACTCGTGGTACGCTTGATCCACCAGGACCAGCGTTTCGGGGGCTACCGCCGCCATGAAGTCCCGGAACCGCTGCTCCGCAAAGACCGCCCCGGTCGGGTTGTTGGGCCGGCACAGGAAGATCAGCCGGGCGCCGGGCGCCCGCTGGGCCATGGCCTCCAGGTCCATCGTCTCGTCCCGCAGGGGCACCTCCTCCACCAGGGCTCCGAACAACTCGCTAACAGCCCGGTAGTTGGGGAAGGAGCAGCCGGGCACCACGCACCGGTCGCCCTGGCGCACATAGGCGGCCGCCAGCAGGCGGAGCAGTTCGTCAGAGCCGTTGCCGACCATCAGCCAGTCCTCGGGCAGGCCAACATGGGCCGCCAGCGCCTCCCGGACCACCCGTGCCGTCGCTTCGGGGTAGATGTGCAACTCCCGTGCGGCTTGCCGGATCGCCTCCAGCGCCAGGGGCGAGGGGCCGAGCGGGTTCTCGTTGGAGGCCAGCTTGATCACCTCGGTCAGCCCGTACTCCCGCTGCACCTCGGCAATCGGCTTTCCGGGGACGTAGGGTTTGAGCCGCCCGATTTCAGGGCGGGTCAGAAACGCTGACAAACCATCGCCTCCGTTGTGGTATGGCACTAAATATCTAGGTACTTTGTGCTACTTTCAAGTATAGGTGCGCCAGATTCGTCTGAACAAGCTGACTTTATCAAAATAAAGCCTCGAAGCCTAAAAGGACTAAAGCGTTCGGTTGGAAACCAACATCGTGGTAGTCTATACTTAAGAATGAGGTGAAAGCACTTGAAACTTGGCTGCCATATCAGCATATCGCCGGGCTTTGCTACGTCGGTGGAGAACGCCCACCGGCTCGGGTGCGAGTCCTTCCAGTTCTTCACGAAGAACCCCCGTGCGTTCAAGGGAAAGGCGGCCGATCCCGTCCAGGCCGCCAAGGGACGGCAGCTCATGGAGCAGTACGGCATGGTAGCCGTAGCCCACGCCCCCTACATTACCAACCTGTCCACGCCCGATCCGGAGCTGCAGGCGACCTCGATCGCCTCGCTCAAGCAGGACCTGGAGAACGCTGAGGCGTACGGCGCCGTGGGTTGCGTCTGCCACATGGGCAAGCACGTGGAGCAGGGCGAGGAGTACGGCATCAAGCGCATGGTCGAAACGCTGGACATGCTCCTGGAGGAGTACCAGGGCTCCTGCCCTCTCCTGCTGGAGAACACGGCGGGCCAGGGCACAGAGCTTGGCACGCTGCTGGAACAGTGTATGGACGTGCGTTCCCGGGTGGCACAGCCGCACCGGATCGGCTTCTGCTTCGACACCTGCCACGGCTTCGCCGCGGCCGCCTACCACCCCGACCGGTGGGAGGAGTTCGTCGAGCATGCGCGTTCGATCGGGTACTGGGAGCACCTGAAGGCGATCCACCTGAACGACAGCAAGCATGACTTTGGCAGCCGCAAGGACCGCCACGCCAACCTGGGGCAGGGCTTCATCGGCGAGGCGGGCATCGCCCGTATGTTGAAGTCCGGCGCCTTCAAGGGCCTGCCGGTGGTCCTGGAAACGCCGGTGGACAGCGAAGAGGATTACAAGCCCGAGCTGGAGTTCATGCAAAAACTGCTCGCCTAAGGGGTGCCAGCCTTGGCCTCGCAACCGTCGCAGCCTATACCCTCGCCGCGCTCCTTTCTGGACGGCCTGCGGGCCGCCTCCCCCATCGTGCTGGGCTACCTGCCGATCGGCTTCGCCTTCGGGGTGCTCGCCCGCACCGCCGGGCTCACGGTCGCCGAAATCGGCCTGATGTCGGTGTTGGTCTATGCGGGCTCGTCGCAGTTTATCGGGGCGTCGATGTTCGCCTCGGGTGCCGCCGCTCCGGCCATCATCTCGACCACGTTCCTGGTCAACCTGCGCCACCTGCTCATGAGCACGGCCCTGGTGCCCACCATGCGCCAGAACCCGGCCTGGCAGAACACGCTGCTGGCCTACGGCATCACGGACGAGTCCTTTGCGGTGAACACCTCGGTGATGCAGGGGCGCCCCTCCACCCCCGCCTGGGTGGCTGGACTGCACATTACTGCGCAGTCCTCTTGGGTGGTCGCTTCGGTGGTGGGCGCCCTCGCCGGAGAGATGGCCGGCAACACGGAGGCGCTCGGCCTGGACTTTGCCCTTCCCGCGATGTTTATCGGGCTCCTGATGCCCCACCTCCGCGGCGACGGGCGCAAACCCCGGCTGCTGGCCGCGGCGGTGGCGGCAGCTCTGGCGGTGGGCATTACCCTGGCCACCGCCGGCTCCAGCTGGAGCATCATCCTCGCCACCCTGGTGGCCGCCACGGTGGGGGTGATGTCTGAATGATGACCGTACGCCCGGCCGTGCTCGCGCTCTTTCTCGGGATGGCCCTGGTCACCTACCTGCCGCGCATGCTGCCGCTGGTGGTGCTGAGCCGCTTCCAGCTCCCGCCGCTGCTGCTCCGCTGGCTGGGCTTCGTACCGGTCTCCGTGCTCGCGGCCCTTCTCGCCAAGGAGATCCTCGTCAGTGGCGGAAACCTGGCCCTGCCCCCGGCCCACCCGCAGCTCCTGGCTGTGATTCCGGCCTTCGCTGTCGCCGCCTGGACCCGCAGCCTCATGGGCACCGTGGTCACTGGCATCGTGTCGATGGCCCTTCTGCGGCTCCTTTTGGGTTGAGCGGGGGACCTTATATGGCCGCGGATGCGCGGATTACGCTGATTACGGCAATACACGCTGATGACCTAGCGAATTAGTTATGATGAAAATATATTTATTTTTTATATATATTTCCCAGCTAACTCCCTTGGTACATCCGCGAATGCCTTAAAATCCGCGTCATCCGCGCATCCGCGGCCATAAAAATGCCCCGATCCGGAATGCCCGGACCGGGGCTTGCCGCGTTCTAGAGCTGTGTGTTTGCTTTGAGCAAGTCCAAGGTCTTGTCCCCCACGCCAGAGATGGCATCCACCTGATCCCACGTCCGAACTGGTCCATTCTTCTGGATGTGCCCGACTACCGCTTTCGCCGCCATCGGTGTCAAGCCGATGGCTTTCAGCTGTGCCTCCGTGGCCTGGTTCAGCCGGAGCTTGCCCCCCGAAGTTGCCGCAGGAGCCGTCGGCGTCACCGAAGGCCGAACGGGCTGCGAAGAGGTCACCACCGGAGGAGCCACGCCCGCCTGCACCTCTGCCTTGGTTAGCACCTGAACCTTTTGCCCATCGGCCACCGGCTCGGCGAGGTTGAGCGCGTCCAGCGCAGCTTCAGCCTTTGCACCGCCCGCGGCGTCGATGGCGTCGGCGATGCGTGCACCGAACTCCAGCCGTACCAGGCCGGGGCTGTTGACCGCCCCCGCCACATGCACGACAAGCTGCTGCTGCTTCGGCGTCTCGGCAACGGCGGGCGCCGGGTCCGCAGCCTTCGCCACAGGTGCAGGCACGGCAACGGGCGCCGGCACAGTAGCGGCCAGCGCCCGCTGATCGGCGAGGTACTGCGAAATCCCCAACCAGAGCAACCCTGCAAGCAGCAAGGAGACCAGGCCCCAGATTCCGTACCGGATGTGATGGCTTATCACCATCGCTCCTTCACCCCCATGGAGAAGGGGGTATTCGACGTTCTTCCAATATTTTCCTCCTAGTGCACCTCGCCGGCTACCTGATCGTCGGTGATCAAGGTGGCTTCAAGCTTGTCCACACCGGAGATGGTATGCATGGCGGTCTTGATGCGGCTTCGGTCCTCTTTGGTCGGGACGAAGCCCTTTACGAAGAGGACACCGGCGTCACAGTAGACCTGGAACTGGTGGTGGTCGAAGCCCAAGTTGTCCAGGATCTTCTGCGCGGAGCGGGCGACGTCAGCATCGTCCTCCTCGCGGTCCTCGCCAACCTTGACCCCGCCGAGCCTGACCTCACGGACCCCTGCGATATCCTCGATCAGCTTAACGGCGGACTGAACGTCGTCGTGGGTCCCGGCATGTCCCACCACCGTGACCACGCCCTTGTGCACGTGCACCCCGACGTTCCCGCGAGTTCGGTGGTGGGCCAGCTTGCGGGTGATCTCGTCAGTCAGGTCTTTATCGCTCAGGGTCTCCTCGTTGGCGACCGTGATGTCGTTCTCCACGTCTTTGACCCCGGGAATCCGGCGGACGATATCCTCGGCGGCGGACCGGTGGGAGAGCACGTCGACGACGCCCTTCAGGCGAATGATGCCGTCGTTGCACTCCACCTGGATCTCAATGCCGGCCGACTCCGTACCTGTAAGCAGAGCGTCCTTGCATTCTGCCGCCAAAATCTCATCATGATTGAACGGCTTACGGACGCCAGGCGGGTTGAACGGTTTCTGACGGTCCGGGTTCGCTGTCTGGTGCTCAGCCATAGCAAGCAGTCTCCTCTCGCTGTCCAATCTGCTCGGTGTAGTTTGCCCGCCAGACTAAGCGAGATACAAATGCTCTGCTCGAATACCTGTCGCTTCCAGGTAAAGCATGCCGTACGAACAGTGAGGTGCACGCCGCCGGTCAGTAGGTGAGCCCGGGTTGAAGGCCAGCGTGGACCCGTGCCACTGACAGTAAGGCATATGACTGTGCCCGAAAATCACACAGTGGGCGCCCTGGAAGTGGGAGAGCGCCCGCTCCACGGTGCTCTTTCCCGTGCCCAGATGACCATGAGCCACGCCGATGCGGTAGCCGGACAGCTCGAGTTCCAAGGTCTCCCCCAGCCCCATCGCAAGCGGCGGAGGGTCGTTGTTGCCGGCCACCGCCTGTACCGGGGCGATTCGGCGCAGCGTCTCCAGCACCTCAGCCGACACCAGGTCCCCGGCATGTATGATCAGGTCGACGCCCGCAAGTCCGTCCAGAACAGCCGGCGGAATCGCTTTGGCCCGCCCTGGAATGTGTGTGTCGGCTATGACGCCAACTTTCACGAGGACCACCTCCCCCTTAGATCCTACCACAAAGAACGGGGCGCCCACCCGATAGGGTAAGCGCCCTGGCTATTCGCCGTTTTCGCTCACAGCGAAAACGTGCGGAAAAATAAAGCTACTTCACGCCGTAGGACTGTGGCTTGATACCGCCGGACTCGCCAGGACCCGCCAGGGCCCCCGCCGCAAAGACGGTGGCCAAACTCACGGCGACCAGGAAGATCAGGAAAACACGTTTCATAGGTTACCCTCTCCTTTGCGGATAGATGTGCCCGGACAGCCAAACCAGGTCCTGAATCAGGGGGACGTAGCCGTAGGCGTAGGCGACCTTGCTGGCCGCCTCCGAGTGCTCCAGCGCCTGTTGGACCCGCCGCTGGGCCCTGGCACAGAAGGCCAGTACCATGTTCCCCTCCACCTGGCCGTGAGGATCCTCCACCTCGGTGGCAATCTCCAGGGCGGCGCGGGCGTAGTCTTCCGCCAGGCCGAGCTCTGCCCGCAGCATTTGCACCACAGCCATGGAGCCGAGGATATGGCTCTTGGGCCGCAGTTCATACCGGGTTTCGTCGTTGGTGACGGCTGCGGCGAGCGATATGTAGCGTTCGGCTTCCGCAAGGTCGTTCATTTTGAGGTAGCACAGCCCGCGCAAGTTGTGCAGGAACTCGTTGGCGTACGGGTCCTGCCGGGTGGCTGCCAAGGCGCCGGCTTGATCGAAGGCGCCGAGGGCGTCGGTGTAGTCGCCGCGGTAGTACAGGGCGCGGCCCAGATATGTGATTACCGCTTCCTCGTGATGGCGCCGGTCGATCCAATCCAGCGGCATGGACAAGGCCTCGCGGTAGGAGTCGATGGAGCGGTCGTACTCCCCGATACGCTCAGAGGCGGTGCCGAGGTTTACCAGGCTGTCGAACAGCATGGCCTTGCTCTCCACCCCGGGGACCTGGCGGGCCAGCCGGACAGCCTCGTGCCCGTGAAAGACCGCCTCAACCACCGAGCGCTTGAGGATGCATGCGGAGGTGTAGCAGAGCAGGTTGTAGGTGCGGGACTGGATGAGGGGATCGAGGTTGCCGTGGGAGAGGAAATGCTTTCCCTGTGCGATGACCTCCCGTGGGTCCTCATGCATGATGGCCTTCAGACGGTCGAAGTCCGGCGCAGGGCGGAACCGAACAACGCCGACGGCCTTTTCCATTCGATGTCCTCCTTTCAACGGCGAATAGCCGATCAGGTATGACTACAATCCTATTTTTACCATTTTCTCCATCAGATTACAAGTGCCGATTCGCCGCCAGCGAACGTTCTTTTTCGACCATTTTCGTCATCTCAGGGCGTTGCCGATTCCTGGGAAATCATCTATCATAGAGTTGTACCACTTTCTGGAAACGGAAAGCAGAGGAGGCGCTGCTCCATGAAGGCTGAGCTGGAGAAGATTCGCCTTGCCGACCGCACTGAAGCGATTCTCCGCAGTGACAGGCAGGAGATCTGCCTAACCCGTCGCCCGACGGAACGGCCAGCCTCAGACCTGAGTCTCTTGCCCAACAACAGCGAAGTGCAATGACAAACGGGGTAGGCAAACAGCCTACCCCGCTCCTGTTACTTGACGACGATATTGACCAGCTTGCCCGGGACCGGAATTACCTTGACGACCTGCTTGCCCTCGAGCAGCGCCTGCACCTTGGGCATGTCGAGGGCCACCTTCTCCATCTCGGCGGCGCCGATCCCGGCGGGCACGTCGATGCGCTCGCGGACCTTGCCGTTGACCTGGACCACAATCTCCACGGTGTCGGCCTTGGCGACCGACTCGTCGTAGGTGGGCCAGGACTCCAGGTGGATCGAGGAGTGGTAGCCCAGCCGGCTCCACATCTCGTCCGCCAGGTGCGGGCAGAAGGGAGCGATGATCAGCACGGCCTTCTGCACCGCTTCGGCGATGACCAGGGTGGACTGCTCCGCCTCCGGCACCCGCTCACGGTACGCGTAGATGGCGTTGGTCATCTCCATCAGACCGGAGATGGCAGTGTTGAAGGCGAACCGATCATGCAGGTCGGAGGTGACCTTCTTGACGGTCCCGTGGATCACCCGGCGCAGGTCCTTGTCGACCTGGGTCAGGTTGCCCGCTAAGCGCTGCAGTCCCTCGGCCAGCTCGGCCTCGGTCAGCGCGCCCATCATGGCGGCGACGTTGCCGGCCTTGACCGGCAGCAGCGACCGGGCGTGCTGAACGGCGGGCAGGGCGCCGATCACCATGCGGTAGAAGCGGTTGACGAACCGGTAGGCGCCCTCGATGCCGGCGTCCGACCAGTCGAGGTCGCGCTCGGGCGGGGCAGCGAACATGATGAAGAGGCGGCAGGCGTCGGCGCCGTACCGGGCGATCATCTCCTCGGGGGAGACGACGTTGCCCTTCGACTTGGACATCTTGGCGCCGTCCTTGATCACCATGCCCTGGGTCAGCAGGGCCGAGAAGGGTTCGTCGACCTTCACGTAACCCATGTCCCGCAGGACCTTGGTGAAGAAGCGGGAGTACAGCAGGTGGAGCACGGCGTGCTCGATGCCGCCCACGTACTGGTCGACCGACATCCAGTAGTCCACGTCCTCGGGGTTCCAGGCCTGCTCCGCATTCTTGGCATCGGTATAGCGCAGGTAGTACCAGGAGGAGTCGACAAAGGTGTCCATGGTATCGGTCTCACGCCGGGCGTGGCCGCCGCAGCTCGGGCACGTGGCGTTCACAAAGCCCTGGTGTCGGGCCAGCGGGCTGCCGCCTTCGCCGGAGAAGTCCAGGTCGTCCGGAATCCGGACGGGCAGCTGGTCCTCGGGCACCGGCACGGTGCCGCACTTGTCGCAGTAGACGATGGGAATGGGAGCGCCCCACGCCCGCTGCCGGCTGATCAGCCAGTCGCGCAGGCGGTAGTTGACCGTCTTCTTCCCGAAGCCCTTCTCTTCAGCGTAGCCGGCAACCTTGCCGATGCCGTCGAGGTTCGGGGTGCCGTCGAAGGGGCCCGAGTTGACCATGACGCCAGGCTCCACGAAGGCCTGGAGCATCTCCTCTGCCTTCAGGCTCGCGTCGTGGTTCTGGATGACCACCTTGATCTCCATGCCGTACTTCTTGGCGAACTCGAAGTCGCGCTGGTCGTGCGCCGGCACGCCCATGACGGCGCCGGTGCCGTACTCCATGAGGACGTAGTTGGCGATCCACAGTTGGGCCTTCTCACCGTTGTACGGGTTGATCACGTCCACACCGAGGTAGATGCCTTCCTTCTCGGTCTCGGTCGAAGTACGGGTGATCTCATTCAGGCTCTTCATCTTCTCCTGGAAGGCCCGGATCTGCATCACCTTGTCAGCATTGATCAGGCCGGAGGTGCAGATCTTCTCCACGATCGGATGCTCCGGCGCCACCACCATGAAGGTCACGCCGTAGATGGTGTCCGGGCGGGTGGTGTAGACCGGGATCTTATCGCCGGTGGCAGCCAGGGTGAACTCAACCTGGGCGCCCTCGGAGCGGCCGATCCAGTTCTCCTGCATAATGCGGACCCGCTCGGGCCAGCCCTTCTCCAGCAGCTTCAGATCCTCCAGCAACTCGTCGGCGTACTGGGTGATCTTGAAGAACCACTGGGAGAGGTTGTTCTTGGTCACCACGCTGTCGCAGCGCCAGCAGAGGCCGTCCACGACCTGCTCGTTGGCCAGCACCGTGGCGCAGGTCGGGCACCAGTTGACCGGGGCAGTCTTCTTGTAGGCCAGCCCCTGCTTGTAGAACTGCAGGAAGAGCCACTGGGTCCACCTGTAGTAGTCCTCGCGGTAGGTGTAGACCGCACGGTCCCAGTCGTAGCTATAGCCGAGCTGCTTGAGCTGCTCGGTCATCTCAGCGATGTTGGATTTGGTCCAAACCGCCGGGCTGATGCCATTCTTGATGGCGGCGTTCTCGGCGGGCATGCCGAACGAGTCGTAGCCCATGGGATGCAGGACGTTGAAGCCCTTCATCCGGCGGTAGCGGGCGATTACGTCAACAATGGAGTAGTTGCGCACATGGCCCATGTGCAGCTTGCCGGAGGGGTACGGGAACATGGCCAGTGCGTAGTACTTGGGCTTGCTTGCGTCGCGCTCAACCTTGTAGATGGACTGGTCGGCCCACGTTTGCTGCCACTTCGGCTCCGACTCTCGGAAGTTAAACCGTTCCTCTGCCATGCTGAAAGTACGACCTCCCTGATAAAAAGCCAAAAAGCTCTCGTCCCATGAAGGGACGAGAGCCTGTTCCTCCCGCGGTACCACCCTGCTTGGCCTGTTCAGCCCTGCTTTGACCGGCGATAACGGGCCGGGGCCCGGCATGAACTACTGGTGGTTCATTCATGCGGCTCAGGGGCGAGGTTCAGCCAGTCCCGCTGCCGCCTTGCACCAACCGGCGGCTCTCTGAAAGGGGGCGTGGCCTACTGAGTCCCCGTCGTAGCGTTTTACGTCATAGAATGTGCGGCCCACTAGGGGCACACGTGAGTAATATTATGGGTCACGTCCCGGTCAAAGTCAAGTCAGGGAGAGATTCGCCAGTTTAGCACTCACCCGGAGAGCCGCTTCCAGGTCGGCAATGATATCCGCCGGATCCTCCAGACCGACGCTCAGGCGGACCAGCCCGTCCGAAATGCCCATGACCGCCCGCTGCTCGGCGGGCACCACCGAGTGGGTCATGGAGGCCGGGTGCTGAATCAGGGTATCAGCATCGCCAAGGCTGACGGCGACCTGGCAGAGTTCAACGTGATTCATCAACTGTCGGCCGGCCTCCAGGCCGCCCTTCAGCTCGAAGGCCATGATCCCGCCCGGGCCGTCCATTTGCAGGCGGGCCAGGTCGTACTGCTCGAAGCTCGGAAGCCCCGGATAGTAGACCTTGCTGACCGCCGGGTGACGCTCCAGGAACTCGGCGACCCGCATGGCGTTCTCGCAGTGGCGGTCGAGCCGGACGTGCAGCGTCTTGAGGCCACGCAGCAGGAGCCAGGCATCGAAGGGGGCGATCACCGCGCCTACGTTCTTCAGCGTTGTCATCCGGACCTCGTCAATGAATGCCTTGCTGCCAACCGCGATGCCGGCGATCACATCCCCGTGGCCGCCGATATACTTGGTCGCGCTGTGGACGACCACGTCGGCGCCGAGCGCCAGCGGGCGCTGCAAATAAGGGCTCATGAAGGTGTTGTCCACCACCAGGGAGATCCCCCGCCCATGGCAGATGGCGGCCAGCGCACGGATGTCTGCCAGCTTCATCGTCGGGTTTGCCGGGGTTTCCAGCACCAAAACCCGTGTATTGGGCTTGATCGCCGCTTCCACCGCTGTCAGGTCGGAGCAGTCGACCGGGGTTGCTTCCACGCCAAAGCGGCCAAGCACCTCGTGCAGGAAGGCGTAGGTGCAGCCGTAGATCGCATCGCCGTAGATGACGTGGTCGCCGGCCTTGACCAGCGCCATCAGCACAGCCGAGATGGCGCCCATGCCAGAACCGAAGGCCAGGGCCGCCTCGCCGCGCTCCAGGTCGGCCATCTTCTCCTCCAGGGCGGCCTGCGTCGGGTTGCCAAGGCGGGTGTAGATATAGCCCGGTTCGGTGCCGGCAAAGCGGGCGGCGCCCTGCTCGGCGCTCGCGAAGACGAAGGTGGAGGTCTGGTAGATCGGCGTGGTCAGGGCGCCGGTAGCGGGATCAGGCTGCTGGCCGGCATGTACACAGCGTGTGGCCACACCGTGGTTCTTCTGCGTCTTCATAGGGCACCTCCGAATGTCGTTGGTGTACGCCTATTCAACACTGCAAAACTTGTGCCAAAGCAAAAAGCCCGCCGTGGCGGGCTTTCACTGCATACGAGCGGCACGATTTCGTTCCACGCGGCAAGTTTTCGTTCCACTCAGTCACTCAGGAGGTGCGAAAGACCCAGGCGATGCGCCCGGTTGAGGATGGTCGTGTGGGAGACCCCGAGGGCCTGGGCCGCCCGGCGGGCGCTCCCTGTACGGGCCAGGGTCTCGGAAAGAATCTGCCGCTCGACCTCGGCCAGCCGCTCCTTCAGGCTGCCCTGGGAAAGGGCCGCCGCAACGGGCGCCGCCTCAAGCATCAGGTGCTCGGGGGCGATCTCTCCGCTGCCCGCCAGGGCCATCGCCCGCTCCACGGCGTTCTCCAGCTCGCGCACGTTCCCGGGCCACGGGTGCTCCCGCAGGCGGCGCCGGGCTTCGGCCGTCAGGTCGGGCACGGGGCGCCCCAACCGCTGGGCCCAGCGCTGGAGCATCAGGTCAACCAGTGCGTCGATATCCTCCCGGCGCTCCCGCAGGGGCGGAATCACAATGGGAATGACGTTGAGCCGGTAGTAGAGATCGTCACGGAACTGGCGCTCGGCCACCATCGACCGCAGGTTCCGGTTGGTCGCAGCGATGATCCGGATGTCCACCGGGATCTCCTCCCGGCCGCCCACCCGGCGGACCCGCCCCTCCTGGAGCACCCGGAGCAGTTTGGCCTGCAGATGCCCGGGGAGTTCGCCAATCTCATCAAGGAAGACGGTGCCCCCACCTGCGAACTCGAAGATTCCCTGCTTGCCGCCCCGCTTGGCGCCGGTGAAGCTGCCCTCCTCGTACCCGAACAGCTCGCTCTCCAGGAGCGACTCGGGCAGGGCAGCGCAGTTGATGGGCACAAACGGGCCGGCTGCCCGTGCGCTCTCACCGTGGATCGCCCGGGCAAAGATCTCCTTGCCGGTGCCGCTCTCCCCCTGCAGGAGCACGGTGGCGTCGACCCGGCTGGCGGCCTTGGCCAGTCGCACCACCTCGGTCATGAGCCGGCTGGCGGAGGTGATCTCCGCGAAGCCGATCGTCTGTGGCTTGGTCAGGGTATGTACCAGGGCCCGGGCCTGCTGGATCGACTTGAGCACCAGCACCATGCCGCCAGGCTCCCCGAGCGGTCGGCTCGAAACGATGTAGTGGAGGGCGCCCCGTGGGGTCTTCACCCGGACCTCCTCATTGTCGAACCGGGCCGCATCCCGCAGCAGGCGGTCGGTGCCCAGCACCTCGGCAGCCGGCCGGCCCACGGCACGCTCGACCGGCAGGGCGAGAATCTGCGCGGCTGCGGGGTTCAGGCTGGCCACCTGCCCGCCGGCCCGGACCACCAGGACACCGTCGCTCACAGCCTCAAGGACGGCGTCGACCTCCCGCTGCTTCTCCTCCTGGGGCAACAGGGCGACGGGCTCCACCGAGAGCACTCCCGGCAGCTGGAGCACCCGGTGCCGCACCTCCTCCCCCAGCGGGCCCTCCAGGCGAAGGAAGCCAAGGCCGGGCAAAACCTCCATGGCGCCAATATCGATGCGGGCGCCCGAAACGACTGTAAGGATGTCCAACAGCATACCTACCCGGTTTTCGGTGGCGATGCGCCAGCGGCTTGTCATCATTGCTTCCCCCTTGACGGGTCAGGGCTCTCCTCCTACTATAGCAGAAGTTATACAATTCAAGGGGCTGGTAAAATTGCAGCCGGTCGCAGCACGCCGCTTCGGCCCCGTCGTGGAAATCTCGAAGCTTTTGATGATGATCGCCAGCTACCTCCCTTACGCCGTCCTCCGCGAAGCCGAAGCCATGGGAAACGCCCGCTGGCTGCTGGTGGGCATCGGCGCATACCTGTGTGTCGCCATGCTCGTGCGCAACCTGGCGCTGGAGAGCCGCCTGCCGGAGTGGGGCCGCTGGGTGTGGCTCGCCTTCGACTACGCCCTCTGGTGGTTCGGGCAGTCCCTCAACCACTGGGACATCCCCACCCTGTTCGCCGGCTTTGCCATGATGGCGGACGCCACCCTGATGGGCTGGCGATGGCTGCGCGGGCTGATCGCTTACGCCATGACCGGCAGCCTCCTGATGATGGGACCCTTTATGGCCGGCGCCCGGGAAGGGCGCAACTTCTGGGTCCACTGGTTCGTCGTGCTCGCGCCCGCCATGTTTCTGATTTACGGGATGGTCTACCTGGCCTGCCGCATGCTCGAGGAGCGCGACGAGGCGAACCGGGCCCGCAAGGAGGCCGAGTTGGCCAACGCTCACCTGCGGGAGTACGCCGGGCAGGTGGAAGACCTGGCCGTCCTACGGGAGCGCAACCGACTGGCCCGTGAGGTGCATGACACCGTAGCCCACGGCTTCACAGGGATGATCATGCAGCTTGAGGCGGTCACCCGCTTGATGAAGAAGCACCCGGACCAGGCTGAACAGGCGCTGCTGGCCGTTCAGGACCAGGCGCGGGACAGCCTCGCTGAGATTCGCCGGTCCGTCCATGCCCTGCGCCCCCTGCAGATGGAGAACCGCAAGGGCGTGGCGGCGCTGAAGCGCCTTGTGGAGGAGTACTCCGGCACCACCGGCGTCAAGACGGACCTTGTGGTAGAGGGCATCCCGGTGGAACTGCCGGCCGGGCACGACCTCTGCCTCTACCGTACGGCCCAGGAGGGCCTCACCAACGCCTTCCGGCACGGCCGGGCCACCCGGGCCCGGCTGCGCGTGACCTTCACCCCGGACGCCGTCATCGCCATTGTGGAGGATAACGGCCGGACTCTGCCACCGTCGTACCAGCCCGGCCTGGGAATCGTGGGGATCCGGGAACGTGCGGAGGTCCTGGGCGGCAAGGTCCAGGCCGGCCCTGCGGCCACCGGCGGCTTCGTCCTGCAACTTACTCTGCCGCTGACACAACCGGGAGGTGCAGTAACCGCATGAGCATTCGCGTTGTACTCGTTGATGATACCCGCATGTTTCGGGATGGCCTTCGCCTGGTGATCGACCTGGAGGATGACATGACCGTCGTCGGTGTCGCCGGTAACGGCGCCGAGGGCGTGGAGACGGTGCGCCGGCTCCAGCCGGACATCGTGCTGATGGATATCCGCATGCCGGTCATGGACGGCGTGGAGGCGACCCGGCGCATCAAGGCGGAGTGGCCGCAGATTCATGTGGTGATCCTCACCACCTACTCCGACGATGAGTTCATCTTTGAGGGGCTCAAGGCCGGCGCCGTGGGCTACATGGTCAAGGACCTGCCCGCCAGCGAGCTGGTTCAGGCCCTGCGCACCGTGCATCAGGGCGGGGCGCTGATCCCGCCCGCCATCGCAGCCAGGCTGGTGGCCGAGTACGCCCGCATCGCTGCGGGCGGCGCCCCTTCTGCACCGGCCGTGCCTGCGGCCGCTTCCGACGATGCTCGGCCACGGGTCGCCGATCTTACCCCCCGGGAGACCGAGATCCTGAAGTTGGTCGCCCGCGGCCTCTCTAACAAGGAGATTGCGGACCATCTCTACCTCAGCGAGGGTACGGTCAAGAACTACGTCAGCAGCGTCTTCTCCAAGCTGCACGCCCGGGATCGGGCGCAGGCGATCTCCCTGGCGCTGCGCCAGGGGCTGGTGGACTGATTCCAGTCACGTGACCCAAGTCATAGGGGCGCCCGGCTAACAGCCAGGGCGCCCCCTTTTCATCTATGACCGACACGATGACCGCTGGCACTTCGGGCGCGTTGTCATCCCCGATAAGATAAGGCCATGACGTATCGCTACTCGAGGAGATGACCTGCTTGGCCCTGGAGAACACCCTGACCCGCACCACCGACCGACCGCAGTTCCGGCTCGCCGGCGAGACCCACACCGCTACCTTCCTCCGCATCGTGCTCCTGTATGGCATCAACCTGGTCATGCTCGCCGCCCTTGTCCTGCCGATCCGGCAGTACGTCCAGCCGATGGGTCCGCAAACGCCCTGGTTCGCCTGGGCGATCGCCCTGGCCTGGAGCCCGGTCTTCATGCTGGGCCAGGCCATGATCTCCTACCGCTGGATCGACCGGCGCCCGCTCTCCGAGCTGCCGCTGGGTTTTGACCGGAAGGCTGCGCAGACCGCCGTCTGGGGTTCGTTGCTCGCCCTGGCCCTGCTGCTAGCGTATGTGGGCATTACGCAGGTCACTGGTGTCACGACATGGCACTGGAACCCCGGTTTCGCCCCTGCTGCAACCATCCTTGCCGCCCTGGTCACAGCCTCGGCTGGCATCGGTGAGGAGTTCCTGTTCCGCGGCTACGTCGACCGGACGTTGGGTCACTACGGCCCCAAGGTGTCGGCGATCCTGGGTGCCGCTGTCTTCGCCATCGCCCACATGTTCACCGGCCGCGTCAACCCGATCGATCAGCTGGCGCTCTTTCTGCATGGCTATCTCTTCGTGACGATCTACCGCCGCACCAAGTCGATCTGGCCGAGCCTGATTATCCACTTCGTCTACAACGGCCTGACCTCGCTGATCTGGACCGGCGACGCCAACACCGCGCTGCTCGGCTTCGACGGCTCGCTCGGCTGGACCAAGTGGGCTTTCAAGGCTGCGATGGTGATCCCGTTCTTCCTTCTGGTCCGGGTGATCTACGGCAAGGAGCGGGACTAGCGTGCTCCAACCCTACCCACCCGCAAGCGGACGGAACGACTCGCAACGCCAGCCGTAGTGTGCAAGAACTGCTGCGGCAACGCCGTGCACAGTTTAGCACCCCCTCAGACGATGATAAGGCAAAAAAGGCCGAGCGGATGGCCGCTCGGCTTCGCCTTTCTAGCGCTGTGAATCCGTCTGCACATCGGGAGTGCCGTTGCCGGGCGCCGGCTTTACCGGGGCCGGCATGAACGGCAGCTTCGGCAGCAACTGCTCCCAGAAGGAGACAGGCTGGCACGTCACCGTCGGCAGCTCGTTGACCGCGTCCTGCGGGACGTACTTGGGGTTCGTCGGCTCGGTGGGATGCAGCACCCGGGGCTGCGGCCGCTGAATGAAGACCCGCTCCACAGGTGTGCCTGCGCAGCCGGGCTGCCACAGCTGCCACTGGGTCGTGGCCGACTTCTTATCGGGGCTCTGAACCGTCACCTGGACCGCCTTCGCCTTGACCAGCAGGTGGCCGGCGGTCTTCGGTTCGGTGCCCTTAATGAAGAGCTCGGAGACCACCTGATCCTTAGGCGTCAGCTCGTTGGGCAGCATGCCCGTCTGGCGGCTGACGGCCACCGAGACGACATCGGCGGGGCGGCCCCAGTCGGCCGGACGCTGCGTCACAGCCTGATTCATGAACTGATTCCACGTCTTGACCGGCACGAAGGCCCCCGTCCACTTCAGGTGGTTGTCCGGGTTGTCGTAGCCGTTCCACACCGTGACCACCAGGTCGGGCGTGAAGCCGACGAACCAGCCATCGCGGTTGTCCTCGGTGGTGCCGGTCTTGCCGGCCGCCGGCCAGCCCTTGAAGCCGCCGGTGAAGCCATAGGCGGTGCCCTTCTTGATGACGTCCTTCATCATGTCGATCATCAGGTAGGCGACCGAGGGCTTTACGACCGTCCGCTTCTGCGGGTGGGCCTCGAACAGCACGTCGCCGTCCCGGTCGACGATCTTCTGGATCACCACGGGCTCAACACGGGTGCCCATGTTGGCCAGGGCGCCGAACGCAGTGGTCATGTCGAGGACCGTAGTGCCCTTGGAGACGCCACCGAGGGCGAGCGCCAGGTGCTCGTCCTCCTTGGTAATGGTGGTCAGGCCGAAGCGACGGGCCATCTCGGCGGCCTTTTCCGGGCCGCCGGCCGCCTGCATCGCACGCACCGCCATGGGGTTGATCGACTGCTCGACGCCGTACCGCATCGGCTTGAGGCCAAGGTAGCGGAAGTCGTAGTTCTGCGGCCAGACCGTCTTCTTGTCGGTGGTCAGCATCACCGGGGCGTCATCAAGGATCGTCGCCGGGCTAAGGCCGCTCTCCAGGGCGGGCATGTACGCCACCAACGGCTTGATCGCCGACCCGGGCTGGCGCAGGGCGTCGGTGGCCCGGTTGAACTCCAGGGCGCCCTCCCGGTCCCGGCCGCCCACGATCGCCAGCACCTCACCGGTCTTGGGATTCATGGCGACCATCGCCGCCTGGGGCTGCGGGGTCTTGCCGGTCAGCCCGTACTCCTTGTCTGCCTGGGCCATCTGGTCGGCCACAGCCTTCTCGGCCGCCGCCTGCAGCTTCGGGTCCATCGTGGTGTAGACCTTCAGGCCGGCCTTAGCGATGTTCTCGACCTTGGTCAGATCGATGCCGTACTTCTTGGCCAGGTCGGGCTTGGTGTCATGGAGGATGTTGATCACGTAGTCTGTGAAGTGGTTGCCTTCCTGAACGGTTGACTCAGCAGCAATCTTGCCCAGCTTCGGCTTCTCAGCCTTGGCCTGCTCGAACTGCTGCTCGGTAATGAACGCTTCCTTCAGCATCGCGCTGAGCACCAGGTTCCGGCGGTCGATCGAGTCGTCCATGTGCTCATACGGATCGAAGTAGCTCGGCCCGTTAATCATGCCGGCGAGCTGGGCCGCCTCGGCGACGGTCAGGTCCTTCACCTCCTTGGCGAAGAAGGACTTGGCTGCCGCTTCGATACCGTATGCCCCCTGACCGAAGTAAACCTCGTTCAGGTACATCTCCAGGATCTCGTCCTTGGTATAGTGGCGCTCCAACTGAATCGCCACCCACGCCTCCTGGATCTTGCGCTTCACGGTGATCTCCTGGCTGTTGAGGAAGCCTTGCCGGGCAAGCTGCTGGGTGATGGTGCTTCCACCCTCCAGCCGACCTCCGGGCAGCTTCAGGAAGTAGAGCGTCGAGCGCCAAACCGCGCGGGCAGTGCCGCGCACGTTAATGCCCTTGTGCTCTTCAAAGGTGGGATCCTCAATGGCAATGAAGGCGTTGCGGACGTGCTCGGGCACATCCTTCAGCTTGAGCGGCGTCCGGTTCTCACCAGCGTGGAGCCGGTAAGCCTCCTTGCCGTCGCGATCGTAGATCAACGTGGATGTATCCCACTGCAGGCGGGTCACATCGGGTGCGGATGCGACCACACCGCAACCGGCTACCACAGCGCTCGCCAGGACTAGGAAGATCGCCAGGCCAACCGCGCCCAGCGAGACCCGCCAAGCCGAGCGCTTTCGCTTTGGTTCCTGCTTTGCAGTCATGGTCCTCACCTCAACTTCTTATAGTTATACGTACAGTGAAGACTGGGTATCACCGTCGAGTGTACGCTAAATTCGATTTTAACGTCAACGATCACTATGTGGGTGGCATGGAAAGAACCCCGCGCGCAGGAAACGAAAACCCCGACGCTACCAAGAGGTAACGTCGGGGTCGCGATTGTGAACCCTTAACCCGCTTCAGAGATGTTCATTTCGGGCGCATCGCCCCAGAGCCGTTCGAGGTTATAGAAGGAACGCTCATCCTCATGCATGACGTGAACGACGAGATCGCCGAAATCCAGCAGAATCCACCGGCCGTTCTGATAGCCCTCCATGTGATGCAAGCTGAGGCCCTGGCTGGTCAAACTCTCTTCTACGTTGTCTGCGATTGCCCGCACATGCGTAGAGCTCGTGCCGGAGCAAAGGACAAAGAAGTCAGCCACGGAGCTAATGGAGCGGATATCAAGAATCCTGACCGCCTTCGCCTTCTTGTCGTCAGCGCCATGGGCAGCCACGCGGGCCAACTGGACGGAATCGGCCAATCCGGCATTCCCCTTTCGAGAATCAGCGTTGGTGGGCTCTATTTTACCGTATTCCATCATGACAGGCTGGTTCCTCCTGAGGAAGATGATGCTCTTGAGGTACAGCCTCTACTGTATAGACGTTCGAGAAAAGAAGCAAGTTCGGTCGACAGCGTAATTTCTGTCGCCCGAACCTACAAGTTCTTGATCATGCATAGAGCTGGTGTTCCTGGATATATGCAGCAACCACGTCGGGCACGAGGTACCGCAGCGGATACCCATCTGCGGCGAGGCGCCGCAACTCCGATGACGAAACGGCTACGCCTGGCGTCTGCAGAATACGGACCCGCCGGGTCAGTTCGGGACCCAACTCGGCGAGCACGGCCTCCTGCCGCTCCCGCCCGTAGCCCGGGCGGGTAATCACCACCAGGTCGATGGTCTGCAGAAGCGCCTTGTACTCACGCCAGGTCTGGATCTCCACCAGGCTGTCCATGCCTACCAGAAAGGCCAGATCCCAGTCGGGGTGCGTCCGCTGGAGCTCCCGCACGGTGTCGATGGTATACGACGGCCCTTCCCGCCCCAACTCCATGCGGGAGATGGCGAAGTGAGGGTTCCCGGCGATGGCCAGCTCCACCATGGCCGCCCGGTGCTCCGCCGCGCTGATGCGGCGCCCCGCCTTGTGCGGGGGCTGCCGGTTGGGCAGGAAGACGACGCGGTCAAGCCCGGCCAGGCGGAGGGCGCCCTCCGCAGCCGCCAGGTGACCGTAATGGATCGGGTCAAAGGTGCCGCCCATGAAGCCCACGTACGGCATGCTGCTCACCTACTGGGGAAGCTCGATCTTGGGCTCCTCTTCGTTGCGGCGGTACAGCAGGAAGTTCCGGCCGACCACCTGGACCAGCTCGCTGCCGGTCCGCTCAGCGATCTCGCTGGCGGTCTCCTCCGGCCCCTCGGGCGAGGTGTTGAGCACCCGGCCCTTAATCAACTCCCGGGCGCCCAGCGCCCCGTCGGCCTGGATGATGGTATTCTCGGAAACGCCGTCCTTGCCGATAGTCAGAATCGGGTCCATGGTCACGCCCATGGCCCTCAGGAAACGCTTTTGCTTGCCGCGCAGCTCCATCGTCTGCACTCCTTCATGTCAGCCGCAGCCTTAGGGAGAGAATATCTCCGGGCTCAGCTCAAACTCGATATCAGCGATGCGGATGGTGTCGCCATCCTCCGCTCCGTACTGGCGGAGCAGCTTTTCAACACCCTTGGCCTTGAGGATGTGGGCGAAGCGCTTGACCGCTTCGTCGTTCTCCCACATGGTCATGGCGACCAGCTTTTCGATCTCCTTGCCGGTCACATGCCAGACGCCATTCTCCGCGTGGATGTTGAACTCTTCTTCCCGGGGACGGTACACCTTCTCCACCTCGGGCTTCGGCTCCTCCGGCGGCACCCAGGCCTGAATCAGGTCCATGGCAGCCTGCAGGAGCGGCTTCATCCCCTCGCCGGTCACCCCGGAGATCGGGAAGACCTGCATGCCGCGCTTCTCCAGTTCGGCCTTCACCCGGGGCAGGTTCTCCTGCGCCTCGGTCAGGTCCATCTTGTTGAAGGCGACCAGGGTGGGGCGGGCAGCGATCTCCGCGTTAAACTCACGGAGCTCGTTGGTGATGATCTCGAAGTCCTCCAGGGGATCGCGGCCCTCGGTGCCGCCGCCGTCCAGCACGTGGATCAGCACCTTGGTGCGCTCCACGTGGCGCAGGAACTCATGGCCCAGGCCGGTGCCCTGGTGGGCGCCCTCGATCAGCCCCGGAATGTCGGCCAGCACGAAGGAGCGGCCATCCCCCACCTCCACCACGCCCAGAATCGGGTTCAGCGTGGTGAACGGGTAGTTGGCGACCTTCGGTTTGGCGGCGCTGACACGGGAGAGGAAGGTGGACTTGCCGGCGTTCGGGAAGCCGACCAGGCCAGCGTCGGCGATCACCTTCATCTCCAGCAGCAGCCAGCGCTCCTCGCCGGGCTCACCCTTCTCGTAGAAGGTCGGCATCTTGTTCTGCGTCGACCAGAAGCGCATGTTTCCGCGGCCGCCACGGCCGCCGTGAGCAACAATCACCCGCTGTCCCGGTTCGGTCAGGTCGAAGAGCGTCTCGCCGGTGTCGTCGTCCTTGATTACCGTCCCCGGCGGCACCTTGACCACCAGGTCCTTGCCGGCGCGACCGTGCATGCCCTTGGTGTCCCCTATCGCGCCGCGCTCACCCTTGAAGTGCCGCTGGTACTTGAAGTCGATCAGGGTGTTGAGGCCGGTGTCGACCACGAAGATCACGTCGCCGCCGCGGCCGCCGTCGCCGCCCCAGGGGCCGCCCTCCGGCACAAACTTCTCCCGGCGTACAGCGTTCGAACCGCGGCCGCCGTCGCCGCCCTTCACGTTGATTCGCGCTACGTCCACAAACATGGCGTCTCACATCCTGAATCCGTAGTACAATCTAGCGTTTGCCCAGCTAGCGGAGCATATGTAGGTCTATGCGCTCGCCCAGGTCTACTTGGACCCTGCGTTCCGCTTCGGGCAGCGCAGAAACCAGCTCAAATGCTTCTCGGACGCGGGCCATCAGCCCTTCCAGCGCCTCATCGCCGTAGGAGGGAGCCGGCTTTCGCACACGCCAGTCCAAGTGGACGCCGTACGTCTCCGCCTCCAGGCCCAGCGTCATGATCGCCAGCGCCGTGCTGGAAGAGACCTGCCGTACCGCTTCGCCCTCGCCGGACATGCGGGAAGCGATCGACTCCAGGTACTGGCGGGCCCGGTCGGGCCGGCCAAGCTGGAGCCAGCCGGAGATCACCTGCAGGTGGTTCATGAAGCTGTGCCTTTGGCTGCGAAGCAAGGCGACCGTCTGCTCGGAATGGTTCTCTCCCATGCGCTTCCCCCCGTTCAGCAAAACGCCCCAGCACCGCTCTCGGTGCTGGGGCGCGGGCTTGGCGAATCTTAGGCGGTAACTTCGGTCTCGGCGGGGATGATGTTGACCTTCTTCTTGTCGGCGCCCAGGCGGGCGAACTTGACAGTGCCGTCGGTCAGAGCGTACAGGGTGTCGTCGCTGCCAATGCCGACGTTGGCGCCGGGATGGATCTTGGTGCCACGCTGGCGGACCAGGATCGAACCGGTGGTGACGGCCTCACCGTCGAACCGCTTGACGCCGAGGAACTTCGGGTTGGAGTCACGGCCGTTGCGGGACGAGCCCACGCCCTTCTTATGAGCAAAAAGCTGAAGGAACACAGCTTTCAACCTCCTTCTGTCACACGAACGTATTGGGGATAATCTTTTGCAATATCCAGAAGCCCCAGGACTGTGGTTTCCAGGATTGTCTGAGCCCGATGCAGGGACTCCGGGGTACCGCCGGCCTTCACCTTACAGTACATTTTCCCGCTGGTCGCCTTGCCTTCGTACGGATGCCGGGCTACCTTCTCGAGGCCGATCAGCGCTGTGACAACCAGAGCGCTGACACCGGCACAAACGATATCCTCGCCGGGATCGGCGTACTCGGCATGCCCATTCGCCTTCACTTCGGCGATGGTGCCGTCGGGCGCCCGCCTTACCTGGACCTTAATCACGGGATTTACGCCTCGATGGCGTTGATGGTCACCGCGGTGTACGGCTGGCGATGGCCGGTCTTGCGGCGGTAGTTGACCTTGTTGTGGTACTTGAAGACGATGATCTTGGGAGCCTTGCCCTGGCCAGCGACGGTGGCCGTAACCTTGGCGCCCTGCACATAGGGAGCGCCCACGGTGATGTTGCCATCCTTGCTGACAGCCAGAACCTTGTCGAAGTTGACAGTGGCGCCCTCGCCAGCCTCGAGCTTCTCGATGCGGACGGTCTCGCCGGCCTGTACCCGGTACTGCTTGCCGCCGGTCTCAATGATCGCGTACGTCAAAACACTCGCACCTCCGATGATGTAGACTCGCCGGGACAGGTACGCCTTTCGGCGGTTTAAGACCCTTTCCGTGCGGTTGCCACCACCGCTTCTATGAACGAACCATAGACGCGGACAGGCGACAAGTAATGTTAGCACGCGCGTTTCAGCATTGTCAATTCTGGGCGCGTTTTATTGGAGATGCCACAGCGCTTCATAGTACCACAGGGTTGCGGCAGGCTCCATATACCCATATGCCTTCAAGAAGGTGTCGATAAACGGCTCCCCGCCGAGGTTGTACCGAATGGTCCACGCGCCGGCGGCCAAATCGATGCGCCGGTCCATGTACCCGCCCCGCGACCAGTCGATCACCCCGGAGACCGCCTCACCGAGGCCCAGTACGTTGGGTAGGCAGTAGTCGCCGTGTCCGAAGACCGGGTCGGAGGTCAGCCCTTTCCGGCCCTGCTCCAGCCAGAGCAGAAGCTCGTGGGGATCGGTGCCACGGAAGGGTCCCTCCTGTGTGAGGGGACTATCGACCAACCCTGCATCCAAGCTCCGGCGAGCGCGCACCAGTGCCTCGTCGAGCACGTCGGGCGGTTCCGGAACGGCAGGGCGCCAGCTGTGCACCCGGCGCAGCGTCCGACCGAACTCGGCTACCAGCCGGTGGCGAGCCTCTTCGTCCAACCTGCGGCGGATCGCCGTAAGTGGCTCGCCATCGAGATAGGTGAACAGAAACCAGTCGTGCGCCCGGGCCAGCGGTCGGGGCGTGAAGCCATCGGAGACGCCAGCGATGGCAGTCAGGAGCGTGGATTCCGCCTCCAGTTCGGCCACCAGTGCTGGGGTCTTGCCCCGCTTGGCGATGAAGCGTCCCCGTTCACCGTGGAGAAGGAGAACCTCAAAGTTACAGCCCTGCTCGGGCGCTTCGACAGCCTGTAGGGCGCCCGTGAACGTCAACAGTGGAGCGGGCAGATCTACCAAGGAAAACCCTCCGCCTCGTGTAGAATGTCGTCGTATGTAAAGGAGGCGATTGAGATGCCGGTCATCACCGTGCAAATGACCGAGGGCCGCAGCGTGACCCAGAAGCGTGAGCTGGTACGCCGGTTCACGGAGGAGTTCTGCCGCATCTGCGAGGTATCGCCCGAGGTGGTTACCATTGTGCTGCAGGAGATCCCCAACGAGCACTGGGCCATGGGCGGCAAGACCAAGGCGCAGGTGCTGGAGGAGAAACGTCAGGGCTGACCGCACGGCGCCCGCCCCCGAAATGTGGGGCGGGCGCTCGGCGTTATTTGTGGATTTGGACGTTGCCGCCGCCGAGTAAGTTCCCGCTGGCGTACACTACCCGGCCTGTCCTGTCGTAGATGGTGATCTCAAACTCGTCCCTGCTGCCTGGTTCACCAAGGTCGTAGGCCCGAGCCCGGAAAGTGTAGCCGTCCTCGCCGTTCAGTCTGCCTGTCCCGCTGAACCACGACCTGGTGCGGTCGAGCGACACTAACAGGTCCGTGTAACGGTCGGCATGGAAGCCAATCCCTCGCCCGTGGTCCTGGAACTGGAGCTGACCCTTTGGTGCGGCGTCCCCCTCCTGAGCCATCACAACGAAGCCGCCGGTCCTCCGAGTCCGTCCGGAGCCGTACTGGAGCGTTCCCGCCGTTACCTTTCCGAGGGTGTAGCCCTCTACCGAGGCCTCCACCAGTAAGTTTGCGACAACGGTGGTCCCCTGAAGCCGCTGGTCGGTGTTGATGTCCAGGTGCACCGTAAAGGTGAACGTCTCCCGCTGGCCGGGAGTCAAGACCAAGTCCTGCGTCAGCACATGCAGCCGGGCGCCCATCTCTGCAAGGGCGCCCTGAAACACAGTGCGGCCCGCGGAATCCCGGACCACGACCGAATACCACTGGGCGAGAGCCAGTTGACCCGAGAGGTCTGCCTTGATCCCGCTCAGTCGGAGCGCATAGTTGGTATCGACGTTGCGAATCACAAGGCTCCGCTCCCACGTGTCGCCCGGGGCCCAATACCCGGTGGGCCGGTCACCGCCGACGGAGCTCGTATAGAACATAGGCGCTTGCCAGCCTGTAAGCTCAGCCGCCGGGGGGACTGCGTCGCTGCCCCGGTAGTTGATCAGCGAAGTGGTCGTAAGTTCCAGCCCCGATGCCTGGGCCGGTTCCGGAGACATCATCGACAGGCCTATGCCGCCGACTACGCCAGCAAGCATCGTCAAGAGGGATCCGACCGCTGTGGTCCAACGGCCTGCGCTCACGAGGGATCCACCTCCTGTCGTGATGTCAGGAAAGAAGGAGGCGGGGTGCGCCCTGACTGCACCCCGCTCTCCCGCCTCACCAGGCTGCCTTTCGTGACGCCCTGACCTTACCCCGCTAGGGGTTGTTGGGCATCTGGACGCCGCTGACCTTGAAGTCCACCACCAGGTCCTTGCCCTGGTAGCTGTTGTCGGCGCTGAGGTCAAACCGCACCTTGAACTTGAGGTGGCGGTTGGAGGTAAGGTAGAGCGGAACCTTGGTGCTGTCCGGGTACTGGAGGGCGACGGGTCCCGACAGGAAGGTGCTTAGCCATCCTTCTGCGACCTTGACGTCACCGGGTGCGGCGCCCTGCGGCGTGAGGACCTCAACCCAGAGCTTGTTTGCCATAGGCAGGTACCCGCCTGGATGCATGCTGGCCTCCACGCTGGTCAACCAGGCGTTCATGCTGCTGCACGAGGTGGGATTGAAGACTGTGAGCGTGCGAGTATGGATGTCACCCGGCGCCCACGGGCCAGTGGGAAGAGTGCCGGGCAGCGAGAGCGGCGGCGGTGTTGCTCCCTGGGCAGGGGTGATATAGAACATGGGCCCCGGTACGGTATCACCGTCGTTGCGCTCCGAGGTCAGGCACAGGGTGCCAGCGGTGAGGGTATTGGTTGAGGTCTTGGAGTCCGAAAATAGTGCAAAGGTTCCGCCCACCCCCACGGTAACCGCTGTTGCAGCCGCAGACAGGGTCAGCCAAATCTTTTTGTTCATGAGGGCCCCTCCCTTTCAGCCCCGCCGGGGTGCCCCCCACCCCGGCGGGACAAGAAGGTTAGGTCTGGTTAGTTCCAGCTGGTCGGGCCGGCGCCGGTGGTGTTGTTGGCGGACTGGACGGCGTAGAAGGTGATGCCGATGGCGCCGCTGTCGCCCTGGCAGTCGTTGCCGGCGGCGAGGGCGAAGTTCCAGTTGACCGTGACCGTGCGGGTGTCACCGTTGTTGGCAACGCCGCCAAGCACGGCGGGGATGGCGCCCAGATTCAGGCCAGGAGCGGTGAAGCGGCCGCCGCCGTCGCAGGTGGTCAGGTCGCCGCCCATCGTGGCGGTGTAGCCGACCCAGGCAGCCAGGCTGCCCGTGTAGGTGACCACGCAGTTGAAGCTACCGGAGTCGCCGGGGGCGATGTTATTAATGGTGTTGGAGCAGCCAGCGACCGCACCCAGGGTGACCGTGCCGGCGGAGAAGGTGTTGTTGTTGTTGGCCGTCTGAGCCGTAAACAAGGCGAAGGTGGCGGCGCTGACGATCAGGGAGATGACGCCGATCGCCAGAAGGCTCATGGCCATACGCTTCGCAATCATTCCAGGATTCCTCCTTGATTTTGCCTTTCTTTTGGGAGCCGGGACTGTCAGGGCGTCACGAAAGGCGGTCTGCACGGGCGGCTGCGGGCCTACCCCTGCTCACCCCCCTGCTGGGAGGCCGCGCCTTCCTTGGCCTTCTCGGCCTCGGTGAGCGCCTGCCACATCTTGCGGAACTCCAGCCCGACCAGGATCAGACCGGGCAGGATCACAAACGTAATCACTCCGGCCGGCTTCCGCAGGAAGGCGGTGACATACCCGAAGTAGGGAATGCGCCATTCGTAACGGCCAACCACTTGCTGCGGCCCCACCACCTGCAGGTCGGGCGCCTCGTTGGCGTCGCCCTGGGTGGTGTAGCCCACCGGCTTGCCGTTGACCAAGATGGTGCCTGTGACGCGGTGGGTGATCAGCATGTCGGCCTTCTCCTGGGCCCGGTAGGTGATGATATCGCCGTCCCGGATCTCCTGGACCGGATCAGCGAGCGGTTTGACAACGATCACGTCGCCCGTGTGAATCGTCGGCTCCATGGACCCACTGACCACGTTAAGGACCTTGTGCCCCATCACCGTGGGGATCGCATCGCCGGAGCGGCGGGCCGAGAACGCCAGCGCTGTTGAGCCGATAATGACGAGGACGAGCGCTGCGGTGAAGAGCAGGTTCAGGACCTTCAGGGCGATCTTGAGAGCCTTCACGGATTCACCCTCCTGTTCAGGTGGCTACCTCGCGCCCCCCACCACTGGTGCTTGAAGCCTCCGCCGGGGCCTCCGCAGGCGAGGTCTCTGCCTTCGGGGCCTCCTCTACTGCTGGCGCCTCTACCGGGGGTGCCACTACCACTGGTGCTTCGACTGCCGGTGCCTCCGGCGCCGGCTCCGGCGCCACGACCTCGGTCCGCAACGCCCCGTCCTCGGGCAAGAAGTCGTCGTCGGGCAGGGCGAGCGGCTCGGGCTCCTCCGAACCGGTCTTGGGGGAATCCGACCGAGGGGTAGAGCTACAGCCTGTGATATGCTCATGCTCTTCGGCAGCGTCGGCGGGTTTGGTCACCTCGCCGCCCAGGGTGATCACCGACTGAAATCCCCCTGGTTCGCCGGTTACAACCACCTGACCCGCAATCGGGAAGGGGGGCCCCACCGCCGCCTTGGTGAAGTAGATGATCGCCACCTCACCGGGGCCAATCGAGGTAGGCATGATCTCCACATCGCTGGTCTCAAGCCAACCCGTGGCCGTGATCGACAGTTGCACGCGCCAGGTGGATGATGTACGGACCTCTCCCAGCGGGGCATGCTCGCACCGGTCACCGACGTGTAAGGACAGGTTGACTGAGCCGGGCGTTACTACTGGGGGAGTGGGACCAATCGCTCCAAAGACGATACCGCCTTGCTTGTGGTCCGTGGCGAGAGCAACGGTGGATGCCTCGCCGAGAATGCTCATCAGCAGAGGCACCACCAAGAGAGCGAGGACCCAGCCCGACCGGCTGACCCTGCCGCGACGAGTGCCCACGCAATTTCCCCCCTGCCCGGGCGGCGGTCAATTTTCGATCTATTCGCTACGGTCCATAGATTTCTGTCGGTCGATTCCCATTTCCTTCCAATTCTTGTCGTTCCCTAGAACATCCTCCAAGCGTAATAGGCTCAGACAAAAACAAGCCAACCTCTGAAAGGTTGGCTTGTGCCCACGAGCGTCCGTCTCCTATACGATGCGGGCCTTGGCGTACGTCCGGTACGCCTTCACGATCTCAACCCTGATCCGCTTGCCCGCCATACCCCCGGCGCCCTCCACGTCGATGACGTAGCCATCGATCCTTGCGATGCCGTCGGACTGGTTGGTAACGTGGGCTTCGTCGATTTTGATCTCAACGGTCTGCCCGGGTTTGACCGGCAGAGCCCGCTCCTCTACCTCCGCACGGGAGCCGAGCACCTTGAGGCTCATCTCCTCCAGGTGGACCTCGTTGTTCCCGCGCACATAGATGATTTTGCCGAGCTCCTTCTCCAGCTCCTTCAGGTTGGATCCTCCGGCGCCGATCAAGAGCGCCGCCACGCTCGGGTGAACCTCCATGAGCAGCGCCTCACTCGAGCTCTGCTTGAGGATGCGCCTGATTTCCGCGCGCACCCGGCGGGCCATGGTCTCCTCCGACAGAACCTTCCCCCGCCCGTCGCAGTAGGTACAGGGGCGCATCATGGCCTCGTCGAGGTTCTGGCGGGACTTTTTGCGGGTCATCTCCACCAGCCCTAGTTGGGTCAGACCGAGCACGTTGGCGCGGGTACGGTCGCGCCGCAGTTCCTCCTCCAACGCCCTCAGCACCTTCTGCCGGTGGTCGTGGATCTCCATGTCGATGAAGTCAATGATGATGATGCCGCCAATGTCCCGAAGGCGCAGTTGCCGGGCGATCTCCCGGGCCGCCTCAAGGTTGGTCTTAAAGACCGTATCGGCCAGGTTTGTGGTGCCCACGAACTTGCCGGTGTTCACGTCGATGGCGGTGAGCGCCTCGGTCTGGTCAATGACGATGTAGCCGCCGCTCTTCAGCCAGACCCGCTTCTTCAGCGCCTTTTCCAGCTCCAGCTCCACACCGTGGAAGTCAAACAGCGACTGATCCTGCCGGTTGTAGAGCTTGAGCCGGTCCTTGAGCGTAGGGGCGTGCAGCTCCAGGATATCCTGTGCCTTGGTGTGCTCTTCCTTGTTATCGATGATGAGCTGGCTGACGCTGTCGTCGAACCAGTCGCGCACGATGCGGTGGACCAGTCCCAGGTCGCGGTGCAGCATCGACGGGGCGTGGGCTGTTTCCGCGCGGCTGGAGATGCGCTCCCACAGGCGAACCAGGAAGGCCACGTCCTGCGCAAGCTCCTCCTCCTTGGCCCCTTCAGCAATGGTGCGGACGATCAGGCCTACGCCCTCAGGCTTCACCTTGGATGCCAACTGCTTGAGGCGGTCGCGCTCCTTCTCGTCGGCAATGCGGCGGCTCACCCCGATGTAGTCCACATTGGGCATCAGCACAAGGAAGCGGCCGGGCAGGGTGATATGCCGGGTAACGCGGGCCCCCTTGGTGCCAATGGGCTCCTTGGCCACCTGTACAATAATCTCCTGACCGGGGCGCACAATGTCCTTGATGGTGATGTTCTTGGGGGTAGTGGTCTCCACGCCGTCCTCATCGAACTCGCCCTTGCCCGGGAGCGCATCGTCTACGTACAGGAAGGAGTTGCGGTCCAGACCAATGTCGACGAAGGCTGCCTGCATGCCAGGCAGCACATTTTCGACCCGCCCTTTGTAGATGTTCCCCACGACCCGCTGATGTACGGGGCGTTCAATGGAGATCTCTACCAGTTCACCTTCCTCAAGCACGGCTGCCCGGGTCTCGTCTACATCCACCGAGACCAGAATCTCTTTTCTCAGAAAAAATCCCCCATCTCTTTTGGGGTTGATATATCGTCAGGCGCCGGGGGCGCCCAAACTCACCAGGTGTATTTCCTACGCCGTAGTATGCCTCGTTCAAATGGATTCTTCTCCCACAGGCCAATTCCTGCCGACAGCCTGTCCCACCATGCGCCTGGCCATGCTGATCGCCTCCCGCACAGGCCGCCCCTCCAGACCCGGCACCTTCCGGACGAAGAGCGGCATCTCGGGGCTCCAGTGGAAGGAGGCAACGACGGAGAGCCTGCGGCCGGGCGCCTCTGGCAGGTCGAACTCGCCCAGCGGCTTGGCGTGCAGTTGGGTCACCCCGGTCGGGACCTTGCCTTGCCAGCCCAGGTGGGGCAGCACCCACTTCAGGGCATCGTTCCCCGTCAGCACCAGGGTGTGGACCGGGCTCTCCCGCAAGATCGCCCAGGTCAGCTCAAGTCCGTTCTTCACCAACTCCGGTCCCCGGGGGCTCTTGAGGACCTGCATGGCCAGGTCCTTTTCGCAGGGCCAGTGGACCAGCTCGGTCGCCAGGTAGGGCGCCCCGCCCATGATCGCCTGGTAGTGGCCATAGGGGTCCCGCTTCTCGGGGCGCTCCCGGTAGTAGGCCAAGTACGCATCCAGCCCCGTCTCGATGGTGGGCGCCGACTCCTCGGGCACCAGGAGCACATGCGGCCCCAGAAAACATACCTCCGCCTGCTCCACGGGGCCGCGGAAGTGCTCCGGCAACCGCAGGCTGCCGCCCTCCAATCCGTATCGTTCCCGCTGATGGGCCACAAACGGCTCGCTCGCTCCCTCGCCGCCGGCCTTCAGCGCTAGCCGATCCTCATTCAACTGCATGGCCAGCCGTTCCTTCCAAGTCATGCTGATCCCTCCCACTCTTCTGTCGATTCTACCACGCAGGAGTTATGGCGCCAGGCTCCGAAGCAGAAACCTGAGGTGTTGTACGATCATGGAATGGTTCAAGGGTCGTGGACAGTGGATTCTCCTGGGTGTCGTCCTCGTCGGCCTCTTCCTGTACAGAACGATCTTCGGGGGCAGCGCACCGTTAACGCCCGAGGATCTTGCGGCCCGTGAGCCCGAAATCAACAACCTGTTCTTGCGGCTTCCGCCCTACCCCGGTAGCCAGGAGCCCAAACAAGCCAAAGAGATCACCCCTGGCTCCATCATCGTCGAGCGGGTCTACCCGGCACAGGCCGAGTACGAGCAGGTCCGGGCTTTCTATCTCAAGGAAGCGGATGTGGTTGGCTGGGAGACCATTGGCCAGCAGCCCAACGTCCCCGGATTCACCACGCCGGTTCAAGTCTTCCGCAGCGGCGACTACCACCTGCTGCTCACGGTAAGCCCGACCTCGATCCGCCTCCGGATTGTCCTGGGCGATCTGGCCCAGTTGATCGGACAGAAGCTCCTGCCCGACTAATCGCAAAACACCCCGGCTGGGACACAGCCGGGGTGTTTTGCTTACATATCGAGAATCTGCTCGACCGTCACCTGGGGGCCGAGTTCCTGGAAGGCGTCCATCAGTTCCGCCTCGTGGAGCGTCCCCAGGGGGCGAAGGTTCCGGTCCACCACGAGGACCAGGTGATAACGGCGGGCAGCGAGATGCTCCAACACCTCGCTGAGGCGGGTGCCCTCTACGGCCACCATCTGGCCGGTGGGCAGTACCCGGCGGGCGGCTAGCCGCTCTCGCTTCTGCAGGAACTGGCGGTAGGAGCGATAGGTCACGCCATCCATCTCCCGTCCGGCCGTGAGGCCGACAAAGATCCCGCCGATCAGCGGGGTGGCGAAGAACTGGCCGGTCTTCCAGAGCACTAGCACGGCAGCCCCAGACATGATCAGGCCACAGAGCCGTCCGGACCAGACCATCCATCGGGTGACGGTGCGGTAGCCCCAGCGCTGGGCCAGCAGCCCGCGCAAGGCACGTCCGCCATCCAGCGGCAGGGCGGGCACCAGGTTAAAGAAGGCCAGGTTGGTGTTCAGCTCAAAACAGAACCGCAGCAACCGCTGATCCCACAGTTCGCTGCCGCTGAGGAAGAGGGCGAACCCGGCCAGGAAAAAGCTCTGAAACGGTCCGGCCATCGCGACCGACGCCTCGGCCTGGGGGTCAGCCTCCAGGCTGGAGTCCAGCAGCGCCATGCCGCCGAGGGGGGTGAGCAGCAGCTCCTCCACATGCACACCGAGCACCCACGCCACAATGAGGTGCGCCAGCTCGTGGGCTGCCAGTGAGCCCAGGAGCACCAACACCTCCATCTGATACCCCGCGAAAGTGCCGGCAACAAGGAGGGCCACGAAGAGCCAGTGGACCCGCACCCTCATGCCGGCGATATCTCCCAGCCTCAGAGTTTTCGCCCTCCCAGCCCGAGGTAGCTCGCCGGGTCGACCGAGTTGCGGTCAGGCCAGATGCGCACCTCGAAGTGAACATGGGGCGGGAGGGACTTCTCCAGCCCGGAAGGGCTTCCGACCGTCGCGATCGGATCGCTTTGCCGAACCTGCTGCCCGGCCTTTACCAGGACACCGTCGACCTGGGCGTAGACCCCGAGCATGTTGCCGTGGCGAATCTCCACCACTTGACCCAGCTTCTCGTCATGCAGCACCTTCATGACGGTCCCGTCGGCCACGGCGATCACCGGGGTGCCGGCCTTGGCCACCAGGTCGATCCCGTGGTGAAACAGATCTCCCCCGCCGGGCGGGGGCCAACCAAACTCGTACAGCACGGTGCCGGAGACGGGCATCACCGGTTTCGCCGCGGCGCGGGGGCTCTCCGCTGGCGCCGTCGGGGCGGGCTGGCTCAAGGGGGGTGTGGCCTGGGGTCGGGGCTGGGCTTCCTCTTGCTGCTGAGGGGGAGAAGCCGAGGGGGCGGTTTCGGGCAGTTCCACCCAGGTCTTTGCCCGCTCCACGCCGGCGGCCATCAGACCGCTCATGGCCCTCGTCCAGCCGCCGCGCTCCCTGGCCCAGCCGTTCAGGCCGAGCGCTGTGCCCTTGAAGTCGTAGTCCGAAGTGGCGACCCAGGTTGCCGCTGCCTTGGCCTGGGCGAGCGGGCCAACGGGCACCACACTCACGAGGCCTGCGCCAGCCACCATGATCCCCGAAAGGATGATCTGGACATAAAGGCGGCTCTCCCGGAACGTCGCAAAGGCCTCGCCAAACTGAGCGGCGGCTCCTTGCATGCGCTGCACGGCAGACTCCGCCGTCTCCAAGAGCCTCTGCCTGGACATGCAATCCCCTCCGCTACCCATGTCTATGGACGGGCTCCGGAATTATGACGCGCGCCCAATCCCCGCAAAACCTGCAGACAGGGCGAAACTTTTTAACGAGTTCTACGTTATGTCTGGCAGAGCCCCACGAGGGAAGGAGTGGCAAGGATGAAACGAGGAACGCTGCTGGCGGTCGCCGTTCTGGCAGCCCTGACTCTGACCGTTACCGGCTGCAGCAAGAAGAAGAGCCCGGAGAATCTGCAAGGTGAGATCGCTCGCCTACAGGCAGACCTGAAGCTGGCGGAGGACAAGAACAAGCAGCTGGTCCAGGACGCCGAGCGAGCAGCCCTGAAGGCCTCCGAGGAGAAGGTGACCCTGGAGGATGCCATCCGAGCCCTCCAGATGCGCACCATGCTCCAGCGTACGGACACCTTCAAGGTGGAGCCCTTCGCCCCGACTGAGAATGGCTGGCTGATCATCGATGGCGAGCACACCTACACCTTGCAGGGATACGCCGATGCGCAGAAAGTAGTCTTCTTCTGGGCCGTGCCCAACTCGGAGCCGCAGAAGCTGGGGGAGGACACCAACGGCAAGGACGGCTGGACCTGGCGGGGCACGATCCCGCCCGGGAACATGCGGGCCTTCTTCGCTCAGGTCCATTACGCCGGAGGGGTCTCGACCTACAGCCCGGTCCTGGCGATGCGGAGCGGCGGCAAATAAGCAAGAAATCGGGAGGGGCCCAGTGCCCCTCCCGTTCGTTTATACACGTACCATTTCAAGCTCACGCCCCCGTATGCGATCCAGTTCCTCTGCGGGAAGAGACATGAGCGCATCGACCACACGGGCATCGAACTGGGTGCCGGCGCCCTTTCTGATCTCCTCCAGGGCGTAGTCGTGGCTGCGCCCCTTGCGGTATGGCCGGTCCGAGGTGATCGCATCGTAGGCGTCCGCAACGGCAAAGATCCGGGCGCCGAGGGGGATCGCCTCCCCGGCCAGCCGCTCGGGGTAACCGGTCCCGTCGTACCGCTCATGATGATGGAGGATGATCGAGGTGGCCTCCTTCAGGAACTCAATGCCCTTGAGCATCTCGTAGCCGAAGCGGGTGTGCTGCCGCATGATCTCCCACTCATGCTCGTCGAGCGGCCCCGGCTTGCGCAGAATCGCATCGGGCACCCCGATCTTGCCGATGTCGTGCAGGAGGGCGCCCCGCATGATCGGCACCAGCTGTTCCTCCGGCACACCAAGCTGCTGGGCCAGGGAGAGCGTGTACTGCACCACCCGGCGGGAGTGACCCTCGGTTTCATGGTCCCGGATCTCCAGGGCCTTGATGAGCGCCTCCAGCGTCCCCATATAGGCCCGCTCTACCTCGGCTACTGCGTTGCGCATGTCGGCCACGAGGGCGGCGTTGCCCAGCGCCGACCCCGTAAGGTGGACGAATGCCTGCAGGATCCGCAGCTCCTCCTCGTCCAGCGGGTGGTCGGCCTCCACCCGGCAGAGTTCCAGGGTGCCGAAGTGCTCGCCGTCCAGGGTGATCGGCAGGGCATGCAAGGGTTGGGCCTGGGCGACCGCTTCCAGGTCTGTGCCGGCGCACTCGACGATCACCTGCGGGGTGCGGCGCCCTGAGCGGGTCACCGTAAGCCGTATGCACGCAGGCTCAAACAGCTTGGCAGCCGCCTGCGCCACGTGGCGCAGCAGCGGCGTGACACCAACCTGAGTGTGCGCCAGGCCGGCGGCGGCCGTTTCCAGGAACTCCAGGGCCGTATCAAGCCGGGTTCGGTTTTGCGAGGTGACTGTGTAGAGGCGCGCATTCTCCAGGGCCAGGGCCGCTTGCGCCGCCAGCGCCGAGACAAGCGAAATCTCCGCTGTGGAGATCGGCCCGCTCTTCTCCTGGTAGACCACCAGCGTTCCGCGAAACCGGTCCTGCCAAAGCAGCGGGACGGCCACCATGGCCTCTACCCCGGCCTGGGCAAAGATCGCCTGCAGGCCCGCCGTCCGGAAGTCCTTGCCCAGGTGCTCGACCACGACAGGCTGCCGGGTCAGCCGGCACCACTCCACGGGCGAGGAGCCCTTTTGCGACCCCTTGAGGGCCTGCATGAACTCTTCGAGATGCTGGGACGGCAGGCCGTGGCTGGCAGCCAGCGAGAGTGGGGAGCGCTCGTCGGCCCCACCCAGGATCAGCACCGCCTTTGTGAACCGGGTATAGTTCACCACCTGGCGCACGACCAGCCCGGCGACCTCCGTGAGGTCCAGCACCGCGGCCATCGCCCGGGAGGCGTGGAGAACGGTCTGCAGCTGTCGGTTCCGCTGTTCGAGGAGCCGGCTCTTCTCCTCGATGGCAGCCTCCGACCGGGCCAGCCGCTGGAGGAGTCCCCTGGCGGTACCCAGTCCCCACCAGGCCATTAGCGGTCCGACCAAGAAGAACAACAACAGGTCGATGGTCCGTTCACCCCAAGACCCCGGCTGGACGACGCTCCCCTTCCAAACCAGTTCGTAAAGCAGAACCAGTCCCATGAGGGCTGCCGGGATCAGGGACCGCGTGCGAATTTGCATGTCCCTCGCTCCCCCCAAGCACGCAACTTCCAGGCATGATCGATCATTACGGAATATTTGACGAGAAAATTCGACGTATGATTGTATTTTCCTGCCAGATGGAAGCGAACGGAAAATAAAACGAGGCTTCCCAGATGGGAAGCCTCGTTGGATATGCAGATTTAGTTGGCAGCCGCCAGACGGAGCTGAGGAAGGTCTTCGATTTGGCCACAGCCACGCTGCAGCGCCCGGTAGCCGGCGACCCGGCCGCCCAGAACCTTCTTCATGTAATCGCAGGCGACTTCAGGGTCAACAGCGGTGCCGCACGTGTAACAGTCGACGGCGGCGAACCCCTCTTCGGGGTAGGTGTGGATCGAGAGGTGGGATTCCGAGAGCACCAGCACTCCGGTAACGCCCTGGGGGTTGAACTTGATGAAGTTTTCCCCGACGATGGTCGCCCCAGACCTGTTAGCGGCCTCGATCATAACACTGCGAAGGAAATCGGCGTCGTTGAGAAGGTCAAAAGAGACTTCGCGCAGGTCCATGGTGACATGACGACCGAACGTAGAGTACGACACGGTAACTCCCCCTTGGCGTAGATTCTAGCCCTCTCAAGCTAGACGGGACCATCGTTACGCCCACGGGGGAAAAGTCAGGCACTCTCGTCGAAGCCCCAACCCTTTAAGGCGTACTAGGTTCCTGTTTAATTGGGACCACTGTTGAGCCGTCTCAACCTCCGAACGTTTTAAACCGGAAAGTTGGCTCGCAATACGGTGCATTTTAGATGAGGCTAACCGAAAAGTCAAGTCGACAAGATATGGGATTCGGTTTTAGCCACGAGCATTCCTGCACCCGTAACGGAACAAGCAACCTATCACAATATAACGGATAGCGACGTCAACTGCAAGGGCATTGTCCAAGAAAATCACGGTGATTTATGCGGGTTTGCATAGCCCGGCGGCAGTGGCTCGACGCGCTGCGGCAGTAGGGCTCGCGGCATAGTTTCGGTACGCGTAATTGGCAGGGGTTCGACCGAAGCATGAACAGAACGGCATACGCGGAGACTAACACCGGGAGGTGAAGCCTATGGCCAGCCAGGAGATTTACTGCACGGTCAACAGTTGCTACTACTACGGCAGCGGTGATCAGTGCAAGGCCTCCAAGATCATGGTCCAGAACAACCCCGAGACGCTGCGCAACGCCAACATGGAGATCGGCACGATCGGCGGTGAGGCAGCCCGGTCCAACCAAACCCTGTGTCAGACCTTCATTCCCAAGGAGCGCGGGCCCAAGCCCGGCATCGCTCGAATCGACTGACCGCGGACGAAGAGGGGGATATCACGTGGCACGCAATCGCAAGTCGCTGCTCTCCGATGCAACCAAGATGCGGTTGGCCCAGGTGCAGGGCGCCGGTGACAGGGTCCGTCCCGGCGACTACGGCAACCTGACCTCCCGAGAGGCCGGCAGCTTCACCAAGTACGCCATCATCGCTGCGGAACAGGCTCTGGCCAGCCAGGCCCCGGCTGTGCCCGTGGCAACAACCCGTTCATAAGGGCGCCGCCGCACATCGGCTCCGGAGCAGGAGTGACGCGACACCCGATGGAGCCGGGGCTGCCTGACGTCCATCCGTGGACGCAGGCGGCCCGTTAAGGGGGTCGGAGGCGTCCTCCTGACACCTCCTCCTCCGGTACGTCTCCATCGGGCGCCGCTTCGTATGTCGCCGATGGACGCGTCGGGCTGTCCCTTATGAGCCGGTTGTGCGTCCAAAACACTCGCAACCGTGAAGAGGAGCACCCGGCGACCGGGTGCTCCTTCTCTTCATACCTCGCGGCGCACGGTTCGGACGGAGTCCTCCATCTGGAGGTCCTTGTCGCGGCGCTCGTCGATGGCTATGTTGGTGACCACCCGTTGCGAGCCGGCCTGGAAGGCCGCCTCGTGCATCTTGCGGGCGACGTCCATCAGCGCAGGGAGGTCGCCCTCCATGACCGTGGAGGTCGGGGTAACGTCGTACTTGATCCCGTTGCGCTGGGCCTCCCTGCAGGCCTGGGCCACGAAGCTTGAGAACGACGGGCTCTCGGTGCCCACGGGGACGACGCTGATCTCAAGGAGCGCCATCTTACTGATTCCCCGCCGTGCGATCCTGCACCATGCGCACAACCTCGTCAGCAGTCATGCCGTTGCAGGCGATCACCGGAAACTTGTTGCCGTTCGTGTCGTGAATCCCCATGAAGTTGTCGGACATGCCGGTGACGACGGCTGCGGCGACGTTGGTCATGGTGCCGTTGGTCATTTTGGTGATCTCAAAACCGTTGCGGCGCAGGGCGTCCTTCACATTCTCCAATCCGTCTTCGACGGCGATTCGCTGTGCCAAACGGCTCACCTCCGCTTAGGATTGGGACAGTGCTAGTGTGCGCAGTTGACAAAACACGAATGCGCGCACAGGCTTTCGGACGAAAAAAGACCGCACCGAAAGCGATGCGGTCTCGTCCAATGGTTAGCCGATGCGTTCGACCCGGACCTGGGGCCGAATCTGATCGAGGTCGGCGCCATGGACCACGGCCACCGAGCGGGTCAAGGCGTTCGCGGTGCCGCAGGCGACGGCCAGTCGGAGCACCTCTTCCGCCGGGAGGCCCTGCATAAGGCCGGCGGCGAAGCCGGCTACCAGGGAATCCCCGGAACCGACCGTGTTCACCGGCTGGATCGCGGGCGGCACGGCCCGCCATGCTCCTTCGGGGGAAACCAGCAGCAGGCCGTCGGCGCCCAGGGAGACAGCAACTACCAGAGGGCCGGTATCCATAAGGCGGCGGGCAGCCGAGAGGATGGCTGCCTCGTCGCGCAGCGGCTGGCCCGCCCACTCCTCCAGCTCGTCGATGTTAGGCTTCACCATGTACGGCTGGGCAGAGAGCGCCTCCTTGAGGGCCTTGCCCGAGGCGTCGAGGATGGTGCGCACCTGACCGCCGCGCCAGGCCTCGCTCACCAGCTGCCGGTAGAAGTCCGCGGGGACGCCGGGCGGCAACGACCCCGAAATAACGATCAGATCGGCGCGCATCAGCAGCCGGCGGAAGCGGTCCAGAAAGCGCTCGGTGTCAGCCTCACCGAGGGTGGGTCCCTTCTCACGAATCTCGGAGAGGGTCTTGCCGACCGGGTCGACCACGGCCGTGCAGGTCCGGTTCTCCCCCGGCATCTCCTCAAATTCCACGGCGATACCGTGGGAGGCAAGATCCTCGCGGATGAAGCGCCCACTGCTGCCCCCGGTGAAGCCGGTAGCGGTCACCTTCTGGCCGAGGGAGGCCAGAACCCGGGCGACGTTATTAGCCTTGCCGCCCGCCACGCGGATGTGCTCGCCCACCATATTGATCTTGCCCACGGCAAAGTTGTCGACAACGTAGGACACGTCGACCGCTGCGTTGAGGGCGACGGTCAGAACTCCTCCGGTCATTGAGCTACCTCCAGGTCCGATTTATGTTTTCCATCATCTTTTCTGTGTACACCTTCTGCAAGTCATGCCCGGTGTAGTTGGCCAGCTTTAGCAGGTAGGCCAGACAGTCGGCCAATTCATAGCCGAGGTTGACCCGCGCCTCTTCGACCGACGGGTGATCCGGACCAAGGCTCTCCATGCGCCAGGCCATGCGCAGAATCTCCTTGGCCATTTCGCCTACCTCGGTGGTGAAGTAGAGTGCGTTGCGAATGGGGTCCTGCCCAAACCCCTTCTCCTGATCGAGCCACTGGTGGAATTTCTGGAACTCGGGCAGCGAGTGGCCGGGATGCTCCATGATAGGGTATACCTCCTAAAGAGGGAGTTGCGCCGATCTACCGTATTTCTTTAGGGTGTGAAAGTGAGGAGGAATCCCCTCTTGTCAGACTTCCTGGCGATCGTTTGGTTTCTTGCCCGGTTCGTAGCCTGGTTCGTCGCCGTCGGGCTAATGGCCTGGGGCGCCGGCTGGATCGTCCGCTGGTTCCACAACCGCTGACGGACGCGGCTTGCTACAGGCTGCGCAGACAGTCTCGGATGTAGCGTTCCATCTGATCGCCGGCGACCCATACGCCGGACTCACGCAGGCGCCACAGCGCCGAAAGCGCCAGGCCACGCAGCCGCTCGGCCTGCCCCGGTGGTGCGGCCACCGCCGCAAGTGCCTTCAACCCGGCATCGGCCGAAAGCGCCAGTTTGGCCACCCACGGTCGGAGGTCCTCCCGCAGGGGCTTGTCGGGGATGTTCTTCAGCACGTCGGCCGCCCGTGCCCAAGCCTCCAGGCGAATGCGAGGGTCGGCCGCACCGGGCTGCAACTGCACGCCGGGCTGTGTGAGCTCCCCCAGCAGCCGCAGGGCGGGCGCCGCCTCACCGGCCACGTGGGCGAGGGCCTGCACCCAGGCCCGCTCGGCATCATACGTGCCGGGGTTGCGCAAGAAGGCGGCCCAGGTGTGCAAGGGCACCCTGGCAGCCTCGGGGTTCGGCCCCACATCGACCAGCACGCCTGCCGCCTCTTCCAGCACGCCAGGAGCCCATCCCGGGGCCGGGCGCAGGTGAAGGAACTGCTCGGAGCCCGGGTAGGGCTCCCACAGCACCGGCGGGCGCCGGCATAGGCGCCCTGCCTCCAGGACGTCCGCGACGGCTGGCGGCTTGCCGCCAGTCGCCACCAGCACCTCGACCTCCGGAGGCGCTTCGCTCCCGGAATCGCTTAGCAACGTGGTGCCGGGAAGCTCGGCAAGGATCGCCCGACAGAGCGCTCCGTCGGCGCCGAGGAGGGCGAAGAAGCGAATGCCGCCATCGTACAACGGCTTCAGCTTTGCCAGCACCCGGGCCGTATCCGGCTCCTCGGGCCAGAGGCCGTAGCAGAAGCGCACGCCGCGGCGGGCGCCCAACTGGGCCATGTCGACAAACGCGTCAACCTCGTCGCGCAGGTAGGGCTCCCACCAGCGTTCCCGAACCAGCGGGTCCCCTTGCGGGGCGTAAACATATAGGTTAAAACCCAGGTCGCCCAGGTAGCGAATGACCCGCTCCCGCGCAGCCCAGGACCAGGGAGTACCGGTATGCGCCTCGGCGGCGCCGCGGATGAACTGGGACAATGTCACCGGCCTTCCTCCTTCCGACCCACATAGCTTTCCGTCCCCGGGTCGGGAAATCCTCCCCTGGCCAGGGGCCAGAACACAAGAAGAGCCGCCCGGGCCCGGGCGGCTTCCCTATGGGTGCAAGATTTTGCTCAACCATAAGCAGAGCCGGTCGTGGCGACATGTGCGACCCAGTGGCGGGCTCTGCCCGCCACTAGCCGCAGCAGCGTCAGCTGCGAACCGGACGATCGGCGACGGGGATAGCCAGAGGCGTGGGGGGTGTCGGGGGGACAAGGGGCAACCTCCGAGGACGTTGCGATTTTAGCCCGCAGGAGGTTGCCCCGCCGCCGGTTAGCGCTCTAC
>JBOZRQ010000050.1:0-123457 GCA_050789255.1 Symbiobacteriaceae bacterium
GCTCGTCGACCTCCTGCGCTTCAGAGTGATGGGTAATGAACACGATCTCCACGTCCTGGTACTTGGTCCGCAGGAAGCGGACCATCCAGAAGAAGAGGCTGCGCGTGATATACTTCTTGAACTCGCCCATGGAGCCCGAGGCGTCCCGCATGGCGATGACCACGGCGCTGCTGCTCGGGCGGGTGGCCTGCTCCCAGACCCGGAAGCGCAGGTCGTCGTTATTGATGTCGCCCACGGCCGGCACGCCGTTCTTGGCGTTGCGCTTGAGGTTCTCCATGATCGTGCGCCGCTTGTCGAGGTTCGACATGGGTCCCTGCTTGCGGACCTCGGTGAACCGAATCTCCTCGGTGGGGATCTCGTGGGTCGCCTTGGGGCGCAGATCGGGCAGGCCCAGGTCCTCGAAGATCAGCTCGGCAAGCTCGTCGACCGAGAGCTCCGCCTCGTAGAAGTCCACACCGGCGGCGTCGCCTGCCTGGTCGCCGCCGGCGCCCTGCCCCTTGTTCGGCCCGGGGCCCAGCACGTCACCGACCTGTGAGTCGCCGTCACCCTGGCCCACCTTGTCGCCCTGGTAGGGGTCGAAGCGGAAGCGGTACTCTTCCAGACTCCGGATCGGGACCTTGATCAGCTTCTTGCCGTCGCTGGTGATGATACTCTCTTCGGCGATGATGTCCGGGAGGTTCTGCTTGATGGCCTCCTTGATCTTCTCCTGGTGCCGGGCCTGATCGGCGAAGCCCTTCCGGTGCAGACTCCAATCGTGCTGTGAGTGGGAAATCATGGAGACGCTTCCCTCCTCCCTCGGGTGTCTGCTCACTCATAAGGTTGCTTTCTGTAGTCTATGCAACATTCGCTCAGATTGGACGGTACGCGGCATTTAGCCCTGCAGATTCCCCTGGGCGAACTGCTCGGCAATCGCTCTGGCGTCCGCCTCCGTTGGGACGGAGACCCTGGCAAGCTTGCCGAAGGAGACCGTGGGCAGGGGAACGCCTCCGCCGTACTCATAGCCCCACTGCACGTCGCTGCCAGCGGGGATGGTGATCGTGTAGCTGGCCAGCCGGGTGCCCTTGAGCATCCGCTCGAAGCGCACCTCCAGGGGGTACTCTGGCACCCCAGTCCTGGCCAGGTAGGCCGGGAACCGGGTCTCCTGGGACTTGGAGCCGTCATCGGCCACAAACCGGCCGGTTGCGGACACGGGGACCGGCCACGGCGTGCCCTGCTCAGGCGGGGCGATCGCCCCACCCTGCCTGGGCGAGAAGATCGAGTACTTGAGCAGGGGCGGTACCAGCAAGACGGGCGCCGCCAGCCCCAGCAGGACCAGGAGGATCAGATAGGTCCGTTGAGCCGTGGGCGTGAAGTCGGTGTCCAGGTAGACGACAGTGCCGATTTTGACCCCGGCGGGGAGCTGGGGATCCTTCGCATCCTCTTCCACCAGCGTGCGGAGCGTCACCGGGAACGGCTTGAGCTGGCCCGTGTAGGAGCCGGACGCGGGCAGGTTCTTGCCCTTGACGATCAGCACGTTGTTGCCGGCAATGAGGGCGTAGTAGTAGATCGTGGGGCTGTCGCCCGTGGAGCTATACCAGTGCTCCTCGCTGCGCCGCCCTGTGACCGTGATGTAGCTGTGCGACTCACTCCCGCCGACCACGCTCGAAAGCGTGGTGACATAGGGCACCTGCTGTGACGGGGCGCTGCGGTAGTTGGAGAGCGTGCCGAAGAAGCCGACCACGGCGGCGGCGCCCAGGAGCAGGTTGATGGGGATGAACCAGTACCGAACCCGGGATATGAAGTAACTGACCTCGAAGATCGCGCCGAACAGGCGCAGCACCGGGTGAAAGCCCGGCCCCTCCGCCGCTGCCGACTCGAAGCGGGGCGCCTCATACCGGGGACGCTGCGGCTCGGCGTTGGCCGCGCCCCCCGCGGCCAGGCTCTGATCGTACTCGGCCCGGCGCTGCGGGCTGGAGAGCGTGGCATAGGCGTCGTTGATCTCGCGCAGCGCCTCCTGGCCGCCGTCGGACTGGGCCTTCCAGGCCAGGCTCCGGTAAGCTTCCTTGATCTGTTCAGCGGTGGCATCCGGTTGGAGTTGCAGGATGTCGTAATACGATCGGGCCACGGCGCCCCACCCCGTTCATCAGTTTCTTAGCTACAAACTATGACAAGACGTTCGGGAATCCCTTCCGTCCGAACCTTCCTCATCCATCCATACTCTATTGCATTGGATAGTTCATACCTATCCAATCTGGCGAGGAGGGGACGTCGTTGCGCAACATTCGTACTTGGGCAATCCGGGCAGGGGTCGTGGTCGCCGTAGTGGCCGTGCTCTGGGTTGGGTACCAACTCTCCTCCCGGCCCGCCGGCCCTCGCTGGGACGCATCGGTGGTGGTGGAGCGGGTGATGCCCGTCGCCAAGCTGGTGACGGTGGAAGGGGCAGCGCTGGAACTCCTTGAGCATGACGACCCGGTCTGGGGCAGCTCGGTGATCCCCCGCAAGCTGACGGGCCGGCAGTTCTGGATCTCCCAGCGGGCGAAGCTGGCAGTGGGCTTCGACCTGCAGGGCTGGGCGGTCGCAGAGCATCTGTCACAGAGTTCGGCCACCAAAACGGTCAACCTGACCGTGCCGAAGCCGCAGCTGCTGTATGTGGAGCCGGATGCGGCCTCCCTGCGGATCTTGACCGCGGTGGGCATCTTCCGCAACGGCGACCTGACCGCCAGTGAGATGCAGACCCTGTCGGTCAAGCTGGACGAGGCCTTCCGGAAGTCGGCCACCGCCGAGAACCTGGACAAGCAGGCCCGCCTCCAGTTCGAGGCGCTGTTGCAGGAGGCGGCCCGTCCCTACGGCTACAAGGTGCAGGTTGAGTATCAATAGGAAAAACGGCGGCGCCCGGACCGAAAGGCCCGGGCGCCGCCGTTGCGGTCACCGTGAACTCACCGATAGCGGTAGACGACCTGGAAGGAAGCAGGCTCGTAGTTTTCCGGGACCTTTTCGGGCAAGCTGATGCACGGTGCCTAACCAGTCCAAAGGAGGTCGCTTGGCCGTGCCAACCATGAAGGCAGCAGTCGTACGCGAGCTCGGCAAACCATTGTCAATCGAAGCGGTTCCAAAGCCTGAACCAGGCCTCGGTCAGGTGGTGGTGAAGATCGAGTCTTGCGGGCTATGCCATACCGACATCCATGCAGCCCACGGCGACTGGCCCGTGAAACCGAAACTGCCGCTGATTCCCGGACACGAGGGCATCGGCATTGTCGAGTCTGTGGGGCCCGGAGTGACCGAGGTCAAGGAAGGGGACCGGGTGGCGCTGCCCTGGCTGGGATACAATTGCTGCTCATGTGAGTACTGCATCTCCGGCTGGGAGACGCTCTGCCAATCCCAGGAGCGCACGGGCTACAGTATGGACGGGAGCTATGCCGAGTACGCCCTTGCCTTTGCCCGAAACGTGGTCAAGGTCCCCAAGGGGGTGGACCCCTTTGAGGCGTCGCCGCTGACATGTGCCGGCGTCACCTCTTACAAGGCTGTCAAGGTCTCTGGAGCGAGGTCATCCGACCTAATTGCCATCTACGGGGTGGGTGGTCTGGGGCATCTGGCCTTGCAGTACGCCAAGATTGCAGGCGCCTCTGTCGTGGCGGTGGACCTGATGCCCGAAAAACTCGAGATGGCCCGGGAATTGGGGGCGGACTATGTGGTGAACGCGGGTCAGGAAGATCCGATCGCCGCCATTCAAAGGCTTGGTGGCGCCGATGCCTCGCTTCCGTTCGCAGCAACCCCTCGGGTGTTTGAGCAGGCCTTCCGCTCGCTGCGCCCCGGCGGGCGGGCCGTTCTGGTCGCACTGCCCGCCGAGAATACGATGCAGTTGCCGATCTTCGAGACGGTACTGAACGGTCTGCACGTGATTGGTTCGATCGTGGGTAGCCGGCTCGACCTGGCCGAGACCTTTGAGCTACACGCTCAGGGCAGAACCAGGGTTGAGTACGAAAAGCGTCGCCTGGAATCGGTCAACGAAAGCTTTGCCGCCGTCGAGAAGGGACAGGTAAAGGCGCGGTTGGTGTTTGACATGACCTAGCCGCCGACAGACGGAACCCACCGGGTATTTCTTCCCGGTGGGTTATCGCCTTGGCCTGATGGCTTCCCGCGGCGGCTCCCATGGCGGGATGCGGCGTGGGACGTGGGCGGAGAACCAGCGGTCGACCCACCCGATCCCGCCCTGGACCAGGCTGATTAGAAATCCTGCCAGCCAGGGGTTCCAAGGAGGCTGCGCCGTCCAGATTCCCCAACGCTGGAGCTGAGTAATCCACAGAGCAAATGCCAGGCCGACGGCCACCAGAAACGCGGGACGGTGATTCAATCGGTACCATGTCCCAAGAATACCGGTCAGGGTAAACGGCACAGCATGCAGCAGCAACGACGTCAGGACGTGGTCCAGTTCATCCGGCTCGACGATGTATAGATGCATACGGGCCAGACGAAGGATGCCGAACGGCAACAGCCCCCATAGGTTCATCGCATAGTAGACGGTCGACGCCACCACCATCAGCCGATGCCAAGTTGAATAGCCCGTTCGTTGAAAGGAACCAGCGGCGTACGCAGCGACGAGACTATACAACAGAAAAAGGATCGTACTGTGCCAGAAGGTCCAAGTCCGATGGACATAGACCCCCAGGTGAAGAAAGAGAACCTCCAACAGAAGAATCGGGATGACTGCGAGGCAGTAAATCAGGTACCGGTAGCGGCCGGAGAAGGACGACAGGCATGTGTAGTAGGCGGGTACGAATAGGCACTCGGCAATCAGCACACCCAGATAGTTGTCGGGGTACTTCGGCAAAAACCCAGGCTTGTACATATACATTAACAAGATGCCTGTCACGAACAGGTCACCGATCGTGATCGCCCCACCGGTAGTCACGAAGGACCACGCAAGCAACGGTGAAGCCTTATGGCGCACTGCCACCACGAGCATGACAATGGCCGCCAGCCCCAAGAAAATGTACGGCATTTTCGGCACCCCAGTACCCAAAGACAGTGTCAGTCATCTTGTCCAGTCTTCCCCAAAGCCCGGACAATCAGCCCCCCGGATCGGCCTTCACCCATCCGAGGGTTGAGAATCAGTTCTCACCAAACCTGACTCGAATGCTGACCACCTCGGGCCGGTTGCCGATGCGTACCGGCGGCCCCCAGGTGCCGAAGCCGAGGGAGACGATCACGTGCATCGCTCCCTTCTTCAAATAACCCCAGTCGACCTCGAAGACCCGCCGGGTGATGTACTGGTTGGGGAACATCTGCCCGCGGTGGGTGTGTCCGGCGACCAGCAGGTCGACTCCAGCCTGCTGCGCCTCCACCAGGCGTGAGGGCTGGTGGTCCATCAGAATCAGGGGCAGCGAGGGATCGACACCGCCCAGGATCTCCTTCAGCGGCCTGCGGGGGCGCCCCACGAAGCCCCGGGCCGACACGTCGTCGCGGCCGATCACATAGAAGCTGTCATCCACCTTCACCCATTCGTCCACGAGGACGGGGATGCCGATCCGCTTCATCTCCCGCAGGTACTCACGGACGCCGCCGGAGATATATTCATGGTTCCCCAGCACAGCGAAGACGCCCAGCCGCGACTTGATCGCCGTCAGCTCGTCCGCCATCCTGTGCTCCAGGAAGGCCTCGGCGTCATCGTCCATCACGTCGCCGCAGAGGAGCACCAGGTCGGGGTTCAGCTCGTTGACCATGCCCACCATGTGCCGGAGCCGGTCGTTGCCGTTGATCGCCCCGGCGTGGGTGTCGGAGACCAGCACCACGTGCATATCCTTATGGTTCCCGGCGGGCTTGGCAATGGTGACCTCGTAGTTCACCACCACCACGTTGCGCGCCCGCCAGACGCCGTAGAGCAGGGCGCCGACCAACAGCAGCAGCACCGTGGTCCCCACCGCCGTGCCCAGCCCCTGCGTCACCCCGGCGGGGAGCAGCCACCCGGCAAGGTCGAGCAGGGGAAGCGTGAGGACCGCATAGAGAAAGATCATGAGCCAGTAGGCGCCCACCCTGATCAGCGCACGGACCGCCGGCCGGGGAAGGAAACGGCCGCCAAAGCGGGCCAGCATGAAGGAAAGCGAAATCACCAGGAAGGGCAGCCAGTAGATCCACCCGCTGAGCTGCGGGGCCAACAGGTGGACCCACTCCCAGCCACGCAGGCCGACGTAATAGGTAAGTCCCCCGAAGATCGCCAGGAACAGGATGCCGAACAGGCCCCTCACGCTGCCACCCCTATCTCATGGGTCTGGATCAATGCCAATATTAGCGAACTCGTGCTACAACTGTCACCTGGTAACCAAAAAGGACTACATTGTGCTATACCAGCGCCTCCCCCCTTTGAACGTATACTGTAGCCAGGTATAAGGGGGTGCTCTGTTGTCGCGCAGGCTAAGCGTACAGTTCATGGCAGGCATTACCTTGACGCTGGTCTTGATGCTCAGCGCCAACCTGGCCATGGTCTGGCAGCAGCAGAAGCGGGATGTCCAGGCGGACATGTACGGCAAGGCGAAGATGATCACGCAGCAGCTGATCGCCACCCGCCTGTTTATCGCGCGCAACCAGGACCGCATTAATGTGGACAGCAACGGCCACTTTGAGTTCAAAGGGCTCAACCCGGCCGCCGTCGGGCGCGGCGTGGGCGACATCTTCCAGGAATTGACCGGGGCGACGCTCAAGCAGACTCGCTTCCAGGTACGGCGCCCCTCGAACGCCCCGGATAAGTTTGAGTGGGAAGCGCTGACCGCCTTCTCCGAGAACGATCAGCTCAAAGAGTTCTTTGCACAGGTGGAGCAGAAGGGCGAGCCCGTTTACAGGTACGCCGTGCCGCTCCAGATGGAGGCGGAGTGCCTGCGTTGCCATGGCGAACCCGCCGGCACCCTGGACGTGGCAGGGTATCCCAGGGAAGGGTACAAGCTGGGGCAGCTCGGCGGCGCCATTAGCGTCTCCCTGCCCATGAGCGAGGCGATCGACCGCATTCAGGCCAACGCTGTGACGCAGATCTGGGTCATCGCAGCGATTACGCTCACCTCGTTGATCGTGATCTACCTGCTCTCCCGGAACCTCGTGACCAACCCCTTGCAGCGGCTGGCGAGCATTGCCGCCCGAATCGGTTCGGGCCGGCTGCTCGTCCGCCCGGCCGAGCTGGAGCCGCTCAAGCGCAGTGTTGAACTTGGCATTGTGGCGGGCAACATTGAAGTGATGGCCATGAACCTGCGCGACCTCTACCAGGGGCTGGAGGCCAAGGTCGCCGAACGGACGCGGGAGCTGGCGGAGGCGAACCGGAACCTGGAGCAGGCCAACCAGCTTCAGTCGCAGTTCCTTGCCACCGTCAGCCACGAACTGCGCACGCCGCTCACCTCAATCATCGCCTTTACCGAACTGCTCCTGGCCAAGGCGGAGGGGAAGAACCGGGAGTACCTGGAGGATGTGGCCGAGGCCAGCCGCCACCTGCTGGTGATGGTCAACAACCTGCTCGACCTCTCCCGGTCGGAGGCGGGGCGCCTGCAGGTCTTCACCGACGTGGTGGACCTGCCCGAGCTGGTCATCCCCCTGGAACGGTCCTTGCGGCCCCTGGCGGAGTCGCAGCGGATCGATCTGAAGGTTCGTCCGATGGAGGGACTGCCCCTGCTGATGGTAGATCCCCTGCGGATCAAGCAGGTGCTGATGAATGTGATCGGCAACGCCATCAAGTTTACCCCGGCGGGCGGCAGCGTTACGGTAGCGGCGGCGCCCCGGGACGGCTGGGTCGAAGTAAGCGTGGAAGATACGGGCCCGGGCATCGCGCCGGAGCACCGTGCGCTGGTCTTCGAGGCCTTCCGGCGCATCGAGTCCAAGGGTGAGGTGCACCCGGGCACCGGCCTTGGCCTGGCGCTGGCGAAGAACCTGGTCGAGCTGCACGGCGGCCGGATCTGGGTGGAGGACGGCGCCCATGGCGGAAGCCGGTTCCTCTTCACCCTGCCCGTTGTGCCTGACCCCCACTCGGAGGAGGTAGAGCCCGATGGCTCTCGCTAAGCAAATTCTCGTCGCCGACGACGACCCCAAGATCCTGAAGGTGGTCGGCGAGGCGCTGAAGCTGGAAGGATACCAGGTGGTCACCGCAGTCAACGGCAACGCAGCGCTGCAGGTCTGCCGGCAGTCGGCGCCCGACCTGATCATTTTGGATATTACCATGCCCGGCCTGGACGGCCTGGAGGTGGTCCACAAGCTGCGGACCCACGGCAGCCAGGTACCGATTCTGATCCTCTCGGCCCGGGGGGACGAGACCGACCGGGTGGTGGGCTTCCGGCTCGGCGCTGACGACTACCTGACCAAGCCGTTCAGCATCTCGGAGCTGGTGCTGCGGGTGCGGGCGATCCTGCGGCGGGCAGGGGCTCCGGCGCCGGTCCCCATCGCCACCCCGGACCGCATCTCCGCCGGCGATCTGGTGATCGACCGGGTGGCTCATCAGGTGACCGTGCGGGGGACCTGTGTGGAACTGACCCCGCTGGAGTTCAAGCTGCTTTGGCTGTTGGCCAGCAACCCCGGCCAGGTGTTCTCCCGTGATCACCTGCTGGAGCGGGTCTGGCAGTCGGAGTACGAAGGGGACCAGGCGGCGGTCACGGTCTACATTCGCCGGCTGCGGGAGAAGATCGAGCGCAACCCGGGCGACCCCGAGCACATCAAGACCGTTTGGGGGATCGGTTATAAGTTCGATTGATAGTTCCATAAGGGCCGAAGGGGACCCAAGAGACTATAACCCCGCTCTCCCAACGGTTCATTCTCGGCTAAGTAATCTTTTATTAAGAACTGTGAAAGGCTCTATATAGCATTGATTGCTACGCTGGCCCTGGGTGGAAGACCACCCGGGGCCTTCTTTATTCTTGTTTGTTACCGAACGAACATCGATAGACGCGGGGGTATACACATGCGCAGATCGATCCTGATCGGGTCCCTGGTCGTAGCCCTGGTCGTTGTGGCTGCGGTCTTCGGCCCGGGCGCCCTGACCGCTTCGGGCGCCGAGCCCGCCGCCTGCGGCAGCTGCCACATCATGGAGAAGAACGTCAGCTCCTTCCACGCTACCACCTCGGAGCATGGCAAGCAGCAGCTGTCCTGCGGCGACTGCCACAACCCGGACACCCTCCTGGAGAAGTACAAGACCAGCTTCCGGCACATCAAGGTGAACATGTCCGACGAGAAGCCGGAGGAGCTGCGCCTGAACGCCGACGCCCGCAAGGTCGTGACCGCCAACTGCGTGCGCTGCCACGCCAATGAGGAGCACTCCCAGAAGAACGGCAAGAGCTCCTGCCTGAACTGCCACTCCAACGATCCCCACGGCGAGCGGGGGAAGTAAGGCCATGATCATCGCCGGCGTCGTGATCGACGTGAAGCCCGAGCGGGCCGGCAGCGCCGCCGTGGCGCTCCACCGGCGCCCGGGTGTCACCAAGGTGGAGGGTCCGGTCAGCCCGGGCCGCCTGGTGGCCGTGGTCGAAGCTCCTGACAATCCGGAGCTGGATAAGCTGGTCGAGGAGATTCTCGCCCTCGACGGGATCATCAACGTGAGTCCGGCCTATGTACATTTCGAGGCTTAGGGAGGAACTACTCCATGTTTGAACTGAAGCGGCGGGAGCTCCTTACCTCCATCGCCCTGGGCGCCGCCCTGGCAGCCGCCGGCTGCAGCGCCAGGAAGGACCCTGCGCCCTCCCAGGAAGACCGCAAGGCCGAGCTGGAAGGCGCCACCTGGACCAAGACCGTCTGCCGATACTGCGGCGTGGGCTGCGGTGTGATGGCAGCCGTGAAGGACGGCAAGGTGGTGGGCGTCAAGGGCGACGACCAGAACACCGTCAATAAGGGCCTGCTCTGCGTGAAGGCCTTCTACCTGCACAAGTACCTGAGCGGCTCTGACCGCCTTACCACCCCGCTGATCCGCAAGAACGACAAGCTGGAGCCCGCCACCTGGGATGAGGCGCTCGACCTGGTCGCCAAGACCTGGAAGGAGATCATCGCCAAGGACGGCCCCGACGCCCTCGCCTTCTACGGCTCGGGCCAGTCATCGGCCGACGAGTCCTACCTCTGGAACAAGCTCATGAAGGGCGTCATCGGCACCAACAACGTGGAGGGCAACCCCCGCACCTGCATGGCCTCCGCCGTGGCCGGCTTCGCCCAGACCTTCGGCAAGGACGAGCCCATGGGCAGCTACGACGACTTCGACAAGGCTGACTACTACTTCCTGATCGGCGCCAACATGGCCGAGTGCCACCCGGTGCTCTTCTCCCGCATCACCGACCGCAAGGCGAACAACCCCGGCGTCAAGATCATCGTCGCCGATCCCCGTCGCAACCGTGTGCACGATCAGGCCGACGTGGTGATGACCTTCAAGCCCGGCACCGACGCCGCTATGCTGAACGCCATGGCCAACGTGATCGTCATGGAGAACCTGGTCGCCACCGAGTTCGTGAGCAAGCACTGCTCCTTTAACGACGGCACCAAGGCGATCCCCTTCGAGGAGTACAAGAAGTTCATCGAGCCCATGACCCCCGAGTGGGCCGAGAGCATTACGGGCGTTCCCGCCAACACGATTCGCCAGGTGGCCCGCATGTTCGGCGACCAGAGCAAGGGGATCATCTCGCTCTGGACGATGGGCATCAACCAGCGCACCAACGGCACCTTCCTGAACACGCTGATCTACAACTTGCACCTGCTCACCGGGCAGATCTGCAAGCCCGGCTCCACCCCCTTCTCCCTGACCGGCCAGCCATCCGCCTGCGGCTCGGTCCGTGAGACGGGCGCCCTGAGCCACCTTCTCCCCTGCCACCGGCAGGTTGCCAACCAGGCGCACCGGGAGGCGGTCGCCAAAGTCTGGGGCGTCGATCCCAAGAACATCAAGGCCACCAACGGCCTGCACATGATGAAGATGTTCGACGGCACCGTGACCGGCTCCATCAAGAGCATGTTCGTGATGTGTACCAACCCCGGTCAGACCCTGCCGAACGTGAACAAGTACCGAGACGGCATGAAGAAGACCTTCCTCGTCGTCTCTGAGATCTACCCGACCCGTACCACCGAGCTGGCCGACGTGGTGCTCCCCGCCGCCACCTGGATCGAAAAGGAAGGCATTTACGGCAACGCCGAGCGCCGGACCCAGCATATGGCGAAGGGGATCGAGCCGCCCGGCCAGGCCAAGTCCGACCAGTGGATCGTGCTAGAGCTGGCCAGGCGCATGGGCTACGGCCAGTACTTCGAGAAGTACAAGAGCTTCAAGGATATCTACGAGGAGTACCGCTCGCTGTCGCTGGGCACCGGCATGGAGCTGGGCGCCTACGACGACCTGGTGAAGGCCCGGGGCCTGCGCTGGCCGGTTTACGACGGCAAGGAAGGCTCCATGCGCTACACCGCCGAGACGGACCCCCTGGTCAAGAAGGAGGAGGGCATCAAGTTCTACGGCAAGCCCGACGGCCGCGCCGTGATCTTCACCCGCCCGAACCAGATGGCCCAGGAGCAGCCCGACAAGGATTACCCCTTCGCCTTCTCCACCGGCCGTGTGCTGGAGCACTGGCACACCGCCACCATGACCGGCCGGGTGCCCGAGCTGCGCCGGGCCCAGAACGACCTGGGCTACTGCGAGCTGAACAAGGCGGACGCTGCCAAGTTGGGTATCAAGTCCGGCGATCAGGTGAAGATCACCAGCCGGCGCGGCTCGATCGTGGTGAACGCCAAGGTCGGCGGGCGCGGCGAGCCCCAGCCTGGTTTCGCCCTGGCCCTCATGCACGATGAGACCTTGGACCGCATGGTCAACATCGTCACGAACGATGTGTTTGACCCGATCTCCTTCCAGCCGGAGTACAAACTGGCGGCCGTGAAGATCGAAAAGGCCTAGCTTATGTGGCACCACCTTCGCCGGGTTTCCCAGTTGGTTGCAGCCGTGGTGCTGCTATCGCCGCTCGCCGGCCTGAGCGCTTACCTGGGGACCTACTCGGCTTCCTATCTCCTGGGCTTGTTCCACCTGGCTGACCCGTTCACTGCCCTGCAGACGGGGGTCCTACCACTGGCCCTTGCAGCGCTGCCCGTTGTGCTGCTAAACCTTCTGCTGGGCCGGGTCTTCTGCGGGTGGTTCTGCCCCCTCGGCTTTCTCCTCGAAGGGGTGGACTGGGTCCGGCGGCGTTTTAAGCTACTAGACCGGTTTGTGCCTGCCTGGGCTCGGTATCCACTGGTAGGTTCGATCCTGGCCCTCAGCCTCCTCGCCGGCCAGCCCCTCTTCGAGTGGATCGGCCCCCAGGCGAACCTCTACCGCCTCGTGCTGTTCGGGTTCGCCTGGGAGGCGATCATCATCCCGGCGGTGGCGCTGGCAGACCTGCTGGTCGCCCGCCGCCTCTGGTGCCGGACCCTCTGCCCCGCCGGCGTCACCTACGGCCTCCTGGCCCGCAGCGGCCCGTTGCGGGTGGCGCTCAACCCCGACTCGTGCGACCGGTGCGGGGCGTGCATGAACGCCTGCCCCCAGGGGCGCCCGGTGCTGCAAAACGCCGTGGCCCGCCGGGGCGAGCTGGTCGCCGACCCATCTGCGTGTATCGCCTGCGGCGAGTGCATCGATGTGTGCCCCTCCCGCAGCCTGTCGTTCCAGTTCCAGGTCAAGGCCGACCCCGGGCGCCGCAAGGCGCTGATCACACTGGGCGCCGCCACCCTGGCGGCGGTCCTGGGCGGGGTCGCCCGACCCGCTTCAGCCAAACCCCGAGGGGCCCTGCGACCGCCGGGCGCCCTGCCCGAGGCCGAGTTCCTCGCCCGCTGCGTCCGCTGCGGGACCTGCGCCCAGTCCTGCCCCCGCCGGGCGATCCGGCTGGAGAACGGGCTGCCCTACGTTGAGCCCCGCTCCGAGGCCTGTGACATGTGCCGGATCTGTCCGGACGTCTGCCCGACCGGCGCCCTTACCCTGGGCCCGGAGGAGCCGATCCGCATGGGCACCGCCGAGATCGATAAGACCCAGTGCCTCGCCTACATGGGCGGGCTCTGCCGGGCCTGCTTCGTGGCCTGCCCCCTCCAGGGCACGGCGATCCGGCTCGACCAGGTGACCGGAGTCTGGAAGCCCATCGTCAATTCCAATGTTTGCACCGGCTGCGGGCTCTGTGAGAAGACCTGCCCGCAGGAGCCGTCTGCGATAACCGTCCGTTACTAATCCCATCCCCGCCCAGAAGGAGGTGAATACATGTTTCGTAAGTGGAGTTTTCGACTCATGATTGTGGTCGGCGCCGCGCTCGGTGTCTTCCTCTTGCTGGCCGTGACCCTGCAGGTACCGGCGGTAGGCAAGACGATCGGCTCTCCGCAGGCCTGCGGCACATGCCACGTCATGAAGCAGGAGGTCGTCACCCTGGAGCACTCCTCCCACCGTGACCTGGCCTGCCTCGACTGCCACGCCGCCCAAGGCTTCATCGACAAGCCCATCGACGAGCTGAAGAGCTCCGGTCGGCACATTTACTACTTCCTGACTGACAACACCCCCGACATCATCAAGCCGCAAGAGCACAGCCGTAAGGTTGTCCAGGCCAACTGCGAGAAGTGCCACGCTGCCACGGTCGACACCGTCCATGCCCCGTACAACGAATCCGGCCGTTTCTGTTTTGATTGCCACCGAGAGGTTCCCCATTCTCGTCCCCTTCGCAACTAGCATGTAAGGAGGATATCACCGTATGAAGAACAAGATCTTCATGGCGCTCGCCGCCCTGGTCGTCGTCGGCCTGATCGGCAGCACCAGCTTCTTCTACATCAAGAGCCAGAAGCCAGCCGTCGAGGTGGCCAACGTCAAGCCCCTCGACAAGAACGAAACCGACCCCAAGGTCTTCGCCACCCTCTACCCCCGCCACTATGACTCCTATATGAAGAACGCCCAGACGCTTCCCCCGGCCCTCAAGTACTCCTCCTCTGAGAAGAAGAAGAGCCGCCTCGAGCAGTTCCCCTACATGACCACCCTCTGGAACGGCATGGCCTTCGCCAAGGAGTACAACGAGGCCCGCGGCCACGCCTACGTGCTCGATGACGTCATCGGCGGCAACGGCACCGAGGCCACCAAGCGCATTGGCCCGACCACGAACCTGACCTGTATGTACTGCAAGTCCGCCGAGGTCCCGCAGCTGATTGAGAAGATGGGCAACGCCTTCTACAACACCAAGCTGCTGGAGAACAACAACAAGGCCCAGTTCGTCCACCCGATCTCCTGCTCGGACTGCCACGACCCGCAGACCATGGCGCTGCGCGTCACCCGCCCGGCCTTCAAGGAGGCCATGCAGCGGCGCGGCACCCCCGTGGAGAACTTCACCCGCCAGGAGATGCGCTCCGCGGTGTGCGGTCAGTGCCACGTGGAGTACTACTTCAATCCCAACGACGCCAACAAGGTCACCTTCCCCTGGGATAAGGGCTTCGAGCCGGAAGAGATGTACGCCTACTATGAGGATGCCAAGAACCAGGTCAGCGGCGCCCCGTTCAACGACTTCAAGCATGGCATCACCCAGGGCGGCATGCTGAAGGCCCAGCACCCCGAGTATGAAATGTACCAGGGCAGCACCCACCAGAAGGCCGGTCTGTCCTGCGCCGATTGCCATATGCCCTACATGAAGGAAGGCTCCACCAAGATCTCCTCGCACTGGTGGACCTCCCCGATGCGGACCTTCGAGCAGTCCTGCGGCACCTGCCACAAGCAGAGCGAGCAGGAGATGCGCGACCGGGTCGTCTACCACCAGGACAAGGTCAAGGAGGCCCTCGACCGGGCCGGCGAGGCTAACAAGGCCGCCATCACCGCGATTGAGTCCGCCATGAAGGCGGGCGCCGACGCCAAGGCCCTCGACGAGGCCCGCAAGCTGCACCGTGAAGCCCAGTACTACTGGGATCTGGCCTCGGCCGAGAACTCCATGGGCTTCCACAACCCCTCAAAGTTCCTGGAGACCCTCGCCGACTCCATCGACCTGGCCCGCCAGGCTGAGGTGAAGGCCATCCAGGCCCAGGCTGCGGTTAAGAAGTAGGTCCACTTGGCGAACACCCCCTGCACACTTCGGGCAGGGGGTGTTTTCACTTATTGCAAATTCAAGAATGAACTTTTCCTGGACTCGTGCGTTTAAGGAGTGGAGGTGATGAGGTGCCTGACCTTGGAGCGCTGATCGCCGAGCATCAGGATGCCCTCTTCGCCTTCTTGATGCGCATGACGGGGGACGCCCATGTGGCGGAGGACTTGATGCAGGAGACCTTCGTGCGGGCCCTGCGGGCTTCCGCTCGTTACAGGCCGGAGGCCGGGCTGCGAACGTGGCTCTTCAGCATTGCCTCCAACCTGGTGCGTGACCGATGGCGACGGGAGATCTTGCGGCGGGCAGTGCCGTGGGATGACACTGTGGCTCCCCCGGACCCAGCTCCTGATGAGGCGGTGCTGCGGCAGGCAGGCAACCGCCAAGTCCGCCTGGCGCTCCTGAAACTGCCCCCTGAGCAGCGTGCTGCGCTGGTTCTGCGGTACTTCCACGATCTCAGTTACCAGGAGATCGCCGCCGTACTTGTCTGCCCTGTTGGCACCGTGCGCTCACGCATACATAACGGGCTGGCCCGCTTGAAGCAGCTGCTCCTACCGGAGGTGAGCGTCCATGAAGGAGATTGAGGATCTCTTGTCCGAGGAGCGGGCGACGGAGCTCCCGGCGCCCCCCGACCCCAAGTACACCCGATCGGCCGTCCTGCGGCGCCTGAACCGGCATGAGCCACCCGGGGCTGATGCTGCTGATCTCCTTCCGGGAGCCGCCGCACTGGTCCTCCTGGTGATGCTTGGTTCAGGACTATATATGCTTGACCAGACCCGTTGGCTCTTAGCCCTGGTGCCGCTGGGTGCCGTGAGTCTGTGCCCGCTGTTGCTGGAGAAAGGGGGATCCCGATGAAGCGCTCGGGACGAGTCACTGCTCTGATATCGCTATGTCTTTCCATTTGCATTTCGGTGGCCGCGTTGGCTACGCTGCGGTACGTGATCATGATGCTCCCACCCCCGATGCCCACCGCGGTGCGGATCACCCAGGGCGACCTGGCCGAGGTCATTCGCAAGGTGGAGACATACGGGATCTCTTCCGAGGTCGAACCGGCGCTAAGTCTCGTTGCCCGCCGCTTCACTGCCGCGGCTGTCTACGTGGTTGACGTGCGCCTTGGTCGCGTCGAGCTGGCTTACCCGCCTGAAATGGTGGGCATAGACACCAGGGATATCGATCGTACGCTCAGGAAGATTCACGGCAATCGGTTCGGCAACTATACAGTACCTCAGACGGCGCCTGCCACGGCCCCAGACGGCACGCGATACGTTGTGTCCGCGATCGGGACTGCACGGGCGCCCGGCCTTCTCGTTGCGTTGCTGTACACATTCTACGGGGGCCTCATCCTGGGCTGGCTCTCCATGGCAGCCTGGGTCTACCTGGACGCCCGTCACGCAGGGGGCGCCGCCGTGGGTTGGGGACTGCTGACCCTGCTTTCTGGCCCGCTCGCCCTGGCAGTGTGGCTCATCTACCGGCGGACGCACCAGGGGAGGCCCGGGCCCGCCTGTGCAGCCTGTGGCAAGGATCAGGAACCGCATGCTCTATACTGCCCCCACTGCGGCCACCCGACCCGGCCCGCCTGCCCTGAATGCCACCGCCCGGTCGAGTCCGAGTGGACTTACTGTGCAGCGTGCGGCACCGACCTGGTGGGCGAGGCGCCTGTTGGCGGGTAACTTCCAGGGCACCGTCGGGGCAGGGTTTGTGGTACAATCCCCTGAGAAGACTTCATGGTGATTGGAGCGATGGTCCTTGCCCAAGACCCACCCTGTCTCGATCTCCTGCGAAACCCACGGGCTGGCCGGAAACCTGGTCCTGCCCGACCACGCCTCCCCTGACGCCCCGGTCCCCGGGGCCGTCTTCGTTGGGGGGCCCGGCCCCATCCCGCTTACCCGGTACTCCGACCAGGGCGCCAAGCACTGGCCCGTGATCTGGAGCGATGCCCTGGGCGCCGCCGGCTTGGCCGCCCTGTGCTACGACCAGCGGGGCAGCGGGCTCAGTTCAGGCCAGTACCATGACGCCGACTGGGACGGGCTGTTTGAGGACGCCCGGGCTGCCGCCGACATTCTATCCGTCCAGCCCGAGGTGAGCCGCATCGCGGCCATCGCCTGGGGTGAGGGCTGCAACTTCGCCCTGCAGCTGGCCATGGAGGGCCGGGTGGAGGCCGTGGTGCTCCTGGCGCCGGCCTACCATACCGCCGAGGAGCGCTACGCCGCCGACATCGCCCGGCTGGCGGCCCGCAACGGCCTTTCCGACCGGGTCGTCCAACTGCGCGTCAAGCAGTGGCGCCAGGAGATTCTCACGGTCTCCGAGCGCGTCCAGCGCGGTGAAACCACCGCCACCACCGAGGTCGGCGGCCAGCAGGTAATCACCAACCTGGTCCGATTCCTACAAACCGTGGCCTACAACCCCGCCGAAGTGGTCCCCCACGTGCACGTCCCCGCCTTGCTGCTGCACGGCGAGGATGACACCGCCATCTCCCCGGCCGAGTCCGAAGCCATGGCAAAGGCCCTGGGCCAGAAGGCCGAGCGAATCTCGTACCCCGGTGCGGCCCACTTCATCTACCGGGAGAACAGGGCGATTCAGGACACCACAGCCTGGCTGAAAAGGAGTCTCGCCTAAATGCTCGACAAGCTTCGTCTGGTCGCCTCCGAAGGCACCCTGCGCATTGAGCACGCCTATCTCGGACACATCAAGAAGGACGAGGAGCGCAAGTACCTCGCCCACGCCGAAGCGCTCCCCTGGGAGGATGTGGAGCCTACCGTGCGCTCGATCTTCGAGCAGCACCTGCATCAAGCCCTGGACGGCGCCCTGGGCGAAGTGAACTTCCCCTGCATGTACACCGGCGACGTGCTCGCCATTGACAAGGTCGCCTCCCCCGAGCTCGACCGCACGGCGAACCGGCCAGCCGTCGAACTGCTGGAAGCGATCCGCGACATGAAGCAGGTCAACTACGACCAGATGGTCGAGTTCGGCAACGTCCTGGCCTACAAGGTGCTCGCCGCAGGCGCCGTGAAGAACCACCTGCTGGGCATTTTGCACTTCCACATCATCCCCGAGCTGGGCGCCGCCCCGGTCACCTTCGTCTTCGCCACCCTCACGGACCTTGACGACCGGGAGGAGTCGCTGTTCGACGAGATGCGCGGCAAATTCATCACCACGGTCCTCAACAACGTGGTGAAGAAGGGCAGCGTCTCCCGGGCGGTCTTCTTCCCCTGCCTCGACGAGGACGGCCGTGAGATGGCCGACCTGCTGGTGTACGCCGGGAGCGGCGCCGGCGCCTGGTTCAAGGCCCTGGAGGCCACCCGCCGGTTCAGCCCCCGCCGGGAGGGACAGGCCCTGGTCCGCATGATCACCGAGCAGAGCTCGGGCGGCGCCGTGCCGCACGATATCTTTCAGAAGATGGGCCAGCAGTTGATCACCCAGGCCGACGAGGGCCTGCACGCCGAGTCGGTCGTCGACTCGGTGGAGAAGGCGCTCGGCCACGGCATCGACCGCAAGGGCTTCCTGGCTAAGTGGGAGAGCTCCTTCGGCGACGCCAACTACCGCCCGGCTTACGCCTCGCTCTTCGGCGGGGCCGACGTGGAGAAGCCCACCAAGCTGAAGATGCAGGCCGGCGAGATCCAAATCTCCCTCTCCCCCGGCCACCTGGAGAACTTCCGCCAGGTGACCGTAGGCAACCAGAGCTTTATTGTATTTGCGGTGCCCGACAACGCTAAGGTGCTGGTGGGCAAGGACCTCAACATGAAGATCAAGCCGGTGGAGCTGGAACTTCTCAAGGAATGGATCGAGAGCAAGGCGCCCAAGGATTGATGCAAGCCCCCGTGTGGCGACCGCTGTCGCTGCACGGGGGCTATGACTTGCCCAAAGTCACCAAATGCCTCCCCGTCGCGGTTCCACTAGAAATTCTCACCGCACTTCCGGCGATGCGGGGAAATTCTCGTGGAATCGCTGAAAACCGGGGTCGATCGGGGCAATGGGCCGCCGTTTTTTGCCTGATCCAGGCCAAAACGCTCCCTCTGAAGCCAAAATCATCGACCTCAGGGGGCGAACAGCCCCTCCAGCCACGGGATTCCACTACAAATTCCCATCCGAGCCGAGTGACCCTCGGGAAAAAGTTGTGGAACCGAGTTCACAGGGCCAGAGCAATGACCAACAGGGCGCCGACGTTGTTGAGCACGTGCAGGGCCATCGCCCCGGCCAGGGAGCGGTCCCGGTCGACCTGGTAGGCCATGTAGAGGCCCAGCAGCGCTGTGGGCAGGGCGTTGGCGGGACCGTGGGCGGCGCCGAACAGGATCGCCGAGCCGAGGGCGCCGGCCCACAGGCCCCAGCGCCGGCGGATAAAGCCGAACATGACACCCCGGAAGAGCACCTCTTCGGCGAGGGGAACGATCAGCCCCAGGGCGAGGACCAGCCAGGCCATGGGCCAGAAGGCTCCGCCCCGCACCACGGCGTACATAAGGTGCTCGGTGACCCGCCACGGCTCGGCAGGGACCGGCCCCACCCGGGTCCAAACGACCTGCAGCACTGCGCTGCCAATGACTCCGACCGCCAGGCGAAGCAGGCTTCCCCGCAGGCTCCCGGGAGGGCCCAGGCCTGCCATGACCATAGCTCGGCTGGGCCTGTACAGCAGAAGCACCAGGAGCGGCCCCGCTGCCTGGGTGGCAATGAGGGCAGCAAGCACAGCAGCCGCCATTCCATCTGTGAGGAATGGCGGCCGCGCCAAGTAGACGTAATCCAGCACGTCGATGCCGCGGAAGGCCAGGATAATGAGCCCTGCCAGCGTGACCGCCGTGACCAGCACGGTGGTGCAAAGCGACAGCAGTGCCCAGTGCCACCAGGGCGCCCGTACCTCCGTGGACAGCATGCTGCAGACCCCCAAACCTTCCGGTTACCAGAAAGTACGATTTCTGGAGCCGAAAGGTTCGGTAGGCGAACTCTATTCGACGTCGGCCGGGCGCCGGGAGTGGGCGATCTTGCTGGCTGCGGCGGCAGCGACCGCCGCGACCAGATCGTCCAGGAAGGTATGGCACTGGCCGCTCTTGTGGTCGTTCAGGGTGCCGATGATCTCCGGCTTGGTCTTGTCGAGGTAGCCGAAGTTCGTCAGTCCGATGGAGCCGTACACGTTGGTGATCGAGAGCGCCAGGATCTCATCGACGCCGAAGAGGAAGTCGTCCTGGGCGACGATCGACTGGAGCGGCTCCGGCAGCTTGCCCTCCTCCGCCAGCACGTCCAGGGCGATGCCAGTCAAAATGGCGTGCTGCACCTCGCGCTTGCGAATGACCGCCTCAACCCCGGCCAGACACTCGTCCAGCGTCAGTTCGGGATAATATCCCTGCTGGATCTTCAGAACCACCTGTGCGATTTCCACCAGGGAAACGCCCCGTCGGTTAAGCAGTTCATTGACTTTTTTATACATAGGTAACGTCCTCCCAACCGAATTTGATCCATATCAAGTCTATCTCTATGCGTGCGGAACCGTTTCTGTTCCGCCCTCCCCCTGGGACAGGGTAACCCGGTTCCTGCCCTCCCTCTTGGACAAATAAAGCGCCTCGTCAGCCCGGGCGATGAAGCGGTTCTTGCCCTCGCCGAGCTGGTAGACGGCCACGCCCATGGAGACCGTCACGTTGAGCTTGATGCCGCTGGTGAACTCCATGACCGCTGTGTCTGCAATCGCTCTGCGCAGGCGTTCCGCCACCGTCAGCGGGTCGGCGGCCGCCTGGCCCTGGAGCATCACCACCATCTCCTCGCCGCCGTACCGGGCTGCGACCGCCTGGGGCGGAATGGAGCGCCGGAGCACGTACGCGATCTCCCGCAACACCAGGTCGCCGAAGAGATGCCCATATGTATCATTGACCTGTTTGAAGCGGTCGATATCCATCAGGATGATCGCCAGCGGCTCGCCTTCCAGATAGGCCTGGCCGAGAGCCACGCCCAGCGCCTGCTGAAAGTGGCGGTGGTTTGCCAGGCCGGTCAGGCCGTCCGTGTTGGTCAGGGTCGCTTGTTTGCGGTGCCGGCGGATCTCGGTGATGGCCACGCCGCAGACCCGGGCCGCCGCCCTGAGCACCAGGGAGTGCGAATCGCCGCCCCGCACGGCCAGCACCCCGACCGTTTCGCCCTCCCCCGAGATGGGCAGGAAGGCCGCCCCGCCGGTGCCCTGAACCGGTTGCTGGCTCTCCAGGGCCTGGTGCAGGGCAGGCTCCTGCATAAGGTCATCCCACACAGGTTCCTCCGGGGCATAGGCCGAGGCGCGGACCTCCAGGGCGCCGTTCTCGGCCAGCGACAGCAGGGCGGCGGCCCGCCCGGCCTCGCCCTGCACGATCTCCGACAGCACGCCCTGCAGGCTTCGCTGCCAGTCCGCCCCCTCCAGCCCTTCGATCATATCGGAGACCAGGAGCGCCTCGCGCTCCCGCTGCTGGCGTAGACCGCGCTCCGTTTGGAGTTGCTGTTGGAGCCGCAGCAGGACGACGGTCAAAGCGCTGACTATGGCTACCAGGATAATTGCCAGACCAATCAGGGGAATCCATCCTCTCCACAGCAGTGATGGATATTTTCGACAAAGATTGTAAATTCCCTGCATAAACTGGCAAGTACCCGGAATCCGTCAGATCTCAATGTTTCGCAGTACCACTCCGTCCTCGCCAACCACGGCCTTCAGATCCTGGACCAACTGCTGCGTGACCGTGACGCGCAGGCGCTCATGGACCTCGATCCAGGTGCCCGAGGGCTCCAGCTTGATCCGGACACCCACCTTCCCGCGGTGCCGCTGAAGAATCGAGCGGATGTGCACCATCACCGGATCGTCCTCCGAGGCGGCCGTCACCTTCAGGTAGACCACCGCCTCCTTGGCGGGCTTGGCTGCGGGCGCCGCCGCCGGCTTGGGAGCGGTGGCGGGCGCCGTCACGGGCAGGAGCTCGTCGGCCAGGATCTTGACCTCCTCCTCCTGGTTCTGGAGCCGGCCGCGCACCACCAGGGGCAGGTCCTCCCGCAGGACCCGGCCATACGCCTGGAGCACCCGCGGGAAGATCACCACCTCGACCTGGCCGGTCTGATCTTCCAGGTTGAGGAAGGCCATGTTCCCGCCGGAGCGGGTGGTGACCTGCTTGAGCCCCGCCCGCATGCCCCCGACCGTAACCCGGGCGCCGTCCTGCTGCTCGGGCAGGGTGGCCACGGGCAGGCAGCCGTGCCCATCCAGGGCGGCCTCGTACTGCCGGAGCGGGTGGCCCGAGACGTAGAAGCCCAGGACCTCCTTCTCCATGGTCAGGAGCTGCTGCGGCGGGAACTCCGGAATCTCCGGAAGGATTTCACGGGCGCCCCCAGAAGCCCCGGCGGCCACGCCCAGGTCGAAGAGCGACATCTGCCCGGCGTGCCGGTGGCGCTGGAGCTTCTGGGCCTCGTCCAGGACGCGCTCGACCATCTCCAGCAGCTGGGAGCGGTAGGCGGGCCTGGCGCCCACCCGGTCGAAGGCGCCCGCTTGAATCAGGCTCTCCACCGCCTTGCGGTGCAGGTGGCGGCTGTCGACTCGCTCGCAGAACTCCCGCAGTGCGGTGAAGGGACCGCCCTCCTCCCGGGCCTGCACGATGGCGTCGATGCCGCCCCAGCCCAGGTTCTTGACGGCGCCCAGCCCGCACCGGATCGCCTTGCCCTCCGGCGTGAAGCGGGCAAACGAAGCGTTGACGTCGGGCGGGAGCACCTCGATGCCAAGGCGTCGGCACTCATCCTTATACAGGGCGACCTTCGACTCCCAGCCGATCACACTGTTGATGAGCGCGGCCATGAACTCGACCGGATAGTGCCGCTTGAGATAGGCGGTCTGGTAGGCCACCTTGGCGTATGGCGTGGCGTGACACTTGTTAAAGCCGTAATTGGCGAAGCGGATGATCTGGTCGTAGAGCGCCTGGGAGATCTCCTCGCTGTAGCCCCGGTCGCTCAGGGCCGCCATGAACAGCTTGCCGTACTTCTCCAGATCCTCCCGCTTCTTCTTGGCCACGGCGCGGCGCAGCAGGTCGGCCTGACCCGCCGTCATGCCGGCGAGGCGCATGGCGATCTGGATGATCTGCTCCTGGTAGACCATCACCCCGTAAGTTTCGCCCAGGATCGGCTCCAGGTCGGGGTGCAGCAGCTTGACGGCCGGGGGGTTCTGCTTGCCGGCGATATAGTCGGGGATGTGCTCCATAGGTCCCGGGCGGCAAAGCGAAATGGTCGCGATGATATCCTCGAACCGGGACGGCTTCATTTGCCGGAGCACGTCGGCCACCCAGCCCGCTTCGATCTGGAAGAGGCCGAGGGTCTCGCCCCGGGCGATCATGGCGAAGGTTTCGGGGTCATCCTCCGGGATCTGCTCGATGTCGAACCCTGGTTCCGTCCGGCGGATCGACTTGACCGCGTAGTCGATCACCGTCAGGGTCCGCAGGCCGAGGAAGTCCATCTTCAAGAGGCCGATATCCTTCAACTGGTCCATGTCGAACTGGGTGACGACCGCGTCGTCTCCCATCTTGTACAGCGGCACATGTTCGATGAGCGGATCCGCCGTGATGACGACGCCTGCGGCGTGGACCGATGGGTTGCGGGGCATGCCCTCCACCGCCTTAGCGGTGTCCAGCAGGTCGCGAATCTGGGGCTGGCCCGTGTACAGCTCCCTCAGGTCGGGCACCTCGGAGATGGCCGTGCTGAGGTCGCGCCCCCAGGGCAGGAGCTTGGCGACCTTGTCCACCTCGCCGTAGGAGAGGCCCATGGCCCGGCCCACGTCGCGTACGGCGCCCCGGGCCGCCATGGTCGAGAAGGTGATCACCTGGGCGACGCACTCGGCGCCGTACTTGCGGTGAACGTACTCGATCACCTCGCCGCGGCGCTCGTAGCAGAAGTCGATATCGAAGTCGGGCATGTCCACCCGCTCGGGATTGAGGAAGCGCTCGAAGAGCAGGCCGTGCCGCAGGGGGTCCACGTCGGTGATGCCCAGCACGTAGGCCACCAGCGAGGAGGCGCCCGAGCCACGCCCCGGACCCACGGGGATTCCGGCCCGGCGAGCGTAGTCGACGAAGTCCCACACGATCAGGAAGTAGCCGGGGAAGCCCATCGACTCGATGACCGACAGCTCGTGGTCCAGCCGCTCCCGGGCGCCGGCCGGCGGATTGCCGCCGTAGCGGGGCCCCAGCTTGTCGTAGCAGAGCTTGCGCAGGTAGCTGGCCGTGTCGTACCCGGCGGGGATGGCGTAGTGGGGCAGGTGGATCTCCCCAAAGGGGATGTTCACGTTGCACCTCTCGGCGATGGCAAGCGTGTTCTTCAGCGCTCCCTCCACGTGGCCGAAGCGGTAGAACATCTCCTCCGCCGACTTCACATAGAGTTCAGAGGTATTCATTTTCAGGCGGTTGGGATCGTCCACCGCCTTGTTGGTGCCAATGCAGATCAGCACATCCTGCACCCGGGCGTGCTCGGGGAACAGGTAGTGGGCATCGTTGGTGGCAACGACCGGCAGGCCCTGCCGCAGCAGCCACTCGTTGAGCTTGGGCTGCTCGGGCAGGCCGTGGTCCTGCAGCTCCAGGAAGAAGTTGTCCCCCCCGAAGATCTCCCGATACCGGCCGATGGCCTTGCGCGCCTCCTGCTCCTGACCGGCGGCGAACTTCTGCGGCACCTCGGCCGCCAGGCAGCCCGACAGGGCGATGAGTCCCTTGCTATACTGCGCCAGCAGGTCGTGGTCGACCCGGGGGCGATAATAGAAACCTTCGGTGTAGCCGATGGAGACGAGCTTCACCAGGTTGCGGTAGCCCTCGTAGTCCTGGGCGAGCACCGTGAGGTGGTAGCCCGCCTGGTCGGAGCCGCCGGTTTTGATGTGCCGGCTCTCCGGCGCCACGTAGAGCTCGCAGCCAATGATCGGCTTGATGTCGTGCTTCTTGCAGGCCTTATAGAAGGGGATTACCCCGAAAAGTACGCCGTGGTCGGTCATGGCGAGCGCCTTCATGCCCAGTTGCTGGGCGCGCGCTGCCAGCGGCTCGATGCGGTTAGCGCCGTCGAGCAGCGAGTACTCGGTATGCAGGTGTAGGTGAACGAACTCCGGACGGCTCATGCTGGCTATGTCACCCCTGTCGTACATAGGTTCGCCACAGGTGACGCTCTTCCTTCGCCCAAGGCGCGACGAATGACCGGGCTGGGCAGCCGCCCGGTCATCCGCCCCCGCATCCCCCGGCGCGGGCTCTGCGTGCCGATCAGATGCCGCCGAACTGAGAGAAAGGGTTGAACGGGCTGGTAGTAAAGCCCGGGAAGGTGGTCGGGAACGTAGTCGGGAAGGTAGTGGGGAAGGTAGTCGGGAAGGTGGTCGGGAAGGTGGTCGGGAAGGTGGTCGGGAACGTCGTGGGGAACGTTGGAGTGACGACGGCGATCGTCTGGCGCTGAACGGCCTCGATCCGGGCGATGGAGGTAGCAGCCGCCTGGAGCGTGGCGACCAGTTGCTGGGCCGCCGCGACCGTCACCGTGACGGAGCCGCCGCTGGCCTGTGCCTGAGCCAGGAGGCGCTGAACCACGGAGAGCGCCGCACTGACCTGGGCCTGTGCCGAAGCGGTTGCCTGGGCCAACTGGGTCTGAGTAGCGCTTGCCGTGGTTCCGGGTGTCATGACACTTGCGCTCTGCTGCTGAAGCACCCGGGCAGTCGCCAGACTGTTGGCTGCCGCCGACAGGTTGGCCTGGATCTGCTGAAGCACCGAAACCGTCAGGACCACGTTGCCACCCGTGGCCTGGGCCTGCGCGATCGCCTGCTGGAGCAGACTGATCGATGCGGACACCTGTGCGCTTGCGGCTGCCAGGACATTCGCGGCCTGCTGCTGGGTAACGGTCACGGTGGCTCCGGTCGAGGTCGTCGGGGTCGTGGTCGGGAAAAACATTGGGGATCCTCCATTCTTGCGACGAGCATGTGGTCAAGGAATGCCCACTACATTATCCTTATGTCAACCCGTGTTTTGTGTTCCCGCTGATAAGGAGTGATTCATCGATGACGACCCCTGTTTACCTCGATTATAACGCCACCACCCCGGTCGACAACGCCGTGCTGGAGGCGATTCTGCCATACCTGACCGAGCAGTTCGGCAACCCCTCCTCCAGCCACACCTACGGGGTGACGGCGGCCGAGGCGGTAGCCGTGGCCCGTGGTCAGGTTGCCGCTCTGCTGGGCGCCACCCCGGGGGAGATCATCTTCACCTCGTGCGCCAGCGAGTCGATCAACCTGGCGGTCAAGGGCGCCGCCTTTGCCCTGCGGGAGAAGGGCAGGCACATCGTCACCACCTGCGTGGAGCACCCGGCGACCCTGGGCGCCGCCCGCTACCTGGCCGCCGAGTTTGGCTTTGAACTGACCGTGCTCCCGGTCGGACCCGACGGCCGGGTCGACCCCGCCGCGGTTGAGGGTGCGCTGCGCCCGGACACGATCCTGGTCTCGGTGATGCATGCCCAGAACGAGACCGGGGCCCTGCAGCCGGTCGCCCGGATTGGCGCCATCACCCGGGAGCGGGGCATCCTGCTGCACGTCGACGCCGCCCAGTCCGTCGGCAAGATTCCGGTGAACGTGGAGGATCTCGGCGCCGACCTGCTGACGGTGGCCGGCCACAAGCTCTACGCCCCCAAGGGGGTCGGCGCCCTGTACATTCGTGACGGCGTCAAGCTCCATTCCCTGATCCACGGCGCCTCGTACGAGGGCGGGCGCCGGGCAGGCACGGCCAACGTCCCCTACGCCGTGGCGCTGGGCAAGGCGTGCGAGCTGGCGGGCCTGAAGCTGCAGAGCGGCGAGGCCGACCGGCAACGGGCGCTGCGTGACCGGCTGCACGGCCGGCTGGCCGCAACCCTGCCGGTCCAGTTGAACGGCCATCCCACGGAGCGCCTCCCGAACACCCTGAACATCTCGATTCCGGGGATCATTGGCAACGAGTTGCTCGCCGCTGTCCCGGAGGTGGCCGCCAGCACCGGCTCGGCCTGTCATGCCGGGGTGAACAAGCCCAACGAGACCCTGCTGGCCATGGGCTGCTCCACGGAGGGCGCCCTGGGCTGCTTGCGACTTAGCCTGGGCCGCTACACCACGGCGGAGGAGATTGATTTCGCTGCCGCCCGGCTCAGCGAGGCGGCGGTGCGGCTGGGCGCCCCCCGCCGCTAGCGCAGTCCGCCTGGAGCGAATACAGAGCCGGTCTATAGGGAAGCCCCCCTCCCGGGCGGAATCACCTTCCGCACGTCATGGGGAGGGGGGCTTCTGTCATGAACAAGAGGTGGGCGGGCATCGCCATGGGCACGGGGCTGCTGCTGGTGGCTGGGACAGCGCTGGCCGTTCATCAGTCGTACCGCGGGTATCCCATCGTCCGGGTCATGGTGAATAGCAACCCTGTCAGCAGCGACGTGCCCGCAGTGATCATGGACGGGCGCACCCTGCTGCCGGTGCGGGCTGTGGCCGAGGCTCTGCATGCGACGGTCGAGTGGGATCCGCTGACCTCTACGGTCTACCTGACCACCCGGGACGGCGCCATTGAGCCGGACATCGCCCGGCAAGCTCGGGCGGCCATCGCGGCGATCAAGGCCGCCGACTGGAGCACGATCGCCTCCCTGGCCCACCCGGACAAGGGGGTGCGCTTCTCCCCGTACGCCTTTACCCGCACGGGCGGCGATGGCGATGTCGTGTTCTGGTCGACGCGGTTGCGGGCGGGTTTCACCGACCGCCACGTGTACACCTGGGGGAGCCATGACGGCTCCGGCGAACCAATCCGTCTGACCTTTGAGGAGTACTATCGAAAGTTCATCTATAACGCCGACTTTGCGGCAGCGCCAGTGGTAACGTACAACCGCATCGCCAAGAGCGGGAACACCCGGGTGAACATCCACGAGGCGTACCCGAACGCCCAGTATGTGGAGTACCACTTCCCCGGTTTCGACCCGCAGCGCGAGGGCATGGATTGGCAGAGCCTGCGTCTGGTCTTTGAGGAGAAGGCCGGCAACTGGTTCCTCGTCGGGGTGATTCACGACCAGTGGACGATCTGATTTACAAGTCCACGCCTCAGGCCTTCCCCGTCGCCGATCGTGGCGCACATGTCGCCACGACCGGCTCTGCTGCCAGCAAGCATGGTTTCCGATACCTTGAGAAGGCCGAGAGGGGCAAACCTCTCGGCCTTTCTCATGCCACGGCCCCGGTCACATGGCCGGTGGATCTGCCGGACCCTCTGCCGGCAGGACCTGAGGAGCCACGAGGGGGCTGATCGCTCCCCGTTTGGGCGGAGCGAGGCTCTTGGCCGGGACGCCCGGCCTGAGCAGGAAGCAGAGTCCAGCCAGACCCAGCACGGGAAAGGCGAGTTCAACCCACGACAGCGCCATAAGGCGGCCTCCCTGTGGTTGGAGCGGAATGGGGCGTTAGGTACGCCAGCGCCTGCAACGAGGCGGGGGTCCACTGCAGTTTATGAGGGGGAAGCGCACGGAGATACGCCCATGAATAGACTGGTGACAGGTGTGCCCAGACCCATTTCGACGGAGGGGGCGACCCCGTGGATGCGTTGATTCGCTACTTGCAGGGGCTGCTGGGGGCGTGCGTGCAGATCGAACGCGGCGGCCCCGAAGCCTGCCAGGGGTGGCTGAACTCGGTACAGTCCGACTACCTAACGTTGCGCTCTGCAGACGCCGAAAAGCTTTACCTTCCCCTGCATCATATCCGCAGCGTCACGTTGCTCCGGGAGATCCCGCCGCTGCCTGCGGACCCTGAGCAGCCGGCTCCACCCCCTGCATTTGCGGATATCCTCCAAGCGAACATCGGAGCAATCGTGCGCTTGTACCACGCCGGGCCCGAGATGAGCCTTGGCCGACTGTGCGCGTGCACCGACGACTATCTTGTCCTCGAAACCCTGGATGGCGAAACCGTCTGTTTCGCTCTCTTTCACATTCGGAGCCTCTATCTGCCGGCCGAGGGGGCTGATGCCGCCGGCTTCGATACCGCAGAGCCAATGCAGGAAGGGTGACCGCCTTGGAGATCTGGGTCCTGGCCATGGCCGCTTTCCTGATCACCGTCATCCTGGTGCTGTGGCGGCCCTTTGGCATCCACGAAGCAATTCCGGCTCTGCTCGGGGCCTTTCTGATGTTCCTGGTCGGTCTGATCGACCGCGCCGATGTGCTGCGGGTGATGGGCGTCGTGTGGAACTCAGCCATGACGATCATCGCAACGTTCGTCATGGCGATGACTCTGCAGAGGTCGGGCTTCTTCGAGTGGGTGGGCGACCGGCTCATTGAACGGTCCGGCGGATCGGGCCACAGGCTCTTTCATTTGGTGCTGGCGTTCAGCGCATGCCTGACCCTCTTTCTGAACAACGACGGAAGCATACTCCTTGGGACCCCCATAATCCTGGGCTTGGTCGGGCGGCTCAACCTGCCCAAACGGGCCGCCTTTGGCTACTTGCTCGGCGCATGCCTGGTGGCGAGCGCATCCAGTCCCCCGGTCGGGGTTAGCAATATGGCCAACCTGGAGGCCATGAACCTCGTCGGTGTGTCGCTCACGCAGCACCTGGAGGTGATTTTCACCCCGGCCGTTATTGGTCTGACCTCCTGCTGGCTGCTTCTCTATGGGGTCTTCTTTCGGTCCCTGCCAAGCCAAATCGACCAGAATGGGAAGCCGGAAGCCGGGTGGCTGCCGCGGGTTCTGCCTCATCCCCACGCCGTTCAGCGACCCCACACCCCGCCCCCACCCCCTCATGACGGTCCGCCGCCCGCCCCTCCCCGCCACCGTCACCCGGTGAACCTATACGCGGGGCCGCCGTCCCACCATCGCCGGCGCCCTGATTACCCGTTTATGTGGTTCGCCGTAGGCGTGGTGGTCGCGGTCAGGCTCGGGTTCTTTCTCGCCTCCCTGGTCAGCATTCCGACCTATGCCGTCGCCGTAGCTGGCGCCGCCGTGCTGGTGGCTGCGAGCTACCTGCGCGGCCACCGCGGGATCCGCCATACCATACGCACGGCGCCGTGGCCGATCCTGGGATTCGCCCTCGGCATGGACCTGATCGTGTTCGGGCTGCGCCACGCGGGCTTGATCGGGGTGACCGCCGGTTGGATCGATGCGGTGCACACCAGCCCTCTTGCGGCGAGCACCCTGCCCGGTCTCCTGACCACCGGGGTCTCCGCGCTCCTGAACAACCACCCCGGACTGATCATCGGCTCGCTCAGCCTCCTGGAGGTGCCGGGCCTGGTCGGGATCCCCTTCCACACGGCGTACGCGAGCGTGGTCCTGGGCAGTGACCTTGGTTCTCTAGTGACTCCGGCAGGCACCCTGGCCTCGCTCCTATGGTTTCACATCCTGCAGCAAAATGGACAGCGGCACTCTTGGTGGGACTACGCCCGGGTAACCTGCGTGGTGATTCCCATTAGCTTTGGGTTAGCCCTCGCCGGTCTCTATTGCGAGACGGTCTTTTTTCGCCTGCGATAGCACGGAGGGGCGGGGCGCCGCCCCTCCCGTTTTGCGGGTGCCACCGCAAGCACGTCGGAAGTCCCCCGGCATATAGTGGTACCAAACTGCGCTCATTGCGCGTAGGAGGTAGCAGAATTGGTCCACTTCCGGGAGCACGTTGCGAGCCTCGTCGGCAGACATATCCGGTTGGGGCGCGGGGGACCTGACGAACGGAGAGGAAACCTCGTGGCTGTCAGGGATGACTACTTGTCCTTGCTGTCCGAGGACGGCTCGCTCGTGCACTACCCACTGCATCACCTCAGGAGCATCACGGAAATCGTGGCCGCCGATTCCGAGGAAACGAATCTCACCGAGCTGTCGCTCGAGAATATTCCCGCCCTGCCGGCTTCGCTCATGGAGCTGATGACATCGTTTACCGGGCTGAAGATTCAGGTCTATGACCACGGCCCGGAAACGGCGGCAGGCATCGTCTTCGGCGTGGGGAACGACTTTGTCAAGCTGATTACCTCGCCGGACGAGATGGTGCATTATCCCTTTTTCCATATCCGTAGCGTGCGGCTTGCCAAGGGCAAGGGCAAGGACAACAAGGAGAACGGGAACGGAAACGGCAACGGTAACGATAACGGCAGGGATGACGGCAGAGATAACGGCAGAGACAGGGGTCGCTCGGGCAGCGGTCGCGGCAAGAGTAAGAACAAGCAGAAGTCCCGGAACAAGCGCTCATAGACAAAGAACTCAGGGGTTGGCAGTGATCTGCCAACCCTCTTTTGCTGCCCTGCAGCGAAGTGTCACACTATGTAAACCTCTCATAGGATAACTCGGGCGCGGCAAGTGGTAAGAAGCGCCCGATGGAGGTCTCACCCCTATGAGCTCTATGAAGAAGGACGCGATTGCGAAGGCCCTCGAGCGTGAGCAAGAGGTCCTAGCGTTCCTCTATGGCGCCAGCGGTAGTGAAGGCTCTGGCGTCTCCTGCAGTGGGAGCGGCTCGGGCAGCGGCAGCGGTTCCGGCAGCGGCAGCGGCTCCGGCAGCGGTCGGTCCCGGAGCCGTCGGTGCTCCCGGTCCCGCAGCCGTCGCTGTTCCCGGTCCCGCAGCAACCGCTGCTCCCGGTCCCGCAGCAACCGCTGCTCCCGGTCCCGCAGCAATCGGTGCTCCCGGTCCAGGAGCGGCAGGTCCCGCAGCAATCGGTGCTGCCGGTCCCGCAGCGGCAGGTCTCGCAGCAATCGGTGCTGCCGGTCCCGGAGCCACCGGTCTCGCAGCAACCGTTGCTGCCGGTCCCGGAGCCGCCGGTCTCGCAGCAACCGTTGCTGCCGGTCCCGCAGCGGCAGCGGCAGGTCCCGCAGCGGCAGCGGCAGGTCCCGGAGCGGCAGCGGCAGGTCCCGCAGTCGCTGCCGCAGTGGCAGGAGCGGCCGTTCCTAAGCGACGCGACCCCAAGGTCCCAAACGGGGGGCGGACAGGTGCCCGCCCCCCAACGATATTCATCGGATGAGGTGACCACCAGGTGCCCGTTCGGACCTACGACCTGGAGATGGACCCCACCGACCTGGCATGGCTGCGCCGGAACCCCGGCAGCCTCCGGTGCTTCGCCGCCGAGCTTCGTACCGACTCGGGCCGATGGACCGGGTGGATCGGGGCCCGGGGCCGCTACTCACGGTACTTCCGAAAACCGTCCTACGACCTCTGGTTCTCGCGGGAGCAGCCGTTCGAGGGGTGGCTGGGCGTGCACTTGACGGCGGGGTACCGAGACCCCTCCCTGCTGCGCACGCGGCTGTCGATGGAGGTGTTCGACAGCCTGGGCGTCCCGGTGCCCTCCAGTTCACACGTATGGGTGAACCTCAACGGCGAGCCGCTCGGCGTCTACACCGCGATCGAACCCTTTGACGGCGGCTGGATGGCGAGAAGAGGCAAACACCCCGGCGCCGTGTACTACGCCGTGGGCACCAAGGGAAACTTCGGCCTGATCGACCCGGACACAGGCCGCCCAAAGCGCCAGTTGGGAGCAGGCTACGAGAAAGCCTTTCCCGCCGACGACCAGATCGATGACCTGCAGGATCTGATTTACCAGATCACCCTTCCGGAACCGGCCGAATTCGAGGCTGAGATCGATTCGGTGATCGACGTGGAGATGGCCCTGAGGTGGCTGATTGGTGTGGAGATGCTGAGCCACACGGACGGCCTGGTCCAAAACTTCGCACTGTTCCGGGAGCAGGGGGGTCGCTGGCAGATCAGCCCATGGGACCTGGACGGGACGTGGGGCCGCATTCCGAACGGTGATTTGGTCTCAGCGGATTACATGCCCGTGGGCACCGGCGAGGACAACTATCTGATGGCGCGCCTGCTCCGCTCCAATCGCTGGCGGTCCCGGTACCTGGCCCTATGGGAGGAACTCCTGGACCGGCAGCTGGCGCCGGAGCGGCTGATCGCCCGGATGGCCGACATGTTTGCCGAGATCTCACCGTACGCCCTGAAAGATGAGCAGAAGCGGCTGAGCAACCAGACATTCCGACGGGAACCACAGCGCATGATGGCGTTCATCCGCCAGCGGGACTCCTTCGTGCGCGAAGCGCTCCTGCTAGGACCGCCACGACGACAAATCGGCGCCCGGAGTTAGCTTGTGGCGAAGGAACAGGGTGGTCCCCCCCACGAAGTACCATAGTGATTTGAGATCACTCTTTTGGGGGGTTCACCTTGGCACGGCTGCTGAAGCGTTCCGAAGTTCCGGTGGAGGAGACCTGGAATCTGGGGGATATCTTCCCCACACGCGAGGCCTGGGAGGCGGAGCTGAAGGCTGCCCAGGAAGCACTGCCCTCGGTCGTGGAGTATCGGGGACGGCTCGCCGAGGGCGCCGCCGCGGTGCTCGGCTGCCTGACCGCCCGGGAGCATCTCGCTGAGCGGGCCACACGGATCATGACCTACGCGATGATGAACGCCCACACCGACGGCAGCGATCCGGTCAAGCAGGGGGACGCGGGGCGGGCCTTCGCCCTGGCCGTGGAGCTCAGTGCGGCAACCACCTTTGTGCAGTCGGAGCTGATCCAGCTGCCGGAGGGCGCCCTGGAGCGCTTCCGGCAGGAGGAGCCGGGCCTGAAGCGCTTCGGGACCCTGCTGGAAGACATTGCAGCGCAGAAGCCCCACGCCCTGCACCCTGTGGCCGAAGAGACCATCGCCGCCCTCGGCGAGGCGCTCGGCGCCCCCAACGCCATCTTCAGCCGGACCACCTCGGCCGACCTGCGGTTCGAGAACGTCCGGGACAGCGAGGGTCAAGAGCATCCGCTTTCGCTGATGGATTACTTCCTGACGGCGGAGGTCTCCCCCGACACCACCCTGCGGCGCAACGCGTACGCCGAGTTGGTCAAGGGGCTCACCCCCTACAAGCACACCCTGGCCACCACCCTGGCCACCGAGATCAAGCGCAACGTGGTCACCGCCAAGCTGCGCAAGTACGACTCTGTCTTCGACATGCTGCTGTACGGGGAGAGCAACGAGTGGTCGGCACCGGATTACGCTGACCGCCAGTTCTTCGACACGGTCATGGACACGATCCAGACCGAGCTGGCGCCCCACATGCAGCGCTATGCCCGCCTGCGCAAGCGCAACTACGGGCTCGACAAGCTGCTGGTCTGCGACGTGAAGGCGCCGGTGGACCCCGGCTTCGCACCCCAGCTCAGCTACGAAGAGGGCGCCGAGCTGATCGAGTCCTCCGTGGCGCTGCTCGGGCCCGAGTACCGGCGCATCGTGCAGAACGCCTTCAAGGAGCGGTGGATCGACCGGGCGCAAAACGAGGGCCGCGCCGGCATGCTCTACTGCAACGGCGTGTACGGGGTCCATCCCTACGTCTTCTCCACCTGGACCGGCACCGTGGAGGCCGCCTTCGGCCTGGCGCATGAGTTGGGCCACGCCGCCCACATGGAGCTGACCATGAAGAGCCAGCCCTTCACCAACGCCCGGTTCGCGACGGTCTTCGTGGAGACTCCCTCCACCCTGGGCGAGCACCTGCTGGCCGAGCAGATCAAGCGGTCGACCTCGGACCCCCGCATGCACCGCTACGCCACGATGATGCTCCTGAACACCTACCACCACAACTTCGTCACCCACCTGCTGGAAGCAGAGCTGCTGCGGCGGCTCTACACCATCTCGGAGCAGGGCCAGCCGATCACCGCTGCGACCCTCTGCCATGAGAAGAGCCAAATCCTCTCCGGCTTCTGGGGCGACACCGTCGAGATCGACGAGGGCGCCGGCCTCACCTGGATGCGCCAGCCCCACTACTACATGGGCCTCTATCCCTACACCTACTCCGTCGGCCTGGTCGGCTCGACCATGATGGCCCGCATGCTCAAGGAGGAGGGCGAGCCCGCTGCCCGGCGCTACGTGGAGGCGCTCAAGTCCGGTTGCGCCAAGAAGCCGATGGAGCTGTTCGCCAGCCTCGGCATCGACATGACCAACCCCGACACCATCCGCCAGGCGGTCGCCCACGTGGGCAGCCTGATCTCGGAGCTGGAGAGCTCCTTCGAGCGAGCGTAAGACAGACAGACCGGCCCTGCGCATCTGCAGGGCCGGTCTCAATCATGGAGGGCATCCGCATGGCCGGACGCGACTGGTACGAAACTTTCGCACAGAAATTCGGAGGATACCGCAAGCTGTGGACCTCCGACATCCGCGGCCAGAACGGTGAAGCGGCCGGGTGGAAGCGGCGGGCTTTCGTCTCCTCCGCAACGAAGAGTTCAGCGGCACCGAAGTGCTGCCGTCCTTGGAGGATCTGGCCCTCTTCCTCTCCCGCATGCCCGGGGCGCCGGACTACACCCTGCCCGAGCGCCTGGCCGAGGTGGAGCAGCATCCTCGCACCGAGGCCGGGTATGAGTTCCCCCGGTGGTGGTACATGTGGGTCGGGGTCAGCGAGTGACCTCCTCGAGCCAGGTAAGCCAGGCCAGCGCCTCCTCGGCGGAGCGGCCGCACATCTCCTCGGAGGGGCGCAGGGCGACACAGACCGCCGGCCGCTCCGGCTGACCGAAGATCGCACAGCGGCCCTCGGCCGTAAGCTGCACGCAGCGGACGCCGGCGGGCTTGCCGTTTTGCATGCCCGGGATCGGCGACGAGATCGACGGAGCGATACAGCAGGCGGCGCATCCGACCCGGCACTCCATGGCGAACAACCTCCCAAAAGCAAACCGGACCTGCGGCAGACGCGCAGGTCCGGTTCCATTTTCCTATGCCTCCACCAGCTTGACAAGCCGATCGAGGCAGTAGTTCCAGCCTTGGCGGTGGTTCTCCGCCTGCTCCTCGGACGTGTTCTCGGCGTGCGTCAGGAGCACTTCGGTCTCGGCGCCCCGGTCGCGCAGCTCGACGGTCACCAGGGTGACTGCCGTGGGTTCGCTCTCCCAGGCCCAGCTGTAGACCAGGCGCTCCGGGGCCTGAATCTCCCGATATGTACCGAACGAGACCAGCCGCTCTCCACCCATGAGGTCCATACCCAACCGGAAGGTGCCGCCCACCCGCAGATCCACCTCGGCCGTGGCGTTCGGCCCCCACCACCTGGCGAGATCCTCCGGGTTGGTCAGCGCCCGGAAGACCCGCTCCCTGGGCGCCGGAAAGACTCGGTTCACCTGTGACTGAAACATCGATTACTCCTCCCTTTCGTTTCGCAAGAATGCATCCAGCGCGTCGAACCGGGTCTCCCAGAACCGGCGGTAGCGCTCAAGCCACACGGTGGCGCCCTCCAGTGGAGCGGCGGCGAGGCGGCAGGTGCGAACCCGCCCCGACTTGGCACAGGTAATCAGCCCCGCATCCTCCAGCACCTTCAGGTGCTTCATGACAGCGGGGAGCGTGGTTCCAAAGGGAAGGGCAAGCTCCGACACCGACGCCTCCCCCTGGGCGAGCCGCTCGAGAATGGCTCTTCGGGTGGGGTCGGCCAACGCTCCGAAGATGGCGTCCATCTGTTCCGGCGAATAGTTTACCATGTGGTTAAGTATAGCGGATGGGAACCCTTTCGTAAAGGGGGGAGGAGTTGGAATTTTGTGCGCTGAATTTTTTGGGCGAATTCATAAATCGAGGTGATCCCCCTGATCGGCAAACTGTTGTGGGGACTTTTCCTGCTGACGCCGATGATCCTGATCATCCTGGGAATCGTTCGGTACTTGGCCGTCCCCATGACGGTTCGCTCCGTTCTGCTCAGAACGGTCGTGGCCCTGCCAATCACGGCGATGATGCTGGACCCGACGATTCACCGGGTGCTCGTGTCAATCCCGGTAGGCATGGCGGAGAACTATGGCATCGATGTGTCTGCCAAATGGTTTCAGGCATTCATCAGGACCGGCCTGTATGAGGAGACGGTCAAGTTCCTCCTGCTCCTGACCTTTGTCCGCTTCCGCCGCCAGGTGCAGTGGGGGGACCGCAAGCCGCCCCGTACGGCTCTATGGGAGACAGTCATCCCCAGCCTGTGGGTAGCCGCCAGCTTCGCCGTGGTTGAGAACGGCTGGTACCTCTTCGTGACCGGCACGCAGGGGGTAGACCTGCTGCTGTTCGCCATCGGGCGTGCCCTGGTGGCCGCGCCGGGCCACCTGTGTGATGGGGTGCTGATGGGATTCTTTTACGGGCTGTCCCACCGCCCTACATGGAAGCGCTTCGGCTATTTCCCGGCGGCCCTGGCCGTCCCGGCCTTGGTGCACGGGCTCTGGAACCTGGTCGCCTTCACGGGTGTGGTCGTCTACTCGCTCATCTTCCTGGCCCTGCTGCTGGGCGTCTGCTGGAAGTGCCTGCACGTTGTGAGGCGGGACGTCTCGCCGGAGAACAGCACGGTCGCTGCGTAACGAGACGATCTCTCCAGCGAGCCTCCAAGGGCGATCCAGCAGCACCGACCAAGTGGCGGGCGCCTTCCAGGCCCTCGCCGCCCTGACCGAGGGAAACACTGCCAGCACCATAGGAGCTCACGGCGGGCTCCGGGCAGATTTCAGCCGTCATGCAGCAGGTGGTATCCGGAGGTACCGGATGTGATCTCTCCGAGGGGGGTACCCCCCTTCAAAACTGCCCTCTTTCCGGGAGGATGCTGCTCATTTGGGGTGATTTGAGGGCGTATTGATGATCTCATCCAGTTTTGAGACTGTAGCCGGCGGTTCAGGAGTCTCAGGATCGGATGAGATTTGCACGGGTGGCCTGAGGAGAGCCAGAAAGGGCATAAATCCCTTCGTTTACTACCCCTGGTGGGTACGTTTTGAGGCGCTACCCGGGACCTCATCCAATCCTGAGACTGTTACCCGCGGCCCAGGAGTCTCAGAACTGGATGAGAACACGGCTCAACCCGATTGACTGCCGCGGAGAAGGGCCTCGGGACGGCTTCCCGGCTGAGGCAGGACGGCGCCAGGCGCTCTATGGCCTTCTGCGGCTGAGCCGGGGTTTCGCCATCCACCTGTCGGCCGGTTCATCTATGGAGAAGGCCACTGCAACCCATGTGCAGTGGCCTCGCATCATCTATATCGCTTTGATGAACCAATAGCGGCCGGGCACCCGGCGGTAGCCCATCTTCTCGTTGATAGAGAGCATAGGGGCGTTTTTGGCGTTGTTCTTGGTTCGCATATACGGGGCGCCGCGCCGCCTCGCAACCTCCACGGAGAGCAGCTTAAGGGCCAGGCCGATCTGGCGCCCACGGTACTCCCGCAGGACGCCGGCGTACTCGTTGTAGAGCCCGCCTCCCTCCTCGCGCTGGAGCACCACCAGCCCGACGAAGCGGTCCCCGTCGGCAGCGATGATTACTCCATCGTGCAGGGTCTTCTCGTTGCCGAAGATGCCTGCATGCCATTCCGAAAAGGGCGGGTACTTGGCTGGGTCCAGCCCGGCATAGCCCGGGGTGTCCAGGTCGGTCACCTTGTAGAGTTCGTAGACGTCATGCTGGGTCTCTTCGCCCGGCTGGTCGGCGTAGGTGAAAAACCGGATGCCCCCGGCCTTCACCTGCTCCACGACCCCGGCGAACCGGTTCAGGTCGAAGCCGGGCAGATCCAGCACAGACTCGAACTGATGGCCTTCCTCCGTGAAGCCCTGGTTCCGGGCGAAGCGCACCGAGGGGTCGTCAATATCGGACACACCCGTGCGCAACAGCTTGCCGCCCTTCTCCCGCGCCCATTGCTCGGCGGAGGCCAGCAGGGCCGAGCCGATGCCCCGGCCCCGGGCGCCCGGTTCAACGATCAGCGTGCAATAGAACTCTCCGGGCCACACGGTGGGGCGGCCACTTACGTTCAAGTACCCAAGGACCTCGCCGGCTTGGCCCACGGCCACCATGCGGTGGCGCAGTCCATCGGCTGGGAAGCGAGCATGCGCCTCCTCCACCTGCTCCGGCGTGGTCGGATCGGCGTTCAGGAGGTTGACCAGCGGCGTGATGCCTGCAAAGTCCCGATCAAACACGCGGACGGTAAAGGTCATTCCATGCGCTCCTTATTGGTCACCCAGCTTACGATAGGCCTCCAGCATCGCCTGGTAGCGCGGGTGGCTCGGGGCGAAGGGATAGTCCACCTTGGCCCGGCTCCACCCGGCTTTTAGGAAATCCTCTGTGCCGGCGGCAAACTCCTCGGCCACGAACGGGGCGGCCTTCTCAAACTGCTGCTTGGGGATGTACTCCTTGGGGTAACCGGCCTGAACCCAGGCCTGTTGAAGACGCTGGAACGGATCCATAGGGAAGCCCTCCTCTTAGCCAATCACGGAAACGGCGAGCCAGAGCGCCAGCAGGGTAGCCAGCAGCACCGGCGGGGTGATCGTAAGGCCAACTCTCAGGTAGTATTGCCAGGTCACCTTCATGCCCCGCAGCTGCAGGCTGTGCAGCCAGATCAGCGTAGCCAGCGAGCCGATGGGGGTCAGCTTGGGACCGATATCCGAGCCGATGACGTTGGCCAGGATCATCCCCTCGCCGAGCACACCGCTGATGTGTGCGCCGGCAAGGGCCAGGCAGCCGAGCATGACACCGGGCAGGTTGTTCATCAGGCTGGAGATGACCGCAACCAGCAGACCGGTGCCTACGATCGCCGCCACCGGCCCCAGGTGGACGAACCAGTCCAGCATAGCGGAGAGCCAACGGGTCAGCCCAGCGCTGCCCATGCCGTAGACCACCAGGTACATGCCCAGCGCGAAGATCACCACGTGCCAGGGCGCCTGCTTCAGGACGGCGGCCGGCTTGACCACCCGGTTCTTCAGCGTGGCGAGGAGCAGCACCGCTGCGCCACCGGCGATCACGAAGGAGACGGGAACGCTGATCACCAGGCTGTTGAGGAAGAAGGCCAGCACCATGGCGCTGAGCACCCCGGCCCCCACTTTGAAGAGGAACGGGTCCCGGATGGCCGATGCAGGCTCGGGGACGGCGCCCTGGTCGTACTCGGCGGGAATCTCCCGGCGGTAGTACCACCGGAGCACCAGCAGGGTGGTCACCAGGCAGACCACGCTGGGGAGCGCCATGAGCAGGGCAAAGCGGGCAAAACCGATCTCGAAGTACCGCGCCGTGATCATGTTGGTCAGGTTGGAGACGGACAGCGGAATCGACATGGAGTCGGCCACAAATCCGCAGGCGATCATGTACGGCAGGATGCGCTGGTGGTCAAAGCCCAGGGCCGTCAACATTTCATAGACAATGGGGGTCAGGATCAGCACCGTTGCGTCGTTGGTGAATAGGGTGGAAACAAAGGCGCCTAGCAGAATCACCGAGGTGAAGATCACCCGGCCGTTCCCCCCGGCCCGGCGGGCCATCTGAAGGGCCGCCCAGCGAAAGAAGCCGGCCCCGTCCAGCACAGTGGAGACCACCACGATGGCGATCAGGGCGAAGGTGGCATCCCAGACGATGCCCGCCACGGTGCGCACGTCGGCCAGGGTGATCACGCCGGCCAGCAAGGCCAGCACCGCTCCGAGGACGGCTGCAACCCCGGTGTCCAGGTTGCGTGGACGGGCGATCACCAGGTACAGTGTAAAGACGAAGATGGCAGGTGCCGTTACCGCCGCACTCACACGGATCACCCTTCCGTAAATGGTTCTGGAGTGTATTCTATCACCCGAAAGGGTCTATTCAAGACCCCTTCTATCGGAGAGCGGAAAAACCATGAAAAGGTCGAATGGTGGTTCACAGGGAAATCAGAAGGGGTGGGCGAATAGTCTTAACACGAACCGAAGGCACACCGTGGGAGGTGATTGCCCTTGAGCTTCATCCGCCAAGCCACACGCCTTCAAAGGCTCCCGTCCCAGTTCTTCGCGCGGCTCGTCGCCGCCACTGCGGCGCTCCAGGCCGCCGGCCACGACGTGATCAACCTCGGCCAGGGCAATCCGGACCTGCCCACCCCCGAGCACATTGTGGAGGCCGCAGGGCGTGCCGGGAAGAATCCTGCCATGCACAAGTACATCCCGTTCAGCGGGCTCCGCTCGCTCAAGGAGGCCGCGGCGGGGTGGTATAACAAGAAGTATAATGTCGCTCTCGACCCCGAGCACGAGGTGTGCATCCTGATTGGTGCCAAACTGGGCCTGCAGGAGATCAGCCTCTGTTTGTTGGATGAGGGCGACATTTGCCTTGTTCCGGACCCCGGTTATCCGGACTACTGGTCCGGCATTGAACTCGCAGGCGGGCGCCGAGTACCGCTCCCCCTGCTGCCCGAAAATCGGTTTCTCCCCAACCTGACCGCCCTTGACAAGGAGGTGGCTGATGCCGCAAAGCTGATGTTCCTGAACTTCCCCACCAACCCTACGGGCGCCGTGGCCCCGCCGGAGTTCTTCCAGCAGGTGGTCGAGTTCGCCCGGGCTCACCAGGTCGTGGTGGCGCACGATCTCGCTTACGGCGACCTGGTCTTTGACGGGAAACCCCCGGTCAGCTTTCTGCAAACGCCGGGAGCGAAAGAGGTCGGTGTGGAGTTCTGCACCCTGTCCAAGTCCTACAACATGGCAGGGTGGCGCATTGGCTTTGTGGCCGGAAACCGCGAGGTTATCGCTTCCATGAACCTGCTCCAGGACCACCTGAACTGCAGCCAGTGGGGCGCGATTCAAGAGGCAGCCGCCGTGGCGCTCTCCGGGCCGCAGGACTCTGTGCAGGCGCTATGCGCCGAGTACGAGCGGAGGCGGGACACCTGGTTGAAGGCCACCCGCGCGATCGGCTGGGAGATTCCTCCCTCCGCGGGCTCCTTCTTCGTCTGGTGCCCCGTGCCAAAACCATTCACTAGTGAAGCCTTTGCCGATCTGCTCCTGCGGGAGTGCCACGTCGTTGTGGCGCCTGGCGTTGGTTTCGGTCCCGCAGGGGAGGGCTTTGTGCGAGTGTCGCTCACTGCTCCGCAGGAACGGCTTGAGCTTGCAGCCCAGCGGATCGGTCGGTTAAGGGTGTTCTAAGGGCGCCAAATACGAGCCGCCCCGGGAGGAATGCCGAATGGGACCGAGACTCTATGAAGGCATGTCGCTGCGTGAGATCTCCGAATACCTGTTCTGCCAAGATGATCTGGCCCCGGCCGACCTGATTATGGTGTTCGGCGGCAAGCGCCTGGAACGGGCTGATCGAGCCGCTGAACTCTACCAGGCCGGCGTCGCTCCCCGCATTTTGATCACCGGCGGCGACAAGCGCGGCATCGGGCGCTGCGAAGCCGAGGTGCTCAAGGAACGCTGCGTGGAGCTGGGCGTGCCCGACGAGGCCATCACGATCGAGTGTGAGTCGGTCAATACCATCGAAAACGTGCGGATGTCGGTGGCCCTCGTCGAAGAGCAAATCGGCTGGCGGAACATGCAGAACGTGATCCTGATCTCCGCACCCTACCATTTGCGTAGGGTCAAGCAGGCGGTCGCCCACTATATCCCCCGCGCTGTGAAGATCACCTGCTGCCCCGACTCCCGCACGGACGTCACGCGGGAGAACTGGTGGCACACCCCCGAGGGGCAAAGCGTGGTCTACCGTGAGCTGGAGAAGGTTCGCACCTACGCCATTCAGGGAGAGCTGTAGCCAACCAGCCCGGCACTAGGTAAGCGCCCCGCCTGGCCGTCGATGCGGCCCGCGGGGCGTTTGCGCGCCGTTACAGCCCTCGTTCCCGGTGGTCCCGCAGCCCGAGCCACAGGTAGTAGCAGGCGAGGCTACAGTAGGGCGCCCAGGGGCGCCCCAACTCCCGAACTTCGGCCTCGGTGGGCTGGTGATCGAGGCCGTAGAAGCGCTGGACGGCGTTGCGTATGCCGATGTCGTCGGCCGGGAAGGCGTTGGGGTGTCCGGCGTCCATGAGCAGGCACTCAGCGGTCCAGCGGCCGATCCCCCGGAGTTTGACCAGGTCGGCAACCGCCTTGTCGAAGGGCTGGCTGACCAGGGACTGCAGGTCCAGGCTCCCTTCGGTCAGGGCCCGTGCGAAGTCGATGATGTACTCGGCCTTCTTACGGGTGAACTTCTCCGCCTGCAGCTCCTCGTACTGCCAGGCGGCCACGATGCCCGGGCCGGGGAAGGCGGGCAGGCCGCCATAGCTCTGGGCGCCCATGCGCACCAGGCTCTCCTTGAGCTGGTACGCAAAGCGCACGTTGACCTGCTGTCCGATGATGATCCACACCAGCGCCTCCCAGAGGTCGAAGGCCTGGATCGGCCGGGCGCCGCTGTACATGCGGCCCAGGCCTGCCATCACCGGGTCGGCCTGCTCCATGTGCCGCTGAAAGGCGACCAGGTCGACGTCCAGCGAGAATGCCTTGCGCACCTGGGCGAGGGTGATCTCGGGCTCCAGGTCGCCCTCAATCTCCACGGCCAGCGCTTCCCCGGCGGGCCGCACGCGGACCAGGCCCAGGCGGGCGCCCTGCTGGAGCGCCCGCACGTAGGCCACCCCTCCCTCCACCCGGGCGACGACCTGTTTGGGGAGGTCCTGCAAGCGCTTCAGGCTCAGCTCAAAGTTATACGGCTGTAGTGGTCGCAGTTCGTACACAGGGATTGCCTCCCGTCATTGGCCTGGGACGACGCAGATAGTACACATAATACCATATGGTGCAGGTCTGGCGCGGGAGGGGGCATTTATTGGCCGCGGATGCGCGGATTACACAGATTTCCGATCATAACGCGGATGTACCAGGCAACCATCTATTGATATTATAATATATATTATTTATTACTTGGATATGTTCTCTCGGTCATCCGCGATTGCCTTAAAAATCAGCGTCATCCGCGCATCCGCGGCCATATAAAATGCCCGGAAAAGCAAAACCCCGAGCGCCCAACTTGGCACCCGGGGGGTATACTCAAAGGTAGTGTTCAACGGCCCTGCGGAAACTGACGTACCTCGCCAGGCTGCGACCCTGGCTCGAGTCGGTCAGCCCGGGTGCCGAACCAGCTGCGCACGGCACGCACCACAACCCACCGCCAGAGCGCCTTTATGCGCTGCCGCATGCGGCGCCATGCTGAACGTCCGGCCCTTGCGGCCGGCTTGGGAGCCGAGTCGACCCGCACCGATTCACGGCGTTTGCGCATATTCGACAGGCCATAGTACCCGCCAGGCCCCCTCGGAGGTCCGCTGGGCGGGCGCCGTCGAGATCCCCGCGACCACATGTTTCGTTCACTCCCATTTCCGAATTAGGTGTAGGAGTCTGCAACGGCTGCCCGAGCGCTGGCGAAAATCCCTTCACCCCATAAAACGAGAAATATCCTCGTTAGGTTTGATACTGATTCAAACTTTGTGAGAATGATTTCGGACGATGCGCTCGGTACTTAGCTCCTCAGAACTAGTATGTACCGAACGCCCTATTCTTAGCAGGGGAACCGAAAGGAGCCAGTATTCGTGCAAATAACCCAGGAACAGATCGCCGCTGCCCATGCGCAGCTTTTGCCGCCGGGGTCGATTCACACCATGGCTGATACGCTGGCCGCCGTCGAGAAGGTCGGCTTTGCGTGGCCCTTTACCGTGGGCACGAGGCGCTTTCCGGCCCTCTTCCCCGCCCTGGCGGCCGAGAGCGAAGGCCAGCGTTGGGACATGATGTGGGGCTGGAAGGACAAGCTCGCCGCCGAGCGGCTGGTCTACTACGGGAAGGTGGCCGGTGACCGCCCCACCTTCGTATCACGGGAGTGGCTCCCCCGCTTTTACGCCCTTACGGGCAACACGGGCGAGTTGGAGGATGATCTGGCCCACGCCGCTGAGACCACCGGGCTGAGCGACATGGCCCGTAAGGCTTGCCTCTACTTGCACGAGTATGGCCCCACCGGCACCCGCAAGCTTCAGGCCCAGCTGACCGACGGCTCCAAGGAGGCGAAGCGCGCCCTGGAAAAAGCCCTGGACGAGCTGGACAGCTCCATGCTGATCGCCAAGTGCGGCGTGGAGGGCGGCTCCTCCTTCGCAAACCTGTGGGACCTGTTCCCCCGGGTTTGGCCCGAGGCGGTGGAGGCTGGCACGGAGATCCCAACCCGCACGGCGGCAGAGCTGCTGGTATTCCATTATTTTATGCTCACGCCCGCCGTAGGGCGCCGGGCTCTGGAAACTCTTTTTCCGTGGAGTACGGCCCATCAGCAGCGGGCGATTGAGAAGCTGGCGGCCGAAGGCCACCTTCTGCCGTGCCAGATCGATGGCAAGCCGGGGCTGCGCCGAGCCGACTTTACCCCCTGAGATGGCAGGACCCTGTCGTGTATCACGACAGGGTCTTTAGTAATGGTTTGACGATTCGGTTTTATCGAACGATACGGGTGTTAGCGAATGAACTTGAGGACCTCGTCCATGGGCTTGCGGGGACCGGGCTGCCGCTCCTCGGCCGGCCAGCCGACCGGAACAAGGGCGACGAACTCCCACCCCTTGGGCACCCCGAGCATCGCCTCGATCTCGCCCTTGGCCTGCTGGGGACCAGCCATCCAGCAGGCGCCCAGCCCCTGGTAATGCAGGCCGAGCAGAAGGTTTTGGACCGCCCCGCCGATGGTCTGGAGCCGGGAAGCCCCGAAGCGGCGCCACTCGGCCATCTCCCGGGCGACGGGGTCCGTGGCGCCGCGTGCCTCCAGCAGCAGGTCCGCGATCGACTTGTACCCGCCCACCATAACGGCGATGCAGCACGGGGCATACCGGAAGAAGCCGCCGGTCCGCACCCAGCGGTCGGCGTGTTCCCGGTACTGATCCGCCTCCGGCCAGGAAGCCATCAGCCGGCTGCGGTCGTCCATGGCGTCTGCCATGCGCCCGATCAGCTCCCGGTTCTTGATCACCCAGAACTGCCAGGGCTGGCGGTTGCCCCCGTTGGGCGCCCAGGTCGCCAGCTCGATGGCCCGGGTCAGCATCTCGTCGGGGACATCTTCATCCTTGTAGCGCCGGATCGACCGCCGGGTCCGAATCAACTCCGCCAATTCATCAAACTGCATGACAACTGCACTCCTAACATGAAGAAGCCCGGGTTGCCCCTGGGCTTCTGGTGTAGCTTAGTGTGCCTTCTCCAGGACCTCGCTTAGCATGGCCGGCGTGATTCGGGCAGCCCGCACAGCGATTTTGCCCGTGCCGTCGATGAGCGCCCACTGGTTCAGCCCGACCTGGACCAGCTTCGCCGCAGCCTCGGCCTCCGGGTGGCCCGCTTCAATATAGATGAAATCGAAGTGGCTCTTATGTTCACGCTCGGCGGCTGCCGTGAGGGGGCGCATGAATAGGCAGCCCAGGCTCCAGTCGCTGTAGAAATAGACCGCCACCGGGCGCCCGGCGCCCTTGGCCTTCCGCAGGCGCTTCTCCGGGTTGGCCGGGGTTTTGGCGCCCCGTCGGGCCAGGACCCACCAGATTGCCAGCAAGGTGGCCAGAACCAGTGTACCCATGGTGCCCCGGGTCATGTCGTCGGTCAGGACCGTATACGTAACCGCAGCAGCCACAAGGAGAACGCTGAACAGGAGGAAGGACAAGCGATTGATCAGGCCCATGGGCAGATCGACCTCCTATGATTGCTTACGGGAACACCACGGCCTTGCTACAAGGCGGACGTCCGGCCGGGGGCGGCCATGGTGACCCGATTCTTCCCTGCTCGCTTGGATTCGTACATCGCTGCGTCGGCGGCCGCCAGCAAGCTCAGGCCATCATGGGCATGGACCGGCAGCGTGGCGACGCCAACACTCAAGGTTGCGGCAATTCCTTCGGCCAGCGTGCGCTCCTCCATGCTCTGGCGGATGCGTTCGGCCACCATGTTGGCCGCCTCCGGACCGGTGCTGGGGAGCAGTACAAGAAATTCGTCGCCAGCGTAGCGGAAGATGAAGTCGGTTTGGCGGGTGACCTCCCTGAGGACCGCTGCAATGGTGCGAATATGCTCGTCGCCCCGCTGGTGCCCCAGCAGGTCGTTGACCCGCTTGAGCGCATCGGAGTCGGCCAGGATCAGGGAGAGGGGCTGCTCGTAGCGCTGGGCTCGCATCGCCTCAATTTCGAGGAGCTGGTGGAAATGACGGGCGTTGTACAGCCCCGTCATGGCGTCGGTGATCGACAGGTCGGAGAGTTCCTTGAGCGTGCGGGCGTTCTGAAGCACCAGCGCCGCCTGGCCGGCAAAGCCCTGAACCAGGTCTAGGTCCTCGCCGGTAAACTGGTTCAGGCCGGAGCGGGTGAGGCGCACCACGCCCAGCTTCCGTCCCTCCATCTGAATCGGAACCAGCACGGAGGAGCGCTCGGTGTACTGCCACCCCGGCACCGCCTGCGAACGTGGGTCCGAGGCGACGTCGCCGCATATGTAAGGTTCACCGGTCTCCATGACCCAACCCGTAAGGCCGAAGCCCATCGGGCATTTGAAGCGCATCATGCGCTCCACGTATTCCGGGGTGAAGACCTTCAGGTTGTGCCGCTCAGCTACGGGCACCAGCACCTGCTCCCCCTCATCCCACAGGTGGAGCACACAGGCGTCCGCTCCGAGCAGCCGGTACAGGTGCTGAGCGGCCGTGTCCAGAACGGCCTGGTAGTCCAGGCTGGTGATCTCGCGCGTGAAGTCGATCAGCGCCTCCAGGCGCTGGCGCTCCCGGTGTTCGCTGCGGAGCTCCTCGGAGAGGTAGGCGGTGCCGGCGATCATAAGCCCGATGCCTATGCCGCCCCACACCGCTGTGCCAAAAGGAATCAGCAGGCGTCCCAGCGTGCCGAGGAGCTGATCGTAGACCAGGTCCTGCGTGAGGCTGCCCAGCCACACGATGGCCAGGGAGAGCAGCCCCCCGCCCAGCCAGTCGTAGGCGGCCAGCACCCGGCGGGTCGGCCCCCAGTGGAGCCACGCCACCACCAGGGCAGACGGGGCGCCGACCGTAAGCAACCCCTTCAGGAGAATCGGCATCCATGGAATTGTGTCAACCCACACCTCGGGCGGGGCGCTGTTGAGGTAGATGATGGTCGCCAAGGCGTGCGGCACAAACCCAACCAGTACCGCGGGAATCACCATGAGGCGTTCGCGGGCGGCACCGGGCATAGGAAGGAACCTGTGCCACCAACCCATTTTTTTGCCTCCGACTGTGGGAGTCTTTTCACCATCCAAGTTCTCTGACGTGCCGCAATTTCCTTCCTTTCAGATGCCAAGGAACGGTAAAGACCGGGGGGTTATGGCCCCCGGTCTCTTCTCATTCTTACCCCGCCTCCGAGAAGAAGCGGAACTGGGCCTGGATCAGGCCGTAATATATGCCTTTGTGCGCCATGAGCTCCTCGTGGGTGCCCATCTCGACGATGCGGCCGTGGTCGAGCACGACGATCTTGTCGGCGCCCCGGATGGTGGAGAGCCGGTGGGCGATCACGAAGGAGGTCCGGCCCTTCAGGAGCTTGGCCAGCGCCTCCTGGATCAGCAGCTCGGTCTTGGTGTCGATGGAGGCGGTGGCCTCGTCGAGGATCAGGATGCGAGGGTCGGCCAGCAGGGCCCGGGCGAAGCTGAGCAGCTGGCGCTCGCCCATGCTGAGGCGGGCGCCGCGCTCCTTGACCTCGGTCTGGTAGCCCTGGGGCAGCCGCACGATGAACTCGTGTGCCCGGGCGGCCTTGGCGGCGGCGATCACCTCATCGTCGGTGGCGGTCAGCCGGCCGAAGCGGATATTGTCCATGATGGTGCCGCTGAAGATGAACGTATCCTGCAGCACGATGCCGATCTGGCTGCGGAGCGAGTCCAGGGTGACGTTGCGGATGTCCGTCCCGTCGATGCGGACGGCGCCCTGGTTCACATCGTAGAAGCGGGCCAGCAGGTTGATGATCGAGGTCTTGCCGGCGCCGGTATGGCCGACCAGGGCCACTGTTTCGCCGGGCTCTACCGTAAGGGTGACCCCGTTGAGGGCGGTGCGGCCCTCCTCGTAGGCGAAGACCACGTTGTCCAGCTCGACCTTGCCCTCGATCGCGGGGAGCTCCGGAGCTCGCTCCTCCTCCGCCACGGTGGGCTGGGTGTCCAGGTACTCGCAGATGCGCTCGCTGGAGGCCATGGCCACAAGGATGTTGCCGTAGAGCTGGGTCAGGCGTTGAATTGGCTCCCAGAACTGGCCGACGTAAGTCGAGAAGGCTACCAGCACGCCAACCGTGATGGCGCCGTCCTTAAGCTCGCTGGTGCCGTACCAGTAGACGACCATGGTGCCAATGGCGGCCATGATCTCGACGATCGGGTTGAACCAGGCGTTGAGCCGGAGCACGTTCAGCCAGTGGTGCCGGTTGTCGGCGTTCATGGACTGGAAGAAGTCCTTGTTCTCCTCTTCCTGGTGGAAGGACTGGGTCACCCGGATGCCCTGGATCGCTTCGGCGATGTGGGCGGTCAGGCGGGACTGCTTGATGCGCACCACCTGCCAGCCGTGGCGGATCCGGTTGCGGAGCCGGGTGGTGACCACCAGCACGAAGGGCAGGAAGGCGAAGCAGACCAGCGCCAGCGGAGCGTGCATCGAGAACATGATCAGGATGATGCCCGCCAGGGTGAGCAGGTCCTGAAACAGCGAGACGATGCCGTTGGTGAACAGGTCCTGCAGCGAGTTCACGTCGTTGGTGATGCGCACCAGGATCGAGCCCGCCGGGCGGGCGTCGAAGAACTTGAACGACAGGGTCTGCACGTGGCTGAACAGCTTCTGGCGCAGGTCGAAGAGGGCGCTCTGGCCGGCGTAGTTGGTCAGGCGGATGCGCATGAAGTTGGCCAGCCAGTTCAGGCAGTGAACCGCCACCATGGCGCCGACCAGGATGTTCAGGCGAGTCACCTTGTCGTAATCCAGCAGCCACCGGGTCAGGAAGCTGCCCGGGGCCTCGTCCGACAGGACGACGTCGATCGCCTGGGAGATGATCCAAGGCACCGCCAGTCGGGTGACGGTTGCCACGACCATCATGATGAGTGCGAGGATGATGGTGCGCATATAGGGGACGAGGAAGGCGCCCATGCGCCGGGCCTGGTTCCAGTCGAACGGCTTCTCGAAGATCACTTCTTCTTTGTAGTAGAAGCGTTCGGCGTTCTTTCCGGCCTGGGGCTTGTCGCGATGGTGAAGCTCGGTGGCGGTACCAAACACGCCGGAACCCATTTAGGCGTCCCCCCTTTCCAGGAGCGCAAGGGCCTCTGCCGGGGAAGCGTTACCGCCCGCCGGTCCATCCTCGCGGTCCTTGAACTGGATCTCATAGATGGACCGGTAGGCGCCGTTCTTGGCGAGCAGGCTCTCGTGGTTCCCCCGCTCGACCACCTCGCCGTTCTCCAGCACGAGGATCTCGTCGGCGTGCTTGAGGCTGGAGAGCCGGTGGGCGATCACGAAGGTGGTGCGGCCCTTCATCAGGTTCTTCAGGCCCAGCTGAATCTCGTGCTCCGTCTCCATGTCGACGGCCGCCGTGGCGTCGTCGAGGATCAGGATGCGCGGGTTGTTCAGGATCGCACGGGCGATGGCGATGCGCTGCTTCTGACCGCCGGAGAGGCCGAGGCCACGCTCGCCGACCACGGTCTCATAGCCCAGCGGCGTCTCGGAGATGAAGCCGTGCGCCTGGGCGAGCTTCGCCGCTGCGATGATCTCCTCCATGGTGCAGTCGCGCCGGCCGTAGGCGATGTTCTCCTTGATGGTGGCCGACCAGAGGAAGGTCTCCTGCAGCACGATGCCGATCTGGCTGCGCAGGTCGTAGATGTTGATGTTGCGGACATCGACCCCGTCGACGGTGACCCGGCCGGCCGTAACATCGTAGAAGCGGGGGATCAGGTTGACCAGGGTGGACTTGCCCGAGCCGGTGGTGCCCAGCAGGGCGATGACCGATCCGGGCGGGGCGTCCAGGTTGATGCTCTTGAGCGCCGGGAACTGGGCGACCTCGCCGCTGTCGGGGCGGGGCGACTCGTACTGGAAGGTGACATCCTCGAAGCGCACGTGGCCGGCCATCTCTGGCATCGCCTTGGCGTTCGGGGCGTCCGCCACCTCAATGTGGGTTTCAAGCAGCTCAACCAGGCGCTCGCCGGAGGCGACGGCCTGAATCATGTTGTTGATCTGATAGCCGATCTCTCGCATCGGCCAGATCCAATACCAGATCAGGCTGAAGAAGGCGACCAGCTTGCCGATGGAGAGCTCCCCGTTCAGCACCATCTTGCCGCCGTACCAGAGCAGCAGGGTGATCGCCAGGTTGCTGAGCAGTTCGATGAGCGGGAAGAAGGAGGACCACAGGCTGGAGGCGTCGAGGTTGGTCTTGACGTACTCCCGGTTGCGGCTCGAGAACTTGCCCACCTCGAAGCCTTCCCGGGCGAAGGACTTGACCGTGCGCATGCCGTTGAGGTTCTCCTGGGTGGCCGTGGTCAGGTTCGAGAGCGACTCCCGGATCTTGGTGAAGGCCGGGTGAACCACCCTCTCGAATCGCAGCACCACGATCAGCAGTAGGGGCATGGTCGCCAGGGTGACCAGGGTGAGTTTGACGCTCATGGAGAGCATCAGCACCAGGCTGAAGACGGTCATGAACAGGGTGTCCATCAGGTGGATGAACCCGAAGGAGAGGAACTGCCGGAAGGCCTCGGTATCCGCCGTCACCCGCGACATCAGGTCGCCGGTCTTGGCGTTGTCGTAGAATTTGAAGTGCAGGTACTGGAGCTTGTCGTACATGGCGTTGCGCAGATCGTAGGTGGCGTTCTGCCCGAAGATCTGGCCCAGGTACTGACGGCCGAAGTTGAAGACCGACCGTACCGCAGCGACAGCGATGACGCCCAGGGCCCAGTACGGCAGTTCCTCAAACCGCCGCTCCCGGATAACCCGGTCGATCAACTGCTCAAGGAGCCAGGGCCGGACCAGGCCCACCAGCGTGAGGATGCCCATGGAGGCCAGCCCGGCGATCCCCCACCCGATGTAAGCCACGTAGAAACGTTTAAGTTTAGCGAAGACTCCCATACAAGACCCCTTTCTCCCTCTCACTGCCTATCAGACAAACTTCGTCCCGCAGTCGGGAAAATCCTTCGCACCACGCATTATTGATGGCGTTGGTTATTGGGGGGAAACACGCGAACCTGCGATGATGCGCCCAAAACCTCCAAAGCAGGTATTTGATGTCTCTCCTTTGAATTAACAACCAGACTCTAAAAGAGGAGGCCTAGTCCGGTGCAGCGTTATGCTTGGCGTCGTACGGCCGCGATCTCCGTATGTGCGCTGCTTTTGACCGGCGCCCTGGCCGGGTGTGGTTCCAAGAAGCCCGCTTCGGGCGACGTTACCCCGGTGACGAATACCCCACCGGTCACAACCAATCCTGAGCCAGTGAAGCCCCCCGAGCCTGCAAAGCCGGTTGACCCCCGGCCGGCGGCGAAGCTGCCGGGTGCGATCGGCATCATGGTAGAGAATAGCTTCCAGTCTCGGCCCCAAGCGGGCCTTGACAAGGCAGACCTGGTCTACGAGCTCGAGGCCGAGGGCGGCATTACCCGGTTCCTGGCGCTCTATTACCGGGAGACGGCTGAGAAGGTCGGCCCGGTCCGCAGCGCCCGCATGGGTTTCTACGACATTGCTGTGGCCCATGGGCTCCCCTACGCCCATGCCGGCGGCAACAACGACGTGCTGAAAACCCTTGCACAGGGACACGCTAATCTTCTGAACATCGATGAAATCAACACCTGTGGTGGCTGCTTCTGGCGGAGCAACGACCGCGTGGCTCCGCACAACCTGTACACCAGCACCGACCGCATCGTCAACAAGGGCAAGGATGCCGGCTTTCAGCTAAAACCGCTCGCCGCCTATGCCGAGGGCGCAGCCATGCAGGGCGGCAAGCCCGTCACGGAGATCGCCTTCCACTGGGGCGGCGATTCCATGCGGGCCAGCTGGACCTGGAACGGCAAGCGCTATGAGCGCTTCCAGGAGTCCAAGCCCCATGTCATGGAGAGCGGCGCCCAAATTCAGGCCGACAACGTGGTCATGCTGTTCACCAGCTACAAGTGGGACCAGGCCGCCCAGTGGGGCGAAGGCCAGAACAACATCAGCATCGTGGGTTCCGGCTCGGGGTACCTCTTCCGCGATGGCCAGGCCTGGCCGATCACCTGGAAGAAGCCGGCCCGGGAGCAGCACTACACCCTGACCACCGCCGACGGCGCCCCCGTCCAGCTGGCGTATGGCCAAACCTGGTTCGAGGTGCTAAAGAGTAAGGATCATGTAACAAAGGGACTGCCCGAGTAGGAAACGCATGCACTGTGTCGAATCCCGTCGATACTCGGCGGGATTTTTGTCGGCATTTGAAAGGGAGGTCCAGAATGCTACGGGCGGCAGCTCATCTCTACAAAATCTTCGGCCTGCCCGGAGCTGGACTGATCTTCTTCCTGGAGGGCATTGGCGTTCCGATCCCGGTGGAACTCCCCCTCGGCGTTGTCGGGCTGCGCATGGCAAGGGGCGAGAGCACCCACTGGGAGATCGTCCTGCTGATGTGGTTCACCACCGTTGCCGGCAATACGGCGGGCTACTTTCTGGGGTACTACGGGGGGCGCCCACTGGCGCTGAAGCTGCTGAGCTGGTTTCGCATCAAACAGGAGGTCTGGGACCGGATCGAAACCTGGTTCCGACGCCATGGCCTGAAGGTGGTCGTCGCTACCCGCTGGATCAACTGGGGCTTTGCCCAGAACATGTGGCTCAGCGGTATCACCCGGGTGCCCTTTGGGCGGTTCTTCCTGGTGATGGTGGTCAACGACTTCCTCTGGGCGGTGGCCTGGACCTGGGTCGCTCACACGGCAGTCTTCTACGTGCGCCGGAGCGGCCAGTTCCTCCACCACTCCACCTTGCGGGTCGGCCTTGCCGCCCTGGCAGTGGTGTCGGCGGGCGTGGGGATTTGGTACCTGGTCCGGTGGATCCGCAAGCGACGGGCAGCATAAGAAACGGCCATGGGCGATCTGCCCGTGGCCGTTGTCTATGCCTTCTTATACTCGGCCAGGAACCCTCGGATCTTGTCGGCTGGCATCGGGCGGGCCAAGTAGTACCCTTGTGCCCGGTGGCAGCCCATCGCCCGAAGCACAGCGACCTGATCCTCCGTCTCCACACCTTCAGCGGTTACAAAGGCCCGGCATGCCCGGGCCAGGGTCAACACCGCCTCGATGATCGCCGTATCGGTGGAGTTGCGGCCAATGCCGGCGACGAAAGACCGGTCCAGTTTGATCACATCGACCGGCAGGCGCTTGAGGTAGCTAAGCGAGGCGTAGCCCATGCCAAAGTCGTCCAACGCCACAGTCATGCCCCGGCCCCGCAGCTCCAGGAGGACCTGCCGGCTGGCCTCCAGGTCGGTTATCAGGTCGGTCTCGGTCACTTCCAGTTGAAGGCGGTGGGGGTCCAGCCCGGTCTCAGCCAGCACAGAATGAATGACACTGACCAACCGTGGGTCCCTGAACTGGCGGGCGGCCAGGTTAACGCTAACCCGGGGCGCCGTCCCGGAGGGCAGCGACCAGGTCAGCGCCTGCCGACACGCCTCCTCCAATACCCACCGTCCGATCGGCACAATCAGCCCTGTGTCCTCAGCCAGCGGAATGAACTCGCCCGGGGGAGTCCGGCCGAGCACCGGGTGCTCCCAGCGGATCAGCGCCTCCACTGCCTTAACGTACCCGCTGGTCAGGTCGAAGACCGGCTGAAACTCGAGAAAGAACTCTTTGCGTTCCAAGGCCCGGCGGAGGTCGTTCTCCATCTCAAGGCGGCGTCGGACCCGCTCTTGCATGGCCGGGTCGAAGAGGACCCACTGCGCCTTCCCGTTCCGCTTGGCAGCGTACATGGCAATGTCCGCGTTGCGCACGAGGTCGTCCAGGCTCACCGGGGTCGACTCGACGGTGGCTAAGCCGATGCTGGGCTGGACAAAGATCTCGCCGCCGGACAGGGAGAACGGGGCGCCGAATGCGGCCAGAATGCGTTCCGCCACCTGTTGGGCCGCCTCGGGTCTGGCGTTTCCAAGCAACACCGCAAACTCGTCGCCGCCGAAGCGGGCCACGGTATCCCCCGAACGAACCGCCCCGGCAAGTCGGGCCGCAACCTCTCTCAGGAGGTAGTCGCCCTGGGTGTGGCCGAGGCTGTCGTTGACCGTTTTGAAGTTGTCCAAATCCAGCACCAGTACGGTGACGGGGGCGTTGGGCGAGCAGTTCATGGCAAGGCGCTCGCCCCGCTGAACGAAGAGCGCCCGGTTGGCCAGACCCGTCAGGTCGTCGTGGTAGGCCCGCTGTCGGAGCTGATCCTCAAGCTGCCTGCGCTCGGTGACATCGCGCAGGTTGAGCACCAGGCCGCCAATCTCCGGATCGGCGATCAGGTTGGTCACGGTGGCCTCCACGTAAAGCCATGTGCCATCGCCATGCCGGGCCCGTCCCTCGGTGACGGCGTGGGCGCCGGTTGGGCGCCCGGCGAGGTCCGCCAAGAGGGCGGCCAGGGCCGAACGGTCTTCTTCGTGGACCCAGGTGGTCAGCGCCGAGCCCATCACCTGACTGGCAGCCACCCCGAAGATCTGCTCCACCGAGGGGCTGAGATAGGTAATCAACCCATCGGTATTCACAATGGTGATCACGTCAAAGGAGTGCTGGACAAGGGAGCGGAACCAAGCCTCCTTGCGACGGGCGAGGCTCTCGGACAGTAGCCCCCGGTTGGTGGCGGAGATCACCATGAACCGCATGACCATGAGCCCTGTCATGAGCAGATCGGCCATCAGGACGAGCGCTGTCCTGAGCCAGGACCCATGCCCCTGGGAGGAAAAAGCAAGCGCAGTGGGCCATATGCCTCCGAGTATGACGCCCAGGTATGGCACCAGGCTTTGGGGCGGATCCAGGTCCGAGCGATGGGCGCTCGCCGCAGGCTGGCCGAACGTGGCATGGGCTCGATTTGCACTGAGCGCCAACAGGAACATGGCCGGCAGGTAGAGTTGATCGGCCCAGGCGCCCGGCTGGTACTTGCCGACCAACTCCAAGTACTTCCAGGCCAGGTCAGCGACAACCATGAGAAAGGAGCCGCCCACGATCAACATGAGCGGGTCGCCCCAGGTTCGGCGGCCGCGGAGCCAGGCCAGCGTGGCGCCGAAGAACAACGCCATGTCGCCGATCGGGTAGGAGAGGGAAAGCGCTGCCCGAAGCAGGTCGCTCTGCGCCAGCCGCACCAGGCCCTCCGCCAGTGCGAAGCCCATGACCCCCCAGCCCGCGATCACGGTAATGGCCACGTCGATGAGGAGCAACTGGCGCCCCGTGCCCGTGATGTCCCGGGTGGTCGGATACCTGAGCAAGCCCCAGAACATGAGGGGATAGAAAGCCATCATGCCCATCGATGCTAGGGCGGTCAGCGGGGCATTCCCCTGGACCTGATAGTAGACCCAGAACAGGCACCCCAGGAAATAGGAGGCGTATGCTGCGGCCATGATCTGCCAGGGGCGCCGCTGCCGGTTCGTCAGGCCTTCACGGCGGGTGACCCGCCAGCTGAGGAGTACGGCCGCACCCATCAGGGGCGTCCGGAAGAGCACCCCGACGACGAACGACGCCACAGGGCCGCTCCATCCCAAGCTGTCCCAGGCGATCCCCAGCAGTACCCAAAGGGCCAGAATCAGGACCAGGCGATTGCCCCAGTCCTTTTGCCAGGCCCGACATTGCATCCACCAGGACGGGCCCCCTGCTGTATTCACCTGACCACCCTCGCCCAACAATACTTCACGCTGTAAATAATACCATAATGTAGGCGTTTGTGCCGCTTTCCTTCGCGTGACTGGCTGGGAAATCTGCCAGGGGTCAGGCTCCTTGGTTGTTCACTGGGCTGGCCTCCAGACGGCGCCCGTGAGCCGCTCCCGGTTTGTACCGTCCGGGCGAATGCGCATCAGGCGGCCGCTGTTCTGAACGTCCTCGTAGAGGATCCAGCCGGGGATAACCGTAATGCGGGCGGCCCGGTCAGAGGTGAGCAACTGCTCGTCGGTGCCGTCAACGCGTATCCGGTAAAGAGGGGCGCCGACGTAGGACCCGGCCGCGTAGTAGATCCAGCCCTGGTCGAGGTTGACCCAGGCCCGCTCGGGTCCGGCCAGGATGGGGCTGCTTTCGGAGCCGTCCAGGGCGGTGCGGGTCAGCTCGTAGGTGGGGTACCCCACCGGGTTGAAGTAGTAGAGCCCGCCGTTCCACAGGGCGAGATCCATTGCGTTGTGCGCAGCGATGCGCTGGTTCTCCGTGCCGTCGACCCGCATGCGCCACAGCTCATCGCCTTGATACCGGCCGCGATAGTAGATCCAGCCCTCATGGACGATCAGCTCGCTGGTGACGACGTCGGTCAGCCGGGTGCGGCCCGTGCCGTCAAGGGCCACCGAGGAGAGCCGCTGCCCGTCGGTCCTGCTGATGAAGTAGAGCCTCTCTCCGGCGACAAGGAGGGCCGTCGGCTCCTCTGGCACGAGCACGGCCGGCTGGGTGCCGTCGAGCCGGACCTTGCGAATGACGGTGCCCGATCCTTGCTGCACGGCGTGGTAGATCCAGTCCCCTTGCACGTTGATGTGGAAGACCCACGGATCGTCGGTCAGGCGCTTCACCTCGGACCCATCCAGCCGCATGCGGTAGAGCCGGCCCTGGTCAGCCAGGTTCGAGAAGAAGACCCAGTTGCCCTTGGTGGCTGCCCAGCCCCCGGTGTTCAGGTTGCCAAAGGTGTTGCCGAACGCGGGCGTCGGCGCCCGTTCCAGCCAGACGGCGTCGACCAGACCGACGGTGCGGGTGGCCGCGTCCCACTGGGCGCCCTGCCCCAGCGCCTCGGCGATGAAGCGCAGCGGCACCATGGTACGCCCTTCGGGGCTGATCTCGGCCCTGGTGTCGAGCTGGACCTCCCTGCCGTCGACCAGAGCCCTTGCCTCCCCGATCCGCAGGGTGATGACCCGCGGCTCCTGGGTGATGGTGACGGTCTTGGTGTCCGGGTCCCAAGCGACCTTCGCCTTTAACGCCTCAGCGATGAAGCGGGCGGGCACCAGGGTGCGGCCATCGTCGTTGATGTAGGCAGTGACCGAGGTCTCGCCGACCTTGACGGTCACCTCGTTGGGGGCTGCGGCTTGGGCTGAGGCGGTGAGCAGGAAGAGCAGCAGGGCTGCGGTGATGAAGCGCCGGTTTGGCATGAGGGCTCGGCCTCCTGGGGTGAACTTGTCTCCCTCCCATTCTTGGACAAGGATTCACTAGGTGCAATAGTTCTTATATGCTACAGAAGTCGCACAGGGGAACAGAAACCAATCGCCAATTCTTTCTGAGGGGGGTACGACTGATGCAGGTGATCTCTTGCAGTGCCCTGATTCTCAGCGAGGATGGCGCGAGGGTCCTGATTAGCCGGCGAAGCGAGGGCCGGCGGGTTGCGCCGGGGTTGTGGGAGGTGGTCGGGGGCCGGCTGGAGTTCGGCGAGGAGCCCGAGGCCTGCCTGCGCCGGGAGGTCCGTGAGGAACTGGCCGTCGAGGTTCTCGCCCCGAGGCTGTTTGGCGTATTCAGCTGCATCTCTCAGGTTGGGGAAGCCTCGGTTCACCTGGTATCGATTGTCTACACCTGCTCCATACAGGGTGCGTTGTCCCCGTCCCCTGCGGAGATTGCTGAACTGCGCTGGGTGGGACCGGACGACCTGGATGGACTGGTGTTCGCGGCGAACTGCCGGGAGCGTGTGCAGGCTTACTTCAACCGATAGCAGGAGGGCGGGGCCATGTCTGACCCACAAGAGCAGCTTTTCCTTGAATACGACAAGCGGCGTGTACGGCGCAGACTGCTCGGGATCGCCTGGTTCATATTTATCGTGGCGGGCGGGCTGGGGTTTGGCGCCACCGGCCTGGAAGGCACGGGGCGGTATGTAGTGATGGGGACCTGGATGCTCGTAGGTGTGGCCCTCGTTTGGGCCTCCTGGCGGAACTGGCGCTGCCCGGCTTGCGACGGGGCGCTGGACCGGGACGAGCCCCGGCACTGTCCGCACTGCGGGGCGAGGCTGGTTCCTTGAATTACCGGAGCCAGCGGTCAGGTGAGCAGAAAAAGGCTCCGGGCGGGGTCGTCCCTCGCCCGGAGCTTTCTGTTACTCTTCCCCTTCGACCGTGTAGGACCGCTCCAGCACCTCGCCGGGCGCCAGGTGGTAGCCCTCGCCGCCGTTCTCATCCACCAGCCGCTTGAAGCCCTCGGGGTGGATCTTGATGTCGAACGGCTTGGCGGTGCTGACCAGAATCTCGAAGCGGCCGTCCCGGCGGGTCCGACCGCCGCCGATCGACTTGCCGTCGGCGTTGCCGTGCTCCATGAGCCTGATGCCGGCGTGGCGGGGCGTGTAGGCGCCCTTGAAGGTGACCTGGCCCGTCAGGACGGCGCCGGGCTCCATGGAGACCAGCACGTGGGCCTCCCGGTCCTTGAAGACCGTGGCGCTGCCCTTGCCGGAGAAGTAGCGCAGGTCGGTGCGGTGGGCGGTTTGCACCAGGTAGGAGCCAGCGGGCACACCAAACTCGAAGCGGCCCTGCGCGTCGGTCTTCGCCTCGCCGACGTAGCCCTCGGTGATCGGGGCCTTCGGGCCCTGCTTGCCCCGCCAGATGCGGACCTTGGCGCCGGGCAGGGGGCGCCCGGTGAAGGCGTCGACCACGACGCCCTTGAGCACGCCCAGCTCTACCGGCTTGAGCGCCAGGCTGACGGCGCCGGCGCCCGCCTTGAACGGCTCGGTCACGTCGGGCTTGAAGCTGAGCACCGCCTCCGCGGCGTGCCGGTAGACCGGCATGGGGATATCGACCCTGGCCTGCAACTCCTCGCCTGCGGGGAGCCAGCACGACCAGCGGCCGCCTGGGCCGGAGAGGGTCTGCGCGACCACGGCGAGCTTGGGCTTCTTGCCCGGAGCTGCCTCCCCCTCCTCGGGCAGCGGGCGCCCGAAGGAGAGCAGCAGGTCACTGGGCAGCAGGCCCCGGGTGCCCTCCATGGCGCCGGGCGCCCCCACGCCGCCCTGCCCGCGGCCGACCTCCAGCCGGCCCTCGGCCTTCACGCCGGCCACGTGCTCCAGGCAGAACTTGGCGCCCCGCAATACGGTCGCCTGGCGGGTGCTCTCCTCCACCGCCAGGGTGGGCAAGAACCAGTGGACCCGCAGGCCCGCCGGGGTCTCCTCCACCGTGTACGCCCACCCGTTGCTCTGGTCATGCTTGACCGGGGCGTTGCTGCCCTGGAAGGGCACGACGTAGCTGCGGAACCGGGCGGTGGCATCCTCCACCGGGTGGGTGTGGCCACAGAGCAGGCACTCCTGCGGGGCGGCCTCCGCCTCTTCCAGGGTCAGGCGGACCGGCACCCGCCCGACGGGCAGGTCGGCCGTCAGGTGCAGGTAGGCGCCCATGACGCCCTTGTGGGACTGGTCGGAGCTGTCCCTGGCCACCGTGTAGTTCTCGCCCCAGATCACCACATCTTCGCCGACGGGGACCCAGGACTCGACGAACTTGGCCCGGTGGAACTCCTTGTTCTCCGGCCCCTTGTCAACCGCCACCATCTCGCGCTGGTAGACGGCTTCGGGGAGGGTGACGCTCACTTCGACCGCTGCGTCCCCGGCGGTGGCGGAGATCGGGAGCCGGGCAGCGGATGTGCCGGCGTAGGGAGTAAAGGCCGGATCGCCCAGCACGATCTGCTGCTGGATGGTGTTGGCCAGGCCGTTACGGTAGTCGCTGTAGGTCCCCGGGGCCGACTGGCTCAGCAGGCCCAGGTGGGTCAGGCTGTGGTTCCGAGCAGCCCGCACGGCCTGGCCGACGCTCAGGCCCTTCAGAACCAGGGCCTGGGCGAAGACGACGTACATGGCCGTGTTGAGCAGCACATCCTCGACGGTGAGGCCGCCAACGAAGGCGAGGGCGCCGCGGTCGACGAAGGCCGGGCCAATCTGCTCGGGGAACGGCGTCGCCTCCTCCTCGAAGCTGAAGCCGCCGTCGCTGCTGTACTTGTTGGGCTTGGGGTACATGGTGGAGCAAGCGCAGGCGTACACCACGCCGGGCGGCATACGGGTGGGCAGAAACTCGGCATAGAGCGGCGCCTGGTGGGTGGAGAGCGCCTCGGTGGAGCCGTGGCCGCCGTACATGGCCAGGCCCGCCGTGCGAAGATGATGGGCGATCTTCTCGGGCTGGCAGTCCTTGTCGTAGAGCTCGGTCACATCCAGGCCGGCGGCCTTGAAGAGGGGCTTCAGCTGCGTGCGCCCGGTCGCCTCATCGATGGCGAAGGTGACCCCGCCCTCCACGTGGGGCCGGTTGAAGATGAGGGCGTTGGTCCTGTGCCCGCCCTGGAGCTGGGCGTGGTGCTTGGTGGAGAGGAGTTGCAGGCTCACCTTGCCGGCCGTCTGGCCGAAGAGCCGCCCCTCGGCGCAGTCGAAATAGATGTCGTCGTTCAGCCGCAGGTGGATGTCGCGGGTCGAATCCTCGCCGCCGCCGAAGGACATCTGCGGTTCATGAATGAACGGGATGGCGCCGGGCGCCGCCAGAATCGCCAAGTAGTCGGGCCGCAGGCCGGCGTCCTGCACCTTCTGGTTGAGCGTGCGCTCGATCTCCCGGGAGTCGGCACGGGGGGTGCGGGCGTCGATCACCAGGGCGCTCCGGTAGGAGGCCAGCAGGGGCGCCAGCAGGCTGAGGCCCTGGGTCCAGACGGTCCCCATGGCGGGGCCGGTGTAGGCCGGGGGCTCCAGGTCCGCCGAGTTGACGAGGACCACGTAGTCCTGCGGGATCGACTGCTCCTGCAGGAAGGCGGCCAGGGCCCGATCCCCGGGCAGATGGCGGAACTCACGGCCCTGGAGGGTGTCGGCCACAGCCCCTGGCGCCTCGCCCAGCACCAGGACGGGCACGCCCGCCGGCGCTGCGTAGGCAAAGCCCGCCGCTTCCTCGAGCGGCCAGGCCAGGTAGCCCAGCCGGACGGCGAGGGCGGCGCCCTTGATCGCCCAGGAAGGCGAGCCAGCCGGGAACATCACCACGCCGCGGGCGCCGTCGACGGCCTGGTCGATCATCCAGGCGAGCAGCTGGGCCCGGTCGGAGGGCAGGGGCTCAACGGGCAGTGAATCCTCGCCGCCGCCGCCGAGGGAGAGCTTGGGGGTGCAGCCGGGCATGGAGAGAACCCGCGCCGGGCGGAAGCGATCGACCGCCTGCCCCACCACCGCCTGGTCGGCGGCGCCCTGGACGAGGAGCGCTTCGCCATCCATGGCATACGCGGCGGCTGTGAGCAGTGCGGCCGGCAGGTACCCGCGTGTCACATCGATGATAAACAGATGCTGCAAACGCCATCCCTCCGTGATCTGGAACGAGCTAGTGGCCGGGCTGGACAAACCTCGGTTTGTCGGCGGGGCGTGCATGTTCATGCAACCGGTGCACAAGGGAGCCGTCGCCCATCGGCTCCGGAGCACAAATGGCGCGCCGGCCGATGGAACCGGGGCCGGCTGACGTACATCCTGAACGCAGCCGGCCCGTTGGGCAGGTCGGCGCCAACGTCCTGTTGGCGCCTCCTATGGTACGGCTCCATCGGCCGTCGCTTTGCAGGTCGCCGATGAACGCTCCGGGCTTACCCTTATGCACCGATTTGCATGATGACTGCACATGTCGCCGCCAAAACTGTTTGTCAGCGGCCTCCGTAGCTTCGCTTCTCCGCTCTTACGCGACAGTCCTGCTCTATCACACGTTGAACTATGGTTAGGTAGATAGTAAGATTGTAATAATAGGGCTCTCTTAAACTTTATCTGAGGTGTCTTACTATGGAACATCTGCGCCGACACCTCTCCGCGGGCGGCCTCGTCATTGACGACGGCGCCATTTTGCTCATTCGCAACCGGCACGGGCACTGGGGGCTTCCCAAGGGGCATTGGGAGCCCGGCGAGCTGCTGGCGGAGACGGCAGTCCGAGAGGTGCTGGAGGAGACCGGCTTGCAGGTGGAGGTCGGGGATCTGGCCTTCATCACGGAGTTTCGGAACCTGGAGGCCCGGGAGCATCTGGTCCAGTTCTTCTTTGAGGCCCGGCCGATCGGCGGCATCCTCTTCCCACGCCCCGGTGAGATCTACGGGGTCAAGTGGGTACCGCTGGGTGAGGTCAAGGAGTACATTCGGTGGCGCCCCTGGCTCGTGCCCCTGGTCCACTGGCTGGAGGGCGGGTCGACCCGCTACCACCAGTTCCCGGACCCGTCGCTGAACCGGATCCGCTGACACAGGGGGTGAGGCGATGCCCGGTCTGTCCTACCGCCGGCGCCCGGAACGGTCCAAGGCCAGGCTATGGCTGAGCCTCGTCGCGCTCCTCCTCGCCGCTGCTGTGCTGGGGGGACCGGTGTTCTTCGCTTACCGTGTGGCACACCCCTCTGCCAGGTCGGAGGAATCGTACCTGGCTGGCGGCGATCGGGCGGTGATCCTGGTGCCCGGGTACGGCCAGAGCGGCCAGCAGATCGATGCCGCCGCCCAGCTCCTGCACGGGGCGGGGCATAGTGTCATGGTGCTTGGCGCCTCCAGCCACGCCACCTTTGGTCCCCGGGAGGCCGAGGAGCTGGTCAAGGCGGTCGACCTGGTGAAGAGCCGGGGCGCCCGCCAAATCGCCCTGATGGGCTGGGGCCTGGGGGCCAACGTGGCGCTGAAGGTTGGCGCCCAGCGGCCGGAGGTCGGCGCCCTGGTGCTAGACGGCCCATCTGCCGATCCGGTCGCCATGGTTCAGCAGGCGATCCGGGAGGAGAGCCCGCTGCCGAACCTGTTCTTCGGGACCTACACCCGCTGGATGGCCGCCCTGCTGTACGGGGTCCGCCCGGGCGAGCTGAAGCCCCTGCAGGAGGCGGCCCAGTTGGGCGCCCGCCCCCTGCTGGTGATCGCACCGAGCGCTGAGGCGGGAACGGAGATCCTCCACGCCAGCGGCGAGAGCGGCAGCGAGTTGCTGGTGGCCGCTGAGGGCGACTCACAAGCCTATGCGCAGAAGGTCCTGGCATTCCTGGCACGGGCCTTTGAGGCACACAAATGAGCGAGGCGAGGACAGTCTGTCCTCGCCTTTCGCTATGGCAGCGGGCTCATCCCACAGGATCCACCCCCGTATTGGGAGCGTCTGGAAACCACGCAAAGCCGGTGTTGGAAGCCTTCCGCGCACCCAGGCGCACCAAAACACGGGATCAAACGTAATGGGTTTCCAGCCCTCGATCCTCCGGGGTGGAAAACTATTGACGATTCTGCCCCCGATAGGCGTTTTTGAGGGACCGATGGGGCCATACCCCCCACCGCGTCCTATGCCTGGCCTGGAGCAAAGAGCTCGAACTTCTCACCGTCGGGGCCGTAGAAGAAGGCGATGGTCGCGTGCAGGGCGGGCACGGTCCGGGCCTCCTGGTTAATCAGCTCAACCCCGTGGCGGCGCAGGTGATCGAGGGCGGCGGCCACATCATCCACGGTGAAGGCCAGGTGGTTGACGACCCCCTCCCGCTTCGGCTCCGGCGGCCTGGTCGCGTGGCAGACCAGCTCCAGCTCGGTCTCGGTGCCGAGCGGCAGAAAGGCCAGCTCGGTCTCCTCGCTCAGGCGAACCCGGCTGCGGACCTTCAGCCCCAGCACCTCGGTGTAGAACTTGAGCGAGCGTTCCATATTAGACACATTGATTCCGATATGCTCCGCTTTCTTCAACATGTGGGCACATCCCTTTCCTAAATCGTTCGGTCACCCAGCCGGCACCCCTGCAGGTCGAGCGACCAGAGCCCGGCGTTCAGCACCACCTCGGTCCGGGTCAGCTCCAGGCGCCGGTGAAAGTGCGGGCCGTTCAGGACGAAGGTGTGATACTCCCCGTTCTCGCCCATGGGGCAAGAGCGGGTGTCGTGGATCTCCCGGTAGAACTGCCAGTCCAGCCGGCGCCCCGCCCATGTGCGCTCGAAGTGCTCCTCGGAGGCCCGGCAGACCACCGCCTCGTAGCCCAGGCTGATCAGCTCGTGGAGCAGATGGGACGTGTGAACCTGACGAATCCAGACGGGAAACAGCGGCATTACCCCGGCCGCCATGGCGACGCCCTCGTTCCAGCCCCTGTCTCTCTCTGAATAGAGTGTGCCAAAGGCGACCGCCTCAGCGCCGTACTCCGCTGCCGCCTGCTCGATCGCCTTGCGCAGCCGGACGCCGTACTCGACGCCGGAGTCCATCATGATCAGGGGCAGCCCGAGCGCATCGGCCTGGAGCTGCAGGGCTGGAAGCGGTATGCCGTGGGTCCGGCTCCGCTGGTGTTCGGACGAGACCATCGAGATGAGACAGGCCACTTCGTGACCGGCCTCACGGAGCCGGTGCAGGGCGAGGCAGCAGTCCTTGCCGCCCGACCAGGAAACAGCTATGCGCATGCAGTCACACCTTTCGAACCTCAGAGGACACACGACCGCTCCTATGTATCAGAAGGGGGATACCAGTGATGGAACGTGCGTGCGAGTGTCTCCGCTGCAAGAGCCCGATGAAGTACCTCAAACAGTACCGATTTGACTCCCGGGATGAGAACCGCGGCCTGTTCGGCGCCATCTTCGACATTGAAGAGCACCTTACCTTCGACATTTACGTATGCCCCGACTGCCGGCACACCGAATTCTTCCTATCCGACATCCACGAAACGTTTGACAGGTAGTCCCAAAGCGACCGCCCCCGGCCATCAGGTGCCGGGGGCGGTCCTTCGTCTGCTATGCGTTGGGTTCGGCCTGCCAGAGCTGGCGCATTTCATCGCAACGCTCCAGCAGTTCGTCCAGGCGGCCCTCATCGATGGCGCGGCCATCCTTCAGGACGATGATGTGATCGGCTCGGCGCAGCGCCGCCCGGCGGTGGGAGACCACCAGGCAGGTGGCGCCCTCCCGCTCGAAGACCCGCTCCCAGAGGATGCGCTCCGTCTCCACGTCCAGGGCGCTGGATAGATCGTCGAAGACCAGCAGCTCAGGCTCCCGCACGAACATGCGGGCCGCCGCCGTCCGCTGGATCTGGCCACCGGAGAGGCGGACGCCCCGGGTGCCTACCACCGTGGCCAGGCCCTGCTCCATCCCTTCCAGGTCCCGCTCCATGACCGCCGAGCGGATGGCCCGGGGGATGTCCGCCCCGTTCTCGTGCAGGCCCATCAGGATGTTGCCTTCCAGGGTATCGCTGAAGAGCAGGGGGATTTGCTGGGTCGAGGCGCAGCGGGGCGGCACGAAGAAGTCGGCGGGGCTGTTGACCAGCTGATTGTTCCAGCGGATCTCGCCGGACTGGGCGGGCAGCAGCCCGGTGACCGCCCGCAGCAGCGTGGTCTTGCCGGAGCCGATGCGCCCCGCGACCACGGTGAAGCTGCCGCGCCGGATGCGCAGGTCCACCCCCTCCACACCACGCCCCGACTCGGGATAGCGATAGGTGAGGCCGGTAATGCTCAGTTCCTCCAGCCGGTCGGTGGCGGCCCGGGCCGGGGTCGGCGCATCCGGGATCGGCCCGCTCAGGGGGACCGGGAGGTGCCGGACCAGGCGCTCGGGCGGGGCCCCCTGCAGCAGCGCCGACATGCGGTCAAAGGAGACGCCGGTCTGCTTGACGTGCGCCAGCCAGCGCCCGATGAACTGCGTGAAGTCGGAGACGTAGGTCAGGTAGTAGACAAAGAGCGAGAAGTCGCCCACGGTGAAGCCGCCGCCCTGCATGGCCCGGGCGCCGAGCAGCAGGATGAGCCCCGTGCCCAGCGAGACCGTGTTGCCCGACACCGACTCCAGGATCTGCGTCAGCAGCCGGTCCCGCAGCATGGTGGAGCGGCGCTGGCTGTTGAGCCGCCGGAAGTGGCCGATCACCCGGTCCTCGGCGCCGGCGACCTGGATCGCCTGGACCGAGCCGAACATCTCGGAGATGAGGCCGGTGACGCCCGCCGTGGCGGCCCGGCTCTTGCGCCGGTTCTGCTGGAGGCGGTTGCCCGCCGCCTGAGTAATCAGGAGCACCCCCGCCAGGGGCAGGAAGACCAGGATGGTCATCTTCACGTCGATGCTGAGCAGCGTGACGAGGGCGCTCACGCCGAAGGTGACCATGCCGCAAACGTCCAGGAGCCAGTCGGCGGCGTCTTCGGCCTGCTGCACGTCGTCGCGGAAGCGGGTGAGCGCCTCGCCCGGCGACTCGGGCAGGGCGGCGGCGCCCGGCATCTCCAGGACCCGCTCCAGCATGTTGCGGCGCAGGAGACCGGCCATGGAGTTGCGGCTGGTAATCGAGGTGAAGAAGCCCGCCCCGATCACGATGCAGCGGCCCAGGGTGGCGGCGCCCAGCAGGGCGATGATCCACCAGATCCCGCCGGCCGCCGGGTCGGCGCCGGTCAGGGTATCGAAGAACATCTTCGTGATGAGGCCGGGGATCATCGGGGAGGCGTGGACGGCGATCCAGAGGAGGATGTTGGCCGAGTAGAGGCCCTTGCGATAGGTGATCAGGCGCCAGAGGTAGGCCCAGGTGCTCACGCCGACACCTCCTCTAACCCCGTCCGCAACAGCTGTGCGAAGCGGGAGTCCGGGTTGCGCCCCAGGTCGGTTCGTTTGCCGTGCTCCAGGATTCGGCCGCTCTCCAGGATCAGGATGCGGTCGGCCCGCTGCACGGTGGCCAGCCGGTGGGCGATGATGATGCCGGTGCGCCCGTCCAGCAGGCGGGTGACGGCCCGCTCCACCAGCGCCTCGGTGGCCGGGTCGAGCCGGGAGGATGCCTCGTCGAGGATCACCAGGCCGGGGTCGGCCAGGAAGACCCGGGCGAAGGCCAGCAGCTGCGCCTCGCCGGCCGACAGGCTGCCGCCGCCGGACTCCAGCTGGGTATCGAGCGAGTTCGGCAGCGCTGCAAGCCAAGGCCCAAGCCCTAACTCCTCTAGCACAGCGAGAATCCGCTCATCGCTGACGCTGGGGTCGAAGAAGGTCAGGTTGTCGCGCACCGAGGCGGCGAAGAGCTGCACATCTTGCGTGACGAAGCCGACCCGGGTGCGCACGTCACGCAGGCGGGCGTCCCGCAGGTCGACGCCGCCCAGCCGGACGGCGCCCGCCGTGGGGTCGTAGAAGCGCAGGAGCAGGCGGGCGAGGCTCGACTTGCCGCTGCCCGTGCGGCCCAGCACGCCCATCACCTCGCCGGGCTTCAGCTCGAAGGAGAGCCCGTGAAGAACCGGGTCATCCGCCTCATAGCCGAACTCGACGCCATCCAGGGCGACGCACAGGGCGCCCGCCGGAATCGGCACGCCCTTGCCATCCTGCACCCGGGAGGTGGCCCGCATCAGCTCCTCGACCCGGGCGATGGAGGCGCCCGCCTTCTGGAGATCCTGCATCTGGGTGCGGATCTGCTCGATGGGGCGCCGCAGCAGCTCGGTGTAGTAGAAGATCAGGTAGACGGTGCCGGCGGTGGCGATGCCGGCGTTGTAAAGGTAGGCGCCCACCCCGAAGGAGAGGGCGGTGCCCAGGGCAAAGACCGCCAGGCTGGAGGTCCACATGAGGGCGCCCGTCATACCGGAGCGCAGGCTCACCTTGTAGTTGGCCTGCACCAGCCCGAAGAAGCGCCGCATGATGTGGCCCGTGGCCCCGCTGGCCCGGATCGCCTCCGTGCCGGCAAGCACCTCACCGATGAAGCCCAGCTTCTCGGCGAAGGCCTGGCGCTGCTTGGCCCAGAAGGGCGTGGCGTAGGAGCGCACGAAGCCCAGCACCCACAGGGTGAAGGCGGCGAAGAGGCTCATCGCCAGGCCGGCCCGCCAGTCCTCCCGGTAGAGCAGGATCAGCACGCCGCCCATCAGGACGACGTTGCTGGCCACGTCGATGATCATCTGGGAGAAGAAGTTGGAGAGGGCGGTCACGTCGCCGTCGATGCGCTCCACCATCTCGCCGGGGGTGCGGGCCTTGTGGAAGCCCAGGTCGAGGCGCAGGCAGTGGGCGGCGAGGTCCGCCCGCAGCTCGTTGGTGGCGGTCCAGCTGACCAGTTCGCCCACGTAGCGGGCGAAGGCGGTGAGCAGCTGGTTGGTCAGGGCGAGGATGATGAAGAGCGCAGCCTGCCAGGGCAGCGCAGAGGTGTCGGCGCCCGCCGTGGCGGTGTCCAGAAAGCGCCTCAGGATCTGGGGGTTGTATAGCTGTAGGCCGATGGAGCCGCCGAGCAGCAGGGCGAGCAGGGCCACCCGGTGCCACTGGGGCTTCATGTACGCAGCCAGCAGAGCGAGGTATCGCCTCAGGGGGATCTTCATGGGTACCTCCCGATTCGGTGTAGCGAGACAACTCTTAAGACGTTGACCCGAGCGGAAAGTTCCTGTGGAAATGTTCCCTCCCCGCGTTTCGTGGGCAAAAACAGGCATTTCATCGGATTTCCAATTGGATGGGGTCCTCCGTGAGTAAGATGGGGACATAACGCTTCACCTGGCACGGAGGGGGAATCACCGGTGTCGAGCTACGAGCAGAACTGGGAGATTGGGGTTCTTGTCACCGCAGAGGCAGTGTTCGGGATCGGTCACCCGCAGGATGAGGAGTCATCCGATGAGCCCCTCGTCGGTATGGATGAGGCCGCAGACTGAAAGCCTATGAAAAGAAGCGCAGCCCCAGGACGGCTGCGCTTCTTTTTTTGGCGCGGGGTTGTGCTTATGGCAGGACGATGTTCCGTATGATCCTCCATTCGCCATCGACCTGGCGTTGCCAGACGGTAAGGTACCGGCTGCCGGCCTTCGTAAGCCTGTCCCCTCTAACCACACCGACTTCACCGTAGCCCCATTCGTAAGCGATATCGCCATCGACGACCAGGTCCTTCGAGTTGATTGTCGCCAAGGCCACGCCGCCTGACTGCTCAAACCGGGTGTGGTACAGCTTCTCGATTGCGGTCCTGCCTTGAATCGTAGTGCCATCGATCATGACGAATACGGCGTCGTCTGCATAGGGAGCGACGATGATGGCTGCATCGCCGGTCTTCATGGCTTCTACCCAGTCTGCGTTCGCTTCCCGCACCGCTTTGCTGAGCTTCGGATCGCTACTAAGTTCTGAACGTGCCAATAAGGTCATCCTTTCGGTCTAGTTGATCTAGTATCGGTTCCAGGTCGGATGCCATCACACCTCTGTGGAAACGCTAGTCATTGAGAGTCCATGTGCATTCTGGGGGGCATTTCAACGAAGCGATCTGCACTCCTTGCCAGTCTCTTGATGGTCTCCCTGGCAGCGAATGTGTGGCTGGGGCTGCGGTTGCGCAGGGAGGGCGCCCAGGTCCGCCAGGGCGTCGCTCAGCTCGCCTGGGGGACCAACTACGCGTTGAACGGCCTGGTCCGGGCGATTGACGACCCCGGGACCGACTGGAACAGCCCCGGCTTCCGGACCTCCCTCCTGGAGTTCTGTGAGTGGGGAATGCTGTACTCACAGGTCGCCGGGTCGACCATGGGGGGCCCGGCAACCGGGCCGTACGGCGGGGTCGTCAGCCAATTGAACACCCTGGGCTTTACCATGTCCGATTACCGCTCTGTGGCCATGCGAGTCGCCACGGGGCCGGTGACGCCCAACGACCAGGCGAAACTGCTGAGTCTGGCAGCCAACCTGCGGGCCGCCGGATGGCCCAGGGACCCGATCTCCAGGGACGATACGCAAGGCTGGACGGCCTTCGCCGACGCGCTTGCCCGCTTCGAGCAGCTCGAACAAAACACCAAGCGCCAGTAGCCGTTTTCGGGCTTGCTGGCGCTTGCTCTTGGAGATTTTACTTGGGCTGCCGGGTCAAGTGCGCAAGGGTGCGCCCGGCCTCAGAGTCAGCGATGAGTGTGGCGAGCCGCTTGACCCGGGTCTCCTCCCGCTTGGCGCTGACCACCCACCAGAGGGCGGCCTTGCGGTAGGAGGGCGCCTGTGCCTGGAAGAACTCCCAGGCCCGGGCGCTGGCCCTGAACTGCTCCTCCTCGGCCGGGGCCAGTTGGACCCCGGCCTTCTGCTCGTAGGAGTAAGTTCCCGAGCGCTCCTCCTGGCGCCGCTCGAAGGCTGCGAGGCCCGCCGGGTGAACCAGCACCAGGGCGGTAAGCTCGCCCATCCGTGCGATGTTGACCGCGCTCCAGGTCGACCCCGGCTTGCGGGGGGTGAAGCGGATCATGTAGCTGACTTCGCCCAGCGACTTACGGACCCCGTCGATCCACCCGAAGCAAAGGGCCTGGTCGACCGCCTCTGGCCAGGTGATGCTGGGCTGGCCGGAATCCTTCTTGTAAAACCCTACCCACAGCTCCGGGGCTGTGGCGTGGTGCTCCTCAAGCCAGGCACGGAACAGCAAAGGTTCGGTGAAGAAGGTCGGCTCACCCATGAAGAAATCACCCCAGCTTGACGTGGAAAGTCTTGATCTCGTAGGGCTTGATGGTGAAGGGCAGGCGGTTCCCCTCAAAGCTGACGGCCTCGGGCTCCCGCTCCATCAGGTTGGTCTCGGTTGCCCCCACCACCGGGCGCCCGAAGATCAGCTCAGCCGGGCCGCGCCGGTTGGCGAACTCGTAGACCCGCACCACGAGGCCGTCGCCGGACTCGGCGACCTTCACCGTCTCCACCATGACATTGGGCGCCGAGCAGGAGACGATGCTGAAGGCCCCCGGCAGGCTGCCGGCGTGCGCCCCCTCCACCACCGCGGAGAGCGGGTTGTTCAGGGCGTAGGCCTGCGCCACCGTGCCGCCCCGGAACCAGTCCTCGGCGTGCGGGAACAGGCTGTAAGTGAAGCGGTGCTCGCCCCGGTCGGCGTTCGGGTCGGGGAACGTGCCGGACTTGATCAGCGTCAGGCGCATCACGTTATCCTTGATGTCGTGGCCGTACTTGCAGTCGTTCAGCAGGCTGACGCCATAGCCGCCCTCCGACAGGTCGGCCCACTTGTGGCCGCAGGTCTCAAAGCGAGCCCAGTCCCAGGAGGTGTTCCAGTGGGTCGGCCGCTCCACGTTGCCGAACTGGATGTCGTAGGTTGCCTTGCTGGAGTGGACCTCCACCGGGAAGGCCGCCTTCAGCAGGATCCGGGACTGCTGCCAGTCCACGTGGTTGTCGAAGTCGATGCGGGGGATGCGGGCGTAGACCGACATCCGCTGCGTGATGGTGGACTGGTCCCACTTCCAGGTCAGGCGCAGCACGCCACGCTCGGGGCCGGCCTCCTCCACCGTGGCGTCAACCAGGTCGGTCACCACGGCGCCCTTCTGCTGGTAGAAGATGTCGATATCCCAGTTGTCCCAGCGGATGGGCTTGTCCTCGAAGGCCTGGAGCACGTTGGCCGCCTGGCCGGGCGCCAGCACCTCGCGGGCGTTCACCTTGTCGTACAGGCGCACGATCTGGCCATGGGTGTTCAGTTCGATGCGGAAATGCGGGGTCTCCAGCAGGCGCTCGCTGACCACCAGCTCCTTCGAGGCTGCGGCGGGCTGGCCGATGCGAAGCTTGAAGGAGCGGTAGCCGTTGGCGGGCACATCCTTGGCGTAGACCAGGTTCCCCTGGACCGGCAGGGGCTGGCCCTGGTCATCGACCGGGACGGCGCCCTCGGGCAGGTTGGCGGCCACCAGGTCGCTGCGGGTGAAGCCGGTGGGGTTGAAGACGACCAGTGCGGGCTCCTTCAAGTCGATCGCCCTGGCGACCGCCTGCTGGCCCTCCAGCGCCATGCCGACGCCGAGTTCGAAGACCCGGCCGTACTCCTGGGCGCTCACCTCGTAGACCTCGGGGATCGACGTGCCCGGGATGATGTCGTGGAACTGATTGCGCAGGGTCAGCTCCCAGGCCTCGTCCAGCGCGCTCTTCGGGTAGGTGGCGCCCAAAAGCAAAGAAGCCGTGGTGGCGTACAGCTCAGCGTTGTGCAGAAGGAACTCCGCCTTGCGGTTCTTGCGCTTCTGCTGCGCCTGCGAAGTGTAGGTGCCGCGGTGGTACTCCAGGTAGAGCTCGCCGTTCCAGGTGGGCAGGCGCGGATCATCCCAGACCCGCTGCTCGAGCCGCTGGAAGAAGTCATCCACCCGGCCGATGCGCACGGCGGGAATCCCGGGCATGTCCTCCAGGCGCCGGGCCATCTCCATCATATCGATGGTGGGTCCGCCGCCGCCGTCGCCGTAGCCGAAGGAGGAGAGCGTCTCGGTGTTGATCTCCTTCTGCTGGTAGGCCTCCCAGTTGCCCTTCACCTTGTCGGGGTAGATCTCGCCGTTGTAGTCGTACATCCACTGGTCCTTGGGCTGCTTGGAGCTGACCGTGGTGATGTAGTGGGTGAGCACCTCGGTGCCGTCGATGCCCCGCCAGCGGAACGTGTCGTAGGGGAAGCGGTTGAACTGGCTCCAGGAGATCTTGGTGGTCATGAAGTACTTCAGGCCGCTCTTCTTGATGATCTGCGGCAGCGCCCAGGCGTAGCCGAAGACGTCCGGCAGCCAGAGGGTGACGTTCTCCACCCCCAGCTCCTCGCGGAAGAAGCGGGTGCCGTACAGGAACTGGCGCACCAGCGCCTCGCCGCCCGAGAGGTTGCAGTCGGCCTCGACCCACATGCCGCCGTCGGCCTCCCAGCGCCCCTCGGCCACCCGCTGCTTGATCTGCTCCCAGAGCTCGGGGTAGTCCTGCTTGACGAACTTGTAGAGCTGCGGCTGGGACTGAATCCACTTGAACTCGGGGTAGAGCTCCATCATGCGCAGGGCGGTGGCCCAGGAGCGGGAGGTTTTCCCGCGGATGTTCTCCACGGTCCAGAGCCAGGCCACATCCAGATGGGTGTGCCCGATGTGGGTGACGGTGGGCTTGAGCCCCTCCTGGTCCTGGAGCTTGGCCAGCCACTCGGCGGTGATCGCCCGGGCGCGGCTGACCGAGGCGTAGAACTCCTCGGAGCCGGGGCGGGTCCAGTCGATCTGCTGGAGGGCGGCGGCGCCCAGGTTGACCAGGGTGGCCCGGGCCGCGGAGTTGCGGTCCTGCACCTCCACGGTGCGGTGGATGACGTCCAGGTCGTAGGCGAGGTGGAAGGTGTCGTCGTCGAACCAGATCAGCTCGGGGCGCTGGACCTGGCTGGTCTCCCATGAGCCGGTCCAGCCGCCGCGGGAACTCCAGGCCTTCAGGGCGATGGAGAAGGTGGCGCCGGCCTCGCAGAGCTCTGGCGCCAGGAAGACGGTGGCGTGGTTGCCGGTGAGGCCCTGGAAGGGCTCGCCGTTGATGTAAAGCATCGACTCGGGCAGGTAGCTGTGGCCGTACTTCTCCTTGGTGGCCTGGTTGAAGCGCAGCGCCAGCTTCTTGCCGCCCATCTCGGCGGGCACGGTGACGGTCATGCGGAACCAGGCGTGCTGGTTGGGCGCCGTAGCCCAGTGGGAGCCGGACTCGTAGATTTCCCAGTCTGCGTCGTTATAGGACGGGAGATGGGCGCCCTCCACCCACTCCTTGAGGATACGGATGGGCTTTAGCTCCAAGGACTTGCGGGCGACGAAGCCCCGCAACTCATTCCTGCGGGCCTCGATCTGATCTTCAGCGAAGAACATGCGGGGGGTGACGTCGGAAGGCCAGGTCTGTCGTGGCATCGGTAGAGAAACGCCTCCTGCTTAGCTGCGGTCGCGGCCCACGGTCATGAGGGTCCGGCCGTCGGGGGTGGTGCTCCGGCGGCGGACCACCGGGCGGGCAGTTCTTGCCAGATAGTTTACCACAGCGAGGTCGCCTTCAAGGTGCGCCTTGGCGCACAGCTTCAGATAATCGCCCTGGGCGGTCTCGTCGGGCACCTCGGTGATCAGCTCGGCCAGGGTGATGTGCGGGAAGCGGCCGACGAAGGTCCGCTCGGTGGGGCCGGCCTTCACCCGGCGGGCGAGGCTGACGAAGCCGTTATGCATCTCCAGGGGGAACTTGGCGGGCACGTGGCGCTGGCCGTAGGTGACGAAGCGCTCCAGGAGGGTGCGGGTGTAGCCCTCGATTTCGGGGTCGGCGGTGAGCCGCTCGGCGAGGGCGTCGCGAAGGCCGTCCTGTACGGCTGCGTTGGCCGGGAACTGCTCGGGGTCCATCATGCGGTGGATGCCGTAGATGGCCGCGTTGGGCATCCACCAGGAGGTCGGGAAGTAGGGCGGAGAGTTGTAGCCCGAGAAGGGCTGGACCCACTCGTGGGAGGGGTAGCCGTGGTCGTCCAGGAAGACGTCGGGCAAGGCGCCGCGCCACAGCGTGGGCAGGGTGCGGGACTCGCCGAAGCGGGGCTCCCCGGCGAAGCAGTCGAAGCCGAAGTCGACCCCGGCGGCGTTGAAGCGGGCGGCGTGGAGCTTCCAGGTCGGGTGCTGCTGCTGCATGGCGTAGTGGACGGCGGCGCCGTCGGCGTTCTCCATGGGGCTGAGGACCAGGTTGATGCCCAGGCCCTGGGTGGCTGCGAGTTCGGCCAGGCGCAAGATAGAGTTGGTGGATGAGACCTCGTTGGCATGGCGCCGGGCGTTGACCAGCAGGGTGGGGCGCCAGGCGCTCAGCTTCTGGGGCGGGGCGATGGCGCCCGCCGTGGGCGGGGCGACGCTCAGGGCCCAGGTGGGGCGCCCGCCGAAGGAGAGTCCGGCCCGCCAGACCTTCACACCCGGGAGTTTGGCGAGGTAGGCGAGGTAGTGCGGGAGTTGGTCGGGGCCGATCACCACATCGTCGGGGATGGATTCCGCTGCGCGCTCCGGGAGTTCGGCAGCCGTTTTCGGCAGGTGGTCGACGTGCGCTGTGTTGAGAGCGGGTCTGGCGTAGAGGCGGACGCGGGCGGTGAGGCCCCCCTCCCCCGCCACCACCCAGGGCTCCACGGCGCCGGGCGCCGGCCAGGGCTTGCCGGTCAGGCTGAGGCCCAGCTCGTTGAGGTAGTCGAGGGTGTAGAAGTAGATGTCCTCGTGGAGCGCATCCAGCGGGGAGATCTGCTCCTCCCGGATGTTCAGGCGGCGGTCATCCTCGCTGGCGGCGACTTCGACCACCAGCTTGCCGAAGAAGGGCTGGTTGGCGGCGTCGGGGGACTCACCGAGGGCGCCCCGCAATCGGGGGAGCACCTGCTCCTGGAAGGTGGTCCAGAAGGCCTCGGCGTCGGTGTCGATGGCCAGTTCAGCGATGACCCGGTCCGACTGGGTCACCTTGAGCAGGCCGGTGGGCGGATGGACCCGGCCCCGCTGCGGGAACTCAGGCAGGTAGAGCCGGGCGGCGTGGACCGGGCTGAAGCCCTCGTTGGCGGCGAGGGTGCCGTCGGGGCGGTACGCTTTGAGGAGATAGACATGCTCCTGGGGTTGTTCGGCCAGGTTGAAGCGCACGTCGGCGCCAAGGGTCGAGGAAAGCAGCTCGTCGGCAGGATACAGCTCCTGCAGCCAGCGGATGGGCAGCTCCAACGGCTCGCCGTGGCGGGCGGCGCCCTCGGTTCCCCGCAGCTCCCCCCCGGTTCCGGCCTTGGGTTCGGCGCCGCCGCCCAGGGTTGCCGGGGCTCCGGATGCGGCGCCCTCAAAGCGGGCCGCCGTCACCTCCACCCGAGCGATCGGGCCTGCAGCTTGCAGGGAGGGGAGCACCTCCTCCTCCAGCCAGTGGAAGCCCTGCTTGTAGGCCGAGAGCACCCGGATCGCCGCCTCGGGGATCCCGGCGGTGCCGAGGCCGGCGGCCATCTCCTCGGCCAGGGCCTCCCGGATGTCGAGGGGCTCACTTAGCCGCAGGTCGACGCTAACGGGGGTGCCCGGTTCCAGCCGTGGCAGGACCTGCTCCTGCCAGACCTGCCGGAAGCGGTCCACCTCCCACTGCTGCTGGATCGCCAGGTCGAAGAGCACCTCGCCCTCGGGCAGGGGCTCGGGGGGCAGGGCGGCCCGCCGGGTAAACAGGGTCGCGTGGACCCCGTCCACCAGGCCCGCCCGGGCGGCCCGGTGCAGCGCCTCGGCCCGCTCTTCGGGGGTCGCCCCGTAGACGGTGAGGCGCCCACCGGACCAAGCAAGGCCATCCTCCACCCACTCTGCATCGTCCGGTCGCTCCTGCGTCAGGCGTATCGAGTCACCCCCAACGAAGGGGAACAGCAAACCCGCAGCCTCCACGCCCGTGCGGGCGGCCAACTCACACAGTCCCGCCACCTCTGGCGGTGTCAGCCCATCCGCAGCCACCTGCCAGGTGGTGCGATCATGCTGCACGCCGTCACTCGACCCCATCAGCCCGGCGGTCGTGAAGAGACGGGCCGGTCCGGGCGGGGGCAGGTCGCCGGGGGGCTCCGCGGCGAAGGGCGCCTCTGCGGGCGCCGTCTCCACGAAGGGCTTGTCCACGGCCGGAGCGACGGAGCCCTCGCCGTAGCGCACATCCACCACGGCGCCGTCCCGCAGGATTACCGCGGTGATCGGGCGCCCGGCGGGCAGGCCCGCAGGGCAGGAGGCTGCGAGCCACTGGGCAGCCAGGAGCCCCTGGCGGGCGTCGGTGCCGGTCACCACCACGCCGCCCTCCACCAGTGCGACCATCCCACAGCCCTCCGGCAGGTCGACCGGCGGGCAGGCGGGGTTCTCAGGCCCAAACCAGACCGTGCATTCGGACGGCCCTGCGGTAAAGCCGGGCGTGAAGGCCGCGGACTCCAGGCCCAGCCGGGCCGCCACATCGATGGCGCCCGGCGCGGCGCCCACGGAGAAGGTGCAGCCGAACCCGTCGGGCAGGCCGTCGCCATCCCCATCAACCAACAGACCGTTCGGCGTGAACAGGTGCGTCAGACAGGCGATCATCATAACCGCAACCTCTCCTCTGACTTGTTACAGCGATCGGGCAGCCGTGCGAGTGCGAAAATCGACGCCAGGGTGATACATCTTCGCCACAATCAGGTTGGGGCCGGTGCAGGAGGCCTCGGGGCAGTAGCAGTTGTAGGGGCGGAACACCGGGTGCTCCAGCCACCGGTCGAAGACCTGATCCAGCCTGTCCTGGCCGATGTTGCCGAGCGCGGGCACATCTGCAAAATCGGTCACGAAAACGTCCCCGGTAAAGGCATTTACGTTGACCCGATTGCGACCATCCGGACAGTTGCGCACCGTGACATTGCGGGCGCCCCGCACCCGGGCCAGCAGGGCCTGGTCCTCGGGCCGTGGGCTGCAGGGCAGGAACGGGAAGGTCCCAAAGAGCGCCCAGAGGTCGGGGTCACGCTCGTCCAGGAAGCGATCGACGGTCGCCCGGTACTCATCCAGCGACAGGTGGGGCAGGTCCGCGGCCCAGTCGACCGGGTACATCGGGTGGATCTCGTGGCGGGCGCAGCCGATCTCGGCGAGGAAGCGGTTGATGGCGCCCAGGTGGGGCGCCGTCTCCCCCCGGATCATGGTCTCTGCCGACACGAAGCAGCCCGCCTTCGACAGGGCGACGGTGTTGTCGATGATCCGTCGGTACAGCTTCTCCGAGGCGGCCATGGATACATGCTGACGTCCATGTCCCCAGACCAGCTCATGAAACTGCAGGAACGATGGGTAGTTCCACGAGATGTGCATCACGTCGACAAACGGGGCGATGAGCAGGTAGCGCTCCAGGTCGTATGTAAGGTTGGTGTTGACCTGGGTGTGCAGCCCCCGGGCCTTGGCGTACTGAAGGATTGGCAGCACATACTCCCGCAGGGTGGCCAAGCTTTCGCTGGGCTCCCCGCCGGTGATGCTCAGGGTCTTCAGCGTCTCTACTTCATCCAGGCGGCGAATGAGCCCAAGAAGGGGCATCCGCTCGGGGTCGGCCATGGCCAGCACCTCGCCGACCGCACAGTGACCGCAGCGCATGTTGCAGCGGTTGGTCACGGTCACCTCGACGCTGGTGAGCAAATGGCGCCCCGTCCGCCGGGAGAGCGCAGGATCCCAGGGGTCGTTGAGGTCGTTGGGTTCGTTGAAACGCAGAACCACGGGCGAAGTCCTCCTCATGAACCAGGGCATAGGAAAACGGAGGGGCACCGCATCCCCTCCGCCAATCTATGCGCCTGTCCATCAGGACAGGAACGCATCCAAACGCTGCTGGTCGAAACCGACCACGGCCTGACCATCGCGCACGATGATCGGCCGCCGCCAAAGACCTGGCTCCTGGGCCAGCAGAGAGATAAGTTCGTCGTCTGTAAGGCTCTTTTCGGCCAAGCCCAGCTCTGCGTACTTGCGGCTCCGGGTGGAGAGGATATCCCGGGCGCCGCCAGGGAGCAGGGCCGCCAGGGCCCGCACCTCTTCCTCCGTGGGCTTTTGCTTGAAGTACTGCCGCTCACGGACCTCCACGTCCTTCTCGCCGAGCAACTGCACGGCCTTCCGGCACGAGGTTCAGGTCGGGTAGGTGTAAAACGTAACCTGCTTTGCCATAGGGGAACCACCTCCGCTCTTTAGTCATTCCCTTTTTTGGGTTGGGAGTCCTGCTGTTCACGTACAGAACCAAGCCTTCCCATTGTGCTGCTTGACAGCAAATCCAACACAATTTATACTCGAATCAAAACATGACTGCGGTCATCTTTTTGGAAGAGGAGCGATGCCATGGGCATCCGTGACCAGCAGAAAGAACAGCGGAAGACCGCCTTGATCCAGGCGGGCATGCACCTCTTCGAGCAGCAGGGCTTCCCCGCCACCACCGTCGACCAGGTCACCGTGGCGGCCGGGCTGGCGAAGGGAACCTTCTACAACTACTTCACCACCAAGGAAGACCTGCTGGTGGCGGGCATGCAGGCGGCTCAGGGCGGGTACGCCGGGTATATCGAGAGCCAGCTTGTCCAGTTGACCAACGTGGTCGAACGGCTCCAGTGGGTGATTCGGTGCGCCTGCGGCTGGATTACCGCCTTCCCTGACCTGGCGATGATCTGGTGCCAGGAGCGCCTGCGGCGGGGCATTGAGGCCACGAACAGCCATTTTGATGAACTGTTGGCTGAGGTCGTCACAGGCGGGCAAGCCACCGGCGAGCTCCGGACCGACCGGGCCGCCGCCGATATGACTTTAGAGATCGAGGGCATCTTCCTGGCCTATGTGGCCGCCTGGTACCACGGGGGTATGACCACCGATCTGGTGGGCGCCCTCGACGGTGCGCTGGCAGGCTACGTGGCCGGCGCCCGGCATCCCTAATACTGTCCCTTACATAAGGAGGAAGTAATGATGAGCGCCCCGCGTGCCGAATTCTCCCGAGTGATCAACGCCAGCCCCGCGACCGTCTACCGTGTGTTCTCCAACTACCTGGAGCACCACCCGCGCATTCTGCCCAAGAAGTTCTTTGCCTCGCTGAAGGTGGAGAAGGGCGGTCAGGGCGCCGGCACGGTCTTTACCACGGTGACCCAGTTCATGGGCGCCAAGCAGACGCTGCACATGCAGGTGACGGAGCCCGAACCGGGCCGCGTGCTCCAGGAGGAGGACAAGGCCTCCGGCGTGCTGACCACCTTCACCGTGGCGCCCGCGGAGGGGAACCGGAGCCTGGTGACCCTGGCCACCGAGTGGACGCCCAAGTCCGGGCTCCAGGGCCTGGTCGAGCGGTACATCAACCCGTCGGTCGCCCGCCGCATGTTCCAGGATGAGCTGGACCTCGTGGAGGCGTACGCGCAGACGCTGCGCTGATGCATGTGACCCGCGCGGGCAGTGAAAACTACGCCGGGGGTGTCAGTCATGCATCAACCATGGGAGACGGGATGGGAGCTGGTGAACGAACCGGCCCCGCAGTCGCAGAAGGTCGAGACCAAGGTGCTCCAGAACTCCACGTACAATCTTTGGAAGAGCCCCGACGGCACCGAGACCATTGAGAAGAACGGCCTCTATTTCCGGGTCTCGCCCGGCGCCTTCAACAGCATTCCCCAGGGCGACAGCCTGGGCATTGGGCGGAGCATCGCCCACTCTAAGAGCACGACGTAAGCAAAGAATCGGCGCCCTGCCTGATGTGGCGGGGCGCCGATCGCTTAGTCCTTCTTGCGGCGGGTGGGGCCGGCGGGCCTGCTGGGCCGCTGGGGTTTGCCGAGCGCTCCCGGTTTGGCCGCAGCACCCGGCCTCCCCGTCGGCCCAGCCGCCGGGGCCGCCTTTGCCCGGGCCTTGGCAAACTCCCGGCGGGACACGCCCTCGGGCCTGGCCTCCCGCACCCGGGGCCCTGCCTCGCCGGGCGGGCGCAGGGTTCTGGCGGTCCTGGCGGGGCGGGTGTTGAGGCGCTCGAGGGCGCCCTGAATCCCCTGCTCGATCAGCTTGAGGTACTCCCGGTCCCGGGGGGTCACGAAGGTGACCGCGGTGCCGGTTTCGCCGGCCCGGCCCGTCCGGCCGATCCGGTGGATGTAGCTCTCCACGTCGTGCGGGATGTCGAAGTTGTAGACATGGGTGACCCCCTCCACGTCGATGCCGCGGGCGGCCACGTCGGTGGCGACCAGGTACTGCAGCTTCGCATCCCGGAAGCGCCGCATCACCTGCTCGCGCTTGGCCTGCGACAGGTCCCCGTGCAGCACCTCGGCGTTGAAGCCCTTGGTGGTCAGGGCGTCGTAGAGTCCGTCGGCCCGGGTCTTGGTCCGGCAGAAGATGACGGCCAGGTAGGGGTTGTCCGCCTGCATCCGCTGGGCCAGGTCCTCGGCCTTCCTCTCCTCGGTCGTCTCAATGACCACCTGGCGGATCTCCTCCAGGGTGATCCGCTTGCTCTGGACCTTAATCTCCTGCGGGTTCTTCATGATGCGGCGGGCCAGGTCCCGGATCTGACCGGGCATGGTCGCCGAGCAGAGCATGGTCCAGCGCTCACGCCCCGCCAGCGTCAGCACCTCATCCACCTCGCCGAGGAAGCCCATCTGCAGCATTTGGTCCGCCTCGTCGAGCACGAGCATGGAGAGCCCCCGCAGCGAGACGGTGCCCCGCCGGATGTGATCCAGCAGCCGGCCCGGCGTGGCGACGATGATCTGCCCGGCGCCGGCACCCAGCTTCTTGATTTGGCTCTCGACATCCTGCCCGCCGTAAATGGCCAGCACACCGGCGCCCACCACGGGGGCCAGCTTCTTCGCCTCGGTGGTGATCTGCAGGGCCAGCTCTCGGGTGGGGGTAAGAATCAGCGCCTGAATCGAGGCGCTCCCCGTGTTCACCTGCTCGAGGATCGGCAGCAGGAAGGCCAGGGTCTTGCCCGTGCCGGTCTGGGCCTGGGCGATCACATCCCGCCGCTTGAGCAGGACCGGAATCGACTGGGTCTGGACCGGGGTCGGCTCCTTGAGACCGGAACGGCGCAGCGCCTCGACCAGCTCAGGCCGGACGCCCAGTGCAGCAAAGCCTTCAGACATCTATGTAAGTACGCTCCCTTTTCCCATCTAGATGATACCTCTAGTCTACCCCAACCACGCACCCGCGAAAAGGCGGCTGCCAGCCACGCTTGCAGCCGCAAAACGTAAAGGCGTACAAAGGTTACGCGATGGGCTCCAGCTAGTGCATGAGGGATGCCGACGCCTTCATCGGCGACATGCAAAGCGGTGCCCGAAGGAGCCGTACCCCAGGAGGGGATGACAGGATGTCATCCCCGACCCGCTAAACGGGCCGCCTGCGTTTAGGACGAACGTCAGGCGGCCCCGGCTCCTTCGGGCGCCGCGTCCTGATACCTGCGAGCCGATGGCGCGGCGGCTCCCCTTATGCACTAGCTGTGACCTAGCTAAAACCTGCGATAGCCCCCCGGGCGCCGCACCTCGGGTCCGATCGGAGAGGACGGGGCGAGCCGTCCCATGAAGTCGAGCACGTGCCGGTTGAAGGCGCCCGGCTGCTCGGCCATGGTCAGACACGCGGCGCCGGGCACCGTGATCGCCTTCGCCATGGGCATGGACTGGGCCACCGACTGCGCCACCGCCGGAGAGGCGATGCGGTCCTGCTCCCCGGCCATCAGGAGTACGGGGTGTGAGACCGCAGACAGGGCGCTCAGCATCGGGTATTCGGCGATGGCGGTGAGATCGCCGTGGCGCACGACCGGGCTGGTGGTGCGCCAGCGCTGCACCCGGTCCAGCAGCATGCGCGCTGAGATTCCCTCGCCAAACAGATCATGCACATAGGCCTCGGTCGCCTCACCGCGGGCCACCGCCTGCCGGACCTGCTCACTGGCCCTGCCGCCCTCGACGACGGCACTCAGCACCAGAGCAGCCACCCGTTCGGGGGCATGAACTGCCAGGTCGGTCGCAATGGCGGCGCCCAGGCAGACGCCGACAATGATCACGGGCCAGCGGATCGCCAGGGCATCCAGAAAGCCCAGCACCGCCTGCCGGTAGCCGGCCACGCTCCCGTAGCCCAGCCCCTCGGAGCGCCCGTGGCCAGGCAGATCCGGGGCCAGACAGCGGGCGCCCTGCGCAAGCCCGGTCAGCTGTCCGTGCCAGGTGGCAGAGCTGCCGCCCGACTCATGCAAGAACAGAATCGTGGGCCCGTGTTCGGCCATGCCGGCGGCCTCGTAGTAAATGCTTTCGCCACGCACCTGGACGGAGCCGCCGGAGAGCAAATCCGACGGCGCCACCCGGCGCGGTTTCGAGTTTGTCTGATAGACAGCTCCCATGTATACAAAACTCCCTACCTATGACTATCCGCCGTACTCCCCCAGGAAGCCCTTTCCGCTCTTGCGCCCTAACCGCCCAGCCCGCACCATCTGCTTCATATACTGCGGGGGAGCGTAGTAGGACTCGCCGAACTCCCGGTGAAAGTAGGCCATGGCGTTGTGGCAGACGTCGATACCCGTAAAATCCATCAGGGTGAACGGGCCCATGGGGTGGTTCAGCCCGAGGGTGATCGCCGCATCCACCTCTTCGGGTGTGGCAATGCCCTCCTCCACCACCCGGATCGCCTCGGCCATCATAGGCAGCAGGATTCGATTGACGATGAAGCCCGGGCTGTCCTTGCGCACCTCGATCGGGGTCTTGCCCATGCGCCGGGCGACCTCCATCGCGGTGTCGACAGCTTCCTGGCCCGACTGCAGACCGTGGATCACCTCGACCAGCCGCATGACCTGCGCCGGGTTGAAGAAGTGCATCCCGACGACGCGCTCGGGGTGCGCTGCCGAGGCTGCGATCTCCGTGATCGACATGGACGAGGTGTTGGTGGCCAGGATGGCCTCGGGACGGCAGGTGCGGCCCAGTTGGACGAATAATTCCTTCTTGAGGGCCAGATCCTCAAAGATCGCTTCGATGACGAAGTCGGCTTCAGCCATCGCAGCCAGGTCCTCCACCGGGCGGATTCGCTCCAGCGTGGCAAGCCGCTGGCTGTCGTCCAGCTTGCCCTTGGCCACCGCTTTTTGCATGAGCGAGTCCATGGTCGCCACGGACCGCTGCACGCTCTTCAGGTCCAGATCTCTTAAGATGACCTGGAAGCCAGCCTGCGCCGCGACGTGAGCGATTCCTGTACCCATGGCGCCGGCCCCGCAGACCCCAATGGTCCGAATCTCCATGCCCTGGTCGCACCCCCGTGTTCTCATTTGTCGACACGTGGTCGGAGGTAGATGGTATTCAGTCCGCCTGGGGATCCTTCCTGCTAAATTATCTAAGAAGTGTGTAAAATAAATGCTAGGATTGTTCACCCAGGGAAATTGCCTACCGTCCCCGTATGGTACTGCAATGATAGAATCGGCCTAAAGTTAATACCATACCCAAACAGTGTTCGGTCCGGAAGTTCGACAATTATGGTATGGAAGCACCCCGGAGGTGGCCATTGTTGATTCGATGCGACAAGATCCAGCTTGCCGGGAAGCTGCAGGAGATCTCCCTGGCCGTCTCCCCCGGTGAGGTGGTGGGGATCGTGGGCAGCCGTGGCTCCGGCAAAACGACCCTGCTGCGCATCATGGCCGGGCTGATCCGACCGGACAGCGGCCAGGTGACGCTGGGCGGCACCGCCGGCTTCGCCGGGGAGGCATGGGGCCTCTATGAGCGGCTCACAGCCCGGGAGAACCTGCTGATGTTCGCGCGCCTGTGGGGCGTCGCGGACCGGCGGGTGGACGATCTCCTCGCCAAGCTTGAACTGACCGCCTGTGCGGGAACCCGTGCGGCCGGGCTCTCCCCCGGGGAGGCGGCCCGCCTGCGCCTGGCCCGGGCGTTGCTCCAGGACCCGCCGGCCCTGGTCCTGGATGAGCCCTTCGGCGATATTGACCGGGAGAGCAGCAGCATCATCGCCTTCGCCATCGGGGAGGAGCGGGACCGCGACAAGGCGATCCTGATCGCCACCTTCGGCCTCCCGCGGGCGCTTGAGCTCGCTACCCGCCTCTGTTACCTGGAGGCGGGCCGCCTACATGAGCCCGCCCCCCATCCGGCTCTAACCGAGCCGGCCCCCGCAAAGAAGGCGGCGCCCCGGACTGGCCACATCGCCGCGAGGAAGGGCGACCGCATCCGGCTGTTCCTGCCCGACGAGATCCTGTACGCCTACGCCCAGGACAAGTCGGTCTTCATCCATACCGACGATGGACCCTGTACGGCCACCTACACCCTGAGCGACCTGGAGGACCGCCTCGCGGACCACGGGTTCTTCCGGTGCCATCGGGGCTTTTTGGTCAACGTGCGCTACGTTCGGGAGATCGCCGCCTGGACCCGGGACAGCTTCTCGCTGATCCTCAAGGATGGCAAGGAGGTCCCCCTGAGCAAGCACCGGGCGCAGGACCTGAAGATTCGCCTCAGCCTGTGAGGCGCTGTTGCGCCAGTCGTCGCCGGTCATCAGCCAGTCGTCGGGATGTTCCGCCTGTGGCGCCCACATTGCGGCGACGCCCCCCCGCCCATGGGAGAATGAGGGCGAGGTGATCGGCATGATCGAACTGATGAACCTGACGAAGCGGTACGGTCCTGTGACGGCCCTGGACTCGCTGAGCCTGTCGATCCGTGAGGGCGAGACCTTCGGACTGCTGGGTCCCAACGGCGCCGGCAAGACCACCACCCTGCGACTCCTGGCCGGGCTGACGCAGGCTACCTCCGGCAGCGCCAGGGTGCTGGGCAAGGATCCCTGGGCCTCGCCAGTGGAGGTGCGCCGAGCCCTGGGGGTCCTGCCTGACGGGGCCGGCATCTACGAGCGGCTGACTGTGCGGCAGAACCTGCGCCTCTTCGCCGGACTCTTCGCCGCTGCACCCGAGCGCATCGAGGAGGTGATGGCGCTGACCGGCATCCTTGATCTGAAGGGGCGGCTGGCGGGCAAGCTCTCCAAAGGGCAGCGCCAGCGGCTAGCCCTGGCCCGGGCGATCCTGCACAGCCCAAGCATTCTGGTGCTCGATGAGCCCACGGCCGGGCTGGACCCGATCGCTACGGCCCAGTTCCACGACCTCCTGCGCCGGCTGAGCCGGCAGGGGACGACCATCATCCTCAGCAGCCATGACATGGCCGAGGTCGAGGCCCTGTGCGACCGGGTGGCGGTGCTGAGCAGGGGCCAGCTCATGGGGTGCGACACAGTCGCCAACCTGAAGGCCGCCTTCGGACCGACCATGGCCGAGGTCTATATTCACCTGGCAGGGAGGGAGCTCGCATGACCTTCTGGACGCTGGTGCAGGCCCAGTGGTGGGACGTGCGCCGCAACCCGATGATTTTGATGTTCACCGCGACCATCGTGGGAGTCGCCGCCGTGATGTCCTTGATGGCCTCGGCCGAGGCTTTTGAGATGGTGAGCGGCATGATGCTCGTCATGTCCGTTTACTTCGTCGGGTACAACCTCCCCAGCTTCACGATCGCCGAGGAGAAGGAGAAGCGAACCCTGGAGGCGCTTATGCTCACCCCGGTTCGCCCGCTCCAAATCGTGGCCGCCAAGGCCCTGCTGGCCGTCGTTCTCTGCTTGGTCGCGGCGGGGGCGATCCTGCTGATCTTCGGGAAGGCGCCGGCCAACCCGGGGCTGCTGGTGCTGGCCTACCTGCTTGCGATGTCGTGGGCGATCTCCTTGGGCACCCTGGTGGGACTGGTCATGCCCGACCTCAAGTCGGTCGGCAACGTGGGCACCCCCTTCCTCCTGATCCTGCTCTTCGCCACCACCCTGCCGTGGAGTCTGTTCCAGCCCACGGTCTGGGCGGTGCAGACCTGGCTCCCCACCCGCCCGCTGGTCGAGCTGATTCAGGCCGGCTACACCGGCCGGGAGGTGCCCGTTCTGCAGGACGTGGCGGTGATGGCGGCCTACACCGGCCTGCTGCTCTGGATCTGCGCCCGGCGGCTCAAGCAGTTCACCCTCGGCGCCCGGTAATAACCCCATGAGAAGAACCCCGCACCGCTCTTGGACAGCGGTGCGGGGTTCCTTTGTTTAGTTAGGACCGGACTTGATCTGCATGCAGGCTTCACCGGCGACCTTGGCTTCACAGCCCAGGCCAAACTCGAAGTTCTCGACCTGCCCGCCTATGTCGCCGTCGGAGTTCGCCTTGAAGCAGAGCGGTCCGCCGCAGAGTTTGCCCTCTGCCTTGAATCCGCACTCGTCGAAGCTGCCGCCCATGCCGGCGCCAACGGGTCCGGCCTGGCATTTGGCCTCCGCCTTGATCTTGGTGCCGTCCTGGTCCAAGCCGCCGAAGGGATCGACCTCGTAACCCATGCCGATGCCAAAGCCGACCTCGGCGCAGAGGGAGAATCCTTCGTCGTCGAAGCAGACCTTGCCGCCACCGCCGAACTTGACGTACGCCGAGCCGCCTACGCAGAAGAGGCCGGTCGGGTCATGCAGGCTGATCGGGTTGTTGGCAACGTAGACGTACAGGTTGGTCTGCCCGCCCTGGAAGAGGACCGGGTCCCGGGCGGTCCAGCGCCCGGCGGCCGGGTCGTAGTCACGGAACCCGAAGCGCACCAGCCCGGTAACCCGGTCGGCCAGCCCGCCGGCGAAACCAATGGGCAGGTCGAAGGCAGGGTTGCTGTCGGAGAGCAGGTTGCCGAAGCTGTCGTAGGTGAGAACCTTCACAGTCGCACCCGAAGCGTCGGTCACGATGCGGGGGGTACCCACCTGGTCGGCGCCCACGTAGTAGTAGGCGCCGTCGCGCCGCATGGCATAGAGGATGCCTGCGTCGTCGTGGAACAGGGTGGTGAGGCCTCCCTGCGGATCGCGGATCTCGGTCACCTCGAACGGGTTGTTGGGGTTGCCGTACAGGTACTGGTAGGTGGAGCTTCCCTCGGTGCGGCTCACCCGGCGGCCAAGGCCGTCGTAGCTGTACCGGACGACCTGGCCGCCGGCCATGGTCACCTGGAGCAGCTCGCCGCGGGTGCTGTACTGGAAAGTATCGCCGCCGCGCTTGGCCAGGAAGCCCGCCACATCGAACTGATAGGCCACGTTGCCAAGGCTGAGCAGGCGGTCCTGGGCGTCGTAGACCGCTGTTTCAGCGGGTGCGCCACCGATGGCTCGGCTAGTCCGGTTCCCGTTCTTGTCGTACCCGTAACGCTCAGCCAGTTCGCCGTCACGGGTAACGGTGAGCAGCTGGCCGATATCGTCGTATGTGTACGCATAGGTCGTGGTCGTGCCGGCCACGGTCTCGGTCCGACCGATAATGCGGCCCATTCCGTCATAGGACAGGTTCAGCTCGTAGGCGGCCTGGCCATTGACTGCGTGGGTCCGGGTGTTCAGGCGGCCGGAGGTGTCGGCGGGGGGATCTACAGGGGCCATGAGCCTGTTCAGGGTGGGCCCCTCCGAGAAGCCAAAACCCACTACCGTGTCGAAGAGGTCGTCCGCCGGGTTTCCGTACAGGTCGCGGATCGGGTTCGCTCCGGCTGTGTAGCTGAGCGTGATGTCGTACCAGATCCGGGCCCTGCTCTCCAGGTTCAGAAGCACGTCCTGTCCGTATACCTCCACCGAGGTCACGGTGACGGTGCGCTCGCTTCCTTCGACGGAGAAGGTCACCGTGAAGTCGGTTGCGTCGGGTACCGAGGTGCTGTCCAACTCTTCGTCGTAGCTGAGGACGATCTGGTAGTCCCTGGCGGTCGCAGACTCAAGCTGGGGTGCGGCGTTGTCCAGACCGGTCACATTGGTCACAGCCTGCGCTGCCAGGTTGGCTGCGGCGTTCCCGTACCGATCGCGGACCGGCCTGCTGCCCACCGTGTAGTCGAGGGCGACGGTATCGCCGGCGCCCACCGGTGCCACCAGGGTCATGCTTACCTTCGTCTTCAGGACCGTTACGGCCGTCGGGGCGCCCTGCTCGGTGCCGTTGACGGTTACCGCAAAGTCAGCGGGACTCGGGACCGAACCTTCGTCGAGAGGCTCGCTGTAGCTCAGCTCCAGGAGGCTGCCGTTGACCCGCGACGACACCAATGCGGGCGCCGTCACGTCAGGCACGGTGGTCACCGTGACCGACGGGCCGTTCTCGGAGGCGTTTCCGGCTGCGTCCCTGGCCACCACTCGGAAGGTGTAGCCCGTGCCCGGCTCCAGCCCGGTCACCCCATAGGTGAGCGTAGCTGCGTCCAACGTGGTCAAGAGGGTGGTGCCCCTGTACAGATCGTACCGGGTCACCGCCACGTTGTCCTGCGCTGCCGACCAGGTCAGGGTCAGGCTGGTCAGGGTTACGTCGGTCGCCGTCAGGCTGCTGCCATCGGGCCAGGTGGGCGCCTGCCGCGGCAGCCACTGCGTGAAGAAGATGTCGGACGAGTTGTTGGTGTCGGCGGCGGTGAGGTTGGTGGCAAACGAGGCGAATACCACCGTCTCCCCGTCGTCGCTCACGTCAAAGCCGTCGTCCTCGGAGGCGTCATCGTCCGCTTGCGCTCCCGTGCCGGACACGTTCACCCGGATCGTCTGCCCGGAACCCGTGTCATGCAGGAAGTAGTCAGTCAAGCCGTTTGTGTCGTCGGGAACCAGGTTGTCGGCCTCGGACATGAAGAGCACGTACCGGCCGGTGCCGCTGATCCGCCACCGGAGCGCATCGGTGTTCGCCGGCGTGCCGCCGGTGGCGACATCGACCCGGCGATTGCTAATGGCGCCCGCCTCATCGTAAATGGAGTCCTCGTCGGTGTCGCGGTCATGCAGAATGACGGCGCCGTCCCCTCCGAGGTTGTCGGACCAGGTGTTGAAGATCACGAACCGTCCGTCCCGGCTGACGTCGGGGAAGAACTGGTCGCTCGTTGCCATGGTGCCGTCGGCATCGGTGCTCACCAGGGTCTCGGTGCCGGTCGGGACGTGGTATGCGTACACCTGATACCTGGGGACCTTGCGAGTGTACACCACCCAGTTCCCATCGCCGCTTGTGCGGGCATCGGATGCCCCTGCAACTTGGATGGTCCTGGTCCCTTCGGGCTCATCGTAGATACCGTTGCCGTCGGCGTCGCGGTCCAGGATTTCGACGGAGATGCCGTAGTAATTGGCCTTCTCGTAGGCAACGATCCGGCCATTGCCACTGATGGAAGGGTCGCGGGCATCGAACGACCCCAGCCGGACGGTCGTGGCCGTCTGCCGGTCGTACGCCCAGAGCCCGATGCTGCCATATCCGCCGCCGGCACCGTAGTTGTACGGGCCAGCGGTGTAGACTACGTGGCGGCCGTCGTCGCTGATGTCCAGACCGTTGGCGCCGCTGGACTGGCTGAGCTGGGAGCCGTCTTCTGCCACGCTGATCCGCTGGAGGACGCCTGTGCTCCTGTCGAGCACGTAAATGTCGGCACAGTTGGCGTTCCTGCTGTAGCCACAGAAGTTGTTGGTGTCCTCCGGCGCCAGGGCGGACTCGGAGGAGAATACGATCAGGTTGCCATCGGCGCTGACCGCCGGATACTCGCTGTTTGCTGTGCCCTCGGCCCCGGCTGAGGAGAGGCTGGCACGCACCAGGGTCGACTCCCCGTCAATTCCGCCCCCGACCGGGGTGGTCGCCGTGGCGGACGGGCCGTCGGCGGTGCAGTGCGCACCGGTGTCGCACGCCTCCACCTTCAGGGTGTAGCTCCTGCCCGGCGCAAACCCCGACAGCTCAACTGCACGCTTGGTGGCGTCCACCGTCAAGCGGTGCGAACCGTCCACGTAAATCCGGTACTCGGCCAGCTCCAGGTCATCTGTAGCTTCGGTCCAGCCCACGCTCAGCGAGGTGGGCGTAAGGTTGGAAACGGTAAGGCTGGCCCCCGCCGGCCAGGTCGGGGTGAGGTCCGGGATGGTCCGGACCGTAAGCGTGGGGCCGGTGGTCGACCATTGGCCTTTCTTGTCGCCCGCCTCTACCCGGAAGGTGTACTCAGTGTCGGGGGAGAGGCCGGTCACCTCGTAGGTGGTGACCAGCGGTTGCCCCAGCGTTGCCAGCAGGGCGGCGCCCTGGTAGACCTGGTAGCCCGTCACCCCCACGTCGTCGGCAGCGGAAGACCAGGTCAGGGTCAGCCGCTTGTGGGCGACACCGGTGGCTTCAAGCTTGCTGCCCTCGGGCCAGCTGGGCGCCACGTCCACCATGGTGCTGACGGAGAGCTTGGGGCCATCGGTGCTCCAATTGCCCGCAGCATCTCCGGCCTTCACCTGGAAGTTGTACTCCACGCCGTCGGGCAGCCCGTCGACCGTGTAGGTGCGGCCATTGGTGACCACCGCCAGGCGTTGGCCGTCCTGGTAGATCTCGTAGCCTGCGACTCGGGTGTCGTCCACAGCGGCGCTCCAGGAGAGTGTAATGCTGCTTGTGGTCACCCTGGTGGCGGACAGGCTGTTGCCAGCGGGCCAGGTGGGTGCGCCGGAGTCGTTCTTGATCTGATAGTAGCTGTAGTCCACGGTCAGGGCGCCGTCGGTGATCTGGCTGGGGCTGCCGTCCGGCCCGTTGCGGGTAATTGTGAACGGACCGTGGCCGATCAACCTGCCGTCCGCATCCCAACTGAGAGCCGTCTCAAGACCGCCGTCCAGCGTGATTCCCGCCAGGAAGAACTTGTCGTACCGGTAGGTGTAAGCGCCCTGGGCGGCGCCGGTGTAGGTCATGGACTTGACCAGGTCGCCGTCATAGGTGTAGGCGATCTGCTGGGCGCCGCTGCCCGCGGTTGGCGTCCAGGTGAGGACGCTCAGCCGCTCGGACAGGTCCGAGTACTGGTAGCCCACAGCCGCCTCGGCATAGGTGACAGCCTTGGGGCGCCCGCCCTCGTCGTAGGCGAACTCCTGACGGCGCCCGTCGGGCAGGTCGTAGCGGGTCCGCACCCGGTCCCGGTTGTAGTACGTGGTGAAGGCAGCGTTGCCGGGAGGGGCATAGGTCGTGTTCAGGCCCACCGAGGTATACCCGAACTGGTGCACCTCGCCGTTAGGCATGATCATCCGGAGCGGGTTGCCATCGGCGTCGTACTCGAAGCGGACTACCTCGCCGTTGGGCAGCTCGGTCCGGATCAGTCGGTCGGCGTCGTCGTACGTATACCTGGTAATCCGATCCGCTGAATCCGTGCGGGCAACCAGTCGGTTCTTATCGTCGTACCCGTAGGTCCACGAGGTTGAACCCTGGGCGAGCCCACGGAGCCGCCCGCGGGAGTCATAGGAGTACAGCACGGGCGCCACGCCGCTGTCCACATCGTGCAGGCGCCGTACCACCCGGCCCTTGCCGTCGAGGACCACCTGCGAGACCCGGCCCTCCGGGGAGGTGCTGGTCACCGTGGAAGTGGCCGCGTCGTACTTCACGACCCATTCCTCGCCGTTGGTCACGACGGTCTCCGTCACGGAGATAATGTCGAAGATGTCGGCCGAGTTGGGTGCCATCTCGACCTCCCGCCGGCGCTCCAGTCGGGACTCCATGCCATCCGGCGTCGTGAAGGTGACGCTGCTGGGCACGGGCACCAGCATGCCCCAGCGAGGATCAGGCCCCGTTACAAGCGTGGCCACCACCCCGTCGGAGCCGGTGACGGTCTGGGTTCCGTCGGTATCGATGACGACGCTTCTCGAAGCGCCGGAAGGCTCAATCTGGGTCCGGCGCACCCTGCCGTCTGGGAGGGACTCAACCCGGAACTTGGTCTGCTTGCCCTCTGCGGTGGCGAGGATGACCTCAGTGCCGTTCGCAATCTTGTTCTGTTCAAGCGTCTTGAATCCGCCCACCGGATCTTCGTCGCGCAGCAGGCGCCCGCGCTCGTCGAAGGTGAAGCGCCACAGCCCGCCTCCCGACGACCTGTACGTGTCAAGAACCCCTCCTTCGCGGTACGTCAACCTGACAGCCTCGCCGGCAGGGTTGGCCACACTGCTGAGGTATCCGTCCGGGCCGACGGTCAGGCTGGTGCGCTGTCCGCCCGGTGCCACGATGGCCACCGGGTCGCCCGCCTGGTTCCGCTCAATCAGGGTGGCGTTGCCGTAGCCATCCTCCACCCTGGACAGAGCGCCGCCCGGCGTATAGTAGAAGGAATATCGCACCGAACCGGTCAGTGCATCCAGCGTCTTGAGGTGCCGACCGTTCTCGTCGAAGGCGTAGACCTCGCGGCCGTCCTCGGAAGGCAGCAGGGTAGCGCCTGCCTGGCTCGCCGCCATGAGAATTTTGACTTGGCGAATCATGTGGTTGGACGAATCTGCAATGTAGATACTGCCGTCAGGGGCGGAGCTTACAGCAAAGGGAGAACTGAGCTTCGCCGCGGCCGCTGCGCCGCCGTCACCGCTGAACCCCGGCTCGCCCGTACCTGCTACGGTGGTGATGACTCCGCTGGGCCCCAGCCGGCGAATGCGCTGGTTCCCAGCGTCTGCGATATAGAGGCTGCCATCGGGTCCGACTGCGACACCGGTAGCCCAGTTCAGGGTCGCCTGCGCGCCCGGTCCGCCGTCGCCCGAGTATCCCCTTTGGCCCGTGCCGACCACCGTGGTAATGATGCCGTCTGGTCCGACGCGCCGAATGCGGCTGTGATCAGCGGCGGCCAAATAGACGCTCCCATCGGGTCCGACAGCGAGGCCGTAGACATAGCCGATCGCCGCGTTGACAGCGGGAATGCTATCGCCGTTGAACTCGAACCCACCGTTGCCCGCGATGGTGGCGATTCGGCCGTCGGGCCCGACGCGCCGGATCCGGGCTGCCTCGGCGATGTAGAGGCTTCCGTCCGGACCAACTGCGACGGCCCTGGGACTGTTCAGCCGCGCCGCGGTGGCAAGCCCGCCATCGCCGCTGGAACCTTGAATCCCGGTACCTGCCACTGTGGTCACCGAGCCGTCGGGTGCGATCCGCCGCACCCGGTGGTCGTCTTTTTCAGCGACGTAGAGGCTGCCATCGGGCCCCACAGCTATGCCGGTAGGTGAGGCAAATCCGGGAGTTGCCACGATCGAGTAGATCTTCCCGTCCGGAGCAACCCGCCGTACCCGGCCCTTATAGGGCTCGGTGACATAGATGCTGCCGTCCGGCGCCACTGCTATGCCCATGGGATTCTCGACCGTGGCTTCGATCGCCAGTCCGCCGTCGCCGATCGTATCCTGTCCGCTCTGGCCGTTGCCGGCCACCCGCGTGATTGCGTTCAGGGTGCCCAGGTGACGCATTTGCCCGTTGCCCAGGTAGAGCGTCTGTGCGGCCGGCGAGAAGGCGTGGTGGACGTCCAGGGACCAGCCCCCGAGCCCTGCCGCCTTGGCGTCCCAACCGCCGATGAACTCGGTCCAGGTACTCCAGAGCACAATGTCCTCGAACATGACCCGTCCGAGGGAATACGGCCGGTTGGTGGGAATGCTGAAGCTCTGTTGGAAGGCGGAGTTGGACGGGTAGTACTGAGCCTGGTAGGCATAGCCCACCCGAACGACCGCACGCTGTTCGCCAAGCACGCGGCGCCCATAGGCGTCGAGTCCGTTCCAGGTGAAGGTATAGGTCTGATTGGGACTCGGACGGAAATACTGGCTGAACTGTTTGCCGGCAACCTTAATTTCCACCAGGACATACTTCAAGCTGTTGGGGTAGGTCGCACCGGTGATCGGAATGTCGAGGCTGTAGGCCTCAATGCTGCCCCCCGGAGTGCGGTCGCTTTGGTAGTGAAGGGCAAACGGGGTGCCGGTAACCGGCAGCGCCTCGCCCAGCACCTGGTTCTGGCACTCGATGATGGAGCCGCCGCTGGTGCATTTCCTGTCATTGGGCCCCCGGCGTAGTGGTCTGCCGTCCGGCGACTCTGCGTCCTCGGGCGGCCCGTAGGGCCAGTTGTGGTCCCAGGGCGTAAAGTGCGTGATCGGCACTCGCCATAGGCTTTGTCCGGGCTCATACAGCGCGGCCAGCTTGGCCAGTTCGTCATCATCGATCCCCAGCACCGCCAACTGTTCGGCCGTGTCGGCGAGGCCGTCGCCGTCGGTGTCGACCTGCGCGAGCCCGGCGGTCTCACCAACCACGGCAATCACCCGGCCGTTCGGTGCTGCCACCCACTGGCCAAGCTGGCGATCGTAGTACCCCGTCGGCACCGCCTCGCCCACCGGGAACCCGTGGAAGTTCTCCACATAGTTGATCACCGGCTGGTCGAAACGCACCTCGGTGGCGCCGGCGGCCAGCGCCTCGTCGACGCTCAGCTCAACGGCGTAGGTGTACCCGCTGGTAGCCGGCAGTTCACCGGGCATGGCAGCAGGGCCGCCCTCGCCCACGGTGTACTCGGTCGCTCGAACGTTGAGCGTGTCCAGGGAGACCACCTGTCCGTCCGGCATCACCATTTTTGCTGCGGTGCCGGGCTTGAACATGACGGTGGCCTGGCGCTCGCCCGCATCATCCACCACAGGGTTGCCTTGCGCCACCTGAATCTCGGTGGCAGCGTTCAGGTCGACGGTGGTGACGCGGCTGTCCACCTGGATCAGGGCCACCACGGGCAGCCAGGCATAGTCCTGCCAGGGCGCCGTCACATCGCGCTGGGACGGCAGGAAGCCGCTCTTCTCGTAGGTCAGCGTCAGCTGGCCGCCGCCGTTGACGGCCATGTCAAACATGCCATCGGAGCGGGTCAGCGTCTCCCCGAACTCGGGGTGGTCGAGCACGGTCACCTTCACGCCGGGCAGCGGCTCGCCGTCGCGGGTGGTCACCTTGCCGCGCAGCACGGCGACCCGCTGCTCCGCCATGGTCCCGGGCGCCACGCCCTTTTGCACCGGGTTCGCCCCGGTGTAGAGGAAGGCTGTGGACGCCTGCAGGTCCGAAGCGGTGGTAGGTTCCAGCTCCGGGCCGACCAGGCTGAACACCCGGACGGTGGCGGTGGCGGTACGGCCCTCGGCCGATGCGACCAACGTCGTCTCTCCTTCCGATCGGCCGGTTACCTTGCCGGTGGCATCGACGGCTGCCACGGCCGGGTTGCCGGACGTGAACGTGACCGCGGAGGAGTAGTCACGCGCCGACCCGTCGGAGTACGAGGCGGTCACGGTCAGGGTGACGGATTCATCCACGCCGAGCTGAACGCCGGCCGGGCTCAAGGTGAGACCCTGGAGCGTGGGCGCCGCGGGACCGCCGCCTCCACCGCCGTTGCCCGGGTTGCCAGGCGGGGGGTTACCAGGGGGCGGGTTGTTTGGGGGCGGATTGCCAGGCGGCTTCTCTTCCGGAGGAGCCGTGGGATCAGTGGGCTCGGTGCGCCGGCCCGTCTTCAGGTCCACGTGGCCCAGATCCTTGCTCTGGCCGGCGGCCGGGGCGGTGACCGGGGGCTCGATCGGCCGGAACGTGCCGGAGCCCGGGGCCGCAACGGCGACCTGGTAATCCCGGCCCGGGGGGACAACGGCAACGAAACGGCCATCGGCCCCAGTCTGGGTCAGGAAGGTCGGGTTGGTGGTCAGCGCGACGAGCGCTCCGACAAGCGGCTGCCCGCTGCCGTCCCCGACGGTGCCGGTAAGGGTGGCGGCAGCGGCGACCTTGAGCGAGAGCGCCGTGACGCCGGGCAGTACCTTGTCGGTGATGAACCCGGCCCGCTGCCCGGCCACCGCGGTAATGGCGTACTCACCCGGCCGCAGGTGGAAGGTAGCTGTGCCGCTGGCGGCGGTCGTAGCCCCGGCGAGCACCTCACGCTCACCGGGCCTGTGTACGCGCACGGCAGCGCCAGCGAGCGGAGCGCTGGTCTCATCGGTTACGCTCACCGCTACGGAGCGGGGCATGCTGGTAACGAGCCGTAGCCGGGTCCGTTCCAGCAGGACGGCGGCCTCGGCGCGGGTAATCGACCGGGCGCCGCCGAAGGTGCCGTCCGGGTACCCCTTCAAGTAGCCCGCAGCCGCCGCTGCGGCAACGGCGGGTCCGGCCCATGCCGGAATATCCCCGCTGTCTGCGAACGGTGCGTCCGGTGCCGCCTGCAGCTCCAGGGCGCGGGCCAGAATCACCGCCACCTCCTGCCGGGTCACCGACTGCTTCGGACGGAACGTGCCGTCCTCGAAGCCGTTGACCACGCCGGAGGCGGCCGCAAGGGCGACATCAGCGGCAAACCAGTCGCCGGCGGTCACGTCGGCGAAGGCAGCAGTCTCGCCGGATGCCTGGGCGCCGGCCGCCCGGTTCAGCATGGTGACAAACTCCGCCCGGGTGATCGGGGCGTTGGGGCGGAAGGTACCGTCCTCGTAGCCTCGGATCACGCCTTGCGAGAGTAGGGCGTTCACCTCGGCTTCCGCCCAGTGGCCCGGGACGTCGGCCAGGTCAGGCGCCGCGGCGACCACGGCGCCCCACCCCTGCAGGGTGAGGGAAAGCGACAGCAGCGTGACCCAGATTCTGGTGATCGCAATGAGCCAGGGACGTTTGCGCCGATTCTTGCCGCGTAACATGTCGGCCAGCCTCCCAAGAAGCATAGTCAATAGCACCATGCTAGCGAAGAGGCATCGTATCGACATGACTCATCTAAGTCATTTCAATAGTGACAGATCATTCGGTCGACAGATACATCGGCCTGTGGGTTGCCGGGCAAGCTAGGCTTTGGTCCCGCGGAACCACTCCAACGAAGAGAAGGGGGCGTTCCACTGTGGCGAAGATGCGCACGGATTCCGGCAAGACCTTGAACATGCGTGGGCTCCAGCGCGAGGCTGGCTCGGCTCAGTACGAGTTCGCCTACGAAATGAAGGGGGTCGGGGCCAACGGCGCCGGCAAGGTGTCGGTCCCGACGGGGACCGGGTCCAAGGCGGAGCGGACCATCAACCGCCTGCAAAACGCAGGCCGCTAACTGGGACCGAAAAAGGCCGTGGGATATCCCCACGGCCTGATCTCTTTAGTTGCGGGACCGCGGGTCCAGGTAGTCACGGAGCCCGTCGCCCAGCAGGTTGACCGAGAGCACGGCCAGCATGACGAAGAGTCCGGGAAAGACCTCCAGCCACCAGGCGTCCGGCAGGAACTGCCGGCCCGAGGCGAGCATTTCGCCCCAGTCCGACGTGGGCGGCTGGGTGCCCAGCCCCAGGAAGCTGAGGCTGGCGGTGGTCAGGATCGCAAAGCCCACGCTCAGCGTCGCCTGGACCAACAGCGGGCTCAAAATGTTCGGCAGCAGGTGCCGCAGGAGCACCCGCAGGTGCCCGGCGCCGGCAGCCACAGCTGCGGAGATGTAGTCCCGCTCCCGCAGCGAGAGCACCTGGCCCCGCACCACCCGGGCGTAGCCGGGAATCGATACGAAGGCCACGGCGACCATGGCGTTGAACAAGCCCGGTCCCAGCGTGCCCACGATCGCCAGCGCCAGGAAGATCGACGGCAGCGCCAGGAGGATGTCCAGGAAGCGCATCAGCAGTTGGTCCCAGCGCCCGCCCAGGTAGCCGGCCGTCAGGCCGATCAGCGAGCCGAGCGTCGCCCCGATCAGCACCGGGGTGACGCCGGCGACCAGGCTGACCCGTCCGCCGTAGAGCGTCCGGGAGAGCAGGTCACGACCGAACTCGTCCGTCCCCATGAGGTGGACGCTCGAAGGCGCCTGGAGGCGGGCCTTCCAGTCCTGCTTGTCCGGGTCAAAGGGCGCCAGCTGGGGCGCCAGCACCGCCGTGAGAATCAGGAGCACGAAGACCGCCAGCCCGACGACCGCCATGCGGTTGCGCGTAAAGCGCTTCCAGTCACTCATAGCGAATCCGCGGGTCCAGGGCCGCGTACCCCAGATCAACCACCAGGTTGACCAGACTGAAGATCACGGCAACCCAGAGCACCGAGGCCTGAATCGAGGGCAGGTCCCGGCCCTTGATCGCCTCCACCGCCAGGCGCCCCAGGCCCGGCAGGCTGAAGATGGTCTCGGTCACCACCGAGCCGCCCAGCAGGTTGCCGAACTGGAGGCCCAGGGTCGTGAGCACCGGGATGAAGGCGTTCTTGAGCGCATGCCCAAGGATGACCGACATCTCCCCCAGCCCCTTCGACCGGGCGGTGCGGACGTAGTCCTCCCGGAGTTGATCAAGCAGCGTCGAGCGGGTCATGCGGGTAATGAACGCCACGCTGGAGATCGCCACGGTCACCGCCGGGAGCACCATGTGCTGCCAGGTGCCGGTGCCCGAGGGCGGCAGCCACTTCACCTTCAGGGCGAAGACCTGCATCAGCATGATGCCGAACCAGAAGGAGGGCAGCGAGACGCCCAGCAGCGCCACCAGCATCACCAGATGGTCGACCCAGGTGTGCCGCTTCACGGCGGCGACCATCCCCAGGGGGATGCCCACGCCGGCGGCGAGGCCGAGCGAGGTCAGGGTCAGTTTCAGGGTAACCGGGAAGCGAGCCAGCAGTTCGGGGAGGACCGGGCGGTCCCCACGGAAGGACCGCCCGAAGTCGCCCTGGATCGCCTTGAACATATAGTCGCCGTACTGGACGTACCAGGGCAGGTCGAGGCCCAGCTGGTGCCGCAGCGCTTCTACCGCCTCGGGGGTGGCGCCCTGGCCCATCTCCCCGAGCAGCGCCCTGGCCGGATCGCCCGGCGTCAGGTGGAAAATGAGGAAGACCAGAAGCGTTACCCCAAGCAGCACGGGCACCATCAGAAGCAGCCGCTTGATGATATAACGCAGCATATTGGGTTTACTTGATCTCGGCCTTGCGCAGGTCCAGGTTGATCATGGCGAAGGGGTAGACCTCGCCCTCAAGCCGGCGGTTCTTGGCGTAGTTCGAGAGCGGGTAGTACAGGGGCAGGTAGGCCAGATCGTTCTGGGCGATCTCCTGGATCTTCTCGTAGGCGGCCAGGCGGGCCTTGGCGTCGGAGGTGCCGCGGGCGTTGGCCAGGAGCTTGTCCATTTCCGGGTTGGCGTAGAAGGACTTGTTGTCAGCCTGGTGCTGGCCAGACTGGTACCAGGCCCAGAAGGCGTAGTCGGCGTCCATGGTCACCGTGCCCCAACTGCTGAGCAGCAGGCCGTGGTCGGGCTTGAGCGAGTCCTTGGAGAAGGCGGCGCTGTCGGTGACGACGATCTCGAGGTCGATGCCGATCTCCTTGAGCTGCGACTGGATGGCGCCGGCGATCTGCTTGGTCTCGGCGTTCTCGTAGGTCTGCAGCTTCAGCTTGAGCGGGGTGGCAATCCCGGCCTTCTTGAGGCTCTCCTTGGCGGCGTTGACGTCGAAGGAGATGGGCTTGAGCGTGGTGGAAGCGCCGAAGACGGTCTTGGGGATCATGGAGTTGGCCAGTTCGGCCATGCCGGCCCGGAGGGTGTCAACCATGCCCTTGCGGTCAATCGCCTGGGCGATGGCCTTGCGGACCTCGGGATTGGCGGTGGGGCCTTCCTTGGTGTTGAAGGTCAGGTAGAAGGTGCCCCAGCCCAGGAACTTGGTGGCGGTCAGCTGCTTGTCGTTTGCGATCTCGTCGAACTTCTCGGGCTGGACGCCGCTGAAGAGGTCGACGGTGCCGGCCTTCAGCTCAACCAACTGGGTGCCGGCCTCGGGGATCACCCGCAGGACCACGGTCTCCAGCTTGGGCTTGCCGCCCCAGTAATCGGGGTTGGCGACGAGGGTGACGGAGTCGCCGGCCTTCCACTCCTTGAGCTTGAAGGGGCCGGTGCCGACCGGGTTCTTGCCGAGGTCGCCTTTGGCGCCCTGCGGGCTGACCATGGCCGCCACGGGGTGGGCCAGGTGGGCGGGCAGGGGCGAGAAGGGCTTGTCGGTGATCAGCTGCACGGTGTACTCATCGATTACCTTGATCTCCTTGATCATGGTGACGATGTAGGCGCCGGGGCCCTTGGTGGCCGGGTCCTTCAGGCGCTCGATGGAGAACTTCACGGCCTCGGCGTTGAACGGGGTGCCGTCCTGGAACTTGACGCCCTGGCGCAGCTTGAACTCCCAGGTGGTGTCGTTGATGCTCTTGTACTCGGTCGCCAGGCGGGGCTGCAGGCTGCCGTCGGTACCGCGGGAGAGCAGGCTCTCGTAGATCTGGTTGGTCACGACGAAGGCGTTGCCGCTGAAGGTCTTGTGGGGGTCGAGCGTGGGGGCCTCGCCGCCGACGGCGATGACCGCCTTCTGCTCCTTGGGAGCGGCGGGAGCGGGGGTCGCGGAACCCGACGGTGCGGTCGAGCCGCCGCCGCAGGCGGTCAGGACGAACAGGGAGCCGGCGAGCACCGAAGCGAGGAGCTTACGCACAGGGGGACACCTCTCTTGTTGGGTTATATCCAAGTAAACCAATCGGATATCTTTTATTTATGTGCTAAGTATAGGGGCTTAGCATAAGTTGGTCAACGCCCCCGCTCATAGTTGGAACATTTGATTTAAAACCGCCCGGCGGCGCCGACTTTTCGCAATTTAGGAGGTAAGTTCTAGGCAGAAGCGAACGTTCGCGGGGGTTCTGCCGTCTCAGGAGTAGGGGGTGCATCATGAAACGCCTTGCTTTAGCCGTCGCTGCTGTATTGGCCGCCCTCACGCTGCTGTTGCTGTTCATCAACGTTAGGGTTGCATTCACAACCGACCAGAACCGGTCTTCGCAGACGATCTCCTCCGGGAAAAACGGCCCGGCCACTGTGGGCCGCAGGCTCCAGGTCTATTTGACCGGCGACCCCACACTCGCCAGCGAACTGAAAAAGCAGTTGCCGGATGCGGTCCGTGCGAAGAATCTGCTGTTCGATGAGGTCCTCTTCGTGGACCGCATCCCAGAAGGCGTGATGGACGATCCGTTGTTGGCGATCCGGCTTGATTCCGACGGCGGGGTGTGGACACCCGTTTATGCCTCCAGGAACGTGGATGCCACCATGCTCTATTTCCAGGGCATGCCGCCCAACTCGGACAGAATCCTCGTGCGCCAGACGGAATACCTAAGCGTAAACTTCACGGACTGCACGGGTCAGTGCTCCGTGGGCGAGCGCTCGGTTCAACTGGATACTTCCTCCGTGGGTCTGGTCAGCCTCCCTTACATACGGGCCTACACAGCCGGCAAGCTGGTGGAGAACGCCGCCGCTCTGGTGACCGATGCGCTTCCCGAGAACCTGAACCCTGAGAAATGGTCTTCCCGGGCGCACACGCTGGCAAGGGAGAAGCTGGGCCTGCAGGCTGCCGATGGCATGTCCACCAGCTTTCAGCGCCAGCATGGCTGCCCCGGCGGCGTAGTGGTCGCCGGGACCAACGGAGCCGGCATGGAGTGGCGGGTTATGTACTACGACGCGGCCCGGGACGCCATTACGCAGGTGCTCACACGAAGCGATTTTGAAGCGAAACTCCCCGATGCTCGACTGTTCACCGTGCCAGGCTTTGGTTCGGGGGAGCAGGGATCATCGTTGTACCTGGGTGGCAATCTCTCGCTGACCAGCCCGGCCGGCGTTTGCGGATTGGACGGCTTGCAGCCCCGCTAAGCAGATCGGAGGATCAGTCGATGAAGTTTTCGCCCGTCATCCGGGATGCGGATCACTTTCAGCAATCCCCTTCGCCCGAGCAATTGGTTGCACTCTGTCAGGCTGCTTTTGGTGGCGCTACCGAGGTGGAAGCGATCACGGAGCTCAACTCCGGGCTCTTTAACAACTGCTACCTGGTGGAGCTCCGGAACCACCCCAAGCTGATCCTGCGAATCGCACCGGGACCCTCCGCCCACGTCTTTCCGAACGAGCGGAATCTGATGCGCCGAGAATACGCTGTGCAGCCCTTCTTGGTTCCGGCCTGCCCCACCGCCCCCAGAACGGTCGCCGCCGACTTCACTCGGCGGCTGATCGAACGGGACTACGTCTTTCAGTCCTACATCGAGGGCGAGGTCTGGGGGAGCCTGCACGAGGTGCTCTCCGTGGAAGAGAAGGATGCCATCCGGCGACAGCTGGGCGGCGTGGCCAGGCGCATCAACAACGTCGTCGGAACCGCTTTCGGCTTTCCCCACCCCGAGCCTGCGTTCAGCCGCTGGAGCGACTTCCTCCTTTACTTTCTGACCGGGATGCTGGATGAGTTGAGACGCCTGGGTTCCAGCACGGGCGGGGCCGAGCGACTGGTCCAGTGGATCGAGGATCATCGGGCGCTGTTCGACCAGATCACGGAGCCACGCCTGCTCCACGGGGACCTCTGGCCGCAGAATGTGCTGATCCGGCGGACCGCCGAGGGTCCGGAAATCGTCGGCATCCTGGATTCGGAGCGGGTGATCTGGGGCGATCCGCTCTTCGAGTGGACCTACCACCTGGGCACCACCCACCCGGCTTACTGGGAGGGCTACGGTCCCCGGGATCAGAGTCCGGAGGCGTCGCTCCGGGCGCTCGCCTACAAGGGGATCTGGCTGGTCCTCGTGCTCATGGAGCACCACCGCTTTCACTCCGATGTATCGGGGGCCTATGCACAGATGTCCGAGGTAATCGCCACGTTGCCGAAATAGGTAGAGCCGCCCTACAACCGGGCGGCTCTACTGCTGTGTTTAGCTTGAGGCGCTGGCAACGCCGTGTTGAAAGGCCCAGGTCACCAGCGCAGCTCGGGAGGATAGGTTCAGCTTGCCGAAGATATTGCGCAGGTGGTTGTTCACCGTAAACCGGCTCAGGTGGAGCCGGTTGGCTACTTCACGATCCGGCAGCCCCTGCGCGACCATCCCGACCACCTCCATCTCCCGGGCGGTGAGGCCGCCGGGGAGGGCAGCCGGCGCCCGGGCGGGCGCCCCCAGCAACTCCTGAGCCCTCAGCCAGACCCCCTCCATCGACATGGACTGCCCTTCGGCGAACCGCCGGTTGAAGGTGACAGCACCCAGTCGCACGGTGATGTCATCAACAAGTCGGTTGTGCATATGCACGTCCCAGCCCGGCCTTGGGCAGTCGAAATGCGTCCGGATCGCCGCCACAGCGCCGAGCAAATGCGCGGCTGCCTCCGGCCTTCCCTTCGCCAACAGCCAGGCGCTGATACGCTCGGCAGCCAGACTGGTCAGCTCCGGGCTCTGAAGGGCTGCGGCGATCGAGACGGCCTCGGAGAGCAGCTCCCTGGCCTCATCGAGGCGCCCGGCCATGACGCGGTGCAGCCCTGCCCGCTCCAGTGCGTAGCACAGGAAGACCGGATAGTCGAGCGTGCGCCACCCGGAAAGGGCCTCATCGATCAGCCGTCCAGCGGCGTTGAGGTCGCCGAGATGGATTTGCAGGTAGGCCAGGTTGTTTAAAACGAGCAGCCGTGAGGACGGCCCACCCGTGCTGCGCAGGATTGCGTGGCTTTCGGTGAAGCGATCGAGGGCCTCCTCGAAGCGCCCGTCGGCGAAGGCCACCTGTCCCAAGTTGGCGAGATTGACCGCCACGTTGCTCGCGTCCCCCACAGCCCGCGCAAGGGCCACCGCCTCTTCGTGGTACTCACGGGCCCTGTCACCGCCGGTGAACTGCTCCAGGGCGCCCGCCGCGCTCAAAGCGAGGATGCGCTCGAGGCTCGGCCCCTTCACCACCGGCAGGGCCAGCAGGTTGGAGAGCGCCGTGAGCCCCTCACGCATGCGTCCACGCATCCAGAACTGCGCAAGATCGAAGGCGATCCGGAGACCCTTTATGGCCGACTCATCATCCGCTTGGCACCAGGCGAGGGCAGCCTGAACATTACCGCCCTCCTGCTCGACCCGGGCGAACCCTGTCACCTGCTGAGGCCCCTGCAGTTCCAGCCTGATCGTGTTGATCCAACTGGCGAACCAGGCTACGTGGCGCCGGCGGACCGCAGTCTCCTCCCCAGCCTCGACCAGTCGCTCTTTGCCAAAGTCGCGAATGGTCTCCAGCATGGCGTAGCGCAGGCCCTCTCCCGAGCGGTCAACACGAACGATCGACTTGTCGATCAGTTGCTGCAGAAGCTGCAGAACCTCTCCTTCGCCCAGCCGAGCATCGGGAACGATCGCCTCAGCCGCTTCCAGGGTAAACCCGCCTGCAAAGACGGAAAGGCGCCGCCACAGAATCTGTTCAGGCTCGGTCAGGAGGTGGTGGCTCCAGTCTACGGCGGCCCGCAGGGTCTGATGCCGCGGCCGGGCCAGCCGGTCGCCGGTGAAGAGAATGCTGAACCGGTCTTTAAGCCGGTCTGCCAACTCAGCGGGCGGCAGAACCCTGGTGCGCGCTGCCGCCAGCTCGATGGCCAGAGGGATCCCGTCCAGCCTTGCGCAAATCTCGGATATCGCCCCAGCGTTCTCGGCGGTCACTGCGAACCCTGCGCCCAGGGCTGAGGCTCGCTCCTGGAAGAGCCGCGCTGCCGCAACTGGCTCCAGGGGAGCCACCTCCACCGTGACCTCTCCGCCGATACCCAGTGGCTCTCTGCTCGTGCACAGCACGCTGAGCCGAGGACATGCGATCATCAGCTCACGCACGAAGGAAGCGCAGGGGTTGATCAAATGCTCGCAGTTGTCGAGCACCAGCAGGAACTGCCGCTGGGCACAGGCCCGCTTGAGTCGGTTTAGAAGCGACTCAGACTGACTCTCCTCCAGCTCGCTCAGCAACCCGATGGCCGAGGCGACCGCCTGGGGGATCTGCTCGGGGCTGGACAGCCCCTCGAGTGGGATGAACCATGCGCCATCGTCGTACCGATGCATAATGGCCGCAGCCACCTGGAGCGCCAACCGGGTCTTCCCCACCCCGCCGGGACCGGTGATGGTGACGTGGCGTTCCCTGGAGAGCCCCTGTCCAAGCAACTCCGTTTCCCGCTCTCGGCCAACGAAGCTGGTGAACTGGGGCGGCAGGTTGTTGAGGAGGGTATCCAACGAGTTGATCGGGTTCTCCGGAGCGGTGCCGAGCGCAAAGATGCGGCAGACCGTAATCAGGTCGCGCATGCGGTGGTGCCCAAGGTCGGACAGAGCCGTACCTGGCCGCACCTGGGACGCTGCAGACTCCGAGAGGAGGATCTGCCCCGCGCGAGCCACCAGCAGCAGTTGCTCAGCCAGGGCGTCAACTTCTCCCGTGGCGGTATGGATGGCTGCGGCCCATTGAGGAGTGCGGTCTCGCAGCCGGACTGCCTCATCGATGGCGTCGGACACACGCTCGAACCGATGTTGGGTTGGCCCTTTCCCGGGTTGAGAGATCAGCAGAACGGTCTGAAACATCGGTTCTCACTCCTCGCGTACATTCTTTCATCGGGTGCACTGTGGTAAGCCTAGAATACGAAATGGCTGGCGCGTAACGCCAGCCATTTTTCTGGAATTGGTTTTTGAACAATAGGAAACAGCGCCCTGATGCCGTCCGCCTCATAAGTATATTATAGCAATTCAGAGGTAAGCAGTATAGTAGTTTCTCGGGAGCACAACGACATGGTTCTGCTGGATGGACACCGGGTACCAGTCGAGCCCGCGGGGCGCCGGCCCTGCCAGTACCCTGCCCTGCTGGTCCCAGACCGCGCCGGAGTACGCATCGAAGAAGACGCCCTCCGGTTCCCACCAGATCACCGGCTCACCCAGGTGGGTGGAGCGATCGGCGAAGGCCGCCAACAGGATGGCCTTCGGTTTGGTGGATATCGCCCCCACCCGCGTCCCGGGGGGAATGGCATGGGCGATCACGACCGGCAGTTCGTCTGCCCGGATGGCGAACTTCGATGGAGGAATGGCCCGCACGGCCAGCACAGACGTTGCTACCATACCGACCAGCGACACCACGACGACGCCCAGCAGCCAATGCCATCGTGCCCTCCGTCCCCGCATGAAGATCACCTCATGCCCAGCATAACGGACAGAGTATTCCCGCACAGTTGGGCGCCGAGCCTAAGGCCGTCGGCCTACCATTGCTGACCAAGGATCTCAGTGCGCTTTTGCTGGTACTCCTGCTCGGTGAGCAGGCCGTCCTGGCGAAGGCGTTCGAGCTTGCGCAGCCGCTCCTCGAAGTCGCCGGTGCGCTCCACCTTGAACTCCACCTCGTCGGTGGCGACGCCGCCCTTGCTGAACAGGTTGAACGCATGAGTGGCAGTAATGCCCACCGCCATCAGGGTCCAGATGATCCCGAATCCACCGGCCATAGGCATCACCTGGGTCACACCCAGGACGATGAAGAGACCGCCCACGACCACTCCCATTACCGAGGCAGGCTTGCTGGGGCGCCTGCGGCCACGCATGAACATGATGTGCTCCCCTTTCTGAAGAAGGGAGCCGCCGGCGCCCCGCAAAGGTTCATTCGAGATGCGTAAAGGTTACCACCGCGCCGTTCTCCTGTGGTGCCAGGGTCATCCGTACCTTCTCCCCAGTGACCGACTCATAGGTGTCGGTGGTGGACGTGAGCGCCCAGCCGTAGGCGGGCAACTGTGCCAGATACCAGGCGCGCACGGCGGCGGCGTCAGCGCCCTTGGTCTGAAGGACGGTGCTTTTCTCGTCGCCGGGTCGAATATAGGCGCCCGGGTAGATCGGCAGCCCATCCGCCAGCGGCGCCGCCAGAAGCGATTCGGGCGGAAGGTCGGCCATGCTGATGCGGTGGGCAACCACGACGCCGGGTGCGGCGGTCAAGCCCCAGACCTCTACCAGCCGCCCGTGCCCGTACTGCAGGTGCCAGAGCGCCAGGTCGGCGCCCAGCAGATCCTGCGGGACCCAGACATCGATCTCACGCCCGACCGGAGCGCCGTCCACCCGGGTTAGCTGCAAGCGTGTCACCTCACCGCCGTCGATGATCCGGCCCCGGTAGTGCTCCAGGTCCGGGCGGGCGGGCTGTACCTTGCCGCCGCTGAAGCCGCCGCCCCGCACCTCGCCGGAGACGCCGTCGATGAACACGTGGAGCTCAGCGGCTACGCTGACCCAGGAGTGCTCCAGCTTACGCTGCTGGACCGGGTCGTCGGAGAGTCGCTCATAGGGATGGCTCCTTGGGCGATCGGGGATGCGCCCGTCCGTCTGGAAAGCTGCCTCCCACCCCTTGTTAAGCGCGTCGAACTTCAGCTCGGTGAGGAGGAGCAGGCCGCCCCACTTTCGATTTTCCATCGCCGCTACAGCCTTGTTCTGAGCCTCGGTCTGGGTGATAATCCCGGCCGGCGCCTCCACGACCGGCAACTGCTCTGAGACCTTCACTTGCACCGGCGGCGGCGCAGCCTCCGGGTTGGCGGTGTCGCCAGCAAGGTTAAGTTTCGGGGGTTCCGTGCGAATCAACCGTTTGGCGTCGTCGCTGCACCCTCCAAGAAGAAGACCGGCCAGGAACAGCGCTGCGAGGGTCCATCTGGTCATCGCTGATCGCCTCCGGATAACAGGCTGTCAAGCTTGAGAGCCATCTCATCGGGTGTGAAGCCCGACAGCTCTTCAAGCACCGACCCCTCCCTGACGGAACGGAGCCGATTGTCGGCGCCCAGCTCGAACCGCGTGCCAATCTCCTGATAGATCCCGTCAGTCGGATCGTTGAAAAAGAAGAGGTAGGAGCCGCCCAGCTGCATCAGGGGGTCAGGTTTGCCGTCGGCGTGAACCACTCGTTCCGACGGCACAAGCTGCCGCACCCGGAACGTCTGCCCGGGGGTGCCCTTGTATGCCCGGATCAACTCCACCGTGTAAATCTTGGCCGGGAATGGATCACAGGGAGGGCCCCCATGGGCATCGACGCAGGGGACCGAGGTGTCAGCGACGGCCACGACCTGCCCCAGTGCGATGGTGCGCAGCGTACCCAGGTAGACAGGCAGGGGAAGGGTGTAGCCCGTGGCAGGCTCGCGTCGTGCCGGCCCCGGCCGCACCGGTTCCTGAACGACCTTAGCGGGTCCCTCGACAATGGTCGGTGGCACAGGGGTGCCCCCAGGCCGGTTCCCCCACACGGCCACCAGAACCACAGCTGCCGCCGCGACCGGTGCGAGTCTCAAGACCCAGGTGTTGCGGGCACGCCGTCGGCGGATGCCCCCTTCGACGCGGGTCCAGAGCTTATCAGCGTCGCCATTCCAGGGCCCTGCGTTCACCATAGCTTCTTCAAGCTCCTTGTCGATGTCGGTCACGGCAAGACCTCCTCCCTGTGTCCCAGTCGCTCCAAAAGCTTCTCCCTGGCCTTGTACAGTCGGGATTTCACGGTGGACTGCGGCACCCCGAGCACGGTGGCGATATCGATCTCGGAGAACTGGTTGAAGTACTTCAGCACCAGCACGGTGCGATGGTCATCCTTCAGGCTGTCGATGGCGGTCCAGAGTGCCGCCCTGCGCTCCCGGTGCAGCGCCGCCTCCTCCGGAGTCGATTCTTCACTGGCCAGCAGTTCGTCGGGAAGTTGCAGCGCTTCGGGGCGCCGCCCCGCCCGGGCCGCGATCCGGCGCGCCTCGTTCAGCACGATTCGGTAAAGCCAGGGGGCAAAGGGCTGGTCGGCCCGGAAGGACCGAATGCTGCCGAAGGCACGAACGAACGCCTCCTGGGCGGCATCCTCGGCGATGGGCCAGTCCCGGACGACCAGGTAGGCGGTGCGGACGGCCATCGCCACGTGGGCCCGGAACAGCGGCTCAAAGGCCTTCACGTCCCCAGCCTGACAGCGCCGAATTAGGCCTGGTTCATCCACGCCATCACCTCCCTGCGAGAGCGGTTCACCGTATATACCGGACTTCCCGCGAAAAAGTTTCCGACCTGGGCGAAGAAATATCCGGTAAAATGCAAGACCGCCAGAGGCATGCCCCTGGCGGTCTGAAATCTCCTATGCGCCCTTCTTGAGGACGAACTGCTCGATGACGTGGGCCACGCCGTGTTCATCGTTGGTTCGGGTGACGAACTTGGCGAGCTTGCGGACATCCTCCGGGGCGTTCCCCATGGCGACCCCGAGGCCGGACTGGCTGATCATCTCCACGTCGTTGTAGCCGTCCCCCACCCCGATGATCTGCTCAGGGCGGATGCCCAGGGCTGCGCCAAGCGCCCGCAGCCCGGCGGCCTTGGAGACCTGACAGGGCATGACCTCCATCGCCCGGCGGCCGGCAGAGGCGGTGCGCAGCACAGCCCCAAGTCGGTCGGCGAGAAGCTCCCGCCCCTCCCCAATCGCTTCCTCCGTGCCCGTGATATACATCTTCGGTGGAGCGACCGGGTTGGCACGCAGGTAATCGCCCAGGTTCGGAGCGTGAGTGCTGGGGTACGAGCGGAACTCGTCGAGGGTCATGCGGAGCCACTGCCAGTGCTGCGGCAGGAGCCCTGACCACCGGAAGTTCGGAATGCGTTGGGAGGAGATGCGCCGCTCCTCGTGGAGCAGGTTGACGTTCAGCCCGATCCCCTGCAGCAGGATGGCCGCCTCGCGGGCCACATCGGCCGGGATGCGCTCCACGTGAACCACCGTGCGGGAGTCGGGGTCGGCCACGTAGCCGCCGTCGTGGGTGACCAGGGGCGTGCCCGTCAGACCCAGTTCCCGGGCAATGGCAAGCGCCGAGGGAAAGCCGCGGCCGGTGGCCAGGGTGACGCGCACCCCTGCAGCCATCGCCCGCTGCACCGCGTGGCGCGTTTGCGGCGCGATCGTGTGGCTTGAGGTGAGAATCGTTCCGTCCACATCGAGAGCGATTAGTTTATAGGTCATGTTGAGCCTCCAGCGTTAAGTTCATCTCGCAACAGTTTAGCACGACTGCGGAAAACGCTGGTGAGACAAATGCTGTCACCTTCTGGGCGGAGGGCCCCCCGATCGAGACGGGCTGCCCCACCAATAAGGGAGTAAGCAAGACAGGGTTTACTACTATATGGATTTCGTTTACAATATTACATTAGATTACTTGCAAAGATGAACGTTCACGGCGTCCTAATCATTGGGGGTTCATCTCATTTCAGCTCTGGATCTGTACACGAGCGTTGCTGTGTCTGCGCTCATCCTGCTGCTGATTGGACTGCTCATCCTGCTCCATGGGACGGGACCGGGTTGGAATCGGCGACGTGCCCCGCTCGCCTGGGGCCTGGGAAACGTCGCTCACGCCGCTGGCATGCTGCTCACCGTGGCCCCAGGATACCGGACCAGCGATGCCATGCTGATCCTGGCGAACTTGCTGGTGATGGCATCCATGACCCTCCTCTGGTACGGAACGGCGCAGTTTATGAGCGCTCGCCGACACCTATGGCTGTACTTGCTGCCGTTGGTTACGATCGCAGGGACCTTTCCGATCTTCGTCTACCTTGCGCCAAGCCAACTGGTGCGCATCATCATCGTCTCGGCCCTGGGGGTCCTTGGCTGCTGTGACAGCGGGCGGCTGTTGATGTCCGGCAAGACCCTCGCGGTCAAGGCCCTCGGCGCAGGTCTGTTTGGTATCGGGCTGCTCTCCGGGCTTCGTGGATTGGTCGCCGGGGCAGCCTTGTTTCGCCCTGACCCGTTCGCTCACCTCGCCAGGGCTGATCTAACCAGTCCGGCGCTGCTGGTCGTGTTTACTACCTGGTCTGTCGCGATGCTTGCCGCGCACGCTGACCGCTCCGAACGGGAGCTAATCACCCTGGTGGAGCAGTTCCGAACGGCCTCCCTGACGGACCAGTTGACGCACCTGGCAAACCGCCGCCAGATGGAGATCTGGCTGGAGGAAGCCACGATGCGGCTGCAGCAGCGGGGGGAGATCTTTTCGGTGCTCATCATCGACACCGACCACTTCAAACAGGTCAACGATCGGTTTGGGCACCACGGCGGCGACTACGTGCTCCGCAAGATTGCACAGGCGCTCCAGGGGATCGTAAGCAATCCCGATGCCGTTGCCCGGTGGGGCGGTGAGGAGTTCGTGGCGTTGGTACCAGGGTGCGATTCGGCATCAGCGCACAGGAAGGCTGACCAGATGCGGGCCAAGCTGTCTGAGCTGAGCCTGCGCATGGATTCTGAACCCCTGTCGGTCACGGTGACGGTCGGCGGCGCCACCGCTACCGCGGGGGAAGCGCTGTCCGATCTGATCCGCCGTGCTGACCACGCCCTGTATCTCGGCAAGCAGCGTGGGAAGAACATAGTGGTTTGGGCGTAACGGAACGGCAGCAGCTGTCAGTCAGCTGCTGCCGTTTTCGTATCGGGCGTTGGCAGGTACCGTACACCGGCGTCGCCCGGCTGAAGGGTAGCCCGCCCCCGGACCACCAGCAGGTCCAGATGGGCCAGCACCTCGGAGAGGGCCAGGAAGACATCGACCTCCTTGACCCAGGGGTAGACCTCCCGGGTCAGCTCGAACGGGGTCTTGCCGGCGGCGCCCAGCCGCTCCCGCAGGGTGTTCAGCCGGGCCTCGTGCCTGTGGATGTAGCTCTGCGCCACCTTCACGTGGTCCGTAATCACCTTGCCATGGCCGGGCAGCACCGTTTTGACCGGCATCGCCCTGACCCGCTCGAGCGCTGCCAGAAACATGCCGAGGGTGAGCGCACGGTGCGGTGCGTGCGGCACCGCAGCAGGGTGTTCGGGGAGCAGCGGCTCCATGATCGGGTTCGGGGTGACCCCGTCCAGCAGGTGGTCCCCGCCCAGGAGCACACCGTCTGCCGCGCTCCAGAAGCCGGTGTGGCCCAGGGCGTGGCCGGGCAGGTGGACCGCTTCGAGCTCTCCGTGCTCAAAGGCGAAGCGCTGACCGTCGTGGAGGGGCTTCCAGCCGGTGAGGGCGCCCATCAGCTGGCGCCCACGCTGCCACCAACGGTCCATGTAGGCCTGGGTTTCGGCGGGGACGCCGGCCTCGGTGAGGGACCGGTTCCGGCCCTCTAGCCACCAGTCCGGCGAGTCAAGCTTGCCGGCCTCGTCGGGGTGCAGCCAGACCTCGGCGCCGCTCTGCTCTGCCACCCAGGCCGCCAGACCCGTGTGATCCAGGTGGGAGTGGGTCAGCAGTACCCGCCGGATGTCGGTAACCGCCACCCCTGCTGCCTTCAGGCCCGCCAGGAGCTCCTCCCGGCAGGCGGGCATGTTCAGCCCGGTATCGACCAGGGTAATGGGGTCAGACTTGACCAGGTAGGTGTGTACGGGACCCACCGCGGGCCAGGGCGTCGAGAGCGTGATCTGCACGATGGAAAGCTGCTGCGTCAAAGTGAGTTTCACACCTTATGCGGACCTAGTCGTCGCCGGCGGAGGCTTCAGCCAGCTTGGCCGGCTCGCCCTCCACGGACTTGAGGAGCATTTCGGCCACGTCGAGAACCTTCAGCTGATCGCTGTTGTCCTCGGTCATCAGGGCGGCGACGCCGTCGCTCATCATGGTCATACAGAAGGGGCAGTTGGTGGCCACCGTCTTGGCGCCCGTGGCGATCGCCTGCTGCGAGCGCTCCACGTTAACCCGGGTGCCCGTGTGCTCCTCCATCCACATGCGGCCACCGCCGGCGCCGCAGCACATCCCCTCGGCGCCGTGCCGCTCCATCTCCTTGATCTCCACGCCCGGAATCGAGCGGAGCAGCTCCCGCGGCGGGGTGTAGATGTTGTTGTAGCGGCCCAGGTAGCAGGAGTCGTGGTAGGCGACCTCTTCGTTGATGGGCGCCGTGGGCCGGAGCTTGCCGTCCTTGACCAGCTGCTCCAGGATCTGCGTGTGGTGCAGCACCTGGACCTCAAAGCCCATCTGCCGGTAGTCCTTGCTGAAGGTCTGGGCGCAGTGGGGGCAGTGGGTGATGATCTTCTTGACCTCGTAGGCCTTCAGCGTTTCGATGTTCTCCATGGCGAGCTGCTGGAAGAGCATCTCGTTGCCGACCCGGCGGGCCGCATCGCCCGTGCACTTCTCCTCCTTGCCAAGAATGGCGAAGGATACGCCGGCGGTCTGAAGGAGCTTGACGACCGAGCGGGCGATCTTCTGGCCCCGCTGGTCGAAGGCGCCGGAGCAGCCCGGCCAGAAGAGGTACTCCGCGTCAGGATTATCAGCAATGGTCGGCACGTTGAGGTCCTCGGCCCACTTGGTGCGGGTGTGGGCGCCGAGGCCCCACGGGTTGCCCTGCCGTTCGAGGTTCTTGAAGGTCTGGTTCAGCTCGGCCGGGAACTCGCCCTGGAGCATCACCTGGTGGCGGCGCATCTCGACGATCTTCGGCACATGCTCAATGTTGACCGGGCAGACCTCCATGCAAGCGCGGCAGGTGGTGCAGGCCCAGAGCGCATCGGCGCTGATGACCGGGCCGACCAGCTCGGACTCGATCGGCTGCTCGGTGGGGCGCTCGCCCTTCATGGCGGCCAGGGCCAGCAGGGGCCCCTTCTCATGCAGGTGGTGCTGCAGGTCGAGGATGAGGGCCTTGGGGTTGAGGGGCTTGCCGGTCAGGAAGGCCGGGCAGTTCTCCTGGCAGCGGCCGCACTCGGTGCAGGCGTCCAGGTCGGCGAGGTCCTTCCAGCTGAAGTCCCACAGGGTGGCGGCGCCGAGCACGGGGGTCTCGGACTCCAGGTCGGGCAGCTTGAGCCGGCCCTTGGGCGCCAGGTCCTGCAGGAAGATGTTCACCGGCGAGATGAACATGTGGATCATCTTGGAGAAGGGCAGGTAGGCGATGAAGCTGAAGGAGATTGTCAGGTGGAACCACCAGAGCCCCTTGTGCAGCCAGGTGATCGCCTCCGGGCTCATCATCGCCGCCAGGAGCTGGCCGTGCAGGCGGCCGAAGGGGGACCAGGCGCCCCACGGGTCGTTCGTGAGCACAATGCGGGCGCCCTCGGTGAAGAAGCCGGTCCACATGATCAGCAGGTAGTGGGCCAGGAAGACCCAGTCGTCCATGATCGACGGGTGGTTGCGGCCCTGGGTGACCGCGCGGGGCTTAAAGACGGACCGGCGAATCCAGGCGACGGCGACGCCGATCATGGCGAGGAAGCCCGCCACGTCGAGGATGAGCGACTGATAGTACAGGTAGAACTTGCCCTGCATGATCGGGATGCGCAGGTCGGCCTCAATCATGACGACGACGGTGCCGATGAAGAGCAACACGAAGCCCCAGGAGAAAAGAATATGGAAGAAGCCGGCGATCGGGTTGCGAGAGAGGTTCTGCTGGAGCACGGCGTGCTTGAGCACCTGTTTGAGGCGCGCCGGCACCTGGTCCCACCGGACCTCGTTGCCGCCGATGCGCCAGAGCCGCATCCGCCGCCACATGCCGTAGGCGAAGACCGCAAGGGTTGGCAGGAGTAACAGGTACATGACGAAAACGCCGGATATGTTCCAGTAGATCTCACGTGTTGGGGTGCCCACTGGTTGACCTCCCTCTATCAAACGGTCGTTTCGCGCGCCGTCTGGCGAGTCTTAGGTCAACGTTATTCGGTGAGGGGCGCTTTTTGTCCTCTCGAAAATGAACAGCAATTCATCACAAATTCAATTGCGGCGGAGGCGCCACTCGTCAGCGAACGTAGAACCAGGGGATACCGAATCCGCCAGCCTTCACAGTCACTCGCACGGTGTCGCCGGTGGCGTGTGCGTTGTAGACGGACTTCGGCACGTCCACATCGTCGGGCTCCTTTTTCGGGCCCCACGGAGAGATCTCCAGGTAATAGGTGGTGCTCTTGCCTCTGCTGACTCGCTTGGACATCACCTGTGCCTGGTAGGTCGTGGGAACGGACCCATCGAAGGCACGGTTCAAGGTCAAGGTCGCACCTGCGCCGTACAGCAGGCAGAAGAGCAGGACGGGGATGCTGACAGACAGCTTCGCCCGGACGTCTTCGGCGTAGACGAGCGTGAGGGCAAAGAGTGTCGCGGAAAGGACTGCGAAGGGCGCCCAGAAGTGCCTCCACTCCAAAACGGAAACCCCAAGCAAAGCTGCCAGGAGCAGCCCGCACAACGGCACCAAGAACGCATGGAAGATGGCAGGGGTACGTGTCCCCTTCTTCGGCTCGAACTTCATGACCCCTGGAAAGAATCGCATGGAAAGCACGGCGACTACCGGCACTGCGACCGCCACCGCGGCCGCCAAGGCAAACGGTCGTGGGTAGAACGCGACCCACGCTCCGGTGGCCCACCCAAGTCCGTTTAGAATGAACGCCCAGATGCGGGCCTGTTCTTGCTTGCGGTATACTTTGACCATCTGCTGTCACCTCGAACGTACGGGGGTCTACAGATAGGATTTCTTGAGGCGCCAGTTTCGTTCGCCGGAGTGTAAGTAGTACATATGCGGGAGGCTGTTCGTGTGAAGCGCAGTAGCTGGTGGTGGGCCAAGCAGGGCCTGGACGGATCGTTGAAGGGCGCCCTGCCTGGAGCCGTGCTCGCCAAGACCGGGTGGGCGCGATCGGTCGGCGGAGCAGGACCCTATTTGACCCTGTTCGCCCGTGCGGGCACATCCCGGGAGGCGACCGACGCTGCGGTGGCCAACCTGGAGGTCTATGAGTTGCCGTCGGCCAGAGGCTGCACCTATGTGGTCCCCGCCGAGGACTATGCCCTGGCCCTGAAGGTGGCGCAGCCGTCCAGCGAGGTGCCGATCGCTCAGGCCAAGAAGTACCTGGACGTGACCGACCGGGAGCTGGAGACTCTGTATGAGGCCGTGCGCACGGCCCTGAGCGCCAACGGCCCGCTCAACCCGAACCAACTCAAGGAGGCGTGCGGGGGAGCGGTGCGCAACCTGGGCGAGGCGGGAAAGAAGCGGGGACAGTCCACGACCCTGCCCCTGGCGCTCGGGTACTTACAGACCCAGGGCGAGATCCGCCGGGTGCCGGAGAACGGCCGGCTGGACCAGCAGCGCTATGCCTACGCCCGCTGGGCGCCCAACCCCCTGGCTGGGTTCTCTCTCAGCCTCGAAGAGGCTCACGTGGAGTTGGCTCGGCGGTACTTCCGCTGGATCGGCCCGGCTACCCTGGCGGAGTTCCAGTGGTTCTCGGGCCTGGGCGTCGCCGCTTCCAAGGCTGCGGTGGCCCCGCTGGGCCTGGTGCCCGTCGAGGACGGGTCGCTCTACCTCGCCTTCCCGGACGAGGTGGAGGCGTACGCAGCCTTCCAAGTACCGGCGGAGCCGCAGTTTGCCCTGGTGAGCGGCCTGGACGGCATGCTCCTCCTGCGGCGGGACATGAGCGAGCTGCTGACTCCCGAGGACCGGCAGCACCCGATCTACACCGAGAAGGGCGGGGCGCCGGCCGGCGGGCTCTCGGACTCCCCCTTCAACGTGATCCTCGACCGGGGCCGGATCATTGGCTTCTGGGAGTACGACCCCGAGGTCGGGCAGGTCGCCTGGATGACCTTCGGCGCCCCGCCCGGGGGCCTGCGGGAGGAGGTCGCCCGCACCGAGGCCTACGCCCGGGAGCAGCTCGGCGACGTGCGCTCCTTCAGCCTGGACAGCCCGGCGAGTCGGGCGCCCAAGCTGGCCTGGCTTCGCAAGCACGGCCACTGAAGCGAGGGGGTTCAAGACCGTATCAGGCCAAAGTACCGAGTGGGGCGTTGTACTCCAACCAGTTCGTGGACCGTCGGATCAAGCCGCCTGGGGTATCCTTGCGCTGTGACACCAGCAGGGACAGGGTCCGGAACAGATGGCGGCTCCTTGCCTCCGGCAGTTCCCCTGGGTCCTCCGGATCTGCCAGCGCCGGCACAACCTGCAGTATTTGACACAGATTGGACCCCGCTCGGTGTGTCAAAAGCTGCAGGTTTGGGGTCAAATGACCCGTCGAGGACCCCCAAAGGGGCCCAACTGGACATACGATGGTCGGAGTTAGACACTCGGCGGGGTTTGATCCCGGTTTGTCGGCCCCAACCTGATGTTATTGACGCAGTCCGACCGGCAAAGGTACAGTTTCTGACACACGAGTGACCGGTACAACTGGTCTTCAAAGATATGCGTGAAAGAGGCGACTCCCTGCGACGGGGATTCGCCTCTTTCATTTTCTCATGCCGCTGGATTGGTCAGTAGATGGCGACTCGATCAACAGCCGTGCCGTTAGCACGGCCGTCACAACGCCCGACGCAGCTCCCCGGTGAGTTCCGTGGCCCGGTCGATAAACTTCTGCGCCCGAACCGGGTCGGGCGCCTCCTCCAGGAAGACCCCGCACAGCATGATCACGGTGTCCAGCCGGTATAGCAATTCCACGGGCTCCGGCACCCCCGCAAACGGGTCAGGATCACCATACCCGGACACGAATCCAGACCACTCCACCTCGCCGCTCTCCGCGACCCGGGCCAGGTCCAGCGCCGGATCACCCAGGAGGGCGTTCCCCCAGTCCACCACAGCCAGCACCCGGCCCTGGCGGGTCAGGAAGTTGGCCGGGCGCAGGTCCATATGCAGCAGCCGCCGGTCGGCGCCAGGCCAGTCCAGGAGTCGCCGGAGGGCCGCCTCGTCCGGAAGCGTAACCGGGTGCCCGGAAAGCGCCGCCACCTGCCGAGCACGGCGGTTCAAGCGCTCGGCGAGCACCTGGGGCACCGCCTTGCCCTCCATGCAAACCAGCGGCACGTCCGGGGGCGGCGCCCGGTGGATCGCCGCCGCCACCTCCCCCATCGCCGCCGGCTGAGCCGGGCTGCCATCCGACTGAACCAGCTCGGAGACCAGGAAGTCGATCTCGTCGTCCAGGTGCAGCGCAAAGACCGATGGAACCGGCACGCCATGGCAGCGCAGGGACCGAGCCAGCGCCGCCTCCTGCCGGAGCGCCTCCCGGCAGTCCAGCGCCGGGTCGTTTACGTTGGCCGCACGGCGGACCCACGGCGCTCGAATGGCGATGGGACCGAATGCCTCAGAGCGAGCCGCGAACACAGCGTTCTCAAGCCCCGCCCCGAGCAGGCGAAGATCAGTCACCTTCCAGTGCGCATAGTGCGAGTCAAGCCGATCCTGGATGCGAAACTGAATCGCCGAGCTCATGGCGGTGAAACGCTCCTCCACTACGAAGATCGTATCCTCTTCGAGCAGCGAAGCAGAACGACCTCCCCGCGACAGCGCAGGGAGGTCGTCTCATCGTTCCTAGCGTGCGGGAGCCGGGGTGCCCGGCGGCGGGGCCGTGAATGGCGGGGTCTGGATGCCACCGCCCTGCGGGCGTTGCGGGGTGGGCTCGTTCACGCCGGGCCGGGTCAGTTTGGGGCTCTCCGGTCCCTCACCCTGCTCGTACAGCCGGTACTTGTCAGCGAGCTGGATCTGCCAAATCCGGTGGATCGGCACCTGGTACAGGGTGGGTTCAATGCGGCGGTCACGGGGCCCGACCGGGTACATCCAGACCTCTGTCTGGGTCACGCTGCCCTCGTGCATCCGCACGCCCATGTAGATTGCATCACGGTAGCCATTCTTGTAGCACAAGACCGTCAGCTGTCCGTGCAGTTCGGCGAGCATCCGCTCCAGCCGGGGGTTTCGGAAGATCGGGGCGTCAATGACGGGGGCGTTGCCCTTCTCATCCGTCTCGATACGATCCCCGGTCTCGCCGACGGTGCAGCCGGCGCCGTTAATCCCCTTCTGGGTGGTGGCATCGACCACCCGCAGCTTCAGCTCCGCCGTCTTGATGCCCATCGCCCGCCAGTAAGCCCGGCGCAGCATCCCCGCCGGGGCCGGCGGCTTACCGCCCGCCCTGGCCTTCTCAGTCGCCTCGGACACCCCATACCCGACACTGCTGACGAGCAAAAGCGCCAGGCCGGCAGCCATCCACTTTGTCCTCCGCTGCATGGTTACGCTGCCCCCCTTATAGGTTCGGAATCTGCTGCAACTGTCTACCCTCGTAGAACCACTGCAGGATTCCCAGCATGTTGCGCCCTTCCTCGGTGGCCAGGTACTGGCTGCCCCACTGGGACATCATCTGGGCGTTCCGGTACTCCCAGTTGGGGCCACCCTCATAGCCAGACCGGTAGTTCAACTCCACAATGGAGCCGTCCGGGTCGGTAAAGGCCAGGTTCCGAACCCGGTTGTGCGCCTCGTCGGTCTCCGCGAAGGTGTTGCCCTCGCGGTAGGTCTGGAAGTTGGTGGTGTTGTCCAGGTCATACTCCCAGCCGTCGAGGGTCATCGGGTGAAGCACCTTGTACCAGGCGAACATCTTGACCGCCATGGCGCCCGCCTGGAGGGCTTCCTGGTTCCACGAAGGCACCCACTCGTTGGGCAGAGAGTTGGTCACATACACATCAAACGGGACGACCTTGACGTACAAAATTCGGCCGCTCGGATCGGGCTCACCGTCGGGACGGGACTCCCGGATCGCCACGCGGATTGACGAAGGGTACGGCGAGTTGTAGATGGTAGCGTGCTGAGCAAAGGCAGACGTGGGCACCAACACCAGGATCAGAAACAGGAGACTGGACACGATGCGTTTCACGCTTGACCCCCCGATTGGCAGTAGACATGCAAGCCTAGGGCTAATCTCTCCTCGTTCGCCGGAACCATTCCAGGAAGGTCATTCCACTTTCAGGATGCCCTGCAACCCGGCCTCCGCCTTGGCGCCTTTGTTCGAGGCGTCCGAGAAGAAGGGCCAGCTTCCCTTGATGGACGCGGTAAACGCGATGTAATTGTCAGCGCCGGGGGCCATGTTGCGGGTCACGACGCCGAACTGGGGAATCACGAGGTTGTGCTCCTTCGTCCCGTTGTTCTTCACGTAAATGCGGACCTCATCGCCCAGTTTGGCGGTAATCGTCGAGGGTTCAACCCCCCGGTCGGTCATGGACATCATCACTACGCCGGTCTTGCCCTCCATCAACTGGGCAATGGGTTTCGGCTTGTCCTGAATGATGTAGGAGCTTTGCACCGGCTCATCGTGGTGGTCGTGATCATGGGTGTGGCCGTCGACGTGCTTGTTCGCCCCACACCCCGCCACGCTCAGCGAGAGAGCAATCACCGTACAGATCGCGGCAATCCTGCGCATGCCTCATCCCTCCTCTGGCCCCAAGTTTCTCCGGATGGGGCGGGCGCCATGCGCAGGATGGATCCTTCGCACGCCGAATGTTTATCCATTCCGAGCAAGGAGGGGTACCTCGTGCTGCGTCCGCTGTTGGAGTCGCTCGCGGGTGAGCTGTCCGGCCAGAACTGCCTGGGTCACGTTCAGACGATCACCCGCTACCATCGCATTCAGGCAAGCCCCGGCTACCGGGAGGCCGCCCAGGAGTGCCTGCGCATCCTGACCCAAAGTGGGCTGGACGCCCGGATCGCCACCTACCCCGCCACCGGCCGCAACCGGGAGTGGACGCACCTGACCCCGCAGGAGTGGGCCTGCGAGGACGCCGAACTCTGGCTGCTCGACGGCCAGGGCCGTAAGGCCGAGCGGCTCGCGTGGTACGGCGAGATGAACCTGGCGGTGATCCAGCGCTCGATCGCCACGCCGGTCGAGGGCGTGACCGCAGAACTCGTCGTGGTCGAGAACGCCACCGATCCGAAGGCGTGGGCGCGCACCGACATCGCCGGGAAGATCGCCCTGGTAGGCAACGGCGACATCCACCGGATGTGGCGCCACGCCCGGAGGGCCGGTGCGGCCGGCCTGGTGACCGCCCGCATGAGCTACCACCCGCCGATCCGGCCCGAGGGCGATCTGGCTGATGCGCTCCAGTACACCTCCTACTGGTGGTCGGAGGATGAGCCCAAGGGCTGGGGCTTCGTGCTCTCCACCCGGCAGGGGGATCGGCTGCGCAAGCTCGCTGCCCGGGGCCCGGTCAAGCTGTGGGCCCGGGTCGACTCCCGCTTCTACGACGGCACCATCGAGAACGTGGAGGCGGTCATTCCCGGGCTGAGCGACCAGGAGGTCCTGGTGGTCTCGCACCTGTGCCACCCCAAGCCCAGCGCCAACGACAACGCCACCGGCCCCGCCACCGTCATGGAGGCCGCCCGCGCCCTGCAGAAGCTGATCCGCAGCGGCAAGCTGGCGGCGCCCCGGCGCGCCATTCGCTTCCTCCACCCGCCTGAGATGACCGGCACCTACGCCCACCTCGCCGCCCGGAGCCGGGAGGAGCTGGACCGCATTGCCGGGGCCATCAACATTGACATGGTGGGTCAGAAGCAAGATGTGACGGGCTCGGTCCTCCTCTGCGAGTACCCGCCCATGGCCTGCCCCTCCTTCGCCGGCGACCTGATCGCCTCCGTGCTGCGGGAGGTGGCGGCTGAGACCACCTCGTTCTCCGGGATGGGCACCCGCTATGCCCACTTCCGCCACGCGGTGACCGCCTTCTCCGGCGGGTCCGACCACTACATCCTGGCCGATCCCAGCGTGGGCGTGCCCTGCCCGATGATCATTCAGTGGCCCGACCGCTTCTACCACACCAGCGCCGATACGATCGACAAGTGCGATCCCGAGATGATGAAGCGCGTCGCCCTCATGACGGCCATGTACGCCTACTTCCTGGCCTCGGCGGGCCTGGAGGAGGCGACCTGGCTCGCCACGGAGATGGCCGCCCTCTTCCCCGCCCAGCTCCACGAGGCGCTGCGGGAGAGCGACGACCCCGAGGCGACGGCGGGCTTCCGGGTCGACCGCAAGCTGGCCGACCTTCAGTCGCTGCACCGCCTGGTGGACGAGGCTGACCGCCCCGCCTTCGAGCGGGTCCTCGCCGCCTGCAGCCAGCAGATCCAGGTTGCCGCGGAGATGGAGCTGCGGCGGGCTGCGCTGCTGAAGCCGGCGCCTGGCGCTTCGTCCGATGCGGAGCCCGGCTTCGTCACGGGCTGGATGGGCGCCGCCGACCTGCGCACGGTGACGCCAGTCCGGCGCTTCCCCGGCCCGATCAGCCTGCGCAACTACCTCGACAAGCTCTCCGAGGCCGAGGAAGAGTCGTGGCGAGCCTTCAGCGCTGCCCACGGCGGCGCCGCCCACCTGGCCGACTACCTGTGCTACTGGGCCGACGGGCGCCGCACCCTGGCCGAGATCTGCCGGCTGGCGGCCCTGGAGACCGGCCTGCGGGATGACTCCTGGTCCCTGGGCTACTTCCAGCTCCTGGCCCACCTGGGCTTGGCGGAAGGGGTGCACTAGTGAAGCCAGAGCGTCTGGCCCGGCTCTCCGGAGCCATCTTCACCACGATGGATGAGGCCCGCAAGCGGGTCCTCGCCACCGGGGCCGATGTCATCAACCTCTCGATCGGCAGCCCGGACCTGCCACCGGCGCCCCACATCGTGGAGGCGATGGTGCAGGGCATTCGGAACCCCGGCAACTACGGCTACCCCATGAAGGACCTGCCGGCATTCCGTGCGGCCGTCGCGGCCAAGTACCTGCGCCGCTTCGGCGTCAGCCTGGACCCCGAGACCCAGGTGCTGGGTCTGACCGGGTCGCAGGAAGGTCTGGCCCACATCGCCCAGGCGGTGACCGATCCTGGCGACCTGGTCCTGGTACCCGATCCCGGCTACCCGATCTACTCGGCGGGTCCGGTGCTGGCCGGCGCCGAGCTCTACCCGGTCCCCCTGCGGGCCGAGGAAGGCTTCCTCCCCGACCTGGAGGCGCTGCCCGAGCAGGTGAAGCGCCGGGCCAAGCTCCTGGTACTGAACTACCCGAGCAACCCGCTCGCCGCGGTGGTTCGGCCGGGCTTCTTCGAACAGGTCGTGGCGTTCGCCCGCCGGTACGGCACGGTGATCCTGCACGACGCCGCGTACAGCGAGCTCACCTTCGACGGCTACCGGCCCCCCAGCTTCCTGCAGACGCCCGGCGCCCTCGAGGTCGGCATCGAGTTCAACTCGCTGTCCAAGACCTACAACCTGGCGGGCGCCCGCATCGCCTACGCCGTTGGCAACGCCAGGATTCTGGGCCAGCTCGCCGAGGTGAAGAGCCACCTGGACTACGGCCTGTTCCGACCCATCCAGGAGGGCGCCGTGGCCGCCCTGACCGGACCCCAGGAGTGCGTCGCCGAGATGGCTGCCACCTACCAGCGGCGCCGGGACGTGCTGGTGGACGGCCTGAACCGCCTGGGCTGGGCCGTGCCCCGCCCCCCGGCCACCATGTTCTGTTGGGCGCCGGTCCCCGCGGGCTTCAGCTCGAGCCTCGAGTTCGCCATGGCCCTGCTGGAGCGGGCCGGGGTCACCGTGGTGCCGGGCTCCGGGTTCGGCGCCATGGGCGAGGGCTACGTGCGCATCGCCCTGGTGCAGACCGAAGAGCGCCTGGCTGAAGCCGTGGACCGAATTGAGCGAAGTGGAATCCTGGGTTAGCATGACAAGAGCCCTCCGGACCAACAGTCCGGAGGGCTTGTGCGCATATTCATGCAGCCCGCCAGTCTTATGTCTCTGCACACAAGGGCGGGTTTCTTGTGGTGACCGTCGGTTATGGCGTCGGGGGTTATGTAATGGTGGGCCCAGTCCCAAGGTCTCCAGCGCCTGAGCGTCTGGCACCCCCCGGGTCCCGTTTGCTCTCCGTCCGTTTTTTCGCTTGAGGACTGCCTTGGCATGACAAAAAGCGGACGGAGGCCAATCGCCGATGCTTCGTGAGGGAGCCAGCCCAGTTTCACAAGGTCGAC
>JBOZRQ010000051.1:0-29147 GCA_050789255.1 Symbiobacteriaceae bacterium
AGAAAAAAGATGGCTCCTGTTGAGTACAGGAACCACCTTTTGGCTGGATAGACCAAGGACCCTTTTAGAGTGTCCACGACGAGGGGCTCAGTTCACTTGTGCGAGGCGGTCGTTTTTTTTCGGTGCGTACCGAACTCAGAGAGGGTGGACATCGTATAGAAGATTGGAAAGGTTCAAGTGTAAAGGGAGGGGAACAGTTTGAGTGATTCGCAGCCGCTCGATGAAATGCGTCCTTACTCCGATGCGGACATGGTCGGCCCGCAGGACCGGCCGAAGGGCGAATGGGAGATCACCATGTACGATTGGCAGGTCTTCACCCGGACGGTGGTCAAGGAGTGGCTCGACGAGATGGCCGGCACCAGCATTCGTGCGATTCAGTGCTTCTCCAAGCCCAAGGAGGGCGTGATCTACGTCGAGGCCTGCGACCCTGCTGCCCCCAAGGCGCACAACGTCACCCTCAGCTCGAACCACCGAACCGCTTCCTTCAGCCTGTACACCCCGCTCCTCCCGTTCGACTTCAAACGGATCAGCGACAAGTACAAGGCGGTCTTCAAGTGCTGGCCGAAGACCTATGGCGAGCAAAAGGTGCTGGTGATCCAGGTCAAGGACTACCGGGTGCTGAAGGTGGACAAGGCCACGAAGCAAGCGGCAGAGGATGCGCAGGCAAAGCCGGAGACGGCTGAGAAGCAGGAAAAGGCAACCCCTGATGCCCCCGAATCGGCACCCAAGGGCGCTTGATCAAAATGTCACAGGCCGGCTGAGCGAGGCAAATGCGCCCGCCCTGCCGGCCTTTGCTGTGTGTGATACGCACGCGGTGACTACCTCAACAGCGCCTAGAAACGGTCTAGAATCCGCCTAGAAACACGTATCAAAAACGGAACTCATGGTCAGGTGGGCAAGTCCTATCCGGAAAGGAGGTAGTGCTTTGTCGACACTGATTCGCCTAGCAACTGAAGATGATCTCCCCGCTCTGGCCGAGCTATACGTCGAGTTCCACAACTTCCATGCCGAGGGGGTCCCGAGCGATCTGGCCCTGGTCGGTCCGCCCGATCAGGAACTCTACACGGGCATCGAAGAGATCCTACAGAACGAGAAAGCCGCCGTCTTCGTGGCTGAAGATGGCGGCACTCTGGTGGGCTTTGTGGAGATCCACCGGAAGCAGACGGACCCGAACCCCGCTGTGGTTACCCGTACATACGCCCTGCTCCAAAGCCTGATGGTCACCCAACGCATGCGCCGGCACGGACTGGGCGCCCGACTGGTGGAGGCTGCCCACGCCTGGGCTCGCGAGCAGGGTGCGACCGAGATCGAGCTGGAAACCTGGGAGTTCCCGGCCGGGCCGCTGCGCTTCTACGAAGGCCTGGGCTACCGCACGGTGAAGCGCAGGCTAGCCATACCCGTCTAATTGTTCCCCGCTTCCAGATGTCGACAGAACATACGCTCGTCTCGTGCTACCATGGAACTGGGAATCAATGGGTCATAGCGATGTGACCGCATCGTGGTATCCTAGTTACTGGGACAAGGAGTGAGGCGTGTGAACGAAAGTGCCGTCTTGGATCTGCTGGCCAAAATTGCTCAAACCGTGGAACGCTTGGACGCCCGCATGGGCGCCCTGGAGGACCGCATGTCCGGCCTGGAAGACCGCATGTCCGGCCTGGAGGACCGCATGTCGGCCCTCGAAGCAAGGGTCACGGCCCTGGAAACGGAGGTAAAGGACCTCCGCTTGGAGGTTGGCGCTGTAAAGTCCCGCATGGACCTCGTCAAAGAAGCGGTCGACAGTATGGACGAACGCCTTGGCACCATCGAGCAGCTCATTGCCTACCAGCAGGAGAAGTGGACCGAGCACGACAAGGAGATCTGGCGGATCAAGCGCAAGATCTGAACGATCACCTGTCAATCCGCTTCAGCCGGAACCAGAAGGTGGCGCCCACCCCGGGTGTGCTGGTCACGCCAATGGTCCCGCCGTGGGCCTCCACCAGGGACTTCACAATCGCCAGACCCAGGCCGGCGCCCACGTGGCCCCGGCCTTTGTTCGTGCCCTGCCAGAAGCGCTCGAAGACCTTGGGCGCCTCCTCGGGGGAGAGGCCCGGCCCCTGGTCGGCCACCTCGAAGACCACGTCCTCGTGGTCAATCCCCGCCCGGATGGTGATGCCGCTCCCCTCCGGCGCGAAGCGCACAGCGTTGCTCAGCAGGTTGCTCATGACCTGGTCCAGCCGGTCGCGGTCGCCGTACACCTTGGCTGACTCGGCCTCCGGCTGCACCTGCAGATCCAGGCCGACCCCGGCGCCCTCGGCGACCGGAGCGAAACCCTCGGCCACCTCGACCAGCCACTCGGTGACCGGCATGGCCTGAAGGCGGATCTCGGTCTGACCGGCCTCGAGGCGGGCCACGTCGAACACATCGTTGATCAGCCGGTTGAGGCGGGCCGCCTCGCCGGCGATGATCTGGTAGTAGCGCTCGCGCTGCTGTTCATCCCGGACCACCCCGTCGCGCAGGGCCTCGGCGAAGCCTGCAATCGAGGTCATGGGCGTGCGCAGCTCATGGGAGACCGTCACCAGCAGCTCCTTGCGCAGGTGCTCCGACCGGCGGAGCCCGCCGACCAGCGCCTCGATCCGCTCGGCCATATGGTTAAAGTGGCCCGCTAACTCTCCAATCTCGTCGGTGCCCTTGGTCGGGGCCCGCTGGGTCAGGTCGCCCTCGGCCAGGGCCCGGGCGGCAGCGCCGACGGTGCCCAGGCGCCGCACCATGTCCCGGCTGACCCAGCCGATCACCAGGAGCGAGCCCAGCAGGACTACCCCGATGATGATGTACAGCTGCACGGTGATCGGGCGCCCTAGGTTGCGCACGTAGTCCAGGTCGCGCACCAGCAGGATGGCGAGGTCCTCGTTGGGCACGGGGGAGAAGGCCCAGACCGGGAAGTTGAAGCCCGGCACCTCCACGGGGTTGCTCATAAAGCCACGGAAGCGGCCCTGCGCCTCTTGCAGGCGTTTGACGTCGACCGCCTGACCCTGAAGCTCGGCCAGGGAGGAGAAGACGACCCGCCCGGTGGGGACATGGACCACGGAGACGGCCTCGTCGGCCAGCATGTTCTCTGCAAAGGCGAGCGGGTTGCCGGTCGGGTTGCGGCGCATGCGGGTCAGGTTTCGCACCAGGTCCTGGGCGATCTTGTCGGCCTGGGTGCGAACGCGGGTCCGCTCCGCTCGGATCACGGTGCTCTCGACCAGCCGGGGGAAGGCGGCGAGGGAGACCAGGGAGATCACGCTGGTCAGAATCACGAAGACAAGGAGCAGTTTCGTGCCAATGCGCATGAATTATGACCCCATCTCGAACTTGTAGCCCACGCCCCATACGGTCTTGACGTACCGGGGCTTCTCGGGGTCCGGCTCGATCTTCTTGCGGATTCGCTGCACGTGCACATCGACGGTGCGGTAGTCGCCGTAGAAGCTGTAATCCCAAACCTTCTCAAGGAGCTGCTCCCGGGTGAAGGCGCGGTGTGGGTTCTGCGCTAGCATCGACAATAGGTCGAACTCCTTGGGCGGACAATCGACGGTCTTGCCGCCCACGACGAGCGACCGGCCCGCCAGATCGATGCTGAAGTCGGGGAAGTCGAGGCGCCCGCTGGACGGCTCTGCCTCGGCGACCTTCGCCGTGCCCCGCTCCTGCCGGCGGAGCACCACCTTGCAGCGGGCAACCAGCTCCCGGGGGCTGAAGGGCTTGGTCAGGTAGTCGTCGGCGCCGAGCTCCAGCCCGAGGATCTTATCGACCTCATCGCCGCGGGCGGTCAGCATAATGCAGGGGATATCGAGCAGGCGCAGCTCCTTGCATACGTCAAAGCCGCTCTTGCCGGGCATCATCAGATCCAGGACGACCAGGTCGGGGCGCAGCTCCTTGGCCTTGCCAATACCGTCGATACCATCGACCGCCTCGGTGACTGCGAAGCCTTCCCGCTCCAAATAGAGCCGGCATAGTTCACGGATGTTGGGTTCGTCGTCAACAACAAGCACCTGCCTGTTCACAGCCGGCACCTCCATTTTCGTATAGTATCAAACTCATTCTAGCTGATCTTTTGGGCATATTCATGACCGACATTTAAACAGATGATGAACGCAACGGGTTGACCCGTTTTCCGGAGAGTGGTAAGGTGAATCCAGCAAGCTGCTTTAACTCAGTCCCGTGAGGCTGGTAAGGAGCCACATCGTTTTGCATCCAGGTCGCAGCCGCTCTCCGCTACCAGGGGGGCGGGCCATTGCGCACATTTGGGCAAACTACCTCCTTACCGGACCCCCCGGCAAGGAGGTTTTTTTGTTGGCCGAACCCAAGGCAATGCTCATGGATGCTGAGGCGATGAACAGGGCCCTCTCGCGCATTGCACACGAGATCATCGAGCGGAACAAGGGCGTGGAGCACGTAGCCCTGGTCGGCATCCGCCGCCGCGGGGTGCCCCTGGCTCACCGGCTGGCTGCCAAGCTCAAGGAGTTTGAGGGGCTTGAGGTGCCGGTGGGCACGCTCGACATTACCCTGTACCGCGATGACCTCACTGAGCTAAACAGTGTCCCCCAGGTGCAGCGCTCCGATGTGAAGTTCAAGCTGCCGGGCGCCGTGGTGATCCTGGTCGACGACGTGCTCTACACCGGGCGCACCGTGCGCGCCGCCCTGGACGCCCTGCTGGACATCGGGCGCCCGTCGGTGATCCAACTGGCGGTGCTCTGCGACCGCGGGCACCGGGAGTTGCCGATTCGCGCGGACTACGTGGGCAAGAACGTCCCCACCTCCAAGCGCGAGGTGGTCGAGGTCCACGTGACCGAGGTCGACGGTGAGGACTTCGTTGCCCTGTACGATCTCTAATTGGGCATTTTTACCGCAGATTACGCAGATTTTATGGATTACGCAGATTTAAATACCGTTGGTTGTTCCAATCTGTGTAATCATGTTAATCTGCGTAATCTGCGGTTAAAAAGAAAGGGTGCATACGTACATGACGCGCCTGAAGCGCAAAGACATACTGGGCCTGCGGGATCTGTCGACCAGTGAGATCGACCTGATTCTCGACACGGCCGAGACGCTCAAGGATATCGCCAGGCGGCCGATCAAGAAGGTGCCGACGCTGCGGGGCAAGGCGCTGGTGACCTTGTTCTACGAGAACTCCACCCGGACAGCCAAGTCCTTTGAGCTGGCGGGAAAGTATATGTCGGCCGATGTGATCAACATCTCGGTCAGCTCTTCCTCGGTCTCCAAGGGCGAGACACTCAAGGACACGGCGCGCAACCTTGAGGCGATGGGGCTTGACGCTGTAGTCATTCGCCATCCCATGGGCGGCGCCCCGCACTTCCTGGCGGAGCGGCTGGACTGCTCGGTGATCAACGCGGGCGATGGCATGCATGAGCACCCCACCCAGGGGCTCCTGGACCTGCTGACCATCCGCCAGCAGAAGGGCACCCTGCGCGGGCTGAAGGTCGCCATCATCGGCGATATCTACCACAGCCGGGTCGCCCGGTCCAACATCCACGGGCTGCTCAAGTACGGCGCCGAGGTCTGGGTGGCGGGCCCTGCCACCATGCTCCCGACCGGGTTCGAGGAGATGGGCGTCAAGGTGACTACCCGGGTCGAGGAGGCCCTGGAGGGCGCCGACGTGGTGAACGTGCTGCGCCTGCAGCTGGAGCGGCAGGAGAAGGGGCTCTTCCCCACGGTCGCCGAGTACCACAAGTTCTGGGGTGTCACTCCGGCCCGCCTGAAGCTGGCCAAACCTGACGCCGTCCTGATGCACCCCGGCCCCATGAACCGCGGCGTCGAGATCAGCTCGTACGTTGCCGACAGCGACCAGAGCCAGATCCTGGAGCAGGTGACCAACGGCGTCGCCGTTCGCATGGCGATCCTGTACCTGCTCATGGGGGGAGGAGAGAACGCATGAGTACCCTGCTAATTCGCAACGGACGTCTCCTCGACCCCGCCTCCGGCGTGGACCGTGTCGCTGATGTGCTCATCTCCCATGGGAAGATCACCAAGATTGGCGAGGACCTGTCCGCGGCCGGCGCCGACCGGGTGATCGACGCCACCGACAAGGTGGTCGCCCCCGGCTTCATCGATGTGCACGTGCACCTACGGGTGCCCGGCCAGGAGTATAAGGAAGATATCGTCACCGGCACGGCAGCTGCTGTGCGGGGCGGCTTTACCGCCATCGCCTGCATGCCCAACACCCGCCCGGTGATCGACAACGTCAGCACGGTTTCCTACGTGGTGGGCCTGGCCAAGGAGCAGGGGCTCTGCAAGGTGTGGCCCACCGGGGCCATCACCAAGGGCTCCAAGGGCGAGGAGCTGGCCGAGATCGGTGAGATGAAGGAGGCCGGCATCGTCGCCATCACCGACGACGGCAAGCCGGTCGACAACGCCGAGACCATGCGCCTGGCGATGATCTACGCCAAGCAGTTCGACCTGCCGATCATGGATCACTGCGAGGACAAGTCCCTCTCCGCCGGCGGGGCCATGCACTACGGGCGGGTCTCCTCGCTGCTGGGCATCAAGGGGATCCCCTCCGCCTCCGAGGAGGTCCACGTCGCCCGCAACATCCTGCTCTCCCTGGAGACCGGGGCGCACGTGCACATCCAGCACATCTCCAGCCGCCATTCGGTCGACCTGGTCCGCTGGGGCAAGAAGGCGGGCGCCCGGGTGACCGCCGAGGCCACCCCGCACCACTTCACCCTGACCGACGAGATCGTCCAGACGATGAACTACGACACCAATACCAAGATGAACCCGCCGGTGCGTGAAGAGGCGGACCGCCTGGCGATCATCGAAGGGATCAAGGACGGCACCATCGATATCATCGCCACCGACCATGCCCCTCATCACATCGATGAGAAGGAGGTCGAGTACCAGCAGGCCGCCTTCGGCATTACGGGCCTGGAGACCTCGGTCGGCCTGACCCTGGACCGGCTGGTCAAGCCCGGGATCATCACCCTGGAGCAGATGATCCTGATGATGTCGACCCGCCAGGCCGAGCTGGTGCGAATGCCAGCCCCCGCCCTGGTGGAGGGCGCCGAGGCCGATATCACCCTGCTCGACCTGAACCAGAGCTGGGTCGTGAAGAAGGAAGAGATGAAATCCAAGTCCAAGAATAGCCCCTTCATCGGGTGGGAGCTGAGCGGGGCGCCGCATGCCACCATCGTGAGCGGCCAGCTGCGCATGCTCGGGATGGAGGTACTGTCGTGAACCTTGAGCTAAAGGCCTCCCGGTCGAAGGGCGCCTGGGTGCAGGAGTACGGCACCGTGGTGGAGCACGCCGGGACGGCCGATGTGTTCAAGCTGACCCTGCGGGCGCCTGAGATCGCCAGCCGGGCGGTGGCGGGGCAGTTCGTGGAGGTCCGGTGCGTACCCGGGCGGTCGGGCGCCATCGATCCCCTGCTGCGGCGCCCCTTCTCGATCTGCGAGATCCGGCCCGAGGCCGGGACGATCAGCCTGATCTACCGGGTGGTGGGCCACGGCACCAAGGCGCTCTCCGAAATCACGGCGGGCAGCGAGCTCGACCTGCTGGGTCCCCTGGGCCACTCCTTCCCGGACCCTGCTCTTGGTTCGGGACTTTTGGTGCTCGTGGGCGGGGGGCTGGGCATCCCGCCGATGGTGGCGGCTGCGGAACGGGCTGTTGCGGCGGGGCGCTCGGTGACGGCGATCGTGGGCGCTCGTAGTCAGCGGTACCTCGCTGGTTTGGCGGAGCTGGAGGCAGCGGGGGTTACCGTGACGGTGATGACCGACGACGGCTCGGTCGGCGAGCGGGGCCTGGTGACCCAGCCCCTGCGGCAACTGCTGGAGCTCGGCCAGGTCGGCGAGGTCTGGACCTGCGGCCCCGAGGTGATGCTGGACGTGGTCAAGCAGGACTGCCTGAAGGCGGGAGTCACCTGCTTTGTCAGCGTGGAGCGGCATATGGCCTGCGGCTTTGGCGTCTGCATCGGATGCACCGTGCCCAAGGCGGGCCAGCCGGGCTTTCTGAAGGCTTGCCAGGACGGCCCCGTCTTCCTGGCGGAGGAGGTGGAGCTCGGTGGCCATTAAAGACCTATCTACCGAGATCTGCGGGATCAAGTTCAAGAACCCGGTCTGGACCGCCTCCGGCTGCTTTAACTACGGGCGGGAGTTCGCCGAGATCTTCCCGCTCTCCGAGCTGGGCGCCATCTGTGTGAAGGGGACCTCGACCGAGCCCTGGTACGGCAACAAGGGCACCCGGGTGGTGGAGACGCCCGGGGGCATGCTGAACGCCATCGGCTTGCAGAACCCGGGCGTGGATCACTTCCTGAATGTAGACTGGCCCTGGCTCCAGGAGCAGAAGGCGACGGTTATTGTCAACATCGTTGGGCGCACGGTGGAGGAGTATGTGGAGGTGGCCCGCCGCCTGGAGGGCTCCGGCGTGGCGGCGGTGGAGCTGAACATCAGCTGCCCGAACGTCAAGGAGGGCGGCCTGGCCTTCGGCACAAGCCTGAAGGGCGCCGCCGAGGTGACCTCCGCCGTTCGCAAGGCGACCAGCCTACCGCTGATGGTCAAGCTCTCGCCCAACGTGACCAACATCGTGGACTTCGCCAAGGCCGTGGAGGATGCCGGCGCCGACGCCGTGACGGTGATCAACACGCTGCTTGGCATGGCGATCGACATCCGGCGCAAGAAGCCGATCCTGGGCAACATGTTCGGCGGGCTCTCGGGGCCGGCGGTCAAGCCGGTGGCCCTGCGCATGGTCTGGCAGGTGGCCGGTGCGGTCAAGATTCCGGTCATCGGCATCGGCGGGATTATGAACGGGGAGGATGCCGTGGAGTTCCTGATGGCCGGCGCCAAGGCGGTGCAGGTGGGAACGGCCTGCTTTGTGAACCCCCGGGCGTCGATCGATGTGATTGACTCCATCCGCGGCTTTATGGAGCAGGAGGGCTACGAGCGGGTGACCGACCTGATCGGGGCGGCTCGACCGGCCACCGGGGCGGAGGGGAACCTGCCTGTGTTGGGGGACAAACCCAAGAGCGCTCCGAGAATCGCTACAGGCGAGACTGCGGACGCCCTGCGCCAGTTCTTGAAGGACTCGGACCGATTCTAGGGGAAGCGGAGGCGCACCTCATGCAGAAAGCAAGAGATCGGCTGATCGTGGCGATCGACGTTCCGGACGCCGAGCATGCTGTGAATCTGGTCCGAGCGCTCAAGGACGAGGTGCGCTACTTCAAGGTGGGGCTGGAGCTGCACGGCGCCCTTGGCCCGCGCATTCTGGAGCTGATCTACGGCGAGGGCGGGCGGGTGCTGCTGGACCTGAAGTACCACGATATTCCCAGCATGGTGGCCCGGGCGGCCACCGTAGTCACCGGCCAGGGGGTCTGGGGCTTCTCGGCCCACGTGATGGGCGGGGCGACAATGCTGCGGGCCGCCGTGCAGGCTGCGTCCGAGCGGGCGGCGGCCCTGCGGATTCCGGCGCCCAAGGTGCTGGGCCTGACCCTGCTGACCCACATCGACCAGCAGGCGCTCAACGAGGAGCTGCACGTGCCCGGCGACCTCCAGGCCCGGGTGGTCTGGCAGGCCCGGCGTGCCAAGGAGTGCGGCCTCCAGGGCTGCATCGCCTCGCCCCGGGAGGTCTTGGCGGTGCGGGCGGCTTGCGGCCCCGACTTCGAGATCGTCACCCCGGGCATCCGGCCCGCGTGGGCGCAGGATGCGAACGACCAGCGCCGGGTGATGACCCCGGCGGAGGCGCTGCGGGCCGGCGCCGATTACCTGGTGGTCGGGCGCCCGATCACCGGCGCCGCCAGCCCGGTGGAGGCGACCAGACGGATCCTGGCCGAAATGGAGGAAGCGCTGTGAACAAGGACGAGATCTTTGCCATTTTCCGTGAGACCGGCACCCTGCGTGAGGGCCACTTCATCCTCACCTCGGGCCGCCATTCTGAGCAGTTCTTCCTCATGCCCCACATCTTCCAGTACCCCGCCCAGACCGAGAAGCTCTGTGCGGGCATCGCCAGGCTCTTCGACGGCGAGGAGATCGACACCGTGGTCGGCCCTGCCACCGGCGGCATCGTGCTGGCCTACGAGGTGGCCCGGCAGCTCGGCCTGCGCCGGGGCGGGAAGGGGCCCCGGGCGATCTTCACCGAGAAGACCGAGGATGGCAAGATGGCGCTGAAGCGGCAGTGGACGCTTACGCCCGGCGAGCGGGTCCTGATGGTGGAGGACGCCATCACCACCGGCGGCTCGGTGCAGAAGGCGATCGATGCGATTGCCGGGTACGAGCCCAACATCGTGGGCGTGGCCTGCATCGCAGACCGCAGCGGCGGCACCGTGCAGTTCGGCGCCCCCCTGAAGGCCCTGGTGACGCTGCAGGTGGAGAGTTGGGCGCCCGATGAGTGCCCGCTGTGCAAGGCGGGGAGCACGGCGGTCAAGCCGAAGGCGTAACAGGTCTGACAGAAGCTAAGGCGGGCCCCTCCGGGAGCCTGCCTTTTCTGTTGCACAAAAAACAGACCGGTCGGTCTAAAAAAGTAATTGACAGACGACTCCGAGGCGTGTATGCTCAAATCAGAATCGTAACAGACCGACTGGTCGGTTCAACTGATAAGGGAGGCGGGAGTATGGAGCCGGTGGAAAAGGCAATGGATCGAGACAACTTTAGCTGGATATGGTTTTTTGTCGTCCATGGTTTGGCCCTGGTGGTCATGCCGATCCTTGGCTACGAGAACTCAGATTCGTTCATGGCTGCCGCCTGGATCTTTGGCTTCGCCACCGTTGGATTCACCATCGCTGCGGCCGGGGGCCGGCGATATGGACGTGCCGTAGCGGTATTTTCGCTGGGAGTCGTTCTTGACATCGTTGCCACACTGATTGGCATTTACGAGGCGTTCGCCCATCACTGGACCATCCTCTAGTTGGCACTCATTGACCCCGACTGCTAACCCCCTTGAAAGCCTTACCCAGCACGGTGTAGAATGGACAGCGACATCTGTTGGCAAAGGGGGGAGAATCGGCCATGCCTATTTATGAATTCAAGTGCAAGTCCTGCGAAAAGGTGTTCGACGAGCTGGTGCCCATGAACACGGAGGGCGATTCCCTCAAGTGCCCGAAGTGCGGCAGCGTGGGCGCCCGGCGCCTCGTCTCCGCCTTCGCCGCCCACGGGCTGGAGAACGGCCACATCGCGGTGGGCCGCAAGCTGACCGGCGGTGGGGCTTCCCCGTCAACCGCCACCGAGGGCGAGAGCAGCAGCAAGGGCGCCGCCTGCGGCGCGGGCTGAGGCTGCCACTAGGCGTTCCCGTGTGGGGCGCAAACTATGGCGCACAGCGCGCCGAAATGGTATCATTTCGGTGGAGGGGATATAGCTCATGCGGCGCATTGACTACCAAGGGGAAGAGTACCTCATCCACACCCGCTCCGGAATGAAAATGTTAGAGGCGGTTCGCGAGGCCGGCGTGCCGGTCGAGTGCGACTGCGATCCCAAAAAGGGCACCAGCGGCGCCAAGTGCACGGTCAAGTGGCCCAAGGACACGGCCTTCCTGCTCACGGCCCCCACGGCCCTGGAGCGGCAGGTTCTTGGCGATATGATCGACAAGGGGCATCGCCTGGCCTGCCAGGCCATGTTCAAATAGGTCGCAACGCCGGGTTACTGCCCCGGCGTTTTCCCGTACTTAGGGTAGAAAAAGTGGGAGGCCGTTGCCATGTCCTTACTGCGGCGCTTGGCTGGTCTCGATCCGGCCGTGGGAGCGATCCTGCTGGCCGACTTTGCGATTAATACGGGCTTCTTTATGCTCATCCCGTTCATTTCGATCCACGTCCGGGACAACCTGGGCCTGACCGCCACCGTCGCCGGCACGGTGCTGGCTGTGCGCATGGCTGTGCAGCAGGTGCTGACCGTCCTCGCGGGCCCGACCGCCGACCTGTACGGCTATAAGCGCGTGCTCCTGCTGGGGCTCTTGATCCGCTCGGTCGGCTTCGCCAGCTTCGCCTTGATGGACAACCTCCCCGGCCTGCTGCTCTCCGCCGTGCTGTCGGGCATGGGCGGAGCGCTCTTTGGCTCGGCCGAGCGGGCAGCCTTTGCCGCCCTGAACCCGGGGCCCGACCAGGCCAGCCGCTTCTCCCTGCTCTACACTGCGCAAAGCGTGGGCACCACCCTGGGCCCCCTGATCGGCTCGCTGCTGCTGAGCGTCGACTTCCGGGTGCTCTCGGTGGCGGCCGGCGCGGTCTACATCCCGATCGCGGTGATGATCTACTTCGCACTGCCGGACATCACCTCCGGGCGGGCCAGGCCCCGGGCCTCCGAGGCGGTCGGCGAGGTGCTGCTCTCCCTGCGCACGGTGGCAAAGAACCGGGCCTTCGTGACCTACTGCCTGCTGAGCAGCGGCTTTTGGGTCATCTCGGGCCAGATCAACATCTCGCTGTCCTTGCAGGCGGCCTCGGTGACGGGGACGCAGACCTCGGTCAAGTACCTGCTCTGGACCAACTCGCTGATGGTGATCGCCCTGCAGTACAAGATCTCCCAATGGATGACGGGCAAGATGGCCCCGCTGACGCAGTGGGCGCTGGGCACGGCGATCGCCGCCTCGTCGTTCCTCGTGCTGGTACCGTTCCCGGGCATGACCGGGCTGGTCGCCTGCGTCGTGCTGATGACCCTGGGCGGCATGCTGGTCCGCCCGACGGACTACACCGTGGTGACGGGGATGGCGCCGCGGGACTCGCTGGGCAGCTACTACGGCTTCAGCGCCCTCTCGGTGGCGGTGGGCGGCAGCGCCGGGCAGTTCCTGGGCGGGCGCCTGACCGACGTCGCAGCCGCCGGCGGGATGCCGTGGCTGCCGTGGGCGACCTTTGCAGCCCTGGGCTGCGCTGCGACCCTGGGCATGGCCTGGTTCGGGCCGAAGGTGAAAGCGGCTGAATCAACGACTTGATTACCGAGGGAGCGAATGCTAACCATGATCCCTGCTGGTGAGTACCTGCTGGTTCTCCATAAGGATGAGTCGACGGTCGGCTACATGAACCCTGCCACGGGCGAACTGGTCCGCACGATTCCGGTCGATCTGAACCCCCACGAGGCGACCGTCTCCCGGGACGGCAAGTGGGCCTACGTCACCTGCGCCGGCGGTAACACCGTGGCGGTGATCGACCTGAAGGCGGGGGAGGTGGTCAAGCGGATCGCTCACCCCGACTTCAAGTTCCCCCACGGCATGGATGTGACCCACGACAACCGCTGGCTCTGGCTGGTCTCCACCTATGCCAACAAGCTCTTCATCCTCAGCATCCCCGAGCATGAGGTGGTCCAGGTGCTGCCACTGGAGGCCGACCTGACCCACATGGTCCACCTGGGCCTTGATGGGCAGCGGGCCTACGTGGTCAACATCGGTTCGCACAACGTGACGGTGCTGGACGTGAGCACCCGCGAGGTGATCACCACCATCGCCGTGGGCAAGGGTCCAGAGGGCCTGGCGCTCCACCCGGACGGCCAGTCCTTCTACGTGGCGAACCAGGAGGACAACAACGTCTACGAGATCTCAACCGAGACCTACGAGCTGATGCACCGTCGGCGCCTCGGCACCGTGCCGATCCGGGCCGTCTTCAGCCCGGACGGCCGCTACTGCCTGATCCCCAACCGGGAGTCCCACGACCTTTCGGTGGTCGCGCACCGCCATGTGGGCGCCACCGCCCAGCCCTCGCCCTGGGAGATCACGCGGATCCCGGTTGGCCGCTGGCCCGGCGGCGTGGTCTTCCGGCCCGACGGCGCCGAGGCCTACGTGGCAAACAACAAGACCAACGACATCTCCGTGATCGACATGATCAGCCTCACCGAGGTGCGCCGCATGGCCTGCGGCATCCACCCGGACGGGATGATCTGGGTCAAGGTGGTATAGGACCGCTTTCGGGAGTCGCCTGATGGAGGGGGAGTCACCATGAACTTGAAGTTGGTGGCACCGAGATTGCAACGCATGATCATCTTGTTTGCCGCTGTCGTGGCAATTGGTTGCACCGGTGCCAAACCGGCCTCGGTGGCGCCGGAAACCCCTCCTGATGTGACAGAGGCCCACCCTGGGGAGGATCGTGCACCAAGCGTCAGTCCGGACGCGCTGCACCAAGCGGGCATGGCCGCGTTGGCCCAGGGACGGTACGACGAAGCGGTGGATGCCTTGCGCACCGTGACGGCTGTGCGAGGCTCGGCGGATGACTGGAACGACCTCGGTTATGCCCTGGGAAAGCTGGGGCGATGGGCTGAGTCTGCCGAGGCATGCCGTCGTGCCGTAACGCTGGACAAACGGCATGCTTACGCCCTCTATAACCTAGGCTGGGCGGAATATCAGCTCGGTCAGTACCTTCCCGCACGTACGCACATCGGCCAGTCCGACGCCTTGCAGGACGGACAGCGGTGGGAAACTCGCTATGCGCTGGGACAAGTCAGTGAGGCGTTAGGCGAGTTGAGCCGGGCGGCGACGGATTATGAGGCTGCTGCAGGCCTGGCCAAGCACCAGAGCGATGAGCCGGCCAAAGCGTTGGAGCGAGTCCGGGACCACTTGCCGCTCCCGCTGCCGCCACCGGACGGATGGACCGTCTACACCAACGGTCGCTTTGGGTTTCGGATTTTCCACCCTGAAGATTGGACGCCCGGTCCTCCGCCGACGAACGGGGACGGGCGCTACTTTACTTCGCCCGACGGCAAGTCGGAGATTCGGGCCTGGGGCGGTTTCCAGTTGACGGAACCGCCCAAGTGGCAACCCGATTCGCGGCACCAGCCCTTCCTGTACGGGTGGCTGGAACCTGACCCGCCCACCACCAAGCCCGGCATGCGCTCGCTGTTACTCCACGCCACTCGTACGGATGAAGAGGTTAAGATCGAATACGGGGTCGTGATCACGGCGCCTGCGGATCAGTGGGCAAAGCTGCAGCCGCTCATCGATACGGTGATGCGATCGTTCAAGATCACCTTTGGTAACGCCTACGTCGGTTACTAGCACTCCGTCTCGCAAGTTTTTTCCCAACAAGGATGAAGCACAGCCCGAAAGAGCGAGCCCGTGGCCAGAAGGCCACGGGCTCACATCATATTCCCCTGGGCGCCCGTATACCGGGCCATCTTTGGTCCTCGCCTTCGGGTGGCTGATCTACCCGGCCCCTTCCATGCGACGGCTCTGCTTGGCCTCGTACATGCGGGCGTCTGCCAGGGCAAAGAGCTGGCTGAGGTCCGCCCTTTCGGCGGGGATGCTGGCGAAGCCCACGCTGGCTCGCACCGGGCGCCCACGGGCTGCCCAGTCCCGCGCAAAGCCCTCCACCACCGGGGTGAGCCGCTCACGCACGAACCCGTCGTTGTGGGGCTCGTGGGGGAGGAAGGCGACAAACTCATCGCCGCCGTAGCGGTAGAGCCGGTCGGTCCTGCGGAGCGACTGCGACAGCCGTTCGGCCAGGTCCCGCAGGGCAGCGTCGCCCTCGGCATGGCCAAACCCGTCGTTGAGCGCCTTCAGGCCGTCGACGTCAATTACCACCAGGGTGCCGCTGAGCCGCCTGCCCCGGGATTTCAGCGTGGCCAGGTAGGACTCCCAGCCGGCCCGGTTTCCAACCCCCGTCAGCCCGTCCGTCCACGCCGCCTGCTGCCAGAGCGCCATGCGCGTGTGGTATGAGATGGTCTGGCAGAAACAGAGCAGCAGGGCGGTTTGCAGGAGCAAGCCCCACACGTGGTTGCCGCCGTACTGGACGGCCACGCTGATGCTCGTGAGATGCAGCCCGACCAGGCCCCAGTTCAGGTCCTTGCCGATGATCTGCCGCCACTGCTCCCGCACGGGGCGCCCCTCGCGGTAGGCCACCAGCAGCGCCGAGATCGAGAGCCGCATCACCTCATGGACGAGCAGGGCTGCGAAGGCGCCGGGGAGCATGTCGGGCAGGCGAGGCGGGCCCTGTGGCGCGAGCGCCTGGTAGACCATGGCCCCGGGGATCAGGCCAAGGGCGCCGTGACCGATCGAGCCCAGGTAGGCATACCAGGGGCGCCGGGCCCGGAAGGTCTGGATTGCCACGCCGGGGGCGCATGCGAGCACGACCAACTGGGGCGGCAGCAGGAACATCGATGAGGTGGAGAGCACCACACCCGGATTGAGGACCAGGCCGCTTGGCAACGGGCGTGTGAACAGGGAGAGCAGGGCGAACCCGCCCGCCAGGATCAAAATATGTACGATATGATGCGTGCCCAGGGTCTTGAGCCAGTACAGTGCGACTACCGTGGCGAGGGTCCCGCAGGGGGCCAGAAACCCCATCAACCGGATGTACTTCCGCCGCAGTGGCAGTCCCTCCCCACGTGTGCTCATATTGTTACTATTATACTATACAAAGATAAGTATGTCGCTCATAAAAGAACCCCGGGCAGCGGCTGCCCGGGGTGGTAGAACCTACTTGTAGGAGTTGAGGATCTTGTTCCAGGTCTCAAGGTCGACCTTCCATTCCTGGTTGGCGATGCCTTCGGCCTTGTAGCCGGGGACCTGGTCTTCGTAGCGCTTCGGGTTCGGATCCTGGTAGACGACGCCCTGGACCAGCTCGTTGGTCTCCATGAGCTTCTTCATGGCGCCAAAGCGGTCGTGGCGGTCGTAGGTGGGGTCAGCGTCCAGATCAACCAGGTGCGACTTGTAGAAGTCGAAGGTGTTGATCTTGTTGAAGGTGACGCAGGGGCTGTAGGTGTTGACCAGGGCGAAACCGGGGTACTGGATCGCCTGCTTGATGATCTCGACCAGGCCCTTCTGGTTCGACGAGAGGGCGTTGGCGACGAAGCCGCAGCCGGAGGCGATGGCGAGCTGCATCTGGTTGGCCGACTTTTCGATGTTGCCGGCGGGGGTGGACTTGGTCTGGAAGCCGCCGTCGGAGGTGGGGGAGGTCTGGCCCTTGGTCAGGCCATAGATCTGGTTGTCCATCACGATATAGGTGATGTCGACGTTGCGGCGCAGGGCGTGCATATAGTGGCCCATGCCGATGGCGAAGCCGTCGCCGTCACCGCCGGCGGCGAGGACGACCAGCTCGCGGTTGGCGAGCTTGACGCCCTGGGCGGCCGGCAGGGAGCGGCCGTGCACCACGTGCAGGTTGTAGGAGTTGATATAGTTGCCGATCTTTCCCGAGCAGCCGATGCCGGAGACCAGGGCCACCTTCTCGGGCTCAACGCCGAGGTCGACCAGGGCCTTCTGCAGCGCAGCGAGGACGCCGAAGTCACCGCAGCCGGGGCACCACCAGGACTTCTCAGAAGTCCGGAAATCCGCCATTGTGGCCATTTTGAACTAGGCCTCCTTCGCAGGGGAGAGAGTAATGGTCGGGTCGCTGCTGGGCCGGACGCCCTGGCCGCCGCCAGTGACGAAGTAGCGGCCCTTGCCGGAGAGCACCGCCTCGGCGGCGTCCGTGATCTCACCGACGGTGATCAGGTTGCCGTCGTACTTGATGAGGCCGGACAGGTTGGCGGGATCGAAACCGGCGCCCTTGAGCATGAAGCCGAACTGGGCGGTGCCGTTGGACTCGACCACCAGGGCCTTGGCGCCATTCAGGGCCGCCTTGATCTGCTCGACGGGAACCGGGTAGATCAGGCGGACCTGGATCACGCCGACCTTCTTGCCGGTCTTCGCCTCGATTTCCGCCTGGGCCTCCTTGGCGGCGCCCAGGGTGGTACCAAAGGCGATCAGGACGATGTCGGCGTTCTCGGTGCCGAAGTACCGAATCGCCTCAGTCTTGACCTTACGGAGCTTGCCCATGCGGCGCTCCATCATGTAGACTCGGTTGGCGGGGTTCTCGGTGACCTTGCCGAAGCCGCCGTGCTCGGCGCCGGTGGCCAGGAACTGGCCGTTCTTCATGCCGGGCAGCGAGCGGGTGGAGATGCCGATCCCGTCGGCCTTGTTATAGCGCTGGAAGACATCGCGGCCCAGGGCGGCGATCTCCTCGGGCTTGGCGATCGGGCCGCGGTCGATGGCGGGCATCTTGGAGAGGTCGGCCGCCTCGGGCTCCACGGTCTGCTGGAAGAGGGCGATGGCCAGGTCGGAGGCGATCATGACCGGGCAGTGGTAATTGTCGGCCAGGTTGAAGGCCTCAGCGGTCAGCGGAATTAGCTCCTCGACGCTGCCGGGGGCCAGCACGATGCGGGGCGAGTCGCCGTGACCGCCGTAGGCGAGGGCCAGCAGGTCGGACTGCTCCTGCTTGGTGGGCATACCGGTGGAGGGGCCGCCGCGCTGGGTGTCGACCACGACGACCGGGGTTTCGGTCATGGCGGCCAGGCCCAGGGCCTCCTGCATCAGCGAGATGCCGGGGCCGGAGGTGGCGGTCATGGCACGGACACCGGCGAAACCGGCGCCGACGCATGCGACGATGGAGGCCAGCTCATCTTCCATCTGCACGGCGATGCCGCCGACCTTCGGGAAGTACTTGACCAGCGCCTCAGCGATCTCAGAGGCGGGGGTGATCGGGTAGGAGAAGACGACCCGGCAGCCGCCGGCGAGGGCGCCCAGCGCAGCGGCCTCGTTGCCGATCATCAGCAGGCGCTCCTTGCCGTCGCCCTGCTCGAGGACCAGCTTGGCCTCGGGCCAGTTCTGGGTCACGTACTCAAAGCCCTGCTCCATGGCCTGGTGGATGACGGAGACGAACTCCTCGCCCTTGTTGCCCCAGCGCTTGGTGGCGTAGTCCTTGAAGCCCTCCAGCGGCAGGCCGAGGAAGGCGGCGGAGGCGCCCAGCACCAGGTTGTTCTTCATGAGCGGGTTGCCCAGGGCCAGGGCCATCTTGCCAAAGGGCATGGTGAGAAGGCGGGCGTTCATGCCCTCGGGGAGCTTGGGGTTGATCGACTCTTCAGCGAGCACGATCGCACCGGGGTACACGTTCTTGGCGCACAGGTCGATGCTCTCCTGGTCGAGGGTCACGAGCAGGTTGACGCCCTTGGCCGGAGCCTGTACACGGCTGGTGGCCAGGCGGGTGGTGAAATCGGTGTGGCCGCCCTTGATGCGAGAAGCAAAGGTCTTGTACGCGTACACGTAGTAACCGGCACGGCTGGCGACGGTGTTGAACACCTCAACGGTCGAATCAAGGCCGGTGCCCTGTTCGCCGCCGATCTGCCAGCAAACCTCCTTCAGCAATTGAGTCCCCTCCTCAGTTGGTTGACGCAGATGGTCTTTTTGTGGGGCCGGAAGATAAGCCGAAATTACTCCTCTTCCAATCATACGACTTCATCGCGTATGATGAAAATGCATAACTGACATAGGCCGTATGATATATTCGCATAGCGTTTGCCAGGGGGCATAAATGATGATTCTTCAACATTTGATTACCTTTTGTCGGGTGGTGGAGACCGGGGGCTTTTCCAAGGCCGGCGAGCTTGTTGGCCTGAGCCAGCCCGCCGTCACCCGGCAGGTCGCAGCCCTGGAGGCCGAGCTGGGCGCCCAGCTCCTGGACCGCTCCAGCCGCCAGTTCCGGCTCACGCCGGCCGGCGAGGTGGTCTATGGGCACGCCAGGCGCCTGGCTGTGGGCGTGATGGATCTGCGGGAGTCTGTCGAAGAGCTTGTCCACCCGGAGCGCGGCCGGGTGGTGATCGGCGCGGTCACAACGGTGGGCCTGGGTCTCCTTCCTCCGATTCTTCGCGAGTTTGCCCGCCAGTATCCGGCGGTCAAAGTTGCCGTCAAAGCAGGTAGGACCGCTGACACCCTCGAACGGGTGCTGGAGGGGGAGATCGACCTGGCCGTTATGACTACGCCGGTCACCCATCCGCGGCTGAAGTGCATCCCTCTTCAGAAGGATCCGGTGGTGCTGGTCTGCTCGCCGGAGAAGCGGAAAAGCTGGCCCGATCCCCTACCGCTGGCCGACCTTGGCCAGATTGATATGATTAGCTTTCAGGCGCCCTCCAGATTCCGGACGTTTGTGGATGCGATCTTGGAGCAGGTGGGGATCTTCCCGAACGTCACCATGGAATTTGACAGCCACGAAGCGGTCAAGCTGATGGTGGAGGCGGGGTTCGGCGTGGCGCTGGTCCCACAGAGCGCCGTGCAGGAGGATCTGGACGCGGGCCGCCTGGTGCGGGTGAACGTGGCCGGCATGCCGGAGATCGCCCGCATGACCTCACTGCTGCTGCGCCGGGACGGCAGTGGGCGCCACCCGGCGGCGGTCAACCTGCAGCGCATGATCCTGGAGCACTTTGGGGTCCAAGCATAATAAGGGAGCGATGGCATGGCGATCATTACAGAGGCGCACAAGCAGAAGGTGCGGGAGCTCTTCGACAAGGAGCTCGTGAATTCGCTGGAGATCCTGTTCTTCGTGGCGGAGCCCGAGGGGGAGCAGTTCACCGACGCCACCCGGGAGGTGCTGACCGAGCTGGCGGGCCTGTCAGCGGGGCGGCTGACGATCCGGGAGATCGACCTGGGCGCCGGCGAGGCGGCTACATACGGGGTGGACAAGGCTCCGGCCCTGGTCTTCCTGGATCAGGAGGGGCGCGACCAGGGCTTCCGCTTCTACGGGGCGCCCGTGGGCTACGAGTTCATGGCGCTGCTGGACGACATTGTCGACGTCTCCAAGGGCAAGACCCGGCTGAGCGAGGCGGTCCGGGCGAAGATCCGTGGGATCAGCCAGGATGTGCTGATCCAGGTCTTCTCGACCCCTGGCTGACCGCACTGTCCCCAGGCGGTCCGCCTGGCGCACATGGCAGCCATGGAGAATCCCCGGATCAAGGCCCACGTGGTCGACGCCGCCGAGTTCGGCGAGCTCGCCGAGCAGTACCAGGTCAGCTCGGTCCCGCAGACCGTCATCGACGGCGCCCGACAGGTGACCTTCGTTGGGAAGTACCCGGAGTCGCGGTTTGTCGAGGAGTTGCTCAAGGCTTTATAGGGAACAGTTTGACGCCGGGGGCCATCCCCCAAGCAGTTGATACCTGCTTGGGGGATGGCCCCTTCTTCATCTCTGGGGTCAGGCCCGTGGCGCACAGGAAAGACCGCTACCCTCGCCGAACTCCGACAGGAGAGGAGGCAATGCGCATGCGGCCCAGACGGAACAAGGCGCCCATCGCCCGGAGCCGTTCGCTGGCCCGGGAGGAGCTCCCGGCGCCCCTGGTCTACTACCCCAGCCGGTACGGCGCATTTATCGCCTTTGCCGCCAACCGGGAGGAGCCGCCTGCCCTCTGCACCTGCGCAGAGGAGGCGGTCCGCAATCTCGGCCGCCTGGGTGAGCCCGACCTATCACCGGACGACTACAGCCTGTTCCCGGACGTGCTCACCCCCACCGTCCTGGACGGGATGCGACTCACCTTCCACCCCGGCCTCTGTCACCTCTGCAACGGGGCGACGCCGACGCTCCGCTACTGTCACGAGGCGGAGGGCCAGCGGTTCGTGCAGACCTACGGTTGGTACATCAACCAGCGCTACCTGCGCCTGGGCATCCACCCGGTTTCGCACCGGTACCTGCCGGACGTCTGCCCGCCAGAGTACCACGATGTGCTGGGTCGCATTGGCGAGTTGACCGCCCGGGTCAGGGCAGCCAGGGCCGAGCGGTTTGCGCGTATCAACCAGGGGCTTTCGGACGAAAGCCAGTCGGTTGAGGCGATTGAGCAGCAGTTGAACCGGCCCCGGCGCGAGGTGGCCAACGCCATCCAGAACCTGCTCCGGGCCGAACTGGGCGTCCGTCCGGTCGGCGATGCGTGGCTCAGCGAGACGGAACTGTACCGCATCGTCGCTGGGCTCTTCGAAGGCGAGCAGGTGCTGCGTCACCACCGACCAGAGTGGCTGGAGGGGCTGGAACTCGATCTCTACCTTCCGGCACGGAGGCTGGCCTTTGAGTACCAGGGGGAGCAGCATTTCACGCCCATCAAGGCCTGGGGCGGGGAGGAAGCCCTGGTGCAGCTGCAGGCTCGCGACGCCCGCAAGGCGGACATCTGTCGGCGAGCCGGAGTTGAGCTGATCACCATTGCCTATCATGAACCGCTGAGTGAAGACCACATTCTTCAACGTTTGATTGCCTTGGGGGCTATTCCAAGGCCGGCGAGCTCTTAGGCACCCGGCAGATGGCCTTCGTTGGGAAGTACCCGGAGTCTCGCTTCGTCGAGGAGTTGTTCAAGGCTTCGTAGGACGGGAGGCGCCCTCGGTGGGTGCCTTTTCTGTTTATGAAGGTTTTAAGAGATTTCTAGAGGGAAAACGATCGTCTGAGTCGCACTAGTTCTTAGATTTGAACTAGGGGCGGAAACGATATGAGCAAGTCGCAGGTCGTTGGCGGTTTTCTCCGTACCACATTCGGGGCGCTGCTGATCGTATTGGCGGTGCTGCTCGCAACTGGGGCGGTGCGCGCCCAAGGCGGCAGTTCCGTGCTGCGTGTTGATGCGGTCAAGTCGGGTTCGGGTTGGCTGCCGCCAAAGGTGCTGCCCGGTACGCTGCTCGATGTTGGCTTGAACCCGGCCGCCGTTGGGCCGGAGGTCAGCTCCATCGAGGCGACGATTACCTACGACCCTGCCAAGGTGGAACTGGTCACGGTGCCCGAGGGTGTCTCGGCGCAAGGTGAGGGCCGACTCCGCTTCACCTGGGCGCAAGGAGATGGGCCTGACGCCCCGCAGCCCAAGGTGACCGTGCGGGTGAAGGCCGGGGTGACGGGCAGCATTGTCTTTGACTTCGACGCCGGGCAGACGGCGATGAGCGACGCCGAGGGTCAGGCGCTGCTGGCAACGCTGGAGGCGACCACGGTAACCGTGGCGCAGAACGCCCTGGTGATCCGGACAAACGCCCGGGAGTACCCGCTGGCCTTGATCAGCGGTGCCGATGGGTTCCGGGCCGTTGCGACTCCGGCGGAGCCGAGTTTCGGTCCGATGGAGGAGTATACGGTCCAAGCCTTTGATTTGCCGGCTGGGCCCCTGACCGTCTGGATGGTAAGCCCGGGATTTCTGATGGCTGAGGAGACCGTGACGCAGGCGCCAGCCGGCGCCAGCGAGGTAAACATCACCCTGACTCCGGGCGACACCAACCAGGACGGGACGATCACCCCGGCTGACATAGAGCGGCTGCTGCCGGTGCTCAAGAGCAGCGCGTTTCTTGAAGCCGACTGGAACGACAACGGCGTCGTGGACCTTGCGGACCTGGCTCGGGTGGCCATGGGCGCTGGGGCGCACGGCGCCGCCCCGGGGGAAGCCGGCGGGGCTCGCCTGGAACTGGGGCCGATCTCGGGCGCCCTGCACCCTGTGACGGTGGCGGTGGAGGGTTGGATATCCGTACCCTTGCCCGGTGGCGAGGTATTTACGGCGCGCGGCTTCAGCGTGCCGGTGACCCTGCAGCCCGGTGCGCCGACCCCGCTGGAGGTGGGCGCCTTGCTGCCCGGCGAGTGGTTTTTCAGCTACAGATATGACGGGCAGGCCAGGATGACCGGGGGCCACATAGCGGCCGGGCAGACGCCGCAGTTCATCTTGCCCTATACCCTGCCTCCGGTGGTCATCGAGGTAGACCCTGTGCCGGAGATGACCACGCAGAACGTGGTGACCATCACCGGTAAGGTGAGCGGCGCCTGGCGGCTCCGGGTCTCCGGCGCCGCCGGGCCCGTCACCATTGGTCCGGACGGGCGGTTCTCCGCGAACGTCGCCGTCGAACTGGGCGTGAACAGCATCCTGGTGCTGGCGACGGACTACGCCGGCGCCGCGCATACGCCGGCACAGCCCGTGGTCGTGACCCGGGTGGCGGGCGCGGCCGCCTCCATCGATGCGCCGGAGTCGCTGAACCTGCAGGCGGGGCAGGCAGTCGACCTGCCGATCGCTGTAAAGGATGCCAATGGTAACGTGGTTGTGGGGGCTCCCATCACCCTGGTGGTGGCGGGCGAGGTCGGCACCTACGATCCTGGCTCAGGCAGCTTCACCGCTGCGACCCACCCGGCCACCGGCACGATGGTCGTGCAGTCCGGCGATCTGTCCCGGTCGATTCCCGTCACGGTGACGCCCGGCCCGCTCGCCAAGCTTCTGGTCGCACCCGGCGAGGCTTACGTGGGCCAGGGGCAGATTCAGCAGTTCACGGCCAAGGGCGCCGACAGCTATGACAACGAGGTCGCTCTGCCCGGCCCGGTCACCTGGTCGGCTTCGGGCGGCGTGATTACCGGGTCCGGCCTCTTTGGCGGCACCACTCCGGGCAAGGTCACGGTGACCGCGACGGCAGGGGCAGTCTCGGGAACGGCAGTGGCCCACGTGTACGGTCCCGCGGCTAAGGTGATCCTCTCAGCCCCGGCAGCCCCGCTGGTGGCCAACGGGGCTGCTCAGACCACCATCGTCGCCAAGGTGGTCGACCCGATGGGAACCCTGGTGGCCAATTACAGTGGTCCGATCGCTTTCACCTCATCCGATCCGAATGCCGTTACCGTGGTGACGCCGAGCGTCTCAGCCGTGGGCGGGGTGGCCACGGCGACCCTCCGGGCAGGCACCGTCAATAGCTCTGCCGTCATTTCCGCCTCGGCCGCCGGGCTGGTTCCTGGCACAGTCGAGGTGACACAGCAGGCCCCGGTGCTCACCTCCATCGACCTGCGCTCGAACCTGAACCGGATCACCTCCGGCGGCACGGCCCTGCTGACCGCTGTGCTGCTGGATCAGACCGGCGTTCCCTTAACGTCGTACCCTGCCGGACTCGAGCCCATTGTGCTGAGCCTGAGCTCCAGCGACCCCGGGATCGCGTTTGTCACTCCGACGGTCACGCTCACGGCGCCCACCACGCAGCTGACGATCCAAACGGGCACCGCTGTCGGCGGGGCGACGATCACTGGCGCGGTGCAGGCTCCCGCAGGCCTTGCCCTGCCGGTCGCTCCGGTCTCGGTGGAGACGGTTCTCGCGGGCCTGCCGTACGCCTTGCGCATCGAGCCTCTGCCGCCGATCCAGGCCGGACAGCATGCCCGGGTGATCGTGCACATCGTGGACCATGCGGGCAACCGCGTGACCACCGTGCAGGGCGCCCCCGAGGTTACGCTGTCAGTGAGTGCGCCTGACGGCAACCATTGGCAGATGGCGGCCAGGGCGCCCGCCTTCGGTCAGGTGGAGTTTGAGCTGCCCCTCAGCCAGGCCGGGGCGCATACCCTGGCGGTTACGGCAGCAGGTCAGGCGCTGCGGGGGCATCAGGCAGAGGTAACGGTGGTGCCCGGTCCAGCTGCCCGGCTGGGCATTACGGCACTCCCTGCCACCCTTGCCGCCGACGGCGCCATGACGGCGACCCTGAAGGCCGAAGTGCTGGACAACTGGGGAAACAAGACTCGAGAGGCGGTGCCGGTCACCTTCACCAAGAGCGAGGACGGCGGAGCCACCCAACCGTTTGTTCCCACCACAGTCACCTCGGCGGATGGCGTTGCGACCGTCACCGTTCGGGCAACCTTGGGCGAGGGTACGGACACCTTCAGTGTGACTTCACCGGGCCTGATGATGAACTTCGTGCGGGTCTCGACCCAAATCATGGGCGTGCCCCAGAAGTTAGCGGTTTTCTCCACCCCCACGGGGCCGGCGGGCACCGATGTGGCGGTGGAGGTCCAGGTGCAGGACGGCAACGGGGTGCACGCCACGTCTGACGAGGGGCGCCCTGTGACGCTCACGGTCAAGGACGGCGCCGCCACGGTGGCGACCTACACGGCACCGACAGAGTACGGCACCGCCCGGTTTACAGTCGCCTTGACGGCGGCGAAGACCTATACCCTGGAGGTGACCGCACCGGGGCTGACCAAGGGGGAGGGAATCCTCGTGGTCAACCCGGGTCAGCCGGCTGCGCTGAGTCTTGCCGCCGACCATGCGGTGCTTGCTGCGGCGCCAGGCAGCCGGGCGACCCTGACCGTCGCGGTGCTGGACGCCTACGGAAATCGGGTCCCCACTGGGCCAGCGATCACCCTGACCTCCTCGAACCCCATGGTCGCAACCTTCGACTCCGGTAGCAGCAGCATCACCCTCACCACCCCGGGACCCGGCGGGCTGTTCACCACGACCGATGGCATGAACAGCCTTCATGCCACCCCGTTCGTAGGGTCGACCACGGTCACAGCGACGGCGCCCGGACTGGCCCCGGCCTCGCTGGAGATCACCACCGTGATGGCGGGGGCGCCCGCGCTCCTGCAGGTGGAGCCGATCGCTCCGGTCACGGTGGGCAGCCCCCAGGAACTCAAGGTCAGCCTGACCGATGCCATGGGTGCCCTTCTAACCGACAACAGCAGCAGCACCGTGACCCTGTCGGTCGGGTCAGCCTCGGTGAGTGTGCAGGTCTGGAGCCAGGCCCAGCAGGCGTGGGTCCCGTACACGCCCGGCGAGCCGGCGCCCCTGTACAAGGGCGAAGTGCGTTTTGCCGTGACCAACGCCCAGGCTGAAACGGTCACCTACACACTGACTGCGAGCGATGCCGCGGTGGCCCCGCAGACCGTTACCGGGAGCTTTGAGGAGATGTGAAGGCAGGGCGCCCGACCGGGCGCCCTGTACTCTTACAACCGTGTAGTTGTGAAGGATGTTCAGCAATCGAGGCGGGTTTCTTGGTCTTCATGGTGGTAGTGCGTCCTCTCCTGGGACGGGGTCGGGAACCTCCGGAGTCACACTCCGGTCAAGTTGGGATAGGGCGCCCCCTGGTTCGTTACGGCTTGGACGTATGGCCACAACGCGTTCGGGCTAGTAACGGCGGCCACGGGGTTGCATGGTATGGCCCCCACTGTCCGGCCCTTGGTAGGTCGTGGACTCGACGGGGCACTCTGACGAGCCAGCAAACACAGTGTCATGCGACGAAAGTGGTGCATCACCCGCCGGACCCTTGGTGGAACCAGACGAGTGCCTCACAACTCTCTGCCTAATTGAAGCCGCTGACAAAAGTTCTGCTGAAAAATTCAGATGGGAAACACCGCAATTCCAGCAGGAATTGGCCGGGTGTATTGACCGGTATGCTGCTGACCCCAAAGGAACGGGTGGATCCAATTCTGGAAGTGTCCTCAAGGGAGCACGCTCTATAGGCCCCATTGTTGCATCAACGACGTTTGCTATTGTGATTAGAGCGCAGAGGTTTGCGGATGCTGGCCAGCACGGTGAAGACATCGGTGGTGGTGAGTATACCGTTAATCGACTCGGGGCTTCTGTAACGCGAGACAACAACTCACGGTCCGTGCCGACGAACTTCGGGTCTGATATTGGCGAATGGCCTCCTGCAGTCTAGGAGGGAGAAAACGCCGATGTGCGCTACGTTACGACCTCGGCGAACAGGAGCCTGGGAGCATGACTGATGCGTGGTGTACCTGATGGCGGAAGGCCCTTGTTCGATTCAGGGATGAGGATGAATCGCACCAAAAAACACGTAGATAAGGAGGCGGCTCCATGCCGAATTGGACTGAGTTTACGCTTTCCTATGATTACCACCAACTGTCCGTATTCGACCCTTGGCTCCCGGATCCACATAACGATTGGACAGACGATCACGTACGCCAAGGATTCACTTGGAGGCCTGGTTCAGTATCGTTTGCAACGTTAGGTGATGCCGGAACAGCTACGATTAAGGGTGCCATTGCCAGCGAACGTTTCATAGCCGAAGAGGCTGTTCGAGTCATCGCTGTACCGTATACGGTCGTCGACGGGATCGTAGAGCTAGGGGCATTTGAGACTGTCGTGGTGCCCATCCCTTCGGGTACCTACGAACTGCTGTATTCAGCAATCCCCAGTACTGGTGACCGAGCGGAGGAGTACCATTTTCTTTTTATTAGGAGTTCGCACCCCAAGGCCGAGATTGTTGTAGCTGATACGGAGCTAGACCCACCTGAACATCTGACAATGGAGGCCAAGCCCGCCATCTAGAGTGAAGGATATCAGCCAGAGTTTACCATGAGGTGGATCTTGTCGGCGCATGAGATCCCGTTTAAGGTGGACATTCAGCGGCTTCGCTCCCCCGAGAGGCGTGCGATTACCTGATGGGCTACACGGTGGCGGCCCACAAGCAGGCACAGCGGGAACACCTGACAGACGGGCCGGGCTCGCGCATCCGGTACAGCCGGGGTTTCTTTCCCAAGTCCGCGCCAGAGATCCGAAAGCTGCTGTGGCCGCCGACGGATGAGCCAGGCGTGTGGGAGGGGCCAGCAGACGCGGTCGGCCCACGGGCGACGGATGCTGCTGTCCAGGTTCTACCGGATCGCTATGGTCCCTTGGGTGTTAACAAGAATGGAACGGTGCACTGTAGCGAGAGCCGGGCGTACAATGAGAAAAGCTGGCGGAAAGCAAAAGCAAGAAGGCGGCGCTGATGTGCCTGATCCGGGTGCTGGTGCGAATCGTGTGGCGGATGCTGACGCACCGGGAGCCAAACTGGAAGCTGCTGACCGATCCAGCCGCATGAGAAAAGGAAAGCACAGGGAAGAGGCGAATCCCAGTCGCAGGGACTCGCCTCTTTCGCGTCCATGTTTCCAGACTGATCCATTGGGCAGGATACGTATAAGGGCAACCCATGGCAGCCGTGGACGCATAACTTGTACGTGATGAAACAGGCGTGAGCCGCCCCCGTAGGGGTAGACGCTCACGCCCGTTCCCGAGCCGGATAGACGCTCACGCCCTTTCCCGAGCCGGACAGGCACCTTTCAGCGCATCCGGCTCTCTATGGTGACCTCACGTGCTGCACTGGAGCCCCGTTAGTCCTTACATGAAGCGAAACACATTCTGCACTGAAGAGAGACCTTTAACTTATAGCCGTTCCGCCGGCGTCCGACCAGGCGATAAAGTAGTTTCCGCGCGTCCGTCCTGTCCAAGTCCTTTCCGCAGCGGGAACAGCGGTTGCCCCGGCTGGCAAGCCAACCTTGCAGCAGGCCATACACCTTGTGGCCGTTGACCCTCTCGGGCGGAGTGACCCGCCAGGAAGTGGTCACCAGGCGACCTGCCTTCCGGATGGCTTCCACCTTCGCTCTCCCTTCCGGGGTGTAGGGGTGGACCTGGGTGAAGCAGGGGGCGTCATGGATGGGGTAGTAGCTCAGGCAATCCACAATGAGGGCTGCCGTTCTGCTGCTGTCCACCCAGTGACCGAAGTTCCTGGCGATGTAGCGCCTGTAGTGCGGGTGCTGGATGTCATAGCGGTAGGGAATCAACTGCTGCCGCATGAAGCTCCCGAATCCGTCCTTCATCCTGGAACGACGCCAGCGGCCCCGCATCCGGAGGATGGGGACCATTCGCTACGACGATGTAGACATCTGTTTGCTGGCCTTCTACGTTTCCAAAGACGCTGGGAACACGAGTGGAGAGCTAACTGATGTATACGGTTGGGTGAAG
>JBOZRQ010000052.1:0-115310 GCA_050789255.1 Symbiobacteriaceae bacterium
GCTGGCTGCGGAGCCGATGGCGCGACGGCGCCCTTATGCGCCGGCTTGCATGCACATGCACCGTCTGCCGACAAACCGGGGTTTGTCAGCACGCTGAAAGCCAGGGCGGTAAGGCCCTGGCTTTACTCAAACAGCACACTGATCGATTCGCCGTTGTGGATGCGCCGGATCGTCTCCGCCAGCAGGGGCGCCACCGAAAGGACCACCAGACCCGGCCAGCGCTTGGACTCCGGCACGGGGACGGTGTCTGTCACCACGATTTCGGAACACCCGCACTGGGCAAGACGCTCAGAGGCGGGGCCGGAGAGGACGGCGTGGGTGGCGGCGGCGTAGATCTCCCGGGCGCCCTCCCGGGAGACCATCTCGGCGGCCTGGCAGATCGAGGAGCCCCGGTCGATCTCCTCGTCGAAGAGGATCACCGCCTTGCCCCGTACGTTGCCGACCACGCTGGTGGCGGTGACCTGGTCGCCGCCCTCCCGCCGCTTGTCGATGAAGCCCACAGGGAAGCCCAGCCGTGCGGCGAACCGCTGCGCCCGCTTGACGGCGCCCGGGTCCGGTGCGACGACTACCGCATCGCTGAGCCCCTTGGAGGCGAAGTACCGGGCCAGCACGGGCATGGCCGTCAAGTGGTCGGCCGGTTTGGTAAAGAAGCCCTGAATCTGGTCCGCCGTCAGGTCGACAGTGACCACCCGGTCGACGCCCGCCGTCACCAGCAGGTCCGCCACCAGGCGGGCCGTGATCGGCACCCGGGGCTGGTCCTTCTTGTCCGACCGCACGTAGGGGTAGTAGGGAAGCACGGCCGTCAGCCGGCGAGCCGAGGCCCGCCGCAGGGCGTCGCACATGATCAGCAGCTCCATGAGCGCCCCGTCGACGGGCGGGGCCGAGGTCTGCACCACGAAGACGTCCTTCTCCCGGACGTTGTCCTCAATCTGCACGAAGGTGTTGTCGTTGCTGAACTTGGAGATGCGAGCGCGCCCCGGCTCAATGCCCAGCTGTGAGCAGATTCCTGCGGCAAGCTCCTGGGTAATGCTGCCCCCGAAGACCTTCATGATTCTGCGCCCCCTGCGTGCGGATTTCGGAAACAAACGCCGCCAGCCTACCTAGGGTATGCTGGCGACGTTGGTTCTCTATAAACGGTTAGTCGGCGGCCAGGTCGTTGGCGCCGCGCTCGGCTCGGGCCATGTGGGCGGCCAGGTCCACCACCCGGCTAGAGTAGCCCCACTCGTTGTCGTACCAGGCGACCACCTTGACCATGTTGTTCGGCCCCACCATGGTGGAGAGGGCGTCTACGATACTGGAGCGGTCATCGCCGATGAAGTCGGCGGAGACCAGCGGCTCGTCGCTATAGCCGATGACGCCCTTCAGGCGCCCGGCTGCAGCCTCGCGCAGCACGGCGTTGACCTTCTCAGCGGAATCGACGGGCTTTTCCGTGTGGATCACCAGGTCGACCACCGATACGTCCGGGGTGGGCACCCGTAGGGCGAAGCCGTTCAGGCGCCCCATGAGCTCCGGAAGCACCTGCGCGACCGCCTTGGCAGCCCCGGTGGTGGTGGGAATGATCGACTGCGCGCCGCCGCGGGCCCGGCGCAGATCCTTGTGGGGGTTGTCGAGGATGTTCTGGTCGTTGGTGTAGGAGTGGACGGTGGTCATGAGCCCGCTGAGGATGCCAAACTCCTCGTGCAGCACCTTGGCGATGGGCGCCAGGCAGTTGGTGGTGCAGGAGGCAGCGGCGACCACCTGATGATCGCGGGGATTGTAGTCCGATTCGTTGACCCCTACGACCACAGTGATGTCGGAGTCCTTGGTCGCGGTGGTGATGACCACCTTGCGGGCGCCGCTCTGCAGGTGCAGGGCGGCCTTGTCGCGCTCCTTGTGCTTGCCCGTGGCTTCGATGACCAGGTCGATGCCGAGCTCGCCCCAGGGGAGCTTGGACGCGTCACGCTCGCTGACCAGGGCCACCCGGTGGCCGTTAATGACCAGGGCTCGCTCCTCGGCGATGATTTCGGCCTCAAACCGTCCGTGGACGGTGTCATACTTCAGAAGGTGAGCCAGCGTGGCGGCGTCATATGAGGCGTTAATAGCGGCCAGGTTGAGGTCGGGGTTACCCAGGATCCGACGGCATACCATGCGGCCAATGCGGCCGAAGCCATTAATCGCGACGTTCGCCTTCACGTTTGGCAGACCCCCAGGCTATAGTTCAGGCTCTTCTGTAACCACGATAACACGGTCTTATCGATAGTGCTAATCGATTGTACCGATGATTTTCATAGAAGAATGCTATTTCGCCAAAGCTTGCCAGCGGGGGAGGAATTCCGGAGCGCACCGGACAATTCCCAACATTGATGACGCCTCCGGAGGTGAAGCTGATGGCTGAACTGGAGATCTGTCTGTTGGGGAGTTTTGAGGTGGCCCACGACTTCGTGCCCGTGCCACCCGGGGGATGGCGCAACCCCTTCGCGGCCCGCCTGCTGAAACTGCTGCTGCTGCGGCGCACGGAGCCCATTCACGCCGAGGAAGCGGTCCGGCTGGTGGGGCACGGGATGGTGCGGGCCGACCTGGGCACGGCACTGGAGCAGGTTCGCCGCGTGCTGCAGCCCGCGGCGACCATCGAACACGATGACTCGGGGATGCTTGGCTTCCGGGCCGGGGCCCATTGCTGGATCGATGTCGACGCCTTTGAGCAGCACTATAGCGCCGGTGTGAAGGCCTCCAATCGGGGCGACATGCTCCCGGCCATCCTTGCGCTTCAGGAGGCGGATGCGCTTTACCAGGGCGCCCTCCTCGAGGAGCTGCAGGATCCTTGGGTGCTAGCCCCCCGCCGCCGGCTCCAGCAAATGTACACCGACACCCTGGACCGGCTGGCCGAGGGGCATGCTGTGCTCGCCCGCTACCAGGATGCCGTGGGCTTCTGCCACAAGGCGCTCTCCCACGACCCCGCCCGTGAGTCCACGTACCAGCGGCTGATGGTGTACTACTACTACCTGAGCGATGCAGCTGGCGTGCGCGACGCCTACCTGGCCTGCCGTGACGCGCTCGGGCGGGTGAGCGCGCAGACGGAGGAGCTGTGGGGCCAGTTGAGCGTCGGGCAGTTCCCTCGTAACGCTGCGGCCGACGTTGCGGCGTCGGCCGACCCCTGACGGCGGCTCGCAACCTTCTGCGTGCAAGTTCTTGCAGGCAGCTGCAAATCTTTGCCGGGCCGGTGCACGCAACTGAAGGCATAGACTATTGGCACGGTTATTGCTTAGACACTTGGTACTATCACTGCGCTCGTGCTAGCCCACACCCAACTCGCATACACTTTACTCTGTCGTTTCAACCGAAGGGAGTCGCTGGCCAGATCATGTCCAACTTTGACGTCGTAGTGCTTGGAGGCGGAACCGGCGGTTACGTGGCCGCCATCCGCGGTGCGCAGCTCGGTCTGAAGGTCGCCCTGGTTGAGAAGGAGAAGGTGGGGGGCACCTGCCTCCACCGTGGATGCATCCCCAGCAAGGCATACCTGCGGAGCGCTGAGGTGCTAAACCACTTCAAGCACAGCAAGGAGTTCGGCATCAAGGCCGGCGAGTTCGAGCTCGACTTCCCCGCCGTCTTCACCCGTAAGGAGAAGATCGTCGGCAACCTGCACAAGGGCGTGCAGGGGCTGCTCAAGAAGAACGGCGTCACCGTCTTCCAGGGCGCCGGCGCCCTGGTGCCGCCCAGCATCTTCTCGCCGAACGGCCTGGTTTCGGTCATGGTCGGCGAGCAGCAGGAGCTGCTGGAGTTCAGCAAGATCATCCTCGCCACCGGCTCACGCCCCAAGACCATGGGCATGAAGATCGACGGCCACTACGTGATGACCTCCGACGAGGCCCTGGCGCGTGAGACCCTGCCCAAGTCGGTAATCATCATCGGCGGCGGGGTCATTGGCATGGAGTGGGCATCGATCTACAACGACTTCGGGGTCGAGGTCACGGTGCTGGAGTTCCTGCCCCGCATCCTGCCCACCGAGGACGAAGAGGTCGCCGCCGAGCTTGACAAGCATATGCGGCGCCGCAAGGTAAACATCGTCACCGGAGCGGCTGTGCAGCCGGACTCCGTCCTGGTTGAGAACGGCGAGGTCAGCCTGAACGCCAAGATCGGCGACGAGGTCCGCCGGTTCACCGCCGAGGCTGTTCTGGTCTCCGTGGGCCGGGAGCCCGTCACGAAGAACCTGGGCCTGGAGAACCGGGAGAAGGTCACCTTCGCCCGGGGCGGCTGGATCGAGGTGGACGGCTTCGGCCGGACCGGCGATCCCAACCTGTACGCCATCGGCGATGTGGTCGGCGGCGGCCTGGCCCACGTGGCAGCCCATCAGGGCGTGATCGCGATGGAGCATATCAAGGGGCTGGAGCCCCACGCCTTCGAGATGCATAAGGTCTCCCGCTGCGTCTACACCCGTCCCGAGGTCGCCTCGGTGGGCTACACCGAAGCGCAGGCAAGGGAACTGGGCCACGAGGTCAAGGTGGGCAAGTTCCCGTTCCGCGGTATCGGCAAAGCCCTCGTTCATGGGGAGATCGACGGCTTTGTGAAGATGATCGCCGACGCTGCCACCGGCGACCTGCTGGGCGTCCACATGATCGGCCCCGATGTGACCAACTTCATCTCCGAGGCCGGCCTGGCGATGGTGCTCAACGCCTCCGCCTGGGAGATCGGACAGACCATCCACCCGCATCCGACGCTCTCCGAGATCCTGGGCGAGGCGGCCCTGGCAGTCGACGGACGGGCTATCCATATGTGAGATATTCGTTAAGGGGGACTTTATTAGTGGGAGGGGTTGTTTCGGTGGCTTCCAAGACGAAGCTTCGCCATGAGGCTTTGGGGCTCACCCGCGACCAGCTGCTGGAGATGTTCTACTACATGCTGCTGACTCGCCGGATCGATGAGCGCCTGTGGCTGCTGCAGCGCGGCGGCAAGATTCCGTTCGTGATCTCGCCCCAGGGCGCCGAGGCTGCCCAGGTGGGCGCCGCCTATGCCTTCCGGAGGGGGCATGACTGGTTCTGCCCGTACTATCGCGACCTGGGCATCAACCTGGTGGCCGGCGTCTCCCCCCGGGAGGTCATGCTGGGCGCCTTTGCCCGCGGCGCCGACCCGGCCTCCGGCGGCAAGCAGATGCCCAGCCACTGGGGCAACCGGCCGATGAACGTGGTATCGGGCTCCAGCCCGGTCACGACCCAGCTCCTGCACGCCGTCGGCATCGCCCAGGCCTCCCGCATGCGGGGCGATGACGTGGTGGTCTACACCTGCTGCGGCGAGGGTTCCTCCAACCAGGGCGACTGGCACGAGGCGCTCAACTGGGCGGGCGTCCACAAGCTGCCCGTGATCTTCCTGGTGCAGAACAACGAGTACGCCATCTCCGTGCCGCTCGACAAGCAGGTGGCCGGCGGTTCGGTCGCCGCCCGCGGCCAGGGCTACGGCATGCCGGGCATCCGTGTGGATGGCACCGACCTCTTCGCCGTCTATGAGGCCTTCAAGACGGCCCATGAGCGCGCCCTGAAGGGCGAGGGCCCGTCCCTGGTCGAGGCGATGTGCGTGCGCATCACCTCGCACTCCTCCGACGATGACCAGCGCCGCTACCGCGCCCCCGAGGAGATCGAGGCGCTGAAGGCCCGCGACCCGCTGAACAAGATCCGCGCTTACCTCCTGGACAACAAGGTGCTGACCCAGTCGGAGATGGACGCGCTGGAAAGTCGCGTCGCCGCCGAGGTCAACGATGCGACCGACTGGGCGGAGGCTCAGCCCTACGCCGCGCCGGAGACCGCACTCACGCACGTGTACGGGGAGGGCTAAGAGAGCGCTATGGCTATTCTTAACTTTGTCGAAGCTGTCCGTGAGACCCTGCGCGCCGAGATGCGCCGGGATCAGGACGTCTGGGTTGTCGGCGAGGACGTGGGTCCCAAGGGCGGCGTCTTCGGCGCCACGCTCGGCCTGCATGCCGAGTTCGGCGATCAGCGTGTACAGGACTCCCCGCTGACCGAGTCAGCCATCGTGGGCGTTGGCATCGGCGCCGCCCTGTACGGCACCAAGCCCGTCTGCGAGATCCAGTTCGCGGACTTCATCTTCCCGGCCTTCAACCAGATCATCTCGGAAGCGGCCAAGATGCGCTTCCGTTCCAACAGCGCCTGGACGGTGCCGATGGTCATTCGCGCCCCCTTCGGCGGCGGCGTCCACGGCGGCCTCTACCACAGCCAGTCGGTGGAGCAGTACTTCACCAACACCGCCGGCCTGAAGGTGGTCGTCCCCAGCACCCCCTACGATGTGAAGGGCCTGCTGGCGGCCGCGATTCGCGACCCGGACCCCGTGCTGTTCTTCGAGCACAAGGGGCTTTACCGGGCGATCAAGGGCGAGGTGCCCGATCAGGACTACATCATCCCGATCGGCAAGGCCGACGTAAAGCGGGATGGCTCCGACATCACCGTGATCACCTACGGCAAGGCGCTGCACTTCTGCCTGGAGGCCGCCGCCGAGTTGGAGAAGGAGGGCTACAACGCCCTCGTTCTCGACCTGCGCACGCTGCTCCCGTTGGACCGGGAGGCGATTGTGCAGGCCGCCCGCAAGACGGGCAAGGTCCTAATCGTCCACGAGGCCGGCAAGACCCACGGCCTTGGCGCTGAGGTCTCGGCGATCATCGCCGAGGAGTGCCTGTTTGACCTGGATGCCCCGGTACAGCGCCTCTGCGGCCCCGACGTGCCCGCCATGCCCTACGCCGGACCCATGGAGAAGTTCTTCATGCTCAGCCCGGAGAAGTGCCTGGAGGCCATGCGGAAGCTCGCTCAGTTCTAGACGCTGACGAAACATGGGGTTGGGTTCGGGGTGGATCCGAAGGTCATCCGGCACGGAGATTAGGGGCGCTTAGCCCCCGTGACTCAGCCGTGGCCGGCGGTGCGTAACCCGAGTCCCTACCCGAACGCGGTTCCGGTCACGGCGGACCCCACTCGGCTTAGCGCCCCTTGGCGCAGTGCCGGCGGACCGAGGGTCCACCCCGACCGTACCCCAATGTGGGAGGTTTAAAGTTGGACATCAAGATGCCTCAGCTGGGCGAGTCGGTCACCGAGGGCACCATTGGCAAGTGGCTGGTGAAGCCGGGCGACACGGTGACCAAGTACCAGCCGATCGCCGAAGTGATTACGGATAAGGTGAATGCCGAACTTCCCGCCCCGGAGGACGGGGAGATCGTTTCGATCGAGATCGCCGAGGGCGCCACGGTCAAGGTGGGCACGCTGATCGCTTCCATGCGGGCGGCGGGTGGGGCGGCCCCGGCCCCGGCGCCGGCCGCTGCCCGTGTGGCCAGCGTGGTTGCCGCTCCGGCCGCCACGGTGAGCGCACCGAAGGCTGAGAATGGCGGCGCCCGCTACAGCCCCGCCGTCATGCGGCTGGCCCAGGAGCACAACATCGACCTGAGCCGGGTGACCGGCACCGGCCTGGGCGGGCGCATCACCCGCAAGGATTTGGAGGCGTACATCGCCGCAGGCCCCGCCGCTTCGGACTGCGTTGCCGGTATGGTCGCCGCACAGACCGCCGCCCCGGTCATGGCCGCCCCGACCATGGTCGTTGCGGCGCCCGCCGAGGTCGTCCCCGCTGCGCCGGCGCCCGCCCCGCAGCCCCTGGCGCAGGACCAGGTGATTCCGGTGGACGCCGTGCGCCGCCGCATCGCCGAGAAGATGCGCCAGTCCAAGCACGAGGCGCCCCATGCCTGGACCATGATGCAGGTCGACGTCACCGGCCTGGTGAAGATCCGGGATCAGCAGGGTGATGAGTTCAAGCGCCGCGAGGGCGTCAGCCTCTCCTACGTGCCCTTCTTCATCAAGGCGGTGGTCGAGTCCCTCAGGGAGTACCCGATCATCAACAGCCAGTGGGCCGGCGACTCGATCATCATCAAGAAGGACATCAACATCTCGATCGCTGTGGCCACGGACACTGGCCTGGCCGTGCCGGTCATCAAGCACGCCGACCGGCTCTCGATCACGGGGCTGAACCACGCTGTGGCCGACCTGGCCGCCAAGGCACGGGCCGGCAAGCTGACGCTAGACGACATCAGCGGCGGCACCTTTACGGTGAACAACACTGGCTACTTCGGCTCAGTCATGAGCCAGCCCATCATCAACCACCCGCAGGCTGCGATCCTGAGCTTTGAGGCGATCACCAAGATGCCGGTGGTGCTGGAGAACGACGCCATCGCCATCCGCTCGATGATGAACATCTGCATGAGCCTTGATCACCGGGTGCTCGACGGTCTGGTCTGCGGGCGCTTCCTGCAGGCGGTGAAGGCCCGCCTGGAGTCCTACACCCCCGGCACCGTCTCTCTGGTATAATGATGCCAAGGCCCGGGCGCTGTGCCCGGGCCTTGGGCTTTTTTGACTGGCCGCGGACTTTTCGAGGTTCCACCACAAATTTCCATCACACCTCTTGCTATGGGAGGAATTTCTCGTGGAATCGCTGAAAATCGGGGGCCATAGGGGCAATGAGTCGCCGTTTTCGCTTGATCCCGGGCCAAAACGCCCCGTCTAGACCCAGAAACATCGACCCCAAGGGGCGAGCAGCCGCTTCAGCCATGCTATTCCACGACAAATTCCCTACCATATCGGCTGGCATCTGGGAAAAGATGGTGGAACCCAGCTTTCCATGGTCGCGGGCGAACGCCCAGACTCTGTGGATCCTCATCAAGTCCTGAACATCACGACCCACGGTAATCCGCGTGTGATGCCGGAATCCGCGAATCAGCAAACCCGCGGCCATATCATGTCTTTTGCCCCTGGGGGATGAGCACGTCTTGATACCTGTAATGGCCGCACTGCTTTGGATTGTCCATGGGTACCTGCTGTACCGTGGCTGGGGCAAGTTCCGGCCGCACATCGCTCTGCTGCATGGTGTGCTGATCGGCGTCCTCGGGTTGGGTCTGCAGTGGCTAAACATGCCGCTGTGGGCGTTGCTTGGCGCCGGCGTCGCCGTCGGCGGGGTGGGTGCGCTGGGCCACGCCCTGGTACCGGGGCTCTGGCTGGGAGCCATCATCGGGCCGGCGCCGTTCACGCTGGGCGCCCAGGTCGGCGCCCTGGCTGTGGGGCTGGTCAAAAGGCCCAGGCTGGGGTAGACTGAATGGGTGGGCTCCGGATGTTTTTGCCTATAGAGGATGTGACTTTCCGTGGCCGATTTCCTGACCGATCCCGAGCTGGAACTCCCTGTTCTTCCCAGCCGTGCCAAGCAAGACGTCAGCCGTAAGCCCGAGTGGCTTAAGATCAACCTGCAGACCAACCCTGAGTTCGTCGAGCTCAAGAAGCTCATGCGCGACCAGGGCTTGCATACGGTCTGCGAGGAGGCCCGCTGCCCCAACATCTTCGAGTGTTGGAACCGGCGCACCGCCACCTTCATGATTCTGGGCGATGTCTGCACCAGGAACTGCGGCTTCTGCGCCGTCACCTCCGGCCTGCCGACCGAGCTCGACCTGGCCGAGCCCGAGCGGGTGGCCGACGCCTGCGTCCAAATGAATCTGAGGCACGTGGTGGTCACCTCGGTGGCTCGCGATGACCTGAAGGACGGCGGCGCCCAGATCTTCGCCGAAACCATTCGGGCGATCCGCCGCAAGAATCCCACCACCGGCGTTGAGGTACTTATCCCCGACTTCCAGGGGAACTGGGACGCCCTGCAGTTGGTCATGGACGCCGAGCCCGACGTGCTCAACCACAACATCGAGACCGTGCGCCGGCTGTCGGACCGGGTGCGCTCCCGGGCCAAGTATGACCGCTCCCTGGAGGTGCTCCGCCGGGCCAAGGAGATGAAGCCGCACATCAACACCAAGTCCTCCATCATGGTGGGCCTTGGCGAGACCACGGCCGAACTGCACGAGGCCATGGATGACCTGCGGGCCCATGATGTTGATATCGTCACCTTCGGCCAGTATCTGCGGCCTTCGGTCAAGCACCTGGCCGTGGAGAAGTTCTATACCCCTAAGGAGTTCTACGACCTGCGTGAGGCGGGCCTGAAGCGGGGCTTCGCCCACGTGCAGTCCGGTCCCCTGGTCCGCTCCAGCTACCACGCCGACGAGCAGTCCGAGGGCGCCGTCCAGCGCCGCAAGGCCGAGGCGGAGGCCGCCAAGTAATCCACACCCTCGCCGGCGGGCCGGGTTCGATGGACTCCAACGAGTGCGGTCACTGCCTTACGCTGCTCTACGAAGAGGGGGCGGCTCCGGTCTATCGGTCGCACCTGTTCTTCCACAGCCGCCACAGCGGGGTGGAGGAGGAGGCCAACGAAGGCCTGGCGGCTAGCGCAGGCGGCCGGCCCGTACTGATCGCCGTGGGCTCCAATAAGTTCGGCCACGCCCTGTGCGTCATCGAGGAAGTGTAAGCTGCCCCTGCACGAGTGAACTCGTGCAGGGGTTTTTGCTTTGTGAGAGAACGTAGCCATAGCTCTTACAATTTCTGAAATGAGGCTGGGCTTCCGATGAGCTATACCGCACCACCCAACGGCTTCCGTACGTTCTTAATCCTCTGGCTGTCGCAGTCGGTCTCGGTGGTCGGCAGCTCCCTGACCATGTTCGCGATCAACATCTGGCTGGTGCAGGTGGTCTTCCCACGGCCCGAGCAGCAGTCCGACCTGGCCTGGGCGCTGGCCGCCATCGGCTTGGCGTTCGGCGTGACGGGCCTGGTGGTCATGCCGTTTGCGGGCGCCCTCGCCGACCGGCTCGACCGGCGCAGGCTAAAGTTCTGGGCCGATGTGGCTCGCGCCGCACTCATTACGGGCACAGCGATCCTAATGGCCACCGGGGCGCTCCGGTTCTGGATGGTGCTCCCGATCATCGTGGTGGCGACCGTCTTCACCGTGCTGCACGAGTCCGCCTTTGACGCTTCCTATGCCATGCTGGTGCCCGAGAAGCACCTGCCCAGGGCCAACGGCATGATGCAGTCGCTCTGGGCGCTCTCGAGCATCATCTCCCCGGGGCTGGCGGCCTTTCTGATCTCCATGCCGGCCCTGGCCCGCCAGGGGGCGCTGCCCGGCACGGTCTCGGGGCTGCTCGCACCCCTTCAGAACGGCTCCGCCTTGGCCCTGGGCCTGGATGGCATCTCCTTCCTGCTCTCCGCTGCGGTGCTCCTGTTCCTGCAGATTCCGTCGCCGCTCGCTGCGGGGCAGGAGCGGCCCCGGCTCAGGGAGGATATTCAGATCGGGGCGCTCTACGTTTGGCGCCGGCGCCCGCTGGTCTGGCTGCTGGGGACCTACGCCGTCTTCAATCTGCTGCTGCCACTGGGGGTCTTCCTGCCCCTGATCGTCAAGCAAGGCCTAGCGCCGGACTGGTCCTCCCGGGGTTACACATACGAGACCGCCCTGGCCTTGATCAACACCATGGGGGCCGCCGGCGGCCTGGCAGGCGGAGCGCTGATCAGCCTGTGGGGCGGATTCCGCTCACGCCGGGTCCTGGTGGTGCTGGTTTCGGTGCTCAGCGGTTCTCTTGTTCAGATCCTCTTCGGTCTGACACCGTCCTTCTACATAGCGGCCGGGGCCGTCTTCGTGCTCCACATGGGCTTCCCCATCGGCAACGCCCACTCCCAGGCGGTGTGGCAGGCCCAGGTGCCGCGGGAGCTCCAGGGCCGGGTCTTCGCCGTACGGCGGGTGATTGGCGGGAGCATGGGGCCGCTGGGGCAGGTGCTGGCGGGCGCCCTCGCCGGGGCGATGAGCCCGGGCGCCGGCCTCGCCCTGCTGGGCGCCATCACAGCGGTCTTCTGCACCATCCAGATCTTCAATCCCATGCTGATGCGGGTGGAGGACAAGGAGTACCTCGACCGGATGGCGGCGCTCGCCTCGGAAGGCTGAAACGCGCCTGGCGTCACCTCACGTCTATCGGGATAGAGGTGAAGAACGTGATCAGAAAGTTTCTCGGAGCGCTGCTGACCCTGATCCTGGCAGCGGGCTGCAACACCGCCGGACCAAAGGAGCCGACGGTGCCTTCGACGCCGGGCGTGGAGTGGTCGAAGTCGCCCACCGACGTGGTGTTTCAGATCTATACCTGGGGCGGGTTCATGGCATCGATCGATCGGCACGCCCAGTTTCCTGAGCTGACGGTCTTCGGCGACGGCCGGGTGGTCTATCAGAAGCGCAACAGTGACTGGACAGGACAGGTGCTGGAGGCGAAGCTGACCGAGAAGCAGATGGCGGACCTGCTCGGGGGAGGCCTGAAGGCCACGGAGGGCCTGAAGCGGGAGTACACCGGGTTCCCTGCCACCGACATGCCCACTACGCATTTCTACCTGGCCACGACTAAGGCGAAGCGCCAGGTCAGCGTCTACGGCTTTGGCGTGGAACCCCAGGACCAGGAAGAGGACCGGGCCGTCATGGACCGGCTGCGGGCGCTGCGCAACTCCTTCCTGGGCGCCGCCGCAGCGGCCGGACCCAAGGAGTTCGTGCCCGACGAGGTCAGCTTGCTCACGGAGCCCATGGGGTCCGACGAGGGTACCACGAGGCTGAAGTCCTGGCCGGCGGAGCTGCCCGCCTTGCCCGTGGCCCCCGCGGGGGACCCCGAGGGGATCGGGCGGGCCAAGCACAAGGGCGCCGAAGCCGCCGCCCTCGTCAAGGAGGTCGGCCTTCTGAAGGTGGTGCCGTACCGGGTTGGCGATAAGTTCTACCGGGTCGCTGTCCGCCCCGTCCTGCCCGAACTCGCCGTGGAAGCCCCGTAAAGCAAAAGCCGCCCAACCGGGCGGCTTCTGTATTTAGTCAGCCTGCACGAACCGGCTCCCCTTGCGGAGCAGCCGGCCCTGCTTCTCCATGTAGACCAGGTGGGCCAAGGTCTCGGACATGGCGAACCGGATCTGGTGGACGGTGAGTGTCTGCGGGGTGAAGATCTGCTCGCAGACCTCCCAGGCGGTGGCGCCCTTCATGGTGCCGCAGGGGCGCTCCATGGCGTTCAGCCGCTCCCCGTGGTGCTTACGGATCTCCTTGGCGCGCCCGGCCACATCCTCGATCACCGTGCGGTGGCCCGGCAGGGCCAGCTTGGCGCCAAGCGCCTCAAGGGCGGCGAGGGAGCGTATGTAATCATCCAGCGGGTTCGGGCGGCACTTGGGCCACAGGCTGACGTTCGGGGTGATCTTGTTTAAGATCATGTCGTTGGCGAAGAGCAGCCCGCTCTCGGAGTTCCAGAAGATCGCCAAGCCGTCCGAATGGCCCGGGGTCCAGATCACCTCATACTCAGCCGCACCGATGCGGAACTTGGAGCCCGTCGGCAGCGGGGTCAGCTTGGGAGCGGGCTGTACCCGGTCCCACTGATCGAGGTGGTGCTGACCGATTCCCCGGGCCGTCTCTTCGGGCATGCCGTGCTCCGCGAAGAGGGACCGCAGGGCTTCGGCCTGGGTGTTCATATCCTCGCCCCAGAAGAGCTCGACCTGCCGTAGTTCCGGCTCGTGCATGAAGGCGGGCGCCCCGGTCAGCTCCTGGAGCCACCCGGCGGCGCCCAGGTGGTCGGGGTGGTAGTGAGTGATCAGAATCTGGTCGATATCCTGCGCGCGGATGCCCAGGTCGGCGAAGGCCCGGGGCCAGGCGTCCTCGGCCAGCTCATCGTGGAAGCCCGTGTCCACCAGGGTCCAGCCGGAGGGTCCCTTCGCCAGGTAGCAGTTTACGTATTTGAGCGGAATCGGGATCGGAATTGGCACCATAAAGATGTCGGGAGCGACCTGGATCGGGGTTTGATATGGTGGCTGCAGGGCGGTAGCCTCCTATTTTGACCACCAGTTCACGGCAGGCGATTTGCGCCAGCAAAGCGAATCCCACCAGGTGGCGTTTTCGACATTGAGCGAACGGAAGTGTGTAGAGCGTGTCACGGCGTCTAGTTTCCGCATCGGTCGCCTTCCTCCTGCTGGTTCCCACCCTGGCGGCCTGCGCTGCCAAGAACGACCCGGAGGCGGCGAAGGAGATCCGGATCTATCAGGTGCTCCCCGTGGCCCGGGAGAAGAGCCAGTTCGTGCAGAGGGACGGCGAGGGCGAAATGATCGCCCTGATCAACACCGGCGCCAAGGACCGCACGATCACGAACTGGGTGGTCGAGACGGGCTCAGGTAAGGCGCAGCTGCCCAAGGTGACGATTGAGGCTGGCCGTACCATCTACCTCGCCAACGACGGCGAGTACTTCCGCAAATACTGGAACTACAAGCCCGACTTCGAGTACGGCACCGACGCCGACAAGTCCGTCCCCGATCTGAAGCTGGTGGACGGCAAGGCGCCGTTGATGAAAGACAGCGGCGACGTGGTGCGCCTTTTGGACGACAAGGGCGCCGTCGTCGATATTGTAGCATATGGCAACGCAGCGAGCCCGCCGGCGCCCTGGAGCGGGCCTGCGGTGCAGTTGATCAACTCCTTCCCGCTCACCCCGGCCAACCAGGTGATCACCCGGATTCACCCGGGGGCAACGGCAGCCTCCTTCTCCGGCGGCACCAACCTGGCGCCCGAGCGGGTCTTCTTTGCCGGGCAGGGCAACTTCCCGGTGAAGACCGTGACCGGCGAGATGACCCTGACGGCCGCCTCGGCGCCCGACAACGCCGGCCAGCTGATGTGGAGCCTGATCGACGGGGCGAAGAAGACGATCCGCCTGGCGGGCTACCAGTTCAACAACAAGGAGCTGGCGGCCAAGCTGATCCAGGCCGTGGGGCGCGGCGTCAAGGTCCAGGTCGCCATCGAACGGAACCCCGGCGGCTCGGACATGTACGACTCCGACAAGGAAGCGCTGGAGATGCTGGACAAGGGCGGCGTGGAGGTGCTCTTCTACTACAAGTGGGACGGTGACCTGTCGACCCGCATCAATCCCATGCACGCCAAGTACGGCATCTTCGACGATGAGACCGTCATGGTGGTATCGGGCAACTACGTGGGCAGCGTCTATAACACGGCGGATCCCACCTGCGGCAACCGGGAGTGGATGGCGGCGATCAAGGGGCCTGGCGTGGTCAACCTCTGGCGCGAGGTCTGGGATTTCGACTTCGCCCAGAACAACGCCGATGTACGCAAGTACGACGCCAAGCTCGATGCGCCCCTCGAGCCCGACACCTACGACGCCGGGCCCTGCATCACGTACACCGCCGTCAAGCCCCAGCCGGTGACCATGACCGCCAACGCCAGCATCACCCGGATTCTCTCCCCGGACAACACCATGGACCGGGAGAGCGGGTTCCTGGGGCAGCTGCGCAGCGCCAAGCAGGAGCTGCTGATCAGCGCGAACTACATCTACAAATGGTGGGGCCCTGCCAGCGCCACCGAGAACCTGACCAAGTACCCGCAGCCCTACCTGACCGAGATCCTCGCCGTCGCCCGCCGGGGCGTCGACGTGAAGGTGCTGCTCGACCGCCGCAACGTGAACGTGAACTCGGCCCGTGACAACCACGAGGTGGTGGGGTACCTGAACGGTCTCGCCAAGAAGGAGGGCCTGAAGCTGGAGGCCCGCCTGGTCAACATGGACGAATCCGGCGTGGGCCGCACCTACCACAACAAGTCGCTGATCGTCGACGACGCGGTGATCATCTCCAGCATAAACGGGTCGGAGAACTCCTTCCGCTATGCCCGCGAGATGGCGATCAAGATCGCAGGGGCGCCGCAGTTCACCCAGTACTATCGTGACCTGTTCACGCACGACTGGAAGGCCAGCGAGCGGCCCAACTACCCCTGGGACGTGATGGCGCTGCCCCGCAACAACGGCACCTTCATCGACTGGTCCCGCAACGCCGAGCTCGACGTCGTGAAGTACGAGGTCTACTATAAGCAGGCCGCCGGCGACACCTGGACCAAGGTGGCCGAGGTGGGGCGCCCGGGCTACGAGGACTCCCACTTCACCGGCATCTGGGGCGTCGTGGCGGTGACCAAGGACGGCCTGAAGTCAAACTACGCCGAGATCGAACGCAAGTAACCCCGTACAGGAGGCGGCGCCGCCATGAAGGAACGGACGCAGAAACGGCTGCTCTATATCGTCCTGATCGGCAGCGGCCTGGCGCTGCTGGTGAGCCTCCTGGGCGGGGCCGCCGCCCGGTACGGCACCGGCCTGGTGCTGCTGGCGATGGTGGGGCTCTTCATCTGGGAGATGCGGCGCCCCGAGGAGCGGGAGGAGCTGCCGCCCCAGGAACTGTTGGAGTCGATCTCCAGCTTCGACACCACCCTGCGCATTGGCGATGAGACCCTGGCCTACCTGCGCCAGGGGCTGAACGAAGAGTCGGCTCAGAAGATCTGCGAGATCATTCACAAGATCACCGAGGTCGATGCGGTCGCCATCACCGACGATAAGAAGATCCTCGGCTTCCACGGGGTCGGCTGCCGCCGGCACCAGCAGGGCGGCCCGATCCTGACCGGCGCCACCCGCACCGTGATCGACTCCGGCGAGACCATGATCGTCACCGACCCCAAGATCCTCTCCTGCGATGAGCCGGGCTGTCCCCATCCGCTGAAGAGCGCCATCATCACCCCGCTGAAGTATCGGGGCCAGGTGGTGGGCACCTTCAAGCTCTACCGGACCTCATCGCAGCCCCTGCCCAGCTATGTGGCCCGGCTCGGCATCTCCATCGCGGCGTTGCTCGGCCTGCAGATCGAGGCCGCCGAGGCCGACCGCCACCGCCAGCTGGTGACCAAGGCCCGCCTGGAGGCGCTTCAGGCCCAGATCCGGCCGCATTTCCTGTTCAACGTGCTCAACACGATCATCATGTTCAGCCGGACGGATGTGGAGAAGTCCCGGGAGCTGTTGATCACCCTGTCGCAGTTCTTCCGGCGCTCGCTCTCCTACCGGGGGAACCTGATTACCCTGGCGGATGAGATCGAGTACATCAACACCTACCTCTCCCTGGAGAAGGCTCGCTTTGGCGAGAAGCTCCAGGTCAAAATGAAGGTCGACCCCCGGGTGATGGGGGTGCAGGTGCCGATCCTGACCCTGCAGCCGTTGGTGGAGAACTCGGTGGTCCACGGGCTGGCGCCGAAGGAGGAGGGGGGCATGGTCGGCATCCGGGCCCACCGGGTGCGCGACGAGATCCACGTCTTCATCGCCGACAACGGCATCGGCATGGACAAGGAGCGGCTCCGCCGGGTCTTCGAGGAAGGCTTTGGCAACAACATGGGCCTCGGCCTGACCAACGTGAACGACCGCTTGATTTCGCTGTACGGCGAGAAGTACCGTCTCCAGGTGAAGAGCCGGCCGGGGCGGGGCACGGCGATCCGGGTGCGAATCCCGCTCGGAAGCGTGTAATTCGCCGCAGAAATCTGATGATCCATCGCACAGCTCTTGGCAAAGGTGCGTCCTACGGAATATCATAGTTGCCACAGATGGGCCAAAGGAGCGGAGTGGGGCATGGTACTCAAGGCGCTGATCGTCGATGATGAATACCCGGCACGCATGGAACTGCGGTACCAGCTGAGCCAGTTTCCCGATGTGGAGATCATCGGGGAGGCGACGAATGCCCGTGAGGCCATGCGCCTGATTGACGCCCTCGACTACGACGTGCTCTTCCTAGACGTGCAGATGCCCGGCATGACCGGCGTCGAGCTGGTTCGCCAGCTCAAGGGGCGGGAGGGCGTGCCCAAGGTCGTCTTCGTGACGGCTTTCGAGAACTACGCCGTGCCCGCCTTTGAGATGCGGGCAGTGGACTACCTGCTCAAGCCCTTCGAGCCGGGCCGCCTCGCCGAGACGGTCCAGCGGCTGCGGGAGGCGGTGGGCTCGACGGCGGCTGCTGCCACGCAGACGGCGGAGTCCAGGGAGGATACCGAGGCTAAGGAGCGCAAGGCGGGCGCCTTGAGCTTCCTGATGGTCGAGAAGGATGAGAAGCAGATCCCCCTGCCCCTCACGGAGATCATCTTTATCTACTCCGAGGGCTACAACGTCTTCGTGCAGACCCACAGCGACCGGCTCCTAACCCGCTTCACCCTTCAGGAGCTGACGGACCGCCTGCCCGCCGACCAGTTCTTCCGGTCCCACCGGAGCTACCTGATCAACATCTTCCAGGTCAAGGAGATCAGCCCGTACTTCAACGGCGCCTACATCCTGAAGATGAAGGACAAGGACCACTCCGAGGTGATCGTGAGCCGGGCGAACGTGAAGCGCATGAAGGAGCTCTTTTCGATGAACTGAAATTGCGGCGCCCCGCTTGCCATGGCAGGCGGGGCTTTGTCGCGCTTTCATTCGAACCAAATTCGATCGCTGCGTACTCCATAGGTTAACCTTGTTCGTAATAGGGTGAAACGAATGAATAAGCATGAGGTCCTCCGCCGGTACGCCCTGGCCCTCAGCCTCGTCTCAGACCCCGATGTCGCAGGGGACCTGTTCATGGACGCCCGGGACGAAGCCGACCTGATCCGGCGGGCGAACTGGTGGCGGTTCCAGCAGGGTCTGCCGCAGCTTTCGCCCGAGGACAGTCTGCCGGAGCTGGATGCGGCCCAGGCAGAGCATGCGTTGCACCTCGCACGGCGCTCGGTGGCCCGCCGCAAGGCCAAGGGTCTGGCGACGGCGGGCGCCCTGGTTGCTGCGCTGCTGGCGCTAATGGGGCTGGCCGCGGCCAGTACACCAGCGATGGACCTGCAGCGCTGGCTCACCTTGGGGCATTTTCTACTGGGGCCGACAGTACTTGGCAGCTCGGTGATCATGATCGTCCGGGGCGCCGACCCGGGCGCCAGGCTGCTGGCAGTCTGGGGGGCCATGCTCAGCATCAGTAGTTTTTGGGGCATCTGGCTCCAACGCTTCTTCAACAGCCGGAACGGACTTCCTCCGGATCACCTGGCCTGGAAGGTGAACATCTTTCTGAACATGCTCTACTGGCTGGTGCAAATCGGGACAGCGGGGTATGTCGTTTGGAGGCTCTGGCCCAGGCAGCAAGTGACGGGCGGGAGGGTATGATATGGACACAGGTCAGCTCCGGTCGATCATGGGGATCAAGGCGGAGCGGGCGAAGGTGATGCTGCTCGGGACGTTTCACTTCGGCTACCCGGATCTGGATGTGCACAAGTCGGAGGTTCGCGTAGACATGCGGTCGGAGCAGCGGCAGGCGGAGATCGCAGAGGTCGTGCAGCGACTGCATCGGTTCAGTCCTACCAAGATCGCGCTGGAGTTCAGGCTGGAGCATTCCGAACGGCTCAACCAGAGGTACCAGGAGTTCCGGGCGGGCACGTTGGCGCCCAGGGCCGACGAGGAGTATCAACTCGGGTTCCGGCTCGCAGCCCTGGGTGGGCATGACCGGGTCTACCAGATCGACGAGTGGGGGCGGTTCTACGAGCCCCCTCAGACCATCCTGGAGTATGCCCGGAAGCGGCTGGGCGAGGCCGGCCATGGGCTTTCCGATGAGCAACTGCAAATGAGCCTCATGGATTGGCGTGATGCCGACATCTTTGCCCTGGCCCGCTACGATGACCAGGTGCTTCTCACCCAGACCCTACGAGACCATCTGCGGTATTTGAACTCCCTTGAGTATGCTCAGGTCAACCACGCTGGGTACTTGAACTGGGTGGATGCACCTGCCGGGGATTACACGATCGTCGATTACATAACCGGCTGGTGGTTCAACCGGAACCTGCGGATCTTTGCCAACCTCAAGCGGATCACAGAGTCTGCAGAGGACCGCATCCTCGTGATCATCGGCGCAGCCCATGTGCCGATTCTGCGCCACTGTGTCCTGAGTTCTCCACGGCACGAACTGGTTGAGGTCGGCGACTACCTGTGAACGTGAAAGAAGACGCCGGCACCCTGTGGGTGGCCGGCGTCTTGCGCATCTATGTGTATGGTTAGGCTACCGGACGCGCTCGGGGCGCATCGGCAGCAGTCTCTTCAGCAGGGTGGTGCCACGCTCGCTGACGGAGACCACGACGTCTGCAATATCAAGGCCCATGGTTACTTGCTCCCGGCTGTACCCACGTTCCTGCAGCTTCTCGGCTAGATCGAACTCCTGATGGCTCCTGGTCATCTCGATCCCCCGCTTTCCCTTGTTTGGTTCGCAGGTCTAGATTACCAAAGCGCCTCGGACCCGGCATCGCACGGGGGAATGAACTTTCTATGCGAGGAAAGAGGGAGAAGCTTCCTCCTCCTTTGGGAGGATGTGTTTGCTGAGCCGAAAGGGCTGTTTACTCCGTGGGTCGAAGTAACTATTGATCGATACAGTAAAGGAGCAGATTGATGTCAGCCAGGACCGAATATCGTGAATTCATGGTTGTCGGAACGAAGCACACCGGGATGTTCACGGCCTACGGCACCCTCGTGCCGGAGGCCGCAGCAAAGCTTCACGCCCGCGCAGCCGAGATTCCCTTCCGGACGCAGGCGGAAGTCGCCCTGTACCAGCCTAAGCTTCGTCCGGACCATGTGGAGGGCACCTTCTACACCGGCTATGTCGTGACGGCGGCGCCGGAGGTCCTTCCTGCGGGCCTGGAGTTCCTTACCGTTGGTGGCACTTACGCCGTCGCTCGCGGTGATGAGCGGCAGATGGGGGAGATCTACGCCCTCCTTGACCGGTGGATCGTCGAGCAAGGATACGTGAAGGAATCGCAGAATGCACTGTACGTGGAGGTCTACGACACGTCCGGCAGCCACGAGGTTGAAGTCTGGCTGCCCCTGAAGCCCGAATAGACGACAGCCGAGGGAGTCCGTGACCCCCTCGGCTGTTTCCGTTACTGTTCGCCCATCATCCAAAGTGCAACGCCCTCGACGCCCTCTCCGGTCGAGACTGCCGGGAAGGTGAACTCCTGGGTGGTGGCGGCCCCGCCGGTGGCCTTACTGATGAGGGCGGCCTTCTTGGTGCCGTTCGGAAGGGTGACCTCGCCGGTGATGCGGTACCGGGCCAGGGGGATATCCTTCATGGAAGGGTTGCTGCGCAGCTGCGCGCCCGTCGCGGTGAACGTGAGGGGCTTGCCCTGGCTGCCGTCGGCCAGCGGGCTGAGGGGGGTCAGGGTGAACTTGACCTGGGCGTCGTCCGGGAGGGTGCGGCCCTGGTATTGCATGCTCACGTAGCCGCCGTAGTAAGAGTAGGGGTTCTTGGCATCGTAGCCCGGCCGCTGGCCGGAGAGCTTCATGCGCATGTCCACGGCGATGCCGGCCTTCGAGTCGCGGGCGTCCGCACCGATGGAGGGTTCCAGCGAGAGCCAGTACTCCTTGCCCTCAAAGTTGACCTTCACATACCCGGTCACCTTGTAGGTGCCGTCGGGGACCTTCATCTCGAAGCGGCCGCCCGACTGGACCGGCACGAGGCCGGTGACCTGGGTGCTGTCGGAAGCGCGGGTGCCGGTGATGCGGATGACCACCTGATCGGCGGCGACGTTCATGGCGGCGCCGCGTTCATCAAGCACGGAGCCGGTTACGTAGCCGGCCCTCGCCCTGGTAGACGAGGCTGCCGGGCTGGAGGATGAACCCGCAGGTGCGGAGCTGGAACCTCCTTGGGTCAGGAACACGCCGAGTCCCACGGCCACCAAGCCACCCACCACCCCCAGGCCGATCAGCAATCCGTTCGACTTCTTGGGAGGCGGCGGCACGTAGGCGTACTGCCCTTGCTGCGCGTACGGGTAGGGCTGCTGCGGCGGTTGCGGAGCCGGAGCCGCGGGGCGCTGGATCGGGGCGCCGCACTGCGCACAGAACTGGCCATTGCTGGCGGCTCCGCATTTGGAGCAGTAAGCCATCGGGTGGTGCCTCCTCAAGTTCGATATTGCTTGGACTGAAGCAGGATGACGGCGAGCACGATCAGCGCTCCGCCGAGGATCTGAACGGTCTGCAGCGTCTCGTGAAGGGCCAGGTAGGAGGTGATTCCGCCGATGACCGGCTCCAGCATGCCCGTGATGGTCGCCTTGGTGGGCGAGACCCACTGCAGCCCGATCAGGTAGAGGCCGAAGGGTACGATGGTCGCCAGGATGGCCATGTAGGCGAAGAAACCCCAGAGCGTGGGGCTGGAGAAGGTGCCCGGAGGAATCGAGGCCCGCCCCAGCGCCAGCAGACCGGCGTCCACCACGAGCCAAAAGGCGAAGCCAAAGCCGAGGCCATACATCAGCAGGGTCCAGGGGGAGATCCGCCCGACGCCCTTCGCCCCGTAGATGGTGTAAAACGACATGAAGACGGCGGAGGCCAGGCCGGATGCCAGGCCCAGGGGGCTGACCAGCAGCGTGGCGCTGCCGCCGAAGATCAGGAGCACAGAGCCGGTCAGGGCGAGGGCGAGGCACCCGATGAGGAGGGCGCCCAGCCGCTGCTTCTCCACCAGCCAGGCGTACAGCGCGGTCAGGATAGGGGCCAGGTACTGCAGGAAGATGGCCGTGGCGACGTTGGTCTCCGAGATCGTCAGGAAGTAGGTGAACTGGACCGCCGCCATGCCAAAGATGCCCCAGAACGCAAGGAAGCCCGTCTCCTGCTTGCGGATGCGCAGGAGCCCGGGCGCCGTAACGGCCAGAACGAGCATGAGCAGCAGGAAGGAGAGGCCCATGCGCACCTGCACCAGCAGGAACGGGGCGACGGCGGTGGAGGAGAACAGGTACTTGGCGGTGGTACCGGCAAAGCCCCAGAGCGTGGCGGCAGCGATAACGGCGGCGTAGCCTCGAATGTTCAAGCGGGTGCCTCCAGGGTGGAATTCTTGCTAAATTCTAGGTCAGCCCACTCCGTTCCTCTTGACGGCGAACTCCAGATGGACGAGTTGCAGCTTTAGCTCAGGGAGCCAGCGGCCGAGGTAGTCGAGGCGGTAGGGGATCTCGAGCCGGGCAGAGATGGCGCCCCGGGCCACCTGCTGCTCGGAGAGCGGGTCGAAGCCTCCATCGGGCAGGATCACCAGCTCGGCTTCATGGGGCTGGGCGCCCAGGTTCGCCTCCAGCACCTGGCGGAAGGTGCGCTCCACCTGGTCCCGGTTGTGCAGGTCAAGCTGGGCGGCGCTCCGCAGCGCCGCCGACAGGGCCCGGGTCGCCCGGGCCTTTGCCGCGCTGGCCCGGACCGCCTCACCCAGCCCCAGGCTCCCCACCAGGATCAGCACCAGGAGGGCGCCGCCCAGCAGGTAGATGGCGGCGCCCCCATCCTGCCGGCCCTTCATGGCTGCCACCCGGACATCATGGTCGCCGAGCGGTGGATGTGGAAGGTGCCGGCCCGCCAGCCCGACCCGCCTGGGACCAGCATGTTGAGCGCATAACGGTGCTCGTAATCCACCTCCAGGGTGACCATCTCGCCATAGGGGGCTTCCGGCCTGGTGCCGCTGATCTGCAGATGGCTCAGATCGCCGCCCTCCGCTTCAATCCGGCGGCGAACCTGGCGCTCCACCGCAGGCGAGACCCCACCATCGGCAGCCAGCTTCAGCTGGCCGTCGAGCAGGGCGGCGTCCACCATCCGGACGGCGTCATAGATCCCATAGGCCTCGATCCCCAGCAGTGCAGCTGCACACAGCAGCAAGATCATCAATCCCCCGGCGATATATTGGGACATCGCACACACCTCCTGTGGACGGGCGCCGGAGCGGGGGCGGCGGCGCACGGCAACCGCCCCGCACCCGGCCCCGGGCTTTACTGTGGAGCGTGCGTCATGAAGTTGTACACCCGATCGACGATGAACCTGCCCAGGTTGCTGCTCGCTGCGATCACGAGGAACGCAACGCCCAGGACGGACAGGACCATCACGGCTTGGGCGACGTAGGTGGCGACGCCACCGTCTTCCCGGCGCAGGAGCTCGGCGTACCTCCGTGACATAGGGGCACCTCCCTGCGATTGAGCCTGTGTATGTCAACCCCGCCGGAGGGCGGGAATGGTCATGCTCCTATTGGCTGCCGACCAGCTGGAGGAAGTCAAAGAAAAGCGGCGTCAGGAAGATGGCGAGGCCATTGAGCAGCAGGATGACGGTGACGGTGGCCATGGCGATGGCCGAGCCCTGAATCCGCTGGCGGGTGGTCTGCCGGGCCATGGCCAGGGCGTGGGCCTCCTCGCTCTCCAGCACCTCGGAGAGGGCGATGCCCAGGGACTGCTGGTAGATGACGTTCTGGGCGAAGGCCCGGACTTCTGGGACGTCGCAGCGGTCGGCGAAGCGCTGGAGCGCCGCCGGAAACGGGGCGATCCGCATGTCGGCGATCAGGTCCTCGACTTCGCTGCGCAGGGGCTCCCGCAGGACGGGCGGGGAGCTGGCGAAGGCCTGCAGGGTGCCGGCGCCCGCCCGAGTCTGGGTGACGAGGTGCGCCAGCAGGTCGGGGTAGGTCCGGGTCAGCAGCGCCTTGCGCCGCCGGGCCTGGAGCCACAGCCACAGCTCCGGCGCCCCCCAGGCGGCGGCGGGGTAGAGGAGTAGGGCCACCAGGTTGAGGTGGAGCCCGAAGAGCAACCAGGGCGCCCCCACCAGCAGGGCGGCCGCCCCGGCAGCCCCGGCCTGGATCAGCCGGAACTGGGCGGGCGAGAGCCGGCGGGTCTGCGGGACCTCCCGCAGCCTGAGCGCCAGCCTCCGGACCCGCATCGATTGAGCAGGAACGACTGGGACAGGGCCCAGGCGCCGCACCATGAACCTCCTCGGCGAGAAAGCAGGCAGGGCCATCAGCAGGCCAAAGGTGGCCAAGCCGGCCGCAGCGGCGAACAGCAGGATGGCGCCCACTTGGCTACACCTCCTCAGTCTTCAATCGCCATCCAGTAGGGCAAAGAGGCGATGGCTAAGCCGCTGATGAGCGCCCAGAGGAGCAGCGTCTGGGCGCCATCGTTGTGCAGGAAGAAGCCCAGGCTGGGGGACTTGGTCAGGGCCCAGTAGGGGAGCGGGGCGAGCCCAGCCACGAAGAGCAGCCTGGTCAACATCTTGTACCCAAAGAGTTCAGCGGTCTCCTCAGCCCGCAGCTCGTCCATGGTGCGCATGCGGTCGGCGAGGCGAAGGAGGGCGCCGGACAGGTCGCCGCCCTGGCGGATATGGATCGCCACCAGCTCCGCAAGCTGATGGAGGTAGAAGTTGTTACAGCACCGGACGGCCAGCTCCCGCAGGGCGTCCGGGAGATGGGCGCCGGCCTGGGTCTCGGCGAGGACCCGGTCGAACTCGGCCTTGAGCGGGGGCTCCAGCATGGGCAGGGCGTCGCAGAGGGCGAGGAAGGGGTGGCCCCGGACCTCGCAGAGCTTGGCAATCTGCACGATCGCTGGCTCCGCCGCCTTGGCGATGCCCCGGGCCCGGGCCTGGCTGCGGGCTCGCACCGCTTGGAGCGGCATCGCTGCGAGCGCGGTGGCCACGATGGCGGTGAGCAGGCCGTTCTGAAAGGCGTAGGTGATCAGCACCCCGAGGGCGCCCGACAGCAGGATGGCGTTCAGCAGGGTGCGGGCGGGCAGGCTGAGGCGGGCCTGCTCCAGCTCCCGCTTGAGGTACTCCTCCAGCGGGGTGAGCAGGGTGCGCCGCTTCGCCGGCGCAGGGGGCGCCGGCCAGGGGTAGCGGGAGGCTACCCAGAAGACCACCAGGCCCAAACTCGCGGCCAGGAACACCATCATCACCGTCAAAGCAGAACCCCCCAGCGGGCCAGCTTGGCGACAAGGCGGTCGGAGGGCTCCCGTTCCTGCCAGAAGTCCCCGACGACCTCCGTCTCGGTCACCGATTCCGGAATGAAGCGGAACAGGGTGCGCAGGACGGGGTTGCCGTCCTTAAACCCCTCGATCTCGCTGATCATGGTGATCTTGCGGGTGCCGTCGGCCAGGCGCTCGATGTAGGCGACCACGTCGACCGCTTCGGCCAGGTAGCGGAGTAGATCGGTATGGTCGATCTGCAGGCGGGCATGGAGGATGGCCAGCGACAGCCGGTCAAAGAGCCGGGCGGGCGACTGCGCATGGACCGTGGAGGCTCCGGGATGGCCCGTCGCCATCGCCATCAGCAGTTGGAGCGCCTCAGGTCCCAGCACCTCGCCCACTACGATGTAGTGACAGTAATCTCTGAATCTGGTAGATTATACCTAAGTACAGATTCCCATGAAATCCCAACACCGTCAAGGTATTACCCTATAACAAATCGGGGGATGAGGATGCGGCAGAAGTCCATCGATCCCAGCAAGGTAGCGATCTACATCCGCTGGTCCACCGACGACCAGTCCGACGGGACCACGCTGGATGTGCAGCTGGACGGCTGCAAACACTACCTGCTCAGCCAGGGCTGGGACTACACGGAGGACCTGCTCTTTATCGATGATGGGTACTCGGGCGGCAGCCTCGACCGACCGGCCATGCGGGAGCTGCGGCAGGCCGTGCAGGCAGGCCGAGTGGACTGCGTGGTCGTCTTCAAGCTGGACAGGCTCTCCCGCAGCGTGGTCGACACCGTCACCTTGGTGTTGGAGGAGTGGGACGGGCTCTGCCACGTCAAGAGCGCTCGGGAGCCGATCGACACCACCAACCACGCCGGGAAGATGTTCTTCTACATGCTGGTCAGCTACGCCGAGTGGGAGCGGGCCGTGATTCGGGAGCGGACCTTCTCGGGCAAGCTGCGGCGCGCCGAAGAGGGGCGCAACCCGGGCTTCAAGCCGCCGTACGGCTATCAGCCGGGCTTTGTGCCCGACCCGGACGAGGCGCCGGTGGTCCGTCGCATCTACGAGATGTACCGGCGGGGCGCCGGCGTGATCAGCATCACCTACAAGCTGAACGGCGAGGGCCTGCGCTTCCGGGGTGGGCGCCTCTGGAACGAGAGCACGGTCAAGAAGATCCTGGAGAACCCGCTTTACTGCGGCGACCTGCACTACGGGCGCCGCAGCCGCAACCCCGCCCGGGCCAAGCGGAAGGGCGAGTCCTTCTACTTGGTGCAGGCGGAGCCAGCAGTGGTGCGGCGGGATGCCGTGCCGGCGATCATCGCCCGGGAGGAGTGGAACGCGGTGCAGGCCGTCCGGGCGACCCGCCCCGGGGTGGCGAAGGGCAGCTCCGGCCGGGCCTTCTCCAGCCCGCACCTGCTCACCGGCCTGGCCCGGTGCGTCTGCGGCCACGCCATCATCGGGTATAAGGGCGGGGGGAGCAAGGAGTACTACTACCGCTGCTCGGGCCAACGCAAGAAGGGAAGTGCGGCCTGCGGGTGCGGCTACATCCGGCAGGATCTGGTCAATGAGATCGTCCTGACCAAGCTGCGGTCGGAGTTCGGCGACCAGGTCGCCCAGGAGCGCTATGCGGAGCGGACCCGGGCAGAGGCGGCGGCGCAGTTGGAGGGCGCCCGCTCAGCCGCGGCCGCCGTGGGCAGGGAGCTGGCCCGCCTGGAGGAGGCGGAGGCTCGCATTCGCAAGCTGTTCCGGGACGGGGAGCTGACCCTGGAGGAGTTCCGGGAGCAGCGGGCCGACATGGCCCGGGAAGGGCAGGAGCTGCGGCAACGGGCTGAGCGGCTTGAGCGGGCGGCCGCGGACATTGAGGCCGCCATGGCCGTGGAAGCCCAGACCGCCGAACTGGCCCGGTCGGTAGGGGATATCCGGCGGCTGGAGGTGGAGCATCAGAAGCAGCTGCTGCGCCACTTTGTGGCCTCGCTCACGCTCTTTCGTGCCCCGGGGACCGACGACGTGCTGTGCGATGTGCAGTGGAAATGGGGGGCTACTCGGGCGGCGGAGTCCGGGGAGGTGGCGGTTACCTCGGAGGAGTAATCGCGATTTTCCAACCAATTGGGACATAAAGCAGGGAGGTCTGTGCGAAAGTTGTAGCGTTAAATCTTTACGAGGAGGCAACACCTATGCCAGCAACCCGCCTGATCCAGGCCATCGTCGCCGGAGTGGCCGTCATCACCACCGGGACCGGGGTCGCTCCGTTCGTGGACCTCCCGGCGCAAAGAAACACAGCAATCCAGCTTGGGCACGCAGACTACATGCCGCTGACCGCCGGGCGCCGTCTGACCTACGAGGGCGTGGAAGGGTCCCGCTTCAGCCTCACCTTTGAGCACCCCATGGAGGTCACCTGGTTTGATGGCACTAAGCGGGAGTTGATACCCGTGCGGGACACCCGCTGCGGGTGCAGGGTGCTGATGCGTCGGGTGGACGGCGAGGTCCGTGCGGTCGGGGCCTTGGCTGACGGGCGATTGCAGCCCTGGGGCGAGTACATAGTCGTCTTTCCCGGGGCGCTCGCAGGTGCTAGCGCTGAGCCCGTGGAAACACCGGCAGGCCTCTTTCGGCAGGCCGTGCGGATCGATTTGGGCAAGGGGCCCGTCTGGTTCGCACCGGGTGTTGGCATCGTGAAGACCAACGAGTTTGTGCTGATCTCGCAGGAATAGACGAAGGCCCGGGGCGATCGCCCCGGGCCGTCCTTTTACCAGTAGATGTGCCAGTGCCGCCGACCGAAGAGCAGCGAGATGCCCAGGGTGACCAGCAGGACCGGCCAGGTGAGCTGGAACCATTCCCGGACCGTGTAGGCTGCCGTGAACCCGCCGTTGGCCAGGATGTGCGTGAGGCCCCAGCCGCCGACCACGGCGCCCAGCCCGGCGCCAAAGAGCGAGGGGCGGTGGTGCCCGTGGTGACCATGCAGCAGGCTGCCCCAGATCATCTCCAGGCCGAGCCAGAGCACCACGGTGGGCCACAGCGTGAGCCCAAAGTAATAGATGCCGGCCGACTGGAGGAAGAGCAGCGTCCCCAGTGCGATCAGGGTGATCCCGGAAAAGTACTTCTTCATACGATGACGCCCTTTCGTGCGGTAGTTTACGGTTCAATCCTACCGCAGGGCCGTCCTTCCTCAAACGTACAGGGGGCTGAATCTGACATCGTACCTGGGGACGACCCCGGCGCCTAGATCCGCCTCTGACCCGCCAGCTCCTTCAGCCGGTCGGCCGTCCGAGCGGCCAGCGCCATGATGGTCAGGGTCGGGTTGTGCGGGGTGCTGGTGGGGAAGACCGGGGCGCCGGCGACGAACAGATTCGGGATCTCGTGGCACTGCCCGTAGCCGTCGACCACCGAGGTGGACGGGTCGCTCCCCATGATGCAGCCGCCCATCAGGTGGGCGGTGTCGTCGCCCTGGTAGAGCACCTCGCCGCCGGCGGCTTCGGCGATCTCCCGCAGCTTGGCCAGGCCGCCCTTGGCCATCCGCTGCTCGTTCTCGCCGTAACTGAAGGTTACCTTGGGCGCCGGCAGGCCGAAGCGGTCCTTCTCGTCGGACAGGGTGACCCGGTTCTGATCGTAGGGGAGCACCTCGCCCACGATGGTAAACTTGGCGTAGAAGTTGTAGTCCCGCAGGAGCTCCTGGAGCTGCCGGCCCCAGACCATGTTCTGGACCGCGATCCCCTTGCCGAACTCCACCGGGCGGAAGCCGTGGGCGTGGATGGTAAAGCCCCTCACCCAGTCGTTGCTGGGGTTGGTGGGCACGAAGTCCTGGCTCGTGGCCAGCACCGGGGTGCCCTTGTAGGGCCGGATCTCCTGGTCGAAGCGGGCCCACACATCCTGGCTGAGGTGGGTCATCAGCCGCTTGCCGACCAGGCCGCTCCCGTTGGCCAGGCCGTCCGGGAACTGGGGGCAGGCCGACATCAGTAGCAGCCGGGGCGTCTCGATGGCGAAGGCGGCGAGGATCACCACCCGGGCCTTCTGCTCATGCTCCTGGCCGTCATGGATGTAGGTGACCCCGCTGACCCGTCCGTCCTTGTCCAGGTTGATCCGGGAGACCATGCAGCCCGGCCGGACCTGGGCGCCGTGCTTCTGCGCCCGGGGGATGTAGGTGATCAGGGTGCTGAACTTGGCGTTGACCATGCAGCCCTGCACGCAGAAGCCCCGGTTGGTGCAGGCCGGGCGCCCGTCGAAGGGGGCGGACAGGATAAAGAGCGGGGTGGGCACCGTCTCGATACCCAGCTTCTCGCAGCCCTGCCGGAAGATCATCGCTGGGCCGCTCAGCGGGTCCCGAGCCGGGTAGGGATAGGGGGGCCGCTTGGGCGCCCACGGCCAGCTGCGTGGTCCCGAGACGGCGGTCTCCCGCTCGATCTTGTCGTAGTACGGCGCCAGGTCATCATAGGAGATGGGCCAGTCGGCGCCCACCCCATCTTCGGTGTAGGTCTTGAAGTCGCTCTCACGGAAGCGCAGGGCGACCCCGTTGAAGTGGACGGTGCCGCCCCCGACGCCACGCCCTGAGTTGTTCTTGGCGAGCTTCAGCGGGTTAGCGCCCGCAGTGATGCGGGTCTCCCGCCAGGCCTGGTTCTGGGTGGCCAGCTCGTCGGAGGACCAGTCGTGCTGGGGGTCCCAGTGTTGCCCCGCCTCCAGCACGACCACCGAGAAGCCCGCCTCGGCCAGTTCAGCGGCCAGCACGCCCCCGGCGGCGCCGGCGCCCACAATGCAGACATCGACCGGATCATTCGCCATGCTGCTTCGCCTCCCACGGGTCGGTCAGGCCCAGTTCGATGCGGACGTAGCCGCGGGGGTAGGCCGGCCCGCCGTAGCCCATGAACGACCAGACTGGCGGCAGCGAGCAATAGCCGGCGACAGTCTCCTTGAGCAGCGCCTTGAAGAAGTCCGGATGGTTCTGCTGGATGTAGCGAAGGCGCTCATCCTGCCACTCGGGCGGCTTCCCGGCATAGCCCTCGCCCAGCAGGGCGACCCCGGCGCGCCAGAACTGGGCCTCCGGGGGCTGCCACTCCGGGCGGAAGCCCTCGCCGGTCCCGTGGGCCAGGGTCCCGTCGATGTGCTCAAGCACCTTGTCGACCAGCCAGGAATCATCCTCATTTAGCAGGCGGCTGATGGCGCACCGCAGCGCCGCAGCCTCATCTAACGTAAAGAACTGCGGCGGCTGAACCTCGGCCATCCGCTTATCGATGACGTGCCGGGTGTGCTCGTCCCACTCCTCCCGGTGCATCATCACGTCGTAGCCCTTGTACCGGCTTTCGATCATGAGATCTCCCCCTTACAGGCGCCAGTAGAGGGCCATCAGGCCCAGCAGCGAGAAGGCGCTCAGGGTGAGCGGCAGCACGATGGGCGGCCCGGTCAGCACGTTCTGCATCACAAAGCCGCCGATGCGCTGGCGGATGCCCCGGGCGTGCATGGTGAAGCCCCCCAGGCCCGCGAACGCCTCGATCCAGAGGATCCAGGTGACTACCGTGCGCATTGCCACCGAGGGGAAGAAGGCGAACCAGGCCAGGGCGAGGGCGGCCAGCGGGGCGCCGACCACCGGGGTGTACATGGTCCAGTGGCGGAAGTTGCCCCGGTAGTGGAACAGGAAGACCTGCGTCCCGACCAGGGCGAAGGCCAGGGCGGCGAACAGGACGAGCATCCGGTTCAGGGTCCAGGCGGTGAACATGCCAATCTCCTCCTGCCCCTAGTGTTGGGTTGGAAGATGGGCCCTATGCAGGTGGAACGTTTTGGGCCGGCTGATTGTCTATGGTATAGACACGGTGGCGCCGCCGTGTAGAGGAGGTCCGACATGCGAGGAACCGACGAGCAGTTTCTCCGCTTGCTCCGGGCGGAGCAGGGAAAGCTGATGCGAATCGCCCGTGCTTTAGCCGGTCAGGAGGCCGACGCCTGGGATATGGTCCAGGAGGCCACGCTGACCGCTTACGATCGGTTTCGAGAGCTCCGGGGCGGCCCGGAGGCCTTTGGCCCCTGGGTCCGCCGCATTCTGATCAACAAGGCCAAGAACCTGTTGCGGGCACGCAACCGGACGGTCGTGCTGGATGTGGTGGGCGGATCGGACGAGCCCGACCCTGCCCCCGGACCGGAGGAGCACCTGGAGAACGCCCAGCTGTGGGATCTGGTGATGGGGCTGGATGAGCATCACCGGCAGGTGCTGGTGCTCCGGTTTCTGAGCGATCTGCAGGTGGACGAGATGGCCGACCTGCTTGGCGTGCCGGCCGGCACGGTCAAGTCACGGATTCATCGGGCGCTCGGCGCCCTGCGCAAGCGCCTTGGTGGGGTTGAAAGGAGAGCTGGGGAGTTATGAGCCTGGAACATAAGCTGCAAACCGCGGCAGAGCCGTGGCTATCCGAAGAGATTCTGCCAGCCGAACGGGCGGAGGCGCTGGAGCGGCTGGTGCGCCGGCGGGCGCTTCGCCGCTGGGGCCGACGGTTTGGGGCGGCGGCAGCGGCTGCGGCAGCCGTCAGCGCAGTCCTCTTCTGGCCCGCGGTGGTATCGGTCGCATCGGGAATCCCGGTGATCGGGCCCTATATCGCCAGGATGGCCAAGTTCGATGAAGGGGCCTCATGGGCGGACCAGAAGGGCTACGTCGCGCCTGTGGGCCGGTCTGCGACAGACCAGGGGATTACCTTCCGCGTAGAGAGCGTGCTTGCGGACTCTGCCCGTACGGTCTTCTACTTTGTCATCGAGGGGGAAGGCATCAGCGCTGAGCAGGGGCGATTGCGCTTCGAAGACATCCGATTAAACAAGATGGAGAGCCGGATGAGCACCAGCGGCAGGTGGGAAGTGGATGATGGTCGGATCGTCGGAGAGTACGAGACGGGACCGCTGCCCACCCCGACCTCTGTCGTCGACCTCCAGGTCACAGAGGTGGGCGCCATCAAGGGTGATTGGCACGTAAGCTTCATGGCGTCGCGCCAGGCGCTGGACAAACTAAGCCGTACCGTGGCGGTGGGCCAGCAACTGAAGGGGGATGGCTATGACCTGACCGTCACCCGGGTGCTGCTGGCCCCGACCCAGACGGTGGTGGAGGCGAAGGGGAGGCTCTCGAAGGAGACGGAGATTAGGGAGCCCCAGCTGAGCGTGGACGGTGTGGCGGTCAAGCCGCACGGTATTTCGTCGGATGGCGCTGTCGATGGGACGATCAGCTTCCGCTTCGAGTTCGACCGGGTGGATCCGGACACGGCCTCGGAACTGGTGTTCAGCCTGGGCGAGAAGGTGCGCTGGGTCGCCGGCGGCCCCTCGGTGGAGCTGAAGGAGGGCGCCCGCACGGAATACGGTCGCCTCTGGATGGAGTTCCTTTCGATCCAGACCACCGCCGACGGCAATACCGAGGTGGCCTTCCGGGCTCCCTGGACCGAAGCGACCCAGGACGATCTCAAAGATCTGCAAGATTGGGTCGTGCTCGATGGCGCCGGTCGTGAGCACCTGCCGAGGCAGGTCGCCACATCGCCAAACCGCGAGGGGACGGCGGTTCATGTGATCACACTGGATGGCAAGGTGGAGAACCTTGTCCGGGCGGAGGCTCGGCAGCACGCCGAGCGTAGCCGGGACGGTGACGTTGTGAAAATCCCCCTCAAATAGCTCAGGACTGGCTGGTGGGCGCCACGGGGGAGGAGGCGGCGGCATCGATCAGGACGGGGCGGTTGGTCGACATGGCCACCTTGAGGGCTTCGGCCAACTCGGCGGATGTGTTCGCCCGCATGCCCCTTACACCGCACCCTTGAGCGACAGCCGCAAAGTCCGGATTGTTCGGGGCCGTACCCATCAGGGTATGGCCCTGCATCTTTGCCCGGTTCTGCTCGATCGCCATGAGGCCGTTGTTGACTAGGATGACCGTGACGGGCAGGCCGAGGTCGGCGGCGGTGGTCAGTTCGCCCAGCAGGGACTGGAGCCCGGTATCGCCCACCAGAGCGACTACGGTCCGCTCCGGGTGGCAGAGTTTCGCGGCCAGGGCGGCGGGCAGGCCGAAGCCCAGGGAGCGCCAGCGCCCGGAGACCAGTACCTCGTGGCGGGTCCCCTCGAAGACCCGGTTGAACCAGACGGTGTGGTCGCCGGTGTCCAGGGCGATGATGGCGTCGGGGGGCAGGGCCTGCTCCAGGGTCCGCACGATCGCCTGGGGGCTCATGGGCGGGCCGGCTTGGGCTGCCTCTTGGGACACCTTGGCATTCCACTGGGATTTCAGGTCGTGGAGCCGCGCCCTCCACTCAGTGCGTGGTTCATCACTGATATGGAGGCGGGGGATCACCTCCTGGGCCAGTCCGGGAACCCCATAACGGACCGGCATGGTCCCGCCCACCGCGATCGGCTGCCGGTCCAGCTTGATCACAGGGAGGTGCTCGGGCACAAACTGGGCCGGCCACCAGTTGCAGGCGATGGTGAGCAGCAAGTCCGCCTCCTGGAGTGCGGTGTGGCTGGCATCGGTGCCGCCAGCGCCCAGGCCGCCCAGGGCGAGCGGGTGGGTGCCCGGCACGACCCCGATCGCAGGCATAGAGTGCAGTATGCCGGCGCCCCACTTGTCTGCCAGCGCCAGGATGGCCTCTCGGGCGGGTCGGGCGCCCTGCCCCACCAGGATCAGAGGCCGCTTGGCCGCCCGCATCAGGGCGGCGGCCCCGTCGAGCACCTCCTGCGTAGGGCTCGGGGCGGCGCCCAGGAAGGGCTCAGGCGGGGTGATGGCCGCACTCGTCGGCTGGGCCCACAGGTCCTTGGGCACGCTCAGGTGGGCGACCCGGTTCTCGCCCAGGGCCGTGCGGAGGGCGCCCGGCAGCAGGGTCCCGATGGCATCCGGGTGAGCCAGCAGCTCCGTGGAGCTGGCCAGGGGTCGAACCAGGGCCTGCTGGTCTACGTATTGCTTGGTGTTGGTGCCGAGTTTCTTGGACTCCACCTGGCCAGTCAGCGCCAGGACGGGTACCCGATCGGCGTAGGCATCCCCCAGGCCGTTCAGCAGGTTGGCGATGCCGGGGCCGCTCGTGGCGACGCACACGCCGGGGCGCCCCGTCAGCTTGGCCTCCGCAGAGGCCATAAAGCCAGCAGCGGTCTCGTGGCGCACGGGGATGAACCGCACCTGCCCCTGGGCTGCGATGGCGTCCATGAAGGGGAAGAAGGTATCGCCAACGACGCCGTAGATGTGCCGGACACCCCAGGCAGCCAGTTGGCTCACGATGTACTCGGCCACGGTAGACATGAAAAAACCACCTCAGGGGCTTAGTCTGCCCGAGGGTGGGTTAACCAGTACTTACTAGGACTTCATTACGATGTAGTCGGGACGTCGGTGCAGGGCGTGCTGGAGAAGTTCGGACATCGGGAGCCCCACTTTGGCCTCCAGGGCGACCACGTGGGGGTGGTAGCGCTCCAGGCCCAGCTCGGCCAACTGCTCCAGCACGACGATGCGGGCGCTGGGATCGAAATAGCTTCCCAGGTAGCGCAGCAGGGTCGACTTGCCGGTGCCCGTCGGGCCTGCGATTAGCAGGTTCCCCCGGCCCCGGACGACCGCATGCAGGAATTCCAGCATCTCGGTGGTTGCCGTGCCCCGCCGGAGGTACTCCTCCGTGCTCAGGCGATCGAGTGCGGGCTTGCGGATGGAGAGCAGGGTTCTGACGTACTCTCACGAACGATTAGCCCTCGCTGGCTCGCCCTTACGAGGTTTCTCTTAGTTTTTCTAGGGGAGCAAATGTTATCCCTGCTGGCCTGCAACAAAAGACCGCGCAGCCAGTATGGCGACGCGGTTTCAACGTCAATTGCCGTACAGGTACGACTTCACATCGGGGCCGACGTAGGCCTTCCAGATGATCAGGTTGTAGGGGTACTCCCAATCGATGTCGTATCCGCCGAACATCTCGTGGAGGCGGTTGTTGTTGAAGATGATCGACCCCCGCTGGTCGAACGCCACGCCGTCCACCCATAGCATCCGGTCGTCCGAGACTACCTCGATGAAGCTGTTGGTCGTGGGGGAGTAAACCCCGATCCCCTTGCCCTCCAGCATGGTGTAGAGCACGTTCCCCCGGTTGTCGGCGTGCATGCCGTCCGTGGTGGTCCGCTTGCTGCCGATGGCGACGACCGACTGGTTGATCTTCTCCAGCGGGGTGGTGAAGTCCCTCAGGAGCGCCGTGTCGATGGCGTAGAGGTTACGGCCGGTCACCTGACACCAGTACAGGGTGGAGCGGTCAGCGGATAGCGCGATCCCGTCGGCACCGATCCGCAGCGGCTTATCCCGGAAGACAGGCTTGAGGTCGATCGCGAACTCGAAGTCCGGGAAGTCCTGGGTGCTCACCTGGCGGTCAAGGACGCGGCGGAAGCTCTTGGTCTTCATGTTGTACACGATGATGCCGCCCCGGAGCGGATGGTCCGGCCACCCGCAGCCGGAGTCGGTGATGTAGGCGAAGCCGTTCTTATTGTCTACGACCACGTCGTTGAGAAAGGAGGTGCGGTAGGGCGCGATCTCGTTGGTGATCGGGATGGAATCGAGCAGGGTGTTGGTGTTCAGGTCAAGGATGACCAGTTTCTGTGAGCCCTCCGGCGAGGTGTTGTAGGCGATCTTGCCCTGGTCGAGCAGCCACATGCGGTTGAGCTCGTCGATCTCGTATCCCAGAACTGATTGGAGGACCCGCACATCGCCGGGCTGGTTCCACTCCCAGCTGGGGAAAGCGTCCAGGATCGGCTTGCCGTCGCGCATGACGATCCGGTTCATGGTGGCTGGGATCCCGTAGGCCCAGCGCGGGACCGAGACGTAATAGTTCAGGTCCCGGTCGACCTTGATCCCGGCAGGCATGGCCTTTTTCCAGTACTCGTTGATCTCGAAGTCCTGCTTCATTCCGGGGTCTGGGAAGTTCCAGTCCAAACGGTTCCAGTGGTACACCATCTCGTAGTGGAGGTAGGGCGTCACACTTCTCCCCCTTGTTGGCGATCCTCGGCCCTTACCTATATGCCGGGCATCGCAAAGGGGAGACGCGACCTTCGTCACGTCTCCCCACGTAGTGCGCCCAGCATGGGCGCTGACTAGTTGGTGAAAGTCCAATACAGCGAGGTGGCACGAGCCCGTTAGCCAAAGGCAAGGGCTGCCCAGTAATGGGGGTCTGGAGGAAGCCGGAGGCAAACCCACGACCGGAGGAACACGAACTGCGAGTGAGGCTAGCCTGCTTGGGTGAGTCGGCTACGTGCGACGAAACCCGAGGCCACCAAAGGGCAGGAGAGTAAACGCAGCCGGTGCGGGGGGAATGTCAGCGTTCTTACCTGGGGAGACCCTTTCGGCACGTCAGGGGTCCTGACAAGGAAGGCACAAGGGTGAAACCATGGCCGACCTCGACCGGGAGGGAGTGAGCAGAGGCTATAGTACCGGAAGCGGGACGCCGCAGGGGACCGCGGGAGGGCCGAGCGCGCCTTCGGCACAACCCGAGCGCCCATCCCCCGAGCCCAGACTCGAAGCGTTGCTGGAGCAGATGGTCGAGCGTGATAACATGCGCGAGGCACTAAAGCGGGTAGAGAAGAATGACGGGGCACCGGGCGTCGATGGCATGGGGACCAAAGACCTGCGTCCCTTCCTCCAACAGCACTGGGCACGCATTCGGACCGAACTGCTAAACGGAACCTACGAGCCACAGCCCGTACAAAGGGTTGAAATCCCAAAACCCCAAGGTGGCAAGCGGCCCCTGGGTATCCCGACAGTGCTCGACCGACTGATTGAGCAGGCGCTGTCTCAGATTCTCACGCCCATCTTTGACCCGGAGTTTTCTGCGGGTAGCTACGGGTTTCGTCCGGGCAGGCGTGCCCAAGACGCCGTGCGGGCGGCACGGGGCTACATCGAAGAAGGCTTTGCGTGGGTGGTAGACGTGGATCTGGCCCAGTTCTTCGACCGGGTCAACCACGACGTCCTCATGGCGCGGGTAGCAAGGAAGGTGCAGGACAAGCGAGTGCTTCGGCTGATTCGCAGGTACTTGGAAGCAGGCGTCACGCTGGGTGGCGTCAAGGTGTCTACGTGCGTAGCAGGCGAGCGGGCGAACGAGCGCCCTTGGAAGCGCAAGTTTCTGGGGTTCAGCTTCCTACCCGGGAAGCGGGTGCGCATCCGCCTCGCTCCAAAGACCAAAGAGCGTTTCACGGCGAAAGTCCGTGAAATAACCAGCCGCACACAACCGCTGGCGCCGAGTGAACGTATCCAACGGCTCAACGAGTATCTGGGAGGGTGGCTGGGATATTTCCGTCTTGCCGAAACGCCCAGCGTATGTGCGGAGATGGACGAGTGGATACGGCGCCGTCTGCGGATGTGCCTCTGGAAGCAGTGGAAGCGGAGGAAAACCCGCTACCGCGAACTGAGACGCCTCGGCCTAAGACCTGGCCCCGCCCGCGACGGGGCAGGACGATCTTCCTCGCTATGCTCCTGAAACTCCTTTCCCTTAACTTGTAAGAGATGAGGGCGACCTCACTCTACAAGCACACAATCAACGGCGTCCGCCAAGCCCGGTGCCCAAGCACCGGATCACAGCACCAGACCGCCCGGGGTTCCTCTATGAACAGGCGTGGGGGTCACCGGCAGCTTGATCGGAGCCGAAGGGACGGCGCATCGATGCGCCGGTGCACGCCTATTTCAGGGTATAGCCATCCAGGAAGTGGACCATCAGGAGCTCATCCCAAAAGCGATCCCCTGACTTGAGGGCCCGGGGCTCCCGTCCGTACGTCTTGAAGCCCAGCGACTCGTAGAGCCGGACGGCTGGCTCGTTCTCAGCCACGACCATCAGGTTTACCTGGATCAGGCCCTCCATCTGACGGGCCTGCGCCAGGACCCCGTTTACCAGGAGTCGCCCGGTCCCCCCGCGCCGATAGGTCGGGGTGACATACATGCTGTAGAGCGTCCCCTTGTGGCGATCCTTCAGGCCGTCCTCGCGGCGGAAACCCACCATTCCGACCAACCGCTGGCCAGCCCAGGCGCCCAGCAGGAAGCTGTTCTCGTTCGGCTTTAGGCGGTTGATCCAGTGCTCTGGCAGACGTGCAGTCGCCTCTGCCAGATCTGCCCCAAACGCCTCAGGGTCGTTGATCAATGCCTCAAGGCGGATCGCACGGTACTGCTCCCATTCTGCCTCGACTAATCGCCGAATCTCCAAAATAAGACACTCCTAACTTCAACCAACAGGGGCCCAAGGATCATGATCTTTGGAGGATGGGGCTCCCCCTCCGAAATATGCCGCCCGTGCGAAAAGTCCTGCCCGTACACTCGCAGCGTCTTTCAGAGGGATCGAGCCGCACTCTCCTCCGCCGCAACATCGGCGTCGTCTCCGCTCACCCGCCACGTGATTTCGCAGGTCACGTTGTGTGCCTCATCCTTGACCGCCGTCACCTGAGTCACGAACTGCCGGAGCAGGTGCTTCCGCTGGGTGGTCGGCAGCTGGTCCCACACGCTGAGGCGCTTCACCTGCTCGGCTAGGTATCCCTGCTCCTGGAGCAGGGCCTCCAGCGAACTGATCTTAACCGCCAGTGCCTCCCGGTTGGACTTCAAGTCTCGGGTCTCGGCCTGGAGGGAGGACCGCAGGTCCCTGAACTCCTCGATCGTCAGGAGCTCGGCGGTGTAGTCCCGGCAGAGCCGGCGATCCCGCTCCTCATTCTTGGCCAGGCGCCGCTCCACTTCGGCCAACTCAGCCCGGGCGCCCTCCAACCGCGCCACCGTATCCCGCCCAAGCGAGGCCAAGCACCGCTCCCGAGCTTCCGAAGTTCCATATAGCGACAACAACTTCTCCGAGACCTGCTTGTCCAGCACACAGCACTGGATCGCCCTGGCCGGGCAGACCGAGGGCCCCTTGTCCCGCCGGGTGATGCAGGAGTAGTAGTAGCCGTTGGTCCGGCGAGAGTCGTTGTGCTGCCCCACCATGGGCCGACCGCAGAGGGCGCAGCGGAGCATCCCCGTAAGTAGGTACTCGGAGGCCATCGAGCGCCCGCCGCCCCGGCCGGTGGTCGGCCGCTCCCGCTTGATCGCCTGGATCAGGTCGAACTCCTCAGCTCCGATGATGGGAGGAAAGACTCCGGACTTCGTGACCAGAGGCTCGTCCCGGTAGAGCACATGCCGCTCGCCGGGGCGTTTGTTGTACCGGGGGTTCTTGGTCCGCAGCCCCCAGACCAGATCGCCGGTGTAGGACCGGTTGGAGAGAATGTAGGAGATCGTGCTCACCCGCCACGGGCGCCCACGCCGAAACAAGGTACCCTCCTTGTTCAGGGCATTGGCGATGGTGAGCAGGCCGGCGCCCAGCCGGTAGGTCTCGAACATCCGCTTGACCACCGCCGCTTCGTGGGGCACCACCTTGAAGCACAGCGCCTCGGGATCCCACTCGTACCCGTACGGGACGGTGATCCCGGGGTTCTTGCCTTCCTGGGCCCGCCGCAACCGACCGGAGTGCGTCCGGTCCCGGATGACGGAGCGCTCCCACTCGGCATAGTTCATCAGCGTGTAGAAGAACATCTTCCCGGCCTGTGAGGTCGTCTCGATCGGCTCCCGCGCGGACTTCACGTAGCAGACGCTGTCCCACTCGTCCATCACCAGCCGGGCGGTGTCGGCCACGGAGCGGGAGAGGCGGTCCAGCTTGTAGACCACGACGCACTCGATCTCGCCCTTCTGCACCAACTCCCGCAGGCGCGTCATAGCGGGGCGGTCCAGCGACGCCCCGGAGTAGCCATCATCGATGAAGATGAACTCATCACGGACCCGCCAGCCCTGGCTCATCACGTAGTGCCGGCAGCCCTCGGACTGGACCTCCAGCGTGGTACCCTCGCCCTGATCCTCGCTTGACCACCGGATGTAGATGGCCACCTTGTCCGGGGAGATCTCCATCTCCTTGCGATTCATGGCGTCAGCTCCTCTCAATGCCCTGTGGGGGGCGCCTCTGAGGGAGACAGTACCAGACTGTGTGATTACGTTCGAATCGGCAGCGAGGTTGCGGGCCCCGCAGGGGGCATGGAGGCGGCGACCCGGATGTTCCCGGGGAGGCGCCCTTCGGCCAGGGGCCGGGCGGCCGAGAGTTCGATGCCAAGCGGCGCCAGGACCCGCTGTGCCACGTAGAAGACGTGGGTGTCGTCCCGGAAGCGCACGCCGGGCAACCGTTGGAGCTTGCCCTCGACCTCGATCCAGACGTCGTCGAAGCGGTTGACCATGATCTCGGAGACCTCGGGGCGCTCGAGGAGGGCGCCCACCGGCCCGAGCCCGGCGACGTAGTCGAAGACCTGGTGGGCCAGCACGTCCACCGGGACGCCCGGGAGGCGCAGGGCGGGGTCGCTGCTCAGGTAGCCCTGGATGCGGGCCATCAGCTCCTGCTGGACGCCCGGGGAGATGTCGGTGGGGTTTAGGAGCTGGGGGCAGTCCCGCCGGAGGGCGGCCTGGAGCTGCTGGGTGACCCGGCGGACCCCCTCGTCATCCCAGGGGCGCCGGCCCGGGTCCTCGGCGGCGCCGGGATGGCGGGGGGCGCTGAGCCGCTGGAGCAGGTTAACGCTTGGCACCGACCGACACCCCTTTCAGGACCAGGCTCGCGAGCTGGTCGATGGCGGTGCGGAACTTGCCGGCCGAGGGGAGCAAAGTGCGGGCCTCGTAGGGGATGCGGCCGGCCTCGATCATCTCGGGCATCGACTTGAGCTCCGGGACGGTGGCGGCGACCGGGAGGCCGATATCCTGGGCGATCTGATCCACCCCCAGGCCGCCGGCCCGGTTGATCACCAGGAGCGTCTTCTCCTCCCAGCCCATGCCCATGAGCGGCAGCAGGAAGCGGCGGGTGTGGAAGCGGGAGGAGATCTCGGGGCCGGCCACCAGGATGACCAGGTCGGCCTGCTCCAGCACCGGCAGGCAGCCGACGGAGTCCATGGCGGGGGTCAGGTCGGCCAGCACGAGGTCGTAGCGGCTGCGGAGCATGCGCAGCAGCAGCCGGACATCGCCCTCGGTGAGGCGGGAACCGCCCACCACGTCCAGCATGCCGGGCAGCATGGCAAACCCGGGGCCGGTCAGCAGCAGGCGGGAGAGCTCATCCATGGTGAGGCGCTCGCCGGAGAGCGCCGGGAGCAGCTTGGAGAGGCAGGCATCGCCGGGCGCCTCGTGGGGCAGCAGATCCGCGTAGAGCGCCAGGGAGGGCGCCGTAAGGTTGAGATCGGCTGCAATCAGGTGCATGCGCTGGGCGCCCAGCGCTGCGGCGACGTTCAGCAGCAGGGTGGTGGCGCCTGCCCCGCTGGGGCTCCAGAAGGCGACGAGCCGGCTCATTTGGCGTCACGCCCCGCGAGCCAGAGGTAGATCGCCGCCTTGGACTCCACCGCGCTCACCAGGGTGCGGGCCTGCTGGTTGGCCACTTGCAGCAGGACGGCGGTGGGGACGGCGCTGGTGCGGCTGTCCTGCTCCGCCGGGGTGGCGGAGGTGGAGGCGCCGGCGTTGTTGCGGAGGTCAACGACCCGGATTCCCGTGGCGAGGACCTCCACGGGACCGGGTTTGCCGTCCTGCCCGGGCCAGGCGGCGACCACGTCGACCAGGTCGCCGGGGTGGAGCGCTCCGCCCAGGGCCGCTTCGGGCTTGACGGGGACCGAGACGATCCGGTGGCCGGGGGAGAGGGCGCTCAGGGCGTCCTTGACCGGCGGCTCGCCGGTGACGTGGCGCTCGGTGATGACCTGCTCGGCGAAGAGCGGGACCTCGGCGTACTTGCCGGCGATCTGCCCCGGGCCGAAGAGGGCCCGCGGGGGGCGCCCGCCGGCGGGGACCCGAATGACCCTGACCATGTCGGGCGTCAGCTCGGTGCCGGCGGGGAGGTCCTGAACCGCCACCAGGGCGGGCACCGTGCGCAGGAGCTGATTGTAGGCGTATCCCCCGGAGAGGAGGGCGAGGGCGAAGGTGACCAGGGCCAGGGTGAGCGGCAAGCTGGACCTCTGCATCGACTCTCAGCCTCCCGGGAGATTGATGAGTATCCTTATTTTACCAAGAGAGGGGGTGGGTGTCTACAACCTTCAGGCAACTCGAACAGTCATGTACGAGTCATTTCGCTGTGGGTTTGTCCAGGGTTTTCGCTCTCAGAGGATGGACGTCAGGCGCCGGCGTATGGTAAGATGCCGAAAAATCCCCGGCTTTGTCTCCAGCGAAAAACGAAGCGCCAGCCACTGATCTTCAGGGCTGGCGCTTAAACTATGCGAGGAGAACCGGTACCCCCCGCCGACTACCCATCTGTAAACAAATGGAAGGGAATGGTCGGCGTGGTGGGAACCTTGGGGGAGCGGGTCCAGTGGTCCCGGAATCAGCAAGGCCTGACGCTGGAGGTGCTCTCCGAGCGGGCGGGCGTCGCTATCGGCTACATCTCGCAGATCGAGCATGGCAGCAAGACCAACCCGACCCGCGAGGTGCTGGAGTCCCTGGCCCGGTCGCTGAACGTGACCGTCGCCTTTCTGCTGGGCGAGGTGGAGATGCCCGGGCCCTTGACCCTGGCCGGCACTGGCCGGGTGGGTGTGGCCTTCGCTGAGGCCGTGAAGGGGGAGGCAGGGTTCCGGCTGATGACCTGTGAAGAGCGGTTCCGCCACGCCGCCAGGTTCCTGTTCGCCCGGTACCCCCGCCGCTGGACCCGGCCTGTGCTGGCCTTCGAGCTGGGGCTGTCCGTGCGGGAACTGAACGACATTCTGGACCGCGACTGGGAGCTGCGGCTCTTCACCCTGATCGGCTTCTGCCGGGTGACGGGCATCAGTCTTGATCTGATGCTCACCGGCGAGGCCGCCGAGGCGCTGCCCGACGTATCCGCGGAGCGGTTCTACCGGCGGTACGCCAGGTGGGTACAGAGAAAACGGGCCTAGCGGGGGAAGCCCTTGATGAGAGCCATCGCCTCGGCACGGGCGGCGACATCGCTCTCGAAGATGCCCCGGACGGCCGAGGTGACGGTGCTGGCGCCCGGTTTGCGCACGCCGCGCATGGTCATGCACATGTGCTCGGCCTCACAGACCACCATGACGCCCTGCGGGTCCAGGTGCTCCATCAGCAGGTCGGCGACCTGGGAGGTGAGGCGCTCCTGGAGCTGGGGCCGGCGGGAGTAGTCCTCCACGACCCGGGCCAGCTTGGAGAGGCCCACGACCCGGCCCCGCTTGGGGATGTAGACCACGTGCGCCTTCCCGATGAAGGGCACCAGGTGGTGCTCGCACATCGACTCGAACGGGATATCCCGGACGATCACCAGCTCCTCGTGGTCCTCGCTGAAGATGGCGGAGAGCCGGTCTGCGGGGTTGCGGTGCAGGCCGGCGAAGACCTCCTCATAGAAGTCGGCCACCCGGCGGGGGGTCTCCAGGAGGCCCTCCCGGTCGGGGTTCTCTCCGACGGCCTCCAGGATCATCCGCACGGCCTCTTTGATCTTAGCCTTATCAACGCTCACGGTACCGGCCTCCCTCTATTCGTCCGGCCCGGCGTAACCCCGGACCAAGCTATCTGTCATTTTGCAGCAGCGGACCATGTCGAGCACGTCGTGGACCCGGACCATGTCGGCGCCGTTCTGAATGCCCACGCTCACGGTGGCGGCGGTGCCGAAGATCCGCTCCTCCACGGTATTGGGGTAGCCCAGCACCCGCCCGATCGTCCGCTTGCGGGAGGGCGCATGGAGGATGGGTCGGCCGAAGCCGGTTAGCTCCCGCAGGCGCCGGGTCATCTCCAGGTCCTGGTGGACCGACTTGCCGAAGCCGAAGCCGGCGTCGAGGATGATCTGCTCCTCCTTGACGCCCACGGCCACCGCCTCATCCATCGCCTCATAGAAGAAGCGGGCCACGTCGGAGACCAGGTCCCGGTAGGTGGTATCGTCCTGGTAGTGCATCATCACGATGGGCACGCCCGTCTCGGCCGCGACCCGGCGCATGGCAGGGTCACGGCGCATGGCGCCGACATCATTGATGATGTGCGCCCCGGCCCGCACTGCCGCCTCAGCCACGCCGGCCTTCCACGTATCGACGGAAATGATGACCTCAGGGTACTCCCGGGCCGTGCGCTCAATCAGGGGGACCACCCGGTTGAGCTCATCTTTTAGGTCGATCGGGCCGTGGTCGCGCGCCTCGCTGGACTCGCCGCCGATGTCCACGATGTGGGCGCCCTCGGCGATCACCTTCTGGATCCGGACCCAGGCGGCCTCGGCGTCACGGTCGAGCCCGTCGTCCGAGAAGGAGTCGGGCGTGGCGTTGACGATGCCCATCACGTAAGTCATTTCGCCGAAGCGCCAGGTGTGGCCGGGGATGGGCACGCAGGTGGGGCGCCCGAGCGCACGGTTGGAGCCGGGCGTGAGCGGGATGCGCCCGCCCATCAGGTCCTCCAGGGTCTCCTCGACGACCACGCCCTGCCGGTTCGGCTTCGGGGAGACGGGGAGGTAGCCCGGCACGGTCCGCACCAGCACCGTCTGCATCGCATCGGCGATGATCGGCAGGTCGTAGACGGTCTGGCGGTAGAGCTTGCTGATGGTGGAGCGCAGGGTCGTCAGGTTGCCCATGACGATGACGTCGACCAAGGGGGCCTCGAAGCCCGAGGCCGTCCACGGGGTGACCAGCTCGCCGCCTCTGGCGAGGATCTCCTGCTTGATGCAGTTGGCGGCCGCCGTGGGGATCTGCTCGATCAGGATCATGCGCTGGATCGCCTTGCTGGTCATAATCGGGATGCCGCCCTTATCCACCTCGAGGCGGTTCATCTCCCGGCGAACCTGCTCAAGGGTCTCCAGGTCCAGCAGACGGGCCAGGTACGGAGGTTTCGGCATACGGGTCTCCCTTTAACTCCCGGATTTCGCCTTGACTAGTTTGCCACTCTTTGAGACGGCGCGGTCGCCCGCCCTGGTACGGTTACAGCATCATCGACGCCGCTCCGAGAAGGGCGCCGGCCCCGATCAGCACATAGGGTTCGACCTTGCCGGAGGCGGCGAGGACCGCAGCAATCAGCACGCCAACGCCCTCCGGCACCCCGGGGTGCATGGGGAGCACCATCTTCAGGGCGGCGACGAGGGCGAGGGATGTGACCAGCCAGGGCAAGGACTTGGCGTAGGGCGAGAAGGAGGCGCGCCAGCGCTCCAGGCCCCGGGCGGCCAGGCATGAGAGAAACCAGGTGGGCAGGGTGACGCCCAGCAGGGCGACGGCGCCGCCGGCGGGCCCACGAATTTGCCAGCCCAGGGCGGCCACCAGGACCGAAATGGGGCCGGGGGTGATCTGACCGAGGCCCACGGCCCAGGCGAAGCTTTCGGGGCTCATCAACCCCGTGCCGACCCAGGAGGCCTGGGCGGATGCGATGGTGCCCTGACCGCCGCCAACGGCGGAGACGCCGGCCAGGACCATGGTGTAAAAGATGCGCCAGAGCGACAGATCGTGCTGCAATGAGTGATTCTCCCTGTGATTCGTTTTCTGGCTAAGCGTCAAGGTTCGCAGTAGAACCTGGACATTCCTCCCCGGAGGCAGGAAAGAGCCCCTCACCAACGGCGGTGAGGGGCTGTGTGCACCTTTACTGCGGCGGGCGGTAGCCGATGCGCACGGTCCCCCAGCGCTGCCCCTGCACGTACACGGGCATGGCCAGGGCCAGCACGACGGCGCCGGTGTCCAGTGCGTAGGTCTGGAGCAGGAAGGGCCGGGAGGTCAGGCCTCCGTAGTTCTCCATCCGAGTGCGGGTCAGATCCTCCCGGCGGACCGTGGCCTTGCCCTGCAACTCGGGGGGCAGGGCGACCCGGCTGGCCTTGCGGCTCACGGGGTCGGAAACCAAGCGCTTTACGCGGTTGTCCCGCAGGTCCTCTTCGGGGTTTCCGGTCCAATCCCGCATGAGCGCCTTCGGCTGCGCCAGGGCGAAGCCGTTCAGGTCCAGCACGGTGGCAAAAACGAGGCTGGTCTTGCGGAAGTACCGGTCCATGATCTCGTTGAGCGGCCCGTCAATCAGATGGTCGTAGGCCGTCCGGTACTTCGGTGGCGTGAAGCCCTCGGGCGGCACTCGGCGCACGTCGAACAGGCGGCCCAGCAGGCGGATGTCGGCGCCCTTGATCTCCCGGTAGTCGGTGTCCCACAGTTGGTCCAGCGACACGGTGCGATCGCTCACGAGCCGATCGATCGCCTCTTCCACCTGCACCGCCATCTCGGTGACCATCGCACGCATCTGGTCGGTGTGGCTGCCAATGCGGAAGCGCCCGATCGCAAAGTGCGCCTGTTCGGAGAGGTCGGAGATCTCCATGTTGCGGGTGAGGTTGAGCGACTCAGCAGCCGCTGCGGCCTGGGCCAGCAGCGCCCGGCCCGAATCGGAGAGCACCTCGGTGGCAGCGGCCTGCTCCTCGGCCACGGCAGCGATGCTCTGGACCGAACTGGATGTCTGGTGAATCAGGTCCTGAATCTCGCCGACGCCGGCTGCAACTGCACGGGACTCGGCGCCGGCCCGGATCGCCATGTCCGACAGGGCCCGCACCGAGTCGAGCGCGCTGGCGGCGGCCAACTCCATGGTGCCAACCTGGCCTTCGATCTTCTTGACCAGGGCGGTTGTCTTGTCGGAGAGGGTGCGCATCTCATGGGCGACCACGGCAAACGCCTTGTCTGAGGCGTGGGCGGCCTGAATCGCCGCGTTCAGCGCCAGCAACTGGCTCGTCGATGCCACTCCCCGGATCTCGCGCAGGCCCTGTCCAACGCCGTGGCTCTGCTGCACCAGGCTTTCCACCGACTTCCGGGCTGTTACGGCGGAGGAGTCCAGCTCCTGAAAGGACGTGAGTACCGTCTGCAGCGTGAGCAGGCTTTCGTCGCCGGTTTGGGCCATCCGACCGGTCGCCTCTGCGGCCTCGTGGACATCGGCGGCGACCCGGGTCACGCCCTGGGCCAACTCGTCCACGTTGGTACCGAGCCGCTCCAGGTCACCGTTCTGGCGGTCGAGGATCGTCATTAGCCTGCGCAGTTGCAGAACCTGGAGTGCATCCTTGGTGCCCATTTTTCCCACAGCCAGGTCGAGCGTAGTCAGCGTGTCGGCCACCTGCCTGAGAAAGGCGTGCAGGGCACCTACGGCGGGTTGCCATTCGGGGCCGAACGTGGTCACATCGAGAGGCTCACTCAAGTCGCGCTGACCCGTACTGAGGTTATGCAGGTACTTCGTGAAGCGCTCCAGATCTGACAAGTCATTGACCTCCACGTGTGCGAAGATGAGAAGCCGGGACGGCTTGTCCCGGGCATGGCAAAGCCACAGCCGTGAACGGCTGTGGCCCAGCGTTCGGCTTTCGGCGGTCCCGCTGCCATGGCCCCGACCGGGGCGTTAGGCCGGTGACTTTGCGGCCCCTACTTTCGTAAGGTGTGCCTTTTCGTTTTCCCGGGAAACTATTCGCTAACAGTATACTTGCTCTGGAAACGCCTGTACGGATTCATGACAGAACTGTTATGAATCCTGACGCGTCATGCCTTGTTCTCCCGCAGGAGCAGTGCGCCGAGCAGGACCCCGCCGACCACGGCGATGGCGATAGGCACGCCGGCGAGGATGCTGCCTGTGGTGACAACGAGGAGCAGCGGCCCCCGCCACGCTCGCCTGGGCGCCTTGGCAGCCAGCTTGTAGGCGTTGCCGATCAGCACGCCGGCAACGGCGACGGTCATGCCACGGGCGACGGGGGCCAGGGGGCCGGAGAGCATTTCGGGGCTGATCCAGAGCATGGCAAAAACGACCAGAATGGTGGGCGGGAGCATAAGTGAGAGCAGGCTGACGGCGGCGCCCAGGTATCCGCCCAACTGGTAGCCGATCAGCCCGCCGAGGGAGAGAAAGGAGGGGCCGGGGACCAGGGTGGCGGCCGCCAGAGCCTCCTGGAAGCGCTCCCGGGGGAGCCAGCCAAGGCTCTCAAGCTCGGCCTGGAGCTTCGGCACCATGGCATACATGCCGCCCCAGGAGGTCAGGCCGGTTTTGAACCAGAAGCGGGCGAGAGGGAGCAGGCCAGGACGAGTGTGCAACGTATTCGACTCCTCCGCTGGGGATGTCCTAGTATTCGCCGGAGATACAGGAATGCCTCCCCGGTTTTGGCCGGGGAGGCTGTGGTTCTACAGCGGCGCAAAGTCTTCGGCGGGACGGCGAATCGCATCCGCCAGCGTAAGCCCGGGGTTGCGGTCCAGAAACGCTCTGACCAGCTTCCAGCCCACGTAGTAGCCGGCGCGTGGCGGGATATCCTTGGCGGTGAAGCCGAAGTACCGGGTGTAGTCGGCCGTTCCAGGCGGGGAGTCCAGCCGGGGAGCCAGTTCGCCCCAGAGGCGATCCCAGTTCTGCTCGCACCAGGCGATTTGATCCGGGAAGAAGCCCAGGACCCGGTTCGGCGGGGCGTCGGGCTCCGCCGCCGCGGAGGTCTGGGTCGCCAGCCCTTCGTCGACCAGGATCTCGAGGAGGGGCACGTTGGCGGCCATGTCCGCCATGTCGAAGTTGCGCCGGGCGTGTTGGGCCAGCAGGCAGTCGCTTTCAGCGTAGCGGACCGCATGGCCGAACTCGTGGGCCAGCCAAAGGGGAATATCGTCGTAGGGCATCGGGATGCCCATGATCTCTTTCCCGAAGACCTCGAGCGCAACCCCGATGGTCGGCTTGCCATCCACCATCATGAGGAAGGCGTTGCTGGTGCCAAGCCCAACGAACCCGATGGCATCGGGATCCTGCCGGGGGGAGAGGAGCTGGCGGGCGGCATCGTAGCCACGTTGCATGAGGTTTTTGATGTTGGCTGATTGGAGCCGTTCAACCAGGTTGGCCGCCTTCTCGGGTTCAGCGCCCCATCGCATCTGATAGTCCCGGAGGACGGCGGCGGGGTCCTGGGCCTGCCACGTGAAGAAGTTGGCGTGGTAGACCTTCAGCAGATCCATGTGACGCTCGATGTAGCCCTGCTGAAGTGATTCCCAGGTGGGCGAACTGGTCCAGGCATCTAGAAAATCTCGGTAAATTAGCGAGACCGACATGGGCGCCCTCCGTTCTGGTAGGTTTCGATGTTCAAGCATTAGACGAAAAGTCGGGCGCCCCCTGTCGCGGGAGCGCCCGGTTTCTGCTTTTACGGCGTCTTCAGCGCCTTGTCCAGGTGCTGACGGATCTCGGCGATGCGGCTGCGGAGCCGCTGAGCATCGGCCTCGGTGATGCGGCCGGAGCGCAGTTTGGCTTGGACCTGGTTGTCGAGGTCGGTGGCTCGAGTGTCCGCACTGCGCAAGTATTGATCGGCTGTGGAGCTGTTCTGCGTCGCCCGGTTCACCTCGGCCTCGACGCCGTCGGTGCGGGTGAGCAGGTCGTCCCGGGTGATGGCGTCGGTCTGCAGGGTCCGGATGTCGACCCGGAGGTCGGCCGTCTCGGTCTTGACGAACTCGGCTTTGGAGCGCTTGGTCGCCTTGACCTTCACCGTCGCCCGGTCCTCATCCACCGCTGTGCGATCGGCCGCCGAGGTGGCCTGGAGATGGAAGCGGTAGACGGCGTCCTCCATGCCGGCCCAGTCGGCGGGGATCACGACCTGGGCCTTGGCCACGGCGGTGGAGCCCGAGGTGATCTTGGACTCGGCCCCGCTGCGGATGGCGCTGCCGGGCAGGGTGGGCTGGGCCTGGTAGCGCAGGCCGTTGTCATCGAACCAACCGGTCAGCCGGAAGCGGTCATCAACATTCCCCTCGTTTTGCAGGGTGAAGTCGTAGGCGGCGGATTCGCCCGGGTAGACCTCCTGCTGGATCATCACCATGGCCTGCTTGATGTAATCCAGGGCTCTGGCTGGCTGGATGAAGCCAGCGCCGGTGTTGTTGGGACCCTGCTTCAGGTCGAGAGCGGTCTTCTTGAGGCCCTCCTTGATCAGGAGAGGCTCTGCGTGGGTCGCCTGCACCAGGAGGGCGCCCACCCCGGCCACGTGCGGCGTGGCCATCGAGGTGCCGCTCATCAGCGCCCACTCACCGCCGGGGACGGAGGACTCGATGTCGTTGCCCGGGGCCATCACATCGGGCTTGGTGCGGCCGTCCAGGGTAGGGCCCCGGCTGGACCAGTCCATGGGGGTCCGGTCGTCGTCGGTGGCGCCTACGGTGAGGGCCAGCCGGGCGTCGCCCGGGCTCCCGACCGTGCCGAAGTCCGGGCCGCTGTTGCCGGCGGCGACCACGACCAGGACGCCGCTCTTGACCGCGTTGTCCACCGCCTGCGCCAAGGCATCGAGGCCGGCGCTGCCCGAACCGCCCAGGGACAGGTTGATCACGTCGGCGCCCTTGGTCACGGCCCACTCGATGCCGGCGATCACGTCGGCCTCGCTGCCGGAGCCCGAGTCGGTGAGGACCTTGACCGCCATGATGGTGGCGCCTGGCGCCACACCCTTGAGGCGCGGGTCCCGGGAGGCGATGATGCCTGCCACGTGGGTGCCGTGGCTGTGGCCATCCATGGGGTCGTTGTCGTTGTAGGCAAAGTCGGGCCCCAGGATGACGTGGCCTTTGAGTGCCGGGTGGTTGTAGTCCACCCCGGTGTCGACCACGGCGACCTTGACCCCCGTGCCGTCGTAGCCCAGCTGCCAGAGCTGCGGCGCCCCGGTGGCAGGGACGGAGCGGTCGAGGGTGGTGTGGACCGGGCCGTTGCGGTCGACCCGGGCGACCCAGCCGAGGCTGCTCAGATCATTCACCTTGTCGGCCTCCATGGTGACCGCCATGCCCTGGATCAGGCTGAACTCCCGGCTCACCTTGCCGCCGAGCTTCTCGACCTCCAGGCGGGCGCCGGCGGGCAGCGGGCCGTCGCTGCGGACGATGAGGGAGACGAGGTCGTCCTTGGCGGCCTCTGCCAGCTCCTGGCGCAGGTCGGGCGCCAGTTTGGGGCCGGGGCTGACGCCGGCGCCGTAGATATCGACGTCGGGCTGGTGGAACTCCATGATCTTCAGGTTCGACTTGGCGCTCAGCTCCTTGCAGGCGCCCTTCGCCGTGAAGGTGATGGTGTGCGTGCCGACCTTGGTGGACGCCGAGCGCTCGGGCGTGACGTTCACATAGATCACCTGGCCGAACCAGGGGTACAGGTCCACCTTGCCGCCATACTCGACCTCCACCCAGGACTCGGGGACGCCCTCGACCTTCATCGTGTAGCTGTCAGGCCGGTTGCCGGAGTTGATCACCTCGAAGCCGAACTGGGCGGTCTGGCCGGGCTGCACCGCCAGGCGGGCCTGCGATGCGCGCAGGTTCATATCGCACTTCTCTTCGGGGTCGGCGAACCAGAAGAGCGTGTCCGGGTCGGCCGGGGGCTCGATGAAGATCGGCCCCTGGATCTCGACCAGCTTGCCGCCCTGGATCGTCAGGATCGTCTCGTCGATTCGGTCGAGGCGGACCCAGCCGTCGGCGTCGGTGCTGACGGCCTCCCGGTAGTTGCGCTGTGGCAGCTCCACGGTCGCGGTGACGTTGGCCGCCGGGGCGCCGTCGCCCTTGACGATCCGGAAGCTGGCCTTCGTGTGGGTCTTCACGGAGAAGGTCTTGGGGGAGGCGAAGACGGCCAGGCCGGCGTTGGTCACATCCTGTCGGTGGAAGTTGAGGCTGGAGAAGGTGTTCTCCTCCAGGGTGAGGCGCTTGGTCTCATCCTGGCCGTCGAGTTCGATCTTCAGGTTCTGCAGGCGCCAGTCCCGGGTCTGCAGGATCGGCACCGAGAAATGCAGGCGGACCTGCTCCTGCAGGGTGGCCGAGTACTGGCCGGGGTCTTTGGCGGCCATCGTCCCGCTGATGCCGACCTTGGGGATGGAGAACTGGACGCTGGCGTTGGCCAGGGCCGTCTGGTCATCCCCCACCAGGTAGGCCGTGTAGCTCCCCTTCACGTCCAGCAGGAGCGTGGAGGTGTCCTCGGCCTTCCAGGTGTAGCTCTCCAGTCGGCTGGCCAGGGCGATGGAGTCCGGCTGGACTGGGCGCCCACCTGCCCGGGCCGGCCCGGCCCGGAGCATCACCACCGAGGCCGAGGCCACCACGATCAGGAAGGAGGTGAGCGTCGCTGCGACGACGAGCAGTTGGCGCATGCGGGGGCTTCGAAACACGGGGATCACCTCTTTCAGCGGTCTCGCTCTACGGCGAGGTCGGCCAGGGCGCCCAGCTCGGCGGCGGGGCCACCCATGCCTTGGCAGCCGGCCAGGGCCCGCTTGCCCTGCTCGGCCATCTCGCGGGCCATTCGCCGAGCTTCTGTGAGGGCGCCGCACCCTGCCAGGGCGGCGGTGACCTCCCGGACTTCGCCGTCGGTGAGGTCGGGGCGGGCGAAGGTGTCGCCCAGGACCCGGCGCCCGAGGATCATGGGCAGCGTTGCAATGCCGCTCCGCAGGTCGCCGCCGATGGGCTTGCCGGTCCGGGCGGTGTCGCCGGTGAAGTCCAGAATGTCATCGGTGATCTGAAAGGCCATGCCCACCCGGCGGCCATACAGAGCGAGGGTTTCCTGGATAGCGGCGGGGGCGCCTGAGACCATCGCCCCTACCCTGCAGGCCGTCTCCAGGAAGACGGCGGTCTTGCGGTAGATGCGGTCATAGTAGGGCTGAACCCCCTGGGGGAAGGTGCCCGCCAGCTCGGCCTCTTCGATTGCCCCGGCGCACAGCTCCCGGACCATGCGGGCCACGGTGCGAATCACCGAGGGGTCGTCGCTGGTGTGCAGCAGCTCGAAGGAGGAGGCGAAAAGCCAGTCGCCGGCCAACACGGTGAGGCCGCTGCCCCACAGCGCAGCGACGGTGGGGCGCCCACGGCGGGTGGGGGAGCGATCGACCACGTCATCGTGGACGAGGGTGGCCATATGGATCAGCTCGAGCCCGGCCGCGGCCCGGATGAGCCGGTCCCGGCGGGACGGGTCGCCGAAGGCCCCGGAGAGCAGGCAGAGGGTGGGGCGCAGTCGCTTGCCCCCGCCGGCCAGGGTGTGGGCGCCCATGCGGGTGACCAGCTCGGAGCGGTCCTGGAGGAGTTCGGCGATCTGGCTTTCCACGTCGGCCAGATCGAGCTGGAGCCCGGCGAGATCACACGTGGCGCTCATGCTGCTCACCTGCCTTTAGCCAAGGTCGGGCGCCGAGGGCCATGAGGCCGGTCAGTCCGGCGGTGGCCAGCAGGTAGGCGAGGTTGGCCATGGCCAGCCAGTCGGCCGGGCCGTGGGCGCCGGGCAGGTGGGGCGCCAGCCGGAAGAAGAAGCCCGCCGAGGCCAGGTAGAGCACCAGGGCGCTGAGGACGGGGAGCGGCGCCGCCAGGGCGGCCCAGGCGGGGGTGAGGCCGTGGATGCGCCGGGCGGCGTAGTAGGCCACCACGCTGATCCAGAGGAAGACAACCAGCTGGCCGATGCCCAGGTTGGGGGAGAAGAAGGCGCCGGTGCCCAGGGTGATGGAGGGGAGATCCAGCCAGAGGTGCAGGTAGTTGATCAGGCCGATCGGCAGGTAGGAGATCAGCGCCACACCGGTGACCTGGAGGGTCTGGCGGAAGGAGCCGTTCCCGCCCAGCAGGCGGGCCGCGGCGTACAGGATGACGGCTGTGGTGAACCACAGGAAGTGCGCCGAGGGGATGTTGACCAGCAGGAACGGTCCGCCATACATGTCCGATGTAGCGCGCGAAAAAGGCCGGGGAGACGTCGTCTCCCGGCCTGTCGCTGTCAGCTTAACAGACGGGTGGTGGGAACGCAAGCCCGGGTATTCGGACCATCAGCCCGGCTTATGTCGGCCGTGCCAACCGCCATGGGCGCAACCCGTCTGGCTCCCCCCTGATCGGGTCCGTGCATAGTCCAAAAGGAGGGGGAGAACGGAGGAAATGACACTTTGGCATCACTAGGCAGGGAATAGTCCGAAGGTTATAATCTGAATTAAAGTGATTGATCACTTACTTGTAAGATGATAACGACTCTACATCAATAGCGGTGGATTAGCAGCCTTTATAGGAACAGTCTTACCTATGATCTACCGACCGTTTGTTACGCATGCGGGACCGCGAACTATGGGGATGGAGGGGTCATGCTTGATCGAGGAACGGATTCGCCACAGGGGACTTCGTCAGCGCATCATGTGGCCGTACCAGGCAGCAGAACTGATCAACGATGGCGATGTGGTCGGAATCAGCGGCTTCACCCGGGCTGGCGATGCGAAGGTGGTTCTGGTGGAACTGGCCAGACGCTCTGCCCGCGAGGGGCGCCCCATTCGCATTGACCTGTACACAGGCGCATCTGTCGGCGACGAGGTCGACGGCATCCTGGCCGAGGCGGGCTTGCTCCGCCGCCGGCTTCCGTTCCAGGCCGAAGGGCGCCTGCGCAAGTCGATCAATAACGGGCAGACCCTGTTCATCGACCAGCACCTGGGCCATACCGCTGAGTTTCTGCGGTCCGGGAACATGGGGAAGGTGGATGTGGCGATCATTGAAGCGGTCGCGATCACCCCGGATGGCGGCATTGTGCCGACCACCAGTGTGGGCAACTCGCCCATCTTCGCACAGATGGCCGACCGGCTGATCGTGGAGTTGAACCTGGCCCAGCCTTTGGGGCTGGAGGGCTTCCATGATATTTACGATCCCGGAATGCGCCCGGGCCGGCGGCCCATTCCGATCATGCGGGCCGGCGACCGCGTGGGCGACACGGTGATTCGGGTGGACCCGAGCAAGGTCAAGGCGATCGTGCTGACCAACAAGCTGGACGACTCCCGCCCCCTCGCCGCTCCCGGCGAGGATGAAAAGCGAATGGCCGGCTACATCGTGGAGCTGTTGGAGCACGAGGTCAAGATGGGGCGCCTGCCGCGCAACCTGACTCCGCTGCAGGCGGGGATCGGGGTTCTGGCCAACGCCGTCTTTGCCGGTCTGGCGGACTCCAGCTTTGAGCAGCTGGAGATCTACTCCGAGGTTCTGCAGGATTCGATGTTTGACCTGATCGACATGGGTAAGGTCTCGGTGGCCTCGGCTGCGTCGATCACCTGCTCTCCCGAAAAGCTGAGGTATGTCCTGGACAACGTTCACCGTTACCGGGACAAGGTGGTGCTGCGCCCGCAGGAGATCTCCAACCACCCCGAAGTGATCCGCCGCCTGGGGATCATCGGGATCAACGCAGCCCTCGAGGTGGATATCTACGGAAACGTCAACTCCACGCACGTTCTGGGCACCCAGATGATGAATGGGATCGGCGGCTCCGGCGACTTTACCCGCAACGGGTACCTGCCCATTTTCGTGACCAAGTCCACCACCAAGAATGATTCGATCTCCTGCATCGTGCCGATGGTCTCCCATGTGGACCATACCGAGCATGACACCCAGATCTTCGTGACCGAGCACGGCCTGGCCGACGTGCGCCACATGGCGCCGCGGGAGCGGGCGCGCACGATTATTGAGAAGTGCGCTCACCCCCGCTACCGGGAGATGCTGCTGGAGTACGTCAAGGAGGCCGAGGCGAAGGGCGGCCAGACGCCCCACGATCTGGTGCGCGCTCTCTCCTGGCATCAGCAGTTCGTGGAGACGGGCTCCATGCTTCCGGCTCTGGTAACGGCCAGCGGTGACTGACTGCCGGCAGGATGGCGCCCGGCCCGCGGCGAAGCCCCTCGCAGTGGATTCGAGCAAAGGGGACGAACCGATGGCCGAGCGGGCCCCGTGGACCGAGAGCGCCGAACGCCGGCGCCAGATCGTGGAAGCAGCCCTCCCCATATTTGCAGCCTGCAGCTATGCCGAAGCGACCACCGCACAGGTGGCCCGTTCCGCCGGGATTTCACAGGCAACGGTCTTCAAGCATTTCGCTACCAAGCGAGATCTCTTCATGGCGGTGTTGGAGCGGACCACCGAGCTGGTGCTGGAACGGTGGCAGCGCGCCTTTGACGCCGCACCCACGCCGCTCGATGGGCTGGTTGCCATTGCACAGACCTACGCCCAAATGGCCGGCCGGGACAGCTTTACCTTCCGGGTGCGGCTGCGGGCGGTCACCGAGTCGTCGGACCCGGTAATCGGTGAGCATGCCCGGGCCTCGTACCGGGCCATTACGGCACGCCTGGCCGACATGATTGGCCAGGCCCGGGATGCCGGGCAACTGCCGGACTCCGTGGACCCGACCGCCGCCGCCTGGTATTTCCTGTCCGTGGGCCAGGGCTTCAACCTGAACCATTACGTCGGCTTCGGTTGGGACCAGGAGACGCTGCATGCTTTGATCCGCAGCCTCTTTCTTGGCATGGGAGCATCGCTCAGGTAGGGCGCCCGCGAGGGCGCCCTTCTTTTGTCGGACGAAGGGAAAGCCGCCCAGTATCTGCGGCTTGATCGAGTTTTTCGAACGCCGTAACATAGGCAGGGAGTGGATGGAACAAAACAAGGCGGGTACACCTAGAGGAGTGAGTTAAAAAATGGGCGGATTGCTCTTAGTCGTGGGCTTTTTTGGCATGCTGTTCGGCCTTATTAACGTGGTCTATCCGATCCGCAAAATGAAAATCAAGAGCCGCAAGATGGCAGCGGCCGTTCTTGGGGCCAGTTTCCTTACATTCGTGGTGGGCGGCATCATGCTCCCGCCTTCGGAAACGGCGAAAGAACCGGTTGGCAAGGTGGCGGCGGACCCTGCACCAGAAGCCGATGTTCCTCCAAGGCAATTGGTAACGACCGCAGTGCCTCAAGCCGCTCCCGCCGGTGAGGCAAAGACCAAGCCGGCCGAGGGCGCAAAGGTCGAAACGGCACCGACCACCGAAGCACCCTTGGTCGAAACCGTTGCCGTGGTCGGCGTTACCGATGGCGACACGATCAAGGTGTCGATGGGTGGCAAGACGGAGACCGTGCGCCTGATTGGCGTGGACACGCCGGAGACGGTTCATCCCTCGAAGCCCGTTGAACCGTATGGGCCCGAGGCATCGGCGTACACCAAGCGGCGCCTGTCCGGCCAGTCGGTGCGCCTGGAGTTCGACGTGGAGGAACGGGACCACTACGGTCGCCTTCTGGCCTATGTGTGGCTCGGCGACGAGCTGTTCAACGCCACGCTCGTGAAGGATGGGTATGGCCAGGTTCTCACTATCCCGCCCAACGTGAAGTACGCCGACCAGTTCGTGGCGCTCCAGCGCGAGGCTCGGGAGAACAACCGTGGGCTGTGGGGTCTGGAGGTCGCCCCGCAGTCCGGGTCGTCCGTCTACTATAAGAGCTGCACGGAAGCTCGGGCGGCCGGCGTCACGCCAATCTACCGCGGCCAGCCGGGTTACGGTACGCATTTGGATCGGGACGGGGACGGCGTTGCCTGCGAGTAGCCAACTCGACATGCATAGAGACAGAAGATGGGCGCCCCCCTGGGGGGGCGCCCAAGTCATGACCGCTCGGGTCTGCGGCCTGCACAACTGAGTTGGGTATAGGCTGCTACCCCCGACCGCGCCTTGACGTGCAGCATCCACGGCACGAGGCCCGTCGCCGGATCGAAGAGCAGGTAGAAGAGCGCCTTCTGCGTCTTGCTGCCCACCGCCGTGCCGTAGTGGATGTCGGGCAGCTGGAACAGCGTGTGCATCTGCACCGAGGTGGCGCCCCGGAGGCCATACTCCACCGCCATCTTCCCGGAGCAGACGTCCCCGGTGCCCGAAATGGGCGGCACGGGCGCCGGCAGAGCGCCGTCCGCCTCGGCCCGGCGCAGGGCCGAGAGCATCCGCAGGTTGCGCTCGCTCAGGTCCGGCCCGCCGTAAGCCACACCGACCTTGCCCTCAAACTCCTTGGCCGGGTCAAAGAGGCGGTTGGCGTAAATCAGGAAGTCCGGGCGCCCGGCCACCGCAGCCTTGGTCAGCTCCAGCTGGAAGGCGTCGTCGAACATGGCGTTCATCACCTTCATACCCAGGGTGACACCCCGGGAGCCGGCGGCGGTTCGGATCAACTGCGGGCAGGTGTTCATCCAGCTCAGGATTGCCTCCTGCTGCTTGGAGCGGGCGTCGCCGGCCAAGGTGGGGCTGAAGTCCTTCTCCAGCACCATGGGGCCGCCGTCGCCGCCCTGCTCCCAGACCTCCATGAGCCGGGCGGTGGTGTACCGGTACTCGGGCTCCCGCCATACCGTTTCGCCCGGTCCGGGGAGATGGTACTTGACCGAGGCCGCGACGGGCATGGAGTGCTGGCGCCCAAGCGCCAAGCTCTCCCGGTAAAGCGCCAGGTAGGCCTCCAGGGTGTCATGCCAGCCGCGCCCCTTCCAGGTGACGGTCCAGCCCAGCCGGCCCACGGTTTTGCCGGCGATGGGCTCCAGCTGCATGCGGCTCTCCTTGAAGGCCCACTCCTTCATCGCCTGTTCGCCGGTCTCGTCCTGAGCGATGACGGTCTTGAGCACCACGAAACCAAGGCCGGCCTCGGCGTCCGAGCGGACCTGGCTTATGGCCAGCGAGAGCTGCCCGGAGGCCTTGCCGAACGGATTGCGAGTGCGGCGCCCGGCGTACTCGCCGGCGATGTCAATGCCGTAGGTAGCGGCAATGTAGGCTTCCACATCTGCGGGCAGCCCTTCGACGCTGAAGCGGGCGTGGTCCTGCTCCAATTGGCGGCGCTGGGCTGCGGTCAAGTCCGGGAAGGCCGGGAGAAGCGTGCTCACAGCGCCGGCACCTCCCCGATCTGACGCATGACGGCGACCACCCGCTCCAGGTCAGACTTCGGGATGGCCGGGCCCCAGGGGTCGTGGGCGGCGGTCTCGGGGATGACGCCCAGGGTGACCAGGGCCCAGAGCATGCGCTGGATGTAGCCCTCCATGGGCGCCAGGAAGGTGGCCTGGGCGAAGGCATCCACCTTGGCGTTCAGCCCGATGAATCGGCTGTGGTCGCCCCGCTCCCAGGCCCGGAGCAGCTCCTGCTGAAGCCGGGCGCAGGCGGCGCCCATTCCGACGAGGGCGCCCTGCCCCCCGCACATGAGCGAATAGCCCAGGAAGCGGTCTTCCCCGGTGATCAGGGTCTTCTCGGGGGCGGCCTCCCGGATCAGGCCGGCGACGTCCTGGAAGGTCATCACGCTGTCCAGCGTGGCCATTTTGATGCCGGCCACCCCCGAAATGCCGAGCAGTTCCCACAGGACCGGCAGGCTATAGGAGACCCCGCCTGCCGCCTCGTAGAGGTAGAACAGGATCAGCGGCTTGCCGACCGCTGCCAGCTTCCGGTGGTATGCGATGATCGCCTCGTCGTTCCCCCGGTGGCGGACCGGGGCGTAGGCCATGATGTAGTCGGCGCCCCACGCGGCGGCCTCTTCGGCCATGCGGACGGCATCCTCGTCGGTGGGGCCGCCGGCGCCGGCGATCACCAAGCCGTCGGGGAGACCGTCACGCCAGGACTTCAGGAGATACTCCCGCTGGGAGCGCTCCAGGTTGAGCCCCCGGCCGGTATGCGCCCACACCGCCACACCGGTGGGCTCCTGCCCGCGCATGTAGCTCACATAGGCCGCCTGTGCGGCCGTATCCAACGAGCCGTCGGCCCGGAGGGGCGCCGGCACCGCCGGGAAGAATCCGCCCTGCAGCATTACCGGTACTCCTCCTTTAACGTGACGCCTAGACCAGGCCCCTGCGGCACCGGCAGGCAGCCGTCGACCACGGCGCTCAGGCCGAAGTTCTCGTGCACCACATCGCCCTGGTAGAGGAAGCCGCCGACCGGCTCGCAGGCGTGGGAGACGACCCGGTGGGCTGCGGCGAAGTGGAGTCCGGCGGCGGTGCCCGGGCCGAACTCGACCATGGAGCCGACCAGGCAGGTGAGCCCGGCGCCCTCGGCGGCGGCCGCCACCTTCTTGGAGCCGTACAGCCCGCAGGGCTTCATGATCTTGATGTTGATGATGTCGCACGCCTTCAGCTGGATCAGCGTCATGGCGTCGTGCAGGCCGAACATCGACTCGTCCGCCTCGATGGGGGTATCCAGGGCGGCGGCCACGTCGGCCATGCCGAGGATATTCCACTTGGCCACAGGCTGCTCCACCAGCTCCAGGTCGTAGCGCTCCATCTGCCGGAGGGTCTTGATGGCGGTGGAGACGTCGTAGCCCTGGTTGGCGTCCACCCGAATCTTCACGTCCGGTCCCAGGGCTGCCCGCACCTCCCGCACCACATCCAGGTCCTTGCGGGACTCCCGTCCGACCTTGAGCTTCACCGTCTGGAACCCGTACTTGCTAACGTACTCCACCGACTCGGCCACCATCTCGTCGATGGTACCGATGCCGACGACCCAGGCCATGGGGACGCGGTCGCGGACCTGGCCGCCCAGCAGCTTGTAGACCGGGAGATTCAGCTTCTTGCCCATGATGTCCCAGCAGGCCAGATCGATGGAGGCCTTGGCGAAGTGGTGCCCGGGCAGAACCGCCTCCATGCGATGGTGGAGTTCCTCCATGTCGAGGGGGTCCATGCCCACCACGGCGGGGGCCAGGTAGTCGAGCACCCCGTTTAGGATATCCTTCTGGGTCTCGTCGGAGTAAGAGACCATGGGGGCGCCCTCACCGTAGCCGATGATGCCCTCATCGGTATGGACCCGGGTGAGAACGTGGTCGCCCACGTAGCTGGGACCGCCGTTGATCACGAAGGGCTTTACATAGGGGATATCGACCGTAAACGCTTCGATGCGTGTGATCTTCATAGAGCGTTCGTCTCCTATTTGACCGTGTACGTGCCCTTGATGAAGGCGTAAATATCCTCGTAGAAGGCCCGCTCCTGCGGGTCCTCGTGGCCATACATTTGGCGGATGCCGTCGGCGCCGTGAAACCAGGCGCAGGCGGCCTCTTTCATGAACCCGAACTGCACGCCGCCGTTCAGGTAGTCCCGGAAGCGCTGGTGCCGCTCCGGCTCTACAGCGATGGGCTCGCCGAGGCTGACGTAATACTCCATCTCAAAGCCGGCGTTCCGTTCCCGGGCGATCTTTGCCGGCCCCTCGATGCCGGGGGTATTGACGTAGAACATGTGGTTGGGCTGCTGGAAGGCCAGATCGAAGTAGTACTCCTGGTAGTTGTCGAGCAAATGGGTGTTGTAGGTGGCGGAGAAGGGGATCCAGGTGAGCTTCTTGCCCACGGCCTTCAGATGCTTGCGGAACTCCTTGAGCAGCCAGTGGTCATCCACCTCCCAGCCCCGGTAGACGGACTCGAAGGGCCAGTAGAAGCCCAGCAGGTTCAGGTGGGGCCAGGCGGAGCCGTCGGCGAAGCGGGCCAGGGCTTCATCGACGAACCAGCGCACCGCGGTCAGCCGGTCCCTGGTAGCCCGGTCCACGCTCTGGCCCGTGGTGGAGAAGTTCAGCGTGCGGCCCTCCAGCTTCCCCCACATCGCCTGGGCGATGCCGGGGTAGGGGACCAGCAGGACCACGTTGTGGCGGTGATCCGGGGCCTTCAGGGCCGCGTGGGCATCCCTGATGGTCGTCTCGAGGGACTCCAGCCAGCCGCCCGGCCCGAAGTATAGGTCGAGCAGGTCTTCGCAGTCCCGCTTGGTGGCAGGGTTGGGGCACGGGATGGCGTAGAAGTCGCCCTCGCCCGACATGCTGGTGCCCCGGTTGACGTCAGCCAGGAAGGCGTTGCCGGAGGGGGCGTAGGCGGGGGTGAGCAGGAACGAGTCGAAGAGCCAGTCGTCGGGCTGCCCCTGCTGGTCCAGGTGGGTCACATAGTACCGGAGGCTGTCCGGGCTCCAGGTCTCCTTGCGGTCCCCGTAGAGCAGGACCATGTGGCGCAGGTGACCCATCTCCGGATGATTCTGTGGGTAGTAGGCCATGCTGTTATGCCTCCATTTGAGAGTAGGCCAGGGCGCCGGCCCCGATCACGCCGGCGTCGTCGCCCAGGGCGCACAGAGCCAGGCGGGCCCGGCCCCGGGTCATGGCCCAGGACTGCAGGTACCGGTCGATGCGCTTCAGGAACGGCTCCCCGGCCAGGGAGACGCCGCCGCCCAGCAGCACCAGGTCCGGGTCGGTCAGGTTGATCATGCCGGCCAGCCCCACCGCCAGGTACTTGGCGGTGCGCTCCACGATCGCCTCGGCCAGGGCGTCGCCGTCTTCTGCCGCCTTGAAGATGGCCTTAGCGGTGAGCGGCTCCATCCGGTGGAGCGCCGTGACGGGGTGCGAGGCGGCGAGGGCCTCCCGGGTCCGGCGCACGATGGCGGTGGCGGAGGCGTAGGCCTCCAGGCAGCCCTGCATGCCGCAGGGGCAGTGGGCGCCGCCCGCCTCCACGATGATGTGGCCCACCTCACCGGCGCTGCCCCGGGCGCCGTGCAGGAGCTTGCCGTCCACGATGATGCCCCCGCCGATGCCTGTGCCTACGGTCAGGCAGATCATGTGGCGGGCGCCCTGCCCGGCCCCGAAACGGAACTCGCCCAGGGCGGCGGCGTTGGCGTCGTTGTCGACGGTCACGGGCAGGCCGAGGGCCTCCTCGAGCCTGGCCCGGATCGGCATGCCGGTCCAGCCGGGCAGGTTTTCGTTGGCAAAGGTGCAGGTGCCGGTCTGCGGGTTGATCTGGCCGGCGCTGCCGACCCCGATGGCCCGGACCGGATAGGCCTGCATGGTCTGCCGGGCCAGGGCGATGATCCGCTGTATGACCACCTCGCCGCCCTCGGCGGCCAGGGTTGGGGTGCTGAATTTCGCGGGCATGGCGCCCTGCGGGTCAAGGACGGCGGCGACCAGGTTGGTGCCGCCAATGTCGATGCCAAGTGCCAGGTTGGACATGTCATGGCCTCCCGCCATTACTCGTACCTGAGCAGCACGCCCAGGGCGCCCGCCCCGGGGTCCTGCATGGTCCGGTAGGCCTCGGGCGCCTCGCCCAAGGCGAACTCGTGGGTGATCAGGGAGGCGACGTCGACCCGGCCGGTGGTGACCAGGCGCAGGAACTCGGCCAGGTTGCGGCCCTCGGTCCAGCGCACGTAGCCGGCCGGGTAGTCGACCCCGCTGGCTTCGTACGAGGGGTCATAGCGCCCCGGGCCGCCCGCCCGAGCGATCACGATGTCGGCCTCTTTCTGGAACTGGAGCTCGCGGTCGAAGCGGCCGGGGACGTTCCCCACGATCACAGCCCGGCCCCGCAGCCGGAGCAGGTCGATCGCCTGGTCCAGGAAGGGGGCTGCGTCGCCCCCGGCGCAAACCAGTACGGCGTCGGCGCCGCGGCCCTCAGTGAGCGCGGCCACCTCGGCCTTGACCGCAGCATGGTCGGTCGGCAGTGCGATGATTCCCAGCTTAGCAGCGGCCTCCCGGCGAGCCGGCACCGGGTCGGTCGCGATGACCTGGAACCCGGCGGCAGCGGCCACCTGGGCGATCATGTTGCCCAACACGCCCAGGCCCACCACCACGCAGACCTCACCGAACTCGAGCTGAGCCCGGCGCACGCTGTGCACGGCGACGGCGCCCAGCCCGCCGAAGGCGGCCTGGCGCAGGTCCAGCTTGGGGGCGAGGGGGACGGCCAGGGTGCGCGGCACGGCCAGGACCCCGGCGTGGTGAGTGTAAGGGGCTCCGTAACAGCCCACGGGGGCGCCGACCTCGAAGCCCGCTTCGTCTGATGCGGCCACGACTCCCGCGGCGCTGTAGCCCAGGGGGAAGCGGGTCTCGCCGGCGACGGCCTGGCGCTGGATCAGGCCCAGCTCGGTGCCCGGGCTTACCAGGGAGAAGCTGGTGCGCACCAGCACCCGGCCGGGGCTCAGTTGCGGGGCGGGAACCTCAGCGACGGCGACCTCGCCGCCGGCTCTCAGCTCTACCTGTCTCATAGGCCAACCTCCGTAACGATGGGGGCGTTACCCCAGTCGTGAGCGATTGTCGCGCTGCCTAGTGCCGACCGTACGGTGAGGCGGCCGGTCTCCCAGGTGACCGTCGGGGCGGCTTCCCCTGGCAGCACCGGCGCCAGTACCGTGACGAACCGGGTCTGCGTGGAGGAGGCGGCGTGGTTCAGTCGCAGATGGAACTCCGCCCGGTGGGGCTTGGTAGGCATGAGCCCCTCGGGGAAGGACTCGGTCACCTCCCAGGTGAGGGCGCCCGGCTCGGGCATGTACAGCTCCAGGCTGGCGCCGGGACGCCGCACCGTCGCCCGCAGCATACCGTCCTCGTACCGGAGGTCGGGGGCAGCCGGGGTGTGGAGCAGCCAGTCCAGGGAGGCGGGGGCGGGGGTCTGAACCTCGTCGATCAGCACGAAGCAGCCGAGCTTGCGCAGGAAGAGCACATGGCGAAGGAAGCGGTTCACCCGGCCCTGGTAGACCACCGGATTGGATGCGTCTCCGCAAAGGTAGTCGTAGTCGGCGGTTGACTCAAACCGGGTGACGGCGCCGTGGGCGCCGGCCATCTGCACGGCCTGGCCCTGGCCGTCCACCATCAGCGTGTTGTGCGCCTTGGTGTGGATGTACCAGCCGTTGAAGTGGGGGCTGCCGTAGTAGTCGTAGCAGCCCGAGTCCAGCACCAGGGGCTCGCCGCCGGCAAAGAGCAGGAAGGTGTTCTGGTCGGCATGGCTGTGGCCGCCGCCCACCCCATAGAAGTGTCCGCTGTGCAGGGCGAAGTGAATCCCCTGCTGGTGCTCCAGCGTGGTGTGCAGGAGCGCCCAGCCCGCCTCCCGGAATAAGGCCGAGGGCGGCAGATCGCTGGGGGCCTTCGCCGGGACCGACGGGTCCCACCAGAGGAAGAGCCTGAGCAGGAGCCCCGGCCGCTTGGGATCGGAGGCTGCCAGCGCCTGCAGGGCGTACCACTGGGCGTAAGGATCCCGGTGCGCCGAGGCGAGGCAGAACATCTGAGCGGCGTCCTCGCCGCCGGGCGGGTGGTTGTGGGTGTCGCCGAAGCTGAGGCCCGGTCCCTTGGGCGGGGCCACGTAGAGCTTGAAGCGGGCGGTTTTTTCAAGCCAGGGATGCCGGTAGAGGTCGAGTCCCGTGACAGATTTGACCGCGTCGCAGAAGTCGAAGACGAAGCCCAGGCCGTAGGTCCAGTAGTCGCTGCCCTCGTGCCATTCGCCGTCTATGCCGCCCAGGCACAGGTAGCGGGCCACGTAGATCTCAGTGGCGAACCGGGCCCAGGTGCGGGCCTCGGGCACCTCGTCCCAGATTGCCAGGGCGCCGAAGGCCAGGCCCGTGGTCTGGAACCAGGGGTGGTTGTTGTTGGGGTCGTTCTCAAAGGGGTTGAGGTAACGGTACAGCGCCGCGCAGCGCCCGGCAATGGCGGTGCGGACGGTGTCCCGCTCCGAGGGAGTCAGGTCGTGGTACAGGGCGTCGTAGGCGGTGGCCAGGCCCACCAGCACATCGTGGGCGGCGTGGTCGACGCTCTCGATGCCGGTGGAGCCCTCCGGGTTCCACTGAGAGGCGTGGAGCAGCCAGCGCCGGGCGAGGTCCCGGTAGGTCTCCTCGCCGCTGAGCGCGTAGGCGAAGGAGCTGAGCGTGAGCACCTCCAGGACCTTGGCGCCCGCCGCTACGATCTCCCGCCAGCGCTCGATAGTCCAATACGCGTCGTCGAAGCCAGGGGGCTCGGCCGGCAGGGCGCCTGGCCCCTGGGCCGGGGCGCTGTCCTGCATGTTGCGAATCTGGGCCACGTGCTCCACCGGGCCGGCCAGGACCTCCTGGATGCGGGCCCACAGCTGCGCCTTGTCGCCCTGCGCCTCCTTCAGGAAGCGGCTCCGGTCGATGGCGCCCGCCGGGAGGCGCGGGTGCTCGGACCGCCAGGACCCCGTCAGTGCCGGGGTGAAGGTGAACGCTCCGGTCAGCTTCATGAGGCTGGGCTCGGACCATTCGCCGGTCCCTTCCGGCAGCACCGGGGCGACCCGCCAGTACCAGTCGCCCGGCTCCAGCGGGGCGGCGGGCATGTGCCAGTTCTCCAGGACCGCCTGCTCCGTCACATCTCCCTGGAACGTCCCGTCCAGCGAGTACTGCACGAGGTAGCCAGTAGCCCCGGGCGAGGGGGTCCAATTGAGCCAGAAGGGGTTGGCCCGGGACTCGGCGGCCGGCTGCAGCACAACCGCCGGGTTGGGGGCGCCCCGCCGGGGCTCGGCGGCGTAGACCTCGAACTCGGCGATGCCCAGCACCGTTGGCCGGGACTCGGGGCCGGCGCCCGCCGGCATGAAGACCCTCAGGCGATCGGACTCGGTGGGGGGCAGAGCGATCACCGAGCGGCGCTCCTCATCAACCCGGGAGAGCTCAGGCACGTCGACCCAGGAACCGCCCGCGAAAACCTGGAGCCGATACTCCCGCGGCCTCAGGAAACCGCCGCTCTCCTGCGCCCAGTACAGCTCGACGCGCTCGAACCGCTGCGTACCTGGAAACAGGAGGAGCAGCCAGTGGGGGTCGGCGGTGGAGGCACTCAGCCACCGCACCTTCCCCCACCGGCCCTCCTCCGAGATCTCGTTGCGCTTCCCATCAATCACCGGCCACGTGCGGTACCAGCCCATAAAGCTGTCCGCCGCGGCCCGTGTCCCGAACGAAGCCACTGCGATGTTTTCCATACTAGGCTCCTTTAGAGGAGATGCATTTTTTACCGCTGATTACGCAGATTAAATGGATTACGCAGATATTCACAAATAGATTAATATAAATCTGTATAATCCTAAAAATCTGCGTAATCTGCGGTTAATGTGTCAATTTCCTATGCCAAGTGGCAGGCGACCCAGTGCCCCCCGCCCAGGTCCCGCAGGGCCGGCCGCTCGGCCTTGCACTGCGCCGTGGCCATGGGGCAGCGAGGGTGGAAGCTGCAGCCGGAGGGCGGGTTGAGGGGGGAGGGGATCTCGCCGGTGAGCCGGATGCGCTCCCGGCGTTGCCCGACATCGACCCGGGGCACCGCCGAGAGCAGCGCCTGGGTGTAGGGGTGTTTGGTTGCGGTGTAGAGCTTCTCCGTCTCGGCCAGCTCCATGATCTGGCCCAGGTACATCACGGCCACCCGCTGGCTGATGTGCTCCACCACGCCCAGGTTGTGAGCGATGAAGAGATAGGTCAGGCCAAGGTCATGCTGCAGGCTCTCCAGGAGGTTCAGGATCTGCGCCTGGATCGAGACGTCCAGCGCCGAGACCGGCTCGTCGCACACCAGGAACTCGGGCTTGAGCGCCAGCGCCCGGGCGATGCCAATGCGCTGCTGCTGGCCGCCCGAGAACTCGTGCGGGAAGGCGCCGGCGAACTTGGGGTTCAGCCCCACGGTCTCCATGAGCCGGGCGACCTCCGCCTCCCGCTCCTTCGGCGTCCCGATCCCGTGAATGCGCAGCGGTTCAGCAATGTTGGCGCCAACGCTCAGGTGGGGCACCAGCGAGGAGAAGGGATCCTGGAAGACGATCTGCATCTGCCGGCGCAGGAGCCGCATCTCGCTGGGGGTGGCGGCAAGCAGGTCCTTGCCCTGGAACTCCACCTTGCCGGCGGTGGGCTCGTGGAGCCGCAGGACGGCGCGTGCGGCGGTCGACTTGCCGCTGCCGCTCTCACCGACGAGGCCCAGGCATTCACCGGGCATGATGTCAAAGGTGACGCCATCTACGGCCTTCAGGGTCTGCCTTCCCTTGGCGAAGTGCTTCTTGAGCCCCTCCACCCGCAGCAGCGGGGTTTCTGGATTAGCCATGAGCCAGCACCCCCTCCTCGTTCACTTTGATGCAGGCTGCCGCACGGTCGGGCGCCACGGGCCGCAGCGCCGGCCGCTCCTGCTCGCACTCGGGTGAGGCCAGGGGGCAGCGGGGGGCGAAGGGGCAGCCGGCGCCCAGGGTCATCAGGTTGGGCGGCGAGCCCGGAATCGGCTCCAGGCGGGTCTTGGCCCGGCCCACCTCGGGCGTCGAGCGCAGGAGCCCGGCGGAGTAGGGGTGGCGGGGCGACTCCAGGAACGATCGCATGGGGCTGGTCTCCACGATCCGGCCGGCGTACATGACCGCCACCTTCTGGCTGAACTCCGCCGCCACGCCGAAGTCGTGGGTGATCAAAAGAATCGCCATGCCCAGCTCCTTCTGCATCTCCCGAAGCAGGTCCAGGATCTGGGCCTGCACGGTCACGTCCAGGGCGGTGGTGGGCTCGTCGGCGATCAGAAGCTTGGGCCGGCAGGCGATCGCCATAGCGATCATCACCCGTTGGCGCATGCCGCCGGAGAACTGGAAGGGGTACTCATCAAGGCGCTGCTCGGCGGCGGGAATCCCCACCAGCTCCAGTAGCTCCTTGGCGCGCTTGCGCGCCTCGTGCTTTCCATACAGTCCGTGCCAGAGCATGGGCTCCATGATCTGGCGCCCCACGGTCAGGGTGGGGTTAAGAGAGCTCATGGGGTCCTGGAACACGAAGCCAATCTCACGGCCCCGCACTTTGCGGATCTCGGAAGGGCCAAGAGCGAGCAGGTCCTTGCCCTGGAACAGGGCCTGGCCGCCGACGATGCGGCCGGGGGGCCGGATCAGCTGCATCAGGGACTTCACTCCAACGCTCTTGCCGCTGCCGGACTCGCCCACGATCGCCATGGTCTCCCCGGCGTCCAGGGTGTAAGAGATGCCGTCGACGGCCTTCACAATGCCGTCGGGGCGGTGAAAGTAGGTTTTGAGGTCACGGACCTCCAGCAACCGTTCCATCGTGGAAGTCCCTCCTTAGTTCTCGCGGGGGTCGAAGGCATCACGCAGGCCGTCGCCGAGCCAGGTGAAGGCGAGCAGGGTGAAGGCGAAGACCAGGGCGGGCCAGAGCAGCATGTGCGGGTAGGAGAGAATGAAACGCTGGCCGGCGGTGATCATGGCGCCAAAGGAGGGAGCGGGGGGAGCTACGCCCATGCCGATCAGCGAGAGGGCCGACTCTGTCATCATGGCGCCGGGGACGCCGAAGGACATGGTGACGATGATGGGGCCAAGCACGTTGGGCAGGATGTACCGGGTCACGATGTCCCAGTGGGAGGCGCCCATGGCATGGCCGGCCTCCACGAACTCCCGGGCCTTGATTTTGAGCACTTCGGCTCGCACCAGGCGGGCCAGGCCGACCCAGGAGGTCAGGCCAATGGCGATGAAGATCGTGAGCATGCCGCGGCCCATGACCGCGATCAGGAGCACGTTGAACAGGAAGCTGGGGAACGCAAACATGATGTCGGTAAACCGCATGAGCAGGTTGTCGGTGCGACCGCCCACATAGCCGGCGATTGCACCCACAGCGACGCCTGCGACCAGGGTGATGGACTCGGCGCCAAAAGCGACGGTCATGGCGGTGCGGAGGCTGTATACGAGGCGGCTCAAGATGTCGCGACCCAGTTCGTCGGTGCCGAACCAGTGCTTCAGGGTGGGACTCTGGTAGACCGCCGTGTAGTCGATTTGATCGTAGGCGTAGGGGAGCAGGTAGGGGCCTACGTATGCGGTGAGAATCAGGAGAACCGCAAAGACTCCGCCGGCAAAGGCCAGCTTGTTCCGCTTAAACTTGCGCCAGGCTCTGACCCACATGACTTCACCTCATTTATTCAAAGCGGATGCGGGGATCGAGGAAGCCGTAGGTCAGGTCCACCACAAGGTTCATCATCATAATCACGAAGGCGAAGAAGACCGACGAGGTCATCAGCAGGGGGAAGTCGCGGGTGTTGGCGGCCAGGGTGAAGTAGCTGCCCAGCCCCGGCACCCGGAACATCGACTCGATAAATACGGTGCCGACCATAAGGCGGGCCAGTTGTGGGCCCACGACCGTAATCAGGGGGATGAGGGAGTTGCGGAGGGCGTGGCCCAGAACCACCATGCGGAAGGAGCCGCCCTTGGCCCATGCCGCTGCGATGTAGTCTTGACGGAGGGTTTCAACCATGCTGGTGCGCATGTAGCGGGCAATGCCGCCAATTGAGCCGAGGCCCAGCGAGAGCACCGGGAGCACCACATGCTTGGTCTCCGTCCAGCCGGCGGTGGGCAGCAGGTGGAGCTTGAGCGAGAAGAGCAGGATCAGGAATACAGCGAGCACGTAAGCGGGGATCGAATTGCCGACCATGGAGAGGAACATGGCCCCGTAGTCCCACCAGGTGTTCTGCTTTACGGCGGCCAGAATACCCAGCGGTACGGCGATCAGAATGGAGACGGCGACCGAGAGGATCGCCAGGGTGAGCGAGACCGGGAAGGCGTTCCCGATGATCTCCTCAATGTGCAGCTGCGGGAACTGGAAGGAGGGACCCATGTTCCAGGTAACCATGCCCTGCATGTACGTCAGGTACTGCTGCCAGAGGGGCTTGTCCAGGCCGTACCGCTTCTCCATTTCTGCCAGCACGTCCACGGCGGCCTGTTCGTCGCCGCTGACGTCGCCGCTGGAGAGCCGCTTGGCGTCCAGGAAGTTGCCGGGCGCCGCGTGCATGAGGCTGAAGGTGAGGATCGAGACGAAGATCAGGGCCAGGAGCATGAAGCTGAGACGTTTGCCCAAAAAGCGAAGCATGATCAACGCTCCTTCCCATGTGCAGGGGAAAAGGGGAGGAAGAAGAGCTCTTCCTCCCCTTTCTACATTACTTCTCGCTGTAGATCGAGCGGAAGTACATCGGGTAGCCGATCAGGAACGGGTTCAGCTCGACGCCCTTGATGTGGGGCTTTACCAGGCGGAAGGACTTGGCGTAGGTCAGCGGAATGTAAGCGGCCGCCTCCTCGCGGATCTTGGCCATTTCGAGGTAGATCGCCTCTTGCTTCTTGGCATCCGTCTCGGCGTTGGCCTTGTCCTTCAGCTCAATCCACTTCTTGCCCTCTTCCGAGGCGTACTGCTTGCGGAAGTCGTCCAGCTTCTTGGCCTTGTCGGCAGCCGCCAGGTTCTTGTCGTTCTGGATATCCAGGTAGGTCTTGTAGGACTTGCCATCGGCCCACACGGTATCCAGGCCCCAGTTGCCGAGCACGTAGCGGGACTGGTCGGGGTAGGGCGAGGTCCAGGAGAAGTTGAAGAAACCGGCGTATTCGGCGGGCTGGTAAGCGAAGCGCTTGGTGGAGAACAGGCCCCACTCGAGGTTCTCAATCTTGGTCTTCACGCCCAGATTGTTCTTCCACTCGTCAGCAACGGCGACCATGAAGGGGTCGGTAGCGGCGATCGTGTAGGAGATCAGGATGTTGATCTCGGGCAGGCCCTTGCCGTCGGGGAAGCCGGCGTCAGCCAGCAGCTTCTTGGCGGCAGCCACGTCGTACTTCAGCCCAACCTGCTTGCCCCAGTCGCCGGCGACCGGCGGGAAGAGCGACCAGGCGGGAGCGACGGTATCCTTGGCGACGATTTTGGCGATCTTCTCACGGTCGACGGCCATGGAGAGGGCCTGGCGGACCCGCTTGTCGTTGAGGGCCGGGTTGTCGCCGTACATCAGCCAAATGCCGTTGACGGCGCCGGTGGCGGTATCCATGAGCTGGTTGCTCATGCTGGTGCGGACACGGTCGATGTCAGCAGCGGTCACTTCGACGGAGTCGACCTCGTTGTTCTCGTAGGCCAGAATGTTGGCCGGGTTCAGGAACAGCTTGACCTGGTCGAGGTTGGCCGGGTTGGGACCCGTGTAGTTCTCGTTGCGGACCATGACCAGCTCGGTGTTGACGGTCCAGGACTTCAGCTTGAACGGGCCGTTGGAGACCATGTTCTCGGGCTTGGTCCAGTCCTTGCCGAACTTCTCGACGGTGGCCTTGTGGACCGGCAGCGCCCAGACCTCGCCGAGGCGCATCAGGAAGGTCGGATTGGCCTTGTCCAGCTTGATCTCCAGGGTGGCGTCGTCGATCGCCTTCACGCCGACCTTGTCAGCCGTGACCTCGCCGCGCTGGAACTGGGGAGCGTTCAGAATGCCGGCGCCCTGGTAGGAGGAGGTGGCGCCCGCCCAGGTCTTGGGATCGATCACGCGGATCAGGGAGTACTCAAAGTCCTTGGCGGTCAAGGGGTCGCCGTTGGACCACTTGAGGCCCGACTTCATCTTGAAGGTGTAGGTCAGACCGTCATCGGAGACCTTCCAGCTCTCAGCCGAGGCAGGGCCGACCTCAAACTTGTTGTTCTTCCAGGTGACCAGGCCCTCGGAGAGGCCCATGCGGTGAATGTGGGCGCCGTAAGTATAAATGTGGGGATCCATGCTCGTCGGGTTGATGATGAACATCGAGAAGCTGCCGCCCTGCTTGGGGCCTGAGGTGGTCTGGGTCTGGGTTGGTTTGGGGGTCTCTTCGGTTTTCTTGGACTGGCCGGGCATACAGCCTGCCACGAGGGCCGTGGTCAGTACCGCGGCCATAACCTTGGACCAATGCTTGCGGGACATCGGATGACCTCCTTGTTCTGTGTTTCTACCCGAGCCACTTGCGAAGGAACCGGAGCTTCGCTTCCCAGTGAGCCGGTATAACCTCATGTCCGCTGGCCGGATAGACCGTCAGTTCCTTGTGCTCGGCGCCCACATGGTGGAAGGTGCCGTACACCGTGGAAGCGGGACAAACGTAGTCCAGCAGGCCAACGCTCATGAGGGTGGGACACGTGATCTGGGGGGCCAGGTTCATGGCGTCCACGTAGCTCAGGGTCTCAAAGACCTGGTCGAAATCCTGGGGATAGTGGCGCAGGTAGCCCACCAGCTCCCGGTAGGGTCCGTCGGTGTGGGCGTCGAAGCCCCGCCGCATGTGGCACAGCCAGGGAACATCGGCCATGGCCACCGCCGGGCGGGGGTCCAGGCCTGCCACGGCCAGCGTCAAGCCGCCGCCCTGGCTGGAGCCCGTAATGCAAACCTTCGACATATCGACTTCGGGGCGGCTGGCCATGAAGTCCAGGGCCCGGACGCAGTCGGTATAAACGTGCCGGAAGTACTGGCGCCGGGGCTCCAGGATCCCCTGGGTCATCCAGCCGTGCCAGTGGCCTCCCGGGTAGAGCGCCGGGTCCGGCGTGGCCCCGAACTGGCCCCGGGCGTCCACCGCCAGGGTGGGGTAGCCCATGAGGGCCCAGATGAGGTGGTCCCAGATCTGGCCGCGGCCCATGCTGTAGCCGTGGTAGATCACCACCGAGACATCCTTACGAATGCGCTCGTCGGGGAGCAGGTACCATCCCCGGATGCGGGCGCCCTCCGAGCCGGCGTAACTAATGTCGTAAGCCTCGACCAGGTCGACCGGGTACTCCGTGCGCTCCATGGTGGGGGCAAGGGGATAGGATCTGGCCTGTCCCAGCGCCTCGGCCCAGAACTCCTCGAAGTCCGGGCGCCGGGTAAGAGCGGGGCGGTAGGTCTGGAGCTGTTCCACTGGCAAATCGGGCATCATGTGGGGGTCCTCCCGGGGAGCAGGTTGGCATGGGCCATGGCACTGGTAAAGCGCCGGGTAATCTCCTGGGGCCGTGTGATCGCCGACCCCACCACCACGGCATGGGCGCCCGCCTCGAGGGCCAGCACCGCCTCTTCCGGGGTCCAGATGCGCCCCTCGGCGATGACCGGTACCGGGACTGCCGCCACGAAGGCGGCCACCAACTCGGGGGAGAAGGCCTGAACATGGCTGCTCTCCTCGGTGTAGCCCGCCATGGTGGTGGCCACGGCGTCAGCGCCTGCAGCGGCCGCTGCGACCGCCTCTTCGACGGTGGCGCAGTCGGCAAGAACCGGCTTGTCCAGGATCGTCCGAATGGCGCCTATGAGTTCGGCGAGGTTATGTGGGCCGGGACGGAGCCTGGCCGTAGCGTCGATGGCGATCATGTCGGCGCCGGCCGACGCCACCTCGGCGGCCGCTTCAAAGGTCGGGGTCAGGTAGACGTCATAACCGGGGGTCACTACCTTGCTCAGGCCGATGATCGGTAGGCAGGTGGTAGAACGGATGGCGGCGATATCGAGAGCCCCATTTGCGCGAATGCCGATAGCGCCGCCTACTTCAGCGCTCTTCGCCATTGCCGCCATGAACGAGGCGCCGTGAAGAGGTTCCTCCTCCAGCGCCTGGCAAGATACGACCAGCCCGCCACGGATTGCGTCGAGAATCATCGGCAACGTCCTCCCTGGTCCCTCGCCGCACGGGGCAACCCTGCCCGGCGAGTCTCGTGCTTATCTAATGGGGTTCCAATGAAGTGCGAAGTGCCTGACAGAGTAAATCTCGATTCCAATCAAACAGGGTGGAATATTCCTCCGCACTTTGCCAAAGGGGACCCCCAGGCATTTGGCTGGGGGGCTAATACAGCTTATTGAGAACGGCCTCGGCGGTGAGTTCGGCGGCCCGCAGGGCTGTGTCGCGGGAGCGCAGAGCTACGGCGGTTAGCAGCAGGTCGATCACATAGAGCTGGGCGATCTTGGCGGCCAGAGAACCGCCCTGCAGCGGCGTATCGCGGGCGGCGGCCAGCAAGACCACGTCAGCGACTTTGGTAATCGGCGAGCGGGCCATGGAGGTGATGGCGACGGCAGAGGCGCCACGCTCCTTGACGATCTGGAGAATGTCGACGGTGTCCCGGGTGGAGCCCGAGTTCGTAAAGCCCACCGCCACATCCCCGGGGCCGAGGAGGGCAGCGCTCATGGCGCCCAGGTGAGGGTCGGGCACGGCCTGGCTGAGAATGCCCACCCGCAGGAACTTGCTGGCTGCATCCGCCGCGGTTTGCCCGGAGATGCCTACACCGAAGAACACCACCCGGCGAGCTTTCAGAATCAAGGTGACCGCTTTTTCGACCTGGGCGATGGAGAGCAGGTTGGCCGTCTCCTGAAGGGCCGCCACGTTCGCGGTGAGCAACTTGCTGCGCAGCGTCGCCAGGTCGTCGCCGGCCTCCGCCTTGCCGGAGAAGTTCTCCTCGGGCTGGACCAACTCGCGGGAGAGCAGGAGTTTGAACTCCTGGAATCCGTTGCAGCCCAGCGTCCGGCAAAAACGCAGGACCGTGGCTTCGCCCACCTGGGCGGCGTCAGCCAGGGCGGTGACTGAGGAGAACACCGCTGCCTCCGGATTCGCCAGGACCGCTTCGGCCAGCCGTCCTTCGGCCTTCGTAAAGGAAGAGAGCATGCTGCGAATTCGTGGCAGCAATACGCCCGTATCAGGCGCTCGTACGATCATCCGGTTTGTCTCCTTTTGGAGTGCTACTCCAGGATTTCTGTAGAGATTGGAGGATTCCTCCTCCGAAACTGGGGTTTGGACAAAAAATTTCCGGGATCTTCTGATCTTCGGAGGAATCCTCCATGTTCCTGACCGTAGAGGAGGAATCCTCCGTATTCTATCGAATGAAGTGGAGTAGATTTCCGACATCGTGAGTCTGAGCGAGGAGAGGTAGCATGCGGGTGATCGTGGTTCCGGACTACCGAACGCTAAGCAGCCTCGCCGCCGACGAGATCGGGGCGTTTGTCCATACTGCGCCCGAGGGTGTGCTTGGGTTGGCGACCGGCGGCACACCTGAGGGCCTGTACGCAGAAATGGCTCGACGAGTAGCAGGGGGCACGGTGGAGCTGGGCGGGGTCAGCACCTTCAATCTGGACGAATACCTGGGCCTCGCCCCGGAGCATCCGGCCAGCTATTGGAGCTACATGCGCCGCCACCTGTTCAATCACGTGCGGGTGCGTACCTACCAGATTCCCGTAGGCAACGCCCCTGACCCCGAAGCGGAATGTTGCCGTTATGAGGAGGAGATTGCCCGGGCGGGCGGGATCGGCCTGCAGGTGCTGGGGATCGGGCGAAATGGGCACATCGGGTTCAATGAGCCGGGCAGCCCTCTGGGCGGTTCGACCCGGGTGGTGGAGCTTGCAGCGGAGACGGTGGCGGCGAACGCCAGGTACTTCGCCGACCCGGCGGAGGTCCCGCGGTTCGCCATCTCCATGGGGATCCGCACGATCATGCGGGCTCGTTCCATCCTGCTGTTGGCCTCGGGCAGGGAGAAGGCGCACATGGTCCAGGCTGCGGTGGAGGGACCGGTCACCCCGGCCGTTCCGGCCTCGGTGCTCCAACTGCACCCCAGCGTGACACTGATTGCGGATAGCGCAGCCGCCTCCGGGCTGAAGCCATCGAACACTTTATATCGAGCTGCGGGGGCGTAAAGCATTGGAGAACCTGACTTGTGAAATCCTCGTCATCGGTGGCGGGGCCGGGGGAACGGCCGCTGCGCTGCGGGCCACGGCCCTGGGCTGCCGCGTGATCCTGGCGGAGCCGACCCGCTGGCTGGGCGGACAGATCACCTCCCAGGGCGTGACTGCCCTGGACGAGCATGAGCACATTGAGTCCTTTGGCGGAACCGCCTCTTACAGCGAGTTCCGGCGTCGGGTCCGGGACCACTACCGGCGGCGGTTTCCCAGCGTCGCAGGAGCAGAGAGGCTCAACCCGGGCAACGGGTGGGTCAGCCGGCTCTGTTTTGAGCCGCAGGTGGGCGTCCAGGTGATCGATGAGATGCTGGAGGGCGCCCGGGCCGCCGGGCTCCTCACCGTGCTGTACGAGGCTTGGCCGGTGGCTGCGCAGCGCCACGGGGCCCGAGTGAGCGCCGTCACCTTTGCTACGGACTCCGGGAAGCGGGTTACGGTTCAGGCAGCCGTGGTGATTGATGCCTCCGAGCTGGGCGACCTGCTCCCCCTGGCGGATGTGCCCTACCGGACCGGCATGGAGTCCTTCGCCGAGACCGGCGAACCCAGCGCCCCGGCCGTGGGAAACCCCGAGGCGGTCCAGAGCTTTACCTACCCGTTCGCGGTGGAGTACCGCCCCGGCGAGCGGCACGTGATCCCCAAGCCCGAGGGCTACGAGCAGTTCCGAGACAGCCAGCCCTTTGGACTGAACTCCTTTCGCATGTTCGAGGCGGGCGGGCCGATCGGGCTTCCCTTCTGGACCTACCGGCGGCTGATCGACGCCCAGTTGCTGAACAGCCCCGAGTTTCCTCACGACATCGCCATGATTAACTGGCCCTCCAACGATTACCACGGGGCCAACCTGATCGACAAGGAGCCGGCCGAGCAGCTGCGAATCATGGACGAAGCCAAGCGCCTGTCGATCAGCTTCCTCTACTGGCTGCAAACTGAGGCGCCCCGGGATGACGGCGGGGCCGGCTACCCGGAGCTGAAGCTCCGCCCGGAGGTGATGGGCACGGAGGACGGGCTCTCCCAGTTCCCGTACATCCGGGAGTCCCGGCGGCTTCAGGCTTGCCATACCGTGCGGGAGCAGGATATCGTGGTGGCATACAACCCGGGGAGCAGGGCCCGCCTCGTTCCCGACTCGGTCGGTCTGGGGCTGTACATTTATGTAGATGTGCACCGCTGCTGTAACACGGAGATCACCCCCGGCAACGGTCAGAAGATGCGGCCCTTCCAGATTCCGCTGGGGGCGCTGCTCTCCCCCGCGGTGGAGAACCTGGTCGCCGGGAACAAGAACCTGGGGGTGACCCATATTACCAACGGGGCCTTCCGGCTTCACCCCACCGAGTGGAACGTGGGTGAGTCGGCCGGGGCGCTGGCCGCCTTCGCCCTGAAGCAGGGCGCCGCCCCGGCGCAGGTCTACCGGGACAAGGCGCTCCTGCGGAAGTTCCAGGCAGAGCTCGTCAGCCAAGGGATTCCACTCTACTGGTTCGTCGACGTGCCCGAGGTCCATCCGGCCTTTGCAGCGGTTCAGTACCTGGCAGCCGCCGGGGTGATCACCGGGGAGGCGGACCACCTGAACTTCCAGCCAAACCAACCGGTGGACGCCACGACGGCGAAGCTGTGGGCGCAGCGGGCTGGGGCGACGCTGGAGCCGCAGGCGGGCGAGAGCCGGGCCGGGTTTGCCATCCGACTGGCGGCGGCAACAAGCGAGGTGTTGCGATGAACATCGGCACGATGCAGTTTCTGAGCCCGGCGCTGGGACGCCATGTCACCTACGAGGTGGCCCTCCCCGAAGCGGAGGTCGGGGCGGGACCCTTCCCGGTCCTCTTTCAGCTCCACGGCCTCTCCGATGACCAGGCCGCCTACAGCCGCTACTCCACCCTGATTCTCCAGGCCCGCCTGCTGCCCCTGATCGTGGTGATGCCCGCCGGGGGCCTCGCCCATTGGGCTGACATTGGCCCCAGGGAGCGTTACGAGACCTTCCTCGTGCAGGACCTCTGGGAGCACGTGCGCCGTACCTTCCATGTGCGCCCGGGGAGAGCTGCGGTGGGAGGGCACTCCCGTGGCGGGAACGCCGCCCTGCGACTGGGGCTGAAGTACCCCGAGCGGTTCTGCAGCGTGGTTTCGCACTCCGGTGCCTTCTACTCGCCCGAGGAGGTTCTGGACCTCCCCGAGCCGGCGGCACTGGCTGCGTACGACATCTGGCAGGTCCGGCCGCAGGGGCGGCGCCCGGCCATTCACCTGGACTGCGGCCGCGAGGACCAGTTTGCCTCCCACAACCGGCGCATGAGCCGGCACCTGCACGAGTTGGGCGTAAGCCACACCTGCGAGGAGTTCGAGGGCGGCCACACCTGGGAGTACTGGAACGCCCGGCTCGGCACCGCCCTGCGCCGCCATCTGCAGGCGTTGTCTGCCGAAGCGGCAGGGGAGGGACAGGCATGAACCTCTTTAACGGCATGGGCATGGGGCTCGGCAATCTGGCGCAGCTCTCCCGGGCCAAGTCCCGCTCGATCACGGCAGAGAACTTCACCGGGGAGAAGGGCAGGGGTGGGATGGCTACCGACGGCACCAATGCCGTCTATGCCCGCGACCTGGGGCAGGGGTGGAAGGTCTCCCCTTCGGTCCACCTGGCCGCCGAGACCACCTTCACCCTGGCCAACATTGAGGGCCCCGGCGCCATTCAGCATATCTGGATGACCGCCTTGCCCAAGCACTGGCGCCAACTGATTCTGCGCTTCTACTGGGACGGCGAGGAGACCCCGTCGGTGGAAGTGCCCTTTGGCGACTTCTTCTGTAACGGCTGGGGCGAGCGGTGCAACGTCAACTCGCTGCCCGTGGCCGTCAACCCGGCCGGGGGCATGAACGCGTACTGGCCCATGCCTTTCCGAAAGGCTGCGCGGGTCACGGTGGAGAACCTGAGCAAGGAGGTGGTCTGGCTCTACTTCCAGATCGACTACACGCTCACCGACATCCCCGCCGACGCCGCCTACTTCCACGCCCAGTGGCGCCGGAGCAACCCCCTTCCCTCCAAGACGGTCCATACCATCCTGGACGGGGTGGCAGGGCACGGACATTACGTGGGAACTTACCTGGCGTGGGGCTCCAACAGCAACGGCTGGTGGGGCGAGGGGGAGGTCAAGTTCTACCTGGACGGGGACGGCGACTTCCCCACCATCTGCGGGACGGGGACCGAGGACTACTTTGGCGGCGCCTGGAACTTCGAGCAGCCCCAGGGGCAGTACGGGACCTACTCTACGCCCTTTCTGGGGCTTCCGCAGGTGATTCGGCCCGACGGGCTGTACCGCAGTCAGCAGCGCTTCGGGATGTACCGCTGGCACGTACTGGACCCGATTCGCTTTGAGCAGGACCTGTGCGTCACCGTGCAGGCCCTGGGCTGGCGCAGCGACGGGCGCTACCTGCCCCTGCGGGACGACATCGCCTCGGTGGCCTTCTGGTATCAGGCCGAACCGCACGCACCGTTCCCCGCCCTGCCAGGGTGGGATGATCTGGAGGTCATCTGAAATGAACCCGCTCCAGGAGATCCTCGCCCTGTCCCCCGCACAGCGGGAGGCCCGGGGGCTGGCCCACACCCCCGGTGAGATCGCCCATCAGCCCGAGGCCTGGCGCCAAACGGCCAGCCTTGTCCGCCGCCACGCCGCTGACCTGGCTAAATTCAAGTGGGCTGCGCCTCGCCTGGTCTTCTCCGGCGCAGGCACCTCGCACTACATCGGGCTGTCGCTCGAAGGGCTGTTCCGGCGCACCGGGCTCCCCGCCATGGCCATCGCCTCCACCGAGATCGTGGCCGATCCGGATGAGGCTCTGCCCCCCGAAGGGTTTGGACTGGTCTCCTTCGCCCGGTCGGGCAACAGCCCGGAGGGCAACCATGCGTTCCGGCTGGTGGCGGGGCGCCGCCCCATGGCGCCACACCTGGTGATCACCTGCAACGCGCAGGGAGAGCTCTACCGGCTGGCCGGCGAGCTTCCGGGGGCCGTGCGGCTCTTGCTTCCGGCGATGACCAACGACCGGGGGCTGGCCATGACCAGTTCGTACACCAGCATGGTGGTGGCAGGGCAGGGACTCGCTCTGCTTGACCACCTCGATACTTACGAGGCTCAGGTGGAGCGGCAGGCCGCCATGGCCCAGCGCCTCCTGGAGACGGCGCCGGGCGCCCTCGCACCGGTGGCGGCGCACAAGCCCCGGCGGGCCGTGTTCCTGGGAACCGGCACCCTGCTGGGCGCCGCCACCGAGGCAAGCCTGAAGGTGCAGGAGATGACCGGGGGCCAGGTCGTCGGCCTCGCCCAGTCCTTCCTGGGCCTGCGCCACGGCCCCATGGCCGCCATCGACAGCGACACGCTGGTCGTTTGCTTCGTCTCGTCGGCCCCGGAGCGCCGGCGCTACGAGCTCGACCTCGTGCGGGAGCTGCGGGCCAAGCAGCTGGGCCAGACCATCCTGGCCGTGGCCGACTCCGCCGCCGATCTCACCGGCCTGGCCGACGTGGTGGTGGAGGCAGACCCGGCTGCGGGCGGCGCCCCCCTTCCCGATGACCTTCGCCCGCCGGTCTATGTGGTAGCTGCTCAGATCCTCGCCCTCTTTCTTTCGATCGAGGCCGGCCTCAAGCCGGATGCCCCGTCTGCGAGCGGGGTCATCAACCGGGTTGTCCAGGGTGTTCACATCTACACAGATTAGGGAGACGATCCATTTATGAAGAAGCCCACCTTTGCCATCATCGGCGCCGGCCAGCGCGGCAACACCTATGGCGACTTTCTCGTGAACAACCCCCATGAGGGCCGGGTCATCGCTGTGGCTGACTCGGACCCGCACCGCCTTCATACAACGGCCGACAAGCACGGCGTTCCCGTCGCTGCCAGGTTCACGACGTGGGAATCCTTCATGGAGGCCCGGCCCGAGGTGGATGCGGTGATCATTGCCACGCAGGATCGCATGCACACCGCTCCCACCCTGCGGGCGCTTGCGGCTGGCTATGATGTCCTCCTGGAGAAGCCCATCTCCCCCGACCCGGCCGAGTGCCTCGCCATTAGCGAGGCGGCGGAACGCCACGGGCGGATTCTCACCGTATGCCATGTCCTGCGCTATACCCCGTTTATGACCGCTGTGAAGAGACTGCTCGACGAGGGCGCCATCGGGCGCTTGCTCTCCGTGCAGTGGACCGAGAACGTGGGCTGGTTCCACCAGGCTCACTCCTTCGTGCGCGGGAACTGGCGCAACACCGCCCAGAGCAGCCCCATGATCCTGGCCAAGTCCTGCCACGACCTGGACCTGCTGCACTGGCTGGCGGGCAGCGACTGCCTGCGGGTCTCCTCCTTCGGCTCACTGGGCCACTTCCGGCCCGAGAACGCCCCGCCCGGCGCTACCCTCCGCTGCACGGACGGCTGCCCTGCCGAGCCCACCTGCGCTTACAGCGCCCTGAAGCTGTACCACGCCAACGGACCGGGCAACATGTTCAACGGCATCGTGACCCCGGACACCTCGGCCGAAGGGATGCTCAAGGCGTTACAGGAGGGGCCGTACGGCCGCTGCGTCTACCACTGCGACAACGACGTCGTGGACCACCAGGTAGTGGGCCTGGAGTATGCCAACGGCGTGACCGTGGCCTTCACCATGACCGCCTTCTCCAAGGATGTCAATCGCACGGCCAAGCTCTTCGGGACCGAGGGCGAGATGCGGCTCGACATGAACCGCAACGAGATCCAGATCAACAACTTCCTCGGGGAGACTACGGTGGTCTCTCCGGCCAAGCTGCCCGGGGGTCACAACGGCGGCGACAGCGCCCTCATGCGCTCCTTCCTGGCGCAGATCCGCACCGGGAACCGCACACAGGGCCTCACCTCCGCCCGGGTCTCGGCGAGCACCCACCTGTTGGCCTTCGCCGCCGAGGAGAGCCGGCTGACGGGCCGGACCGTCGACTTCGCCCAATTCGTCGAGCAGCAGACCAGGTAGGTGGAATCTGTTCTCTAGGCGGGTTCCGTCCGCCTGCGCTCCATCAGCTCACCCGTGCCCTCGGGGCGTTGTTCTTGGTTCAGGCGCCGCAGTGCGGCCCGGAGGAGGATTCCATACGCGATCCGAGCCGAGGGAGGCCAGTCCTGTGGATCCTTGTCGATCCAGTCCGGTCGGTGCATTTTGATTTACCTCCTTTTGTTCTGCCAGCAAAGGGACAAAAGAAGGGCGCCCCACTGAGGGCGCCCTCGTTTCATATCCTCAATCCGCCGCCGTCTCCGCACCGCGATCATCCCCTTTGGGTCTGAGTTCGACGGTCGCATCCGGGTGGGCATAGATCAGCAGATCGTGAGCCTGCATCAGGTTGAGCACGAAGACCTTGCGTTCCTCGGCAGTCATGTACTGCCAGTTAGCCCGAAGCTCCCCTGCCAGGGCCGCCAGGGCCGCGAAGTCAACGCTCGGCCCGGAGGGGAGGGGAGCGGCCAGGGTCGCTTCGAGGGTCTGCTTCTGCTCCATGTACGCCAGCTTCTTTTCCCGGTACTCCTCGGTGGTCAGTACCGCTGCTTCCAAGTAAGCGTGGTCCAGGCGAGCCAGGGCCTGCTTGATCACGCCCAGCTGCGCTTCGGCCCGCTTGCGGGCCTCGGCGGCCACGCGGAGGGCTTCTTGGTGCTCCTTGGCGCCCATCTCCATAAGGTTCCGGAGCCCGGAGGGCTGCTCCAGCTCCTCCAGCTTGGCCAGGAAGGATGCCTCCAGTTTGGCCCCGTTGAGCTCAACGGTCGAGCAGGTGCGGCGGTGAGCCCAGTTGATGCATCGGTAGCCCTGGCGCTCCACCTGTCCCCCGCGGGCGTTCACCCGGCGCCGGGTAATGCCGCCCATGGAGCCGCCACAGGATGCGCAGCGGAGCACCCCCGTGAGGGCGTAGGTGCCAGTGCGCTGACGTGGCGCGAGGGCAACCTTGTGCTCCCGCAGGGCAGATGCCTTCTCGAACGTCTCCAGGTCGATGAGGGCTTCGTGCTGGCCCCGGACCTGGACTGGAGCTTCAGCCAGGCTCGACCGCCGGCCGTAGGTGATCAGGCCGGCGTACAGGGGATTGGTCAGGATCTCACGGACGGTCTGTGCTGACCAAGGGGCACCTGTGTAGGTGGGAATCGCGCGTTGATTCATCCACCCAGCGATGGGCATGTGGCCCTCCCCGCTCAGATACCGGCGGAACATCTCCCGGACAACGGCGCCGTAGTCCGGATGGGGGACAAGCTTGCGGACCGGGCGCCCGCCCCGCATGATCGGCTCGCCGCTGGGATCCTTCTCGGCCACCAGGATGTAACCGAACGGCACCTTGCTGCCGCACCAGCGGCCCTCCTGAGCCAGCTGGCGCATGCGGCCCGACACCCGGATCTGAGTGTTGACGCTCTCGGTCTCGGCCTGCCAGCCCTCCAGGAAGCGCAGGAACTTCTCCATTTGGTTGTCCAGGCCAAGGTGCTTGCCGCCCGGGGCGTCGGCCACGCTCCAGACCCCGACTCCAGCCTTGTGAAGCCGGGCGATCACCATCGGATACTCCGTGGAGTTTCGGGAGAGCCGGTCGGCCTTGAAGACGACGAGGATCGACCACGCTCCTGCCCGCGCATCGCGCAGGACCTCCTGGAGGACGTCGCGGTCGTCGGCGCTGACCTTGAACGCCGAGACGCCAGCCTCCTGGTACTCCTTGACGTGGACCCAGTCTGGCTTGCCTTTCAGGAAGGCCGCGATCGCCTCCCGTTGAGCCGGGATGTCCAGCTCGTCCTTCCCCTGGCGAAGGGCCTGCTTCTTGGTGGACAAGCGCAGGAGTGTGGCTACCCGGATCGTCACAGGATGTCACCCCATCTGCGATTCATCGCTTTGGAGATGATGATACAACAAACAGCAACGGTCCCCCGTACCTGGTGTACCAATCGGGCCGGGCCAGAAGGGCGGGGAGCTCGTTGGCCTGGCCGGTCATCAGGTAGTACCATAGGGCCTCCACGATGCCCCGCAGCAGCCCCACCACGGCGAGGGCCAGGGCGATGGCGCCGAGCTTCGGCCCCGCCTTGAGCACCGCGGCCACGCCGCTCGCAGGCTGGAGCGCGAGGCGGAGGAACAGGGCGCCCAGCGTGGGCGGTACGGGCGGGGAGGGCCGCACGACATACAGCGTCCGGCCGCCCCTAGTGTAGGGCTTGCGCACCGACATAGAGCACCGTCACCCCCATGAAGATCAGTAGGGTCCACCGGTACGCCCGGCGGGCGTACGCCTGACCGGGATTGCGGAGAAAGCCATACAGGATGGCGAGGTTCAACCCCGCAAGGAACAGCGTTGCAAGCGGGGCAGAGAGGCATAGCACCAGCAGGTAGGCGGCAGCCACTGCAGCCATGTTCAGCAAGGCGGCGGCACGAACGCCCAGCACGACGGGGAGGGTCCGAACGCCGTGGGCCCGGTCGCCGTCCACATCCTTGAAGTCCTTGACCATGGAGACGGCGGCGGCGAGGAGTCCGAGCGCCAGCGCTGAGAGGGCGCCCCGGGCCGGCACGGGGCCCTGGGCCATCATCCCGCCGATCATCGCCATGGTGACGCCGACGCCGATCACCAGGTTCGCGGTCACCCCGCTGCGACGGAGCCGCAGGGGCGGGAGCGAGTAGGCGTTGCCCAGAGCGGAGCCGGTCAGGGCGGTGAGGAGTGCCTCACGGGTGCCTTCCATGAGAATGAGCCCGAGAGCCACGGCCTGCGCGACCACGGCGGCGCAGAGTACGGTGCGTGGCGAGACCCTGCCACTGGGGAGCGGCCGATCCGGGCTGCTGATATGGTCGAGCGCCTGGTCGCTCAGGTCGTTGACCAGGGCCGTACCGAGCCAGAGCAGCGCCACCACGAGGGCGGCGCCGAGGGCGTGGGCCAGCGACCACATGGGGGGCGAAAAGGCCCGGGGGAACAGCCCTTCCAGCCATCGGAAGAGGGCGGTGCCGCCGAGCCTGGTGGTGGGGAAGTCCGGGCTGAGGAAGTGGGGGGAGAGCAGCGCTCCGGCCAGGGTCAGCAGGCACATCAGGGCGAGGACCCGGGGCTTGCCCAGTTCGAGCAGGAGGCGGAGCAGTCTGAGCATTCTCGCCCCTTCCCTTCGGGTAACTTACGGTGACCGATTCGCCCGAGTTCCGAGGGGTTCCCTCCGGCGCCCGGTGATTCACCTCCCGGAACAAAGGCGTTTGACTTCCCGGGGGCTGTTGCCTATAATCAGCGGTAAAGCTGGCTCGGGGCTGGGAACGGAGGGGAAGGCATGGCAAAACGCATCTACACACCGGCTGAAGTCAACCGTGTCATCCCCGAACTTGGTCGCCTGGTGGGGCACCTGCGCTCCCTCGAAGGCGAGATGCAGGAGAAGGAGTGGCGGCTCAAGCAGTCCAAGGTGGAGGCCCGCCGGCGGGGCGAGGCGGTCTCCGACACCACCTTTCTGACCGAAGAGGCCGAAATCGACTTCCTGCGCGTCCTTGCCCAGGCTGACCTGGAGCGGGTGCACGAGTTGGGCGGCGAGGTGAAGGGCGGCTATCTGGTCGACTTCCTCGGCATGATCGACGGGCAAGAGGTCCTGCTCTGCTGGAAGCCCGGTGAAACGGCGGTGCGCTGGTACCACGGGCTTTACGAGGGCATGATGGGGCGCAAGCCGATCCCGGAGGAGCTGCTGGCGGCCGAAGAGCCGGAAGCGGAGGCGTAAGGCGTGGGTAAGCTTCGTTCGATCCGGGGCGGTAGGCGCACGGTCTATGTATCGCAGTTGATGGCGCGGGAGCCAGCCTGGGAGATTCGGCAGATCTACGGGCCGGACGGCGTGCTGGCCGGGGACCTGATTGTGCTCTACACCCCGACCCAGGTCCGGGGCGTGGTGCTGCTGCGCCAGGTGCCGCCGGAGTCCGAGTGGGAGGCCCTGGACACCTGGATCTTGGGCCAGCTCGACAACTACGAGCGGCGCTTTGTGATTGACTACTACGAGGGCCGGTACGTGACCGGGGTCGAAGGCCCGGCGGAACGGTCGTCCGATGACTTTGACGACGACGAGGAATAACAAAAGCGAGGCAGTCCATGGAGGGCTGCCTCGCTTTCTTTTGGCCAGGGCTTGTACTGGACTGAGGGCAGAGCCGGTCGTGGCGACATGTGCGCCACGATCGGCGACGGGCACTGCCACAGGCGTGGGGGGTGTCGGGGGGAGGTTGCGCACTACCTCCCCCCGACTTAATGATGGTCGTGGCCGCAGCTGACCTGCAACCCCTCGGTGGTCAGTTCCAGGGTGCCGGCGAGGAAGTCGTTCAGCACCTTCATCGGGTCGCCCTTTGCGCCGAGCGTGTACTTGACGCCGACCCGGCCCAGGAAGCCCAGGAAGTGCTCGGGGGCGCCCCAGCCGACCACGTGCTCCACGCCCAGGTTGGCGAGGAAGACCGGCGGCGGGCCGCCGGGGCCGTGGCGGGGGTTGGTCATCTCTACCGTTTTGGTCACCGTGGTCCCGTCGACATCGGCGATCAGGTAGGACGGGCAGTGGCCCATGTGATGAGCGACCTGGCCGTTCTCCAGCGGAATAGCGATGCGCATCTGGCTCAACTCCTCCGTGAGATCTCTGCCGTAACAGTACCAGTTTCCTCAAGGAGGGGCGGTGACAATCGTCACCGCTGCCGAACACCGAGCGATTCTGCCAGCACCTCGGCGAGGTGGCGGACCTTGACCTTGTGCTCCAGGCCCGCCCGCTGTACGCCCTCGATCATCTCCAACTGACAGGGCGGGTTTGCGACCACGACGGTCGCCGCTTGCGTAGCCGCCACGTTCTCCATCTTCCGATCGAGAATCTCGTCGGAGAGGGCGAACTGGGTGATGGCATAGGTACCGGCGGCCCCACAGCAGCGGTCGCCCTCCGGCAGCTCGACGTACCGGGCGCCCGGGATCGCCTTTAGCAGGTTGCGGGGCTGGGCAAAGACCCGCTGACCGTTGCGCAGGTGGCAGGAGTCCTGGTAGGTGAAGCTGCCCTCCAGCGGCCCCAGCGGCAGTGGACCCAGGTCGCTGACCAGCTCGGCAAAGTCCCGGCAGCGGCGGCTGAAGGCGGCAGCCCGGTCAGCCCAGGCGGGGTCGCCGGCCAGGAGGCGGCCATACTCCTTGAGCGCCGCACCGCACCCGCCGGCCGTGTTGACGATGTAGTCGTAGCCGCCCTGCTCGAAGGCGGCGACGTTTCGCTTGGCCTGCTCAACCGCCAGGTCATGCTCGCCAGCGTGGCTGTGAACGGCGCCGCAGCAGCCCTGTCCCGGGGTGATCTCCACCTCGCAGCCGGCGGAGGCCAGCACGGCGATGGCGTCCTGGTTCGTCTCGAAGAAGACGATGTCCGAGACGCACCCGGTGAAGAAGGCGACTCGCGCCTTCCGGGAGCCGGCAGCGGTCGTTATCCGCTTGCGCTGTGCACGCCGCGAGGGAGAGGCGGAGGGCGGTACGGCCCGCTCCATGGCTGCGAGGCCGGGGCCTCCGACCCGCTCCACCAGGCGGAAGCGCCGGGCCACGGCGCCTAGCCCCAGCTTCTGATAGAGCCACAGCCCGTAGCCCGCCAGCTTGATGCCCGCCGGCTTCCCCAGCAGGTGCTTGTAGGCGAAGCGCATGGGCCAGGGGGTTGGGCGGACCTGAGCAATCGCCGCCCGGCCCTCCTCCAGGATCTGCCCGTAGGAGACCCCGGCGGGGCAGGCGGGCTCGCAGGCGCGGCAGCCCAGGCACATGTCCAGCTTCGGGGCCACATCCAGCAGGTCGAGCTGTCCCTCCTGGACCGCCCGCAGCAGGGAGATGCGCCCCCGGGGCGAGGCAGACTCCGCCTCCAGGTGCCGGTAGGTGGGGCAGGCGGGCAGGCAGAAGCCGCAGCGCATGCACTTCAGCAGGAGCTCCTCGGAGAGCTGTGCCTGCGTCATGACTGCATCACCATCCGCTTGCGGGTCTGCACGCCGAACATTTTGCCGGGGTTGAGGAGGTTCTTGGGGTCGAGGGCGCCCTTGACCGCCTTCATCACATCCATGCCGATCGGGCCGACCTTCCATTCCAGGTAGCCGGCCTTGGCCTCGCCCACGCCGTGCTCCCCGGTAATGGTGCCGCCCAGGTCGACCGCTGCGGCGAAGATCTCGTCCAGGGCGTGCTCGACACGGCCCATCTCTTCCTTGTCGCGCAGGTCGGTCATGACGGCGGGGTGCAGGTTGCCATCCCCGGCATGGCCGAAGGTGCAGATCATCAGATCGTACTTGGCGGCGATGCGGTTCACCGCCTCGACCATCTGCGGGATCTTATTGCGGGGGACCGTGGCATCTTCCATGAAGATGGTGGGGCGCCGCCGGGCCAGCACCGAGAGCGTTGTGCGGCGGGCCTGCATCAGCGCCGCCTCCTCGGCAGGGTCCCGGGCCAGCTTCACCTCGAAGGCGCCCTCCTCCCGGGCGATCTCGGCGATGCGGGCGATATCTCGCTCGCAGACAGACTCCGGGCCGTCCTGCTGGACCAGCAGCAGGGCGCCGGCCTCCACGGGCAGGCCGATCTTGGCGAACTCCTCGACCAGCCGGATGGTCCCGTTGTCCATAAACTCCAGCGTCACCGGGATGATTCGGCTGGCGATGATCCGGCTGACGGTCCGGGCGGCGCTGTCGACATCCCGGAACATGGCCATGGCGGTGCGCTTCGCCTCGGGCAGGGGTAGCAGCCGCACGGTCACCTCGGTGACGATGCCCAGGGTGCCCTCTGAGCCGCACAGGAGCTTGACCAGGTCGTACCCGGCCACATCCTTGACGTTCTTGCCGCCCGTCCGCAGGATGCGCCCGTCGGCGAGGACGGCCTCCAGGCCCATGACATAGTCCTTGGTGACGCCGTACTTCAGGCCCCGCAGCCCGCCGGCGCAGGTGGCCACGTTCCCTCCGATGGTGGAGGTGGCCATGGAGCCGGGGTCCGGGGGGTAGAAGAGGCCCAGCGCCTCCACCGCCTGGTGCAGCTTGGCTGTGACCACGCCGGCCTCACAGGTGGCGGTCAGGTTCTCCTGGTCGATCTCCTTGATCCGGTTCATGCGGTTCAGGCCCAGCACGATGCCCCCGTTCGGCCCGGGGACGGACGCAGCCGACAGGTTGGTGCCGGCGCCCCGCGTGAAGACTGGGATGGCATGGTGGTGGGCGATCTGCATCACGGCGGCGACCTCGGCGGTGGAGCCGGGAAGCAGCACGGCGTCGGGCTGCCGCTGGAACATGGGTGTGGCGTCGAAGGAGTAGGTCATCAGATCGGCCGGGTCGGTGAGGCACCAGCGCTCGCCGACGGCGCTACGCAACTCCTGCAGGATGGTTGGGTTCAGCATGGCAACACGCTCCGTTGTCGTCACATCGATCTGAATATGTTTCGCCCTGCGATGTTTAGGTTCCTGTTGCAACGGCGACGGGGTGGACGGCGTCTGATGAGAAGAGGGGTGATTTGGCATGAAGCGCAGCTTGGCGGTTCTGCTGCTATTGGCGGCGGTGGCTACCGCCGGATGCAGTGCGCCGACCGCGGCCAAGGACTGCGGGGCGGAGAATCAGGGCCACGGCCAGGGGTACAACGCAGACGTGCGCAACTGCCTGTGGCTGGCGTACCTGGACAAGCAACCGGCCACGTTCAGTACGACGATCCTGACTACTGAAGGCGATCCCATCACCACGACAGTGACGGTGGACGCGAGGGGGCGGGTGACGGTGGTCCGGGATACCACCAAGGACAAGTTCGGTGAGCAGAAGATCACCTCATACTCCTGCCAGAGCCTGGAGCGTCCAGACATCGACCCGGGACCCGGGCGTCGGGCCGACTTCATCGCCAGGGGCTGCTCGGGCGGGGAGAATCGCGAGATCGGGTTTTAGCGATACCCCCCCTGCAGGTAGGGGCTGATCCACCCCAGCTTCTGCCAAAGTTGACGACCTGGCCCCAGGTTGGCCTGCGCAAACTGACGCTATTGGTGTGAACGATCCCTCGGTTCGCCCGAATCCAGCGTCCCTGAACCTGGACCCGGCGGCCCCAGCGACGGTTCTAACCCGAACCAGGGCTGAGCAACGCCCGTGGTACCCCCACCCCGTATCGATTTAGGTCATCGTCGATGCCTATACCATCAAATTTGGTTGCGGGAATCGCGAAGGTCTGTCAGATCTTGCGGGCGGGGGCGCCGGGGTCATCAAAGAGAGCAGTCCCGGCGAGATTCGCCGGGACTGCTCCCATTCACATCCCTATTCAGTCGCTGCCGAGCGCCTTTTTGGCGATGTGCTCGGCCATCAGCCGGTCCATGATCTCCTGCTTGTACGGGAAGGAGACTACCGTCATCAGCACCACCAGGCCGTCGCCGCGCTGGATATGTACCGAGTCGAACTGCGAGCCGTCATCGAGATCGTCGATGAAGGCGTCCATGACCCGGGCGGCGGTGGCCTCTTCGAAGGGCTTCTCCGATAGGCCGACGTCCTTTACGGCTTTGAGGTAGTCCTCCTCGGGCAGCCTCAGGTCCAGGTATTGCTGGATGTAGGTGCGCGGCTTGCCACGCTCCACGGTTGCTCTTTGCCAGTGATTCTGCGCCACGATACCTCGGCCCCCTCCTGGAACGCTCCTGCTCTTTCTTAAGTATAGCCTCCCTGGTTGCCGTTGCTCAAGTCGGCATAGCTTTCTTTCGGAGGGATGCTCATGCTGACCGTCAGACGCTACCAGCCGGAGGAGTTGCCAGCGATCTTGCAGCGGTCGGTGGAGACCGCCCGCACCCAACTGGTCGCCCGGGACCAAACCACCGCCACACCGCTGGGCGTGGAGTCGCAGATGCGGCACATGTACCAGATAGCGCTGGCCACGCCGGGCGCCACCATCCTCGTTGCCGACTGGCCCGGGGGTGGCGCAGTCACAGGCCCCGCCGCCTACGTTCTGCTGATGCCCCAGGCGAGCGCCTTCACCGCCGAGCGGGAGATCATCGTGCTGGATATCTACACCGATCCCCGCCTGCGCGGGCGCAAGGTAGGACGGACCCTGCTGCAGCACGCCGAGCAGTACGCCCGGAGCCTGGGCTGCCGGGCCGGCCTGGTGGCCCAGGTCGCCCTGCACAACCGGGCAAGCCTGCAGATGCTGCTCAAGGCAGGCTATGCGCCGGAGCGGCTAGTGGTTGGAAAGCGTCTCTAGGATCTGCTGCGACGGCATGGCGATCAGCGATCGGATCGAGCCGGGTCCGAACCGCTGCAGGAACTCGCTGCACAGGCTGTACCCGACGTAATAGCCGCTGACGGGGGAGTTGACGCCGAAGTACCGGTGGAAGGCATCCATGCCGCTGCGCCCGAAGTCGGCGGCCGCTGCGGCTCTGACCTCCCGGTCGTGGTGCCGGTGCCACTGAAGCTGGCCCTTGGGCATGAAGGTGGCCAGCGTCTCCCGGCCCAGGAGCAGGTCGGCGAAGGTGAGTGCGGTGCCCTCCAGCATGACCATGTCGAGGAGGGAGAGCCGCCGGGGCGTTGGCGGCAGGCCCAGCGCCTGCATGCGGGCGGCGTGGGCGGCCTCGTGGGGCACCATCTCCTCAGCCTCCTGCGGGCGATAGAAGAACTTCGGTTCCCCGGCGGGCGCCGTCGGGTGGAAACGCTCCAGGCCGAGCGCCAGGGCCGGGCGCCCTCCCACGCTAATGGTCGCCGCCGGCGCCGTGAACAGCAGGGTGCCCAGGTACAGATCGGGCGGCGCTCCGGGCAGCAGGGGAGCTACCTTCCCGAGCCAGTGGGTCGACAAGCCCTCCAGGCCGTAAGCGGACGCTGCTCCCAGCGCCTGCCGGAGGGCAGGGCCCTGCCGCTGGAGCGCTCCCAGGGCGCCGCCCGGGCCGAAGGACTCGGGGCCGTAGGTCTCGTCGAGCCCCTGCATCAGGGCGATGGAGCTGGGCGATATCCGTCCCTGGGCCAGCTCGCGATAGGTCGGGATGACAGCCATGCGACCACCACCTCGCCACAGCATATGCGGCCCCGGCTGCCATCGGTCGAAAACAGAGAAGCGCCGGGGGGCCAGAATGGCTCCCCGGCGTGTCGCTTCCCGGCCTCCTAACGGTTGGGCTGTTCCCGCGCATTGAAGTTGGAGTAGTAGTGGCTGGTGATCGGGATCGTCCGGCGGATCTTGGTCATGCGGAGGTTCCCTTCCACCTGCTCCCACTCCTGCGGGTTGTAGCGCTGCTCTGAGTCCCAGTCCTTGAACCTCTGAGCCACCTGGGGCGGCAAGTTCATGGGCATAGGTCAAAGCACCTCCCAATGTGTTGGAGCCAAGGATTATCATGCCCAGGCGAAGGAATACCACGATGCAGTGTCCAACGATTGAACACCGAAACCTTTGGGAAGAGGGGCGATTCCGCTTGTCTTCACAGTTCGACTCGGGCAAACGCCGCCCGCACAGCCACCGCATGCAAACCCTGGCCGCCCACGCCGGCGACGACCCGTTTCTGTTCCTGGGCGCCGCCTCGCCGGCCATCGTGCAGACCAGCACCTTCGTCTTCGAGAACTATGAAGCGCTGGAGCAAGCCTTCGCCCATCCCGAGGAGCACTGTCTTTACACCCGTGGCAACAACCCGACCGTCCGGGTGGCCGAGGAGAAGATCGCCGCCATGGAGGGGGGCGAGGCCTGCCGCCTCTTCGGCTCCGGCATGGCGGCCATCTCGTCGGCGATTCTGAGCTGCGTGAAGACCGGCGACCACATCATCACCATTGACACGGTCTACGGTCCGGCCCGCCAGTTCATGTCGGGCTACCTGCCCCGGTTCGGCGTGGAGACAACCTACGTCAGCGGGACGGACATCGCGGAATTAGAGGCGGCAATCCGGCCGAACACGCGGCTGATCTACCTGGAGTCGCCCTCATCCTTCCTGCTGAAGCTGCAGGATCTCTCGGCGGTGGCCGCCCTGGCCAAGGCCCGGGGAATTCGCACGGTGATCGACAACTCGTACTGCACCATGCTGCTCCAGCGGCCCATCGACCTGGGCATCGACATGGTCGTCTACTCGGCGACCAAGTACATCAACGGCCACTCCGATGTGGTGGCGGGCGCCCTGATCGGCAGCCACGAACTGGTGGACAAGATCAACGCCGAGGAGTACCCGCTTCTGGGCGGCATCATCGGCCCCATGGATGCCTGGCTGATCGCCCGGGGCCTGCGCACACTGCCGGCCCGCATGCGCCAGCACCAGGAGAGCGCCGCCAAGGTGGTGGAGTACCTGGCCGCCCACGACCGGGTCGCCCGGGTCCATTACCCGAGCCACCCGTCCCATGCGCAGCACGATCTGGTCAAGCGCCAGATGAAGGGTTCCAGCAGTCTGCTCTCCATCGAGCTGGGCACGGAGGATTTCCAGGGGATCAAGCGCTTCGTGAACGCCCTGCAGTACTTCGGCCTGGGTGTGAGCTGGGGCGGCCACGAGTCCCTGGTGATGCCCTACCTGGTCAGCCAGAGCGGCTCGCTCCCGCCGTCGAGCTGGCAGCGGCCCAACCTGATCCGCCTCTACGTCGGCCTGGAGGATCCGAACGACCTGATCGAGGATCTGGCGCAGGCGCTCGACAAGATGTAACTGGCCTAACCGGACCAGCGACAGGCAAACCGCTCGACGCCGGGGTATTTCTCACCGAGGGATGTGACGGTGAACCCAGCCTTCCCATAGAAACCGACCGCATCGCGGTCGGTTTCGGCTTGCAGGTGGAGGAGTCCCTCCTGGTGCACCAGCTGGGCGAGCATCACGCTCCTTCGCACAAAACGAGGCAGCACTCATCTGGTGGGTGCTGCCTCGTCGAGTTTGCGGGTGATCAAAAACGCCAGATCCTGGCGGTACCAGTGCTCGCTATAGCCAGCCGGCACATCGACACTGGCTGCCCACGCAGCCGTCTTCCCGGCCGCCACGGCCTGATCGGCCAGCGAAAACATGTGGCTCAGGAACTCCCGCGCCCAGCCGAAGCCTTCGGCAGCAGGGACGACCTCGCCGTGGCCCGGCACCAGGCGTTCGGCGCCCAGCGCTTCGGCCTGATCGAGCACACCGGGCCACCGCTCCGGCGTCCCGCCCGACGACAGGATGAGATTCGAGCCGGGAATGACAAGGTCCCCGATGAACAGCAACCGTTCCGCCGGCAGCCACAGCATGGCATCGCAAGGGGAGTGGGCCGCTCCGAAGGTGATCAAATGGGCAGTGCGCCTGGACCCATGGAAGGTCAGGCTTTGCCTGAAGGTAAGGGTGGGCACACGCAGGTCGGCGGCGGTGGGGTAACCTGCGAAGAACTCGTCGGAGAAGCCCCGGGCAGCCATTTGCTTGGCCATGCGCTCCATGCGCACGGCGCCCTCCCGGGCGATCACCTCGCGGGTTACCTCCGAAGCGATGATGGTCGCGCCGTCGAACGCCGCGTTCCCGTGGATGTGGTCTGGGTGCATATGGCTGTTGATGACCAGGGCAGCCGGGCGCCCGGTCAGGTGCCTGGCAGCGGCAGAAAGCTCGCGGCCGGCCGAAAGGAGCACCGTGGTGTCGAAGACCAGCGTCTGGTCGCCCAGGTCGACGATGCCAGCGTTCACGCCGCCCAGGGCAGCGTGGACCCCATCGGCCAAGGTTTCGATTCGGAAGTGCTTGTAGCTCTCCATGGCTGGCTACTTCCGGATCTTCTGGAGCATGTGGTCCAGGTCGTACTCCCCGGAGTGGGCCTTGTTGCGCAGGATCTGCACCAGGGCGAAGAAGATGGCGCCCAGCCCCAGCAGGAAGACCCACACGCCGATCTTGCCGCCGCTGGCGTTGATCAGCCAGAAGAGTGCGGTGAACCCCCCGAGGCCCCAGGGCACATACTGGAACCAGTCAGGCACCCGGCCGTTGCCCCGCCAGGCCGACCAGACCACGATGGCAAACAGGGCGAGCACGGCGAAGGAGGAGAAGGACTGGCTACGGCCGGAGAGCTCGAAGCCGGGCCAGTAGTACTTGGCGAAGTTGTACTCGGAGACGTAGCCGCCGTAGTACGAGCTGTACCGGGAATCGTACCCGCCTGACCAATAGCCGCTGGTCTTGCCCCAGGTCATCAGCAACGCCAGCAGGCAGACGGCGGCGCCCAGCACGATGTACTTGCGGTAGCCGTACCAGGCCAGGCGCACATCAAAGTACTGCCCAAAGCTGTTCGGCGCCAGAATTGACTTCTTGTACTGGTCGTAGCAGAGCAGCGCTGTACCGGCCACCCAGAGGATTGGCACGACGCCGATGCTAAGGATCATGAAGGCCTGCACGGCGGCAACGGCGGTAAAGATCGGTGAGACCGCCGGGTGGAAGAGCTGCGGCGGCAGGCCGGCCAGCTCCCGCTGGTACATGCCTGCTGCGCGCAGTTCCTGGGCGGCGACCACCAGCCCGCCGGCCAGGATGATCACTGACCAGATCAGCCCGGCGCCGGAGAACCAGGGCAGCGCCGAGACGAGGATCGCCAGGCCGATCAGCCCAAGGCCCAGCAGGCTCACCGAACGGCCCGGGATGCGCCCGATCAGGTTCGGGTCCTCCAAGACCCGCTTGATCTCCGTGGCGACCTCACCGGCTACCTTGCGGGCCTGGTCAGCGGCCTGGCCCACGGTTTGGCCCACCGTCGGGTTGACCGGGGGAGTGGGCGGCAGTGAAATCGACTGGCCGCAGAAAGCGCAGAACTTGGGTTGCGATTGGGGAATCTCCTTGCCACAGTGCGGGCAATGCATGGACGGTTATCCTCCCTCGGCGTGAGCGGCGATTATTGCACCAATCTTCGACAAAGCCCGCACTAAGTACCTGCTGAGGCGCCGCAGATAAGTACTGGACATACTAGCACCTGAGGGAGGGATCGACCGGTGGCCGAAAGCACTCGGGAACGGGAGACGGCAAGGGCCGGCATGATCACCATTGGCGTCAACGTGGCGCTCACCCTCGCCCGCGGCGCCGCCGGCCTGATGTCCGGGTCGACGGCGGTCCTGGCCGATGCGGCCAACTCGGGCACCGACATCCTCGCCACGCTAATGGTGCTGGGCGGCACCCGCATTGCTGCCATGCCGCCCGACGAGAACCATCCCTATGGCCATGAGAAGGCGGAGCCGGTGGCGGCGAAGCTTGTGGGGCTGCTGGTCACCTTTACCGGAATCATCACCGCCATTGGGGCAATCGGGGCCCTGCGGGGCGCCGAGCTTGAGCAGGTGGGAGCGCTGGCTGCGATCGTTGCCGCTGGGTCCATCCTGATCAAGGAGATCCTGGCTCGCTACCTGCTGGGCGTGGCGGCGCGCACCGCCAACGAGGCCCTGCGGGCCGACGCCTCCAACCAGCGCACCGATGTGCTCGCCTCTTCGGCTGCGCTGGTCGGCGCCCTGGGCGGCTGGCTGGGCTACCCGGTGCTGGACCCGGCCATGGGCATCCTGGTGGCCGGGCTGATCATCCGCATGGGCCTTGGGCTGTACTGGCGTTCGGTCACGCGGCTGATGGACCCGGCGCCCGAACCCGAGACCATGGCGGCGCTGGAGCGGGCAGCGGCCAGCGTCAGCGGGGTGGTCAGCGTGGATCAGGTAAAGGCCCGGGTCCACGGCGCCGGCATCTATGTGGACTGCAAGGTCTGTGTCGACGCCGATGCTACGGTCGCCGAGGGGCATCAGATCGCCCGGGCGGTCAAGGTGGCCGTTCTTCACGCCGTGCCCGAGTCCAGGGATGTGCTGGTCCACATCAACCCCTGCAGCCTTCCGGACCGCCAGCTGTAAGCGCGGGAGGGTCAGTCGTGTGGCGGGTAGATTCCTGAGAGACAGATGATGAAGTTGACGCCGAGAAAGGGCTGCATGTTGTTGTGGGGCTGCCCGCCGCCGGCCGTGCCCAGGGCGTCGGCGGCCATGTTCACGGTTTTCGTGGGATCGAACGCGGTGTACAGCACGGTGCCCGTGGGTTGGGCCCAAACGTTGTTCTGAGGAGATGGCAGGGGGCCCGTCGTGTTCGACGCATACACCTCGTGCGTGTGGGACGGGATCTGTGAGAGACCAAGTGCTACCGCCGCCTGCCCACCATGGTCGCCGTAGGGGTACTGGGTTCTACTTATTGGCGAAATGCCCTGGTGGATCGGGGTACGGCCCCGCAGGTCAGGCAGCGCGAATGTAGTCTGGCCGTCGCCGCCGTAGGTCGTGTGCAGCAGGGAATACAGCGCCTGGTTCTGGTTTATCGGCAACAAGGTGCCGTCACAGAAGTGCCAGCCCTTTGGCGCATACTTTCCGCTGAAGATCCGAATTTCACCGAGAAAGGGGTCCACCTTGCGCACCTCCTGCTAGCTTGGGGATGGGTAGAGGCCAGTCGTAGACATACAGTAGTTGATGCAGATATACGGCTGAACGTTGTCGTGGGGGAGGTTTCCGCCTTCGGAGGTGACGACACTCGGATCCATCGTAGTGTTCTTTGTGGCGCTGTACACGGTGGCGGGTGACGAAGCCCAAACGTTGTTCTGAGGTGATAGCTGATCCGCCGGTAGATTGGAAGCGAGCACCGTATGGGTGTGCACCGGAAGTTCGCTGGCCGTCAGGGTATGTGTCAACTCACCGCCCATCTGAGCGATGGAGATCGGGGGGAGGCCAGTACCGGTTCCTTGCCCGACAGGAACCCGCCCCACCATGTTGGGGACCGCGAAGGTCGATTTGCCGTCGCCTCCGTAGGTGGTGCCAATCAGGGAATAGAGCGCTTGGTATTGCGAAATCTGCAACAATTGCCCGTTGCACAGGACCCAGCCGACGGGTGCGTAGTTGAAACTAAACATGCGAATTTCACCCAACCACTGATCCGACATGGGTGCGTCCTCCTATCGATGGTGTATGATCGGGCTACGGTTTCGGGGGCCAATTCCCCTCGAGGGCGATGATATAGCTCATGGCCAGGTAGGGCATGCGATTCTCATGGGGCAGGGGGGTGTCGGTGCCCGCACTTTGAATGGCGGGCGCCATCGGCACGGGCTGGATCAGACTCTGGGTAAAGGCCCGCCTGGGCGCGCTGCTTGCCCAATGGTTGTTCTGTGGTGACGCTGCTTCGCCGTTTGTGGTACTGGCGTTGGGCACGTGGTTGTGGTTCGGAATCTGCGCGATCGATTGGATGGTCACCGTTTCACTGCCGCCGGTGTTGCCTGGCTTTGCGCCTGCAGGCGTGTGCATAACCACCAGCCCCTGCAGGTTGGGGAGGCCAAACGTGTTCCTGCCATCGCCCCCATAGGTAGTGCTCAACAGGGCAAAAAGCGCCTGATACTGCTGCACCGATACTAACTGGCCGTTGCAGAAGGCCCATCCCGCGGGAGGGTAATTGCCCGCAAAGATTCGAATCTCTCCCAAGTAATTGTCACCCATAGCGTGTCCCCCTTTGTGCTTGAAAGGTGAGCGTAAAGACAGTATACATATTATTTTTGTTATTGATAGTTACCGGAATGTAAAATACTTGCCGTCCGAAACAAGAAACGAAAGAGGCAGGGCGACATGCCCTGCCTTACGCTTATGTGTTCGATGTCGCAGCCGCCTCGGCCAGAGTTCGCTCGGCCCGGGCCTCCGCATCGAGCTCTGCCTGCGACTTGCCGCAGAGCTTGTAAGCCCCCGACCGGATGAACAGGTCGACCAGGTCCGGGTCGGTCTCGCCGAATTGGCTGGCCTTCTGCAGGATCTTCAGCGCTGACTCCTGGGACTGCGCCTTCTTGTAGGAGCGGTCCGAGGCGGTGATCGCATCGTAGATATCCGCAATGGTCATCATGCGGGTCTGCAGCGAGATCTGCTCCCCCGACAGGCCCAGCGGATAGCCCTTGCCGTTGAGGAACTCGTGGTGCCCGCCGGCGTGTGTGGGGATCTGCTTGTACTTGCGGGTGAAGGGGATCTGCGAGAGCAGCTCGATGGAGACCCTGGCGTGGTCCCGCATGATCGCCAGCTCGTCGCCCGTGATGTTGCCCCGCTGCACGACCAGGTTCTTCAGCTCGTCCTCCTCCAGGTACGGCCGGACCTCCCCGTTGGTCAGCGCGAACTGCTTGGCGCCGATCGCCCGCACCCGCTCAGCCTTCTCGGGCGGCATGAACTCGACGGGGATGTTGATTTGGGCAATGAATGCCTGCTCTTCGCTCAGCTCGGCCACCCTGGCCTCATACTCGGACTCCAACTGAGAGAGCGCCTCGCACTCGGCCCCGGCCTGCACCAGGGCCAGCCGCTGCCGCCAGTAGTCGGCCTCGGCGGCCTTCTTCATGTATTCAAAGCGCATGAAGACCTCGTTGCCCCGGTCGTAGATGGCATCGAGCTTGTTGCGCTTCTCCACGATGTGGATCGGGGTGGTGATCTTGCCGACGTCGTGCAGGAGGGCGGCCAGGCGCAGCTCCTTCAGCTCGTCCTCGGTGAGCCGCACGCCGGCGTACTTGCCGTCGTGGTTGGCGTTCATTGCCTCGGCCAGCGCCATGGTCAGGGTGGTGACCCGACGGATGTGGCCGGAGGTGGCCGGTGAGCGTTCGTCAATCGCAGCCGCCATGACCTCAGCGAAGGACTCAAACGAGTGCTCCAGGTCCCGGATCAGCTTGGCGTTGGTGAAGGCGACGGCCGCCTGCGAGGCCAGCGCCTCGACCATCTCCACGTCATCGTCTGTGAACGGGATCTTCTCGCCGGTCTCCGTGTCCAGGCAGTTCAGGAGCTGAAGCACCCCAATGATCTGCTCCTCGTGGTCCCGCAGGGCCACCACCAGGAACGACCTGGAGACGTAGCCCGTGGCCTCCTCGTACCGCCTGGGGCCTGTAAAGTCGAAGCCCTCGTAGTTGCGCCAGTCGGGGATGTTCAGGGTCTCCCCGGTCAGCGCCGTATAGGTGGAGATATTACCGTGGTTGGGCGCCCCGTCATGGTACAGCGGCAGGTTCGGGATGCGAATTGGGCTGCCGCTGGTTCCGCCGGCCCGGAAGTTGGTGGAGCCGGTCTGCATGATGTAGTATCGCAGCGAGTCCCCTTCCACCAGGTACAGGGTACCGCCGTCGGCGTTGGTCAGTGCCCGCGATCCGTCAACGATCATCTCCAGGAGGCGGTCGAGGTGGCGCTCGGCGGAGAGAGCGATACCGATCCGGGTCAGCTTCTCCAGCCGTTCCTTCAGGCGCTTGGCACTGGACATGGAAGCCCCCTCCTTAGGCAGGTCAAAGTTGCAGCGAGAGGCCTTCATAGGCGGCCCGGGAGTGGGGGAAGCGCCGCCGGGCTTTCTCTTCGAGGAGTTCGAGGGCGCTGTCGGCTCGGGTCGGGGCGTGGTGGAAGAGCACCAGCTCCCGCACCCGCGCCAGTTCGGCCAAGCGGGCGGTGATCTCAATGGAGTTGTGGCCCCAGCCGCGGTGGTGCCCGAGGTACTCCTTGTCCTCATATTGCGTGTCGCAGACCAGCAGGTCGGCGTTCATACAGAAGTCGGCGACCCTGCGCATCGCCTCGTCGGTATTCAGTTCGATGTCGGTTGCGTAGACCACAGACTTCCCATGGCAGGTGACTCGGTGCAGCATGATGCCGTCCGCCGGGTGGTACTCCTTGTCCAGGAAGATGGTTTGCAGCGACGGCGCCCCTTCGTGGCCCGGGAGTCCCATCAGTTCGGTCAGGTCGATCTCGCCCTCCGGGGTGGGCAGGACCTCTACCTGCGCCGGGTAGTCGGATCGACGGAGGGGGAAGTAGGGCGGCCCCCAGAAGAGCTTCAGCGCCTCGACCATGCTGGCCGGAGCGAACACCCTCACGCGGTTGCCCTTTCGGTAGAGCGGGGCGTAGAAGGGCAGCCCGGTCAGGTGATCGTAGTGCACGTGGGAGATGAAAATGACATGATCGGGCTCCTCCATGGCCGTTTTGCCGAGGTCGATCATGCCCAGACCGCCGTCAAAGACCATGCGCCGGCCATTCACCTTTACGCTCAGTGCAGCCGTGTTCCCCCCGAACCGGCTGAACTGGGAGCCCACGGCAGGGTAGCTGCCGCGGACCCCAAAGAATTGTACGAGCGGTCCTTGTTTCTCCATGGTACACCTCGCAGGGCGAAACAATCCTTTCATCTATGTTAGCGGTTTCAAACAATTTGTCCTGCTCGCCACACAAAAAAAGGAACCCCCAGTGCTGGGGGCTCCTGAGCCTACTCGTCGGCGATATCGGCGTTGGAGTAAACGTTTTGAATATCGTCGTGCTCCTCCAGGATATCGAGGAGTTTGATCAGCTTCTCGGCGTTCTCGCCGCTGACCTCCACCGTGGTGGTGGGCACCATGGCGGTCTCGCCCTGGGCGACGGGAATCTTGGCCTTCTCCAGCGCCCGGAGCACGCCGTCGAGCGCCTCGGGGGTGGTGGTGATCTCAAAGGCCTCGTCGCTGGTCTGCAGGTCATCGGCGCCGGCGTCCAGTGCGATCATGAGGAGATCGTCCTCGGTGATCGCGGTTTGGCTGCGGTCGATGGTGACGACGCCCTTCTTGGTGAACATCCATCCGACGCAGCCGGTTTCGCCCATGGCGCCGCCGTTCTTGGTGAAGGCGTGGCGGACGTCGGCCGCGGTGCGATTGCGGTTGTCGGTGACCACGTTCATCATGATCGCTACACCGCCGGGGCCGTAGCCCTCGTAGGTGAACTCTTCGTAACGAACATCCCCCAACTGGCCGGTAGCCTTCAGAATGCAGCGCTGGACCACATCGTTGGGCATGTTCACTTCACGGGCTGCAGCGATGGCGCCCTTGAGGCGAATGTTCGCCTCGGGATCGGGACCGCCTTCCTTCGCAGCCTTCATGATATCTTTAGCAACACGAGAGAAAGTGGCGCCGCGCGCCTGGTCCAACTTACCCTTACCACGTTTTATGTTTTCCCATTTGCGACCCAAAGAGTTCGCCCTCCTGCCCAGGACCTTGTCCGCGAGGCATTATAGCACGTCGGACACGGGGGCAACAAGCGATACTTTAGACCGGTGTGTAACGGGGGAAGACCCCCCGCATAGTCTGGTGACCAGGTCCGGTTCGTATTGGCTAGAAGTCGACGCTGGTGATCTGGTTGATCAGGGTGGCGCGCACGACGCCGGCGGCGTCCACGGTGAAGACGATGTTGTTCTGGACGGCGACGACCTTCTGGCCGACAAACTGGAAGCCGGGGACCGTAATGCTGGTATTGAAACCCCCGCCGCGGAGTTCCAAGAGCAGACCGCGAATGTCGGTGGTCTGAGGCATTGAGGTGGGTCCTCCTTTCAGTAGTGGGGGCGGCTCCCTTAGGGGGCACCCTGTGAACATAATATGGTGAGGGGGGCAAGCGGGTGATAGCCTACTTCCACTTTCCAGCGCCCCGGAGAACGCCTTCCCGGCCCCTGCAGCGGCCGTCCTTCGCCCCGCTGCCCGACGTGCTGCTGTCGATTCTGCGCCAGCTAACAGGGCGCCAGGTCAGGCTCTTTCTTAGCGGCGGGCAGGAGGTCGCAGGCAAGCTCGTGTCCACAGAGCCGCTGGTTTTGGTCAGCGACCAGGGGGTGGCGAGAATGGTCAGCCTGGAGCGGGTGCTTTCGGTCGCATACTAGCTAGTTCCCGATCGGTTACACTAGAAGAGGGCGCCCAAGATCGACATTGGCCATCTCACTCGGCTTGGAAGTCGTTAGCCTGGGAGTATGCAAACCGGTGCATGTGTGAATCGGTTCGGCTGGGCGCAGATACGTCCTGAATCGTGCGGACAAGTGCGGATCAGTATGGATGGGTCGGATCAAGCCCCGCTCTGCCCCAAAATCCGCGCCCGCGGGCGCCACCTCTGGACACCCGTTACTGAGTTCGCTTGGACGTGCCCTCTTTTGCGTTGGCTTTCATGCGTTTATGCAGTGACGGATGAATATTTACCTTAGGGAAGCGCACGGGACTGGTGCGGACTGATACGGACCGATACGGACTCTTGCGGACTGTTGCGGACTGATCCGGACTGCTGCGGACTGGTACGGACTGATACGGACTGCCGAGGCCCTACTTGCGTTTCCAGGGCCTTCAGCTAAAATGAGAAAGAGGACTTTCGTAGGGGTGTTTACATAAGTGGCACAGGGAATTCGCTTCGACTATCGCAAGGGGCTGGGCGCCCACGAGATCGAGAACCAGGCGGCCGCCGTCCGGGCCGCCCACGAGCTGCTGCACGCCAGGACTGGCCCGGGCAACGAGTTCCTGGGCTGGATGGACCTTCCCGTCAGCTACGACCGGGAGGAGTACGCCCGAATCAAGGCGGCGGCTGCCCGGATTCAGGTCGATTCCGACGTGCTGGTGGTCGTGGGCATTGGCGGCTCCTACCTGGGCGCCCGCGCTGCGATCGAGGCGCTGCGCCATTCCTTCTATAATCAGTTGCCCAAGGCGAAGCGGAAGACCCCCGAGATCTACTTCGCCGGCAAGGAGGTCAGCCCGGTCTACCTGACCCACCTGCTGGAGCTGCTGGAGGGCAAGGAGGTCTCGGTCAACGTCATCTCCAAGTCGGGGACCACCACCGAGCCGGCCATCGCCTTCCGGGTGCTGCGGGACTACCTGGAGAAGCGCTACGGCAAGGAGGGCGCCCGGAAGCGCATCTACGCCACCACGGACAAGGCCCGGGGCGCCCTCAAGAAGCTGGCCACCGAAGAGGGCTACGAGTCCTTCGTCATCCCCGACGACGTGGGCGGCCGCTTCTCGGTGCTCACCGCCGTAGGGCTGCTGCCCATCGCTGTCAGCGGGGCAGATATCGATCAGCTGATGGCGGGCGCCGCAGCCGGGGTGGAGGCGTTCGCCGTCCCCGAGCTGGCGGCTAACCCGGCCTACCAGTATGCCGCTGCCCGCCACGCCCTCTACCGCAAGGGCAAAACGATCGAGCTGCTCGTGAACTACGAGCCGGCGCTGCGCAACACCGGTGAGTGGTGGAAGCAGCTGTACGGCGAAAGCGAGGGCAAGGACGGCAAGGGCATCTTCCCGGCTTCGCTGGAGTTCACCACCGACCTGCACTCCATGGGCCAGTATGTCCAGGAGGGTCTGCGCAACCTGTACGAGACCGTGCTGATGGTCGACCGCCCCAAGGCGGACTTCACCATCGGGCAGGACCGGGAGAACGCCGACGGCCTGAACTTCCTGGCCGGGCAGACCATGGATTTCGTGAACAAGAAGGCCTTCGAGGGGACGCTCCTGGCCCACACCGACGGCGGTGTGCCCAACCTGGTCCTGAGCATCCCCGAGCTGACCGAGTACCACTACGGGCAGCTGCTCTACTTCTTTGAGAAGGCCTGCGCCCTCAGCGGGTACATGCTGGGCGTCAACCCCTTTGATCAGCCCGGGGTGGAGGCGTACAAGCGCAACATGTTCGCCCTGCTTGGCAAGCCCGGCTTCGAGGCCGAGAAGGCGGCCCTCGAACAGCGGCTGAAGTAGCGGCTGACGCCGAGGCCCGGGCAGAGCGCCCGGGCCCATCTCTTTTCCTGGCAGAGCGGCGTCACAAGGGAAAGGGGGGTGGGCCTACTGATCTACAGGTCTCGGGAGGAGTTCCGGACCCTGGGCTTCATCCACCGGTGGAACGCGGTGGCGACCATCGTGCTGCTGGTCTCCGGGCTGCTGCTCTATGCGGAGCCCCTGCGTGGCGTGCTGGCGCCCGTTCGGGTTCCCCTCAAGTACCTGCATATATACACCGGGGTGCTCCTGGCCCTGTGGGCGCTCTACCGGCTGCCAGATTGGGCGCCCTTCCTCGCCCGGACCAGCCTGCAGTGGGGCCGCCGGGTCAACACCTGGCTGACCGCCGCATGGCTTGTGGGCTGGACGATGACCGGGCTGCTGATGTGGCTGCGCGGGGCGGTCCCCTACGAGGCGGCGGCCGTGGCCGTTACCCTGCACGACTGGCTCACCTGGCTGGCCCTGCCCTGGGTCACCCTGCACATCGCCTTCCGGCTGGAGCGCGTCCGCCGCCTTGACGAGCGGGGCAGCCTGACCATGGGCGACTGGCTCACCGCTCCCGCCACCCGGCGGGCGGTGCTGTGGGCCGGCTTCGCCACCCTGGGCGCCGTGCTCCTGGGGCGCTGGTTCCGCCCGACCTCCCCGGCGGCCGATGCGGCAGGGCTTCCCCCGGTCGACCCGGCCACGCTGGCGGGCGGCGGCATGAAGGGGCGCTTCCGGCTATACTATGTCAATAGCGTGATCCCCAAGTTTGACCCGGCGACCTGGAGACTCACCGTGGGCAGCAAGAGCTATACCTGGGAGCAACTCCTGGCGCTGCCAACAGTCGAGTATGTGCGGAACTTCCACTGCGTCACCGGGTGGTCGGTCTTCGATATCACCTGGCAGGGCGTGCGGCTGAAGGATCTGATCGCCGACAGCGGCCTGGCGCCCTCCGAAATCCTGATCTTCCACTCCGGTGACGGGGAGTACACCGACTCGCTCACCTGGGAGCAGGCTATGGATGAGGATACCATCCTGGCGACCCGGATGGACGGGCGCCCGGTTCCCGAGCTTCAGGGCGGGCCGGTCCGGCTCTTCGTCCCGTCGATGTACGGCTACAAGTCGGTCAAGTGGGTGGAGAAGATCACCCAGTCCGAAAACGAGAAGTACCTGGGCTACTGGGAAGAACGGGGCTATCCGGTCGATGCCTTCCTGGAGCGGGGTGAGCCAATCACCGGGAAGGGTCCTGGGGATGATGGCCAGCCGGCCTGGCAGAAGAGAGCGACCCCCTGAGGCGCGAAAGGGAGGACTCCATTGTGTCAATAACGGGCTACCTGGCGGGAGCCCGACAGCGTCTGTTTGAGTTCGGCGCCTTTGTGGAGCGTGAGCCCGACAGCCTGCCGCCCCGGCTTCAAATGTGGGCCGACTGGATGGCCGAACGGGAAGAGCCCGGGTTAACCACCTGGGTCGCCTTCGCCGTCAACCCGGAAGAGAACCGCCCGGAGGGTCTGCTGGACGACCTGGTCACCATGTCCCGGAACCTGTCGGCCGTGGCCCGCACCGATGTGCTGGCCGTGCTGGTCATCGTGGTGGACCGCCCCCTGACCCGCGAGCAGTATGACCGTTGGCAGGCAGCGAAGTTCCATGTCGGGCCGGTGCGGGTGGTGCCGTGGGTGGTCGACCTGACCCGGAACCACCTGTTTCAGCACGAGGGGCTTCCCCGGGGGATCGACCCGGACCTGGCCATGCTGGTAGCGCCCGAGCCGCCGATCCAGATCGAAGAGCCGGCGGTGGAGGAGCGCCCCCGCCGCCTGCGCATCCCCGAGGCCTGGGTAACGGTGGCGCTGCTGGCGATTGTGACCGGCATTTGGCTGGCGATGACGATCGCGGGCGGATCCCTGGACGCTACCAAGGACGACATGAACCTCCTTGCGGCCTGGGGAGCCATGACCCGCCCTGAAATGTGGACCGAGGGAGCGTATTGGCGGCTCTTCACCGCCGCCTGGGTCCATATTGGCATAGAGCATCTGTTCATGAATGGGATGAGCCTGTGGTTCGTCGGCCGGGTGGTCGAAGCGCTCTTCGGACACGGGCGGATGCTGGTGATCTACCTCGTCTCGGCGGTGGCGGGCTCGGTGGCCAGCGCCATGCTCGGACCGGCCTTGGTGATCGGGGCGGGAGCCAGCGGCGCCATCTTCGGCCTGGTCGGGGCGATCGTGTGGTACAGGATCTCTTCGCCGTTGCGGACACGGATCGCCTGGCGGCCCCTGCTGGTCACCCTGGCTGCCAACCTGGGGCTGGGCCTGGCCCTCTACAAGTACGTGGACAACTGGAACCACCTTGGCGGCTTGGCCGGCGGCTTGCTTGCGGCCGCCGCTGTTGGGGTACCAACGGTGCCGCAGCTGCCCAAGCCCCGCTTCCGGTTGACAGGTCTGGTGCATGTGGCCTTGGCCATCGTGCTGGTGGCCGCCTCGGCCTGGGTGGTGGCGGGCAAGGTCGATCTGCCGGGGCCCGGCCGCCAGCTCGCCCGAACCTCCGAACTGGTTGATGCCGGTCGCTTTGTCGAGGCCGAGCCGGGGCTCCGCGCTGCGGTGGCGGACCAGCCCAACGAGCCCTACCTGCGCTATCTGCTGGCCTTTGCTCTGTACCAGCAAGGCAAGTGCCGCGAGGCACAGGGCGAGATGAACTATGTCCTGTCCCAGGACCCGGACGTTCCGGAATACCGGGAGCTGCAAGCTGCGATCAAGGCCTGCCTTCACTAGTGAGGGCAGGCCTTGCGGCTTCTACTGCTGTTTGCGGAGCAGCCGGGGCAGGAAGATGACGGCGGCGACGGCGCCCAGCGCAACGGTGAAGGAGATGATCGGCACCCAGATGCGCACCGGAGGCGTGGAGGCCGCGGCCGGCGGGGCGACCTCGGGCGCCGGCGCAGGGGCGCCTTCACCGAGCAGCTTGACCTCATCGGCCGTGGGCTGGCCGGGGTGGCTGCCCGTGCAGATATTGGTGGTGAAGAACCCGCCGCCCTCACCCAGCCGCAGGTAGAGCGTGTGCGCCTCGCCCTCCCGCATGTCGTAGTCTACGCTGGTCGACTGGCCTCTCCCCGACTGGCTGTAGATCAGCAAGGGATTGGGGGCGGCGCCCTTATAGACCCGGTCGACGGTGACGGTCACGTAGGTACCGCCCTTGGCGGGCTGCTCAAACCTGGTCACCTTGCCGCTCACAATCACCTGGGCCATGTTTGCCAGCTCCGGGCCGGGCATGGCCGCGCATGAGGCTATCGCCGGCCGTGGGAGTAGGGATAGGGTGAGGATCGTGAGGAGCATGAGCGCACGCTTCATGGTCGGGTCCCACCTTCTTCGAGGCCATAGTATCGCCGCATTGCTGTAAGAATAGACCGCCCGTCCCAGCCGGTGGTTTCATGGGCGCAAAAAAAAGACGCCCCGAAGGGCGTCTCACAGTTCGGTTTGCAGGTAGAACTTAGCCCCGGGCCGGACGGCTCTGGGCCAGGTTCACGGTGAGGGGCCGGTTGCCGAAGTTCTGGCCATTCAGGGCGTCGATCGCGGCCTGGGCCTGGGACTCGTCCATGTCGACGAACCCGAAGCCGCGGCTGCGGCCGGTCTCACGGTCGGTCACGATCTTGGCGCGGTTCACGGTGCCGTAGGGAGCGAACAGTTCCTGGAGATCGGCATCGGTGGTAGACCAGGGCAGGTTCCCGACAAAGATACTAACAACTGCCAACGTAGATAGCCTCCTGACACACTTGGAATGTTTATTCCTTCGCTGTTTGCCAGCATTCCCCTTCTTCGTCGAATGTTTTTCTTTTCTGAATATATCCCTTAGCGAATCTCCTGTACCCGGAGGTCGGGGCTGAGCAGTACCGTCTGGCTCATGCCGGTGCCGCCGAAGCGGTAGCGGATATCGCCCATGGTCACCTCATAACCGGTCGGGGTCTTGGTGTAATCGATCAGCACGTAGGCGAACTGATCGAAGTACGGCTTGAGTTCCGGGGCGGTCTGCACCGCCCGGATCACCTCGTCCTCCTTGGGCTTGGCGATCACCTCGGGCCTGCCGGGGGCGCCGAACGGATAGGCGCCGCCCTGCTCAAACCGGTCGCCCAGGTCCACGGTGTACTGCCAGGCGAGGGGGTTGAGCATGTTCGGGGCGATGCGCATCTGCTGGACGGGCTGCCCGGCGTAAGCGGCGGCGACCTTGGCCTCCACCGCCGTGTGGGCGATGCCCCTGTACCCGAAGGTATACGCCGCCAGGTAGGTGAGAATGCCCGCCATCAGCCGGCGACGCTGCTGCGGGCGCCGCCATGCCCGCCAGACACAGACGGCCAGGGGCACGGTGTACAGCAGATCCACGATCGGGATCCAGTCCAGCCCGAGCCGGGCCTGCGAGAAGGGCAGGAGGAGGCGGGTGCCCCAGCCGGTCATCAGGTCGTTGAGCAGGTGGGCGATCAGCACCGCAGCGAGGCTCCACATGTAGACCGTGCCGACCCTGGCCCTGCGCCAGACCAGCTTGGTGAGCCCGGTGGCGATGGCTGCGATTACGGGCGCCATTACCACGGCGTGGGTCAGGCCGCGGTGGTAGACGTACTCGCCCAGGGGCTTGCTGCCAAAGATCACATCGATGTCGGGCAGCTCGGCCGCGATGAAGGAGGCCCAGACCACAGCCTTGTCCGTGTGCGAGGGCGTAGCCAGTCGGGAATCGCTGTCGGGACCGCCGTCGCGCCGGCGGAGCATCCCGATCGCGGCGCCCAACAGGCCGTGGGTGATGTTGTCCAAAGGTGATCCTCTCCTTGTTGCCCTGGGCCTAAATGCTTCGCTGTTGCGAAACCCCGTACCTTCAACTATATGGCAGGGGAAGGGTTCCCGCTGGTAGAACTTTGAACCGAATGGAGGTGAGTCGGACATGCCGGAGGTCAAGGTTCTGCACATGGCGGATATGCACCTGGAGTGGCCCTTCGCCGGCATGGGCGCCGACCGGCTCAGGGCGCGGCTGCGCCGTGAGGAACTAAAGCAGGTGTTCCAGTCGATCATTGACCTGACGCTGCGGGAGCAAGTCCAGGTACTGCTGATCGCCGGGGATCTCTTTGAGCACGCCCATGCGACCCGGGCTACCGCCAAGTTCATCGATCAGCAGTTCCGGCGCATCCCCCATACGCGGGTCTTCATCAGCCCGGGAAACCACGACCCGTTCATGGAGTCCAGCTACTACCAGACCTATCCCTGGGCGCCCAACGTGCACATCTTCGGGCCGGAGGTCGACCGGGTCGACCTCGATGACCTGCCCGTCTCGGTGTACGGCTGGGGCTTCGGCGCCTACGAGGTCGACAGCTACCAGCTGGGCGGCCTGCGCATGGCCGACCCGGCCCGCATTAACCTGGTTTGCGTCCACGGCGGCGATGCCGCCTACCACCCGTTCCGGCCCGCCGACCTGGCGGCCCTGGGCGCCGACTACATCGCCCTGGGCCACATCCACAAGAGCGGGGCCGTTCTCGAGCAGAACGGCCGGGTGATCGCCCGCTACTCGGGCAGCCCCGAGGCGCTCAGCTTCGGGGAGCCCGGGGAGCACGGCGTCTTCCTGGGCACCGTCGCCAAGGGCGACCCGCGCCTCTCCTTCGTGCCCACCGGGCTGCGCCGGTACATCACCGATACGGTGATGGTCCAGGGCGCCGAGTCCCTGGAGGACCTCATGCAGGCCGTCCTCTGGGCCGACGCCCCCGAGGAGCGCGCACAGAACTGCTACCGGCTGACGCTCACCGGCGCCGTTCACCCCGAGCTGGCGGTGGACCTGCCGCTCCTGGTGGAGAAGCTGAGCGGTCAGTTCTACCTGCTCAAGCTGGAGGACGAGACCCGGCCCGACTACGACCTGGACCGGCTCGCCATGGAACGCTCCGCCCGGGGCCTCTTCGTCCGGCGTATGCTGGCCATGGAGGAGGCGGCGGGGGACACGGCAGCCCGTAGCCGCGTCCGGCGTGCCCTGAGCCTTGGTCTGGCGGCTTTCTCCGAAGGGGGGGCTGCCCGATGAGGATCGACCGGCTGGGGGTTACCGGCTTCGGCCGCTTCGCAGGCGCCACCTTGGATCTGGGGCCCGGACTGAACATCATCTATGGTCATAACGAGGCCGGCAAAAGCACGCTCCAGCGCTTCATGCTGGCGATGCTCTACGGCATGCAGAAGAAGGCGCAGCGCCGCTCCTTTACCGAGGACGCCGCCAAGTACCGCCCCTGGCACGGGGGCGAGTACCGGGGCTCCCTGGTCTACACCCTGCAGGAGACCGGGCGCTCGCTGCGCGTTGAGCGCGACTTCGAGCCCGGCCGGGAGCGGGTGGCGATCTACGACGCCCAGACCGGGGCCGACCTGTCGGGCCGGTTTGCCATGGACCGGCGCAAGGAGCTGCTCTTCGCCGAGGAGCACCTGGGGCTCTCCGAGGAGGTCTTCCGCTCCACCGCCTGGATCGGGCAGATGGAGGTCGGCAAGCTGGAGCTTGGGCGTGAACTGGTCGCCCGGGTGGCCAACCTGCAGGAGTCCGGCCGGGAGGACCTGTCGGTCAAGAGCGCCCTGCGGGTCCTGGAGGAGCGCATGCGGGAGATCGGCACCGACCGGGCGCCGACCCGCCCCTATGCCCGGGTGGGCCGGCTGATCGAGGAGAAGCGGGCCGAGCTGGAGCGGGCCGAGGCGGCCCGGGAGCAGACCATGACCTGGGAGGCCCAGCTGACCGAGGTGCGGGCCGTCCTATCCGAGATGGACCAGGAGCTGGCCGGGCTCTACCGTCGCATCGACTGGGCGCTGCTGGCCGAGGCCGAGGAACGGCTGGAGCGCGTGGCTGCCGCCGGCAAAAACGCCCGGGATGCCCGCCGCAAGGCCGAATCGTTGAGTGGTTACGCCGCCTTCCCGGTCCACTTCAGAGACAGGCTTGTGAGGCTTCAGTCCGAGATCGACTCGACCCGGGCTTCGGCCGGGCGGCACGGCGCCCGCCTTGCCGAGCTGGAGGAAGCGATTCGGGCGCTGGAGGCCCAGGTCAGCCCATCGGCTACGGCCACGGGGTTGACCGTGGAGGCGGAGGTGGCTGCGCTCCAGCAGGCGCAGCGGGCCGCCGAGGCCCAACTCCCCGGGCTCCGGGAGGAGGCCGAACGCCTCGCTGACATGGTCGCCCGGCTCGACGAGGCGATCGCCCCGCTCCGGCTGGCCGCCGAGAAGGGCGCCCAGGTGCTGGAGCGGGTGGAGTCGGTTGACCGGGAGCTGGCCGGGCTTCGCCCCAGGCTGGACGTGCAGACCGCCGACTCCCTGCAGCGCGAGGTCGCCGCCCTGGAGCGCGAGCTCCGTGGCAGCGGGGGATGGGGGTGGCTGGCCGTCGCCGGCGTCCTGGCCGCGGCTGCCGCGGTCGCCTACCTTAGCCTCGCAGGCTCAGTGGGCCTGGTGTCCGCCGGCGGGCTCGGGGTTGCCGCGGTCGGCGCGCTGGCCATGTTCATCACCGGCCGTACCCAGGGCGCCCGGGTGCGCCGGCTGGCTGAGGCTGCCAAGGAGCGCCTGCTGATCCACCGGCAGGCGACGGCTCAGATCCAGGAGCGGATGGAGGGCCTGGAGCGCCAGCGGCGCCAGGCCCTTGGCGAGGTCGGCCTCAGCGACGCAACCGAGATCCGCAATCGGGTGGTCCGCTTCGAGCAGCTCCAGGCCCGGCGCGACGGCCAGCAGATGCGCCTGGACTCCGTGGAGCGTGAGATGACCCGCCTCCAGGCCGAGGTGGAGCATCGCCAGCAGCATCTGGAGCGGCTGATCGCCGGCGCCCTTGGCGCCGCCGAGGAAGAGGTGCATGCCCAGCCCGACCCGGTCGCCTGGTTCCGCCAGGCCCACGGGCGCCAGCAGGAGGCGGCCCGCCGCCTGGAGGGGCTCCGTCGGGAGGCTGCCGACACCGAACGCCGCCTCCGGGATGATGAGTTCCACGCTGAGCGCCTGACCGGGCAGGTAAGTGACCTGTTGTCCGAGGCCGGGGTGCAATCGCACGAGGCCTTTGAGGAATCCTGCGCCCACCACGATGCGTGGCGGAAGGCCGTGGCCGAGGCAGATAGCCTGGAGAACGGCATGCGCTCCTTGCTTGGGGGGGACACCCCCGAGGCGCTCTCGGCGCAGATCGAGCGCCTGAGAGCCGAGGCCGTTGGGCCCGAGCCGGCCGGGCGCGACGAAAGCGCCCGCCTGCAGGCCGAGGCCCGCCGCCTGGAGGCCCGCCGTGCGGACCTGAACGCCCGGGCCAGCGACCTGGCCGCCCGGGTTGAGACCGCCGTGGGGGACCTGCTAGAGACCGCCGACATTCGCCTGGAGCTGGAGGCGCTCCGGGAGGAGCGGCTGGCGCTGGAGGAGGAGCTGGGCGCGCTCGAACTGGCCCGCAGCGTCATCACTGAGGTCTCCGCGGAGATCCACCGGGAGTTCGCCCCGAAGCTGAACGCCACCATGGGCCAGGTCGTCTCGGCGATCACCGGCGGGAAGTACCGCACGGTGAAGATCGACGAGGAGGCCAGCATCCGGGTGATCACCGAAGCAGACCGCACCGTCGACCTGCTCTCGCTCTCGGGTGGCACCGTCGATCAGTTCTACTTCGGGCTGCGCATCGCCCTCCTGGACCTGCTGGTGCAGGGCGGTGAGCGCTGTCCGCTGCTGCTGGACGACCCCTTCGTCCAATACGACGAGGCCCGCCTGCGCTCGAGCCTCGAGTACCTGGGCCAGATCAGCCGGGAGCGGCAGATCATCCTGATGACCTGCCATCAGCGGGAGGTCCGCATGGCCCAGTCCCTGGGGGTCCCGGTCAACTACCTGACGATCTCAGACGGAGGATTGTAGCGTGAGCAATCAGGACCTGATGGCCCTGTTCTGGTCTTTCCTATACGTGGGCGCCGTGGTGGCGGTGGGCGAGACGGCCCGCCGCCTCGGCCTATCCCGGGAGTTCTCCCGCAAGATCATCCACGTGGGCGTTGGCCTTTGGATCTTCGGCACGGTGGCGCTCTTCACCAACCCCTATATGGCGGTGATCCCGCCGGCGGCGGCCGCCGTGGGCAACTGGGTGATCCATCGCCGGCAGCTGCTCAAGTCGGTGGAGGCGGAGCCCGAGAACCTCGGCACGGTCTGGTTCCCGATCTCCTTCGCCATCCTGATCCTGACCCTGTGGGAGCAACCGCAAGCCCTGCTGGGCGGCGTGCTGGCGATGACCATCGGCGATGCGGTCGCCTCCCTGGTGGGGGTGCGGTGGGGCTGGCGGGCCTACGAGTCGGTAGGCGGCGCCCGAAAAAGCCTGGTGGGCTCGCTCGCCATGTTTGCTTCGACCTTCGCCGTACTTGCCTGGATCGCGCCGAAAGCGGCCCTGCTGGCCGCCGTGGTCGCCACTTGCGCCGAGGCCCTGGGCCACAAGGGGCGCGATAACTTGTGGGTGCCGCTGGCTACTGGCTATACCATCGCTTTCGTCCCGCCGGCCATGGGGTTGGGCGCCGCACTGGCGCTGGCCATCGGCGTGGCGGCCTGGCTGAAGGGCTCCCTGAGCCCCAGCGGTGTGCTGGGCGCCGTCATTACAGGCACCCTGCTCTTCGGCCTGGGCGGCTGGGTCGGCGGGCTGGCGCTGGTGGGCTTTTTCGTCTCCTCCAGCCTGCTCTCCAAGCTGCTGCGGGCCCGCAAGGCCCGGGCCGAGGAGGACTACGCCAAGACCGGCACCCGGGATCTCGGGCAGGCGCTGGCCAACGGCGGGGTAGCTGCGGCCGCATGTCTGGCCCTGGGCCTCACTGGCGATACCCGCTTCCTGGCCGCCGCCCTCGGCGCCCTCGCTGCCGCCAACGCCGACACATGGGCCACCGAGCTGGGGGTGCTCTCCCGGACGGCGCCCCGCCTGATCACGACCTTCCGAAAGGTGGAGCCCGGCACCTCGGGCGCCATCTCTCTCATGGGCACCCTGGCTGCCGTTGGCGGCGCAGCCTTCGTGGCGGTGGTGGGCGCCCTGGCCGACCCGGTGTGGTGGCGCACCCTGCCCTGGATCGCCCTGGGTGGGCTCGCCGGCTCCTTCCTGGACAGCCTGCTGGGCGCGACCCTCCAGGGCGTCTACTGGTGCCCCACTTGCGGTCGGGAGACCGAACGCCGCGTCCATGCCTGCGGCACCCCCACCCGGCCTCACCGGGGCTGGGGCTGGCTGGGCAACGACCTTGTCAACCTGCTGGCAACGCTGCTCGGCGCCGCCGTCGGCTTCCTGGCGGCCTAGGGCTTCGGCAGCGGCAGCTCTAGCGTGTGCGGCCCGGCCCCGTTCTCGTAACGAAGTACGGCCTTCACCGGTTTGTCATCGAGCCACGCTACGATCGGGATGTTGTCAGTGATCGACTCCCCGGGAGCGATGGTGACCTGCTTGGGCTGGCACGGCTTGTATGAAGGCTCCTGGACTCCGCCGCTCAGGAACATGTGGTGCGTGCACTGCTCTACGGTGACCGGCTCTGCGGACAGGTTCTTGGCCGTCAGCGTGACGCGGCTCTTCTCTACCCGGGCCGAGAACTGCATCACGCCGTCGGAGGTTTCGGCGGTCCTGGGCCACAGGTTGACCATGGCCAGGATCAGCACCACAGCTATGGCCACGAACGGGTAGATCTTGCGCATCGTCGCATCCTCCTGCCCACGGTGACTCACCTTCTCAGACGAACGGAGCCCACAGAAAAGTTGCAATGGACCCAATGGACGTCGAAGACGCCACCCATTGGCTCCAGGAGAAATTGGAAGGGGGCCGCTCGGCGAAGGCCGAGCCTGTGTCCACAATTTCCCCGAGCGACCGCAAAGGGCGCTGAAATCAAGTACTTTGATCCTCTCAGGGAGAATGTGGACGCGACATTGCGGTTGTTTGGGCTGGCGGGTGGCACCCGCCGTCCAGAATATCCCGGAGTAAGAGGCCGGCGGTCAAGCACCGCCGGCCTCAGGTCGCTGACAAACGGGTCATGGCGGCGAATGGTGCATTCAACATGCAAGGTGGTGCATAAGGGAAAGCCCGACGCATCCATCGGCGACCTACA
>JBOZRQ010000053.1:0-90689 GCA_050789255.1 Symbiobacteriaceae bacterium
CCCGACGCTTATGGTAGAGGGTACGGCGACATCCGTCAATCCCCTTTTCTGCACTTCTGTGTCAAATAAGCCTTTATGTCTATGTAAACCGTCTTAGCCATGGGAGGGTCACCTGTGCCCGTCGGTACACGAAAACTCGCCCCCGCCGCCGGCCTGCTGCTCGGCCTCGCGATCCTGCTGGTGGCAGTCACGCTCAGCCTGCTGTACGGCCACACGGAGATCACCCTCGGCACCATCTACTCGGCGATCACACACAGCGACAACTCGCCAGCCCAGGTCATCCTTCGCACCGTGCGGATCCCCCGGGCCATCATTGCGGCCCTCGTAGGCGGCAGCCTGGCGGTCGCCGGCGCACTCATGCAGGCCCTCACCCGCAATCCGATGGCCTCTCCCGGCGTCCTCGGGGTCAACGCCGGCGCCGCGATGATGGTGGTCGTCGCTGTCTTTCTGTTTAAACTCCCTACCCTCAGCCTGTACGCCTGGTTCGCCTTCGCAGGCGCCGCCGTGGCAGCCGTGCTGGTCTACGGGCTCGCCTCCCTGGGGCGGGGCGCCATGACCCCGCTGCGGCTCACCGTGGCCGGCGCAGCGATGACCGCCCTGCTGCAATCGCTGATGCAGGCGATCCTGGTGGTCAACGAACGCACCCTTGATGAGATCCGGTTCTGGCTGGCCGGCTCGGTGGCTGGCCGGGACCTTTCGATCCTGATGCAGGTCCTTCCCTATATGCTGGTCGGGCTGGTCGGAGCTTTCGCCCTAAGCGGACAGGTCACCACGCTCAGCCTCGGCGAGGATGTCGCCAAGGGGCTGGGCCAGCGCACCGGCTGGGTGAAGGGCGCCATCGGCCTGCTGGTAGTCCTGCTGGCGGGTAGCTCGGTGGCGGTGGCCGGCCCTGTGGGGTTCATCGGACTGGCTGTGCCGCACCTCTGCCGGTGGCTGGTGGGGACGGATTACCGCTGGGTGCTGCCCTACTCGGCCCTGGTGGGCGCCATTCTCCTGGTCCTGGCCGACGTGGGCGCCCGCTTTGTGATCCGGCCCGAGGAGGCGCCTGTCGGCGTCATGACCGCCCTGCTGGGGGCGCCCTTCTTCATCTACCTGGCCCGCCGGGAGGTGAAGCGCTGATGAGCCGCTGGGTCGTCATTCGCTTCCGGGGCGCCTCCTTCCGACTGGATGCCCGGGTCCCGCTGGTCCTGCTCGCCCTGGCTGTGGCAGCGTTTGTGGTGATCGTGCTGAGCATCGGGATGGGCCAGTACCCCATTCCGCCCATCGATGTCGTCCGCACGCTCTTCGGCAATGGCCCCAAGGAGTATGACTTCGTCGTCAACACGCTCCGCTTTCCCCGAGCCCTGGTCGCCTTCCTGGTCGGCATGGGTCTCGGCGTCTCCGGGGCGATCCTCCAGGGCCTGAGCCGCAACCCGCTGGCCTCGCCCGATGTGGTCGGCATCAGCGCCGGCGCCGGGCTTGCCGCCACCGCTGTGATTCTCCTGGTCCCCGCGGCGCCGTGGTCGGCCCTTCCGCCGGCTGCTCTGGCCGGGGCGCTGGTCGCCGCCTTGTTAACCTACACCCTGGGATGGAAGAACGGCAGCAGCCCGATCCGGCTCGTGCTCGTGGGCATCGGCATCTCGGCGATCGGTCAGGCGCTGATCAATCTGGTCACCGCCATGAGCAAAACCACCCGGGTGGCCGAGACGATGATCTGGATGACCGGCAGCGTCTACGGGCGCAGTTGGGAGCACCTACGGCCCTTCGTGCCGTGGCTGGTGATCTTCATCCCGGCGGCCCTGCTGCTGGCCCGGCACCTGGATGCGCTGGCCTACGGCGACGATGTCGCCCGGGGGCTCGGCAGCCGGGTCGAGCAGTACCGGGGCTTGCTTCTCCTGACCAGCGTGGCGCTGGCGGGCGCCTCGGTCTCGGTGGCCGGCACGGTCGGGTTCGTCGGGCTGATCTCCCCGCATATGGCTCGGCGCCTGGTTGGGCCCAGCCACACCGGGGTGATCCCCACCGCCGGCCTGCTCGGCGGTCTGACCGTGGTGACAGCCGACCTGCTGGGCCGCATGCTCTTCGCCCCCGTTGAGATCCCCGCCGGGGTGGTCACCGCCGCTGTCGGCGCCCCCTACTTCCTCTACCTGCTCTACCGCAACCGCAACACCTAGCCGGGAGGTTTTCTTCATGAACGCACTGGAGACTCGGGATCTCACGCTCGCCTACGACCGGGCGGAGATTCTCAAGGACCTGAACCTCGCCATTCCGGCAGGTCAGATCACCTCCCTGGTCGGGCGGAACGGCTGCGGCAAGTCGACCCTGCTCCGGGCGATGGCCCGCCTGCTCAAGCCGAAGGTCGGCGCCGTCTACCTGGATTCGCAGTCGATCTTCAACATGTCGACCCGGGAGGTCGCCAAGCACCTGGGCATTCTGCCCCAAAGCCCGACCGCCCCGGAGGGCCTCACCGTTCGGGACCTGGTGGCCCAGGGGCGCTATCCGCACCAGGGCTGGCTCCAGCAGTGGTCGGCCGAGGATGAGCGCCTGGTCGATAAGGCCCTGGCCTCGACCCGGATGTCCGAACTGGCCGACCGGCCGCTGGACTCCCTGTCGGGCGGGCAGCGCCAGCGGGCCTGGATCGCCATGGTGCTGGCCCAGGGCACGGAGATCCTGCTGCTCGACGAGCCGACCACCTACCTGGACATGGCGCACCAGGTCGACGTTCTGGACCTGCTCTTCGAGCTGAACCAGAACGAGGGCCGCACCATTGTTATGGTCCTGCACGACCTGAACCTGGCCTGCCGCTACTCGCACCACCTGGTCGCCGTCCGGGAGGGCAAGGTTTATGCCCAGGGCACGCCGACCGAGGTCGTGACCGAGGAGATGGTGAAGACCGTCTTCGGCATGGACTGCTGCATTCTGAACGACCCGGTCGCCGGGACTCCGCTCTGCATCCCGGTGGGCTGCTATCGGTGCCCGTATAAGGCTGACGCGAAGTAAAACGCTGAGGCCCACCCCGGTGACGGGGTGGGCCTCATGTCGTTGTCATATGGTGCCTTCCCCGGGTCGGCGCCCCGGCGGCTCCGCTCCGGGTACCCCCCTCGTCGTTTCGGCCCATGGCGCCTAGTCTTCGCCAAGACTGACGGAAGCGAACCAGGCCACCACGCCGAATCTGACGGTATACGCTTCAACGATCCCCGGGACCAGGGCAAATCAGGCTCCTGTCCCTGCCCCGGTGGTCCTCCTGGACGCGGCATCCACCGTTGTAGGTCGATTAGGTCCTCGCTTTCCGCTCCAGCCTACCCCTCCCAGGTACCAGGCGCATGATCGTGCAACTATATAGCATCAGATTTGGCAGAGTAGCCGGCGAGAGTTCGTCAAACTTCGCACGGCTTGGCGCCCTTCCCCGGTCGCCGTGCCGCTGCCAGTTCCGCCGTGGGGGCGCTCAGCCATGGACGTCCCCGTAGATCGCCTCGCAGCGCTCAGCCAGCTCGAAGTCACGCTCGGTGATGCCTTGAGCCCCCCAGGTCCACCACTGCAGCGTCACCTGGGCATACCGAATATAGATGTCCGGGTGGTGGTCCGCCGCCTCGGCGGCCTCCCCCACGGCGTTGACGAAGGCCAGAGCTTGCACGAAATCCTTCAGCTTGAACTTTTTCTCCAGTTTGCCATCCACTACGGCCCACCCCGTGAGGGCCTTCAGCCGGACCTCGACTTCCTCGCTGCTGAGCTTACGGAGCTTGGACATGCTGCACCGCCTTCACACCTGGTATAACGCAGATGTTCAGCATCTTCTGCCTAAAACCCTGTCTGTCACCAAGCAAACACGGAGGCCCATCCCCGTCCGGTACGGGGTGGGCCTCCGTGTTGCTTATTGCACCAGCGTGCGATGTTCCAGCAGCAGTTCCAGCCACTGGGCCGGCCGGCGACGAATCTCACCCTGGTTCTCAACACCCGGAATCAGGTAAAGGTGCCAGCTCAGCGCACGTTGTACGCAGGCAAGCTGATCCGAGATGGCGAGCGCCTTCTGCAACTCCTGCATGGGGGCAAACGATGTCCAGGGTTCCAGGTAGTGGGGCCGGAACTGATCGACCATCGGCAGCCACTCCGACTCGGAGGCGATCAGCTCATCCAGTGCGTGCCAGAATACCCGCGTGCTGAAGAACGGGTGGGTAACGGAAGCATCGCCCCAGTCGTAGAAGACGACCCGGTCGTCCACCAGCCGGATGTTGTTGGTATGCAGGTCACCGTGGTCGCCGGTGTCCGGCAGGCCCAGCGCCATCATCTGGTCACACATGTCCAGCAGTTCTGGCTGGAGGGCCATCACCTCGGCCGTCTGCTCCGCAGTCAGCCCGGTGGCGCACATTGCCGCGAGATGCTCCTGGATGTGGGCCTTCAGCCGGGGGATGCGGCGATCCGGCACACCCATGGCGAGGAGGTCCGCCGCGTGCTGGGCCTCCCGGACCTGCAGCTCGGCATACTCCCGGATCGCCCGCTGGTAGAGCGGCTTCTCCTTGCGAGACCGGAGGGACTCCCCTCCCACCTCACGCATGAGGAGCCAGCCCTCAGCCGGGTTGGTCGCCACCACGGAGACGGTCTTGCCAGGGTGCGCCTTGTCGAGATGTTCCGTCAGAACCGCCTCGTGACGGGCTGCCGGGCCGGTCGCCTTAAAGTACAGATCGCCCCCGGTCGTCGGGAAGCAGCGGACTTCACACGAGTCCGACGCCTTGATCTGCCGGGGCGGGGCGGCAAGCGTGAAGCCGGAAGCCAGTGCCGCCGTTCGGACCCAGGCGGCGGTGGCCGTATGCCACCCCGGTCGGAACCACGGCGCCCGCAGCGGCGGTACCTCGCGCTCCTCCAACCAGGCGGCCAGAGCGGGGAACTGGTCTGCATCATGCAGGGTCAGGTCCGTCAGCTCCTCCCGGCCGATCCACCGACTGCCTGGCGGCAGGTCGGGATGGCCCAACAGCTCCACTTCATACATGTGCTTCTGGCGCTGCAGCTGCCGACCGACGGCCACGTTCCAGCCAAGCTGTTCCTCAATCGCTTGCTGCAGGGGCCCAACCAGGTCCTGGCTGGACGCGCCGCCCAGGACCCGGGGCAGGGCCCAGCCCTCTTCGGCCGCCAGGAGGAGGCACTTACGGTGACTCGGATGGGTGACGACAAGGGTTGAAACGCCCTGATCCATGGAAGCCTACTTGCCGCCGACGGAGAGGCTCTTCACCCAGAGGCTGGGCGCCCCCACGTAGCCCCCCATGGAAAGCCCGAAGTCCAGGTCGGCGCCGACCTCGACGATGCTGCCCAGCACCTCGAAGAAGTTGCCAGCCACGGTGATCTGGTTGACCGGGCGCCGCACCCGGCCCCCCTCCACCAGGTAGCCGTGCGCCGCCAGCGAGAAGGCGCCCGAGATGGCGTTCGCCCCGGAGTGCAGGCCCTGGAGGCTGGTCACGATGATGCCCTCGCCCATCGACTCGGCCATCTGCTCCAGCGACCGAGTGCCGGGCTGGATGTAGAAGTTCGACGGGGCGGTGGCGACGGCGCCCTTGTAGGACGGCTTGGCGCCGTGGCCCGTGGACTCGACGCCCTCGGCCTTGGCGGTGGTCAGGTTGTGCAGCAGGGTGGTCAGCACGCCTTTCTCTACCACGGCGAGCCGGCGGGTTGCCACGCCCTCGCTGTCGAATGAGCGGCTCGCCCCGCCACCGGCCATGAAGGGATCATCGATCAGGGTGATGTTCTCCCCGGCCACCTTCTGCCCGACCTTGCCGGCCAGCTGTGACCTGCCCTTCTGCGCATTCTCGGCGTAGAAGGCCCGGGCAAAGGTGCCCAGCAGATCAGCGGCGGCGTCGTTGCGCAGCAGGATCGGGTAAAGGCCGCTGGCCACCGGCTCGGCGCCCAGGTAGGAGACCGCCTCCTCCACCACCTGCTTGGCCATCGCCTTGTGGTCCAGCTCGGCGAAGTCCCGCACCAGCTTGAACTGGCTGGCGCTCTTGGTGTCGTCGCCCTCCCGGGCCACAGCCATCACCATGACGCCTGCGAAGTTCGACCGCTCGGAGACCGAAAGCCCCTTGGTGTTGGAGATGTAGATCTCCGACTCGCCCGACTGGAACATGCAGTACTGCACCTGGCTGATTCGGGCGTCCAGCCGGAAGCATTCGGCCTCCAGGGCCTTCAGCCACTCGATCTTCTGCTCGGGCGTTACTGCAGCGAGCCCCTCGGCGTAGAGATCCAGCGCCTGGTAGGAAGGAGAGCCGCCAAAGAGCACGGGCTCCTCATCGCTGTCCACCAGCTCGGCGCTGGCCTTGGCCGCATCCAGCAGCATGTCGATGGAGGATTCATCGATCAGTTCGGTGTAGGCGTTGCCCATCTTGCCGCCGTAGATGCCCCGGAAAGCCAGGCCGCCATCCCCGGCGATCGAGTAGCTGTCGATCTCGCCCTTGAAGACCCGGGCGTTGAACTTGTTGTTGGCCTGGTAGTAGACCTCCATCTCCGAGAAGCCGAGGCGGGCGCCGCGGGCGAAGAGTTCCGTGCTGAATTGCTTGATGTCCATGGTCTACTTCCCCTTCCTGCCGCCGACGGTGATCTCGCTGACCCGGATCATCGGCTGGCCGACGTTGACCGGCAGCGACCCGGAAGCGGAGCCGCACATGCCCTGTCCGTGGGCCAGGTTGTTCCCGACCATGTCCACCTTCAGCAAAGATTCGAGGCCAGAGCCGATCAGGGTGGCGCCGCGGACGGGCTCCATGATCCTGCCGTTCCGCACGATGTAGCCCTCGCGCACGGCGAAGTTGTAGTCGCCGGTGGCGGGGTTGACCGAGCCGCCGCCCATGTACTTGGCATAGATGGCGAACTCCGTGTTGGCGATGATCTCCTCCGGCGTGTGCTTGCCGTTGGCGATGTAGGTGTTTGTCATGCGGGAGGTCGGGGCGAACTTGTAGGACTGGCGCCGGCTGGAGCCGGTGGGCGCCATGTTCATCCGGCGGGCGTTCAGCTTGTCGATCATGTAGCCCCGCAGGATGCCGTTCTCGATCAGGGTGTTCTTCTGGCAGGGCTTGCCCTCGTCATCCATCATCTGCGAGCCCCACTCATTGGCGAGGGTGCCGTCATCGATATAGGTGACGCACTCCGCCGCGACCAGCTGGCCCAGCTTACCGGCGAAGACCGAAGCGTTCTTGGCGACCGCGGTGGCCTCCATGCCGTGGCCGCAGGCCTCGTGGAAGATCACGCCGCCGAACTCGTTATCGATGATGACCGGGAAGCGGCCGCTGGGGCACTCATCGGCGTGCAGCATGGTGACTGCCTGACGGGCGGCCTCGCCGGCGTAGTGCTTCAGGTCAAGCGTCTCAAAGAACTCAAAGCCCTTGTGCATACCCGGGCCATAGAAACCCGACTCCATGTGGCTGCCCTTGGAGGCCACAGCCTCAATGGTCAGGCGAGACCGCACCCGGCGGTCCTCGTTGTAGGTGCCCTCGGAGTTGGCGACCAGCACGTTCTGGTCGGTCTCCAGCATGCGCACGGTGGCCTGGGTGATCTCCGGGCTGTACTCCCGGGCGATCCGATACGCCTCACGCATGATCGCCACACGGCGGGCGTGGGGCACATCCTTGGGATACTGGCTGATGATGTGCAGGTTCTCCATCGGCCGGCTCATCAGATTGAGGGTCAGGTCCTGCTGCTTCTGGCCGCGAATCGCCTGGGCAGCCTGCCCCGCCAGGGCGAGCAGCTTCTCCCGGGAGTTCTCGTTGGTGTAAGCGTAAACGCTGTTCAGCCCGCTGAAAATGCGAATGCCCACGCCATAGTCGCGCCCGGTCACGCTGTTCTCCACCTTGCCCCCCTGGAGCACGATGGTGTTGTTGCGCGTGTCTTCGACATAGATCTCGGCGAAATCCCCGCCCGTGGTCAGCGCTGCCGCCAGGAGGTCTTCAATGAGAGCCTTGCTTAGCACGATCCGACCCCTTTCCGAAATACTTCGTATACCTAATTAGATGGGCGCCCTGCAGAACCCTGCGAAAGTGTTCGATCATAGTCGAAATGAATCAGCGGGAGGGTAAAACTAATGGTAGTCCCTTGCCCGACCACCGATGCGGCATGAATGGTTCCGCCCATGCGCTCGATCAACTGCCGGGCGATGGCGAGCCCCAGCCCGGTGCCGCTGCCCCGGCGAAGCGTGCGGGCGGGATCGGCCTTATAGAACCGCTCAAAGATATAGGGCAGGTGCTCTTCGGCGATGCCCACGCCCGTATCCGCAACCCTAACCCGCACCATGTTCTCCTCCACCGCCGCCTCCAGATGGATCTCCCCGCCTGGCGGCGTGAAGCGGATGGCGTTATCCACCAGGTTGGTGATCACCTGTTCCGTACGGTCCGGATCGGCGTGCGCCATGATCCGGTCGCAGGTGACCCGCAGGCGGATGCCCCCCTCCGCGGCCCGGTGCCCGGCCCGGTCGGCCGCAGCCTGCAGAAGGTCGTCCAGCGCAATCGGCTCCGGGATCAGGTCCACGACACCGGTGTCGAGCCTTGTGAGGTCGATCACGTCATAGGAGAGACGCCGCAGTCGTGCCATCTCCTCAAGAAGGGCCCGGAGGTAGCGCTGGCGCTCCACCTCCGGAATCACGCCGTCGACGATTGCCTCCAGCGTCGCGGAGATTGAGGCCAGCGGACCCCGCAGTTCGTGGGAAGCGTTGGCGACGAAGCTCTCCTGGAGCCGCCGGAACTTGAGCTGCTCGGTGATGTCCCGGATCACTGCCAGGGCGCCGAACCTGCCAAAGGCTGAGTAGACGGGTGAGAGATCCGCCTCCAGGTCCCGGCCGCCACAGGTGAATGTGACCTTCTCCGCCTCGTAGGCACCCGGGTCGGCTGTACGTTCCAGTTTGGCTGCGAGCAGCCCCGGCAGCAGGTCGGCCCACGGGCGGGCAGCGGTCTCCTCCTCCGGCACCCCCAGGAGTCGCCGGGCGGCCGGGTTGATGAACAGCAGGCGGCGGTTCTCATCCACCGCGATCACGCCCTCGGCCATGTTCTGCAGCAGGGACTCCAGTTTCTGCCCCCGGCCCTGCTCCACCCGATCCCGTTCGATGGCGATGCTAGCCATGTAGGTGGCGGTCTCCACGACCTTCAGATCCTCTTCGGATGGACGTTTGGGCTCGGGATAGAAGGTCGTGATGGTGCCAAGGGCTTCGCCATGCGCATTCAGGATTGGCCTGGACCACGCTGCGCGCAGACCGTGCGCCAGAACAATCTCACCGTACTCCCGCCACGTCGGGTCAGCGGCGATATCCTCGCAAATCACGATCTCCTTGCGGGCCACGGCCGGTCCGCTGACGCATACCCCGGGGAGAACAGACATCTGCTCAGCCGGTCTGTAGAAGCTCGGCGGCAGCGAGGGAGCGGCAGCCAGGCGGATATGCAGACCTGACTCTTCAACCAGGAAGATCTCGCAAAACCCGCCGCCCACACGTTTTTCGGCGAAGCGGGCGACGGCGGTCAGGATATCGCCCAGAGGTTTGCCTACCGCCACCATCTCAAGGATTTCACGCTTCTCCGAGAGGAGCGCCTCACTGGCCCGGAGTAGCGCCTCGTTGGCCTTCTGCTCAGTGATATCGACAGCCGTCGCAACGATGTCAACAATCGTCCCATACTCGTCCCGCACGGGCACGGCCGATTGGAGTAGGGTCCTGCGCTGGCCGTCGAAGGTGTCGATTGCTGCCTCCTGATGCAGCCGCTCCTCTCCCTGCATGGCTCTGTACATCGATCTCTCCTCAAGGGAGAGTTCACGCCCAGTGACCGGATCGCGGACTGTGTAGGTCTGTTTCCACGCATCGGGTCCAACGAGGGGAGCGTCCTCGGTGCCCCACATCTTCTGCCCGGCTTCATTGACTTGATAGAGCCGTCCGTCGGGTCGGGCCAGAAAGACCCCGACAGGCAGCATCCGCAGCACAGTGCTGAGCCGGCGGTGTTCCGTCTCCCGCCGCTTGCTCTCTTCCTGAAGGCGCACTGCCATCTCCCGCAGGGTAGCAGAGACCAGGTCGACCTCATCGCCTTGCTGCTCTTGCTCGGTGGCGCGTAGGTCGTAGCGCTCCTGGCCGACTGCGGCGATCGCCTGCCGGAGCGCCGTCAGCCGACGATTCAGGCGAGAACTGAGCAGGGTGCCTGCCGCCACGGCGATGCCCGCAGTCACCAGGGTGCCCAGCAGGAGGGAGGCTGCGTGGTTCGCCGCCTTGCTGTAAGCGGCGGCGGCAGGCTGAGCAAGGATGATCTGAAACGGAAGGTCCGGGCGCCCGATGCGGGCCACCAGCCGTCTGCCTCCCGTGGGCGTGTTCTCTTCCAGGACCTCCAGGCTCTCGGCAGCGGTTGGGGGCAGGGCAGCCGATCTGTCGATGGTGATCGTCATCTGCTCCTTGGCGACATCTTCCTGAAAGCGTTCAGCCACTTGCTGCGGGGCGAGCGGGGCTCCCCCGTTCTCGGCCAGGAGGCGGTCGATGTTCCAATTCAGATTTTCCGCGGCTGTGCGCAGGGTCTCTAGTGCCCGGAGATGCGCCTCCATCTGGACGTTGTAGACGGAGTACGCACCCAGACCGATGGTGGGAACCACCGCTACGCCAAGGGTGAGCGCCAGGATCTTCTTGCGGAGCCCCTGAGCCGTCACCTGCGATGGACGGCATAGGAAATACGCCTCCGCCGCCACCCCCACCAACATCGCCGTGTGCACAGCAAGGTCCAGCCAGGTGCGCTGCGAGAAGGTAAGCTTTAAGAACCAGACGATCGGAATGACCGTCGTGCCGAGGGCAGCCCAATCTGCCCCGGACCACCGACGCCTCAGCCAGGGTACGACACACATAAGTACGCCGGGCACGAGAAACATGGGGTCTACCCACCCCGGCAGTTGTGCGGCCGGACTGGTCGGCTGAAGGAGCCGATATCCGATCAGCACCCCGCCGTTGAGCAGCAGCAGGATCCCGTACATCATCCGAAAGAGCAGGGTTTCCCGCCTGGGAATCGCCAGGGCGAGCAGGTAGGTGAGCAGCACGACCAGGTACCCGATCGAGCCGAGAATCCCTATGGAGAACTGGTAGGCTACGACGATCACCAGGATACCGCCGGCGAAAAGGATGTGCCCGGCCATCCCCAGCCAGCCGCTCAGCCCGAGTTGCGCCAGCGTCAGGGCCTGTAGGATGAAGGCGCCCAGAAAAACGGCCCCCAGGGGCTGGAGCCAGTCGTATAAGTACCGGTGCTTGCCGCTCTGGAATTGGTAGGGCATGTATAGCATCATGAGGGCGAAGACCAGGGACAGTACGGCGCCCAGCCACATCACTGGGCGCCCCGTGCGGATCGGTCTTATCTCCTGAACCAAGCGACCGCCTCCTTCCGAGGTCTTTCCATAGCTGGCTGTGTACTAATTCGACTTTCCTAACAAAAACCTTCCAAAAGCCCGGAGAAGATCAAACGGGCAAGGAAAAAGCCCTGGGAAGGACCCAGGGCTGTTTCAGGTCGCTGACAAACGGGTCATGGCGGCGAATGGTGCATTCAACATGCAAGGTGGTGCATAAGGGAAAGCCCGACGCATCCGTCGGCGACCTACAGAGCGGCGTCCGATGGAGACGTACCCGCGGAGGCGCCAACAGGACGTTGGCGCCGGCCCCGGCTCCATCGGGCGCCGCGTCATGCTGGCTGCGGAGCCGATGGGGCGACGGCGCCCTTATGCGCCGGCTTGCATGCACACGCACCGTCTGCCGCCAAACCGGGGTTTGTCAGCACGCTGGCAACAGCCCTGGGAAGGACCCAGGGCTGTTGCCGATTCTGTTTGCCAACCCTCCAGCCGGGCGGGGAACCAGCGGGCCAACAGGGAGCGCCACGAAACCGCTCATCCCGGGTTTCATCGAGCGCTGATGCCTGAGCCTTTAGCGTTCAGTGGAAGAGCGCTGATCACTGAGCACTGATCCTTGATCTTTGAGGGCTGAGCTTTCACGGTTGTCGGCACACCCAGGTAAGATCAAAACGGGGATTGACCCACCCCGTTGCGGGTCCCTGGTTCGCTGGTTTTCGGAGGACTGGCAAGTGCGGTCCCGCTAGTCGGGGATGGTGATTTTGGTGAGGGTATTGCTTTCGGCCAGCACGAAGTCCACTTCGCTCTTGAAGCCCTCGATCTCGTCGTACAACTGGTCGATGACCGATTTGAGCTTCAGGGGATCGAGCAGCTTGGCCTCGTTCTGGGCCATGAAGGGCTTGGCGATGGCGTCATACTCCGAGTCCTTCGCCTTGGCATCCTTCCCGAAGTTGGCCTCCAGGAGCCGGTCCAGGCGGGCCCGGGTCTCGGTGTTCTTGTGCTCCATCTCGGCGACCGCCGCTGTGTACTGCATGCGCATCTGCCCGAGCAGAGCTTCCTCGTAGGCGATGCTGTTCTTGCGCTCGATCGCCTCGGCTACGGTCATGCGCTTGCCGGCGATCGTCACGTGGGTCGTGGCGTTTGAGACCACAATGGCGGCCTTGATGGCGTTGCGCCGCCGGGTCAGATCCCGGGCCGACTGCAGGCTTGCCTCTGCCTTGCGGACGAACTCCTCGTTGGTGGTGTACCCCCGCACGGTCTTGTCACCGACGACCACCCCGATGAATCCGGCCTCGTTGATGGTCTTGCGGATCCGGGCGTCCAGCAGCTTCAGTTCGGCCAGGCCCCGAGTGATCGTAAGTTCCACGCCGTGAAACCTCCCGCTGTGTCTTTCACGGTGTAGACGTTAAAGTGTCAAGAGAGGTTCCCCATCACGCGCCCAGCTCCGCCCGAGTCGCCCTCCCGTTATCCTCGCGAAGACAGCCAAACTCCCCCAAAGTCGCCGTCTTTCACCCGAAGTCACCTCGCTGCGGATTTGAACAACCATTTGCTCCCGAAGTCGCCTCTTTCCACCTGAATTCACCGCTCCCGTTCCCATTCCGCCAACACCCACCGAACTGCTGTGGAGTCTACCTGACCCGCAAACGGGCGCCCCATCTGGTCAGGGCCGGCGTCGCCTCATGTGTGAACCGGGAATGGCATTCCTTGATCGAGTTCTTTCATTCTGTTGCCGAATGATCCCGGCTTCACCCGAAAGCTCCCGGCTCGTCCCAACTGCTCCCGACATCTCCCAAAAACCCCCAGACCCTTTCGGGCAGTCCAGAGGCGCCTCGGTCGCTGACAGCACCGGTGGGTTCGAGAAAAAAGCACATTCCCGCCCAAATCCTTTGAATAACACCACTTCAATCCGTTGACTGTTAACTGTTTTGGGATTACAATCCAAATAGTTCCAATTAAAGTTCCCTACTAACTGGAGGAACACGTAGATGGATGAAAAGAAAGTGGTGTCCGAGGAGCAGGAACAACTCGATTTCGAGGCAGTTACGGAAACCTACAGTTCGTCATCCCAGTCCCGGCGGCGCAGTGCAGGGGCGGTCATCAGCAGGACCGGCTATGGGGAGACAAACACGAACGGCACGGTTGAGTTTCAAAAGCTTACGACCGCGCTGGGCCACAGGCTTGAGGAGCTCACTTCGGCAAAGTTTGGCGTGAACGTGGGTGCGCAACTAATCGCGATCTACATGGCCCAGGACGGGGAGCCCGGTGCCACCACGGTCAAGTGCAGCAAGGACAAGCGCACGATCTACTTCCACCTGGGGCCGATCTTCGATAAGTACCCCACGTTGCGGCCCTCCGGTGAGGTCGTCTGCGCTGTGAAGCTGCGCGAGGATCGGAAGGGCAAGCCCTGCATCACCGTAAACCTCAAGGGCACTTCTGTTCGTAAGGGCCGGAACAGTTCCGAGTCGGGCAGCGGGGAAGCAGCACAAAAGAAGCAGGCATAACGAAAGGACCGCCGATTCGCCGGCGGTCCTTACCTCTTGTCTATGAACGGAGACTCGCTCCCCGGACCTAGGTGCGACGTTTCGGGGTCAGGCGGCGGGTGCAGGTGTCGGACGAGCCCGGTTACGGTCGCGCGGGATACAAAAGAAAGGGGGCCAAAGCCCGTCTCGCGCCAAGTTTGCAGCCCCTGGCGGGGCGGGGGCGTGCAAAAGTGATGCGGGGGAGGGTCAGGCGGTGGGTACAGCTGCCAAGCAAGCCCTGTGAGGGTCGCTCGGGAAACAAACCGTGGGGGCCCAAGGCCCCCTCGCTCCTGATTTGCATGGTACCCGGCTCCAAGGGCGTGCATAAGTGGATCGAGGAGGCCCGAAACCCCCGTTTCGGGCCTCTGGCTTATGCCTCGCTCCAAGTTTGCAGCCCCTGGCAGGGCGGGGGCGTGCAAAAGTGATGCTAGGGAGGGTCAGGCGGTGGGTACAGATGCCAAGCGAGCCCTGTGAGGGTCGCTCGGGAAACAAACCATGGGGGCCAAAGGCCCTCTCGCACCTGATTTGCATGGTGCCGGGCTCATAGGGCGTGCATAGGTGGAGCGAGGATGCCCGAAACCCCCTCTTCAGGCCTGTCCGGTCGTTTGCTCAGGGATTGGTCAGGGTGGAGCCGAAGCAGTCTTCCAAGGCGACGTTGGCCGGGCAGGATGCCGGGCGCTGCGGGCTGTCCGCACTAACCGTGACGGTTGTGGAAGCTGTGTTGTTGCCCTCGTTGTCCTCGGCGACCTGTCCCTGGGGATCGACTCTGGCGGTGATTGTCACCTGGGTCCCACCTGCGGGCGGGATCACGTAGCCGACGGTCGAGGCGGTTGCGGCGCCGTTGGCGAACTCAGCCAGAAGCGGGGTTTCTGTCCCTCCGACCTGGAGGTTGGCGACGGCTGAGACCGTGCTCGCGCAGCCGTTCCTGGTCACGCGGAGCGTTACCTCAAAGCCCGTGGCCTTCGGTGTGGCCGGAGGCTCGATCTGGACGGCCAGGTCGCACGGCGGGGGCGGCGGTGTGGCTGGGGTCGGGGTTGTGGGTGTGGACGTCTGTGGTGTGGTCGGTTTCGGGGATGAGGACGTCGGGGTTGACTGAGAAGGGGTCGTCGTCTGGGTTGTTGTGGTAGTCTGGGTTGGGGTGGTGTTCGGCGAGACGGTCTGGGTCGGCGGCAAGCAGTCCGGCGGACAGACCTTCGTGGTCGGGGTGGTCGTGGTTTTCTGCGTCGTGCTGCTGTTGGTGGTGGAGGTCGTTGTCGGGTTGACGGTAATCGAGCTTAAGCCGCCCCCGTTGCCGGCGCTGTAGGTCAGCGAGTAGGTGGAGTCCTGACCGAACGCATCCCGGGTCCAGGTGTCGGCGGGTCCGCCAGGATTGGGTGCGATGGTCGACCGACCGAGTCCGGCGTCATTGGTGTAGTTGTTGGCGTATGTCAATACCTTACCGTTTGCGTCCAGAACAGGAACGCTAGGTTGCAGGGTCATAAATCCGGCATTCGCTACCTCCTGGGGAGGGGGGGTCTGGGGAGGGAGCTTTTGAGTTAAACTCTGCTGATTTGCTTGACCCACAACACTGGCGGGAGGCACTAGTCGATCGTTCGCGTTTCGAGTACCTTCTCCCTGCCAGACTACTTTGCCAGTCTGATCCTTCACAAGCAGATTATTCCCGCCTTTTGATGAGTCCCATTGGACCAACATTCCATCTGCTGTGTAGTAGTCCGCGAAGGTGCGGGAATATCCAAAAACAAGGATGGCGACAATCAGTCCTATCAACCGCCAACGAAGTACTTTCATCGTCTCCACTCCTAGTTACGCAGTGCGTCCGAGGTCTGTTTTGCCCGTATCAGCAATTCCTCGAACTTAGAGGCGTAGTAGGCAGGGTTGCTACGGATTACTTGGTACAACGTCAGGCGATATTCTTGGGGTGCACTTCTGATCAGGTCCACGAAGAAGGTGGACTCGGCCATCTTCGGCCACGGAACACCATCGATCTCGACGAAGTCAGCCATATGGACTGAGAAAGTAGCTACATGCTCAACCATCTCTTCAAATGACGTAAATGCTTTGACGACAGGTTCACCATCAAAATAAACCACATAGTGCTGGGGAGCACCAGCCTGGAAGTTGACTTTCTGCTGGACCTCATCGGCAATCACCCGATACGAGGAATCCTCGTACGGCATGTTGCCAATCCGCAACACCTTCATCTTCCCACCGGCCCACTGGGCCTGCGCCATCTCGTTCAGATAGTGATCCGCATTCTTAGGCCACATGCCCAAGGCATACACCGCTTCACCTCTGGGCGTTGTGTAGACGTAGGAGGTATATGCATCCGGCGCCATCTCGAACTGTGTGGGGTCCAACTGATCGAAGGGAACGTCAAGCATCACCCATCGTCCGTCGAACTGGCGCTGCATAGGAAGGTAAAGCTTCGTCGTGGCCCAGTTCGGGGTGCCCATGACTACTCCCGGATAGATGGCGTGATCCTCGCCGATGTAGGTAGGTAGCTCGCCCAACCACGTAACCCACCCCATCTTCTGACGAGCCGGTATGTCACGGTTCAGGATCCGTTCAAACTTCTCACGCGCAGCCGGGGTCATCCAGACAGCTAGACTGCTGAGGTCGACGTTGGTGCCAGGCTGCCGAACGGCGGCAAGCTCAACCCCCGCAAAGATCACCATATCAGGCCCGTAGGTCATGGTCTTGTTGATCGCCTGAAGGCTATAGCCCTTGGCCAGCTGAACATCGTGCTCCTGGGGGCTGCCGAGTCGCATGGCCCGGGCGATCATCACCGCGGCTTGCGCCCGGGTCGCCGTGGCTTCGGGCTGGAAGGTGCCATCGCCCATCCCGTTGATAATGCCGTAGCTGCTGGCCTTCACGATTGCGCCGTGGAACGGGTGGCTCGCGGGCACATCGGAGAAGGCGAGTTCCTGACCAGGCGTGAACTTCACTCGCCGGAGATCGACGGCACGGGCGACCATTCGGGCCATCTCGGCGCGGGTTATGGCCTGGTTCGGCCTAAGCGAGGTCCCGAAGTCGGCGGCCTGGATCACCCCGGTCTGAACGGCCAGGCGCACGACACCCTCATACCAGCCGCCTGCCACGTCGACGAACGGCAGCGTCAGGGTCACGTCGGGCTCCAGCGAGAAGGCGCGCATGAGGATCGCCGTGAACTCTGCCCGGCTGATATCCGCCGCGGGGCGGAAGTTGCCCGTATCGTCGCCCTGGAAGACAAGGAACTGGGTGGTCAGCTTCACATCAGCCTGTGCCCACGCCGGGATGGCCGCCTCATCGCCATAGGCGGTTACGGCCTGCGCCGACCCGGTCAACACCAACGCCCCCAGGATAACCAGGAACAACATCCACCACCGACGCAATACCATTGCTAAGCCCCCTTTCACGTTCATCTACTTTTACGTTGAAAAGTTCACGTTGGTTCGAATGCCATCCAGGACACCGCCTGCTCAAACTGTTTCGCAACCTCACTCTGACCTGGGCCGTCTACTGTATCAGGGAGGGGTTGACTTGATCGACCGTGTGCGCGCCGTAAGATGGTACGTGGGCGCCGTGCTTCTGGCCGGCCTGGCCGGACTGGTCCTGTGGACCTACACCCATCCGCCCCTCAGATCCTTCGGGACCGCGCTGAAGCGGGACTCCTACTGGCGGACCTTCGCCATCGATCTGTCCAACGAGGGCAGGCGGCCCCTTACTCTGACCGGCATCACAGTGAACGGAGAGCCTATGCAGGCCCCCTTTGCCGTAGCCGCAGCGAACTACCTGGACAGCGAGGTGGCCAGCAGCGTTCTGATGCGGCTGGAGGAGCGGGGCTACCTCCTGGAAACCGGCCCCGTCCCGGGCTGGCGCATGGCGCCGACCGAGGAGGTTTCTCGCTTCGCCTATGCCGTGCGTATTCTGAGCAAGCCCGAGTCACCGGCCGCTCAGGTGGTCATCTACTACCGATATTTCGGCCTGCCCATGCGCCTGCAGGTTCAGGAGCGTCTCTAGGGCCACCCGGGACGACAAAAGCGAACCTTGCCGCCCATGACAAAAACCCGGTGCCTGCGTGGCACCGGGTTCGCTTATGCCTGCGGACGCTTAACGATCGCGAAGTTGTCCTCCAGCAGCAGCCAGTTCTGTGGGAAGGGCAGCCCCAGCTTCCAGTAGCTGATCCCCCGCAGGCCCAGCTCCCGCAGCAGGTCGAACTTGGCCTGGATCGACCGGGCATCCTCGAACCAGACCTCGTGCTGCCTGCCCTGCCGGTCATAGTACCGGTACCACGGGGCCTGCGCCCGGTAGTCGTACTGGATGGCGGCGCCCACCCGGGCCGCCTGGTTCGTGGCCTCCACGGGGCTGAGCGCCCGGGCTGTCGTGCCCTGCACGAAGGGGAGCGTCCAGTCGTAGCCGTACAGGTTCTGGCCCATCATGATCTTGGAGCCTGGCATTTCGGTGAGGGCGTACTCTAGCACCCGGCGCACCGGACCGATCGGGGAGACCGCCTGGGCCGGCCCGCCGCTGTAGCCCCACTCGTAGGTCATGATCACCGAGAAGTCGGCGATCTGCCCGTGGGCCCGGTAGTCGTGCGCCATGTACCAGGCCCCGGCCTGTTCCCTGCTGAGCTTGGGCGCCAGGGCGGTCGACATCAGGTAGCCGGCCCCGTGAATGCGGTCGGCGGCCTTGCGCAGGAAGCGGTTGTAGCTTTCCCGGGCATTCTCGGGCAGCTTCTCGAAGTCGAAGTGGACGTCGCGGAACCCCCGCGCCGCAGCCTCGGCCAGAATGTTATCCAACAGGCGGTTCTGTACCGCCTCGTCGGTCATCAGGATCTGGCCCAGTTCAGTGCTGAAGCCCCCCTCCTCGAGGTTGGTGACCACGAGCATGGGGGTGGCGCCATCCTCCCGGGCGATCTCGGGCAGGGCGTCGAGCGGCGGGGCCTGGAGCGACCCGTCCCGCTGCGCGCGAAAGCTGAACGGGGCGAGGTAGGTCAGGTGGGGCGCCGCCTCCCGGCTGGCCTCCCGCAACGCCGGGCTGACCGTGCTTCCAAACGGCTCAACATACGCATTTGATTCGGCCCGACGCCGGCGCCGGGGCGGTATGTAGAGGCGAAGCCCGACGGGAAGGGGTCGGTCAATGGCAAGGCGGTTGACCCGGGCCAGTTCCTGTGCGCTGATGCCGTACTGCAGCCCGATGCGATAGAGGCTCTCCCCCGGGCTGACCCAGTGAAAGGAGCCGGTAATCGGCACGACCAGCGCCTGGCCGACCACCAGATAGGGCTGCTCCTCCAGCCCGTTGGCGGCCACCACGGATGCCGGGGTCACTCCATAATACTGGGAGATTTCGTACAGCGTCTGGCCCGGCTGTACAACGTGGATCTGCATGGCTCTCCCCCTGTTCGGCGAGATGGAGCCATGGTATTCTGCGCCTCCCCTAGGCTGTTACACTGCGCCGACCCAGCCACGCCCGGCCCGCCCAGGCCAGCAGCAAGGCCCCCGCCCCCAGCCAGTAGGTGGCGTCCAGGCCCAGCCGAGCCGCCAGGGGATATCCCAGGAGCGGTCCGGCGGCGGCGCCGAGGTCGAGCCAGGTGTTGTAGACCGGCACGAAGCGTCCCGGGGAGCGGCCGGCGAGGTCTCCAGCCCAGGAGTCCAGCATCACCGTAGACCCGGTTCCGGCAGCGAAGAGCACCACCGCCGCCGCTGAAATCAGCGGGGTGCTGGCGGCGACACTGAGCGTCAGCAGGGCGCCGACAAGCGCCAGGGTAGCAGCGCCGAGCGCCACGCCCCGCCCCCGCTTGTCCGCCCAGTGGCCGAGCACCGGCCCGATGGCGAGGTCGAGGGCGAACCGGGCGCCGAGAATCAGCCCGGTCACCGTGGCGGCGCTGGCGGCCCCCAGCCGCTCTTTGATCAGCAGCCCGAGGGTGCCTGTGACCAGGCCGCTCACCACAAAGTGCAACGTGGCGATGGAGAGGCAGGCCGCAGTCTGAGGGGCCGTGTCCGGCAGCCAGGTGACGGAGGCTGGTGCAGCCGCCCGGGACTCCTCACGCCCCGGCGCCCCCCAGCGCCCGGCCAGCGCCGGCGGCAGCGAAGCCACGATCGCCCCCGCCGCGGTAGCCCCGGCGAAAACGAGGGCTGTGGTGGCAAAGCCGATCTTGTCCGCCAGGAAGCCGCCGATGGCGGTCCCCACCACGCTGCCCACCCGTCCGACGCCGGAGAAGATGCCCATCAGCTTGCCGCGGCGCCCGGTGGGCGAGTCTGCGAGCACCGCCGCCGTGCCGCCAATGCGCAAGAAGGACCAGCAGAACCCCCACAGCGCCCGCACGATTAGCAGCGCACCTACCCCGGTGAGCAGCCCGTACCCTGCCGTGGTGGCCGCCGCGAGCCACATGACGCCTGCGAACGCCCAGCCCCAGCCCACCCGAGGCCCCACCACCCCCGCCAAGGGGTTGGTGAAGAACCGGATCCAGCGATTGACGCTGAGCAGCAGGCCGACTGCGGTGAGGCTGACACCGGCGTCGGCGTAGTAGACCGGGAGGACGGCGTACAGGTAGGAGTCACCGAAGAGCGACAGGGCGACCAGGGCACCGGCGAAGAGAGTACGGTGCATGCGAACGGCAGGTTGTGTAGCGATCAAGTTTCGGCCCCCCTTGATTGTGAGAAGGTATTCCAGCCCCCGGGGGGAAGAACCTTTATCGTCACAGCACTAAGCGCAATCTGAATCGGTTGCGATGAAAAGGGAAGGGAGTGCGAAACGATGGAGTTCGAAACAGTTATGCAGGAACTGGAAGCGCTCGGCAAGGAGCGACTCAAGAAGACTTACATGAGTAATGGGGCGCACGAGCCCCTCTTCGGCGTGGCTACAGGCGAGATGAAGCCGCTCGCAAGGAAGATCAAGAAGAACCAGCCTTTGGCCGAGCAGCTTTACGCCACTGGGAACTACGACGCCATGTACTTTGCCGGCGTTATTGCAGACCCAAAGATCATGACCGAGGCGGATTTTGAGCGTTGGATAGATGCGGCCTATTTTTATATGCTCTCAGATTTTGTGGTTGCCGTGACCTTGGCCGAAACCGAGATTGCGCAGGTCGTTGCCGATAAATGGCTCGCAAGCGGCGAAGACCTCAGAATGTCGGCAGGCTGGAGTTGTTATTGCTGGCTGCTGGGTAATCGCCCGGACAGTGAGTTCAGCGCAAGCAAGCTCGCCAGCATGCTAGATCAGGTGGAGAAGACCATTCACGACTCTCCTGAACGCACGAAATCCGCTATGAGCAATTTCGTTTACACTGTCGCGATCTCGTATGTGCCGCTCCATCATAAAGCGGTTGAGACCGCCATGGCAGTAGGTCCAGTCGAGATCAGGAAGGGCAAGATGTTGCTTGTTACCGAGAATATAAAGAAGTCCATGGACCGAGGGGCACTTGGTTTCAAGCGCAAGTATGTAAGGTGTTAGGGCTGTGAGGAAGGCACAAGCTCCGACGCTGTGTCGGACTGGAAGCGTGACCAAACGCGGCACACCCGAAAAGTGTGCCGCGTTTTGCCGTCTATTCCCCCCGAAGCATCTCGACCATCGAGGCGCCGCACCCTGGACCACGGCGTAGCCCAGGCCTTGCCCTGGGTCGCCGTGCGCGGCCTCGCCCAGCCCAATACTCGCACCAGAATCCTCGAAAGGGCTGCAAGAACGAAGCGGGGCGCGATCACCCAGGGATCTATCGAGGTTCCACCACAAATTCCCACCACTCCTCATGCTATGGGAGGAATTTCTCGTGGAATCGGTGAACATCGGGGGCGATGGGGGCAATGAGTTGCCGTTTTTCGCTTGATCCCGGCCAAAACGCCCGTCTATGACCAAAAACATCGACCTCACGGGGCGAGCAGCCGCTTCAGCCATGCTATTCCACTACAAATTCCCCACCATATCGGCTGACATCTGGGAAAAGATTGTGGAACCCAGACTTCCACGATCGCGGGCGAACGCCCACACCCAGCCACGGTTGCAATCAAGTCGCGGCCCTCCATAAACTTTCAGAAGGTATTCCAGTTCTCTGGCGGAAGAACCATTTTGATGGCGAAAGACCTGCTGAGGGGGCTATCCATGCCAGTCCGTGCCGTCTTCTTCGATGCCGGAGACACCCTGGTCCACAAGTGGGTGCTCAAAGCCGAACGGTTTCTCTGGCTCTGCCGCCAGGCTCAGACCCCGGTTCCCGATGACCCGATCCTTCAGAGGGAGGGCGCCCGCGCCCAGGAGCGCTACTTCCAGAACCGCCAGCAGCATGAGGACCGCGACAGCCGGGATTGGTTCATCCGGATGAACCGACTGGGCCTGGAAGGGATGGGCCTTTCCGGGCCTGACCTCGACGCCCTGGCCGCCACCATCCTCGACATTTCCAAGACGCTGCCTCAGCGTAGCGGTGTCCTTGACCCCGAGGCAATTCCCCTGCTCAAATCGCTCCGGGCCTCCGGCTACCGCCTGGCAATCATCAGCAACTGGGACGGCACGTTGGTCGACATCCTGCGCCCCAGCGGGCTCAGCGGCTACTTTGACGCCGTCCTGGATTCGGACGTGGTCGGTAGCCGCAAGCCCGAGGCCCGCATGTTCGAGATCGCCTGCGCCGCCTGCGGGGTAAGGCCCGAGGAGGCCGTGCACGTGGGCGATTCCCCGGGCGCCGACGTCCTGGGCGCGCTGAAGGCCGGGATCACCCCGGTGCTGCTCGATCCCCTGGATCTCTTCAGCGAGGGCTACCCCGGCCTTCCCGGTCGCTATGAGCGGATTCAACGACTATCTGAGTTACCTGAGCTCTTAGCCTTCAAGCAGCGTCAGGGTTAGCCGACTGGGACAAGTGGGGTCGAAACGAACTGTAGGAGCAGATTTTCCAAAGTAACATGCCCGCCAGTTAACTGGCGGGCATGTTGTACTGGTGGGGGCTTTTGCTCGTCGCGAGGAGCAAGGTGCCCAGATGGCCTACTCCCCCCGCAACACTGTCAGCGGCCGCACCCGGAGCACCTCGACCATCGAGGCGCCGCCGACGGTCACGGCGAGGAGCGCTCCCCCCACCGCTGCGGCGACCAGCGGCCAGACCTGCAGCGGCATGGGGGCCTTCAGCCCCAGCGCCGCCCCCTGGACCACGGCGTAGCCGAGGCCGGCGCCCGTCAGGCCCGCCACGGCGCCGAGCACGGTGTTCTCCATGGCCGCCGACCAGGCCACCGTGGCCCGGGAGGCGCCGAGGGTCTTGAGCAGGGCGGCCTCCTTGCGGCGCCGGAACCGGGACGCCGAGATCGAGCCCGAGAGGATCACGCCCGAGGCGACCAGGGCGAAGCCGGTCATGAACCGGATGATGTTGGCCAGCTTGCCGAGGTACTCATTCAGCACATCCATCAGCGAGCCGAGGCCAAAGGCGGACACGCCCGGGTACTTGGTCATCAGGTCGCTGATCACGGCCTGCTCCTGCTTCGCCTTGGTCGTGGCGGTCAGCACGTACATCTCAGCGTAGGCGTCGATCGAGCCCGGTGCGACCATGACCGGACTGTTCACGCCCACCCGGACCCCGCTGCCGGAGGCGCCCAGGATCGCCTTGACCGTGAACTCGACCTCCTGGTTCTTCACCATTGCCTTCACCTTGGAGCCCGGTGCGAGATTGCCCAACTGCTTGGCGATGCTCTCCTCAACCGCCATCACGGGCTTGCCCCGATCCGCGGCGGTGAACCACTCGCCCGACTTGACGGCCACGCCCTTGGGGAGATTGGCGCCGCCGTCCAGCACCGGCATTGGCCGCTGGAGGATGGAGCTGATCCCAGCCTCGGCGGGCGTCTTACCATCCACCGAGGTGATCGACAGGTTGGCGATCACCGCCGGCGCCTGCGTGGTGACGACGCCCTCATGCCCTTCCAGGAAGGAGCGGAGCTCGACCCGCTTCTCGGACGGCACGTTGATCATGAAGACATTCGGGGTGTCGGGCCCCGTGCCGGCCTCCTTCACCTGGCGGATCAGGCCGTCCTGCAGCAGGTAGACCGTCACCATCAGGGTGATGCCCAGGCCCATGGAGACCATGACCGCCGTCGCCTGGCTGCCCGGGGCGTAGAGGCTCCGGATGGCGTGGCGCCAGGCCGGGCGCCCGCTCTGGGGCAGGAAGCGCACCAGGCGCAGAAGGACCCAGGAGACCACGAAGAGCAGAAGGCCCGACGAGACCAGGGAGCCCAGGAACCCGAAGCCCAGCAGGGTCGACTTGGCGTATACCGAAGCCAGCCAGCCCAGGCCGGCGACCACGAGGGCCGCAACCAGCACCGTCTCCAGGATCGCCCGCCCCCCGGCCCGCACCGGCACCGAGTCGCTGCGGAAGAGGGCGTCGGGCTTGACGCTGCGCACGGCCCGGATCGGCAGCAGGGCGCAGATCACGGCGGTCAGCAGGCCCGCAAAGAAGCCACCGACAGCCGGGGCGAAACTCAGGCTCGACTCGATCCCCGGGAAGAGGCTCCTGAGCACATAGGGCAGCAGTTGCTGGACCCCCAGGCCTAGCAGCACGCCCAGCACGCTGCCGACGGCGCCCAGGATCGCTGCCTCGGCCAGGAAGACCGCCATGATCCGGCCCGAGGTGGCGCCCAGGGCCTTCAGCACTGCAATGTGCTCCATCTTCTGACCGATGAAGGTCCGCATGGCCATCGCCACGCCCAGGCCGCCCACCAGCAGGGAGATGAATGCCACCATGCTCAGGAAGGTGAAGAAGTAGCCCATGACCTGTGAAAAGTCCTGCCAGTTCTCCTCGTAGGTCACGACATCCTTCTCGCCAGGGAAGGATGCCTTCAGGCGATCCTTGGCGGCAGCCGCCGTGATGGAGTCAGGCAACCGGATGTGCAGCAGCCGGGTCTGGGCGTCGCCCACCGCAGCCCTGACGCCATCCACCGACATGATGACCGTGGGCCCCACCGGCACGGAGGTCATGTTGATCCCCGACGGCTGCTCGGCGATGATCCCCGTCACCTTGACGGTGGACTTGCCGAGCGTCATGGTGTCGCCGACCTTGATCCCCAGCCGGTCCAGCAGTGCGGACTCCACCACGGCCTCGTTCGGGCCGTTGAGCAGCTTGGCGAGCGGATCGCCCGACTGCAAGGCCACCTTGCCGTAGTAGGGCCAGCTCTGCGGCTCCACGCCCTTCACGTCCACCATGGAGTGCTTCTGGCCGTTCGTCACCATGCCAGGGGTGTTCCAATACTCGCTAGCAGCGGCGCCGTCCCGCTTGAGCGAGTCGATGGCGTCCTTCTGCGCAGTGTTCAGCTCCCGAGCATTCCCGATCAGCAGATCGGCCTGGATAAACGAGCGGGCGCCGTCCCGGGTGGCCCGGTCCAGCGAGCCCGCCACGCCCTGCACGCCCACCAGCGAGGCGACGCCGGCAGCGATCAGCAGAGCGAAGAAGAAGGAGCGGCGGCCCTCGGCCAGCAGGTCCTTCCAGGCCAGTTTCAAACTAGCGAGCCAGCCGTGCATGGGGCCGCACCTCCTCCTTGACCAGCACCCCGTCCTGGATGTAGATCGTGCGATCGGCCAGGGCGGCCAGGTTCGAGTCGTGGGTGACCATCACCAGGGTGGTGCCGTAGCTCTGGGTCAGGCCCAGGAGCAGCTCCAGCACCTGCTTGCCGTTGACCGAGTCCAGGTTGCCCGTGGGCTCGTCGGCGAAGAGGATGGCCGGCTTGGGCGCCAGCGCCCGGGCGATCGCCACCCGCTGCTGCTCGCCGCCGGACATTTGCCGGGGGTAGTGCTGCATGCGCTGCCCGAGGCCCACGGCCTGGAGTGCCTCGGCGGCCTGGGCCGCAGCCTTCTTGCCCCCGGCCAGCTCCAGCGGCAGCGCCACGTTCTCAAGCGCCGTCAGGGTGGCCATCAGGTGGAAGGCCTGAAAGACGATGCCGACCCGCTGGGCCCGCAGCCGGGCCAGGGCGTCCTCGCCGAGCCCCACGATCTCCGTGCCCTCGATCTTGATGGAGCCGCCGGTGGCAGCGTCGAGCCCGGCCATCAGGCCCATCAGGGTCGACTTGCCGCTGCCCGACGGGCCCATGATGGTGAGGAACTCGCCCTTGCGCACCTGCAGGTCGATCCCCTTCAGGATCGGCATCACCGAGCCGCCCAGGGAGACCTCCTTGCGGAGCCCTCGAATATCGATCACGTTTTCCATAAAAGATCAGCCCCCTTTACAGCTCTAATCGTAAGGCTTCAACCTTACAACGAGCTTACAGGGGGCTTACTTATGAGCATCGGTTTCCTTAATTCATGGCGAGGGGGAGCTCGAACCAGAAGCGGGCGCCGCCCTCCGGGGCGCTGTCGACGCCAATCGTGCCGCCATGCCTGACGATGAGCTCCCGGGCGATAGCGAGCCCGAGCCCCCGGCCGCCGCTTCCGTGGTTGCTGGTGCGTGCGGCATCCGATCGGTAGAAGCGCTCGAAGACCTTCTCCCGCTCTTCCGCAGGAATTCCAGGCCCCCGGTCGGCCACCTCGACTCGAACGGTGCGGCCCCGCACCGAGACGCGCACTCCCAGCCACTTGCCAGCCGCCCCGTAGTTCCGGGCGTTGGCGAGCAGGTTGTCCAATACCCGGTCGACCTTGCCAGGCGCCAGGTTGGTCCAGACCGGCTCCTCGGGGATGTCGGCCTCCACCTCGATCCCGGCCGACTCCAGCTCGGGCAGGATCCCGACCACCTCCCGCCGGACCAGCTCCGCCAGGTCGACACGCACGGTCTGCCAGCGTTCCTGCTCAGCGTCCAGGGAGGCCAGCTCAAAGAGGTCATCGATCAGCCGCTTGAGCTGGAGCCCCTTCTCCTGGATGATCGCCAGGCTGCGGTCGCTATCCTCGGAGATGCCGGTGCGCACCGCCTCCGCATGGGCCAGCAGGGCGGTGAGCGGGGTGCGCAGGTCGTGGGAAGCCGCTGCCACCATGTACCGGCGGGACTTGTCCGCCGCAGCCGCCTGCTCCCGGGCGGTCTGGAGGCTTGCGGCCATGGCGTCCACATCGCTGGCCAGCTGGCCCACCTCATCGCCACGGTCACCCAGGTTGGACCGGACGCTCAGGTCGCCCCGGGCGATCTGCCCGACCACAGCCGAGAGCCGCCGGATGGGGGCGACCAGGTGGCGCCCCAGGAACAGGTAGAGGAGCACATTGGCAAGTAGAGCCGCTGCTAAGCCGCCAATCATGGAGAACGCTGTGGCCTGACTTTCCGGCGAGCCGTCCCCCAGAGTGATGTTGGCAGAGATCGCCGAGTGGAACGACATGATGTACAGGCCCCAGGCCTTGCCGTTCACGTTGACCGCCTGCGGTATGCTGATCAGCCGCGAGCGCTTGTCTCCCATGCGGGAGAGCGTGAATACCATCTCCGGCCCGGAGATGATTCGCCCCTCGCCGCCCTGGGTGTCGATCAGCACCAGGCCGTCCTCCCGAATGAGCTGCACTCGAACGCTCGCAGGCAGCCACTCGGGGACCGCAGCCTTGCGCAACTCGTCCGTTGCAGCCCCTTCCTCCAGCGCCCTGGCTACCGCCGGGGTGCGGGACAGGAGTTGGCCCGCCGCCGCGAACGGGTTGTAGTCACCCGGCTGCGCCTGCCGCAGCAGAAGAAGGATCAGGGTTCCCGCAGCTGCGCTGATCAGCAGCATCGCCAGAACCATCGACGCGATCATCGTGACGACCAGCTTGGTGTGGATCCGGAGCCGGCTGTAGAGCTTCATCATGATGCCGGTCCCCCGCTGAAGCGGTAGCCCAGGCCGCGCACGGTGACCACATAGGTCGGTTCGGCGGGGTCAGGCTCGATTTTCTCCCGCAGGCGCCGGATGTGGACCATGACGGTGTTGTCGTCGGCGAGGTAGTCCTCGCCCCAGACCTGCCGGAAGATCTGCTCCCGGGTGAAGACCCGGCCCTTGTGGCCGGCCAGGAAGCGCAGGAGCTCAAACTCCTTGGCGGTCAGGTTGACCGGGTGCCCGTCCCGGTGGACCACACAGCCCGCCAGATCGATCTCCAGGCCGGGGAAGCGCAGCCACTCGGTCTCGCCCTGCGGGGCGCCGGGGGCGGCGCCTTTCAGCTCCCGGAAGCGGCGCAGGTGCGCCTTGACCCGGGCCACCAGGGCGGCGCCGGAGAAGGGCTTGACGATGTAGTCATCGCCGCCGAGGCCCAGGCCCAGCACCTGGTCGATCTCCTCCCCCCGGGCGGTCAGGAACAGGATCGGCACCGATGAGCCCTCGGCCCGGGCCCGCCGGCAGACCTCAAAGCCGTCCAAGCGGGGGAGCATCACGTCCAGCAGAACCAGATCCCAGCCACCGGAGCGAATCGCCTCCAGGGCGCTCTGGCCGTCGGCGGCACGCCGGGTCTCGAAGCCCTCGCGTTTTAGGTAGGTCGCGATAATATCGGCAATGGCATCATCATCATCCACGATGAGTACCCGGACTCCGTCCATCTGCACACGTCCCTTTTGTTTCAGTAGGAAATTCATCTATCTCAAACGAAAACACCCTGATATACCTTCTGTCAAGGAGGCAGTCTGCCAATGCCGCTAGTTGTCAGAGGACGGTCACACTGGTGGAAGTGGGGAACTCTGGCCTTCGCGTGTACGTGGGTCCTGCTGGTGTGGTGGATCAGCGAGGGCCGCCGGGACTGGTTCATGCAGATCTATCCGATTGTGCTCGTCATCCAGGTCCAGGGCCTGTTCATTTCCCGTCAGGTCCTGGCGGGCGGTGTACTGACGATCGTTATGGGGAATGGCACAGTCACCCGCATCCCGTTGGCGGCTGCGGAGTTGAGTCGCAAGGGCGTCGTCGTCTGGCACCTGCGCTGGCCGGAGGGGAAGCGCTGGCACCGCAGGCGCTTCAAGTTTCCGGAATCCTTCGGCGCAGCCGTCGAGCGGGCCGTTCAGTCGGCCAGAGAGGCGCCCGAGGGGACCGTCCCGCACACCGTGAAGGACACGGAGAAGGCCGTCACCTTCGGGGCACTGGCACATCCCTGGCACTGGTATATCGTCGCGGGGCTCCTTATCGGCGTCGTGCTGGTGTTGTTCGGCTTCTGGATCAACAACCCGCTGCCGCTGGTGGCCGTCGTGGTGTTGATGTTTCTGGCGGCGAACATGGAGGTCAAGCGGGTCATGCTGGCGGGGGAGCATCTGTGGATGCTGCCTGAGAAAGGCGAGCCCCACGGCATTGCGCTCCGGACAGTCCACGCATACGTGGAGAAGGGCTCGGTCTTCATCGTCAAGACTGAGGACCCGGCCTATCCCGAGATTCGCCTCAACGCCTTGCAGGGCGCCGACCTGATCCGCCAGCTCAAAAAGCGGCTCAACGGGGAGCCCGAGGGGCCCTACGGCCCCGGCGTGCTGCCTACGATCCCCGAGGCCCCGGTGGGCACCCGCTGCACCCTGTGCGGGCGCCCCGACCCGAGCGGCGCCAGGGCCAGCGCCGTCTACATATGCGAAACCTGCTCCGGCCGCGCCCGAGTCCAGGCCACCGAGGCCGGTCACGGACTGGGCGCCAAGGAGACCAAGCCGCTGTAACCCCAGAGAGGATGACCCCCATGGACGCCCGACTCCGCAACGCACTAAATGCCATGGTAGCTGAACTCAAAGCCATGCCGGAGGTGACCGGTATCCTCTTCTTCGGCTCCGCCCAGCGGGGCGCCGCCGGACCCGAATCCGACCTGGACTTCTACGCCATCGTCTCCGGGAACCAGTACTGGCGGGTGGGCAAGATCTGCGAGGGCGTGCCGGTGGAGGTGCTCTTCAACCCCGCCGCCAAGTTGCGGGACCGCATGACCAAGGGCGACCCCGTCACCATGCACGGCTTTGCCACCGGTGAGCTCCTGCTGGACACCACCGGGGAGGGCGCCGAGCTGGTGGCACTGGCTCGGTCGCTCTGGGCGGCCGGCCCGCGTCCGCTAAGCCCCTGGGAGGTAGCCACGCATCGCTACCGCCTCACCGACCTGGCCCTGGATATTGAGGATGTAGGGCCGGGGGCGCCCGAGGCCCGGCTGATGGCCGGCGTCCTGGTGCCCCGGGTGCTGGAGGCCTACTGCGCCCTGCACGGCGTCTGGCCGGAGAAGCCAAAGCGGCTCCTGGCGCAGTTCGGCGCCCTGGAGCCGCAGCTGTATGCGATGGCCAAGCGCTTCTATGCCGGTGATCAGGACCCGAAGCTGGCCGTGGCAATGGCCGACTATGTGCTGGCGCCCTTCGGCGGGCGCATCTTTGAATACGAAAGCGAGAAGGGTACATGCTGATCGACAACGACACGCGCCGCTTATTCCGCCTGGCCTGGCCGATCGGCATGGAGCATCTCCTGAACATGACCCTGCTGTGGGTCGATGCCATCATCATCAACCATAAGCTTGGCACCGAGGCCTTCGCCGCCGTCCAAATCAGCAGCCAGATCTTCAACTTCATCATGCTGGTCCTGATGGTTGTCGCCGCCGGCGCATCGATCGTGATCTCGCACCAGGTGGGCGCCGCCGAACACGAGGGGGCCGGCGAGACCGCCACCCAGTCGATCGGCATGGGCTTCTTGATCTCCATTGGGCTGGGCGCCCTGATCTACAGTGCGGCGCCCGTTCTGCTCCAGCTGCTGGGCGCCGTCGGCGGGGCCCACGCCCAGGGCATCGTCTTCATGCGGACCCTGTCGCTCTTCATGCCCGCCATGGCGATGATCGCCATTCTGGGCGCCGTCCTCCGGGCCACCGGCGACACCCGCGGCCCCATGATGGTCACCTTGGTGGTCAACGTGCTGAACGCTGGCCTCAACTACCTGCTGGTTTGGCAAATGGAGATGGGCGTGCGCGGCTCTGCCGTGGGCACCTCCATTGCACGCCTTTGCGGCGTCGGGCTCATGTTCTTTATGCTCTTTCGCCGGAGCGTCATCCCGGTGAGGCTCCGCCGGGCTCTTGCCTTCCGGGCGGCGACCATCTGGCGGGTGGGCCGCATGGGCCTGCCGGGCGCCCTGGAGTGGTTCTCCTACCAGGGCAGCCAGCTCGTCCTTAGTGCGATCGTGGGCACGCTTGGCACCGCCGTCATCGCTGCCCGCGGCCTCACCGTCCAGATGGAGGGCTTTACCTACGTGCCCGCCATCGCCCTTGGCACCGCCGCCAGCATCACGGTCGGGCAGCTGATGGGCGCCAAGCGGCGTGACGATGCGGTGGCGACCGGCCGCCGGGCGCTCACCTTCGGTGCGATCGGCATGGGCAGCCTCGGCGTGCTGCTCTTCCTCTTTGCCCGCCCGATCGTGGGTGTCTACACCAACGACCCCGACGTGGTTGCCGTAGCGGTCATCACCATGCGCATCGGCGCCGCCTACAAGGTGGGCCAGTGCCTCAACATCGTCGGCGGCGCCATTTTCCGGGGCGCCGGGAACCCCCAGTGGCCCACGGCGATCACTGCCGCCGGCACCTGGCTGATCACAGTGCCCCTGGCCTACCTGGCCGTCCGGTCGGGTTACGGCCTGCCCGGCGTCTACGCCGCGATGTTCCTCGACGAGACCCTGCGCGGCGTGGTCAACACGTGGTACTTCACCACGCCCAGGTGGCGGTTCCGCAAGGTTTAGGGCTTCGCTTTCTGGCGCAACTGGGCGGCTGTGGTGTGGGGATCGTCATCCCGCCACAGTTCGCCCGTTTCATTTCCGGCCCGCAGTTTGATCAGGGAGACGGCCCGGAAGCCCACCTTGTAAGGGAAGGTGACCGCCCAGGTGCCAGCCACGACCTGCGCCCGCTGCGGGATCGGCTCCTCCGGCATGGTCACCTCCACCCACGTGATGCGCGGGTCATACACCTCGCCGTAGAAGGCCCGCACCTTGGCGTACTCGCTGATCGCACCACTCTCATGCTTCACCTCGAACCGCCCCAGGTCCGCCTGGTCAAAGGAGAGCGGGCCCACCTTCTGGTGTCCGCCGATGCCGTATCCGTGGAAGCGCCACTTTCCCTGCTCCTCGTACTCGACCGCAGTCACCTGGATCTCCGGGTTCCGCTTGGTTCGAAACAGGAGAACCTTGCCCTTCTCCATCGGCAGTTCCCGGACCACCGCCGGCGCCTCGTCGGGAAACATTGCTTGAAAGGCCGCCTCAGGTGTCCGGTAGGTCGGCGGTCCGCCGGAACAGGCCGTGAGCAGCACCGCCAGCAGGACCAGCGCCATTCCCTTTCGCATACGTTCACCTCATCTTCATTGACTTCTTAACTGTCCCGCAGGTTTCCTTCTTCCGAAAGGCGAACCCTGGTAGCAGAGGTGAAGCGCATGAGGAACTTGGTGCTACTGATCCTGGTCGGCCTGCTGCTTGGCGGCTGTGCCGGCGCCGTGACCCTGCGGAGTAAGGAGGTACCTGCGTCTGCGGCACCGGCCAAGGCGTTCACCTGGCCCGAGGAGGCGAAGCAGAAAGCCGTAGCACAAGTCCACGCCAGTGAGTCTGGACTCTATGTGGCGTTGAGCTGCCCCACGGCCGACAAGCTGCTGGAGATCAAGGAGATCTCCTGGGCCGGCAACGGCGGCGGCGGGATCTACCTCTTCGCCAAGCTGGCCAAACCCCTGATCCCAATCGGCAAGCCCCAAGCGGTAGCCTTCGCCCGGGCCGACTATACCCGGCTGCGCCAACCCCCGCCCCCGCCCAAGTGGGTCAGCCTGCAGGTCAATGACTATGCTTATGTCGGCTTGTCGTCCGAAGACGGGGTCGTGTTTACCCCGAAGGACGGCTACGCCTGTGAGTTCCGCGAAGCCCCCTGGCACCGGAGGTAGCTGCGAATAAAGGCCATCACGATCAAACAGCCTTGGGCATGGCTGATCGCCCAGGGGATCAAGGATATCGAGAACCGCACCTGGGCGACCAAGTACCCCGGTCCGATCCTGATCCACGCTGGTAAGAGCCCCGCCGGCGGCAGCAACCGCAGCGCCGTCGAAACCGCCCGGAAGGTGTGCCGAGCCCACGCGGCGCCAGGTACCGAGACCCTAATCCCCGAGGTGTTCACCTACGGCGGCATCATCGGGGTGGCCCTCCTGACCGACTGCGTCGACCACCACCCCAGCCCCTGGTTCTCCGGACCTTACGGCTTTGTGCTGGAGTCCGCCCGGGTGATACCCTTCGTGCCCTGCAAGGGCGCCCTCAGCCTCTGGGAGGCCGATCTTGAGGCCCTTGGATTGACCAACCCGGCCGTAGTTGCATCCGTGCCGGAATTGACGGACGGCCGCCCGCACCCCCGCCAAAACTGATGCTATGTGGTTGAAGGACCGCAAAAATAGATACCGGGGCGGGGTATTCTCAGCCATTTATCCCCAGTTTTCAGGCCAAGCCATGGATATTGACCAGGTCAGCCTTTGTTGCGAGGGCCCGGTTGGCGGTCTTCCCACGCCTCCACAGGATCATTCATACATGTACCATCAGATTTTGCTGCGCCAACCTTGGGTCGGCCGTCAGTTTTGGTAAAAACCCGACCAAGTTGCGACTCGTAGATTGAGGGGGTACCAGAAGTGGCGCCCCCCGGGAAGCAGAAAAACAGCCGCGGGTGCCCCCCGCGGCTGTTTTGGTTTCATAACTACCTCGGCCCCGCAGCCTGCGCCATGAACTTCCCGCGCACGTACTGCTTCGGCCACTCCACCTCGTGCCCGAGCAGGTGGGCCGCCTCCAGGGCGAAGTACGGGTTGCGCAGCAGCTCCCGGGCGAAGAGGACCAGGTCGGCCTTGCCGGTCTGGACGATCTCGTCGGCGTGGGCGGCATCGGTGATCAGGCCCACCGCTCCGGTCGGGATGCCAGCCTCCGTGCGGATGCGCTCCGCGAAAGGCACCTGGTAGCCCGGCCCCAGGGTCGGGATCTTCTGGAGCGGTGAGTTCCCGCCCGAGGAGCAATCCACCAGGTCGACGCCCCACTCCTTCATCCACTTCGACAGCGCCACGGACTCGTCAATATCCCAGCCGCCCTCGACCCAGTCGCTGGCGCTGATGCGCACCCAGACCGGCCGGTCGGCCGGGAAGTTGGCCTTGACCGCGTCGTACACCCGCTTCAGCAGGCGGGCCCGGTTCTCCAGGCTGCCGCCGTACTCGTCGGTACGGTGGTTGGAGAGCGGCGAGAGGAACTCATGGATCAGGTAGCCGTGCGCAGCGTGGATCTCCACCATATCGCAGCCCAGTTCCGCCGCCCGCCTAGCGGACGCTGCGAAGGCCGCCACGATCCGGTCAATGCCCGCATGATCCAGCTCGATCGGGGTGTTCCAGTCGCCGCTAAACGGGATGGCGCTGGGCGCCACCGGGGTCTCGGGGCCGAACGCCTTCGAGCCGCTCCAGGCCTTGCGGCCAGCGTGGGCCAGCTGAATGCCAAAGGAAGCCCCGTACTGCTTGCAGAAGGCAGCGATCTTCGCAAAGGCCGCCGCCTGCTCCTCGTTCCAGAGGCCCAGGTCGCCTTCCGAAATCCGGCCGACCGGCTCCACGGCGGTCGCCTCAGCGATAATCAGGCTGGCACCGCCCACCGCTCGGGTGCCATAGTGCACATAGTGCCATTCATTCGGCACACCGTCGGTCGCCGCGGAGTACATGCACATCGGGGCCATGACAACTCGGTTGCGCAGGGTCATGCTCTTTTGAGTGATCGGCTCAAACAGGTGCGGCAAGGCGTGATCCCTCCCGGGGGGTTACCCCATGTTGACGTAGCGCAGGACCAGGGTCGCAATCCCAAAGTAGATCAGCATGCTGGTGGAGTCGGTCACCGTCGTGATGAACGGCCCGGACGCCACCGCAGGATCTAAACCCAATCGGTGGATGATGAAGGGCACGAATGCCCCCGTCGCCTTGGCGATGATCAGATTGACGAACATGGCGGAGCCCACGACCAGCCCCAGCCAGGGCTGGCCCTGCCAGACGACGGCGATCAGGGCGAAGACCGAACCACAGACGGCTCCCACAGTAACCCCCACGCGCAGTTCGCGCCAGACCGTGTGCCAGAGCTGCCCGCTGTCGAGGTCGCCCGTAGCCAGGCCGCGCACTACAACCGCGAGGGCCTGGGTGGCGGCGTTGCCCGACTCACCGGCCATGGTCGTAATGAAGACCGACAGCACCGCGGCGGTGGCGATGGCGCCTTCAAACTGCTCGATGACCTTCGCCGAGAGCATGCTGAGGAACAGCAGTCCCACCAGCCACGGCAGCCTGGCCCGAATCACCGGCCAGACGCCGCTCTGCAGGTCCTGCTCCTCCTCGCTGGCCACGCCCGCAGCGCGGTAGATATCCTCCGTGGCCTCTTCTTCTATGACGTCGATGATATCGTCGACCGTTACGATGCCCCGTAATACGTTATTGTGATCAATGACCGGCACGGCCAGCAGGTTGTACTTCTTGACGACCCGGGCGACCTCTTCCTGATCCTCGTCGACGTGGACCGAGAGGGTGCTCGTCCGCATAATCTGGAAGATCGGGCGGCTCGGGGGCGCGACGATCAACTCCCGCAGGGAGAGCACGCCCTGCAGCTGCCCCTTCTCGTTCACCACGTACACGTAATAGGCCGTCTCGGCGTCCGGCGCCAGCCGCCGCAGCTCCTCAATCGCCTCTTGAGCCGTGAGTCTACCCGGCAGCGCCATGAACTCCGTCGTCATGATGCCGCCGGCGGTGTCCTCGTCGTACTCCAGCAGCTCACGCACATCCGAGGCGTCCTCGGCATCCATGAGGCGGAGCAGTTCGCCTGCCTGCTGGGGCGACATCTCGCCCACCAGGTCGGCGGCGTCGTCGGCGGACATCTCGTCGAGAATATCGCTGACCTGCTTGTCCTCCAGCGACTCGAGGATCGAGGCCTGGTCCTCCGGCTCCATCTCAGCGATGGTCTCCGCAGCGGCCTCAGGCGTCACCAGGCCGACCACCAGGGCCCGCTGGTCATCATCTAACTCAAGAAGCACCTCAGCCAGGTCGGCCGGGTGCATTGGGGAGAGGAAGCGTTTCAGTTCTTCGTGGTCCTGCTGCTCCAGCAATGCAAGGATGCGGTCCAGCACGCCGTGCGTATCCTGGTCCATGGGCCTACACCTCCGGCGAGACAGACGCCCGGCGACCTAGCCAAAACCTTCCTCATTATAGCATAGCCAGACGCGAAACACCCGGAGACCGAAAGGTCCCCGGGTGTTTCTCCTTGCTAGCTAATAACCGTTGCCCTTCCATTTGATCGTGGTGCACGGACCCTTGGAGCTGAGGCAGACCTCCACGTCACCCTCGCGGGAGACGCGGGCGCTGTTGAGCGGACCACCGGTCAGCTCAATGGACTGAGACCGGCTGACCATCGTTTCGATCAGTTTGGCATTGTACTCCTTGGGAATCGAGCTATAGATCTGTTCATTAATCTTGCCGGCCCGAACCCACCGCCCGGTATCCTCGTCCCGCTCCCAAGCCGATATGACCCAGTTGTCCGGCCCGGGCACCGTGCCTGCCATCACCACAAAGGAGCGCATGCCCGCTTCAAGGGCCGCCATGTAGGTCGGTTTCTCGTTGGTCTGAGCGGTGCTGATCTGCGGCGCGGTTCCGGGCGCCTGCGGGTTTATGAAGAACAGGAAGGAGCCCATTGGGACATCGGGCACCTGGATGTGCATGACCTTCAGCCCGTTGTCAAAGGAGAACATGTTAGGAACACCGTTCGCATCCTGCTGCATCTGTGTGGCGTTCTTGCCGGCCTTTCCGGCCTCCCTCAGGTAGGTGGCGACCACGTTCGGCAGGGTCGCAGCGGCCTTGGACTTCTCCAGGGAGTCGCCGGCGCCGTGCGTGATTCCCAACGCGATCTGCAGGCTCTCCGTGGCCCGCTCCAGCGGCGTCTTCTGCTGTTGCTGAACGACCGGAGCGGTTGCGCCACTGTATTTGGCAGACACGCCCACAGCCAGGACCAGCACCAGGGTGGCGGCGGTCCATTCCAGAGCCAAGCGGCGTCGGGCCGGTGCAGGCACCTTTGCCGAGCTGTCCGCCTGGATCACGGCATCGGGGATGGCGGGGGCGGCGGTCTGCTCCTGGGCCCTGCGGCGCAGTCCCTCGGCGGCCAGATTGAAGAAGATGATCGCCAGCGTGAAGGCCAGCGCCGGCACCCACAGTGACCAGGGCGCCTTGTAGAGCACCTCGTAGGGCTTGGCCAGCATGGAGGACCAGTCGGGCAGGCGCGGGATGTTCTGGAATCCGCCCCCGTCGGCCAGAATCTGGGCCGAGCCGCCCAGGAAGATGCTGAACACACCGAGCTGTGCGAGCAGCAGCAAGGTCCAGGCCATATCTGCAGCAGCGGCGACCCATAGCTGCGGCATCAGTTGCGGGACCACGTGGCGGAAGAGCAAGCGGGCGCCGCCAGCGCCGGCTGCTCGGGCGCCCTCGACGAAGGGCTGCACGAGTGTCGCCTCCACCTGAAGCCGGATCGTCTCGACCAGGCGGGGAATCCCCACCACGGCCAGGACGCCCGAGATCAGCCAGAAGGAGGCGTTGCTGCCGGAGTCGGCCCCGGCCAGCTCACGCAGCGGCAGGAGGGCGGCGGGCACCAGGATCACCGGCACGGCGGAGAGCATCAAGCCGAAGGTCCGGCTGACGCCGGCCCAAAGGCGGCGGCGGAACCCGGCGATCAGCCCCCAGGGGAGGGCCACCAGGAAGCGGACCGGGGTGACAGCCAGCGTGAAGAAGAGCGTATAGCGGGCGCCCACCAGCAGACGGGCCAGCAGGTCACGGCCGCCGAGGTCGGAGCCCAGCGGGTATCCGGGGATCCCCGGCGGAAAGGCCGGGAAATAGACCTTGTCTCCCACCACGACGTACTTCGGTGTCCGCTGCACCGTCCGCAGGTCGGCCAGGTGGCCGCCGAACAGCGCCAGGCCAATCAGGGTGAGAATGCCCAGCAGGCCGATCAGCAGCGGCGGGTTGCGCCAGAGCCCCTTCAGGAAGTAGGAGGGACGCCATGCCCAGGCCGCCTTGCGCAGGCCATACGGAATCTCCTTCAAGCTTTCCCAGAGCTCCCGGGGGACTTGGGCGACGGAGCGGAGCAGGTCAGCCAGGCGCATACGCTGGCCGTCGCTCGGCAGGGACTCCTCCCGGCTGCTCAGGCGCGGATCGAGGAGCGTCCGGATCACGCCGAACACGGTGTCCAGCAGCAGGGCGCCCACCAGCAGCACCAGGGCAATGGATGCCGAGGCCACCGGCTGGCCGCCCCGTTCCAGGATCAGGCCCAACGTACGGCCAAGCCCGGGGAAGTAGAAGGCGTACTCCACCACCACCAGGCCCGTAACGAGGCCGCCGGCGATGATGGGACCGGACTCCGCCACCCGGATCCAGGCGTTCTTGAACGCATGCTTCCAGACGACCCAGAACTGGTGCAGGCCCTTCGACTTGGCCGTGCGGATGTAGAACTGGTCGTAGGCGTCGTCGAAGGCGACCGTCGCGATCCGGGCGATCATGGCGATCGGCAGGGCGGACAGCGCCAGGGCCGGGGCAATAACGTCGGCAGCATCCATCTGTCCGAGGGTGGCGACCGACATCAGCTTGATGTCGAAGGTGTTCATTCCCCAGATGACCAGCTTGCGCAGGAGCACAATAAAGAGGATATCCGGGGTCGACATCAGAGCGAGGGTGCTGGTGAGGATCGCCGGTCGAGCCCAGCGGCTGCCAAAGCGGCTGCCCCACATGCCAAACAGCGTCCCAACCACCAGGCTGAGCACAAGGGCCGTTCCGAGCAGGTACAAGCTGCGTGGCAGGTTCTCACGGATCACTTTGGAGACCGGTTGGTCCTGGGCGTAACCCGTGACGCGCAACGCCCGGAGCACGCCGAGATCGCCCTGCGAGAGATTCTTGATGTACGTGGTGCTGGCAGCGATCCACTTCTCTGTCGACCAGGTGGTCTTCGCATCCTTGGGAATGACGACGACACCGCCCCCCGGTGGGGGAGGGTCCCCAAGCCTTGGGGGAAGAACCACGCCTACCTGAACATGCAATAGGAAGATGACTGCGATTCCCGCCAGCAGCAAAAGGGCGCCCCGTTGAGCCAGGGCCATCCCTACGCGCCGTAACGACATGGTTTTTCCCACCTCCTCCAATAGGACGGACTGTTTTCGCAACCGGTTCGATAAATCTTTGCCAGCCGGAAATATCACATTCAGAACTAAAGAGGCGGTTGGGGGTACTTGACGCCCTCGGAACACGGTGTTACGCTTTGATTGCGTTTATGAGCAACTGAATGGAGATGATGGTTGCTTGACCGAGCAAGAGAGACTAAGACAACTAATTCAGTTCCGCTGCTCGCCGCTGCTGGACATGGCGCTCTCCGTGCTGGTGATTCTGAACCCCGAGCGCTTCGGCACTGCGGCGCCCTGGGTCCGCCGGGTCACGGACCGAGTTCCGGCCGGTCTGCTGGAGCAGCTGCGGGTGCTCAGCGAGCAGTCGGACCTGTTTGCGGTGGCTATGGAGCTTGAACAGGGGAACGCCGCCTTCGCCCCGGACGCCCTGGAGCGCCTCCAGGAGGAGCAGCCCGCCCTTGGCGCCGCCCTCCTGCGATACTGGGAGGCGATCTCGCCGGAGGTGGGCGCCAAGGCCGGCCTGCTAGCCGCCTCGATCCAGACCGAGCTGGGCCGCCTGAGCCAAATGGACCCGCTGGCCTTCATCTGCCGGTTTTCGGACCGGGTCAGCGTGGCCGGCGACGGCGAGGCGATCATCCTGCACTGGGGGCAGGGCATGCGCATCCCCCTGGCCGACCTGGAGCGCATCCTCTTCGTGCCCTCCGCCTTCTGCCCGCGGCGGCTCATGTTCTACCGGCTGGGCCCGGTGCAGATCTTCTTCTACGACCCGCTCCGGGAGGAGCCGGCCCAGGCCGAGGAGGCACCTGAGAGCCTGGTGATCGGGTTCTCCGCCCTGGCCGACGCCACCCGCCTCAAGCTGCTCCGACTGATCGCCCGAGAGTCCATGCCCGCCCAGGAGATGGCCCGGCTGCTCGGCGTCAACGAGTCCACGGTCTCCCGCCACCTGCGGCTGCTGGTGGAGGCCGGCCTGGTCCGCCGGGACCGCCAGGAAGGCAAGTTCATCTATTACGGACTCCAGCCGGACCGCATCGATGATCTGGCCGGCATCGCGAAGCTGTATCTGCGAGGGAGGGACCGGTCATGACCCGCGAAGTTGCTGTCTGGTTGCCTCAGCGCCTGACTGAGCTGCCGGGGCTCGCCCTGCTGGTGAAGGAGGCCCGGGTGCTCGGCGGCGCCCGCGCCCTGGACCGGTGGCTGTCCGGGCACGAACGTGGCCGGGCCGCCTACGTCCACGGCGAACGGCACGGCCTCTGGTGGGAGTTCTCCCTGGCTGACTCCTTCCGCTGGCAGGGCCATATCAGCCGGATGCGCCCCACGGTTGCGCGGCAGCGCACCTTCATGCTGACATCCCGCTTCGGGCTCACCAGCCTGCTGGAAGCGTCGGCTGCCGAACTCACCCCCGATGAGCGTTCGCGGGCCGATCTGGCCGTAGCGCTGCTGGCAGCACCCGACCTGCTGCTGTGGGAGGAGCCCAGGCTCGATCTCGCCCATTTGGTGCGGGATCTGTGCCGAGCTGATGGGACCACCGTCGTGGCCGTCGGAACCGACACCCCCTGGTTGCATGCGCTCAGCCACCCGGAGCGCGGCGCGAGCCGGGCGGCGCAGTAAGGAGAAGCGTTATGACAGAGACATCAAACAGGCTGGGACTGTGGATTCTGGTCGCCGCCCTCGTGCTTGGCATCCTGGGGAATATGCTCATGGGGATGGATGAAGAGATCGGTCTCGGCTTCTCCCTATGGATCACAGTGTGTGTGGCGGGTCTGTTGGTGCTCAGCCGGGCCACAAAGGTGTCGCTGGAGGGCGAGGGGCGCTGGCTGCTGGTGCCTGCGGTCCTGTTGGCGGCGGCATTCAGCTGGCGTGCGTCCCCCGCCCTCCTCGTCCTGGACCTGGGCTCGCTGGCCCTCACCCTGGCCTGGGCGGCCAACTTTGGCCGCGGGGGTTCGCTGCGCCGGACCGCCCTCTCCGGGTACGTGCTAAGCGCCGTGCAAGCCGCGGTCCATGCAATCACCGGGCTGCTGCCGCTCCTGGCCCTGGATATTCAGTGGAGCCAGATTCCGCAGGGCAAGTGGTCCCGACAGGCTGCCTCGGTGGCCCGGGGCCTGATTATCGCCATCCCGTTGCTGCTGGTCTTCGGAGGGCTGTTTATTGCGGCGGACGCCGTCTTTGCAGACCTGGTGGCCTCCACCTTCGACTTCGGGATGGAGGATCTGGTGGGGCGCATTCTTCGGACCGGCTTCTTCGCATGGCTGGCCGCGGGATTTTTCCGGGCGGCGCTCGCCAGCAAGCCAGTCTCCGAAAACCCGACCACCCGGCCCGCAACCCTGGCGCTCGGTGCCGTAGAGACCGGCGTCATTTTGGGACTGCTCAACGCCCTCTTCCTGGCCTTCGTGCTCGTCCAGTTCCGGTACTTCTTCGGCGGCGCAGACCTGGTCCAGGCCTCCTCCTCGCTCACCTATGCGGAGTACGCCCGCCGTGGCTTCTTTGAGCTGGTCATGGTCTCGGCCCTGGTGCTGCCCGTCCTGCTGCTCGGCCACTGGCTGATTCCCGCCGAGAAGCCCGGCCTGGTCCGGCTCTTCCGCTGGCTGGCCGGGGCCCTGGTAGCCCAACTTTTCGTGATCATGGCATCGGCGGTCCAGCGGATGCTGCTCTACCAGCAGGAGTTCGGCCTGACCGAGCAGCGGCTCTACGCCACAGCCTTCATGGGCTGGCTGGCCCTGCTCTTCATCTGGTTCCTGCTGACGGTCCTGCGGGACCACCGGGAGCGCTTCCCCTTCGGCGGCCTGGTCGCCGGCCTGGCCGTGCTGGGCGCCCTCCACCTGCTCAACCCAGACGCACTCATCGCCCGGGTCAACGTCGAGCGCCTGGCTGCCGGTCAGCGCTTCGACGCCGAGTATGCGGCCGGGCTCAGCGCCGACGCCGTGCCCGTGCTGATCGATGCCCTCCCGCGGATGGCGCCCGAGGAGCGCACCCTGCTGTCGGCTCGCCTGGCAGAGCGTTGGGCGAAGCCCGGTCAGCCCGGCTGGCGCGACTGGAACTGGTCCCGTATGCGGGCCTACCAAGCCGTGACCGACCACGAAACAAACTAGCCCACGTGCTCGTCGTATGGGTAACGACTGGCGAGTGAGGCGAGATTGGTGAAACGATTCCTAGCTCTGGGTGTGGTTCTGGCCCTACTCATGACTGCTTGCAGCAGGCCCAAACCGGAGGTCCCCACAAGCTCCGACCAGCCGCAAGCCCCTCCGGTCGAAACTGCCAATGCGCCCACCCCTCCGCCCATCGAAACCAAGTCGGCGGGTTGCGGCGCGGCTCAGCAAAACGATGCTGTCCTCCCCCGCATCGTGGTCCACTCCTCTTCGGGCTCCGTGGACTACGCAACCTTCACATCGGTCACTTCCTCTGTGCAGTCCTGCACGCTGACGGTCGGCGGCGGGGGCCTGCGGGCCTTCGCCGTGCTCCCGTCCGGTGCCACGGAGGAGCTCGCTAAGTCGGCCCTGAAGGTCGAGAACACCACGTCACGGCAGCCGTTCTGGTCCGACGGGCAGCTCAACTTCAGTCTCGACTCAGCTGACAACGGGCAGAGGCAGACGATCCGGCTTCAGGGGCCGCTGGTTCCGGGCCGCGCCCCGGTCGACATCTCCCTGACGCTGGTCCGCGATTACCCTACCGTCATGGTGGACGTTCGCCAGGCGGAAGGAGCCTGGGCGCCCCTCGACAGCCGAAAGTCGTACGCCTCAGCGCCCACCGACCTGCGGTTCCGCTTCTCCCGGGCTGTCAAGGCAGACCGCCTGGAAGCGCAGTTGAAGCAGAAGCAGGGCATTACCTGGAAGTGGGCCGACCCCACCACCCTGGAAGTCCACCTGCAAAACCCACCCGAGAAGTTTGAACTGCACCCGGGCGGACTCCCCGACAGTTCCGGCACCGGCACCTGGGCAGGCCCCGCCGTGCTTTACACCGGCAAGGGAGGAGCCCAGCTTGTCGCGGTGGACCCGCAGACCGGCAAGGAGTCCGTAGTCGCTGGCGCCCCGCCCGAGATCAGCACCACCCACCTGTCGCCCGACGGACGCTGGCTTGCAATCTCGGCGATGCGCCCCTCCCCTGATGTCTACTGGACGGGATGGCGGGCGGAGAGCTCCCTGATCGATCTCCAAACGGGGAAGATGATCGACCTGCCAGGCTTTACGGTCTATACCTGGGCTGGTTCGGTCCTGCTGGGCTCGCCCGGGAACGCCGGCATCGCCACGTATGATCCGCAGACGGGGCAGCAAGTCCATCTCTCCTCCAGCTACACGAGTTATCCGTCACCGGACGGCCGCTACGTAGCCGGATTTATCATGCGATGGAGCGAGGAAAAACGCGACTCCTCCCTGATTCCGGTAGATCTGGTTGTCGTCGACGTGAATCGCCGTCAGGAGCGCACCTTCCGGGGGGTTGGCTCGTACTGGGTCTGCCACTGCGACGGCGGGGGTGCCGGCCGCTCTCCGCTGCTGTGGGATGGAACCAAGGTAGTCATCCGGGACTACAGCAGCCGCGACAAATGGCGCTGGGTGTCAGTCGACATTGCAACCGGGGCGGTCCAGGAGGTCGACACGACCCATGCAGAGGCCCTTGAAGGTGCGGTAAGCTCGCCGCTGAGCGGCCCCCTGGGCAAGCTCGCCCAGGTGCAGGATGAGTGGGGCGCCGTAGCGCTGACCCGGCCCGACGGCACCTCCGTGCAGTTGGGCCCCGGCAAACCCGTCGGCTGGTCAAAAGACGGCAAGGCCCTCCTCATTCGGTGGCCAGGCAGTCATCTCCGCACGATCATGCAGAGCGGTCTATAGGACACCAAAGCCCCGGAGCACAAGCTCCGGGGCTTTTTCCTATCGGTGAGCGGGCTTGGCGATCGCCTGCGAAATTCGGTCGACAATAATCGCCATGATCACGATGCTGATGCCACCCATGAAGCCCCGGCCGGTCTCGAGCCGGGCGATGCCGTTTAGCACCTCGGAGCCCAGGCCGGCGGCGCCAATGTAGGAGGCCACGACCACCATCGCCAGCGCCATCATAATCGTCTGGTTGATCCCGGCCATAATGGTCGGCATCGCCAGGGGCAGCTGCACCTTCAGAAGCATCTGGTTCTGGGTGGATCCGAAGGACCTCGCCGCCTCCATGACATCGGACGGGACTTGCCGCAGTCCCAGGTTGGTCAGCCGGATGGCCGGCGGCACGGCGTAGATGATCGTTGCGATCACGGCCGGTACCTTGCCCATACCGAAGAGCATCACGGCCGGAACCAGGTAGACGAAGCTGGGCATGGTCTGCATCAGATCCAGCAGAGGCCGGACCAGCCGCTCAATGCGGTCGCTACGGGACATGGCGATGCCGGTCGGAATCGCAATCAGCATGGCGACTAGCGTGCCGGCGATCACCAGGGCGAGGGTCTTCATGGCGTGCTCCCAAAGCCCAACCGTACCGATGAAGAACAGGCCGGCTGCGCTGCCGAGCGCCAGTTTCCAGCCGCTGGACCGCCAGGCCGCCAGGGCAACTGCCAGAATCACAACGGGCCACGGCACCCATATCAAAAACCGCTCCAGTTGTACCAGGGGAACCAGGACCGTATCGCCGATCCAGGTAAAGACGCTGCCCCCCTCGACCGTCAGCCAGTCCACGAACCGGTCGATCCACTGGGCGAGGGGGAGCTGAAAGAGTTGCGGAAAGGTCTGCAGGAAAACTCACCGCCTTTCACTGTCAGGTCAGAGTTTGGCGCCGGCGTCCTTGAGCGCCTGCTCCACCTTGGCGACCACTTCGGCGGGCAGCCACGACCGCCATTGGTCCTGGTAGTTCTCAAAGTACCAGATCGCCGCCTTGTCGGCCTTCACTTTCTCCTGCTCCATGTATGCCGAGACCTTGTTGAGGTTGTCGGTGCCAATGTTCATCTTCTCCAGGAAGGTGACCACCTCAGGCGCCCGCTCCTTCAGGCTGGGGTGGACCGCCTTGGTCACCACTTCGGTCTCATAGGCGCACCCTGCCGCCGCCGGGACGTTCTTGGGAGAACCGTCCTTGTCGGCAAGCAGCTTCTGAATCTCCTGGTCACACGCCTTGGTGTACTTCGGCTCCTCCAGCTGAATCAGGTCGAAGGTGCCCGCCAACCAGGTCGGCTCCCAGTAGTAAGCAAGGAAGGGCTCGCCCCGCTTATACGCACCGGCAATCGCTGCATCGAGCGCTGCCGAGGAGCCCGGTTCCTGGACGTTGTAGTCCTGGTCAAGGCCGTAGGCGCTTAGCTTAATCCGGTTGATCTTGGCGCACTGCCAGCCGGTGATGCAGTTGATCAGCAGGCCCTTGTCCTTGTTCTCCGGGTCCTGAAAGAGGCTCTTGTACTTCTTCAGATCTTGCACGGTCTTTAAATCTGGGGCCAGGGGCTTGATGCCGAGCTTTTCGTCACCCTTGACCAGGTAAGCCGGCACATACCAGCCCTGCGAGGCCCGGTCAAAGATCGGCCCGAGGTCCAGGATCTTCTTGGAGCCGACCGCTTCGTTGTACCAGTCGATGATGTTTGCCTTCCAAAGCTCGGTCGTCACGTCGAGGTCGCCCTTCACCAGCGCCTGCTGCATGATGGGCGTGGTCACCTCCACGGTTTCGACCGGGTATCCGTATCCCTTTTCGATGATGAAACCGGCGATCGCGTTGTTGATCCAGATCGACTGCCACTGCACGTCCGCCAGTTTGATGACCTTCTTGGACGGGTCCTGCGGCTGACCCCCGGCTGACTGCCCGCCGCATCCGGCCAGCAGGCCCAGCGCCAGCGCTCCAGCCACAATCCGTCCTACAGCTTTCTTCCGCATCAGCTGACACCTCCAAGCTTGACCCGTTGCGGAGGCTCCCCCGCCAGCCCCGCCAGTACAGCTACCCTGGGAATGACCCCCTGGAGCCGGCCGTTACCGTCCAGGACCGCGATCGGCCACCGGTTCTTGGCCGCCACGGGGAGCAATACCTCCAGGCTTGTCTCGGGCGTGGTCACCGGTATGTTACGTACCAGCAGACCCGTCAGCTCCGTGATGCCCTGCTGAACGGCCGGCACACAATCGTCAACGGTGACCAGCCCCTGCAGACGCTGCTCCCGGTCGACCACGAAGACGCTGGAGAGCCCCTGCTCTTCCATCGCCTTCAGCGCTGCCCGAGGCCCGCTGCGGTCAACAAGGACGGCCCGCGGGTTGATCATGACGCTTCGGGCAGTGAGCACCCGGCTCCGGTTCACGTCCCGGGTGAAATCAGCCACATAGTCATCGGCCGGCGCTGTCAGGATCTCTTCCGGCGTGCCAACCTGCACGACCTGACCATCTCTGAGGATGGCGATATGATCCCCCAGGCGGAGCGCCTCGTCCAGGTCATGGGTGATAAATATGATCGTCTTGTTCAGCTTGCTTTGCAGCGAGATCAGCTCCTCCTGCATCTCCCTGCGGATCAGGGGGTCCAGGGCGCTGAACGGCTCATCCATCAGCAGAATCTGGGGGTCGTTGCACAGGGCCCGTGCAATGCCGACCCGCTGCTGCATACCGCCGCTGAGCTGGCTGGGGTAGGCGTTCTCCCAGCCCCCCAGACCCACGGTCTCCAGCCAGTGGAACGCCTTCGCTTCCCGCTCCGCCTTCGGCACGCCCTGGACTTCCAGACCATAGGCGATGTTCTGAAGCACCGTGCGGTGGGGCAGCAAGCCAAAGCGCTGGAAGACCATGGCCATGCGTTTTTGGCGTATCTCCCGCAGCCCTTGCTCGTCCAGCGTGACGATCTCTTGTCCGTCCAGCAGGATCTGTCCTGACGAGGGCTCGATCAGCCGATTGAGGCACCGGATCAGCGTCGACTTGCCGCTGCCGGACAGCCCCATGATAACGAACGTCTCCCCCGCTCGGATCGAGAGCGACACGTCCTGCAGACCCACTGTGTGGCCGGTCTGCCGCATCAGCTCCTGCTTGGAGGCGCCCAGCATCAATTGACGAACCGCTTCCATGGGCCGGGGCCCAAAGACTTTGTACAGGTTTCTGACCTCAATCATTGACACCGACGCTACCTCCTTCCATCGTAACCGCCAACTTACAACTTTACTATAGCGGTGTAGGTTGTCGGTTGTCAACCCAGGAAGGGAAATGGAAAAGCCCGCCGGGGGGTTCCCCAACGGGCGAGAGCGTACCTGGTATGGCCAGAACAAGGGTTTTTAGCCCATGTACTGTGATTAGCTTGTCTTGCATTGCCCTGGGTCGCCCTGAGCGGCCTCGCCCAGCCCAATACTCGCACCAGAATCCTCGAAAGGGCTGCAAGAACGAAGCGGGGCGCATCCAGCGACCTGTCGGGGTTCCACCACAAATTCCCACCACGCCACAAGCTATGGAAGGAATTTCTCGTGGAATCGCTGAAAATCGGGGGCGATAGGGGCGGTGAGTCGCCGTTTTCGCTTGACCCCGGGCCATAACGCCCCGTCTATGACCAATAACATCGACCTCAGGGGGCGAGCAGCCGCTTCAGCCATGCTATTCCACAACGACCAACAGCGCCAGTACCCGGCTTAGCTGGCTGGTGCTGGCGCCTCTGTCCGCAGGTGCCTTGTCCCATGCCCCACGCTTGCCAATGCATCTCTGGCGCCTTAACGCAAGGCGGAGGAGCGGGCCCGAATAGATGGCCTCGGCTCGGTCAGCTCCCTCACCGATACGGACCCTTGCACGGAACTTGGCCAAGAGCCAGGTTGAGGCGCCAGTGACGCCAGGGGGTATACTGACAACGTGCGGCAAGTACGGGACATCAGCAGAGAAGGGCGGGAAGGAAAGATATGACGCTTAAACGGATGGACAACGTCCTCATCGTGGTCGACGACCTTGAGGCTGTGAAGGCGTTCTTTTTCGAGCTGGGTATGGAGCTGGAGGGCGAGACGACCGTCGAGGGCCCCTCAGTAGATCGTCTCGTCGGCCTTCAGAACGTCCGTGCTACCCTCGCGTTGATGCGCACTCCGGACGGCCACGGACGGATCGAGCTGGACAAGTTCCACACGCCGGAAGCGATCAGAACTGGGCCCGAGAACGCTCCGGTGAACGCACTCGGGATCCGCCGCATCATGTTCGCCGTCGATGACATTGACGACGTCGTCGCGCGCCTGCGCGCCCACGGCACCGAACTGGTCGGCGAAGTGGTGCAATATGAGAACATGTATCGGCTCTGCTACATCCGCGGCCCCGAGGGCATCATGGTCGCGCTTGCCGAGCAGCTCGGCTAAGGTGTGCCTGGTAGCTAGGTGCCGATTCCCTCCGACCCGCCCGACAGCACCTTACTCCGGCCTATCGTCAAGGCACACCTCTCCATGAACCATAAAAGAGAGCTACCAAATCATGCACTGGTCGTACATGGCTTAGCAGCCCAACACATATGAACTGGTCGGCACTGGCGATCATCCCCAGCGGAAGAAGCGGCTCGAAAGCGCTCCCAGCAAGGCCAGGCAGCCGCCCATCACCGCGAAGTCGAGCCAAAGCGGGTGTAGGCCCGGCGTGCCCAACATTCCCTGCTTCAGCGCGTCACCCAAGTAGGTGAGCGGCAAGATGTTGGCCACCCCGCGCACCCCCGCAGGCAGCATCTCCAGCGGGAACAAGATGCCTGAGAGGAACATCATCGGGAACTGCACTACCTGCCCCAGGGCGATCACCGACTCGTTGGTCCGGGCCACCGAGGCCAGGAAGAACCCCACGGCGACCATGACGAGGTTCCCGAGCACGGCAGCGGCGAGCATCGTCCACCAGCCTGCGTGCGGGCGCATACCGTAGGCGACCACGCCGAACAGGACCATCAGGGCGGTCTGGAGCAGTCCGGTCGTGAGGCGCCAGGCCACCTGGGCGCCCAGCAGGGCCGGTCGGGTCAGTGGGGTTGCGCTCAGGCGCCGCAGGATCTGCTGCTCCCGCAGCTGCACCAGGGGCGGCGCCGTCCCGAAGACCCCCAACCAAAGCATGCCGAGCCCCATCATGCCCGGAACATAGCCGGCGGCGCTTGTGTGGTCGCCGCTGAAAATCAGCCCGAAGAACCCCGCCATCACCAGGGGCAGAATCATGGTCAGGATCAGGGCGGTCTTGTCCCGCAGGAACTCGAGGGCGGTCGCCCGATAGATGGCCTTCAGCTCTTTCATGGCGCCCCTCCTAGTCTCTGACCTTGCGCCCGGTCAGGCGGAGGAAGAGATCCTCCAGCGTGGCCTCGCGCACGGTGAATCGGTCGAGCCGGAAGCCGCGCTCCCGGGCATAGGCCAGCAGCGCCGAAACGGTCTCGGGCACATCCCGGGTGTAAAGCGTGACCGAGCCGTCCTCCTGCCCGGCCCGGGCCACCCCCGCCAGCTGAGCCAGACTGCCCAGCGCCACCCCATCGACCGCCTGAAACTCGACCGCACTCTCCTGGAAGTGCTCCCGGACCAGGTCGGTCGGGTGTCCCTCCGCGATGATCTGCCCATGGTCCACCACGGCGACCCGGTCGCAGAGTTGGGCGGCCTCGTCCATGAGGTGGGTGGTCAGCAGAATGGTCTTGCCCATACGCCTGAGGTTCTTGACGATCTCCCACACGCTCCGCCGGGAGGCCGGGTCCATGGCCGCCGTGGGCTCATCCAGGAAGATCAGGTCGGGGTCGTTCACCAGGGCCAGCGCCAGGCAGAGCCGTTGCCGCTGCCCGCCCGAGAGCGTGCTCACGTTCGCCCTCTGCTTTTCGGTCAGATCCACCATTTCCAGGAGCTTGTCCACCGGAAGGGTGCGCGGGAAAAGGCCCGCGTAGACCTCTAGGGTCTCGCGGACTTTGAGCTTGGGAAAGAGCCCCGTGGTCTGGAGCTGAACCCCCAGCCGAGCCTTGATCTCGCGGGTCTGCCGGCCCTGGGCCATCCCCAGCACCTGGATTCGCCCCTGGTCAGGCTGACGGAGCCCGATGACGCACTCCACCGTGGTCGTCTTCCCGGCCCCGTTGGGCCCGAGCATGCCATAGACGGCGCCCGGCTCCACGCGGAAGGAGAGGCCGTCGACCGCCACCACGTCGCCATACCGCTTCTGCAGACCTTCTACCTCAATAGCTGGTGGGGCCATAGCTACCAACCCCTACGAACTGGTTTCGCAACTCCCTCCACTATAATCAAAAATGCGTCCTTTCAACATTCACCAAAGTAACTAATGATTCGCCCGCCGGCACCAAAGTTCGGCCTTCAGGCTCTCCTCGCCCCGGGCCATCGCCCAGCGGTGGTTGGCAGCGAACACTGGCTTGAGCAAGAACGAAAACCAGCGCAGCAACGGCTTTTCCGCCCGAACGCGCCAGTCGTACCGGATGTTGACCCAGGCACCGTCCTGCTCGAAGTGCCAGTCGCCGGTCCCCACGAAGTCCCCCCGGGCCTTCAGCGAGAACCCATGCGGGTAGCGGTCCGCCGTCTTCTCCATCTCCCAGCGCAGGGTGTACGGCAGCCAGCCCTTGGTGTGCAGCCGCACCACCTTGCCGATGCCCCTGGGGCCGCCCGGCTTCACCGTCTGTACCTCCAGGTAGACGGACGGCCACCACCGCGGCAGCGAGTCCCCATCGTCCAAGATGGCGGAGACCTCCTCCAGCGTCCCCTCTACGCGCCAGTGGGTCACGAAGACATAGTCGTTGCTTGCCATACTCCACCCTATGCCCTTAGTAAGTCAACCCATACTTCGTTATGCATCGCCTACATGGAAGCATCCTGACCCAGGGTCAGCGTGGATTCCGGCTAGGGATCCTTTACCTCAGTCAATCGATCAAACTTGGCCGATTTCGGACAGGAAAATGTCTGATAAGGAGTACGTCCGTCTAACCATGTCGCAGTAAAATACAGGAAATGGTCGGTCTGGGGTGAGAGCATGGTCATGCTGGTCGGCTACGTGCTTGGGGCTCTGGTCATGCTCGGCGTGGCTACCCTATTCTCCATTGGACTCTTCGTCCTTCCCATCTCGTTGATCCTGCTGGGGATTGGTGCAGTATGGGCCAATCGAGCGGGGAAGGCACGTCCCTATTGGATCGCTGTCATGGGCGGTGTAGTCAGTACTGTGGTGATCGTAATGGTGCGAACCTTCGTGACTCACTGATCTGAATAATGCCGAGGGCCTGCGTGTTCCGGTCGACCTAGTGAAACTGGGCTGGCTCCCTCACGAAACATCGGCGGTTGGCCTCCGTCCGCTTTTTGTCATGCCAAGGCAGTCCTCAAGCGAAAAAACGGACGGAGAGCAGACGGAATCCCGGGGTGCCAGACGCCCAGGCGTTGGAGACCTTGGGGCTGTAAGTTCCCCTGTCCGGCGCCCAAGTTTGGCCCGGGAACCCGGTAGGTCTCCGTCCGTTTTCTCGCGCCTGACCGCTCGTAGCTCGCAAAAAACGAACGGAGCCAGTGTCAGGCGCCAGGGCCCACCATAACCCCCGACGCCATAACGTTCGGACTCTGCGCATCCTGAGCACGGCGCCGCATAGCAGCGAGCCGTGCGCGTGGGAGTCTAGCTTTCGCAATCACAGGAGTCTGGGCCGAATTCGCAGAAGTGAAATACAATTGGATGCACGGTTGCTATTCTACCTAGGCGAAGGAGACGTCATCGTTGAACAGAGTGGCCGGTGCCGTAATGGTCATGGGAAGCACAGTCGGACTGATGGCGTTTGAGATTGCCAAGATCAACCCGGGAGTAACGCTCACCAGGTTATTTGTGTTCCTGTTATGCCTGTTTCAGGCTGTGGGCGGGATTTACTTCATCATCGTGGGCGACCCCAACCCGGCGCCATCGGACAAGGGGACTCCGGTTCCGTAACCCAGGCGATGTCAGCCGCCGGCGACGAAGCTCGGCCTGGCATCGCCGGCCTTACTGCCGCAAGAATTCCTCCACCGCCCGCATCGCATCGGGCCGGTAGAGCAGCTCAGGGTGCTTGGCGTGGGGCACCACCTGAAGGCGGGCGCCCGGCACAGCCCCGACCAGCAGCTCGGCCTGGGCGAGCGGGACCATCTCATCCTTGTCGCCCTGGACCACCAGCGTCGGGCAGGTGATTCCTCCGAGGTCATCAGCAGAAAATCCCTGCCAGGTAGAGAGCACCTCCCCCACCGCCCGGGCCAGCTCCGGCCAGGGCGTGGTCACGTGCTTGGCCTCCAACTGGGGGACCCAGAGCGGCATTCGAGCCCGAATCCCCTCAGGGTCGAAGGCCCGAACAGCCGACTCCGACGGCTGTATCCGCGAGGCCATCACCACCAACCCGGACAGCAGCCCCCGCCGGGCCAGCTCCACAGCGACCGTGCCGCCCAAGCTGTAGCCGATCACCACGGGCCGCTCCAAGCCCAGGCGCCCCATGACCGCCTCGGCATCGTCGGCCAGAAGGTCGATCCCCCACCGGCGTGACGGGTTGCTCGAGCGCCCGTGCCCCCGCTGATCCATCGCTGCGGGCCGGTAGCCCAGGGGTTCGGCGAGCCTGCGCAGGGGCTCCATCGACTCCAGCGTCTGCAAGGCGGCGTGAAGCAGCAGAAGGGGCCTCCCGGCGGGAGGCCCCCATTGTTCATAGCACAGCGTAGCGCCATCCACGGAAAGGTAGGCCATCGCTTTCTACTCTCCCTGGTACCCGAGCGTGCGCAGCACGCTCTGCTTGTTGCGCCAGTCCTCGCGCACCTTCACGAAGAGCTCCAGGAAGATGCGGGAGCCCAGCAGCTCCTCGATATCCTTGCGGGCCCGGGCGCCGATCTCCTTGAGCATGGCGCCCTGCCGCCCGATGATGATCCCCTTCTGGCTGTCCCGCTCCACGTAAATGGCGGCGCCCACGTAGACCACACCGTTGTCCCGGTGCTTCATCTCTTCGATCTCCACCGCCACGGAGTGCGGAATCTCATCGCGGGTCAGCTGGAGGATCTTCTCCCGGATGAATTCGCTCATGACGAACTTCTCCGGCTGGTCGGTGACCATGTCCTCCGGGTAGTACTGCGGCCCCTCTTCCATCTGATCGACGATCAGGTCGAGCAGCTGGTCGATATTCTTGTTGTTGAGCGCCGAAATCGGCACGATGTCGATGAAGTCGCCCAGCGCCTTGTAGGCATCCATGACCGGATACCAGTCGTTGCGCTCCAGCCGGTCCACCTTGTTGACCACCAGAATCGCCTTCTTGCCGGTGCGGGCGATCGCCTCGGCCACGAACCGGTCGCCCTCGCCGGGCTCCTTGGCCGAGGCATCCACCACGAACAGCACCGCATCCACCTCCGGAATGGCGGAGGTGGCGACCTTGTTCATGTACTCGCCCAACCGGTGGTGGGGCTTGTGGATGCCGGGCGTATCCATGAAGACCACCTGGGCGTTCTCGCGGTTATACACCCCGAGAATGCGGTTGCGGGTGGTCTGCGGCTTGTCCGACATGATAGCCAGCTTGGACTCGATGAAAGCGTTCAGCAGGGTGGACTTGCCGACGTTCGGCCGGCCCACGATCGCACAGAAACCCGAAACAAACTTGGACATTTCCTTACCCCCGAGGCGGCAGATCAGACTCACGGAAGGCGCCCGGCAGGATCTCCCGCACCGAGGTCACCTGTACATCTCCACGCAGGTTCGTCAAAATCACACGGGCGTCGGGGCCGAACTGGCTCATGACCTGACGGCAGGCGCCGCACGGACTGCACGGCCCCTCGGTGTCGGCAATTACAGCGATCGCCTTGAAGCTCCGGTGCCCCTCACTCACCGCCTTGAAAATAGCGGTTCGCTCGGCGCAGTTAGTCAGGCCAAAGGAGGCGTTCTCGATGTTGCACCCGGTCACCACGCTGCCATCATCCAACAAAAGCGCGGCGCCCACGGGAAAGCGGGAGTACGGTACGTAGGCCTTCTCCCGGGCTGCGCGAGCCGCAGCAATCAGCTCTTCATCGCTCATACTTTGTTTGCACCTCCAGGGTGTCAGGCGCCGGCCGGGGTCTTGCGGCGCTCGGTGAGTTGAGCTGCCGCCTCCCCGATCGCCAGCGAGTCGGCCTCCTTCGGGGTGAAGGCCCCGGCCGATACGATTAGCTTAAAGCCGTCCTCCACGCTCATGGGCAGCTGGACCACCGACTCGGAAGGGAAGAGCACCACGGGTCCTGCCGTGGGGCTCGGACCGGGCGGGATCCAGACACGCACCAGGTTGGTCCCCGGCAGCGCCCCGGCGGCGAAGCCCACCGAGAAGGCCCCTTCCCGGGGGTACTCCACCAGAACAACCCCGCTGAAAGACTGCTCCCGGGGGGTCAGCACCGTCTCGGTCAGCTGCTTGACCGCCGAGTAGATCGCCCGCACGCCCGGAATTCGCAGCAGCACCCGGTCGCCGAACCGGATCATCTCCTGGCCCAGCAGGTGGGTCGTCAGCCAGCCGACGAGCAGAAAGAGCACCACGGCGAGGAGCACACCAACACCAGGAAGGGTTCGGCCGAATAGCCCCGTGAGCGGCGAGGTGACCGCCGCATCGATGTTCTGAAAGAGCCAACCCACCGAGAAGAGCGTCAGCCAGACCGGCAGCAGCACCACCAGGCCCGCCAAAAACCAGTTGCGGAGTTTACGGAAGATCATTCGTTGCTCACCTGCGTTTAGGGGGAGCCATGCGACCGCCAAGCAGCCCCATGACCCCAGTAGCGATCGGGAAGATCAGCATCCAGGGCGCCGATCCCATGAGGTCCAGCATGGCGGTGAGGGTGATCATGAACCCCCGCCGCACCACAAATAGGTAGAGCGCCGCAAAGGTAGCGTGCAGGGCGGTCAGCAGGACCGCCCCGGCGGCAACCTCCTTGGCCATCGCCGCCAGCGGATGCCGGCGCCCGGAGGTCGCCAGGTCCACCGTCCGCTCGACGGCGGTGTTGGTCATTTCGGCCAACAGCACCATCGTCATGGTGACGCTCAGGTAGGCGATCTCCCACCCCTCCGGCTTCACTGCATAGGCGGCAACAGCGACGCAGACGCCTGCGAAGATGTGGAAGCGCAGGTTCGGCTCCTCCACGTAGGCCTGCAGAATGCCGGAAAAGGCGTCCCGGAACCGGGGCAAAATCGCCCGGTGCCGAAAGGACTCGGGCCCCTCTGGCGACGGGGCTTTCATCGCTTCAGCCCCAGCTCGCCCAGAATCTCCTCGGTCTTGGCGGTCATGGCCGCCTCCTCCTCGGGGCTCTGATGGTCGTAACCCAACAGGTGCAGCATGCCGTGGGCGACCAGGAAGCCCAGCTCCCGCTCAAAGGAGTGGCCGTAGTCCTCGGCCTGCTCCCGGCATCGCTCCAGGCTGATCACGATGTCGCCGATCGGCAGAAGTTCGTCTTCGGGCAGCACGATCTCGTCTTCGCCCTCCAACTGCGAGAAGGAGAGCACATCGGTCGCCTTGTCGAGGCCCCGGTGCTCCTTGTTCAGCTGCTGGATGGCGTCGTTATCGACAAAGGTGACCGACAGTTCCACCTGGTCGCCCAGGTCCTCGCCGGCGACCTCAAGCGCCCTCCGTGCCACCTTCCGGACGATCGTCTCCTGGGCCTCGCTCAGCGGAACCTTCTCCTGCTCGTTGCTGATCCAAATCTCCAACCGGGTCACCCTCCTCCGGCCCTGCGGTAACGGCAGCTTCCTGCGGGGCAGTCAACCGCGGCGCCTGCGCTTCGGCCGGGTAATCGATCCGGGCGTGGTGTACGCCGCTCAGCATCTTCACAAAGGTCTTCTGGATCACATCCAGATCCCGCAGGGTCAGGTCGCAGTTCTCCAGCTGCCCCTGCGCCAGGCGGTCCTCCACAATCCGCTTCACCTGGAGCTCGATCTGCTCCACCGTCAAGTGGCCCTTCTGGCGAATCGCCCGGACCGAAGCCTCACAGCCGTCGGCGAGCATGCAGATCGCCGTCTCCTTCGAGCGGGGCTTGGGGCCCTCGTAGCGGAAGTCCTCTTCCAGCACGTACTCGGACTGGCCGTTCTTGCTGGCCATGTGGTAGAAGTAGCTGACCAGCGTGGTGCCGTGGTGCTCGGAGATAAAGTCGACGATCTCCTGGGGGAGCCGGGCCTCCAAGGCCATCTCCAGGCCGTCCTTGACGTGGCTGGTGATGATCATGGCCGACAGGTGCGGCGGCAGCTTGTCGTGGGGATTCTCCCCGCCGAACTGGTTCTCCACGAAGAAGTACGGCCGCTTCGCCTTGCCGATGTCGTGGTAGTATGCCCCGACTCGGCACAGGACCTGGTCGGCGCCAATCGCTTCGGCGGCCGCCTCGCACAGGTTCGCCACCAAAATGGTGTGGTGGTACGAGCCAGGCGCCTCCACCAGCAGCTTCTTGAGCAGCGGGTGGTTGGGGTTGGAGAGCTCCAGGAGCTTGAGCGGTGTGACCACCCCGAACAGGTTCTCAAAGAGCGGCAGGGCGCCGGTCACCAGCACCGAGGTGACCAGGCCGTTGGCGGCGCCGAGGCCGGCGTCCAGCCAGATGTTCATGTTAAAGAGCGGTTCCGCCCGGGTCATGTAGGCCGCCAGAATGGTGATGATGTTGGCGCCCGAGACCATCAGGCCGGCCCGGTAGATGTCCGTGCGGCTCTCGACCCGGCGCACCGAGTAAATGCCGACCACCGAGCTGACCAGCATGACCAGGATGTGGTTCAGCTGATCGGCCTCCAACGCCATGCCCGCCATGATCGACAGAAGCATTGACTGGAGCAGGGCGATCTTGGGATCCAGCAGGATCGCCACCAGCATCGCGTTGAAGGCGATGGGCATCAGGTAAGTGAAGTTCGGGCCGTCGGCGGTGTGGAAAACCCGCATCAAAAGCGACAGCAGCAGGGTCGCCAGACCGATCAGACCCAGCAGGAGCAGCTTGCTGTCCTTCTCCAGAATGTCCGGCCGGTGCCGGGTGAGGTGCAGTCCCATCAGGCTCACCACGATCAGAGCGAGCAGGGCGGCGCCAATCCGGGAGCGGAAGTTCGCCCGCGACCCGACCAGCCCCAGCTCCTTGAGCATCTCGATCTGCTCGTAGGTCACCTTGCGGTTCGCCTCGATAATGCAGCATTCGCCCTTTTTGATGATGACGGGCTCTTCCATGGCGGCGGCGTCGGCCTTCAGCTTGCGGGTGCCCTCGGGGTCGTCGATCATGTTCGCGCGGACCCGGCTCTTCACCAGCTCCTTGACGAAGCTCTTGAGCAGGGGATCCGTGGTGACCAGGATGTTGTACCCCGGCGCCTCGGTGTCGATCCGCGCCCGCAGATCAGCCACATCCTGCGTTCCCACCATGCCCGCCAGCGAGGCGCGAATCAGGTTGATGGCATCGCTGCGGGCATCCGTCACAAGGCGATCGTCCATTTTCAGCAGGGCGGCGAGCGTCTCCCGGGGAATGGTCGGCACGTTGATCCGGGTCGCCAGAGTGTCCACCTTGGTCCGTTCGTCCTGGCTGGGCAGGTCCCGCACCGACCGGATGTCCTGAAAGGCGGTGAGAATGTAGTCCTCTGCCTGCCGGAGCACGCCCGGATCGGACTTCTTCTGCATGGGAATTCCGGCGGACGCGGCCACCCGCTTGCGCTCGGTGGCCACCTTGTTCTCAATATCGCGCGGCGCCCGCAAGTCCATAGGCGCCAGGTCGTTCTCCTGAATATCCAGCGACTGCTGGGTCACCTGGGTTGACAGGATCAGCGTCAACAGCGCGAAGAACAGGCCCCCCATGATATACCGGCGGGCCCGGGCGTTCTTCAGCTTGCTGTTCTCCAGCCAGCGCCGCAAGCGGTCTCGAATCTCGTGGATTACATACATAGTGTTACCACCGGGGTACTACGAGCGGGGAATCGGCTTCCCAAGGCTCCCCTGCGCCAACTCATACGCCTTGATGATGCGCTGCACCAGTTCGTGTCGGACCACGTCTTTCTCGGTAAGATAGCAGAAGGCTATGCCCTCCACTCCACGGAGGATGCGCTGGACTTCCACGAGACCGCTCTTGCTGCTCTCCGGCAGGTCTACCTGGGTGACGTCGCCGGTGACGATGGCCTTGGAGCCAAAACCCATACGGGTCAGGAACATCTTCATTTGCTCGGGGGTCGTGTTCTGGGCCTCGTCCAGAATGATGAAGGAGTCGTCCAGGGTGCGCCCACGCATGAAGGCGAGCGGTGCCACCTCGATTTGCCCCTTCTCCATATACTTCTCAAACGCGTCAACGCCCATGATATCCCACATGGCATCATAGAGCGGGCGCAGGTAGGGGTCGACCTTCTGCTGCATGTCGCCGGGCAGGAAGCCCAGCTTCTCGCCCGCCTCCACAGCGGGTCGGGTGAGGATGATACGGTTGACCTCCTTCGCCTTGAAGGCGGCAATGGCCATGGCCATGGCGAGGTAGGTTTTGCCGGTGCCCGCAGGCCCGATGCCGAAGGTGATGCCGTTGCGCCGGATGGCGTCGACATACTCCTTCTGACCCAAGGTCTTGGTGCGGATCTGCTTGCCACGGTGGGTCTGGATGATCTGATCAGAAAAGACGTCCTCCAGGGGCTTCTCCTGCCCCTCGGTGGCAAGCCGTACGGCATACCGCACGTCGCGCTCGCCAATGTGCGCTCCCCGGGCCTGGGTGGCAATCAGCCGCTCAAAGAGGCGGTAGACCTTCTCCACCTCGGGTTCGGCGCCCTGGACGATCAGCTCGTTGCCGCGGGGGACGATTTTGACGGGAAAGTTCTCTTCAACCACCTGCAGATGGACATCGTTCAGTCCGAAAAGTTCCCGTGCCTGGTCGTTGTCAGGCACCATAATGCGGCGTTCGTGGGTCCCGTCCAATCTGATGTAGTACCCCCTTAGGGATTTTGCGGCGGCGGTGGTGGCTCTGGTTGAATGGGCTGGCCCAGCTTGGGCTCGGAGATCTCCTCGAGGGTTTCGACCCGGAGCGACAGCCCTGCCCGGTCCCCCGACCGCTCCACAACGTCGATGCGCAGTGGGGTGAGGAGCCGGTCTGAAGGGCCCAGAAGCCAGCGGAGGCGGGCCTCCATCTGCTCACGGGCGGCCGTGACGGCTTGCTCCACCGTGACCGGTTCCCGCTTGATCTGGACCTCCTCGATCTTCACTTGGGTGAGTTCGACGGGGGACCGCCAATTCCTCCACACCCACGGGGGATAGACCACCCGCTGCTCCGTGGAGTCCTTGAACTCCACCTGCTTTGCTCCAACGGTTAGTATGGGCTTTTGCTTCCAACTCAAAACCCAGCGTGTCACGCTGCGGCCTGTCGGCACCGGCACGTCCTGGTAGAGTTGGACCTCCCGGTACTCCTGGTAAGTGACCCGGGCCTTCACCTCAGCCAAGGCGGGCGCCATGCGGGCGATCTCGGTCCGGGGCGGCATGGGCGTGCCGGGGTATACCTGCGGGCGCCCGCCCGGGTAGTACTTGAAGGCGCACTCCACCAGCAGGTCGCCGGGCTTGACCACGTCGCCCTGCTTGACCACCGCCTCGCCCTGGAAGGGGATGACCGACTCCACGACCCCCGCCTTGCGGGCGACCAGGTTGATGCACTCCGTGGACCGGGCGCCGGACTTCTCCGCTGCCTTTTCGACGATCTCAATCACCACCCGGGTGCCCTGCACCCGCACGATGGCCCAGGAGACCTCGCTGATCCGCTTCAGGAGATGAGCCTCAACCTTATGTACGTCGACCTTGCTCTTCCACGCACCCGGCATGAGCCCAACCTCGGAAGCCACCGAGGCCACCGCCCGGGGGTCCAGGTTCTTCGGCCCGCTGATGCGCACCTCCACCCGCCAGATATGCCCGCTGAACCAGAGCACGAAGGCCAGGCAGGCGAAGACCCCGGCAATCAGAATCGGGCGCCGCTTGAGCCGCACCAGCAGGAAGGGGAAGCCCTGACGCCGCAGAATCCGCACCCGGCTGCGGGTGGCGCGGGCCACCGGACGGAGCGCGAAGAAGTCCCGGATGGTCAGCGTCACCCGCATCCGGTCGGGCGTCCGGTCGATCGCCCACAGGGCGATGCCCTGCTGAAGGGCGCCGTTCAGAAACTCAGCCAAAAGCGGGCCCCGCACCTCGATGCGCAGGTAGCCCAGCAGGTAGGCGACGAGGCGCCTCAGCATCCTCCCCGACCTCCTCTGTTAGCTCAGGTACTCCAGGCTGCGCACCTTGCCCAGCACAACCACGCCGTCCGGCGAAATCGAGCCGATCTGCAGGTTCTCCCCGGTAATGGCGACGTTGCCGTTGGGCACCCCGAGCACCACCCGGCTTGGGGTGTACTCCACGATGTTCCGATGGTTCTCGATGAGGACCTCCATGTCGCCCACCAGGGAAATGCGGGCCACATCGAGCATCACGTCGCCGGGAAGCTCGAATATCGAGGCCACCTTCTGCTTCAGGTCACGCTTGCCTGCCACCGTCGATCCCCCCGGTACATGCTCTCTCCCAAGCAAGGTATGCAGGCTTGGTCCACCGAAGAAGTAACCGGGAGGTGATTGCTGCGGTGCGCCGCGTTCTCTCGTGCTTGCTTCTTTTGATGGTGATCTCCGGCTGTACCATCGGCCGTAAGTTCGACGATATGGTCACCGTGGCAGTGGGACCCGGCATCGCGTACGACGGCAACAGCCTCGTCCGTGCGATTGATTCAACCGACCCCATCGGGATGCTCGACCGTGGCGAGGCGGCCCTCGCCCTCGTGCAGGGAGCGGTTCCCGCGAAGTACGGGGCGACGCTCTATAGCACCTCCGAAACCGTGATTATGCAGGGGTACCTCGACCCGCCGATCACCCTCACGCTGGAGCAAGCAAAGGCCGGCACTTGGCCCTCGGTCGGGTCTATGCCCGGCCCGACGCCGGGCGCCGTCGTCCTTGGCCGCCTGGCGGACCTGAAGCCCGGCTGGCGGGCCGTGCCGGTGGGCGGCGTAACCCCCACCCCCGAGACAGTCCTATCCGGCGAGTACCCGCTTCAGGAACGGGTCTCCTTGGTCTATCAGCCAGCGAACAAGTCAATCGCCGAAAGGCTGGTGCGTCCATCCGCCGACATGCCGGCGCCCTGGGCCCGCCTCACCGTGGCCGGCGACTTCATGCTCGCCCGGGGCGTGGACCGGGCCATGCGGGAGAACGGTACGCTCTACCCGGTCGAGAAGGTGAAGGATCACCTCGCCTCGGCGGACCTGGCCTTCGCCAACCTGGAGTCCCCCATCGGGGTGAAGGGCGCCCCGCTCCCCGGCAAGTCCATCTGGTTCCGGGCAAGGCCCGACGCGATCGACCTGCTCAAGGCCGCCGGCCTGGACATGGTCACCATCGCCAACAATCACATCATGGACTACGACACGGAGAACTTCCTCGAAACCCTGGATCTCCTGGACCAGGCCAGCATCCCCTACGTGGGCGGCGGGCGCGACCTGGCGGGCGCACGCCACCCCCGGGTCCTGCAAGCCAAGGCGGTGAAGATCGCCTTCCTGGGCTACAGCCAGTTCGCCGACCTCTTCTTCGACTGGAGCTACCCCAAGAGCTTCGCTGCACAGGAGGGCGCCCCCGGCGTAGCTGGGATCAAGGACGAGTGGCTCGCCGAGGACATCAACAAAGCCCGCACCATGGCGGACGTTGTCGCAGTCACCTTCCACTGGGGTGACGAGTTCCAGAACTACCCCAACGCCGAACAGAAGCGGCTGGCACACCTGAGTGTGGATCTCGGCGCCGACCTGGTGCTCGGCTACCACCCGCACGCCATTCAGGGCTTGGAGCTCTACAAAGGCAAGTTCATCGCCTACAGCACCGGGAACTTCATCATGGACCGGCAGGATACCGACCTGGCCCGAGAGTCGATGCTGCTCGACTTCCAGGTGGGTCCGGGCGGGGTCCGACAGGTGGAGGTCCACCCCGTCTGGATCCGGGCCGAGCAGCCCTACATCATGACCGGCGCCGAGGGGGAGCAACTGCTCCAGAAGATGCGCACCATCTCGGGGTGGAAGCATCCCTGACACCGTCCGGTTCTCCCCCCTTGTCGCATTATGAAGCGGCAGGGGGGTGTTTTTTTGCGTACGCTCATCTCGGTACTACTTGCCGTCGCGCTGCTCGGTGGCTGTGCCCCCGCCGTAGGCGGGACCACCGCTGACCACCGGGTCATTGTGCTGGACCGGGGCGCCACATTCAGACTCCTACGGGTTGAGAATGGCAAGGTTGAGACTCTGGCCGACCTCGGCCCCTGCGAGGGCTGCGGCGCCCCGGTGGCGGCGCCGGACGGGCGGACCTTGTACATCGTCAAGGCCGTGAAGACAGGGCAGGACCCGATGCTCGACTCGAAGGTGGTCACCGTGGTCGCGAGCACCGGTGCGGTCAGCGAGGGTCCGGCCTTTGCACACGGCCCGCTGCCGTGGTCGTGGGCGACTACTTCCGCCTCGCCGGACGGGCACTACCTCTACCTGGATATTCCGCACAACCCCGCCAGCGCACAGTACAACCCGCTGCATGCACAGCGGGGCTTTGTCGCCTATGACCTACGGACCCAGAAGCTGCTTGACCACCCCTTCGTCTCCTTGTCCCTGGACGAAGGGGGAGGCTGGGAGATGCACCTGGCCAAGGACGGGAAACTCGGCTTCTTGTGCTGCTGGGTGCAGGGGTCCGACCATCCTCATCCAGGCATCATCACCGTCGACCTGAGCAGCGGCAAGGTGGTCGCCCGGACCATGATCAACTCGCCCAGCCACCTGGTCCACCCGACCCGCCTGACCCCGGCCGGGGACGGGCGCCACTTCTACGCCCTGCGGGCCGGGTCGAACGCCTGGTGGGAGATCGACGCTCAGGCGGGGAAGATCACCCGCCAAGGTCCGGAGCCCCCCACCGAGGCGCCAGCCCCCACCAACGCCCCTGGCTGGTATGACATCGCCTTAGGAGAGTTGGTAACCGCCAAGGACCTCCTGTTTTCAAGCCTGTACCTGGCTGAGACGGACAAAATGAACCCCACCACGCCGAAACACAAGGCGGGCGGCGGCATTCGGTTGTTAAACACCAAGGACTTCAGCCAGACCGCCCACCTCCTGCCGGACCGCACCTTCGAGGCCCTGGCCCTCAGCCCGGACGGGTCCACCCTCTACGCCCTGGACCGGGAGTCGGCGGAACTGTTGGCCTTCGACACGAAGACCTTCACGCAGGTGTCGTCGACCAAGACCGTTGGCGAGCGACCCGACCGGGTCCTGACCCTGAGAAAGTAGACCGCTCATGCGCCGGGCACACTAAGCTGAACAAGGAGGCGACGGCTTTGGTCAACCTCTTCAAGCGAGTGCCCGACGATCAGGGAAGCCTCACAGCCGCCTTGCTGGCGCTGCTCGAGCACTCCGACCGCGAACTGCTGAACGGCTTCCTCCGCAGGGCCGGGGCGCCCTGCCAGGTCGAGGCCGACGCAGGCGTGCAGTTTCAGTTCCCCGCCCAGGTCGGCCCGGCCACCGGCGGCATGATCTCCGCCCCCCACTGCCGCCTGGCCGTCATGGCGCAGGCGCCGGGTGAGCCGTGGAGCCCACCGCCCGTCGCACCGGACACCATCGTCATCACCCACGATGCCCGGCCCCCGCTGGGCGCCCACGCCATGACCTGGGAGGACCTCGACCGCTGGCTCGGCAGCCTGGAGGAGCGGTACGACGCCCAGCACCGCACCGGCTTCCTGCTCCGCCAGTTCCGGGAGTACCTGAAGGAGGCGGGCCTGGAGTACTTCCCCGGCTTCCACGAGGCAGACCTGGCCGCCGCTCCCCTCGCCCTGAGCGAGCTGAACGAGTTCTACACCCTGGCTGGCACCTTCTTCGAACGGCTCGCCCCCGCCCTCTCCGCCACCTTCCCGGGCGCCGCCGAGGTGCGCCAGTCCCGGGCCGAGGACCTGCTGGCCGGCTACTGCTACCGGGACTACGGCGGCGCCCCGTTCACTCCGGCCGGCTTCCTGCGGGCCGCCTTCCACCTGCCCGAGTCCCAGTGGCAGGTCGCCCTCTGGCTCGCTCCGGGGGACGGCGCCCACGGGCGCCTGCGCACCGCCCTGCTGGAGAGCCCGCCCTTCCTGGCGGGGCTCCGGGCCCTGGAGGGCGAGCCCCTGCTGTGGCTCTGGTCCCAGAACGACGAGCGGAAACTCCCCCTGGACGACGAAGCGGCGGAGGCCATCGCCTCCGCCGAGTGGACCCAGTATCAGGTTGGGGTGCAGCTGAGCTCCCCCTTCGCCCAATTGGCGGGCGAGGGAAGCGTAAGGAAGGTCACGCAGCGGTGCGAGGCCCTGATGGGCGCCCTCGCACCGGTCCTGGCGACCACGGTGCACTAACGGCGCCGCAGCGCCTTGGGCTTGCCCAGCACCTCGGCCATCACCACGGCCCGGGCCACGGCGGACCGGTCGGTAAAGGCGTCCTTCAGGTCGACAGCCACCCCTTCGGAGCGACCGATATCCTCCGGGACGATGGCCGTCCGGGCCAAGGTGCCAATGCGGTCGGTCTCCTCGGTGAACCGCAGGGCCTCGGCCTCCGCTGAGGTGGAGCCCGGCCCTTCCAGACCGGCGCCCTCCATCCCGGAGCCAATGCCCTCGCCTCCCGAGACGCCCTCGCCCGAGGCCGCCACCGGCCGCGGCGGGCTTTGCCGCGCCACAGGAGGCGCAGGCTGCTGCCGAGGCGAAGCGTCAGGCCAGCTCGGGCGGGGATACCCGGGCACCCCGGGTCCGGCCACGGGTCCGGGCCACTTTGGCGCGGGCGTCCGCTCATCCCTGCGCTTCATCAGCTTCGAGCCGATCGAGACCGCCGCGAAGATCACGAAGACCAGGATCCCAAAGAGATCCTCCACGGGGCCTCACCTACTTCTTTCCGGTCTGCTCGCCACCCTGGCCGCGGGCGATGTTCTCCCGCATGCTGGTGTCAGCCTGGACATTCAGCATATTCACGTAGTCCAACACACCGAGCTTGCCCTCGCGCAGGGCCTGCGCCATCGCCAGGGGCACCTCGGCTTCCGACGCGACCACCTTGGCCCGCATGCGCTGGGTCTCGGCCTTCATCTCCTGCTCCTCGGCCACGGCCATAGCCCGGCGCTCCTCGGCCTTGGCCTGGGCGACCCGCTTCTCGGCCTCGGCCTGGTCGGCCATCAGGCGGGCGCCAATGTTGGAGCCCACGTCCACGTCAGCAATGTCGATCGAAACGATCTCGAAGGCGGTGCCGGCGTCGAGGCCCTTGGCCAGAACCGTCCGGGAGATCAGGTCCGGGTTCTCCAGGACCTGCTTGTGAGTAGCGGCCGAGCCGATCGTGGTAACGATGCCCTCGCCGACACGGGCGATCACCGTCTCCTCGCCGGCGCCGCCGACCAGGCGGCCAATGTCGGCACGCACGGTCACACGGGCCTTCGCCTTCAGCTCAATGCCATCCTTCGCCACACCGGCGACGATCGGGGTCTCAATCACCTTCGGGTTGACCGACATCTGCACGGCCTGGAGCACGTCACGGCCGGCCAGGTCGATGGCGGCAGCCCGCTCAAAGGGGAGCTCGATGCCGGCACGGTGCGCAGCGATCAGGGCGTTTACGACCCGGTCGACGTTGCCGCCCGCCAGGAAGTGGGCTTCCAGCCGGTCCAGGCCCGGCTCCAGGCCCGCCTTCTCCGCCTTGATCAGCGGGTTCACAATCCGGGCCGGAGGTACACGCCGCAGCCGCATGCCGATCAGGTGGAAGATGCCCACCTTGACGCCGGCAGCGAGGGCCGAAATCCAGAGACCCAGCGGCACAAAGCTCAGGAATACGGAGACGACCACAATCACGCCAAAAATCACGATAATCGTCCCAAAGAGCTGTCCATCGGCCACAGTCGTCACTCTCCAATCAATCAGACCTTATTGTCCTACAGGGCGAACGAGCACACGCGTGCCCTCCACCCGAACAACCGCTACCCGGGTGCCGGCGGGCAGAAACTCGCCCTCCGACACAACGTCAACCTTCTCCTGGCCGAACTGGGCGGTGCCGGCCGGGCGCAGCACCGTGACGGTGTTGCCCTCCTTGCCGACCAGACCCGTCAGGTCCGCACGCTCCGGCACCCAGCCCCGGGCGTCGGAGGCCAGGGTCAGCGCCTTGCCCAGCCCCTTCTTGCTCACCATGCGCACGACCGCAAAGAGCACAAAGGCGAAGGCGACCGAAGCGAACGTCAGATACCACAGCGCCAGCGTCGTATCCGGCACGGCGAAGAAGATCGACGCCGCCATGGAGATGATACCGCTGACCCCGAAGATGCCAAACCCGGGCACGAACGCCTCCACGATCAGCAGTACGATGCCCAGCAGCGCCAGGGACAACTCGACCCAGTTGGCCGTGCCCGCCAGCACATTCCCCATGAAGAAGAGCCCCAGACACAGGATGCCGATCAGCCCCGGCAGCGTAACGCCAGGCTTGATGAACTCAATCCCGATCGCAACCACCCCAGCGACCAACAGGAGCGTCGCCACCCAGGGGGTGGTCAGAAAGCGCCCGACCCGGTCGGAGAGCGTGAGCGGAATATCGACCAACTCATAGTCGCTAATGCCCGCCAGCTTGATCGACTCAGCGAGGCTCTGGGCCTGGCCGTCGGCGTACCGCTTGTCGATGGCATCGCGGTAGTTCAGGGTCAACAGTTCCGACTGCTGTCCGGGGATCGGCTTCTTGCGATCCACCATGGCCCGGGCGATGGCCGGATCGCGCCCCCGCGCCAGCGCCGTGGACTCAAAGGCGGCGACCACCGCCGACAGGGTCTTGGGGTCGGCGGGCTCCGTCGAGCCGCTCACCCGAGGCTCTGCCGCACCGATGATGCCACCGGTGTGCATGTAAATCCGCTCAGCCGCCGTAGCGATCAGGGCGCCGGCCGACAGGGCCTTGCCCTCCACAAAGGCGACCGTCTTGAGCTTCGAGTCCAGAATCCGCTCCTGCATCTGAAACGCGCTGGTCACGAGCCCGCCGGGGGTGTTGATGATGATCGCCACGCCCGCCGCATCCGGATCGCTCTCAGCCGCATCAAACACGCGGTCCGTCAGGTTGGCCACAAAGGGGTCGATCTCCTGGAACTGGTCCACATGCAAGACATATACCTTCGACTTGCCTGCTGCACCAGCGGTACCGGGTAGCACCGCCAGCACCGCAAACAGGGCCAGAGCCAGCCATGAGAACACTCGGCGCATCTGCACCGCCTCCTCCCGCATCAGGAAATACCCCAGCGGGCGGGCGCCCGCTAGTCGCCGATCAGCCGGTGGCGCTCAGCGGTGGGAATCCATGGCTCCCCCGCCGGCGCTTCCGCCCTCTCAATCTGCACCAGGTTCGTATGGAACGAGGCGCCGCCGCCCATGTCGGCCACGGCATCCGTCGTCAGCGCATTAATGCCCACACCGTCCGGCATGAACCGCGTCCACCAGATCGACGGGGAGATCGCCACCCCGGCCCGGCTCCAGTCGCCCACGGCGGCCTGCAGCCTCACCGAGCCCCGGTCGTTGAAGACCCGCACCCAGTCGCCATCCTCAATCCCACGGCTCCCGGCATCATCCGGATTGATGTAGATGGTGGGCACGCCCTCCCCCTTCATCATCCGCGGCTGGTTGGCGAAGGTCGTGTTCAGGAAGTGATGTGCCGCCGGGCTCACCAGGTGGATCGGGTACTTGCGAGCCAGCTCGGGAGATCCGTCCACCGACTCCGCCGGGGGCACGTACTCCAGCACCGGCTCCATACCCGCCTTGGCCAACGTCTCCGAGTAGAACTCCACCTTGCCCGACGGGGTGGTGAAGCCGCCCTCGGCGAAGGGCGCCGGCGCCCGGTTCACCTTGATCAGGTGCTCCTTCTGGAGCCGCTCGAAGGTGATGCCCTCCAGGTACCTGCTGTTCGAGGCCAACTGCTGGCGGACCAGCTCCTCGTCGGAGTCCTGGAAGCAGGGCTCCGTAAAGCCCATGTGCCTCGCCAGCCTGCGGAAGAGTTCGCTGTTGGGGATCGCCTCGCCCAGCGGTTCGATCGCCGGCTCGTTGAGCTGCACGTAGAGGTGCCAGTAAGAGTACATCAGCTCCAGGTGCTCGAGCTGGGTGGTGGCCGGCAGCACGATGTCCGCGTACTTGCAGGTATCGGTCATCAGTTGCTCGTGTACCACCACGAACAGATCTTCACGCAATAGACCAGCGCGCACCTTCGTTTGGTTCGGTGCGACGTCGGCAGGATTCGAATTATAGACGAACAGCGCCTTGACCGGAGGGTGATCCACCTCGGTCAGGGCCTTGCCCAACTCGATCATGTTGATCGTCCGGGGCGCCGGGCTGGGCATCAAATCGGGCCGCTCCCGCTTAAAGGCATCAAACCCGTAGGAGCCGGAGTTCGACAGCAGGAAGCCGCCGCCCCGGTCCCGCCAGTGGCCGGTCAGTGCCGGCAGCATGCAAATGCCGCGCACAATCGACCCGCCATTGGTATGCCGCTGCAGGCCATAGCCCACCCGCAGCACTGCCGGGCGGGTGTTGTACCAGAGCCGGGCGAACTTACGAATATCATCCGCACCGACGCCGGTGACTTCAGCGGCCCGCTCAGGGCTCCACTGGGCCGCCTTCTTGGCCAGCTCGTCGAAGCCCAGGGTGTACTGCTCAATATAGGCATGATCCAAAAGGTCCTCGTTAATCAGCACGTTCATCACGCCGAGCACGAAGGCGGTATCGGTGCCGGGGCGCGGCGAGATGTGCCAGTCGGCCTCTCGGGCTCCCTTGTAACGGTAGGGGTCGATCACGACCAGCTGGGCGCCGCGCCGGCGGGCCTCCTGAATAATCGGCCACTGATGCGTATTCGAGGAGATCACGTTTACGCCCCAGACCACGATCAGCTTGGCGTTCACCATATCCTCGGGGTCCGGCCCTTGCCGGGCCCCGGTCACGCTGGTAATCGCAGCGCCGCCGGCGCTCGCGCAAATCGTGCGGTCCAGTTGGCTGGCTCCAAGCTTGTGGAAGAACCGGCGATCCATCGAGCCGTAGTGCAGAATGCCGATCGTCCCCGCGTAGGAGTACGGCAAAATCGCCTCCGCCCCGTACTCGGCGGTAATGTTGCTCAAACGCGCAGCGATCTCCGTGAGCGCCTCGTCCCAGGAGATTCGCTCGAACTTACCCTCGCCCTTCGGGCCCACCCGCCGCATAGGGTACAGCACACGATCCGGGCTGTAGACCCGTTCCTCGTAATGGTTGGTCTTGACACACAGGTAGCCGCGGGTGACCGGGTTATCCGGATCGCCCATGACGCGCATAGCACGCCCGTTCTTCACATGGACCAGCATGGAACATGTATCCCAGCAGTCGTGGGGGCAGACCGCCTTCTTTACTACCACCTCAGGGTCCTTGGCCCGGCTCTGTCCACCGGGTACCTTCCGCTCCTCGACCGACACGACCGCAATCACTCCCTCGGGACCCTCTATGACTAACACCAACATTATATCATCGGTCAGGTGATTATTTCGGCTTCCCATGAAAAGAGCCGCCCCCATCAGGAGGCGGCGCAGATTCCGTTCTTTCCGCGTTCTTTGGCGTGGTACATCGCCCGGTCCGCGGCCGCCAGAAGCGAGTCGGCATCAGCGGCGTCGGACGGAAAGCCCGCCACACCGATGCTCACCGTCGTCCGAATCAGCCCGCAGGATGACTCGACCGTCCCCCGTTCCAAATCCGACCGGACCAGTTCGGCGACAGCAAGGGCGCGGGGTTTGGAGCAATTCGGCAGAATGACGAGGAATTCGTCACCGGCATAGCGATACGCCGTACCGATCTCTTCTGCGTGACGGCGCAGCGCCCGGGCGAGGTCGATCAGCATCCGGTCCCCCGCCTGATGCCCCAGCAGGTCGTTCACCCGCTTCAGGGCGTCCGCATCGATCATCAGCAGTGCGCACGGCCGCCCGCAGGCCACCTCTCGCTCCAGCGCCGTGTAGAAGGCCCGGGCATTCGGCAGCCCGGTCAGGTGATCGGTACGGGACGCCACGTAGACCTCACGGTACAGGTCGCTGGCCTCCAACGCCACCGCGACGTGCTGGGCAAAAATCGTGGCAACAGTCACCTGCGTTTCTGAGATCTGGTCAACGCCCCGCTTGGACAGGCGCAGCACACCCAACAACTTCCCCCGCACCTTCAGCGGAACGATCAGCGAAGTCTTAGCCTCTAGTATGTACCCCTGCGCTCCCTGACGCCGCGGATCCTTGGAGGTATCCTTCACCAGTTCGGCCTCGCCCGACTCGAATACGGTCCCGGTAATGCCGAACCCCCGTGCACAGGGGAACTCCACCATCCGGCGCACGTAATCGGGCTCATACACCTGCGGATTGTGCCAGTGGGCTACCACCCGCAGCACATCGGCTTCGCGGTCGAACAGGTAGAGCAGGCAGGCGTCTGCCCCGGTCAGATCCCGACTCCGCGTGATGATCTCGCTGACCATGGCCTCCCGGTCCATCAGGCTGGTCGTCTCGCTAAACGCCAGCACGGCGCTCAGGCCGTCGCGCTCGTATAGTGTCTTGCCCAACTCGGTCACGAAGACCGTGAAGGTCCTTCGCAGTAACAGCGCAAACGCGACGATGTACGGCATCGGGTTCAGAAGGAACATCGCCAGGGGGAGTCCGTTCCAGGCGCTCACGGAAACACTCGTGCGCAGGATCCCTACGCCTGCGGTAAGCACAACAATGGCCAAACTGGCGCTAACAAGTCCATTCAGGCGCGTACTGAAGCCCCGTCGCCGGGACTCCTTCAGACCCATGAGCAAGGTACCGGCAAGGATCGCCGTTCCTGCCACAAACAGAATCCATTCGTCAGACCCGGTGAAAAGCGGACCTTCTACCCTCAGCAGGTGAATTGCCACCAGCAGATAGTCAGCCGCACCAACAGCAAGAACGAGGAATACGGGCAGGTAAGGCCACGAAGCGATTCGCTTGCGCCAAATCTGCATGCCCGCATCCCCCTCCTCAGACAGTTTTATACATAATTACTATACCACTACTGAAATATCGGGTCAATTTCTGAAAACGCAAGCAAGGCCGCCCCTCACGGCAGCCCTAAATTCGAAGCGTAGCTGCGAGCCGACCCGGCTTCAGAAGCAGGTCCAGTCCATCGGCGGCACTGGGAACCGTCACATGCGATGCCATCAAGGTACGGGTGGCAGCCCCTTCCGGCCCCATCACACAGACCGCCAGCGCGGCTGTCTGAAACATCTCCGCATCGTTGGCGCCGTTGCCGACTGCCACAACACCACTGGCGCCAAGCCGCTCCACGAACTGGCGCTTCTGCGCAGCCTGCTCCCCCGGACCGATGACGGTCAGGTTCAGGAAGAGCCCGCGGGTCTGCTCGGCCGCCAACCCGAAGGTGTCGGCCGTGATCACATGAACCGAAAGGTGCGGAGCCAGCGCCTGCACCCGTTCTGCAACGCCGGGCGCCAGCCTCCCGTCCACGGCAATCGTGCCGTTGTAGTCCAGCACCAGATGCTCCAGCCTTAGGCTCGGCCGCCCGGGAATGGTAAGCTCCAGCATTGGCGGCCCTCCTACTTGTGGATCAGCCCGCCGTGGCCCATGCGCACAAAGTCCTGCTTGGTGAGCAGTTCCCCGGCCAAAACGATCGGCAGCACCATGTCAAAGAGGGTGTACGACTCGAACATCACGGCGCCAGGCAGCCCCATGATCGGTCGGTCGCCGGGCAGGTAGCCCATCATGAACATGGAGCCCGGCAGCACCGGGGCGCCGTAGGTCACAATGCGGGCGCCCGCCTGGCGAATCGCACCGGGAGTGGCATCGTCGGGGTCCACCGACATGCCGCCGGTACACAGAATTAACTCGGCCCCGGCAGCCTCGGCCTCCCGGATCTTTTGCACAGTCATCTCCGCCTGGTCATCGCTGATCGTGCGGTAGACCACCGGACAGCCGAACGCCGCCAGCTTCGCCGCCACCACCGGGCCAAACTTGTCCTCCAGGCGGCCCTTATAGACCTCGCTGCCCGTCACGATGATGGCGGCCTTCAGCGGCCGGTAAGGCTTCACCTGGATCCAGTTTCCCTGAGCCTCCGCCTCCTGGACCTGCCGCTCCTCAATCACCAGCGGCGTCACCTTCACGCCGGCAAGCAACTGCCCCTCGCTCACCGCGGTGCGGTCCCGCAGGGTGGCAATCGTGACCTCGCCCACGCTGTTGATCGCCTCGAGCTTGGCCGCATCGACGCGCAGCAGGCCCGGGTGAGCCGCCTTCAGCGAGACCTTCCCCTCCCGGGGCGGCGCCCACGTAATGCCGCCGGCTACGCCCGCCTGTGCCAGGCGCAGGGCCGCATCCTCTTCGTGCACCATTCCCGGCTGGAGCTCCCACACGTACAGGTGCTCCTTGCCCATAGAAAGCAGCATGGGAATATCCTCTTCCCGCACGACATGGCCCTTCCGGAACGCCGGCCCCTTCCCCTCGCCCGGAACGATCCGGGTCAGGTCATGGCAGAGCATCATGCCCACTGCCTCTTCCGTGCGAACAACCTTCATGACTAGAGACCTCCCCCTGCATTAAACGCGCGGGTCGATTCTGATAGCCGACGGGGTGCTCACGCACACATAGGCGCACAGACCGCAGCCTGTACAAACGTCGGGAAGAATGACGGGTTTGCCGCGCTCCATCTTAATCGCCTCATCCGGAAACGGACAACGGCTGTAGCATATGTCGCAAAGCTGTCCCTGGTGGGCCCAGCAGTGTTGAGGGTCAATCGTCGCGGTGCCGATCCGCACCTGCCGGGGGTCGGCAATGGTGAGCAGGGCCCTGGGCTCGCAGGTCGGCATGCATTTGCCGCACAGGTCACAGGCCTTATCCAGGGGGTCAATGTAGGGAGTGCCCACGGCGGCGCCGCTGTCCGGCCCCAGGAACTTGATCACCTGGGTCGGGCAGGCCTTGGCACACTCACCGCACCGGGTGCAGGTCAGCAGGAAGGCAGCCTCGTCGATCGCCCCGGGAGGCCGCAGGTAGCGCTTGCCGCCGGTCGTGCCCTTGATCGTCTCGCTGACGGCATCCGCCAGCAGCCGCCCCAGGGATCGGAAGCTCTCCAGAAAGAATCCCCTACGGTCTGTGGATTGATCATCCGGCATCGGGGCGCCTCCTTCCCGCAGGGTCATGTACATCCTACTATAACATAAGCAGACCGGGGCTGGTGCCCCGGCCTGCGGGCGATTATGTACGCCAACAAAAACCCGGTGAGGCTTTCGCCACACCGGGTTGATTTGTTATGAACTTAGCCAAGCAGTTCTTTGACTACCTGGTTGACCAGCTTCCCGTCAGCCCGCCCCTTGGTGCGGGCTACAATCGGACCCATGACTTTGCCCATGTCCTTCGGACCCTGGGCGCCGACCTCGGCGATCACCTGGCGAGCCAGGTCGCGAATCTCCGCCTCGCTCATTTGCTCGGGGAGATACCCGCTCAGGACGTCGATTTCAGCTTGCGCCTTCTCGACGAGGTCCTGGCGACCGCCCTTTTCGAACTCGGTCTGAGAGTCCTTAAGCTGCTTCACCTGCTTGGTGATGATGCCCAGGATGTCCTCGTCCGTGAGGGGGGCTTTCTTATCGATTTCGACGTTTTTCATGGCCGACCGGAGAAACCGGATGACCTCCAGGCGAACCTTGCCGGCAGGTCCGGCTTTCATGGCCGCCTTCATGTCTTCGGTTAACCGCTCGCTTAAGGACACGGTAGCCAGCTCCCTTGCCTAGTCGCGGTACTTACGCTTACGAGCCGCTTCGCTCTTCTTCTTGCGCTTCACGCTCGGCTTCTCGTAATGTTCGCGCTTGCGGACTTCGGCGAGCACGCCGGCCTTCTGAATCTGACGCTTAAAACGGCGAAGAGCGCTTTCCAGCGTCTCGTTCTTACCGATTTTTACTTCGGACATCCCGGACTTCCCTCCCCTCATCCGATCCTCGGGGAAAAAGAACACGCTTCGCGATTATACCGCGGCACTAGGGTTATGTCAAACCCTAACCTACCCGATCCGGCCCAACTTGTCGCCGCCAATGACGTGGAAATGCAGGTGGAAAACAACCTGCCCCGCGTCCTTGCCGGCGTTGGTGACGACCCGGTAGCCGCTCTCTGCGACGCCCTTTTCGGCGGCCACTTTCTGCACGGCCGAAAAGATATGTCCCAGCATGGCAGAATCCTGGGCGTGCACATCATGGATGGAGGCGACGTGACGCTTCGGGATGACCAGAACATGGACCGGCGCCACCGGAGATATGTCGTTAAATGCTACGACCTGTTCGTCTTCATAGACCTTGGTCGCGGGGATTTCCCCGGCAACAATTTTGCAGAAGATGCAGTCCGCTGACAAAGTAACCCTCCAGTTCGGCTACACGGCCTATGGGATATCTTTTATGAATGCTTGACAAATTATTCTACGGGATCCCTCGAAATTCCTCTGATTTCGACGAACGCCGGGGCGACTTAGTAGTACTCGTAGTAGAAGAACTCATCGCCCGCAAGCGCCTCTCGCAGCAAACGGAGCGCATGCTGATTCGACACAGCCAGCCGCTGGCTGCGCGCCTGTTGCTCCGGACCGACCAGGCCCGCGTACATCTGCGACCAGGTCTGCACGGCGGCCGCCAGGTCCTCGGTGGCGCCCGGCGCCGAACGGACCGCAGCCCGCCCGCCCTCAAAGCTGACCTGCCAGGTCCCGTGGTTCCACGGGGCGTGCTCGTCCGCGAACCCAATGGTCACGCTGCCGTTCACATGGGTCGGCCAGGGTCGGGACTCGAAGGCCCCCTTCACATCGACGATCCGCAGCATTGGCCCGGAAGTAAGCTTGGCGTCAATGCCGCCGGCGTTCTCCGCCAAATGCCAGATCGGGTAGCTCCGCCTCATGCGAATGCCTACGGTGTCACAGGCGGAATCGTGCTGGGCGACAAAGCCCCAGAGCCCGCGCTCGGCCTCGGGCGTCAGGGCGATCATCTCCTTGACCGCCAACCGGTTCTTGCCGTCAGGCTTGTCCACACGGTAGTATACGTATCCTTCCGGCGGCGCCCCAGCCTCGGGGCGCCAAACCGCTGCGTGCCATTGCTGGTCCTCGGGGCGCCACTGGGCATTGACCCATTCCTTCCAGTGCGCCTGGGTATCCCGCACCATGTACCCCCGGCGCTGCCTGGCCCACCGGTCATAGATGGCGTTCAGCTCTGCCCAGTCTTCGGAGGCGCGCCAGTGGCGCGTGACGACCCCGCCGAAGGCCCGATACGGCGCCAGCTGATCCATCGGGATGACCGTCATGTTCCAGGCCGAAGCGACCTCCCAGCCGTAGCGCCGGTAAAAGGACTGTTTGAACGGGTAGAGCCCGGAGAGGGGCATCCCCTGCTCACGGGTCTCCCGGATGCACTCCACCAGCAGTTGCCCGACATTGCCTCCACGGCGGTACTCCGGCAGCGAGGCCACGCCAGCGATGCCGCCCATGGGAATCCGGGCGCCGTCCACATACATGGCGAAGGGCAGGTTGGTCAGCACCGCCAGCATGCGGCCCTCATCGTCGAACACCCCTCGCAGATGTTCCAGACGGACCTGGTTCTCCACGTAGCCCTGAAACTCGTTCGACGGCACGTTGAAACAGTACTCCTGGAACTCTCGCCACTGATTGATCTCTTCAGCGCGAATCGGGCGGTACTGCATGGGAATCCCTCCACGGGAGGATAGACGTATTCCGCCCATTAAATGTTTCGAGTTTAATAAAAAGAGACCAGGGACAACACCCCAGGTCTCCCATTGCACTATACGGACGTGGCGTTGCGGTTCTTGTCAGCATGCCGCTCCAGGGCCAGCTGAATCAGCTTGTCGCACAGCTGGCTGTAGCTGATGCCCGTGGCCTCCCAGAGCTTTGGGTACATCGAGATCCGGGTGAAGCCCGGAATCGTGTTGAGCTCGTTGATGAAGATCCGGTTGGTGCCCTTCTCCAGGAAGAAGTCGCACCGGGCCATGCCCGCCCCGTCGATCGCCTTGAAGGCCACCACCGCCTGACGCCTGATCTCCTCCGCCACCCCCTCGGGGATGTCGGCGGGAATCCGGGTGTAGGAGCGGTCGTCGAAGTACTTGTCCTGGTAATCGTAGAACTCGTTGCCCGGCACCACCTCGCCGGGGACCGAAGCGATCGGGTCGTCGTTGCCCAGCACGCTCACCTCGATCTCTCGCGCGGTGACACCCTTCTCCACGATCAGGCGCCGGTCGAACCGAGCCGCTTCGTCAAGGGCCCGTGCCAACTCCGCACGATCGCGCGCCTTGGAGATGCCCACCGAGGATCCCAGGTTGGCGGGCTTCACAAAGACCGGGTACGCCAGTTCGGCCTCCACGTCGTCCATCACACGGTCGCGGTCCGAGTCCCACTCCTTGCGCAGGTAGACCCGCCAGGGCGCCACCTCCAGGCCGGCCTGCTGAAAGAGCATCTTGGCGACGCCCTTGTCCATGCCGACCGACGATGCGAGCACTCCACAGCCCACATAGGGCACGTTCGCCATCTCCAGGAGCCCCTGGATCGTGCCGTCCTCGCCGTACGTGCCATGCAGCACGGGGAAGAAGACCGCCGGTGCGCTGGTCGGGGGGAGCGGGGTGCCGCCGCCCACCGGCACCAACTCCTTGCGGGTGGGGTCGCCCAGCAGGCCCACAGGGAAGCCCTCGGCCTTCTCCACACCCTCGGTCAGGGCCTTCATGGGATCTCCGGTCAGAAGCCACTGCCCCTCCTTGGTGATCCCGATCGGAACGACTTCATACTTGGTTTTGTCGAGGGCGCCCATCACGTTCTTGGCCGACATCAGCGACACCTCGTGCTCGCCCGACCGTCCGCCAAAGATTAAGTACACCCGAACTTTCTCGGTCATGGGGCCACCCCTTCCGGAATTCTTCCCTCACATATATGCCGCCCGCCTGGATTCTTCAACGCAGGGCGACGGCCTTTGGTTACGCAGCAGATCGCCTTACCAGGAAAACCCCACCCAGTGCCACAACCGCGCCAACGATCTGCAGGAGGCCGAAGGGCTGCTGCAGGAACAGCGCCCCGCAGACGGCGGCGAAGGCGGGCACCAGGTACATCGCCAGCATGACCCGGTCGGGCCCAACCTTAGCAATCGCCGTGTACCAGATGATGTGACCGAACACGGTCACCATCAGGGCGACGTAGAGCAGCGAAATCCACCCGCCGAGCGTCACCACGGACCAGTCAAACTGCAGCGCCGCCGGTCCCTGGTAGATCGCAAAGCCCACAAGCGCAATCAGGTTGATCCAGGCCTGGACCTTGGTGCCGCTGTGGTTCTTTAGCAGCGGCTGAGCGACGATGCCGTACCAGGCCCAAATCACGCTGCCAATCAAGGCCATCAAATCGCCCTGCAGCGATGCAAGGCTGAACTCCAGGCCCCCGCCGCCGAAGGCGATCACCAAAGCAGCACCGCCGAAGGCAACCGCTGAACCGATCGCAAACCGCAGGCTGGGTGCGCCACGGCCCCCTGCCCAGCCCATCAGCACGCCCCACACAGGCGACATCGCCAGGAGGAGCGCCACGTTGGCGGCATTGGTAATCTTCGCAGCACCGGCAAAGAACATGCTGTAGACCAGCACGCCGATCAGCCCGGTAAACGTGGCCCTGGGCCAGTCAGCCCTGGGCAGCCGCCAGTCCTCGCCGGAGCGGAGCAGAAAGAGCCAGAAGACCGGCGTCGCGATGATGTACCGAAGCAGGTTGAAGATGCCCGTGGGGATCTCACGCTGGCCAATGCGGAAGGCCACATAGCCCACACCCCAGGCCACCACCACGCCCAGCAGGGCCAGGTCGAGACTTGAGACCCCCGGGCGCTTCTGCGATGCGTTCGCTGCTGTAGCGGGTTGTGCCGTCATTGCTGTGTCAGCCCCAGTTTTATGAAGGGTAGATGATCTCTCAGGTGCGCCCCCTCCGGAAGCCGGTCCAGCTGATCCCGGCAGAAGCGAGCGTGGGCCAGCACCCGGTCTACGTCGAGGTCCCAGTGCATCGGAGCATACGGCGTCAGCCAGTCGATGCACTTGTCGAGCACCTTGCGGCAGCCCGAGGGGTTGTTCCGCTGCACGTGCACGAAGGCCGCGGCGAACACGATCAGCCCGCGCAGGAAGAGGTCGTTGTCGGTCTCCTTCCAGATCTCCTCCAGCGCCTCATGCGCCTCCCAGAACTCCTCGTGGTTGAAGAGTTCAAAGTACCGGTAGTAGCCCGCCGGGTACCTCATCCCAGGTCCCCCAGTGCGTAGAGAATCGCCACGGCAGCGGCCAGGCCGGCCGTCTCGGTTCGCAGGATCCGGGGGCCCAGGGTCACAGGCCGGGCGCCGGCCCTGCGGGCCAGCTCCACCTCCTCGGGCGACAGCCCGCCCTCCGGCCCGATAAAGACCGCCACGGTCTTGACCTCGGGCTTGGAGGCCAGCACCTCCCGCAGGGGCTCCCCGCCCTCTTCCCAGGGCACCAGGACCAGGTCGAACTGCCCCGCCCGGGCCACCGCCTCTTTCCAGGAGGCGACGCCCGCCACCTGGGGGACGGCGCCCCGCCGGCTCTGCTCCGCGGCCTCCCGGGCGATGCGCTGCCAGCGCTCCACCCGCTCAGCCGCCTTCTTGGGCTCCAGCTTCACCACAGCCCGGCTGGTTGCGACCGGCACAAAGCCGCAGATGCCCACCTCGGTGCCGTGCTGGATCACCGTCTCCATCTTCTCACCCTTGGCCAGGCCCTGGAACAGGGTGATTTGCACCGGCGGCTCCCCCATGGCGGGGCGGCTGCCGGAGATTTCGCCCAAGGCCCGTCCATCCTCGGTGCCGGCCAGCCGGCAGTCGTACTCGACGCCGCCCGCCACCACGGTGAAGGGCTCCCCTGGTTCGGCCCGCATCACCTTCAGCAGGTGGTGCGAGTCCTCCTTGCCGAGCAGAACCCGGTCACCATCTACACGTTCCACAAAGAAGCGCGTCATGGCGTCCGCGTGGCCAGGATAGCGACCCAGCCGTTCTCCTCACGCACTTCCAGGGGAAGCATCCAGGTCTCGGTCATGGCGTTCAGCACCTGCTGCTTCTTCTCGGCAATGATGCCCGAAGCCAGGAAGCGCCCGCCCGCTTTCATCCGAGCAGCGACTTCGGGAAGCAGGTCAATGATCACCGAGGCGATGATATTGGCAATGACCAGATCCACCGCATCGGGATCAACCTGGTCCAAGGTGTTCAGGCTCACGTCGACAGCGACCTCATTCTTGGCCACGTTCTCCTTGGCCACCTGAACGGCCACCGGGTCGATGTCGATCGCCGTGATGCGCTCGGCCCCGAGCCTCGCCGCGGCGATGGCCAGAATGCCCGAGCCGGTGCCCACGTCAAGCACGCTGTGGCCCGGCTTCACCAGCTTCTCCAGCCAGCGCAGGCAGAGGCCGGTGGTGGCGTGGGAGCCTGTCCCGAAGGCCATGCCAGGGTCCAGGTAGAGCGGCAGATCGCCCGGTTGCAGGTCATAGTTCTCCCAGGATGGAATAACTACCAGGCGTTCCCCTGTTCGGAGCGGCTTGAAGTATTCCTTCCAGGCGTTCTCCCAGTCCTCGGCATTCACCCAGCTGTGAACCGGCGGATCGATCTCGCCGAGCCCCAGGCTGCGAATCTCCTCCAGCCCCTGCTCCAGGCGGAACCGGGAGTGCTCAATGTCGCCCGCCTCGGCCAGCCATGCCTTCACTACTACCCAGGCCGGGTCGCCGGCCACCAGGTCGGTGGCGTCCCAGTTCCCCTTGGCCTGGTTCTCAATGATCCCCTGCGGGTCGTCCACGGCGTACCCGCCGCCGGTCAGCTCCGCCAGCAGTTCCCCCACGGCATCAGCGGCCTCCCGCCGGCACCGAATGCTCACTTCCAAGTAACGCAACCTCTACCTGCCTCCTGTCCAAAGCCCTACTGCGCCATTATATCATACCCCCTCCCAGTCCCCGGCTAGATATCCCCCTTGACAGTCAACTTGTCCCGAGAGTATATATTAATTGATTGATCAATTAGAAAGCCCGTCTACCCTGCTTCGAGGAGGATCACACATGGGCAAGCGACTATGGGCCCTGGTTCGCAAGGAGTTTATCCAGATCCGCCGCGACAAGCGCACCCTCGCCATGATGATCGTCATCCCTGTGGTCTGGCTCACCATGTTCGGGTACGCGGCTACCTTTGATGTGAAACACATCCCCACCGCCGTTGTGAACCAGGGGAGCAGTCCCCTGGCTGCCAAACTGGTGGAGACCCTCGGCATCGACGAGAACTTCACGGTGGCGAACGTCGCCGACCGTGCGGAGATCGAGGACCGCATCATGCGGGGCGAAGCGAACATCGGCCTGATTCTGCCGCCTGACTTCGGCGCCCTGCCCGAAGCCGGCAAGGAGCCAGCCCAGGCCGAAATCCTGGTGGACGGCTCCGACTTCTTCTCCGCCCAGGCCGGTCTGCGCGCCCTCTCCCCCATCCTCCAGCAGCTGGCTGCCGAACTGGCGGCGGAGCAGGCCAAGCTGGCCCAGGAGAAGGTCCGGACGACCCTCACCGCCCAGGGTGAGGCGATCGGCAAGCTGACGGCGCAACTGCAGGCCCAGGCGAAGACCATCGCCGAACTGCAAGCGAAGGTCGGCCAAACTACGGGTCCTGCCGTGGCGCCCTCCGCTCCGCCGGTGGCACCGGCAGCGGGACTGCCGACCCTGCCTGAAGCCAAGATGCCCGTCTCGGTGCCGAAGGTCGACATCCTCTACAACCCGGAACTGCGCAGCGCCAACATGATGATCCCCGGTCTCGCCGGCATGGTGATTCTCTTCATCACTTCGATGATGACCGCCCTGGGCATCGTGCGGGAAAAGGAGCACGGCACCCTGGAGCAGGTGGTGGTCAGCCCGATCCGGCCCCTCGAGTTGATGCTCGGCAAGCTGATCCCCTATACCATCATCGGCCTGTTCGACTTCGCCCTGGTGGTTACGGCCGGCATCTTCATCTTTGATGTTCCCTTCGCCGGCAACCTGCTGGTGTTTGTCGCCCTGGCCACCCTGTTCCTGCTCTCCACCCTGGGCATCGGCCTGCTGGTCTCCACCCTGGCGGAGAATCAGCAGCAGGCGATCCAGATGTCGCTGTTCATGGTCTTCCCGCAGTTTCTGGTCTCCGGCATGATCTTCCCGCTTACGGCCATGCCCGTGGCGATCCGGTACATCGCCTACCTCTTCCCGCTCACCTACTTCATGCCGATCGCCCGCGGCATGTTCCTCAAGGGCCTCGGCCTCGACCTGCTCAAGTGGCCGGCGATCTTCCTGGGCCTTTACGGGGTCGCTATGATCGCCTTCGCCTCCGCACGGTTCCGCAAGCGGCTAGGTTAAGGGGGCATGGCCATGTTGCTTCAAACTTTCAACCTCACCAAGAAGTTTGGCCCGCGAGCCGTGCTGCACGGAATCTCGCTGCATGTGAAGCCCGGCGAACTGCTGGGTGTCGTCGGGCCGGACGGCGCCGGCAAGACCACGCTGCTGCGCATCCTCGCCGGAGCGCTAGGCCACACCGGGGGCTCCATCGATCTCCGGGTCGGCCGGGAGCGGGTCGGCTACCTCTCGCAGCACTTCAGCCTCTACCCCGACCTGACGGTCCTGGAGAACCTCAGTTTCTTCGGCCGCATCTACGGCCTGCACGACCAGGCTGTGCGCCGCAAGGGCCGGTACCTGCTGGAGTGGGTTGGGCTCTGGGAGTTCAAGGACAGGCTGGCCAGCCAGCTCTCCGGCGGCATGAAGCAGAAGCTCTCGCTCGCCAGCGCCCTGGTCCATGAGGCCGACCTGATGCTGCTCGACGAGCCCACCACGGCGGTGGACCCCGTCTCCCGCCGGGAGTTCTGGGACCTGATTCAGGAGCTGATCCGCAAGGGCACGGCTGTGATCGTCTCCACGCCCTACATGGATGAGGCCGCCCGTTGCCACCGGGTCGCCTTCCTGCATCAGGGCCAACTCCTGGCCTGCGATACCCCGGCCGCCCTCCGCCAGAACATGCCTTACACCGTGGCCGAGGTGCGGTCCCCCGGGCTCAGCCGCGGCGCCCTCGAGGAGGCAGCTCTGAAGCTGCCGGGCGCCCAGGCGGCCCACCCGTTCGGGGACTGCGTCCACGTCACCTTCGCCGAGCGCCTGCGCAGCCTCCCGACCCTGCCCGGCCTCCAGGTCGCTGCGGTCGAGCCGTCCTTGGAAGACGCCTACATCTGGATGCTGACCCGCGAGGGGGTGAGCGCATGAGCACGCCAGCCATTTACACCGAAGGGCTCTCCAAGCGCTTCGGCAAGTTCGTGGCGGTCGACAACGTCTCCATTACCGTCCCGAGCGGTGTGGTCTTCGGGCTCCTGGGTCCCAACGGGGCGGGCAAGACCACCTTCATGCGGATCCTTCTGGGCATCCTCGCCCCTGGCGAGGGCAAGGGGCAGGTGCTCGGGCACGACATCGTCAAGGAGTCCGACGCCATCCGCCGGCAGATCGGCTACGTGTCGCAGCGGTTCAGCCTGTACAACGACCTCACGGCCCAGGAGAACCTCGACTTCGCCGGCGGGGTCTATGGTCTGAGCGGGGCCGGGCTCGGCGCCCGGCGTGAGGAACTCCTGGCCTGGAGCGGGCTGAGCGAACGCCGGCACGAGTTGGCCGTCCACCTTTCGGGCGGCTGGCGGCAGCGGCTGGCCTTCGCCTGCGCCATGGTGCATAAGCCCCCGCTGCTGATGCTCGACGAGCCCACCAGCGGCGTCGACCCGGTCTCACGGCGGGAGTTCTGGCGCCTGCTCTACGGTCTGGCCAGCCAGGGCAACACCATCGTCGTGACCACGCACTACATGGATGAAGCCGAGCACTGCGACCTCGTCGGGCTAATGCTGGGCGGGCGCATGATCGCCTTCGACCGGCCTACGGCTCTCAAGCAGACGCTCGGAGCGACCTCCATGGAAGATGCCTTCGTCCAGTTGGCTGCCAAGCGATAATAACGAGGGCCGGGGAGTCACTCCCCGGCCCTCGCCTTTATTGCACCCACTCTACTTGCAGCTTGGGGACGTCCGTTCCAGCGTACTCGATCTTGGCGAAGCCCTTTGGGTAGGTCAGCGCCTGGGTCACCATCGCCCCCGGAGCGGGCTTGTGCAGCACGGCCTGCACCCGCACCGTGCCGTCCAGCAGCTCGACCTTGCGAATCTCCACCCGGTAGCCGCCGGTCGGCTGCTCTCCGGCGTACACCTGCAGGTATAGCGCAGATTCGGCGACCTGGCCGCTGATCCCGGCCTCGCCCCTGGTCCCGAGCGCCCAGCCCTGCAAATCCTTCGGCAGCACCTTGGGATCCACCGCCTGGAACTTCACCTCGCCCTTGGCTGCGACCTCAGGCTTGGTCGAAGGCTGTTCGGGCTTGGCGGCCGATGGAGGAGCATCCTCAACCAGCTTCAGCTCAACCCGTGGCGCCTTGCTGCCCGCAAACGGGACCCGAGCGTAGGCTTTCGGATAGGTCAGCGCCTCCGTGACGTTCTGCCCCGGCGCCGGCACACCCAGGTGCGCCTCCACCAGTACCACGTCTTCCATGACCTCCAGGCCGGAGATCTTGATCGAGTAGCCCCCGGTACCGCGCATGCCCGCCGACGCCATGACATACAGGTACCCACCGACTACCTCAGACGTGCCGCCCGGAATCTGCACGGTGGACTTCGGCCACTGGGCCAACTGGGGCGGGAGTGCGTCCTCAACCACAACATCGTACTTAGCAGCTGCCCGTGCGTTGTCCGCCGCGGCGCCAGTCAACTCCAGCACGCCGTCGACCGCCGGGGCAGGCTTCGAGGCAGCATAGGGGATGCGCACGTAGGCCCTGGGGTAGGTGATCACCGCCGTCGTGCCGCTGCCGGGCGGCGGGCCGACCACCTTCGCCTTCACGCTGACCACATCCGTCCCGGTCTCGGCAACCAGGTTCACCTGCTCCACCTCCACCCGATACCCGCCCGAGGGCTGCTCGCCACCGATGATGGCCATGTACAGGTAGTCACCGATCCGCCGGTGGACCAGCCAGCCGCCCCTCATCTTCTTCTCACCCTGAGTCATCGTTTTCCAGGCGCCCAACTCCGATGGAAGCTTATCCTCGGCAATTACCTCGAAGGAGAGCGCTGAACCCGTGCGCTCTGAGACGCATTTCGTTTGCGTCGATGTGGCCGGCTTGGTGTCCGGGTCGTTGCACTTGGTGCGGGCGCCGCCGCAGCCCGCAACCGTGACCGCAAGCAACAGCCCGCAGGCTGTCAATTTCATACGCATGGCCGAATCCTCCCGTACGTCGACTCAGGTTTCACTTCTTAGACCGCCACCATGCTTCTTGGGGTTTCAGGAAAAAGCAAGACGGAGGAGACCGCGTTGTCTCCCCCGCCGATCTCAGGCCTGCGGCATGCGCCGGGCTTCAACCTTCACCTTCTCCGGCACGGTCACCCCAGGGGTGCGCCCGAACGACCAATCTAGCTGGTAGCGGAAGCCCGCTGCCTTGGCTTGCTCCCCCGGCCGGTGCTCAACCGTGAAGCGGGCGGGCTTCAGGGTGCGCGTGTAGACCCACAGCTTGTACTGCACCTGCTCTGGACGGGCGCCGCCCAGCCGTTCCCTCATCATCGCCGGGTCTAGCTCCACCCTGAGCACCACGGCCTCGCCCCCGCCCAACCGCTCCCGGCCCAGCACCGCGGCGCCCCGCAGGCCCTCCACCAGCGGCGAGGCCAACTGATCCGGCTGAAAGCTACTCAGCCCGGTCACATCCGCCCTGCGGAGCAGATTCCAGCCAGCGTCACGGGGATCGAGCATATAGAGGTCCTGCCCCTCCAGGTAATACTCCAGCGGCACCTTGGTGGTCCCCGTGCTGCTGCTCCCTTTCAGGTGAAGCACCTGCGGCTGGCGCTGGAACGCCCCATCCATCGCCGAAGTGGGGAACGTCTGGTCGCCGGGCGCCCCCGAGAGCCCCACCGAGAACCGGTACCGCTCGGCGGTCAGCACGGCGAGCCCCGCCTGCCGGGCAAGGTCCGTCGCCGAGAGTCCCTTGGTCTTGTCCACCGGGTACCACAAGTAGAGCGCTGCGCCAACAACCAGCACAGCAAAAAGGCCGGCCGCCCCCCACCGCAGACTTGGCTGGCGGCGGGGAGTGGCCGGACCCTGATTCACGCTGTGACGCCGCAGCGACATGGACCTCGCCCCCGTTTTGCCTGTGCATGCTAGTACAGGCTACGTCAGGCGCTCGCGGACAAGACCTACAAATTCCCCAGGGCGTCCTTGACCTTGTCAAAAAAGCCCTTCTCCTGGGACATAACCTTCTCGCCCCGAATTTCGGCCAGCTCGCGCAGCAGTTCACGCTCCCGAGCGGAAAGCTTCGTCGGGGTGGAGACCTTCACGACCACGTGCTGGTCGCCCCGGCCATTGCCGCGCAGGTGCTTGACGCCCTTGCCCTTCAGGCGGATGGTGTCGCCGTGCTGCGTTCCCTCGGGCACCTTCACCGGTTCAGGTCCATCCAGGGTGGGCACCTCGATCTCGGTGCCCAGGGCAGCCTGGACAAAGCTGATGACGGTCTCGCTGATCAGGTCGTCACCCTCACGGTTGAAGCGCGGGTCGGGTTTGACGCGCATCACCACGTACAGGTCGCCGTTCGGCCCGCCCCGCTCACCGGTCTCGCCGTACCCGGGCATGCGCATGCGCGAGCCGGTCTCCACGCCGCCGGGAACGTTCAGCTCCACCCGGTGGGTCTTCTGGATCTGGCCGCGCCCGCGGCAGGTGGCGCAGGGCTGCTCAATGATCTTGCCGTCACCCCGGCACTTGTCACAGGTGGTGACGTTGACGAAGCGGCCAAAGACCGTGCTCTGGGTCATCTGAATCTGGCCGGTACCGCGGCACTTCGAGCAGGTCACCGGCTGGGTGCCGGGCTTGGCGCCGCTGCCGTGGCAGGTCTCGCAGTCCTCGGTGCGGGGCACTTTGATCTCCTTGGTGACGCCGAAGGCTGCTTCATGCAGGGTGAGCTCCAGCTCGTACTGAAGGTCGGCGCCCCGCTGGGGCCCACGACGCTGCTGGCGGGCGCCCCCGCCGAAGAAGGCCTCGAAAATGTCGCCAAAGCCGCCCATGTTCTCGAACCCGCCCATACCCTCGAACGGGTTGCCGCCGCCAGCGCCGCCCATCTGCTCGGCGGCGTGGCCGAACTGGTCGTACTTCGCCCGGCGTTCCGCGTCGGACAGGACCTGATGCGCCTCGTTGATCTCCTTGAACTTCTCGGCGGCGCTGGGGTCATCCTTATTGGCATCCGGATGGTACTTGCGAGCGAGCGTCCGGAATGCCTTCTTAATATCGGCCTCAGATGCGTTCTTCGGAACGCCGAGCACCTCGTAGTAGTCCCGTTTGGCCAAAGGGTTCACCCTTCCTCTCCTCGCTAGACGATATCACCCCGGCGGGCACATGGTCAACCCGTGGGATGACCCAAGGACCGGCCCAAGGGCCGGTCCCTGCTCGAATCGCCAGGAAGGACTACTTGTCGTCGTCCTTGACCTTGAAATCGGCGTTCGGAATATCCTGTTCGCCGCCCTGGGCGCCAGCCTCGCTGCCACCCTGAGCGCCAGCCTTCTCGTACATCGCCGCCGACAGCTTGTAGACCGCCTCGGTGAGCTTCTCGGTGGCCGCCTTGGTCTTCTCCGTGTCGTCGCCCTTCAGGGCCTCACGCACGGGCTCGATCTCATTCTTCACGGCGTCGATCAGGCCCTGGTCGAGGCCCTTGCCCTCGACTTCCTTGATCATCTTCTCGGCATTGTACACGGCGGAGTCGGCGTTGTTGCGCACCTCGGCCTCCTCACGGCGCCGCTTGTCCTCAGCAGCCATCGCCTCGGCTTCCTTGACCGCCTTCTCAATGTCATCCTTGGACATACCGGTCTGGCTCTGGATGGTGATCTTCTGCTCGCGACCGGTGCCCAGGTCCTTGGCGGACACGTGGACGATGCCGTTCACGTCGATGTCGAACTTCACCTCGATCTTGGGCACGCCGCGAGGCGCCGGGGCGATGCCGTCGAGGTCGAAGCGGCCCAGGGTCTTGTTGTAGGCAGCCATCTCGCGCTCGCCCTGGAGCACGTGGATCTGCACCTGGGTCTGGCCGTCGGCGGCGGTGGAGAAGATCTGGGTCTTCTCGGTCGGAATCGTGGTGTTGCGCTCGATCAGCTTGGTGAAGACGCCGCCCAGGGTCTCAATGCCCAGGGAGAGCGGGGTGACGTCCAGCAGCAGCACGTCCTTGACGTCGCCAGTCAGCACGCCGCCCTGAACGGCGGCGCCCAGGGCGACCACCTCGTCGGGGTTGATGCCCTTGTAAGGCTCCTTGCCCATGAAGCGGCGCACCGCTTCCTGCACGGCGGGAATGCGGGAGGAACCGCCCACCAGCAGGACCTTGTCGATATCCTTCGGCTCGAAGCCAGAGTCCCGGAGCGCCTGACGGGTCGGGCCCATGGTCGCCTCCACCAGGTCCGCGGTGAGCTCCTCGAACTTGGCGCGGGTCAGGGTCTCATCGAGGTGGACGGGGCCGTCCGCCGTCATGGAGATGAACGGCAGGTTGATGTTGGTGGTGGCCAGGCCAGAGAGCTCGATCTTAGCCTTCTCGGCCCCCTCACGGAGGCGCTGCAGGGCCTGCTTATCCTTGCGCAGATCGACGCTGTGCTCCTTCTGGAACCTATCGGCGACGTAGTTCACGATCCGCTCGTCAAAGTCGTCGCCGCCGAGGCGGTTGTTACCCGCAGTAGCGACGACCTGGAAGGTGCCGCCGCCCAGCTCAAGCACGGAAACGTCAAAGGTGCCGCCGCCCAGGTCGAAGACCAGAATGCGGTGGTCATCGCCCTTGTCGAGGCCGTACGCAAGCGCAGCAGCCGTCGGCTCGTTGATAATGCGAAGGACCTCCAGGCCGGCGATGGTGCCGGCATCCTTGGTCGCCTGGCGCTGAGCATCGGAGAAGTAAGCAGGAACGGTGATGACCGCCTTGGTCACCTTCTCGCCCAGCTTGGCCTCAGCGTCGCTCCGCAGCTTGGAGAGGATCATCGCAGAGATTTCCTGCGGGGAGTAATCCTTATCGTCAATGCGCACGCGATGGTTGGTGCCCATATGCCGCTTGATCGAGATGATGGTCCGGTCGGGGTTGGTGACGGCCTGCCGCTTGGCCACCTTGCCGATCAGGCGCTCACCGGCCTTGTTAAAGGCCACCACGGAGGGCGTCAGGCGGTCACCTTCGGCGTTCTCAATCACGACCGGTTCCTTACCTTCCATAATGGCGACCACGGAGTTCGTCGTACCGAGGTCGATACCAATGACCTTTGACATGGTTGAATGTAGCCTCCTTACTTCCGAGACGCTTAGGCCTTCTTGCTAACCTGAACCATAGAGGGCCGGACCGTCCGATCGCCCAGTCGGTATCCCTTCTGGAACTCCATCAGCACCACGCCGTCTTCGTGCTCATCTGACTCCGCCGTCATGACAGCCTCGTGCAGATTGGGGTCGAAGGGCTGACCCACCGCCTCAATGGTGGTGACGCCTTCCTTCGCCAGGATGTCACGGAAGGAGCGAGCGGTCATCTCCACACCCTGACGGAGCTTTTCGTCCCCAGTGATCGTAGGCGTTGCCAACGCCCGGTCCAGGTTGTCCAGCACCGGCAGCAGGCTCACGACCAGCTTCTGGTTGGCGTAGACCGCAAGTTCCTCACGCTCACGAGCCACGCGTCGGCGGTAGTTCTCAAAGTCGGCCTGGGCTCGCAGCAATCGGTTGTTTAAATCTGCGATCTCTGCCCGGGCCCGCTCCAGGTCCTCGCCCTGCGCCCCGGACGGGGCATCGCCGAGGCCGTCGCCGGCCAGATCCTGAGCCCCTTGGTCCTTCTCATCTTCGAACATGAACACCGGTCCCCTCAGGTTAGTTGTTAGCACTCAACCCTAATGAGTGCTAACGCATCCATACAAGAAAATAGCACTGGGGTTCTTCCCTGTCAAGACTGGGTGCGTCGATACCACCCCAAAGCGTGTGCCATCCTTTGCCGTTCTATCCGGAAAGGGTCTCCATGTTTCTACTTGAAATCTTCTATCTATTATGGTATATTTTAGGAAACGATCGAAAGGGTGAGCATCTCTTGTTATGGCGTAAGCAGGATGCCATCAGCTTTGCTGACGGGACGGGCGCCCCGGTAGATCTGCGGACCATGGTAGGCTCTACCGGTCGGCTGCTCTTCGCCACCAGCCCGGGTGGACACCAAATGGTTCACGTCCCCTGCAAGGTGCTCTCCGTCAGCCGCACAGACCTTGTCGTCGAACTTCACAGCCAGGAGGGGCCGCCGCAGAACGGCAGCGCTGTCATCCTCGAAGTTGCCCAGGCCACGGCCCTCGTGCAGTGCTTCACCTCGGTTCGCCGCCGGGGACCGGCAAATCGTGTCGCCCTCGCCATCCCCAGCCGTCCCCACGTCCTGCAGCGCCGGCGGTTTCCGCGCATCGACCTGTTCACCGGCGTCACCGTGCGATTTGCTGATGACGCGCTGGATGAGCTTCCGGCTCAAATGATTAACCTTAGCGTCGACGGTGCCGCATTCGTTGTGGCGGAGCCGATCACCCCCGCGACCCGCCTGCTGGTCAACCTCAGCCCGATCGGCCTGCACCCCGCCGAAGCACCCGCGGCCGTGGTCCGATGCACCCCGTCGCCCAGTCATCTCTGGGTGGTCGGCATCAAGTTTCACCGCCTCAGCCCGGAGCAAGAACTCTACCTGGGCAAATACATATCGCTGCACACCGATTCCGTATGAGAACACACCCGGCCAACCTGGCCGGGTGTGTCTGTCTATCGACTGCGTTGTACTCCGTCGCCGAACTGCTTGGAGATGGAGTTCATGATCCCGACGACCCGAGCGTAATCCATGCGCTTCGGGCCAATGACCCCCATGCGCCCGATCACCTCGTCGCCCATGCGGTAGGTTGCAGAAATCACGCTGCAATCCGCCAGGTCCCGGACCCGGATCTCCTCGCCGATGCTGATCGAGACCGGGTGAACCTCATCGGCGGCCGACAGCACCTCGGTCACCACTTCCTCCCGCTCCAGCGCCGTCAGCAGGGCACGAACCTTGTCGACGTTGCGGAACTCAGGCTGGCCGAGAATGTTGGTGGTGCCGCCAAGGTAAACACGCTGCCGGTCCCCGGGCTCCATGCGATCCTCCAGGAACTGCAGAGCCTGCTCCAGCAGAACCCCGTACTTATGAAGCTCCCGATTCAGCGTCCGGAGCGCCCCGCGAGAGAGCGTCTCCACAGGCTGCCCGCGCAGTTGTTCATTCAAGAGGTCAGACGCACGCTGGAGCTCCAGCATGGTCACCTGAACCGGCAACTCAAGCACCTGGTTCTCCACGAAGCCGCTGTCGGTGATATAGATCAGAACGGCCTTGTCGGCCCCCAAGGGGACCAGCCGAAGCTCCTTGAAGTGCGCCTTGCCGATTTGCGGCCCAGCCACCACGGCTGTCAGCTGCGTTGTCTCGGAAAGCAGGCGGGCGGTCTCCCTGACCAGCAGGTCGACCTCGCGGATCTTGCGCTCGAAGGTCCGGCGAATCATGTCCTGTTCTGCAGTGGAGGCGTCCCGGCTCTCCATCAGGCAGTCCACATAGTAGCGGTAGCCGCGATCCGAAGGGATACGGCCGGCCGACGTATGCGGCTGCTCCAGGTAGCCGAGATCCGTGAGGTCCGCCATCTCGTTGCGAATGGTGGCGGGGCTGACGCCAAGGTGGAACTTCCGGGCGATCGTGCGAGAGCCAACCGGTTCCGCCGTGGCTACGTAGTCTTCGATAATGGCTTGCAGGACTTTGCTCTTACGATCGTCCATGGTCACAGGTGTCTCACCCCCGGCTTATTGGCAATCGTCTTCTCGGAGTGCTAACTTACCTCAGTATGAACATAGCACCGTGTCTCCAACCCAGTCAAGTCAGCACATCCGAGATACAAAAACAGGACCCGGCCTATGCCGAGTCCCATTTCGTACACAATTGGTCGTTCCTCTCGTGGTCGCCTAGGGCGACCTACTGACGGGCGACCAATTGTTTCACAATTGGTCGGGGTGACAGGATTTGAACCTGCGACCTCTTGGTCCCGAACCAAGCGCGCTACCAAGCTGCGCTACACC
>JBOZRQ010000054.1:0-81185 GCA_050789255.1 Symbiobacteriaceae bacterium
GTAGAGCGCTAACCGGCGGCGGGGCAACCTCCTGCGGGCTAAAATCGCAACGTCCTCGGAGGTTGCCCCTTGTCCCCCCGACACCCCCCACGCCTCTCGCTTTCCCCGTCGCCGATCGTGACGCACATGTCGCCACGACCGGCTCTGCTGCCGGTCGAGCAAGAAAAAGCCGCCCGGCATGATGCCAGGCGGCTTGTGGTTTGACGGTATGACGGCTTAGGCCTGCTTGGCGGCCTCGATGTGGACTTCCATCTTCACGGTCTCGCCGACGAGGATGCCGCCGGACTCCAGGGCCACGTTCCACTCGAGGCCAAAGTCCTTGCGGTTGATCTTGCCCACGGCGCTGAAGCCGAGCTTCTCGTTGCCCCACGGATCCTTGCCCTGGCCCTCGAAGGTCAGGTCGAAGGCGACCTCCTTGGTGACGCCCCGGATGGTCAGGTCGCCGGTCAGGGTGTATTCGTCGTCGCCCTTGGCCTTCACGCTCTTGCTCTTGAAGGTCATGGCGGGGTGATTCTCCACATCAAAGAAGTCAGCGGAGCGCAGGTGGCCGTCACGCTGGGCGTCACGGGTATCAATGGTGCTCAGGTCTACCTTCACGTCGAAGGCGGCGCTGGTCAGGTCGGCGGGGTCGGCCACGATGGTGCCCTCCACGCCGGCGAAGCGGCCCTTAACGGTCGCGATCATCATGTGCTTCACGGAGAACTCAACCAGGGTATGGGAAGGATCAATAACCCACTTAGCCATATGGAAACTCCTCCTCGTAATTATCAAAAGAATCGGTCGCCAGCACACCCCTCAGGCGAGACCGGGGGCGCCAACCGACCGCGGTTTCGGCGGCGCCCGAGTGTCTTCACCATATATATCGCTGAGCAACCATCGTTAGATACGGCCCCTGTTCATTTTTTTAAACTTCGTTGCGTGATATTGAACAACGGTGTACACTATAGCTAAACTGATGGTTAGATTGGTTGAACAACGAAAGGGGGCCTTCCCATGGATGACGAGCTGCTGATTGAGCGCTACCTCAACGGGGACATGGACGCGTTCGCTTCGCTGGCCCGCAAGTACGAAGCGAAACTCTTCCGTCAGGCCCTTCGTACCCTGGGCGACCACGACGACGCCCAGGACGCCGTCCAGGAGGTCATGCTGCGACTCATGCGGGCGCTGCCCCGCTTTCAGGCGCAAGCCAAGTTCAGCACCTGGCTCTACCAGGTCGCCTCCAACACCTTCGTTGACTTCCGGCGCCGGCGCAACAAGGGCGTCACCCATATATCGCTCGACCCTGAACTCCCCCTGGCCGACTATTCTGCCGACCCTGAGGCGAAATGTGAGCAGGTGTTTACGGTTCATCTGCTGAATGAGGCACTCAAGGAGTTGCCAGAGTCCCAGCGCGTTCTGGTTGAGCTGCGGGACCGCCAGGAACTGTCGAACCAGCAGGTTGCAGACATGCTGGGAATCGATGTGGGCACCCTGAAATCACGGTTGCATCGGGCTCGTCAGGCGCTGAAGCGCTCGCTGGAGTCCGCGTGGCCAGCTTGAAGTGAAGGAGACGTACTATGCTGGTAGGCGAGCGCATCAAGTCGATCCGCGTGGGACGCGGCCTTACGGTAGGCGCGCTCGCGGACCGCACCGGACTCTCCAAGGGTTTGATCAGCCAGGTTGAAAACGACAAGACCTCGCCGTCGCTGACTACCCTGGCCAAGATCGCCGAGGGGCTCGGAGTGCCGCCCGCCTACCTCTTGCTGAAACCAGAGGAGGGCATTGAGGTGGTACGGGCCGGGGAGCGGCCTGTTTACCAGTTCGGGCCTGATCACTTCAGGGTGGAACTGCTGACTGGTCGCACGAAGAACCTGCGAGGGACCCTCGGGGAGCTGCTGCCCGGGCAGAGCACCGGTGAAGGTCACGCGCATCCCGGCGAGGAGTTCCACATGCTACTGGAGGGCCGCATTCGGGCGGAGCAGGGCGAGCACTCCGTCACCCTGGAAGCAGGCGACTGCTGGACCTGGAAGGGCTGTGTGCCGCATCGGGTCACCAATATCGGCGAGGGTCTGGCGAGGATCCTCATGGTGACCTCTACGTCGGCCCCGGACAACTTCACGGAAGATAGCGAGATGGGCGAGCTCTAGAGCTCGCCCATCCATTCTTTCAGCTTCTTTTCGTTGGCGATGATGAAGTCGTCGCCCTCGACCTTGATGCACCCCGTGCGCCGGAAGTCGGCCAGCACCCGGGTGACCGTTTCCCGGGAGGTGCCGATCATACCCGCCAGGTCCTGGTGGGTCAGCCCCAGGTTGAACCGACTCGACCGCTTCTCCTCGGCAGTCTTCAGAAGCAGACTGGCCAGGCGCCCATGGGTGGAGTATACCGCCAGGTCGTGGGCCGTGTCGCGGGCGAGCCGCAGCCGCTGCCCGACCAGCTTGAAGGTGTTGGCGGCCAGCGGGGCCGACTCGGGAATCAGCGGGAGGAAATCGTCCACCCGGATGGCAAACAGGATGGCATCTTCGATGACTTGAGCTGTAGCGGGGTAGGGCGCCTTGTCAGCCAGGACGACCAGCCCGACGGCGGCGCCCGGCGTCCACACGTTGATCACCTGTTCCTGGCCGCCGGCGGCCAGGCGGGTGACCCGTACCTTGCCCTCTTTGATGAAGTAGATCGCCTCGCCGGGGTCACCCTCATTAAAGAGGATGGTGCCCTTGCGATAACGGCGCTCTCGGGTAATGGCGGTCACCTTGGCCATATCTGCATCGGGCAGGCCGGCGAACAGGGGCAGACTGCGCAGGAACTCTAAATCTGTCACCGGGGCCACCTCTTTCACCAGGATCCCATCGGTCAGTATTACGACGGGGGCCAAGCCTGTACCTCCCGTATGGCTGCCAATTGCACCGTGTTCACCCATCCAGTATAATCGTGAAGGTGTTTTGTAGAAGAGGGAGGGCGCATTGTGGGACTTTCCATCGGGATTGTCGGCCTGCCGAACGTGGGCAAGTCGACCCTTTTTAACGCTATTACCAAGGCCGGCGCTGAAGCAGCCAACTATCCGTTTTGCACCATTGAACCCAACGTCGGCGTGGTGGACGTGCCCGACGCCCGCTTGCCGGTTCTGGCCAAACTCTTCAATTCCAAGCGCATTGTGCCCACCAGCGTAAAGTTTATCGACATCGCAGGCATCGTGAAGGGCGCCAGCAAGGGCGAGGGCCTGGGCAACAAGTTCCTGGCCCACATTCGCGAGGTGGACGCCATCGCCCATGTCGTGCGGTGCTTTGAGGATCCCAACGTCACCCACGTGCACGGCAAGGTCGATCCCCTCAGCGATATTGAGGTGATCAACCTCGAGCTGATCTTCGCCGACCTGGAGACGGTCGACAAGCGCTACGACCGGGTCGCCAAGGCTGCCCGGGCGGGCCTGAAGGAGGCGCAGGTCGAGTACGGCCTGCTGACCCGCCTGAAGGAGGCGCTGGAGAACGGCAAGGCCGCCCGCACGGTCGACGTTCAGAACGATGATGAAGCCAAGGTGCTGCGGGAGCTGCACCTGATTACCGCCAAGCCCGTCATGTACGTGGCCAACGTGGCGGAGGAGAACGTGGCCGACCCCTACAAGGTCGCCGCCGTTCAAAAGGTCGTGGAGCTGGCCGCCTCGGAGAAGAACGAGGTGGTGCCGGTCTCTGCGAAGATCGAGTCCGAACTGGCTGAGATGGATGAGGAGGAGAAGCAGCTCTTCCTCTCCGACCTGGGGCTGACCGAGTCGGGCCTGGACCGGGTAATCAAGTCGGGCTACCAGCTGCTCAACCTGATGAGCTTCCTGACCGCCGGCGAGATGGAGTCGCGCGCCTGGACGATCCGTCGGGGCACCAAGGCGCCTCAAGCCGCTGGTGAAATCCACTCCGACATCGAGCGCGGATTCATCCGGGCGGAAATTGTGGGCTTTAACGACCTGGTCGCCGCCGGATCGATGGCTGCCGCCCGCGAGGCCGGCAAGGTCCGGCTCGAGGGCAAGGAATACATCATGCAGGACGGCGACGTGGTTAACTTCCGCTTCAACGTGTAGCTCACGCATGTTGCAGTCCCGGCCGCCATCGTGGTGGCCGGGGCTTTTTTTGCATTACTCCATGACAGGAAGGGACCTTACCATATGCTGCAACGCATCGCACTCTTCATCGCGCTCTTCTGTTTGACCCTGTCGACGGCCGGAAGGGCCGCCGCCGCTACCCCAGCCGATATTGACGCCTATATCGAGGTACAAATGAGGGCCGCCAAGATTCCTGGCATGGCGGTGGCGATCATCAAGGACGGTCAGGTGGTTCACACCAAGGGGTACGGCATTACGGCGGAGGGCGGGCGCCCGTCCACCCCGCAGACCCCGTTCATTCTGGGCTCCACCAGCAAGTCGTTCACGGCGATGGCGATTCTGCAGTTGGCGGAGGCTGGGAAGCTGAGCCTGGATGCCCCGGTTCGGCAGTATCTGCCCTGGTTCACCCTCGCCGACGAGGGTGGATCGGCACGCATCACAGTGCGGCACCTGCTCAATCAGACCAGCGGCATCTCCCGGAGCGCTGCGTTCGCCCTGGAGGCCGGTGAGACTACCACCAGGGAGGCCGTCGTGCGGCAGCTGTCGGCGGTCAAGCCTACTGGGGCGCCGGGCGCCGCCTTCGAGTACAGCAACGCCAACTACATCACCCTCGGCTTGATCGTCGAGACCGTTTCGGGCCAGGAGTTCGGGAAGTATGTGCAGGAGCACATTTTCGCCCCGCTGGGGATGAAGCACTCCCACACGTCCCTGAAGCCCGCTGTGCAGGATGGACTCACGGAAGGGCACCAGTACTACCTCGGCTTTCCCGTGGCACGCACCTTTCCCTACAAGCCCAGCGAAGTGCCTGCCGGGTTCATCATCTCCTCCGCGGAGGATATGGGGCGGTACCTGCTCGCCGTGATGAAGGGCGGGCAGCCAGTGCTGTCCGCTGCGAGCGTGGAGGAGATGCACCGCCCCGCCGCCCAGATGGGTCCTGACCAGCGCTATGGCATGGGCTGGTGGCGTGAGACGATCGCTGGCGTCCCGGTGATCGCCCACGCAGGTGAGGTGGCTAACGGGCAGTCCTACATGGTGATTGCTGCCGACAAGAGCTGGGGTGTCGTGCTGCTGGCCAACAGCTACAGTGCGCTCTTTCCCGACTTCAAGCGCATCACGGACGGGGTTGTCAGCCTGATGGCGGGCAAGGAGCCTCCGCAGGCGCCCTCCCTCTCCTCGCCCACGCAGATGCTGCTCATGAACGCACTCCTGGCGCTGGGCGTTGTGCGGCTGCTGTGGAGCCTGTTCTCCCGGAAGCCGGTAAAGTGGCGCTGGGTGCGCGTGGGCGGAAACCTCGCGCTGGGCGGCCTCCTTCTGGCGGGCCTACCGGCCCTGACAGGCCTGCCGTGGTCTACTTTGATTGGCTTCGCTCCCGATATCGCTTTCGGCGTGATTGCCATCGGCACGCTCAGCCTGGTGGTGAGCGGTCGGCACCTCATCGCCCAAGCAGTACGGCGGTGAACACCAGCACAGCCACACCCAGGCTTGACGGCGTGATCGCCTCGCCGAGGAAGAGCCCCGATGCCAGCAGGGTCAGGAACGGCTGAAGCAGTTGGAGCTGGCTCACCCGGGCCACGCCGCCCAGGGCCAAGCCCTTGTACCAGGCGAAGAAGCCGAGGAACTGGCTCACCACGCCCACGTACGCAAAGGCCAGCCAGCTTTGCGGGGTACCCGGCAGGCCGTGGGCCTGCACCGCAAACCAGGCCGGGATCGCCAGGAACGGCGCCGCCAGCACCAGCGCCCAGCTGATGACCTGCCAGCCGCCCATCTCCCGGGCGAGGCGGCCGCCTTCCGCATACCCGATGGCAGCGGCCAGCACTGCGCCGAGCAGGGCCAGGTCAGCCAGGTGCAGGCTGCCGGCGCCCTGGGAGAGCCCGAAGGCCACCACGGCGGCGCTGCCGGCCGCGCTGGCCACCCAGAACCTGAGGGAAGGCCGCTCGCCGCCCCGCAGCGCTGCGGCGCCCGCCGTGAACAGCGGGAGCAGTCCCAGCACGACCGCCCCGTGGGATGCCGGCACGTAGCGCATCGCCCACGCGGTCAGCAGGGGAAAGCCAAGCACCACACCGCTCGCTATGACAGCCAACTGCCGCCACTGGGCCGGCGTCGGGCGCCGCTGCCGGGTCGCCAGCAGGGCGCCGGCCGCCAAGAGAAAGGCGATGAGCGCCCGCCCTAGCGTGACCACCAGGGGGTCGAAGTCGTGCACAGCCAGGCGGGTGGCGGGAAGCGTCAGGCTAAAGCTTGCGACACCTAGAAATCCGAACCAGAGTCCCTTGCGCTCCATGTTATCGCCTCCCGATGCTCCGATTATGCAGCAGGGTGGCGGGCGCCGTCCTCGGCCAATTGGCTGGTGTTTACTCCAGCCAATTGTGCTAGACTGGGCACGAGGTGGTCGGTCATGGCGGTTCGGTTCCGGAAGATCGCAGCGGATATCGCAGCGCAGATTCACAGCGGCGCCCTGCCGCCCGGCGCCCGCCTGCCTACCGAGCGCGCCCTGGCGGAGCGATTGGGCGTTAACCGGAGCACCGTGGCCGTCGCGCTGGCCGACCTGGAGGCGGCAGGCCTGGTCGAGCGGCGCCAGGGCAGCGGCACCTATGTCCGGGGCGACCTGTGGGGCGTTGCCCCCGACTGGTCCCGCTACATAGCCGACGGGGCCTTTCACCCTACGGCCCCGCTGCTCCAGCGTGTGCGGGCGGCCCGCAAGCTGCCCGGGGTGATCGACCTGTCGGAGGGGATTCTCGGCGCTGACCTGCTGCCCCGGGAGCCGATCCAGGCGCAGGTTAGGTCGTTGGCGTTCCCGGGCGACCTGGGCTACCCCCACCCCCTGGGGGAGCCGGCGCTGCGGGAGGCGCTCGCCCGACTGCATCAGCAGGAGCACGGCCTGGCGGTCGATCCCGGGTCGATCCTGGTCACCACGGGCGGCCAGCAGGCGCTCTACCTGATCACCCGGGCGTTGCTGAGCCCCGGGGACGCCATCGGGATCGAGCGGCCCAGCTACTACTACTCGCTCTCCCTCTTTCAGTCGGCGGGGGTGCGGCTGCTGCCGCTGCAGGTCGATGAGCTAGGCGTGCAGCCCGAGGGCATCCGGGCCCTGCACGAGCGCCACCGCCTGCGCATGGTCCTGCTGAACCCGACCTTTCAGAACCCTACGGCAACTGTACTCCCCACGGCCCGCCGGGAGGAGATCCTGGGGATCTGCCGGAACCTGAACATCCCCCTGGTGGAAGATGACACCTACGGGCTGCTGGCCATCGATGGGGCGGCGCCCCCGCCGTTCAAGGCGCTGGACCGGGAGAGCCGGGTGCTCTACCTGGGCACGCTCTCGAAAGTGGTGGCCCCCGCCCTGCGTATCGGCTGGATCACTGGGCCGAAGCCGGTGATCGACCGCCTGGCCGACGTGAAGCACCAGATCGACATGGGAATGAACTCGATCGCCCAGTGGCTCACCGCGAACTACCTTACCTCAGAGGCCTGGTCGGAGCACCGGACCTGGCTCGGGCCCGTGCTCCGGGAGCGGCGGGACCATTTTGCTGCGGAACTCGGGCGGCTGCTTGGCGATAGGCTGAGCTTTCGGGCGCCCTCCGGCGGGCTGCACCTGTGGGCCCGGTTCCACACCCCCGGCGAGGACCGGGAGCGCTTGGAGGCTGCCATTCAGGCTGGCGTGGTGGTGGCGCCCGGCCGGCTGTACGGCGCCCCCGATGGGCACGTGCGCTTCACCCACGCGATGGTCGATGCAGCCACCGCTACGGAGGCTTTGCAGCGGCTCCGCAAAGCCTGGGGCTGACATAGGAAAAGACACCCCCTCGTCGACAAGGGGGTGTCTTTCGTTATTTCGACCCGAACCGGTTAAGCGAGTAGACCTCACCCAGCGGGCGCCGCTTGCGGGGCTTGGGCTGCCAATCATCGGTCGGGTAGCCCACCGAGATCAGCGATGCCACGATGTAATCCGCCGGGATGCCCAGCAGCGCCTTCACCTCGTCGGCCTTGAAGCCGCCCATCCACACGCTGTGCAGGCCCATCCCCTGCGCCGCCAGCACCAGCCAGGAGATGCCTATGTAGGTGTTGTTCAGCACGTGGGACTTGCGGAACTCCTGGTCAGTGCGCATGCGGTTCACCGTACGCATGGTCCGCTCCCGCCTCTCGGGCGTGGCGTCAACGGGGATGCCTGCCTCGATGCGGTCGGCCAGGGCGTCCTGCTGGCGCACAGAGCCGAGGCACACAAAGGTGGCGCCAGCCTGAGCCACATGGGCCTGGTTGTTTGCCGCGACGGCCAGCTGCTTCTTGATCTCCGGATCGGTGACCACCACGAACTCCCAGGGCTGCAGGTTCCAGCTGCTGGGGGCCTGGTGGGCTGCCTCGATCAGCTGCACCAAGGTTTCGTGCGGGATCGGGTCGGGCTTAAAGGATCGCACGCTCTGGCGCGCTGCGATCGCCTCCAGGACATTCACGAACAATACCCCCGTTGTTGACGTTTATCTAGTAGCGAGTTCTTATCAATTTGGTCGCAGCATAGCGTCCCGCAGGTACTTCGGGAGGCGAAGAAATGCCAAAGCCGATTCTGACCGAGCGGACCGAGTTGGCCGGGGTCCCCTTGCTGCACGTCCGGGCCAGCGGCCTGGAGGGGCCGGCCCCCACCGTGATCTGGTATCACGGTTGGAGCTCCAGGAAGGAGAACCACGTTGTTACGGCCGAGTCACTGGCGGTGGACGGGCTCCGGGTCCTCGTGCCCGATGTGGCCCGCCATGGCGAACGCGACCCGTTCCCGGACTACGACGCCCTGGAGGCGCTCACTTACTACTGGCAGGTGGTCGAAGACGCCATTGCCGAAGCGGGCGTGCTAATGAGGGCGGCTGAGGCGCACGGCCTGGCCATACCGGGGCGCATCGGGGTCGGCGGCAATTCCATGGGCGGCATGATTGCCGCGGGGGCGCTGGCACGCTTCCCGCAGCTTGCTGCCGCGGTGCTTTGCAACAGCTGCCCCACGCTGGCCTGGCAGGCCGATCGGTTCCGTGAAGCACGTGGTTTCCCGCTGTTGTCTGACGAGGAGCGGGAGCCCTTCCTTCAGTTCGATCCCGAAGCCCTGCTGGCGCTGGTGGCGCCCCGCCCGATTCTCATGCTCCACGGCGATGCAGACACCACCGTGCCCATCGCCGGGGCGCGAAGATTCTTGGAGCTGGCCCAGCCATTCTATGCGGATGCTCCGCAGCGGCTCGCCCTGGTTGAAACGCCCCGCCTCAACCATCATGTGACGGTGGATCAGGTGCTGGCAGCTCGATCCTGGTATGTGCGATACCTTTAAGAGGCTTAGCTTCAGGTGTTATAATGCGAGGTATCCTCAGCCAGAGGCTCGACTTAGATCTATAGTCATAGAATTGGGAGGCGCCACCTTGCCGAAGCCCGCTCAAATTGTACAGGGGCTGAACCCCCCGCAGCAGGAGGCCGCCCTGCATATTGAAGGCCCACTGCTGGTTATTGCCGGTGCCGGCTCGGGCAAAACCCGTACAGCCATTCACCGGCTTGCTTGTTTGCTGGCGAGCGGCGTGCCGCCGGAGAACGTGCTGTGCATTACCTTCACCAACAAGGCCGCCAAGGAGATGCGGCACCGGGCGGAAGAGCTGGTCGGTCCCGCCGCCAAAGAGGTGATGATCCGGACGTTCCACTCCGCCGCCGTCACCCTCTTGAGAGAGAGCCTGCACAAGTACCCGCAGTGCGGGCGCGACCGCAAGTTCTCCATCGCCGACCCCAGCACCCAACTGGCCTTCGTGAAGGAGGCCATTGCTGAACGGAACTTCGACATTAAGGAGCACAAGCCGGAGACGTTCTTGTGGCGCATTGGCCGCTATAAGAACGAGATGGCCGACCCCGATGCCCTGCTCTGGCGCCGGGCCAGCAACTCGCTCATGGACTGGGGCCGGGTGCAGGGCTTGATCGCCCAAACAGACCGGTACATCAATCGGCTGACGGCGGAGATTTGGAAGGTCTACGACCAGAAGCTGCGGGCCAACAACATGCTCGACTTCGACGACCTGATCAACCTCTTCGCCCGCATGATGATGGACGTGCCTGAGGTCAGGGAGAAGTACCAGCGCCGGTTCCAGTACATCCAGGTGGACGAGTTTCAGGACACCAACATCGCCCAGCTGCAAATGGTCAAGCTCTTGGCCGGCGACCGGCAGAACGTGATGGCCGTAGGTGATGATGCTCAAAGCATATATAGTTGGCGCAGCGCAGATATGCGCTGCATCCTGAACTACGACCAGCAGTTCCCCGGCGCCCGGATTATCAAGCTGGAGCAGAACTACCGCTCCACGGGGACGATCCTGAAGGCCGCCAACAAGCTGATCGCCCACAACACGGGCCAGCTGCCCAAGACCCTCTTCACGGTCTCGGGCGAGGGCTGGCCGATTCAGCGGTACGATGCCGATAATCATGAGGATGAGGCCCGCTACGTCCTCACGGAAATCAAGCGCATGGTGGCCCAGGGCCGCCGCTACTCTGACTTTGCGATCCTCTTCCGCACCAACGTGCAGACCCGCGTCTTCGAGGACCGCCTGCGCGACGAGCAGTTGCCTTACCAGATGGTCGGCGGCCCCAAGTTCTACGACCGGCGCGAGGTCCAGGACGCCCTTGCGTACATGAAGCTACTGGAGAACCCCCGGGACTCGATCAGTTTGGAGCGGGTACTGGGCAGTCCCAAGCGCGGCTTCGGCGAGCGGGGCGTCCAGAAGGTGCTGGCCCTGGCGGGCCGGCGTGAGGTGGACCTGATCGCTGCCCTCGACCTGGCCGCAAAGGAAGATGCCCTGGTGGACAACGCTGCGGCCGGCGCCCGCCTGCTGCACGGGCTCTTCCGAAGGGCCCAGCGGGCCCTGAGCGACGGGGAGCGCCCTGCCGGGGTGGTGGACAGCCTCCTGCGGGAGAGCGGTCTCATAACCGCCCTGGAGATCGAGGACAAAAAGAAGGAAGAGCGCCGGGCAGACATGGTCCGCTCGGTGGTCAACTCCCTGTACGACTACCAGAACAAGCGTCCAAACGCCACGCTGGGCGCCTTCCTGGAGCGAATCGCCCTGGCCGACGCCCAGGATGACGACAAGGGCGACGATGTCATCCGCCTTCAGACGATCCACGCCTCCAAGGGGCTGGAGTACCCGGTGGTCTTCGTGGTTGGCATGGAGCAAGGCATTCTGCCCAACAAGCGGGCGCTGGAGGAGGGCAACCTGGAGGAGGAGCGGCGGCTATGCTACGTGGCCATTACCCGGGCCCGAGAGCTGCTCTACCTGACCAGCGCCAAAATTCGCTCCGAGCGCGGCGAGTTCAACGTGACTACGCTCTCGCAGTTTATCGACGAGGCTCTGTGAGATTAGAACGGGCGCCCTCCTGCCGTAGGAGGGCGCCCGCTTTGCTTTACTCGCCGAGGACGAAGTTCAGGGCCTTGGTCAGATCGAACTGGGCCGGGTAGGTGTGTCCGCCGCTCTGGTGGAGGTCGAACACGCAGGGAATTCCAGCCTCATGCAGCAGCTTGTACGCGTCTTCGGCGCACTGCCGGCACACCTGGTCGTCGTCGTTGACCTGAATCCAGCCGCGAATGCCGAGCTCCTTGGCCGTGGCTATGTACGGTTTCAGTTCCTCTACGCTCGGCAGCCAGGGCCCGATTGCAACGAAGCCCCGAGCCTTTACCTCGCCGCTCATGGCCAGACGCATGCTCAGCCTGCCGCCCGCCGAAAACCCGCTCAGTACGACCCGATCGGGGTCGAAGCCTTCGAGCTCAGAAACATGCTGCACAACCTCTCTGGAACCTTTCTCCATGTCATCCCAGAGATAGCGACCCGGCCAGTACACCTGGGAAGACTGTAAGAGCGCGACCTGCCAGCCGAGTTCGGTCGCCGGGGTCCAAAATGCCCGGCCCTGGTCGACGTTACCGGCGTTTCCGTGCATGCCGACCAGCAAGGGGGCGGCGCCAGCCTGAGACTCCGCCGCTGCCAGCGTCTCACGATAAGGTTTCGCTTCAGCCATGGCCTCCTCATGCCGGGCCTTGCAGCGCGTCACGAGGTCCTCAAACTCCGGAAGGTCGTGCAGCGCCTTCAATTGCGGGTTTCGCAGGTCTCTCTCGGGGACCCACAAGCCCCGGTCCAGCGCCTCCTCAATCACGGCGAGAGCATGATCGGTCCGGCCCGATAGGGCAGCAGTAATGATCCGGAAGTAATACAACACATCGTGCTGGTCCGGGAACCGGTGCATCTCGCTCTCAACAAAAGATAGGGCTTCAGCATGGGCGCCGGACCGATACAACTCCATAGCCTTACTGCGAAACTCCGTCACCGACAGGTTGCTCATGTAGGTCCCCCCAGGCGTTCATAGGGTCTAGTTCCCGATATACGACGGAGCTATATCGGTAACAGTTCGTATTATTTTCATAATCGCATAAGGTTTCTCACCTAAGGAGAAGGCAGAATAGGATTTGCGCAGCCACTGCGCTAGGCTTGAGGTAGGGAGTTGGTCCACATGAGCAACCTTGATGCAGCACGTTTTCAAATGGCGTTCTCGCTGGCCTTCCACATGATCTTCGCTGCGCTCGGCGTCGGATTGCCCTTCCTGATGTTCGTGGCTGAGGGGATGTGGCTCTACACCAAACAGGAGCACTACCGCAGCCTGGCCAAGACCTGGGCCAAAGCGACCGGCATTCTGTTTGCCATCGGCGCCGTGAGCGGCACCGCCCTGGCCTTCGAGATGGGCCTGCTGTGGCCCGGCTTCATGGCCTTTGCCGGGAGCACCGTCGGCCCGGCCTTCACCCTGGAGGGCTACGCCTTCTTTCTGGAGGCGATCTTCCTCGGCCTGTACCTGTATGGCTGGGACCGCCTGCCGCGCCGGGCCCACTGGCTCTCGGGCCTGGTGGTCGCCCTGAGCGGTGCTGCCTCGAGCGTTCTGGTCGTTGCCTCCAACGCCTGGATGCAGAATCCGGTGGGCGCCGACCTCCTGCGCACCAGCCCCGAGTCGGTGACCGCCGCCGTGCTCTTCCAGAACCCCCAGTGGGCGATCATGGCGATTCACTCGACCCTCTCCTGTTACGCCGCCGCGGGTTTTTCGGTCGCCGGGGTCTATGCGTGGGGCGCCCTGCGTGGGCGGGCAGATGCCGCCCGCCGCTCTGCACTTAGCATTGCCCTGGGCGTGGGCGTCATTGCTGCGCTGTCCATGCCCGTCACCGGGCACGTGAGCGCCCAGGTGGTAGCCGAGCGGCAGCCTGCAAAGCTGGCAGCCATGGAGGCCCATTTCGAGACCTCGTCGACCGTCCCCCTGTTGATCGGGGGGCTGCCTAACCCGGAGACCCGCCAGGTGAAGTGGGCAATCCGAATCCCCGGAGGCCTCAGCTTCCTGGCCTTCAACGACCCGAACGCCGAGGTGACCGGGCTGGACCGGTACCCTGAGGAGCAGTGGCCCAACGTGGTCCTCACCCACATCTCCTTTCAGGTGATGGTCGGTGCGGGGATGGCAATGATCGCCGTGGGCGCCTGGTGGGCGTGGACGGTCCGCAAGGGGAGGCAGGGCTTCATGGCCAACCGCAAGCTGATGTGGGCGCTCCTGGCCGCCTCGCCGCTGGGCTTCATCGCTCTGGAGGCGGGCTGGATCGTCTCGGAGGTCGGGCGCCAGCCCTGGATCATTCACCAGGTGATGCGCACCAGCGACGCCGTGACGCCGGCGCCCGGCCTCCAGACTGCCGTGGCGGGCTTCGTGCTCCTGTACTCCGTGCTGGCTGTGGCGCTGGTCTGGCTGCTGAGCCGCCTCAAGCACATCGACGCGGGAGGGCATTAGCATGAGCACCTGGATGGGCATCCCCATCGATTTGGCTGTTGCAGGCGCCATGCTGCTGGCGATCACCGCCTACGCCGTGCTGGCGGGCGCCGACTTTGGCGGCGGCATCTGGGACCTGTTCGCCGCCGGGCCTCGCCGCAAGGAGCAGCAGGACGCCGTGGCCAGGGCGATGGGCCCGGTCTGGGAGGCGAACCACGTCTGGATGATCTTCCTGATCGTCATCCTCTTCACCGCCTTCCCACCGGCCTTCGCCGCGCTCAGCATCGCCTTCTTCGCCCTGTTTCACCTGGTTCTCATCGGCATCATCCTCCGGGGCGCCGCCTTCATCTTCCGGGCGTACATCAGTGATACCACCTCGGTGCACTGGCGCACCTGGGCGAGCGTGTTCGGCGGGGCCAGCGTGATCACACCCTTCCTGCTGGGCACAGCGGTGGGGGCGGTCTCGTCCGGCGGGATTCGAATGGTCGACGGTGCGGTGCGTGTGGACCCGGTGCAGGCCTGGTTCAGCCCGGTTTCGCTCCTCATCGGCACGTTGACCGTGGCACTCTGCGCCTACCTGGCCGCCGTCTACCTGACAATCGAGACCGACGGGTCCCTCCGGGAGGATTTCCGCACCCGGGCGTTGTGGAGCGGCGGGGCGGTGGCCATGCTGGCCCTCGTGCTCCTGCCCGTGACGGCCTCCTACGCGCCGATCCTGTGGGAGCACCTGTCGCACCCGACCTCGCTGCCGCCCATGCTGGGGGGCGGCGCCCTGGCTGCCGTGTCGGCCTGGGCGGTGTACTCCCGCCGCTTTCGCCTGGCACGCCTTACGGCGATCGCCGAGGTGATTATCGTGCTGTGGGGCTGGGCGCTGGGACAGTGGCCGTATATCATCTACCCGGATGTCACCTTTGCCAACAGCATGGCGCCCGCCCCGGCGGTGAAGTTCCTGCTCTCCAGCCTGCCCTTCGGCCTGGCGCTGCTGATTCCGTCCCTGTGGTTCTTGTTCCGGGTATTTAAAGGTCCGGCGCCCTATCAGTCGAAGTAGCCTTCAAAAGGAGGCTTCACTGCCATGCAACTGGGCGCCGTCGTCGTAACGGGAGCATCGACTGGCATCGGGGAGAACATCGCACTGGAATTGGACAAGATGGGGGTTCAGGTCTTCGCCGGCGTCCGCAAGCCCGCTGACGCCGCTGCTCTGAAGCAGAAGGCTTCGGGCAGCCTGACGCCCATCTTCCTGGATGTGACCGACGAGGAGAGCATCGGACAGGCCGCCGCACAGGTTGCTGCGACTGTTGGCGAGGCCGGGCTGACCGGGCTGGTGAACAACGCGGGCATCGCTGTGGCCGGGCCCCTTGAGTTCTTGCCCGTGGCCGAGTTCCGCAAGCAGATGGAGGTCAACGTGGTGGGCCAGGTGGCCGTGACCCAGGCCTTCCTGCCGCTGCTTCGGAAGGCCAAGGGGCGCATCGTCAACATGGGCTCCATGAGCGGCCGGGTGACCGCTCCCTACCTGGGTCCGTATTCCGCATCAAAGCACGCCCTCGAGGCTCTCAGTGGCGCACTGCGCATGGAGCTGAAGCCCTGGGGCATCCATGTTTCCCTCGTCGGGCCGGGCGCCATCGACACACCGATCTGGTCCAAGTCCTCGGCAGCGGCGCTTTCCATCGTTGAGGGCCTGCCCCCGGAGGCGCTCCGGTTGTACGGAGAGGCCATTGAGGCCATGCAGAAGAACGTCGCCAACGTCCGCGGGATCCCACCGATCGAGGTCTTCAAGGCTGTGCACCATGCCCTCACGGCGGCGCAGCCCAAGACCAGGTACACGGTGGGACAGGACGCCAAGGTGGCCGAGCTAGGCCGTCTCCTCCCCGACGAGATGCGGGAGCGGATCATCCGCAAGCGCTTCTAGGGCGTGTCGAAACTTGATGAGCAAATGACAAGAGCGCACCCCTGCCTTCGACAGGCCGGAGTGCGCTCTTGTGCTACCGTTATGGTGGGAGATTCAGTGGGCCAGCCTTCGAAAGGAGGTGGCCATGGTGAAGATCACCATTGAGGTTGACGCGGCGACGCTGATCCTCTTGGTTCTGAACCTTTGGGCTCTCTCCGCTATAAGGTAGCGGCGGGTCGAAAGTGGCCGCCGCCAACTGAATAGGTAGGCGGCATCCGCTGACTCCTGGGCGTCCGGTGCAACGGGCGCCCGTTCCCATTATAGCCCTCAGGACCCTCTCTTATGCAGCCTCTAGTACTGAGCCGTCAGCTTCTTACGCCCCCGCAGGAACCGGTCGGCGTTAATGGCAGCCAGCGCCCCGTCCGCAGCGGAGATGACAGCCTGCTTGACCACCGTCTTCCGCACATCACCGGCGGCGAAGACGCCCTCGACCGGCGTGGCCATGGTCTCATCGACCACCAGGTAGCCCTCGGCGTCCAGCGGGACCTCGTCGCCAAGGAATGAGGTGCCCGGGGCGCCGCCGCCCACGTACAGGAAGAGTGCGCCGACCTCCCATTCCTCCTCGCCGGTGGGGGTAGCCACCCGAATCCCCTTCAGCCCGCCGTTCTCGGAGGCCAGGACCTCCTTGAGCTTATGCTTCTTGTAGACCGCCACGTTCTCCGGGAGGTGCTCCAGCTCCCCCTCCTCCACCCCGATCAGCTTCTCGCCAGGGAAGAGCAGGCGGATCTTCGCAGCGAAGGAGCTGAGCAGCGAGACCTCCTCCACGGCCTCGGCGTTGTCGCCGTAGACCACGACCTCCTTGCCCTTGGTAAAGGCGCCGTCGCAAATGGCGCAGTAGCTGACGCCCCGCCCCTCCAGCTCTTGCTCCCCGGGGACCTTGCCCTTGCGGGAGCGGGCGCCTGCCGCTACAACCACCGAGCGCGCCCGGAAGGTGCCGACCCCGGTCTCAATCTGCTTCTCAGGCCCCTTGAGGCGGGCCTTCAGCACCGCTGCCTGGAGGAAGGTGGCGCCCTGGCCCTTGGCCTGGTTCTGCATCAGTTGGAGCAGTTCAGGGCCGGTCACCGCCTGGACGCCGGGGTAATTCTCAACCTCGCGGGCAATGGCGAGGGAGCCCGCGTTCGGCGCCTTGTCAAGCACCAGCACATTGTGCCCGGCACGGGCGGCATAGAGCGCCGCACTGGCGCCCGCCGGCCCGGCCCCGATTACGACCACGTCCCAGAGCTTGGTGGTGTCGGCGCGCTTCTCGAAAACGCCGTTCTCCTCAGCCGGAGCGGGCTCCTCCGCGGGGGCAGGCGCCGGAGCATCAGCACCCTGTAGTTGCTCCAGCACCGCCTTCATCTTGTTGGGGCGATAGCCCACGATCGTCTCATCGTTGAGGAAGAGCGCCGGGACTCCGAAAATGCCAAACTTGGCCAACTCGTCGAGCCAAGCGGGCTCAACCAGAATGTCGCGCTCCTCATAGACAACGCCGCGATCCTTCAGGAACTGCTTGATCTTCCCGCAGTAGTCACATCCGGTAGATGTGTACAGAGTGGCCTTGATCACGATACTCCTCCTTGTCCTCGTCCGGGGCAGTTGTGCATGGGAAAGACTACCTTTGCTCCGCAAGAAACGCCAGCAGCACACGGCTGACTTCCTCGGCATGGGTCATGTGCATGAGAGCATGGGGAGCGCCGGCCATGACTTCCACCCGGCTGGACGCCACATGCTCCCGGAACCGGGACACGCAGCGTTGGACAGCCGGGTCACCGGCGTCTTCTTCCGGCAGCATGAACAGAACCGGGCAACTTATCTTGTCGTAGTAGTGCTCAAAACGAAGGTCGTAGTACGCATCCATGTACTGTTCCATAGCTGCCGCCGGGAAGCAGGAGCCATACCGCCCATCAGGCAGCCGGCAAATGTCGGCCTTAACATGGGCCTGGAACCAAGCGTTCCAGAGCCCGAAACCGGTCCACCTCGCCTTGCCTGCCTCGAAAGCGGCCTGGGGCGTGGCATAGGTCGGCCGGACCCGTTGGGCCCGTTGCTCACGCAGTTCGGCCTGCCTGGCCTCTGCTTCGTCGTCCGGGACGCCCTGCCGGCCCAACGGACCGAACTCGTTGTAGTACGCGCCCTCACACACCAAGGAGAGCACCTTGTCGGGATGTCCGGCGGCCAGCAGCACCGCCACCTCGGCGCCAAGGGAACTGCCCACCACATGGGCCGCCCTGACCCCAAGCTCATCCATGAGGAGCGCCAGGTCCCCGGCCATTGCGGCCGGGTGGTAGCCCGTTTCAGGCTTCTCCGAGCGGCCATGGCCGCGAAGCTCGGGAACGATGACGCGGTACTTGTCGGCCAGGTGCGGTACCACCCCGGCAAACACCCCAGCGGTTCCCCCGGAGTAGTGCAGCAGAAAGACGGGGGCGCCGTTGCCTCCCGTGTCCTGCACGTACAGGCTCAGCGCCCCCAGGTTTACTAGCCTACCCGACACGGTAGCTCTTGCACTCCTTGGCCAGCTCGATGTTAGCGTGTACCGGGCGCCCTTCATCCAGCAGCTTCTGGAGATCCAGTCCGGGGTACAGGTGCGTGAAGATGCACCGCTTCACAGCGGCGTCACGAGCCATGGCAGCGGCCTCGGCCGCAGTAAGGTGGCCGAACTGCCGCTTCGTCTCGTACTCCTCGGTCAGTGAGGCCTCCACCAGCAGGAGGTCGGCGCCCCGGGCGGCCTCGGTCACCTCCCGGCTCTCGCCGGTATCCGCCGTGTAGAACAGCACGGGACCCGCCTGTCCCACCGGGGTGATCCGCATGGCGTAGGTCGGCAGGGGGTGATTGGTGCGGGTGAACCGGATCTCCAGCTCCCCCAGCACCAGCGGCTCCTCGGGGTTATAGGCGTGCAGGTCCTGCCAGGCGTCGCCGCCCTCAATCCACTGATGGTTGGTGGCCGGCTCAGCCGGGGCGTAAACCTGCAGCTTCCCCGTGGTCTTCCCTGCCATTTGCGCGTTCAACTGCATGAACCGCAAGCAGTGCACGTCGGCAATATGATCCTCGTGCAGATGGGAGACCACCACCGCCGTGAGGTTCTCAATGGCCACGTACTGCTGCAGCCGCGCTGCCACCCCATTGCCTGCATCCAGCAGGATCGTGGTCGCGCCATACCGCACCAGATACCCGTTCATCGCGCCGCCCACAGCGGGGAAAGGGGAATAACACCCGAGAATCGTCAGCTCCATTTAGATCCGCTCCACTTCTACCCAGCGCCCCGTTGCCGTCGATTCCTCCACTGCGGCCATGACCGTCTGGTTCTGGACGCCGTCCCGGAAGGAGGGCGCGGGGGTTACGCCGTTCTGTATGCCTTGCAGCAACTCATACACGAGATGGACGAAGGTGTGCTCGTAGCCGATGATATGGCCCGGCGGCCACCAGCGCCCCACATAAGGATGGACAGATTCCGTCACGTTAATCGTGCGCCAGCCCTGAAGGCCCGCCGGATCATCGGCGAAATAGACCTCCAGGTTATTCATGTTCTCCAGATCCCAGCGCACAGAACCGCGGGAGCCGTTGATCTCGAAGCGGTTGCCGTTGCGATTGCCGCCGGCGAATCGGGTCGCCTCGAAGACGCCCAGGGCGCCGTTCTCGAACTTGGCGATCGCGGCGATGGCGTCATCTACGTCGACCTTCACCTTCGGCCCCGTGCCTTCGGCGCCCCAGGTAGTCGCCCCGGCGCCCTCCGAGGTCGGCCGCTCCTCGATGAAGGTCTTCATGGTGGCGCTCAGCGAGGTGATCTCGCCCACCAGGAACCTGGCCAGGTCGAAGATGTGGGCGCCGATGTCGCCCAGCGCCCCGGAGCCAGTCTGGTCCTTCTGGAGCCGCCAGACCGCCGGGAAGTTGGGGTCCATGATCCAATCCTGCAGGTACTGTGCCCGCACGTGGTAGATCTGCCCGAGGCGCCCGGAGGCAATCAGCTGCCGGGCCAGTTGGATCGCGGGCGCATAGCGGTAGTTGTGGCAGACCATTGCCACCACCCCAGCTTTCTCCACGGCGGCCAACATCTCCTTGGCCTCGGCCAGATTCATGGCCAGGGGCTTCTCGCAGAGGATATGCTTGCCCGCCTTCGCCGCAGCAATAGCGATCTCCGCATGGCTGTCGTTGGGCGTGGAGATGTCCACCAGGTCGATATCCGGCCGGGCGATCACCTCGCGCCAGTCGGTGGCAGACTCAGCCCAGCCGAACTGCTGGGCGGCGGCGGCCGTAGCCGCAGCGTCACGTCCGCAGATCACCTGCATGGTCGGGTTGGGCACATCAAAGAACATACCGACATCGCGATAGGCGTGGCTGTGGGCCTTGCCCATGAACTTGTACCCGATCAGCGCAACTCGCATTTGCTCGTCTCCTCCGGGCCTAGACCCACCACATAGCGCCGGGCTGCTCCCCGATCAGCGCCTGCTTGAGATTCGATACCGCCGCCCGGAAGCCCTCGTCCACCGACATGAGGCTGTCCTCGTGCTCGATCGACATCACCCAGTCGTAGCCCACGAGGCGCAGGTTGGAGACGATGTCGCGCCAGACCTCCACGCCGTGGCCGTACCCCACCGAGCGGAAGACCCAGGAGCGCTTGATCTCCTGGCTGTACGGCTTATAGTCCAGGCCGCCGTTGACCGGGAAGTTGATGGCGTCCAGCTTGGTGTCCTTGGCGTGCACGTGGAAGATCGACTCGCCCAGCGCCCGGATCGCCAGCACCGGGTCGATCCCCTGCCACCAGAGGTGCGAGGGGTCATAGTTGACGCCGATCTCCGGTCCGACCGCCTCACGCAGCCGAATGGCGGTCTCGGGGTTGTAGACCAGGAAGCCCGGGTGCGCCTCCAGGGCGATCTTGTGAATCCCCTGCGACTTGCACCAGGCGACCTCCTCCTTCCAGTAGGGGATCGCCACCTCGTTCCACTGCCACTGCAGGATCTTCTGATACTCCGACGGCCAGGCGCAGGTCACCCAGTTGGGGTAGGTGGCGTTGGGCCCGTCGCCGGGGCAGCCCGAGAAGGTGATCACTCGATCCACGCCCAGCTCAGCCGCCAGCCGTACCGCCTGCCGGAACTCCCGAATGTGGCGCTCGGCCAGCTCCCGGTTGGGGTTCAGCGGGTTGCCATGGCAGGAGAGCGCCGAAATCGTGAGGCCACGGGCGTCGATCTCCTTCTTGAAGGCTTTCAGAGCCGCCGGATCCGCCAGCAGCACGTCGGGATCGCAGTGGGCCTTGCCAGGGTAGGCGCCGCACCCGATCTCCACCGCTTCGACCCCGTTCTTGACGATGTAATCCAGCGCCTCGGGCAGGGGACGTTGGCCGAACAGCACCGTAAAGACCCCGAGCTTCATATCTCACGACCTCCTATAGCTACAGCTTAACGGCATCGCCGGTTTCGGCGCTCCGGTACAGGGCGTCCAGGATCTTCTGCAGCTTTACTCCCTGCTCAGGCGTAACCACGGGCTCCGCCTCGCCCTTGACCACCGCGATGAAGTGCTCGATCTCCGTAGTGTGGCCGGCGCCCTTCGGCGTCCATGCAGGGGTGACGTTGACGATCGAGCCGTGCATATCCTTGAACATCTTAAAGCCCGGGTACAGGCTGACCCCGCCCTCGGTGCCCGAGAGCGACACCTGCATCTCCTCCATGGGCTCCATGTGCTCCATGAAGCTGGCCTCAAGCATCACCGTGGCGCCGTTCTTGAACTTGATCATCCCCAGGGCCATGTCCTCTACCTGGAAGTTCTCCCAGTCCCACTTGCCCCAGGGCGCCACCGCCGGCCGGGTGCCGAGCTCCCGGTAGGTGGAGCCCACGACGAGGTCAGGCTCGGGGTAGCCCATCAGGTGCAGGGCCAGGTCCAGCACGTGCACCCCGATATCGATCAGCGGTCCCCCGCCCTGCAGCTCCTTGTTGGTGAAGACGCCCCAGCCGGGAATGCCCCGCCGGCGCAGCCACTTGGCCTTCGCTGCGTAAACCTTGCCAATCTCCCCGCCGTCCACGAAGCGCTTCGCCATGAGCGACTCCTGGCGGAAGCGGTTGTTGAACATATACATCAGCGTTTTGCCGGAGGCCTTGGCGGCGTCCGCCATGGCCTGCGCCTCGGCCGCCGTGCGGGCCGGGGGCTTCTCGCACAGCACGTGGGCGCCCGCCTTCAGGGCGGCGATGGCCGCCGAGGCGTGGAACTTGTTCGGCGTACATACGCTGACCACGTCCAGCTTCTCCTTGGCCAGCATCTCTTCAAAGCTGGCGTAGGAACGGGCAAAGTCGAACTCCTTGGCCATCTCGGCGGCCCGGTCCGCGTTCACGTCGGCGACCGCCACCAGCCGTACCTGATCGCCCAGAGCCTTGTAGCCGGGAATGTGGGCGCCCTTGGCAATGCCGCCGGCCCCGATGATGCCTACGTTGATGGGCATGTTGCGTGGCGCCTCCTAGAAGACCAAGTGCTGTAGTGCCTGCTTGCCGATGAGGATGCCGGGGTAGTAGCGCTCGCCGCTCCAGGTCTTGGAGTGCGGCTCCAGGATCACATCGCCGTCGTAGCCGTGGTGGTGCAGAATGTGCAGCAGGGGTCCCCACTGGATCTGGCCCATGCCGGCGGGCGGGTCCTCGAAGCGGCGCCCCTCGATCGAGAGCACGTCCTTGGCGTGGAAGTGGTAGAACCGGTGGCCCCAGTCGCGGGCCTCGGCCAGGTAATCGCCGCTGCCCTCGTAGAAGCAGTGGCTGGGATCGTATTTGATGCCCAACTCCGGCAATGCCTTCAGGACAATCGCCCAGGCTGCCGGGCTGTGCAGGAAGTTCCCCCACCGGCAGTTGTACAGGGCCACCCGGACACCCCGGGCCTTGGCGTACTCCACCAGGGGTCCCAGCACCTCAATCGCCCGGTCGCAGTTCTGAAACAGGCTCAGCCCCTCCACCGGCTTGGCGCCGCAAACGAAGGTGCGAATCCCGTTGCGGGCGCACAGGTCGATCAGGTCCCGAGCATCCTTCTCCTCCTTCGCACGCACTTCGGCGTTGTCGGAGATTCGATCCCGCCCGAAGCGGCCGATGGCCGAGAACTGGGCGCCGTACATGCGGGCGTACCCCATCAACTCCTCTTCACGGGCGAGGAACGGGCCGATGTCATCCCTGTTCTCGTTCCACTCGACAACCGGAAAGCCGTGTTCGCGGGCGAAGGCAAAGTCCTGCTCGGAGAGATTGCAGATGAAGCCGAGACGCATAGATGGTCGCTCCCCTTCGTGAGAATCTTCCCCTCATGGGTTACGCCTATCTTCTGGCAAAGTCCTTTCTAAAAGCAAACGCCGCCCTCAAAATGGGCGGCGTCATGATGTGGCCGTTCTTAGCGCTGTGCGAAGACAATCCCGAGGGCGGAGGCCGATAGGACCATCGCCGCCAGCAAGAAGACAAGCACCGTCTCCATGGGGTTAAAGCCCGACATGCGGTGCAGCACGTTGAACGAGTGCTCCAGGTCGCCATGGGTGAGCGCCTCCACAAAGGACTTGCCCTGCCGCATGCGGCGGATCACCACGAAGGCGACGTTGAACATCGGCACGAACAGGACGAGCAGCGGCGCCGACAGACCCGCCAGGGTGGCTGCCTTGAAGTACCCAGTCACCGCGAGGGCTGCCAGCAGGAAGCCAAGGAAATTCGATCCGGCATCACCCATAAAAACCTGGGCCGGGTGGAAGTTATAGCGTAAGAAGGCCACGCACGACCCAAGCGTCGCCGCCACCCAGACGGCCACGTTTGCATCACCCTTGATCAGGGCGATGATCAGGAGCGTAAAGGAGGCGACGCTGGTCAGCCCGGCAACCAGACCGTCCATGCCGTCCAGAAAGTTGATCGCGTTCGTCATGCCGACCAGCCAGGCCATTGTCACAGGGATATCGATCCACCACGGCAGAACCAGCATGCCGGGGCCGAACGGGTTGCTGATGTGGTTGACCGTGTAGCCCATGGCCACCAGCACGGTGGCCGGCAGGAACTGCAGCACCAGCTTGGGCAGGGCCGGCAGATCGGTGGAGCGGCACTTGCAGTAATCGTCGATCAAACCGGCGAGCAGGGCCAGGGGCGCCGTAATGCCGAGCGCCAGGTTCGGCGCCATGATCAGGGCGCCGGCCATCAGGCCGATGGCGATGGAGATACCGCCGAGGAGCGGGGTGGGTTGCTTGTGGATGTGCCGTCCGCCGGGCTTCTTCACAATGCCCGTGCGGTGGGCCAACTGCATCAGGTAGGGCGTCAGTTTCAGGGTCAGGCCGAAGGCGATTGCCCCGGCCAGCAGGAGCCTTACTTCAGGTGGCATCCCCATCCCCTTCCCGAATGATTAGCGGTTGGTTCGACGATTTGACAAGGTATTCCTGTGGTGGTGCCGAAAAGCTTTAAGGTTCAGCGGATACAGAGAGGATGAACGAATCTGGAACGACTCCCAAACTCCCGTGGCTGCATCATTTGCGGCAAGGAGAACCCCATAGGCCTGAAGCTGCACTTCCTGAAGACCGAGGGCGGCGCGATGACGAAGGTCAGCGTGCCCGAATCCTTCCAGGGCTTCGACGGCGTGGTACAGGGGGGCATTGTAGCCGGTTTGATGGATGATGCCATGTGGTACGCCATCTTATCCGCCGCAGGCGCCATTACAATGACCGCCGAGCTCACCGTGCGCTACAAGGCGCCGGTCCCGGTGGAGACCGAGTTGACTGTTACCGGCATGGTTGTGGAGCAACGTCGTGTGCTCTTCACCACCACGGCAGCAATTACCGGACCGGACGGCAAGGTCCTGGCCGAGGCCACCGGCAAGTTCATGCCGGCGCCGAAGGCCCTGCTCGACCGCCTCCAGTCGGGATTGTCATAACCCCGGAAAGGAACGTGGCCTACAATGCAGTACATTCGCTTCCAAACGTCCTCTGGTCCGCGGTGGGGTCTGATCCGAGAGGCTGGCGTGGTTGAACTCGAATGTGCCCCTTACCTCGGCGGCCGTGAGACCAGCCAGACCTACCCGCTCGATTCCCTCAAGCTGTTGCCGCCGGTGGAGCCGTCCAAGATCCTCTGCATCGGCCGGAACTATGCGGACCATGCGGCCGAACTCGGGAACCAGGCGCCGTCCGAGCCCATGTTCTTCTTCAAGGCGCCATCGGCCCTGATCGGACCTGGCGACGCGATTGTGATTGCAAGGCCGGACCACGCCACCCACTGGGAGGCCGAACTGGGCGTAGTCATTGGCAAGACCGGCAAGAACATCAAGCCGGAAGAGGCTCTCGACTATATCTTCGCCTACACCATCGGCAACGACGTATCGGACCGCGACCACCAGAAGGCTGACGTGCCCTTTGGCTTCGGCCGCGCCAAGAACTTCGACACCTACTGCCCCGTCGGTCCCGTTCTGGTGACGGACGGGATCAACCCGCTCGACGTCCAGGTTACGCTGACCTGCAACGGAGAGGTGCGGCAGGATGACTCAACCGCCCTTATGTTGCACAATGTTCCGAAACTGATTTCGTTCCTTTCTGGTATAATGACGCTCCAGCCCGGCGATTTGATTCTCACCGGGACGCCGAAGGGCGTCGGGCCCATGAAGGCCGGGGACTTGCTCGAAATCACGATCCCTGGAATTGGCACGCTGGCAAATCCTGTGCGGTAGTCGAAACCCCGATTCCTGCTGGTGGCAGGGATCGGGGTTTCTTTATGCGGCGTCCCGGGCGACCTCGGGAAATTCTCCCGGACAGGTCGGGAACGCAGTCTCTACAGAGCGGGGGCGCCGCGGCGGTACACTCTCCCCAGACCATAACACGGGAGGTACCTGAACAGAATGTCTGCCGCACTCAAGCTCGCCCCTGCTGAGCGCCCGCCCCTTTCGGCCCTCGCCAAAACGATCTTGATCCTAAACCTGGTCCCGATCCCCTGGTACATTGCCTTTCAGTTCCTGGTCCTCAAAGCCCCGTTCCCGCCCATTGGCATCACCAATGCCATCGCCTCGCTGATCGTCGTCTACGTGACCACCCGCCGGCGTAAATGGAGCCCGCTGGCGGCGATCATCTGGGGCGTGGTGGGCACGCTCTCGGAGATTACCATGGTCGGATCTCACCTGAAGAACCCCGGGGACTGGAACAACTTACTCAACGTGCTCATGTTTGTCGGCTTCCTGCTCACCTTTGCGGCGGGCGTCGCGGCCCAAATTCAGAGCCTGCGGGCCGACCACGCTACCCCTCGCTGGCTCTCCGGCGCCGCTATCGGCATCTTCAGCTTCCTGCTGGGCGCCGCCCTGGTAGCCGTAATCTACCGCCCTGGCGCCACGACGGTCCCGGAGCATGTTATGCAGACGCTTCCCACGCTCACCGCCGAACACGGCATGTTCAAGGAGCCTGAGATCCGGGTGAAGGCCGGACAGCCCGTCACCTTGCGTCTGCGCAACCTGGACCTGGGCGACCACAGCTTTGACATTGACGAGCTGAACGTCCACGTGCATATGCCCGGCACGGCGGACGCCCTGTCGGTCTTCACCCCGGAAAAGCCCGGCACCTATGCCGTCTACTGCGGGATCCCCGGTCACACGGCAGAAGGGCATACGAAGGGGATGGTAACCAAGCTGATTGTTTCGGTACAATAACGATATGTATGTAACCGGGAAGGGACTGAGCCATCTGTCAGCAAAACCACACGTACGGTTGCACGGACCTTGGCTCACCCTTGCCCGCTGGGCCTGGGTGGGCCTGGCCCTCCTGCTGATCGTGCTGCTCGTGGTGGGCATATCGCCTTATCGGGCGGAACTCCTGACCACCTGCTCCTCCGGCCCCTGCCCTGACCGGATTCGGGCGTTGCTTGAGGCCGGGGTGTCCATGCAGACCTACACTACCTTTCTGATCACCATGGACGCAGCCTTCGCACTTAGCTTCCTGGGGATTGCCGGGGTGATTATGGCCAACCGGGCCGACGAACCCCTGGCGCTCCTGGCCGCCTTCTGGCTGGCCGGGTTCAGCGCTACCTTCATGGGTACGGTTAACCATCTGGCGCAGACCTCCGACCTGTGGCGGTGGCCGATTATGCTGCTGGGCCTGATCGGGTCGGGCTGCAGCTTCCCCTTCCTCTACGTATTCCCGGACGGGCGCTTCGTGCCCCGCTGGAGCCGCTGGGTCGCCGCAGGCTGGGTCGCAGCCTGCCTGGTTGGCTACCTGAGCCCCCTGAACTCCCCTTTGCACGAGGAGAACACCTGGTTCGCCGTGGCGGTTATGGCAGCCCTGGCGACCGCGGCGGCTGCACAGTTCTACCGCTACCGCTTTCTCTCCGATGAGCCGCAGCGGCGCCAGACCCGGTGGGTGGTGCTCGGTTTCCTGACCGCCATTTTCGGCATGATGGCGACGCTTTGGCTGCTGGGACCATACATACATAGCCGGTTCCCGTCATCGGCCGCCTATGTCTTCGTCGAAGATGTCGGCTACTACGCCTTCATGCTGATCATCCCTGTCACCATCGCCGTGGCCATCCTGCGATACCAGCTGTGGGAAATTCGCACGCTAATCAACCGCACCCTGCTCTACACCGCCCTGACCGCGGCGGTGGTGGGGCTGTATGCTCTGGTGGTGGCCCTTTTCGGCGCCATTCTGCACGCCCCCGGAAACTCCGCGCTCTCCCTGCTCTCCGTGGGACTGGTGGCCGTCCTGGCCCAACCAATCCGCGACCGGCTCCAGCGCTGGGTCAACCAGCTCATGTACGGCCAGCGTGACGAGCCCTACGCCGTCATCTCCGACCTGGGGCGGCGCCTCGAAGGCACAGTCGACCCGGCTGCGGCGCTGCCCACGGTCGTCAGTGTGGTAACAGGCGCCCTCAAACTCCCTTATGCCGAGTTGACCGTCAAGCATGGCGATCACTACCGGACTGCCGCTACCAGCGGTGATCCGCAACCGATCACACTGACCCTGCCGCTGATCTACCAGGCAGAGCAGGTCGGCGAGCTGAAGCTCGCGCCTCGCTCTCCCCACGAAGGCTGGACCGAAGGCGACCGCAGGCTGCTGACCGAGCTCGCCCGGCAGGCCGGCGCCGCCGTCAACGCCTGGCGGCTCGCCGCCGACCTTCGCTTCACCAACGAGAACCTCACCACTGCCCGGGAGCGGCTGGTCTCTGCTCGGGAGGAGGAGCGCCGCCGGCTGCGGCACCAGCTGCACGACGGGCTCAGCCCGACCCTGGCCGCCTTCACCCTGAAGCTGGGCGCCGTCCGCCGGCTGTTCCGGCGGGACCCCGACAGTGCCGAGCGACTCCTCGCCGAGCTCGGTAAGGAGATGGAGACCGCCGTGGGCGATATTCGCAGGCTGGTCTACAACCTACGACCCCCTGCCCTCGACCAACTGGGACTGCTGGAGGCGCTCCGGGCCCGGGCCTCGGCCTTCAGCCCGGAGCTGGACGGCCCCCGGGTCGAGCTCGACCTGCCGGAACACCTGCCGCCGCTGCCCGCCGCTGTTGAGGTGGCGGCCTACCTGATCGCCCAGGAGGCCCTGGCCAACGTAGTCCGACACGCCTGGGCCCGCCGGTGCACCATGCGGCTGAGCATCGCCAGCGAATCCCTTACGCTTGACGTGCTCGATGACGGCGCCGGGCCGCCAGCCGACGGGCGGGCCGGGGTGGGGATCATCTCCATGCGGGAGCGTGCTGCCGAGCTGGGCGGCACCCTTGCCCTGCTCCCGCGCCCCGGCGGCGGTACCCGCTTGACGGCCATACTACCCTTGCGCCCCCAGGAAGGAAGCGATGACCTGTGATCCGAGTCCTGATCGCCGACGACCACCCGCTCTTCCGGAGCGGCATGCGCACCCTCCTGGGCGCCGAACCCGAGACGGAGGTGGTCGGGGAGGCCGTGAGCGGCGAGGCGGCGGTCCACCTCGCCGCCGAACTCCGGCCCGACGTGGTGCTTATGGATGTGCAGATGCCCGGCATGGGCGGCATTGAGGCGACCAGGCGCATCGTGCAGGCGAATCCGGACTGCCGGGTGCTCATGGTGACCATGTTCGAGGATGACCATACGGTCTTTCTCAGCCTGAAGGCCGGCGCCCGCGGTTACGTCCTCAAGGGCGCCGGTCCCGATGAGATCATCCGTGCGATTCTGGCGGTGGCCAACGGTGAGGCGATTTTCGGACCTGGTGTCGCCACCCGGCTCCTCGACTTCTTCGCCTCCCGCCCCGCTGCGGTCGCCCGGGAAGCCCTTCCCGACCTGACCGACCGCGAACGGGAGATCCTGGACCTCATCGCCCGGGGAAAGACGAACAGCGAGATCGCCCAGGCGCTCTACCTGAGCCCCAAGACCGTTAGCAACTACGTCTCGAACATCTTTAGCAAGCTGCAGGTGGCAGATCGCGTCCAGGCCATGCTGCGGGCCCGCGAGGCGGGCCTGGGGCAATAGCCCCATCGTACCCAGGTACGATGGAGCCCTCGCCCCAGCGCCCCCGCGAGGTTCACCCTCCCGTTCGATGTGCGGTGGATGGCGTTACGGTACGATGTAACCGTACCAAACAACCACGGACGCACCGAACAAGGAGGATGCCCGTTATGACTCAGATCCTTTCGATCGCCCTGACCGCCCTCAAGAGCATCAACGAGGTGGTCCTCGGCGGGCCCCACACCGAGAACCCCTATCTGGCCCAGGCTAAGCTTGCCTACTACACCCAGGTCCAGTACACCCGGATGTAGGCTGTGTTTCTACTTGACACCAACCATCAGTCGCGCCATAATTAGGCGAACTGAACTGTCAGAGAGGTATGTTTTATGCTTATTGTCGTCGTTGAGGTTGTGGCGTAAAAACCATATAGGTTCCCACCTCTACGATCGGCGTAGCATGCCCTCTGTTTCCCGCGCATTTTCAGGGCTGTGAGCATCGTCTCACAGCTTTTCTATGTCCAAAAACAGGCCAACCGCGTCACTGACGCGGCGGCCTTGCCTTGGCGTAGTTCCCTGATTTTCACGGGCCGCGAGCAGCGCTTACACGCTCGCGGCCCGTTTCTATTTTCGAAGGAGGAACCCGCGTTGCATCGTCCGACCCTCGGCGCCCTCGAATTCCCCAAGATCCAGCAAGACCTCGCCGCCTACGCCTCCTGCCAGCTTGGCAAGGAGTTGGCCCTGCAAATCGCGCCCCTGCCCTCCCTCTCCCTGATCAAGAAGGCCCAACAGGAGACCACCGAGGCCAAGGCCGTTCTGCGCAAAGGCGTCATGATTCCGTTCGGCGGCATCCAAGACGTGCGGATGCACGTGCAGCGGGTCGTGGGCGGCGGCGTACTGCGCCCCGAGAACCTGCTGGCTATTGCAGACACCATCTACGGATGCCGCCAGCTCCGCGCCTTTCTGGTGGAGCGGCAGGAGGCGGCGCCCTCCCTCGCCCTGCACGCCGCCGCCTTCGGCCGCTTCGACGATCTGGAGGACGAGATCCGCCGCAGCATCGAGCACGGTACCGTCTCCGACCGGGCCTCGAAGGAGCTCAAGTCGGTCCGCAAGGAGATCGGCGTGGTGGAGGCCCGCATTCAGGATAAGCTCCAGTCCCTGCTCAAGCAGTACCGAACCCACCTTCAGGAAGCGCTGGTCACCCAGCGCGAGGGTCGCTACGTGATCCCGGTCAAGGCGTCGGCCCGGGGCAACGTCCCGGGCGCCGTCCGTGGGGCCTCCGCCAGCGGCGTCACCGTCTTTGTCGAACCCGAGGCGATCCGCCAGCTCTGCGAGGAGTTGGAGTACTGGAAGGCGGTCGAGGAGTCGGAGTGCGAGAAGGTCTTGATTGCCCTCTCCGCCGCCGTGGCCGAGAAGGCGGACGCCCTGCAGGCTACACTCGCGGCAGCAGCCGAGCTGGACTTCATCTTCGCACGCGGGCGCCTCAGCTACGCCTGGGATGCGGGGCCGGTAGAGTGGAACGACGCCGGCCTGATCGACCTGCGAGATGCCCGCCACCCCCTCCTGGGCCGGGAGGCGATCGGCAACCGAATCCGCATGTCCGCCGACTGCCGCATGCTGGTGATCACCGGGCCGAACACCGGCGGCAAGACCCTGTTGCTCAAGACCCTGGGCCTGCTGGTGATCCTGGCGCAGTGCGGCCTGCACATCCCGGTCGAGTCGGGCTCGACCCTCTGCCACTTCCTCGATGTCTGCGCCGACATTGGCGACAGTCAGAGCCTGGAGCAGTCGCTCAGCACCTTCTCGGGCCATATCGCCCAGGTGGCGCCGATCCTGGCGGAGGCTGGACCCCGGCACCTGGTGCTGCTGGATGAGCTCGGCTCGGGCACCGACCCCCACGAGGGCACCGGCCTGGGCATTGCCTTGCTGGAAGCCTTCCTGGCGAAGGGCGCCTACACCCTGGCCACCACCCACCTGCGAGATATCAAGGAGTTCGGGCGGGTCACGCCGGGCTGCGCCATCGCTGGCATGGGCTTCGACGGCGAGACCCTCCGCCCGACCTACCGGCTGCTCTACGGCACCCTGGGCGAAAGCCACGGCCTGGTAATCGCCGCCCGAGCGGGTCTGCCCGCCTCGGTGGTCGAGCGAGCCCACCAGCTGGTCCACGGTGATGTGCGAGAGTACGGCCGGGCGGCCGCCGTGGGCGCCGAGGACCGGTCCCGACGGACCCACCCGGTCCGGCCCCTGCTTGGGCTTCCGGTGCCGGTGCAGGAGCGGGAGCTCATCAGGCGGGACCCACAGTCGCCGTCGGTTCAGCAAATCGACATCGGAAGTCTGGTCATCTCCGCTCCCACCCCCGGCCACGCCCGGGTTCTGGTGGGCACCGAGGTGCTCGATCTCCCGGTGAAGGGCACCCTGCGCCGCCGGCTCCACGCCGGCCTGGTCGTGGGCGACCGGGTGCGCGTCGCCGAAGAACAGGTTGCGGATGTGGCCAAGCGCCAGACCTACCTGGCCCGGCGGGGCAGCCGCGGCGAGCAGGTGATCGCCGCCAACCTCACCCGGCTCCTGATCGTGCTCTCCGCCCGCCAGCCCGACTTCCGACCCGCCACGCTCGACCGGCACCTGGTCTACGCCGAGCAGTACGGCGTCACCCCGATCATCTGCCTGACTAAGACCGACCTGCTCCCCGCCGCCACCTGGAAGGAGTGGCTCAAGCCCTACGAGGCCCTGGGCTACACCACCATCGCCACCAGTTCCGCCCGGGGCTGGGGTCTGGAGAAGCTGCGGGAGCTGGTCGAGGGCCAGTTCACCGCCGTGCTCGGCCATTCGGGCGTCGGCAAGTCCTCCCTGCTGGCCGCCCTGACCGGCCGGGAGATCGAGGTCGGCGCCGTGCGCGAAAAGGGCGCCCAGACCGGGCGCCACACCACGACTTGCAGCGAAGCGATCCGAGTCAACGAGAGCACCTGGCTGGTCGACACCCCGGGACTCCGCGAGCTCGGCTTCTGGAAGCTGAGCCTGGCCGACCTCCAGGGCGCCTTCCGGGAGTTCAAGCCCTTCACCGGGCTCTGCCGCTTCGACAACTGCACCCACCTGCGGGAACCGGGCTGCGGGGTGAAGCTTGCCGTCGAGCAGGGCCAGCTCGCCCGCCGGCGCTACGACCACTACGTGAAGCTGACGGCAGAGCTCAGCGGGATTCGCTAGGCTCCCCGCCAAGCCAGTAGATCCGTCCTGAGGCATCCCTGGCGACCCGGTGCGTCCCTGGCGGGATCTCCGCCGTGGTCACGGCGCCTGTGTCAGGGTCTACCGTCAGCGGCCCCCAGTAGATCACCTTGCCATCCTTGGACCACACGGGCGGCGCCCACCACGCCCCACGCTGGTCGGTCGGCGTAACTTGGATCCGCACCGGCGCCCTGCCTTCCTGTACAATCGACCAGCCCCGCTCGTCCCGTGCCAGCATCCGGGTGCGATCGTTGGATGGAACAGCCTCGAAATGTCCCTGGAGCAACGGGAAGGGCTGGGTCTCGCCGGTCTTCAGGTCGACCCGCAGCCATTCCCTGGGGGCACCGCCAAAGTGACTGGCCAGGTCCGGCACCACCACCTGCTCCTCACCGAGCCATAGAAGCTCAAGGTGAGGCCAATAATGAGTGTCCCCTCGGTTCTCCGGCCACATCGGCAGCATTGTGATACCCCGATAGACCTTCTTCCCAACCACCAGGTCCGCGGGCATCTGCTTCCCGCGCTCAGGCTGGCCGGAGATCAGCACGGCCACCTCGCCCGCAGGGGACATGCCGGTACCCCGAACCCAGGAGCCCTGTTGCACAGCAGGCACCTCGCCCTGGTCGGCCCCCGTCCAGTCAACCCGGTGGATGCCCCACGAGATGCCCGCGATTAGCATCCCTCCGGACCACCAGCGCGGGTTCTGCACGGCCTGCACGTCATTCACCGGTATGTCCGCATAACGGAGAGCGCCCGTGACCGGGTCGATCAGGCCCACCTTGTAGAAGTCCATATATCCCAACTCTGCCACCTCCGTAAAGGCCAGAACCTGACCCCCCGGAGCGGCATAGAGCCGCTCAGCAGTATCATCCATGGTGGCAACACGCACAGGGACCCCGCCCGGATCCTGTCGCCAGACGCCGATCTTGCCCACCGCCTGCAGCTTCAGGTAGGCCTCGGGGAACACAGGACCTCGCTTGGTCTGGATCTCGCGGGTGTTAAGCTGCACCCACTCCCCGTGCTTCAGCTCGAACGTGAAGCTGACCCAACGGTCGTCGGCGGCCCACTCGGTCGTCAGGGGCGGCGCACCCTCGTAGAGCCGTGCAATATTTCGGTTGGCAGGTTCCGTGAACTCCAACCGTACCACGTGCTTGCCAGCAGGGATCCGCCCGCCGTTACTTGATTGGCCGTCAACCATCAGGGTGATCGCCGGCGGCACATCAGGCGTCTGCAGCTTTGGCGGTGCCGTTGATTCAGTCGGCACAATCGCAGGCGGCTTGCCTGTACAGCCTGTCATCACCAGAAGTAGCATCGCTGTCGCCAGCAGTCGTCTCACAGTTCTGTCACCTCAATGGCTTGGACGGTCGATGAACAACGGTGGTTCCGCACCTCCAACGCAAACGCCGACCTCAACGGTAGAGGTCGGCGTTCGCTATGTATGGCATTAACCAGGCTGTTGCTCGCCCATGAGCAGAGCGAGCATCTCCTGGGTGAGCTTCAGCTCCACCTGGCCCACGGCGTGCGCCGGCAGCTTGGCCAGCGTCTCGGCGTTCACCTGGACCAGCATCTGGGGGACCTCCCCGGGGCTGCCGGGCTTCAGGTCTTCCGACCGGGCAGGCCGCACATCGACGGCAGCGTAGGGCAGGCGCAGCGTCACCTCGCTGATGCCGAAGGCCGGGGCCTGGAACTGGCGCAAAATCTCATTCTCCTGGTACTGCCGGACCAGTTGGGCCGTCTGGTGGTCCAGGGCGACACGGGCGCCCAGAATCGCCAGCACCATGCTGCTCACAGCGTTCCGAAGGTCGACTACGGGCACGACGGGCTCCTTGACGGTCTCCCGGGTTGGGGTCGGCACGGCTGCTCCCTCCTACCTTGACGGTTACTGCGGCTTGGCGGGCCTGGCGCTGATCCCCTCGCCCAGCAAGGTCATGATCTGGCTCAGCCCTTCGGGCGCCGGAGCCTGCTTCAACTTGATGGAGACCTTCACCGACGCCGACTGCTCGGCCAGCTTGGGCGCCGTAATCGCACCCACCATGCGCAACCGGTTGGCCGGAAGCAGGACCGAGGCTGTGCGTGACGCGGCAGCGCCGGCCGCAGCCCTGGTGTTGGGGGCGGTCGCTGGCCGCTCGGGCTCGTTCTGCTGCTGGCCCACAACCCGCAGGTTCAGCTCCACCGTCGCCTCTTCCACGGCGACGCTGGGCACCGTCAGCAGCGACAGCACGGGCACGCGCACCCGCACGGGCTCTTCGATCATGTTCCCGGGCTGGTTTGGGTCGGCCGTTGGGTGAATGTACTCAAAGTCCACCATGCGGGCCCGGCTGACACCATCCTTGTCGGTCTCAAAGCCGACCTCGCCGACGAACTCCGCCGTGGTGCGGGCGGCCATGGCCTGGGCCCGAACCAGCGCCTCCAGCGGGGCGGCAATCAGGTACTCAATGGGCAACAGACCTTGCTGCACCGGAACGCTCATCGCTTACACCCCTTCGTTTGGCAGGCTGCCCCCCGGCGGAGGCCGGGGGGCGAACCTGGCTTGCTGCTTCCCTTAGGCCGGCTGGCTGACGATGGAATCGTTCAGGATCGTGAGCACCCGGGAGAGACCCTCGGGCATGGTGTCCTGAACCGCCTTCATGTTCATGCTGATCCAGGCGCTGCGGTCCTGGGTCTGGGTGTTGCTGGTCTTGTAGCTCGCCGACACGTTGAACTGGGAGGTCACGTTCGCCTTAATCGTGGCCGACGGGCCGCCCAGGAAGCTCAGGAAGCCACCGCCCAGCTTCGTGGTGGTGTCGACCGTGGTCTTGGTGTTATTCCCGGTGGTGATCTCGGTCTTGGACGTGGTCGTAATGGTCTCACGGACGCGGAACTCGAAGTCGACGGTCAGATCCTGGATCCGGATGTACGGGATCGGGACGATGGCGAGCATAGGCACGGTCAGCTTATTGGTCTCCACCGTGGGCGTGGCGGCCGGATCAGCAGGGTTGGTCACCTGCTTGCTGTACTCGAACTCCACCTTGCGGACGGTGAGGTTCCCGTTGGCGTCCTCCTCCAGGCCCACCTTCTCGATAAAATCGACGGTGGTCTGCGCAGCCAGCGCCTGGCTGCGGATTGCACCCTGCAGGGGTGCGCTCAGCATGTACTCGAGCGGAAGCGACTGAAGCTCGGCCCCAATGTTCACCGGCATTCTGGAACGACCTCCTTATGGTAAAGGGTCGAGTTCTATTTTAACGTATAATGTCCAGGCAATGTAATAGAAATATCCGAACATTGTGGTTTCCAGTATAAACAGATTCGGACGGGTTCCCAACCTCGCGGCCCCGAAAATAGAAGGGCGCCGCACTACATGACGTGCGGCGCCGCTATTGGACGGGCTTACGCAGCCCGAGAAGGACCTTCTCCACGGAACTGACCACCCATCCAGTTACCGACCGGGATCAGGAGCAGAGCCATGATGAGCGACACAATCAGGGTGATCGCCGAGTCGACCCCGGAGAAGTGCAGGTCGGCCCGCTGCATGATCCACGGCAGGGCCAGGGCGCCGAACCCGGCGGTAAAGGCGGCTGCGCCAGCCCACACCGGGGCGCCCGCCCTGAAGGCCAGGTCCATCAGCACGGCGCCGCCGACTGCGACCAGCGGCAGCATCGGCACGACGTTGCCTGAGAGTCCCAGGCCACCCATGAGGGCGAGGCGGAGGCCCAGATCTGTCAGAGAGAGAATCGTGGCGCTCCACCGGCTGCCCACCAGGCTCCGGGCGAGCATGTAGAAGACCAGGTTGACCGCGCCGCTCACCGCGGGGTAGAGCCAGATCGGCCGGGCAAGGACCAGCACAGGGCGCTCGGGCCCAAGCTCCCACTCGGAGGTGGCGATCAGGTGCGCCATCTGCAGGCCAACCGCCAGCAGCAGGTAGAGGCCCGCGTTGATCCAGGCCGGGTTGGCGGCGCCATGGCGTACGCGGGCCAGCACGCCGGCCCCGCACAGAATGACAGCGATGCTGCAAATTGCGAGCATTACGTGGGGCGGACTCCAGGCGGTCAGGTCAACCCCGAAGATCTCGTGCCAGATCGCATCCCCCGGGATCGACAGCAGCGAGTATACCGAAGCGACTGCAACGGCGCCCAGGTACGGATTGGACCGCACCCACTGCCGCGGGTCGCGCTCGCCCCTCGCCCATCCATCTCTGGCCACGCTTGCTACCGAGAAAACGGCAACCCCTAGCGAGATCAGAAACGAGCTGTAGATCATGATGTGCGGCGCCCACAGGAAGTCAGCGCCTGCCGGGATCTGGCCCGTTTGAATGTGCTTGCTGGCGTCCCAGTGACCGCCGACCAGCAGCTGCACCCCGGAGAAACCAAGCAGGGCTCCCAGCGTCACCGACTCCTTGAGGGAAGGCGCCGCCAGCCGACGCGCTCCCTGGCTGACCCTTGACGCATAGAGCCACCACGTGAGCAGAATCGGAATCAGATAAGCGACCGCCGTGAACAGTACGGCTTCAAGCATACGCCCCTCAGGTACAATCACATTCCTACCCCCAACCATTATTGTTAATGTTTGTATATTCCATGTTTTCTCCGCAACTCCTGCCACGCCTATTTTTATGATGAAAAGGGGGCGCCGCACCTCAGTGCAGCACCCCTTTTTCGCTGGTGGGTGAAAAGCGCTCGCGAAACTCCACTTCGGCCACGAACTGGTCCATATGTTCGTGTTCGCCGGTGAAGCGAAGGGCTCGCCAGCGCACCTGGGCCTGGGGCTCCAGCCCACTGCGCTCTTCGGGCTCGAGCTTGTCCAGCGCCAACTGGGTAGCCACTGCGCACAGCTGTGAGCGGCCACCGTTGAGTTCAAACAGGATTTGCCCGTACCGTCGCACCGTACAGGAGACCGACATGTCTTGCGGTGTGTGCAAGCAGAAGACCAGCCCCAGCTCCATGCCCGCTTGCAGCCGGCCGTCGCGCTGAAGCTGCTGCGCCACCGCCCGCTGAACGCCGCCCACCAGTTCCTGATGGCCCAGTGAGACCATTCGGGTGCCTGGCAACCCAACCCCTCCTCCGCGATTTTCACTTCCAGTTTACACCAGAAATGCGGAGGAATTTGTCGAAACGAGGCACCCTCCTCTAGAAGAAAAACATCGACAGCACCGACACCGACGGTTTCTCCGGTTTCACCTGGTCACCGGCCGGACGGCTCTTGCCGTCAAGTGAGGGGGCTTGTCCTGAGTCGTTGGGCGCCTGGGTGGGCGGTGTTACCGGCGTTGCCTTGGCCATCGCGCTCTCTCCCTTCGAGTCCCGTAGAGACCATTATAGCGCTTCTCAAACTTATTCGCTACAGATGTTCTGAAAGTCAGTGTGCACACCCCTCGGCCGGGGCGACATAGCATAGGTGTGGACCTGAACTTGAGGAAGGTGTGCAATCGAGTATGGACTCCACTTCCATGGGTATGAATCCCGCTATGGCGGCCGCCCAGGGGCCGTGGATGGGCCCCTCCAGCATGGGAAAGGCCCCCGGCATGTTCGCCGGCAAGATGCCCTTTGGCATTTCGCCCACACAAGTACCCACGCAAGTACCCGGTGCCGCCTGGGGCGCCCCCAGCATGACCTGGGGTGGTCCGTGGAGCGGCCCCGGCGCTATGGCCGGGAAGGCCCCGTGGACCGGCATGACCGGCAAGGCTCCCATGGCCGACAAGTCTGCCATGGCCGGCAAGGCTCCCTTGGCCGGCAAGGCCCCCACGGCCGGCAAGGCTCCCACGGCCGGCAAGGCTCCCACGGCCGGCAAGGCCCCCTTGACCGGCAAGGCCCCCACGGCCGGCAAGGCCCCCATGGTCGACAAGTCTGCCATGGCCGGCAAGACCCCCACGGCTGGCAAGGCCCCCACGGCTGGCAAAGCCCCCCTGACCGGCAAGGCCCCCATGGTCGACAAGTCTGCCATGGCTGGCAAGGCCCCCATGGCTGGCAAGGCCCCCACGGCCGGTAAGGCTCCCACGGCCGGTAAGGCCCCCATGGCCGGTAAGGCCCCCATGGCCGGTAAGGCCCCCATGGCTGGCAAGGCCCCCATGGCTGGCAAGGCTCCCATGGCTGGCAAGGCTCCCATGGCTGGCAAGGCTCCCATGGCTGGCAAGGCCCCCATGGCTGGCAAGGCCCCCATGGCTGGCAAGGCCCCCATGGCTGGCAAGGCCCCCACGGCCGGCGCCATGGGACCCGCGGGCGCCGCCAACGTGGGCCCCATCGCCCTGGGTGCGAATGTGGCCGGTCCGTCGGCCGCAGCCAACCTGCAGGGCACCCAGGGCACGCTTCAGAGCCAGGAGGCCCAGGGCGCCTGGCGAATTCCCGGCTTCTCGGTCGCCGTTAACCTGCCGTTCTTCCAGGGCGGCTTCTCCTGGCCGGGCCTGCAAGGGGCGTTCAACAACCCTGGCAGCCAGGCTGCTTGGACCTGGCCTGGACTTCAGCTCGGCGCCTTGTCCCAGGGCGCCCAGGGTCTGATGATGTACCCCGGCGGCCAGTTCGGCTTCCCCGGTGGCCTGATGGGCGGCCTGATGGGACAGCAGGGGGGCGAGTACGAAACCGCCCCGGATGGCGAGTCCAACGGCACTGGTGCCAGCCATTGACGCAAACAGAAAGGAGAGGCCGAGTGGCCTCTCCTTTGTCTCGCCTATAACGGGCGTCCGTCCAACCAAATGCGGGGCGCCCCAATCACGCAGTCATAGTGGCTCGAAGCAGGGTTCTTCCCGCCAAACTGGGTGTTGGCACCAAGCGCGATGTGGGCGGTACCGAGCACCTTTTCGTCGGTGGTGACCCGGCCCCGAATCCGGGCCCGGGGGTTGGCGCCCAGGCCGAACTCCCCCACCACGGGGGCCCACGGGTCCAAGGCCAGACGCCGCTCCAGAACCCTGGCGGCCGCTCCCCCCTCGATCCTGGTCACCCGGCCTGCCTGAAACGTAAGCGCCACCGGCTCCTCCAGGACGAGGTCTGCGATACTCAGGTCCACCACCAGACGGCCCTCGGCGCTCTCTTCGACCGGGGCGACAAAGACCTCACCGGCAGGCAGGTTTCCGAAGCTGCCAGGCTCCGTGAGGATGCCGCAGTCCTGGTGGACAGGGCGCCCGGCGATGTGAAAGCGCAGGTCCGAGCCCGAATCCGATGTGATTCGGACCTCATTGGCCCCTTCCAGCCTGGCCGCCAACCCTTGAGCCAGGCGAGCCACCTCACGGTAGTCGGCAGCGAGTTCACAGTTTAGCACATCTTCATCGATAAAGGCCCCGAAGGCCCAGCGGCCCTTCGCAACTGAGCGGAAGGCTGACACTGCGGCCCGCAGCGGTGCAATCTCCCGCTCCAGATCGAGATGGGAGAGCAGTGACACGATCACATCCGCCGCCGTGACCTCGCTCAGCAGTGCCTGCGAAACCACCGTGAGCGGCCGTTGGTCAAGCACAAGGATGTGGCTGGCCACGTGGCCGGCGCCCAGCTCGCGAGCCGCAGCGCCAAGCGCTTCGCCGGCGGCGCGCAACGGCGGGTCGACAACGGTGAGCACCCGCTCCCCGGGCCGCAGCCGCATACAGGTGGTCAGCACGTTTCGGGTCCAGTGGGCGGCCATGCGGCCCCCTCCCTATGCCTCCGGCTTGAAGTGGACCTCCGGCAGGTGCATCGTGTTGGCCTTCATGATCTGATTGATCACCAGCGGGTCAACCGACCCCTCGAGCCGTCCCTGCACCGGCTCCACCGTGATGTACACGTCGGTGGTGCCGAGCATGTAATGCAAGATGGTGTCACCCACGCCTTCGGGAATCGCCAGGCCGCCGGCGGCAATGCCGGACCAGGCGAAGAGCAGGACGTGCACTCGATGCTCGGGATGGTACCCCCACTGATAGGTGTACTCCCGTGGGCGAGCGGCCAGCACGCGCTTGATCAGCAGGTCGAACTGAGGGACCGTAAAGAAGACCAGCCGCTTTCCATCCGGCGCCGTAGCGGTGGCCGCCTCGGTCGGCATGAAAATCTCTGGCTCCATTAGCTGGGACTCGTCCACAAATAAGCGCCTCCCCTAGTGCAGTCGCCGGTTGCGAATCTCGTAGAGACGCTCCCGGCCAAAGGGCTTGCCGGAACTCCCCCACGCGGGCTTGCGGCGCCGGCGCCGAGTGAAGAAGAACAGGGCAAGCACCATACCCATCCCGAGCCACAGAATCGATTTCTGGCCAGCGCCTGCAACCGATGCCTGAGATACCGCCACCGGCTGTGCAGCGACTAGCTCCACCCGGGCGCCGACCTTGCCGTCTTGCATCACCTGGAGCTCGCCCAGTCGGGCGCCCGCCCCCAGGGGGGCCTTCAGGCCGGGGTCAAAGACCACGGTTGTCCGAGGCGCCGGCGCCCCTACCGGCAGGGTTAACGCCAGATCCGACGCCGCCACGGCCGGCACCGTGCTGCCAGCCAGTTGTGCCGGCCCCACCAGGTCGCCCTTGCGGGCGACGAACTGGGTCTTGTAGCGCCCAAAGCCGTAGTCGAGCAACGCCATGCTGGAGGTCCACAGGCGATCCTGGGCGCCCAGCACCACAGCGATCAACTCTGTATCCCCCCGGCGGGCTGAGGCCACGTTGGTGAGGCCCGCCTCCTCGGTGAAGCCGTTCTTTACCCCGTTGGCGCCTTCATAGTAGCCCAGCAGGCGATTGTGGCTCAAGAGCTTGCGGGGCGGATTCTCCTTGAAGCCGGGAATCTCTTTCTCCTCGACCAGAATCAGCTCACGGAACGCCTTGTTTTTCATGGCGTAGCGTGCGATCAGAGCCAGGTCGTAAGCGGTGGTGTAATGCTGTTCGTTATGCAGGCCGTGGGCATTCATGAAGTGGGTCTGGGTGGCGCCAATCTCCTTGGCTTTGGCGTTCATCCAACCGGCAAAGGCCTCCTCGGTGCCGGCCAGGTGCTCCGCGATCGCCACGGCGGCGTCGTTAGCGCTCTCCAGCATCAACGCATACAGCAGGTTCTGAAGCGTCTGCTGTTCGCCCAGATCAAGGTAGATCGTCGAACCGCCGGTCTCATAGGGTTTTGGGCCAACCGTGACCACGTCGGATAGGTTGCCCTTTTCCAGGGCCAAAATGGCGGTCATGATCTTGGTTGTGCTGGCCATGGGAAGCTGCGCCCGGCTCTGGTATTCGTACAAGACCTGGCCGGTCGTCCCATCCATGAGCAGGTAAGCCTTGGCGGGCAACGCATCAACAGGGTCCTCGGCGAAGGCGGTGGTCGGCAGCGCAAGGGCTAGGAGCAGGAAGCAGGCCACGATGATTCCCCAAAATCGGCGCACTCCTGGACAACCCCCATCGCAGTTTGTCTTTATTGGAAAAATTATACACGAGATTGCTACGGGCCGTCCACGCCGGTTTCTTGGTGGATAAGGATTTCGGGCAGGAGGTCGCCCCAGCCTGCTCACGGTCGCCGGATATTTATTCGAACCGAAAGGAATCTGCTGCCGACTCCAGAACATCGATGTGAGATGTTGCTGGGAGTGAAGATGTTGACCCATACGCTGCTATTACAGGGCAACCGTGTATGTGTTCGCGACTGGCGAACGGACGACCTGAGCGAGTTCGAGCGATGGAACCAGCCGGGGCACAGGTGGCACGAGACCGATGGGCCCTACTACCCCCGGGATACACCAGAGGAGCTTCAGCAGCGGATCGAACGCATTCGCAACCGCATGGAACGCCTGACTCCCGGCGCCCCGCGAGTCACGGCCGTCCTGAGCGAAACCAGCCGCTCGCCAATGATCGGGATGGTCAGCCGCTATTGGGAATGCGAACCCTGCGGGTCCATCTATGTTGGCGTCAGCATCTTCGACGACACCAAGTGGGGCCAGGGGCTGGGCACAGAGGCGCTCCGGCTCTGGACCACCTACCTGTTCGACGCCATGGACCTGGTGCGTCTGGGTCTTCAGACCTGGTCCGGCAACCTCGGTATGGTAAAGAGCGCCGCCAAGGCCGGATACCGCGAGGAAGGGCGCCTCCGCATGGCCCGAGTTGTGAACGGGGAGTATTACGACAGCATCATCATGGGCGTACTCAAATCAGAGTGGATGAGATAGCGGGCAACCCGTGTGGGCTGCCCGCTATCCTTTTCTTTATGCAGCGTTCTGATTCACGGTGGGCGGAAGGGCACGGCGCAGGGCCGGGAGCAGAACCATCATCAGAACGGCGCTGATGACCAGCTCAGGCAACATGTAGGAGCCGTTGTAGGAGATCGAGTAGATCCAGGGATTCTGATCACCGGCGTACTCCGCAAAGAAGATGGCGCCGGCGATCACATGGGCGACCATGCGGCCGAGGATCGCCAGGGAACCGGCCCAGGCGCCGGCCCACTCCTTCATGCCGGCAGCGAGGCCCGCCAGGCCGAGCATGCCGAAGGCCACAGGGTAGTCCAGCAGCACCTGCACCGGGTGAACGCTGAAGGGCTCGAGGATGAAGTTCAGGATACCAGCCAACACGCCGGCGATCACGCCCCAGCGAGTGCCGTGGCGCAGGCCGACTAGCAGGATCGGCACCATGCTGCCGGCGGTAACGCTTCCTCCCTGCGGCAGCGAGAACAGCTTGATGTTGGACAGGGCGACAGAAAGACCGATCATAACAGCGGTTTCTACAAGGGCAAGCAGACGGCTCCGGTTCATATGCACATACCCCCTGGCGAAAATCCACACAGACAAAGCAAAAAGCACCGAAGCCCGGAGGCTGCGGTGCCGTTGTGGCGTTCGCAGGTCCACGCTTCCCTCCGCCGGTATTACCCGGATCAGGTGTAAGGGTCCCGGGCATGTTCCCGGTTCTCAGCCGCTTTCGGCGGCTCCCCTAGCGGTGTGTTCGCTTGTTGTGTGCTCGTCCTCATTATATGACCGCGCCCAGAGAAAATGCAATCCTAGCATAGGCGGCTATCTCTGGTGGCACTGTATGAATGGAAGTTGTCTGTCTTGGGAAAGGAGCCGTTCCATGGCAAAACGGTTAACAGCCGGGTGTCTCTTGCTTCTGCTCCTCATCTCCCTCTTCCCCTGGCACGCGCAGGCGCAATCGCGCGCCACCCTGCGCTGGGGCAGCACGGGCAGCGACGTGCGTTTTGCTCAGCAGCGATTGAAGGCCTGGGGCTACTACCGGGGCGCCGTCGATGGCGTCTACGGACCGCTGATGTACGCCGCCGTCATCCGCATCCAGCGTAAGTATGGCTTGACGCAGGACGGCGTGGTCGGGCCGTCTACGTGGGCTCTCCTGGGTGAGACTGTAGCCCGGGCGCCCAGTGGCGGGGGGGCGAGCGGCGTCACCCGGGTCGACGATCTGACCCTGCTCGCCATGGTGACCTCCGCAGAGGCCAGGGGTGAGCCCTACGAAGGGCAGGTGGCCGTAGCTGCGGTGATTCTGAACCGGGTCCGGGACCCTCGCTTCCCCAATACCCTGGCTGGGGTGGTCTATCAGGCACACGCCTTCGAGTCGGTCTCCAACGGCCAGATCTATGTGCCTGTCGCCGCCAGCGCCCGGCGGGCCGCCCGTGATGCCATGAACGGCTGGGATCCCACTGGCGGCTCCGTATTCTTCTGGAACCCGTCGAAGGCTGTGAGCAAGTGGATCTGGTCGCGGCCCGTTATCCGGCGGATTGGCAACCACGTCTTTGCGAAGTAAGGGGGGTAAGTCCATGCGGAGAGCCTACTGGATGGTCCCGGCAGGCGTCGTGGCAGCCGTGGCGCTGGCACTGTGGGCCAGCTGGACGTGGCGCCTGAACGGCGAGGCCCGCGCCCTGGCCTTCCAGCTGGAGGCCGAGCGCCAGCGGAACTTTGCCAACATGGCCTACCACGTGGAGCAGATCCAGTCCTTGCTCGGCAAAGGGCTGGCGGCGGGCAGCGTCCGCCAGAACATGCGCTACATGGGCGACGTCCATCACCATGCGCAGATGGCGGTCAGCAGCTTCACGGCGCTCCCCCTCCCCGCCGAGGTGCAGGCGACCACCGGGAAGTTCCTCCAGCAGGTCGGCGACCTGGCGCTCTCGACCCTGCGGAACGAGGCGGCCGGCCGGGACCTGGACGCCCGCGGCCGCGCTGAGCTCGCCCGCCTGAAGGGTGAGTCCCAGCAGCTGAGCGCCCAGCTGCAAGTGATCGCCGCCTCCTACGGGGAGGGGCGGCACCGCTGGGCCCCGGCGCCGCAGTTCAGCTGGGCTGCCCTCCTCGGGCGGGCGCCCCTCACGCCCGCCAAGCCGGGCGACACCCAGGCGCAGGCTCCGGCGAGCATGGTGGCAGGCGGCTGGGAGCAGGTTGGAGTCTCCATGGAGAAGCTCCCGGTCCTCCTCTACGACGGCCCGTTCTCGGACCACGTCGACAAACGGACACCCGCCATGTCGGGCGCCCCCGTCAGCCAAGAGGAGGCCGTCGGGCGAATCACCCGCTTTGTGCCGAATGCCGCCCAGGTTGGCGTTCTGGGTGTAAGCGAGGTGCAGAACAACCTGCCCGCGTGGTCGTTTCAGCTCGGCCCCGCCGGCGGAGCATACACCGCCACGGTCGACATTACCAAGAACGGCGGGCATCTCCTGCAATACCTCAACAGCCGCCTGACCGGCCAGGCCGTCATCAACCTGGACCGGGCAAAGGCTCTGGGGCTGCAATACCTGGCGCAGGTCGGTTACTCAGGCATGGCCGCAACCTATGGCCAGGTGGCAGAAGGCGCCGCGACGATCGCTTACGCCTATGAGGAGAGCGGCATCATGGTCTACCCGGACCAGATAAAGCTCAAAGTAGCCCTCGACACCGGAGAGATCCTGGCCGTCGACACCCGCCAGTACTTAATGAGCCACCACCAGCGCACGCTGGGCACCCCGTCCATCAGCGCCGCCATGGCCGAAGCCCAGGTCAACCCCGACCTGACGATCCAGCGAGTCCGCCTGGCAGTCATCCCCAACCAATCCGGCACCGGCGAAATCCTCACCTACGAATTCCTGACGAACCTGGGCAACGACACCTACCTGGTCTACATCAACGCCAACACCGGTTCGGAGGAACAAATCCTGCAGCAAGTCAACACCGACGGAGGCACCTTCGCGCTCTAAGGCGCCAAAATATAAGATCGCCTGGAAGGGCGGCCAGGCAAACCGCAACCGGCAGCCGACGCATAAGGGACGCCCGCGGCATCCATCGGCGACCTACAAAGCGGCGCCCGATGGAGACGTACCCGCGGAGGCGGCCGAGGGAGGAAACTCCGGGATTTCGTCCGACTACCACGTTGATAATTCAGGGTCGGACAAATCACGGAGTTTCCGACCGAGCAAGGACGTTGGCGCCGACCCGCCCACCGGGCGCCGCGTCATTCCTGCTACGGAGCCGATGAAGCAGCGGCTCCCTTATGCGCCGGGTGCCTGACGAAGAGGGAAAGCAAATGACCGCCCCCCGAAGAAGAGGGCGGTCATTATATTCGCCGTTCACCCGGTCGGCCCACTGGGTACGAATCGAAGTCCAGCGCCCGTCCGCAGACTGTGGCATCCTCTCCGAAGTCGCTGTGCGCCAGGGCCGGGCTTGATGCATCATATGGGCACCAGGCCGCATTCCGTTACCGCCGTCTTGCTCCCTGGCGTCCCCTGCTGTGCGTCTGGGTCTCCAGCTCTCTGATCTTGTCAGCAGAAAGGCCGTAGGCCTCCAGGTTGTTCGGGTCGATCCCGATCTCGCTGGCCACCTCCTGGCCGAAACGCTGCAGATCGAACCCCCGCGCAGTTGGCTTCGCCGTTTGCTCTGCCACGTTCGTACACCTCCTGCATGGGTTACGCTAGTAGTCTGTCCATGAAGGTAACCTTTATGACCGATTCCGGTCTACCAAGTTGAGGGGATTTTTCGACGGGAATCACTTGAACAATATTGACATGAGTTAGGTACAGAACTACAATAAAGCCATCCCCACCGGTTGTGAAAGTGTTCACATTCCATGAACGCATACCCATCATAACTGGCGGGCATACACGAAGTCTCCTTAATCCCCACCCCACCGCGTGATGCGGCCGGGGAGACCGTCCCCCCATGCGGTCTCCCCACAGAACCTCACCCCATACCCCTAAGCAAGAAACCTCCTTCCCCAGGGAGGTTTCTTGCGTTCTACCGGTCCGCTCGACGCTGGCGGTACTTATCGACCGCAACGCGGGCAGCCTGACCGAACAGAACGCCCGGAATGGCCCGAAACAGACCTTCCACAAGCAACCGCCACACACCGGGACCTACAATATAGAGAACCAGGCCGTTAACGGCACCAATGGTCGTCGACCAGAATGCGTTGGCGTGCCAAACAGTAATCGCCAGGATTGGGACTGCAAGCAGGGCGAGGGCCATCACAATAACCGACCACCGGGCGGGCAGTTTGCGGGGCAAGGGCGATGAGCCCACGGAGCCGAGCTCCCTGGCGTCGGCCAGTTGCAGTTGCAGGTCCTGCAGATCGTCCCGCAGTTTTCGATTTTCGGCCTGCAGGGCTTCCACAGCGGCCTCCAGCTTCGCCAGTCGGCTCTCCAACAAACTCTCCCCTTTACGGCTCTTGAACGTCGCTTTAACATTCGAGAAGGTATTCGCTCTTCCTGCCCACAAAGTATGCACCAATAATAACCTTTCGGTCAGGAAACGCGAACCTTTTGTACTAGTCATCTCGTCTTTATGGCAGGCGACCATAAACAGTGAGAGGACCGTACAGCGTACGGCCCTCCCTTTTTTCAGGTCACCCGGACCCAACGGGTCTCCTGGCCGGTCTGAGGGCAGACGCCGAAGCACTCGCCATCGGCGTAGTATTGTTTGGCCCCGGCCTCGGAAACATAGGTACCGTCCCTTTTGCAGCTTTCGCCAGTGCAGCCTCTGGGCTGTTCGGTCATCTGATTGCACCTCCGCCGTTAGGATGCACGGCAACCGAATCATTCACACCACTTATACTTACGAAACACGCAAGTTGTGTTTTCTTCTACCAAACCTTATTGACTGCAGTAAAACAAAATGATACCTTGGGTTTAGCCCCAGAAAACGAAGTTACTTGATACATAACTCCTATTGTGCAAGGGAGAGGCAACTTTGGCCGCTAGGCGGCGTTGCCGGTACTAGGAGGGGAACATATGAAGGGCTCGAATTTGGCTCTGTCTGAAGCTCCGGTTGCCCGGATTCCTTCGCCCCGGCCGCACCCTATGGCTGTTCCGACCGACGAGGAACTGGTAAGCGCATACCTGCGCGGCAGCAAGGCCGCGTTCGATGAAATTGTCCGCCGCTACGAAGACCGGCTCTACCGGCTTTCCTTCCGTATGCTGGGCAACCATCACGACGCCCTCGACGCCGTTCAAGAGATCCTGCTCAAGCTCCTCGCCGCGCTGCCCAAGTTCCAGGGCCGTTCCCGGTTCGGGACCTGGCTCTACCGCCTGGCCGCTAACACCTGCCTCGATATTCGCCGCAAGCGAGGACGTACCTCGGCGGAGTCGCTTGAGAATACGCTCGAGCATTCGCCCGGCGCTTCGCTCACCTTCCTCGACGAAACCGATCACGATAACCCCGACATTTATGTCGAGCAGCAGTACCGCGAGCAGTTGGTCCGGGCTGCGCTGGAGCAGTTGCCCGAGAGCCAGCGGCGCCTCCTGGAGCTGCGGGACCTCGAGGATCTCTCCAACAGTCAGGTCGCTTCAATCCTCGGCATTGAGGTTGGCGCCTTGAAGGCCCGGCTACACCGGGCGCGTCAGGCCCTCAAGCGGGTGCTGGACGGCGGCGTGCTCGTACCCGGGTACACCACCGCCACCTCCGCAGACATCCTGTAGAGGAGAGGAAAACACCCATGTCGTTGGGTACCCGTATCCGCCAGACCCGCAACCAGAAGGCGATCACCCTGCAGGAACTGTCGGACCGGAGCGGTCTCTCCAAGGGCTTCATCTGCCAGTTGGAGAACGACAAGGCCTCCCCGTCGCTGCAGGCGCTGGAGAAACTCGCGGGCAGTCTCGGGGTGCCCATAGCCTACCTCTTCCTGACCCCCGAAGAGAAGATCCACGTGGTGCGGGAGAGCGAGCGGCAGGAATACCGGGTCGGGCCCGAAGGGCTTTCGGGACACCTGCTGTCAGCCAATCGCCGCAGCCTGAAAATGATGATTCTCGAGCTCCCGCCCGGAGCGAGCACCGGCGGCGAAAGCCACGTGCACGAGGGCGAGGAGTGCCATCTGGTCATCGCCGGCACGGTCAAGTACACCCAGGGAAGCGAATCGGTCGTGCTGAAGGCCGGCGATTCTCTGCACTGGAACGGGTGGGTCCCTCACCGGGTGGAGAACTGCGGCGATACCGTCGCCAAGGTGCTGTGCGCTACCTCCGGAACCATGGAGGATATGCTGGAATGCAATGAGTGCGACGAGGCACTGCAGGCGGAAGGCCTGCTTGCCCGGGAATAAAAGAAAGGCGGCAAGGGGGTTACCCTGCCGCCTTTTCGGTGTGTTCCAAAGACTTGTATCGCAAAGCCATCAGCAGGGCACAGAGGGCGATGGTTCCAAGCGAGAGTAGCTGTGCGACCTTCATGCCTGCGAACTGGAGCGAGTCGGCCCGCAGGAACTCCAGGCTGAACCGGGCCAGCGAGTAGAGGGCGGCATAGACCAACACCGTGCGGCCCGCTACGTCACGCTTTGGTCTCCAAAGCAGGAGTACCGCCAGGATGGCCAGGTCAAGCAATCCCTCCAGGCCCTCCGCGGGAATCAGCTTCATCGGCCCGTAGATGGTGCCGGCGGGGGACTCAGGCGCATAGACGACCCCGAGCCACTGCGGCCACCAGGCCACCTCGGCAACAGGGCGCCCGAAGGCGTCGCCGCTCAGCAGGCAGCCGACACGGCCCAACGCCTGGCCGAGTAGCACCCCGGGCGCCAGAATGTCGAGCAGCTCCCAAATCCGGATGCGGCGCCGCCAGGCGAAGATCAGTGCGGCTATGAGCCCGCCGATGATCGAGCCCTGGATCGACATGCCGCCGTTCCAGAAGGCCAGCCGCTCCCAGGGCTTGTCCGCGTACTCATTCCAGGTAAAGATCATCTCCCAGATGCGGGCGCCGGCGATACCGGCGAAGACCAGCCAGGTGGAGAGATCGAGCAGGGCGTTCTGGTAGGCCTGACCCTTGTGGGCTGACCGCCGCTGGACCAGCCACACGCCGCCCAGGATGCCCAGGATGATCATGACGTTCTCCCAGTGCAGGGTGTACCAGGGGGTTTGCAACGCTACAGGATGCACGGGTATTCCTCCGCAGTGCAAATTCGGCGCACACATCTATGGTACCATATTGTCAGGGGGGCAAAGCAAATGGCGGCAAAATGGGTGTATGTAGTACTGGTGCGGGAGAAGGGGCTCTTCCTGGTGGAGCCCGTGGAGGGCATGAGCCAGGGCGCCGCCGTCGAGGCCGCCCTGGGCATGAAGGGCGGCTACTCAGCCGGCAAGGTGAGCGTGGACCTGCCGGACGGCGCCGATGAGGCCTGGGTCGCCTGGGTGGAGGGGCAAGGGCCGAACGATCAGCCCTACTTCCTCTTCCACGCCTTCGACCCCACCCTGAGCGAGGAGCAGGTAGAGGCGATTCTCAAGGAGCGCGGCGAGGAGCCGCTCAAGCTGAACCGGTCGCAGGTGTATCGACCAGAAGCCTAGTACACACCCCGGGAGTATGAGCCCGGGGTGTTCGTATGAGTTTTCCGGCTTTGTCGCGGCCGTGAACCGAAGCGCTCCGCCGTGTGAATATAGGGTACCGGTACATAAACGAGCGCTCGTTGAACGAAGGAGTCCTGATGTATGGATGAACAGGCGCTAATCCAGCGGGCTTTGCGCGGTGACGCCGCCGCTTTCGAGCAGCTGGTGACGCCGTACCTCGCTGTCGCCTATCGTACGGCTTACCTGATCACCCGGTCTGACGATGGCGCCCAGGAGGCGGTCCAGGAAGGGCTGATTGAGGTCTATCAAAGCCTTGGCGGCTTTCGGCCCGGCGCCCCTTTCCGGCCCTGGTTTATGAAGATCGTCGTGCACCGGGCGCTGAACCAGCACCGGCGGGGGCGCAAGCTGGTGCCGCTTGACGAAGCGCCGGAACTCGTATCCGACCCCGGGGAGAGCCCAGAGAGCGGCGTGGTGGATGCAGAGCACCGAGAGAGCATTTGGAACGCTGTGCAGGAACTGGCCCCCGATCATCGGGCAGTGGTCGTGCTCCACTACTACCAGGATTTCTCCGTTTCCGATATTGCTGCCATGCTGGAGATCGCCGAAGGTACGGTGAAGTCCCGCCTGCACACTGCCCGGCGGCGCATAGGGCGAACCCTTGAAGCTGAGTCGCCGAACTCCGTAGTCCCTCAGATCGCCACCCGCTAAAGGAGGAGCCCATCCATGCAGCAGCTAGATCGTCATATCAAAGAGTCGTTGACCCATACAGCCAATCGCGTCGAGGTACCTGCCGCCGTATTTACCGCGGCTCGAGCTGCCGTGGTGGCACCCTCAGTGAAGCCGGCCCGCCCTCGGACACACCGGCTGTGGCACTTGGTCGCGGTAGCCGCCGCTGCCGTGTGTGCACTGGGATTCGCCACACCGTTCGTGAAAGCCGTCGTACCTGGCCTGAGAGTGAAGATCGAGGCTGCCGACCAGGGCCAGTTCGGCTCCTATGGCAACATCGACCTGGGTACCCCTGCTCCTGAGAAGCAGGTGACGACCCTGTCCGAAGCGAGCGATTGGCTCGGCAGGCCGATCACCCTCCCCATGGGTCGGACCGAGGCAGTTCTCAACCTGTGGAGCCGGTACAACAAGATCGAAAACATCTTGGTGGAGAAGGGCATGTGGGCGAAGTTTCATCTCGACGGTGAACCAATCGCACCCGAAGGCACCGGCTACCTCATCAGTGCAGACGCTGCGGCGAAGCATGGACCGGACGTGACCGTGTCGGCCCTCGTCCGCCCAGTCGATGACGCTGAGATCAGCTTCCGCTCCGGCCCCGGATACAAGGTGACGGAGACACAGGTGGCGGTCCACGGCGCCCCGGCAAAACTGATCATGATGTCCGGCAACGCTGGGGCAGAGGAGCAATACCTGATTTGGTCGATCGAAGGCGTGACCTATGTGGTCAACCAAGGTGGCGGCACGCCTCTGGTGGCCACGGATAAGCTGATTGCGTTTGCGGAGTCGTTCAAGTAGGCTCATAGCATACGGCCCACCCGCATGAGCGGGTGGGCCGTATGCATTACAGCAGCCCCTTTTCGATCGCCGGAACGGGCGCCGTCCGCAGGAAGCGGCGGAAGGCCCGGCTCTCGGCGATCAGCTTTCGCATGCGCTCCAGGGCCCGGCTCTCCCGGATGCCCCGGCCGTCGGAGCGGCGACGGAGGCGGACCAGGTCGCCCGACTCCTCGTCGATGGCCAGGAGGTCGCTCTCGGCCAGGGCGGCCAGGGCCGACCGGACGGCGGTCTCCAGCTCGCCCGTGGCGACGGCGAGGCGCGGGACGCTCACCCACGGGTTGTCGGGCAGGGTGTCGGCCAGCAGGCGCATCAGGTTGGGCAGGAAGCGCTCCTCGTCAGGCGGCGCCTTGGTGGGCCAGGCCAGCACCAGCTGGCGGGCGCCGGTGATCGCAATCGCCTCGTCCAGGAGGCGGGGGCTTGCTGGCGGCGTCAACATCACCAGTGTCTCGGCCGACTTGAGCTGGAACCGATCTGCGTGGGGTTCCGGTCCCTCAGCGAAGATCAGCGCCTCAGGGAACTCTGCGAGCGAAGCCCGGCCCCGCCGGTCGATCAGCTCGGGCCGAACCCGCAGCAGGGGTGCGGCCAAGGCAGCCGCAGCGGCCGCGGGCGCCAAGCCGGGCCCCAGGTGCTCGACGATGATCTGCAGCATCTCTTCGCCATTCCAGCGGTTCAGGCTGGCCCGGTAGAACAGGTCGAACTCGCCGGGCTCCAGCTGCAGGCTGCCGGCGCCCCACCAGAGCCCGGTGAAGGACTGCTCGCCGTCCCGCAGGACCAGGCGCAGGTGTTTCTCGCCTTGCCCCACGGGCCGGCTGCTCAGCAGCTTGACCCCGGTCGAGAAGAGCACGGGCGCCGGGTTCGCCTCGCCGAAGGGGGCAGCCCGGCGCAGGTCGTCGTAGAGCTGGCGGTCCAGGTCGGCCAGGGGCAGGGCGAGGTCGGCTTCTCGGTCGGGCTGGGTGGCGCCGACCTTCGTGCGGCGCCGCACCTCCTCCATGAGGGCGACCCGGAAGAAGGGCAGCCGCTCCTCCAGCAGGGAGAAGCCCGCTGCCTGAGCATGCCCGCCGTACTTGAGCAGGTGCTCGCCGCAGACCTCCAGCGCCTCGTGCAGGGCGAAGCCCTGGGGCGCCCGGGCCGAGCCCACCAGCACGCCCGAGCCGTGCTTGCGCGCCATCAGCAGAGCTGGCACGCCATACTCCTCGGCCAGCTTGCCCGCAGCGATGCCAAGCACGCCCTCGTGCCACTCGGGCCGGTAGAGCACGATCGCCTGGGCTCCGTGCGCCACCTCCTCGGCGGCGGCCTCCACCACCAGGGCCGTGAGCTTCTTGCGCTCCTGGTTCAGCTGGTCTAACTCCTGAGCGTATTGCATCGACGATGCATGGTCCTCAGCCAGAAGCAGGCGCACGCCAAGGCCGGCGTCCGCGAGGCGCCCGGCTGAGTTGAGCCGGGGGACCACCTGGAAGGCCACATCCTCCTCGGTGATCGCCCCGTTCAGCCCGGCCACGGTGAGCAGCGCCTGGAGCCCAGGGCAGGGCGAGGTGAGCAGGCGGGTCAGGCCCCGCCGGGCCAGCTCCCGGTTGGCGCCGCCCAGCGGCACCACATCCGCAATGATGCCCACCGCCACCAGGTCAAGCCAGCGGTCCGCCTCGTCGGGCTCCCGGTCCAGCGCCCGCAGCAGTTGACGGGCCACCAGGTAGGCCGTGCCCACGCCGGGCAGCATCCGGCAGGGGTGGCCCTCCGGCAGGCGCTTGGGGTTGATCACGGCCTCTGCCTCGGGCAGCTCCGGCCCCAGCTCATGGTGGTCGGTCACCACCACCTGCATGCCCAGGCTGCGGGCGAGCCGCACCTCCTCCAGGTTCTTGATGCCGCAGTCGCAGGTCAGCAGCAGCTGAATGCCCTCGTCGGCCAGGGCCTGCACCGTGCGGGCGTTCATGCCGTAACCTTCCTTGAAGCGGTTCGGCACGTGCCAGCTGACGCGGGCGCCCAGCGAGGTCAGCAGGCTGACCAGCAGCGCCGTGGAGGTGACGCCGTCCGTGTCGTAGTCGCCATACACGCAGATGGGGGCGCCCGTCAGGATGGCGCAGACCAGGTGCTCCACGCCCTGCTCCAGGTCAGGCAGGCCGGGGGCGTCCACATCAATGCCGCCGGTGAGGAAGTCGACCGCCGCCAGCGGGGTGGTGAAGCCCCTGCGGTACAGCAGTTCGGCCAGGGGCCGGCTGCCAACGGCATCAACCAGTGACGGCGGCACCTCCGTGGGCCGGGGCCTGCGCCATGTCCGCATGGGTTCACCTCCTCGTTTCGCTAGGGGAGTTCCGGCAGGGTATCCCAGGAGAGCGAGGCCTCGTGGAGGCTCTCCTCTTCGTCCATGTCGACCTGGGCCGCCCGCCCGCCGTGGCAGATGGGGCGGTACTCGCAGAACTGGCAGTTCTTCTCGTTGGTGGTCGCCCGGAAGCCCTCCCGCGGCGTGCGCAGAATCAGTGCCACCAGGTTCCGGATGGTCTGCTCATCCGCCGTGTACTGGGCCTCAGCGTAGTCCAGCCGCTCCCATCGGTGGGGATAGAGCGGATTCCAGTAGATCATCGAGATCTCATCGGGCCGGAAGCGCCCTTTAGGTGAGTACGCGCCGCCCGCCGCACAGAGCATGAACCGGTAGACGAGTGTTTGAAAGGACTTGGAGAGGCGCTCGCGCTTGGGCATCTTCTTCTGCGTCTTCCAGTCGAAGATCGTGGCCCGGCCGTTGGGGTCGACCACTACCAGGTCGAACTTGGCCTGCATCTTCAGGTCGGGCCGGTTGAGCCGCAGCTCCAGCTCCGGGTAGAAGCTGCGGTCGAAGGTGCGCGGCAGAAAGCCGGTTAGCAGGTGGAGCCAGCTGTCGAGCTCGGTCTGCTCCACTGGGTCCGCCACCTGGGCGGGGTCTAGCCCTGCATAGTAGCGGCGGGCCATCAGGTGGAAGGTGTCGCCCTTCTCGATCGCCTTTCGCTCTTCAGAATTACTGCCCCACGCCTTCGACCAGTACAGGTTGTCGATGTACCGAAAGCGGAAACGCAACGGGCAGTAGTCGTAGGTGCCCAGAGCGAGAGCGCTCAGGTGCCGCTCCGATAAAGATTGCACAGGTTGCTCCCCCCTCTCCAAAATTCGACAGACTTTTCTAGCTGCTGTTCGGTAGACTGAGCGCACAAGGGGGTGCGCCAGTGTCCGTGATTCCTCACGCATGGCGGCAGTCGATCGGCCTGGCACTGATCTGCCTGATGCTGGGCCTGATCGTCACACTGCAAATGAAAACGCAGGCCAAGGTGCAGCTCACCCTGCGCGAAACCCGCGTCACCGAAGACATGGTGGCTCAGTTCCTGCAGGTGTCACAGGAGCGCGACCTTCTGCGCGCCGAGCTATACAGACTCCAGGAGCTGGCCTCGCTCCAGGCCACGGCGGCCCGGCTTGAGGAGGAGCTGCAGCTCGAACTCGCCTCCGCCGGCCTGCTGGAGGTCAAGGGCCCCGGGGTCACCGTCACCCTCGCCGACCTGTCGGACACCTCGGCCCGCCAGGTCACAGCGGACGATGTGATGCTGGTGCTCAACGAGCTGCGCGCCGGCGGTGCCGAAGCGATCGCCATCAACGGCGAGCGGGTTACAGCGCGCCTGCGCGTCGCCCGGGACAGGCTGGCGGCAGTCGCCCCGCTCCGCATTAACGACCTGCACATTACGGGGCCGGTGGAGATCATGGCGGTGGGCGACCCGGGCACCCTGGTCGCATCCCTGAACATGCGGGGGGGCGTGGTCTCGTTCCTGACCCCCTGGCTGCATATCGATGTTCAAACCAACGACGAGTTAATTATCCCCGCCGCCGCCGAGCCGGTCTACGAGTTTGCCCAGCCGCTGCGTTAGCGCGCCTCAATGAGTTGCTTCAGGTATAGGTAGGCCAGTGACGGGTGGACCGGCTTCCGGTACCGGTCCTCGAGGTGGCAGGAGAGCATAAGGTTCTCCCGGGCGCGAGTGATCGCCACGTAAAGCAGGCGGAGCCGCTCAGCGATCAGCTCAATCTTGGCGCGGCTTACGGGGTTCTCCTCCGACTCCTCGCCAAGCACCTCCGCCAGTTCGGCCAGGGCCAGCGCCTCGGGGTTAATCACCTCGTCCGGCAGGAACCACAGCTCGCTGCGCACCTTATCGGTGGCCACGCTCGGGTACTCCCCGCGGGTCAGGGCGCCCACGAACACGGTATCCCACTCCAGCCCCTTCGCCGAGTGGCAGGTGGTCACGTAGATCACCCCCGGCAGGGGCTTAAAGCCTTTGCGGTCGTACATGGTGTCCGAGAACTTGCCCATGGCCTGGAGGTCTTCGTGAATCCCTTGCACGGCGTCGGGCAGGCCGAAGGCGGGGTGCTCCTGGAGCAGCCGCCGCACCCGCAGCGACAGGTGGTGGGCAATGGAGAGCTCCTCGCCCTTCAGCTCCATGTCGCCAGCGAGCATAATCACCAGCTCATCGGCGGGAATGATCGACTGCGGCAGCCAGCGCGCCAGGCGCTCAAGCGCTTCCTGTAGGGCGATATCGCCCCGGCTCTCAGGCGAGGCCTCATAGAGCGCCGAGAAGGGCGCCGACCCATCGAGCGGGTAGAAAAGCTCCTCCGGCCGGCTCCCCTTGATGAAGGGGGCAAAGGGCGCATCCTGCGGGTTGGGCAGGCCCATCAGGTGGCCCAGCGCCCGCAGCATTCGGTCCGGCTCGTGGGGCACAGCCAGGAACTCCATCACCGAAAGAAGGTCCATGGTGGTCTGCTGCCGTTCGGGCGCCGTCGGGCCGCCTAGCTGGCGCACCTTGACATCTTGCTGCTCCAGCAGCTCCACCATGGTGGTGGCCATGGCGTTGGTCGGCATCAGCACGGCCATGGTGGAGCCAGGGTAGCGGTTGATGGTCTTGGCCGCGGCCGATGCGATTCCCTGGAGCTCCTTCTCGTGGCTCTCGTAGGTGCGGGCGAGGATCTTGTAGCCGTCGGGCCTTGGGTTGGCCGGCACAAAGTCGATGGGGACCGGCTCAATGCGCTGATCCTCCAGGGCCGTGCGCAGCCGTGGCTCGGGGTGGTGGTTGCGGGTCCAGTCGACCAGGGCGTTGGCCAGGTCGATGATATCCGGGCTGCTCCGGCCCGCCATGGTGAGCGGCCGGGTCATTACGTCAGGCTCCCGGGTGAAGCGACGGAACAGGTCGGGCTCCGCCGAGGTAAAGGTCCCCATGATCGCCTGGTTGGCGTCGCCCACCCGCACCAGGTTGCCGTCCGGCCCGGCGAGGAGCTTCAGGACCTCCTCCTGGAGCCGGTAGGAGTCCTGGGCCTCATCTTCAAAGATGTAGGTCCACTTCTGGCGCAGCCGGTGCAGCAGCTCGGAGTCCTGGCTGAGCAGCTGGTGGGCGCCCAGCATCAGGTCGCCGAAGTCGACGGCGCCCTCCATGGCCAGCTCCCGCTGGTAGTCGGCATACACGTCGGCGGCCCAACGAAGGGCCGAGGTCTCGTGCAGGTGGCGGGTCAGCCCGTAAGCGGCCTGCGGGTTGAGCTTGCGGCTCTTGAAGGCCTGGATCAGCGTGCGGATGATATCCTGGGTCTTCTGCTCCCAATTCTCCTCGGCGTTGTCTCGCCAGCGACCCTTAAGGTCGGGCTTGATCATCTCTTCCCAGACGACCCGGTTGCGGCCGATCCAGCTGCGGGTCAGGCGCCCGAGCAGCGCCTTGAGCCCCGCCTCATCCATAATGGTGAAGTTGTCGGACCAGCCGATCGCATCGGGGCGCTCCCGCACGATGTTCATGGCCAGCGAGTGGATGGTGCGCACCTCGTAGCCCTGGTGCCGGGGGTAGCCCCGCTGGTCCAGGAACTCGCCAATGCGGCTGCGGAAGTTGCCCACGGCCGAGTTGGTGTAGGTGACGATCAGGACCTTGCCGGGCTCGTGGAGCCCTTCGGCGATCAGGTCGGCGGCGAGGTAGGCCAGCACCGTGGTCTTGCCGGCGCCCGGCACGGCCGGGACCGCCATATACCCGTTGCGGTAAGCCACCACACGCTGTTGGTCAGGGCGTAAGGTGAAGGCCATGGGTTACAGCCGACCTCCCTTCTCCCGCACCAGGTCGGAGAAGGCCTCGGCGAGGCCGCCCTCCTGCTCCTGCCCCCAGGCGCTCAGGCTGCACTCCGCCAAAATGATGCGGCCCGTGCAGCGGCGCACCAGGGCGCGCACCGTGCGGGCGCCGTTCCCCTGGCGGATGCGGTTGTTGCGGCTGTCGGTCCAGCGCTCGCCCTCCTCCCAGCGGCGGGAGAGCACGTGCGGGTTGGCCAGCTCCTTCACGTCGTTGGGGTACCAGCCATCGCCGGAGATGTCGGTCCAAATCTGATACTGCGAGGAGAGCCGGCTGGTCAGGTAGGCGAACGGGGTCGCCAGGGTGACGGCATCCCTCGCGGGATCGTACGCCTCCAGGGGCTCGGCGGCGACCGTGCCCTCGGTGAGCATCTTTACGTACTCCTGCCCGTAGGCCCCGGGGCCGAACCGTTCCATGGCCTGGCGGAAGCGGTGCGCCGAGATCAGCAACTGCTGGCAGGCGTGGAGCTGCTCCACGGTCAGGTCGCCCACCAGGGGCGCCATCACCTCGGCGACGGCGGCCTGGGCGAACTCGTCGGTGGCCCACTCGCCGCGCACCCGGGCCTCGTGGATCCACTTGCGCAGGTACTCGTAGGCCTCGGCCCGCTCGTAGCCAATGCGCCTGCGCAGGCCGGTCTCGTCGAGGTCGGGCAGGTCGCCCGAGCGCCAGATGGCGTCACCCAGGATCGAGGCCCGCACCGGGTCCAGCTTGAGCAGCAGCTGCATGGCGTTGGCAAAGGAGCCCGCCGAGTCGCGGGGGATGTTCCACTGCGGGTGGACCAGACCTGCCAGGGTGATGATCGCCCGGGCGTACGGCTCATCGACCAGGCGGCGGGACAGGCTCAGGTTCTGGACGGCGGTGCCGCGGGCGCCAAGCACCCGGCGGGCGGTCACCTCCAGCGCCTTGTCGATATGCGGGCTGAGCAGCACAATCTGGCCGGCGGGCACGCCCCGGTCCAGCAACTCCCCGACCTTCTCCAGCACCTGGGTGAGCATGTCGCCCCGCAGGTCGGTCGCGATGCGCGCCTCGACGATCTCGGTGAAGCGCTTGGTGGGGCGGCGCCCCATGATGCGCTCGGCCAGCGCCTCGCCGAACTCGAAGGCCTCAGGCGAGCAGGTGTGGGAGCCAGTCAGCTCGATCACCTCGGCCCCGGGCCGGAAGCGGGTCATAGCAGAGACCGGGTCGGCGCCCATGAAGCCGGCGTGGCCGCCGTCGGTGCCGAAGGCGAACACGGCCTGCTCCAACTGCGAGGCCAGGGCGCCCAGGAAGTCCTGCTCGGCTGGGACCGATTCATCCAGATCGTCGACGAGCAGGAAGCGGTAGCGGCCCTTCAGGTGCTCCAGGTACGGAGCATGCTGCATCAGCACGCCCGTGAAGAGCTGCAGGGAGAGACCGTAGTCCAGAATGCCCGCCTCCAAGCAGTTCTCCCGGAAGTTCTCCAGCAGGGCCTGCACGGTGTCGTAGAGCCCGGCCTTGTCGGCCCGGTCGGCCATGGTCAGGCGCCGGGCCATCTCCCCGGCTGAGAGGCCAGCGGAGGAGGCCACGGTGCTCAGGTTGCTGGCGATCTGAATGGCCACGCGCTGGGGTCCGGCCTTCAGCTGGGCACTGAACTCCGGCGCCACCGGCTCAACCAGGGCGCGCATGAGGTGATGGGCGATTTCAACGTTGAGGAACTCGGGCCGCACCCAGGACTTCAGCTGCGGCACAGCCGCCTGTACCGGCGCCCAAAACAAATTGAGCTCGCGCTGCAAAAACCCAAAGAAGCTGTGCGCCTCAATCGGTCCATGCGCCTCGAGCTTGAGATTCTTCCGCCAGAAGGATGAGTGAGCCGCTCCGGCGGTGAGCACCAGCACCTGGTCGGTGCGGGCGCCGCTGCGTACCCACTCGTAGTAGCGCCGCATGAGCGCCGAAGTCTTGCCGGCCCCGGTGGGGCCAAGGATCAGCGTGGGCACCGAGCCCACCTCCTTCTTTTGATAAGTACGTCTACTAGTCGTTAAATCCTCTTGTTCCAAGCCAGGAGGAAACGTTACCAGCGAGCCGAAGAACTCCTTACTGGGAGGCAGGCCGCTGACACACCGGGTTGGGCGGCAGAAGTGCATCTAAGATGCATCCAGCGCATCAGGGTAGCCCGACGCATTCGTCGGCGACCTGCAAAGCGGCGCCCGAGGGAGCCGTACCCGAGGAGGACGGGTCAGGACGACCCGTCCGACCCGCTGAACGGGCCGCCTGCGTTCAGGACGTACGTCAGGCGGCCCCGGCTCCATCGGGCGCCGCGCCATTCCTGCTCCGGAGCCGACGGAGCGGCGGCACCCTTATGCGTTGGATGCATGGACATGCACGGCTTGCCGACAAACCGGGGTTTGTCAGCTGGGCTGACTCCCTAAGGAGAGGGAGAACGTACGTGCGTGAGCTGGTCGGTGAACTCTACGGCGACCCCGGGGGCGCCCGGATTTTCCACATTGGCGCATTTGCAGAGCCGCGCATACAAGGCCATCCGGTCACCTGGATCTCCCAGTCGCAGTTGGGTCCCTTCCGGCTCGCTGTGCCGCCGGGAACCTGGTACATACATGCGGTCGGGGTGCCCGACACCGGGGGCGGCTGGCCCAGCAGCACCACGGCGGGTTCCCATGGCGGCATCTACGGCCACGGCGCCCCGGTCACCGTCCCGGCGGGTGGGCCCTTGCGCATTCACATGAGCCCCCTGTGGCGCGACCTCACCCATGCGCCGAACCAGCGCCAGCCCGGCATTAGCGATGAGCACTGGCGCCTGATTCACCTGGCCATGGAGCATATGGCTGCAGACCTGAGCGCAGCCGTCGAGAACGACCTGGGGCCGGCGATCGGGCTGACCCGCACCCGGCTCTCCGCTCTCTTCAAGCGGGGCGCCGGGCTCACGCTGGAGGAGTACCGCATGCGGCTCCGGTTGGAGGCGGCCAAGGCGCTCCTGGTGCAGACCGACCTGGAGGTGCTGGAGATCGCCCTGGAGGTGGGCTACGCCACCTCCGCCCAGCTGGGGCGCATCTTTCAGCGATTCCTCGGGGTCAGCCCCACGGAGTTCCGCCGGCTGGCCCGCGGGCTTCAGGCGGGCGCCCAGCCCCCGGCCAGGTCCAGCCCGTCCCACCTGCTGCGGCACCTGCTGCTGCGGCTCAGCAACAGGGGCGCCACGCTCCACGGTGAGCTGACTTACAACGGAATGCGCCGTGGTTCAGTAATCTACATCGGCGCCTTCCCGGGGCCCGTCCCCACCAGCTACCCTGTGGCCTGGACCGCCCTGCCGGCGCCCGGACCCTTCACCCTGCGGGGCGTTCCCGAAGGCTTGCACTACATCCTGGCCTGCTACTGCAGCCGGCGCATGTACTACCCCGGTGACATTGGCACAGCCTTCGCCTACGGCGGCTACGGCTACACCGATACCACCGGTCAGACCCCGTACTTCGCCCTTCCACTGGCTGTGCAGGGCACCGAGACGATCCAGGGGCTCCGCTTCCCCCTGGTCGGCGGGGACTATGCAGCCACGTTTGCCGGACGGTGGGGCAACACATTCCTTCCAGACGGCAGGTAAACAATGTCAGGACACAGAGAGCGGTGGACGTATGTTCGCTCCCTTATACTTCAAAGTGCCAGTAATTAAGGGAGGCGTTGAATCATGGCGTACATTGCTACCGCTCTTGATGTTCGCAGCGTGGAGGAGAGCCTGAAGTTTTACACCGAGGTGCTGGGCTGCAAGGAGTGGTTCCGCTTCGGCGAGGGCACCCTGGTGGCCGCGGGGGTCCAGTTTGGCGAGGGCCGCATCATCATCTCGCGGACCGACAAAGAGGTTCAGCCGAACTCCTTTGCCAGCCTATACTTCATGGTCGACGGCGACATTGACGCCCTGTGGAACGACGTGAAGGATCGGGCCAAGGTGCTGGACCCGCTAGCCGACCGCTACTGGGGTGACCGCAGCTTCGTGGTGGCCGACCCCGACGGATATTACGTCCAGGTGGCCAAGGAGAACGCCAACTAGCTACCATGCATACGGGACCCGCTCTCTCACCAAGAGCGGGTCCCGTTTCTTTATTGGATGAGTCTCCGGTACAGCTCGTCTGCCTCTCGGGAGGGCTCAACGCCGAGCTCCTCGTCCAGCAGGGTGGAGAGCGTCCGGTACTGCTGAAGCGCTGCGGCCCGGTTACCCATGGCCGCGTAGCACTCCATGAGGGCCAGATGGCCGGCCTCCTGGAGTGGGTCGGCCTGGACCAGCAGCATCAGCCAGCCGACGGCCGCCTCATGGCGCCCGGCCTGCGACTCCAGCGCCGCCAGCTGCCGGAGGGCGCCCAGGTACTGCCCGCGCAGGCGGCTTCGCCCAGCCTCGACCCAGGGATAGTCCAGCCCTTCAAGCAGGTCTCCCCGGTACAGAGCGACCGCCTGGCGCAGCTCCTCCGAGCTCCCCGCACGAAGCAACTCGGCAAAGCGGTCCATGTCCACAACGACCAGCTCTCGATGCAGCCGGTAGGCGCCCGCCGCAAAGGCGATCACCTCGCCGGCCGGCTTCAGCGCTCGTCGCAGCTGATAGAGCGTCGTATGGAAGATGGTTTGGGCCGACTCCGGGTCGCTGTCAGGCCATAGCGCATCCAGAATCGCATCGCGGGTCACGGGCCGGTCGCCGCTCAGGATCAGGTAGGCCAGCAGGTCCCGCACCTTGGCCGTCCGCCAGGCGAGGATCGCCTGACCCTGGCAGACCGCCTCCACCGGCCCGAGAACGGTAACCTGGAGGGGCTTTGTCGCCTGCTGTGAGGCCCGCTGCACGCTCTCCTGCACGTGTCCCAGCGATTTTAGGGCAAACAGGGCACGATCGCGCACCTCCTGCTCCCCGTCGTCCAGCAGACGCCGAAGGGCCGCTACCGCCTCATCGCCTCCAATGGCCGCAAGCGGATAGAGTGCGGCCTTGCGGGCCGCCGGGTCCGCATGCCCCGCCAACTCGACCAGGGCTGGAACCGCCCGCTGCCCCAGCCGGGTCAGCAACTCCTGGCAGAAGAGTGGCTCCACCCCGCGCACCATAGCCTGAAGCAGCATGGGGAAAACGTACGACCAGGGCGCCAGCAAGTTCTGATAGTAGCCGCCCCGGGCTGCGAGCCGAAGGGTGGTCTCAAAGTGGCTGGATGCCTCGTCGACCCTGCCCTGGGGCCATAGGCCAATGGCCAGGAACAGGTGCAGCATGTGCAACTGATAGTGGGCGCCAGCCCTCTCCACGAAGGACTGGGCGCCCTCCAGCAGAAGCCGGGCCTGCTCCCCCTGGCCCCAGGCCATGAGGGCGCCGCCCATCAGGAAGCCCGTGTAGGCCTCCAGCCAGGGAGAGCGCCCCCTGGCCAGCTCATACGCCTCCTGCGTCAGCTTCAGGTAAGCCGTCGCGTTCCCCTGCTGGTAGGCGATTACGCCCCGCTGTGCGCGGGCCAGAGTGCCATAGTAGGGGGACCCGACCAGCTCCAATCCGGCCCGCTCAGCTTCCAGGCAGAGTTGCTCCGCCTCGCCCAAGCGGCCCAGGTCAGCCAGCACGGCGGCGTACTGGAGGAGCGCCCACGCCAAGGCCTGCAGGTCGTGGCCTTGCCGGCGCGCCTCCACACAGCGGCGGCCCAGCGCTTCGGCTTCGTCGACATGGCCCTGGTCCCGCAGAATCGCGACCATGCTGTGGGTCCCCACCGGCTCCAGGGCAGGGTCCGCATCAAAGGCCCGCCGGTACCACTCCTGGGCGCCGGCATGCTGCCCGCGCATGTAAAGCAGCTCGCCGTACAGCAGGGCGACGGCGCCCACCAGCGACGGGGCGCCGAGCCCCCGAGCCTCCGCCCAGGAGCGCTTCAGCTGGTCCTCGGCCTCGGCGAAGCTCCCCTGGATGAGAAGATGGCGAATCTGCTGGGTTTCGGTCCGCAGCGCCTCGCTCCCCGGCCGGCCCCCGGCCAGGCCCTGGGAAAGCTCGCCCAGCGAGACCCGCCGCTGCAGCCAGCCCTCCAACAGTGACCGGGCCGACTCACGCTGGACATGTCGGGGCAGGGTTGCGAGCAAGTGCTCAAGGAAGGCGGAGCGCCAGGCCCCGCCTACCGTCTTCCGCAGCACGAGCGCCAGGGGGTAGCCGTCGGTCTCCTGAAAGGCTGCCGGGTCGCCAACCTCCTGGGGGGTCATGGCAAGGTCGGCCGCGGTCAGGACGCGGCTGGACAGAACGCCAGGCTCCAGGGGGAGCGGCGCCCGGCTTCCGACCGCCAGCGAGAGCGTCGGCGGTGCGTAGCGGCAGAACATGGCAAGGAAGTCAGCCAGGTAAGGCTCCCCCAGCACCGACTCCAGCTGGTCCAGCACCAGCAGGAGCGGGCCACGCCCCACGGCTTCGTTCACCAACTCGGCGCAGAGCTCTATGGGGTCCTGTCGCGCAGCGTCCGGCAGATCCCAATCGGGCCACTTTCCCTGAAGTCCGGCCGCCACATGGACAGCGAAGACCTCCCCGTCCCGGTCCTGATCATCCAGCCGGTAGTACACAGTGGGTATGGCCTGAGCCGCAGCCCACTGCGCCAGGAAGACACTCTTCCCGGCGCCGGCCGGGGCCTGGGCGATCAGCAGGCGGGGGGGCCGTGCAGCGGTAAGGCCAGGGCGGGGCAGCCAGGTCGGATCGTGAGGTGCGACGAGTTTGCTGCGGAACAGCCGACGCATGTGCCAAGACTCCCCTTCCCTGTTCAGTATCTGCGTGGATCTCGGTTCAGAGCGCTGCGGTAAGCTGGTCTCAGGCCCGCAAAGGAGTGCAACAACATGCACCGCATCGTGCTCGAGGGGCAAGAGCTCACCGCCTCCGCCCTCCATCCATGCAATATCTTCGTCCGTGTGGGCGAATCGGTGGCGATCTACGGACCGCCCGGGTCCGGCAAGAGCCTCCTGCTCCGAGTGCTCGCCCTGAGGGAGCCCCTTCACACCGGCCGCCTCTTCCTGAACGGGCGGCTGATCAGCCAGATCGGCGAAACGGAATCGGCCAATATTCGTGCTCACGAACTGGCTCTCCTGCCTTTTGACCACACCATGGGCCCCGTAGGTACCACCATGCAAGTAGTCTTACTGGAAGCGGATTTGATCCCCAGAGATCAACTGGCCGACTTCCTGCGTGACCGCCCCTCGCACCTGCCCGTGATCATGGCCACAGCCGACCCGCACCGAGCTCTGCTCGCCGACCGGATATTCCGCATGGGATATGACCGCACTTAATCATTGGAGGCACGAAGAACATGACGCAGCGCACCTGGACGCTTCACCGAGACCCCAACAACAAGTACGGCGGCCGTCTCACCCTAGGTACCCGCGAGGTCGAACTCCCGGACGACGCCGTGATCTCCGTGACGCTCGGCGAGCGTTTCACGGTGTGGCGGACGATCCTGAACAGCATTATGAACCAGTTTGTCATGAAGCAGGTGGCGAAGAACGAGGGCATCCTGTACGCCGAGCTGGTTGGTGACGCCAAGGCGGCCTACGGCCTGACCTTGACGGTCTTTACCGGAAAGTCCATGACCAAGTTCCGGGACAGCGGGGCGCACAAGTTCGCAAAGAACTTCCTGAGCTGGGTGTTCTACAGCGGCAAGACCCACGCCTACTTCCTGACCTGGTCCGCCAAGGGTCGGATTCCGACCGCCGAAGAGGCCCGGGCCATGGTCAAGGAGTACGGCCGCTTCGTAGAGGGCGGCATGGAGCAGCGGTCGCAGCGCCCGCCCCGGCAGGCCTGGTACGAGGTGCTGAAGGTGGCTCAATAAGGACAGACAGAGGCCGGGAGGCGAACACCTCCCGGCCCTTCTCATTTATTCGGTTAGGCTGCTGCCGCAGGTCGCACAGTATGTCCAGTCGGTTTCTACCGGGCGCCGGCAGTCGTGGCAGGTGGGATGCAGGGCCATCCCGCACCGCACGCAGAACGCCGCATCCTTGACGGTCTCAGCCCCGCAGCCCGGACAGGGGGGCTGAGCCGCTTCCTGTACCCGCCGGTTGATCAGCCAGACGGCCAAGGCGAGCGGCGCCGCCAGCACGCCCAGCAGGGCCCAGCCCGGAGCAGCCGTGCTGCCGTGGTCACGGGCGTCCAGGTAGATCCAAGCGGCGAGGGAGAGCCAGGCCAGCACTGCCGCTGCCAACCCGGCCAGGTAGGTTGGCACCCCTACCTTTTCAGGCAGGACCGGCCGGACCGACGCGACCCCAATTGCCCACTCCTTGCCGTCCGGCGCCTTGATGATCGAGGCCATGCCCTGCAGCGGCTGGGCGGGATCGAACGGCATAGCCTCCTTGTAGGTTTTCCCCTCCCAATCCGGAGGGTTTGCGGCCAGCACGAGACTCTCGGGGGAGTACTCCGAGACGAAGACCCGCTCGATCCCTCGTGGCAGCACCAGACCATGTACGGCATCCGCCACCGCTGGCGTATACCCCGTGGTCCGAATCATCTCCTCGATCGCCCCCGTTGGATCCTGCGGAACCGGCTCGAACCGATGCCACTGGTCAAGGAACAGCCTCCCCACCCCGATGCCCGCCACCGCCAACAGACCAAACATCACAGCCGCCACAGCGGCAATACGCTTCCAGTTCATAAGCTAAACTCCCTTTCGCAGAAGGATCGGCGTCATGCAGGCGGCTGCCAACAGAAGGCCGGCGAGCCACCACACGCTGGGGCCAAAGTAAAACATCAATGCCACCAGCGGGCAGACCGCTGCAACCACCAGCGGCCATTCCGGCTCCTTCTTTCGGTCAGCCTTACCCAGACGCTGGCGAATCACAGCCACGGTATAACGAACATCCGGGGGCTCCGGGGCGCCCGCCGACCGGACCCGCCCCAGCAGTTCCTCCATCTCCTTCATTGGTCGGGCACCTCCGTGAGCAAGCTTCGTTTGAGCCGGGCCAGGCCGTTGTGGATCCGGGACCGCACCGTGCCGATCGGACAGACCAGCACCTGGGCGATCTCCTCATAAGTAAGGTCGTGGAAATAGCGCAGCACCAAGGCCGACCGCTGCTCTACGGGAAGCGCCACCAGGGCCTCCCGGACCTCGTCAAGATGAATGCGCCGCAGCGCATCATCTTCGGCCGCGTCTGTCCACACGTCCACGGTCTCATCGAGCGGTAGGTCTAGGCCCCGTCGGGCCTGCCGCCGCCACCGGTCACGCACCAGGTTTGCAGCGATGCGGAACAGCCAGGTGGCCACCGATGCCTCCGGGCGGTAGCGCTTTGCCGCCTGGAGCGCCCGGACGAAGGTCTCCTGCATCAGCTCCTCGGCCAGGTCGGCGTCGCCGCACATGCGGTACAGGAAGGCGAAGAGGGAGCCCTGGTGGTTGGCCACCAGGTCCTCAAGGTTCTCCACTTCATCACCTCCGCAGAAATAAACGCCCAACCGGCGGAAAAGTTCAAGGGTGAACGCACATTTTACGGCACCATCTCCCCATTGACACCAACAGGAACCATGGATATAATAGTAAATCCGTCTATGCAATACTTTAGAAATTTGCTGACAGGAGGTGCCCCGCGGTGGGGGTAGAGGCTCATCCCGCCTACCCAGAGGAGTCGGGACGGCTCAAGGGAACCCTCGGTGAGGTCCGGACCCAGCTTGCCGAGCTGCGCGCAGTACCAGGCCTGAACATGCCCGAACTGATCGATGACTCCATGGAAGCGATGCTGGTGGCCGAACTCGCCCTGGAACGCCTGCGGCTCAAGACCATTCGCAGCCTGGAGCTGGCGGAGCGGGAGACCTACTTCGGGCGCCTCGACTTCCAGGAGAAGGGCGCCGACAAGATCGAGAAGCTCTACATCGGCAAAGCTGGCGTCCAGGACAAAGCGACGGACCAGCCCATGGTGATTGACTGGCGAGCCCCAGTGGCTAGCCTCTTTTATTCCACCACGGTCGGCGGCGAGGATGAGGTCACCTACGATGCGCCGGAGGGCGCCCAGAGCGGGTACATCCACCTGAAGCGGAACCTGGGGATCAAGCAGGGCATCCTGCAGCGCATCGTCGACAGCAAAGTGAAGGGCGCCCCCGAAGAGGGCGAGCCGGTGCTGGACCAGTTCCTGGCCTACCGGCTGCAAGAGAGCCGCGACAGCCGCCTGCGCGACATCGTCTCGACCATTCAGGGCGAGCAGAACGCCATCATCCGTGCGCCGATGGACCGCCCGCTGATCATCCAGGGCGTGGCGGGCTCCGGGAAGACCACGGTCGCCCTGCACCGCTTGGCCTACCTACTGTACACCTACCGGGAGAAGATCGCAGCCAGCCGGATCGTGATCTTCGCCCCGAACAAGATGTTCCTCGACTACATCTCGGACGTGCTGCCCGAACTCGGCGTCGACGGGGTCAAGCAGACCACCTTCGCCGACTGGGCGCTCAAGGAGATCGACGAGCCGGTCACCATTACGGACCCGGCCGACCGCCTGACCCACCTCTTCGCGCCGGGCGCCGACCCCGGCGAGGGCGACGACGCCCCGGGCCGCTTCAAGGGCTCCCTCTTCTTCATGGATGTCCTGGACAACGCCGTGGTGGAGTTTGAGCAGAAGTTCGTGCCCGAGGTCGACCTGACCCTGTGGGATGGCGTTCGGCTCCGCTGGCAGACCGTGCACGAGTGGTTCCACGAGAACTACCGCAACAGCCCGCTCATGGCCCGCAAGGAGCGCTGCATCGCACGGGCCAAGAAGTGGGCCGATGACCACTTCATGCGGCACATTGGCACCCTGCAGGAGAAGGAGCGCCGCAAGACCATGCGGACCGCCGTCCAGAAGTGGGTGAAGCTTTGGCCGTCGCACACCACGCTGGAGCTCTACCGGGAGATTCTCGGCGGCAAGCCGCCCAAGGGGAAGCCGCCCGCCCACATCGGCTACCCCGATGTGCCCAAGCGGGTGGTGCAGGACTCCCTGGCGCTGTTCAAGGCCGATGAGGTCGCCACCGAGGACCTGGCCCCGCTGGTCTACCTCAAGAGCAAGCTGCGGGGCTTCAAGGAAGACCGCCAGCTCGACCACGTGGTGATCGACGAGGCCCAAGACTTCAGCCCCTTCCAGGTGGAGCTGCTGAAGACCCTGACCCGGCAGGACTCCTTCACGATCCTGGGCGACCTCTCGCAGGGGATTCACGCCTACCAGGGCATTCAGCGCTGGGAGGAGTTCATGGAGGTCTTTGAGCCCCAGCCCGTCTCCTACTACACCCTGGAGATGAGCTACCGCTCCACCTTCGAGGTCATGACCTTCGCCAACCAGGTGATCAGCCGGGTCGGGGCGCCAGCCGCCCTGGCCAAGCCGGTCTTCCGGGCGGGCGCCAAGGTGCGGGTCGGCGGGGTCGACGCCTCGGAGCTGCCCAGAGCGATCGCCGCTGAGATCCACGCCCTGCGGGAGCGCAAGCACGCCTCGATCGCCGTCATGGGCCGCACCGAGAAGGACTGCGAGACGCTGCACAAGGCGCTCACCGAACTGGGGCTGGACCCCGAGCTGGTCACCCCCCGCCAGACCACCTACAAGGGCGGCCTCTCCGTGATGCCGGTCTACCTGACCAAGGGCCTGGAGTTCGACGCCGTGATCGTGGCGGATGCCAACGCCGAGGCCTACCGGCTCAGCCCGCGGGATGCCAAGCTGCTGTACGTGGCCTGCACCCGCTCGCTGCACGAGCTGTCGGTCTTCTACACGGGGGCGCCCTCCCCGCTGCTGGACGTCGATCCCTCCTCCTACGAGCCCCACGCTGAGCAGGCGCTCGCACAATAAGAGAAGGCCGTGGGAGTCCCCACGGCCTTTACCTGCCTGCAAATAGCGTTTTTAACTTGGTGGACAGCCACTCCGGGCTAGCGTGCGGGCTGCCGGCATCCAGCCGGTGGATCTGGGTGACCCCGGGAGCGTTCACAGCAGAGTCATCCGTACTGTAGATGAACCGGAAACCCAGGCTGCGCAGAATCTCCAGCTCCTCCGGCGTGCTCGCTCCGTTGGGCAAGGCGAAGTGGAGGGCCTCCTCCTTCACCCCGACCGAGCGGAGCAGATCCCGCACCCGCTCCAAATCGGTCCGGACCCGCGCCTTGTACTCCTCAACCGTTTCCGCCCGACCCTTGTCGGGCAGCCAGGCCCGGGTCGCCAGCCAGGGGCCTGTTTGCTTTCCGTCTGCAGAGACCGGTACCTGCCCGTGCCCGTCATAGGAGTGCCCGCCGAGGGTGACCAGCCCGGAGCCGATCATCTCCTCGGCCTGGGCCTTGGTCAGGTGCGGGCTCCAGGCGCCCTTCCCGTCGGTCTCGAAGAACTTCATCACCGGGAAGATGATCGCCGGCACCCCGTACTTGCGCAGGAGCGGGAAGCCCAGGGTGTAGTTGCTGGCATAGCCGTCATCGAAGGTGACCAGCACCGACTTGTCGGGCAGGCGCTTCTTTCCGTCCAGGTAGGCGCCGAAATCGGCGGCGGAGACCGGGCGGTAGCCCTCGCCCAGCAGCATCTGCAGGTGGCTCTCGAAGCGCTCGGGGGTGATCACCCCGGGCTCCTCGGGGCGCTCGGAGGGCGGCGCCAGGTGGTGGTACATCAGCACCGCCACCCGACCATTAGGCTCGGCGGGGGCCGCTGGCTTGGGCGCACAGCCCGCCAGCAGCACCGTGCCGAAGAGGAGCGCCATCAGGAAGGTCCAGTTCCGCATCCGGGCCTCCTATCGCTTGCTAAAGGCTTTGAGCAGCACGTAGGCGCCGTAGGCCACGAGCAGGAACGGCAGCAGCTTGACGGTCATGCCAATGGCGGCGCCCGCCAGGCGCAGCGTGGCAAACATGGTGGAGAACAACAGGGCGGGAACGGCCATCAGGCCGAAAACGGTCGCCGCAGCGTAGCCCCACTTGCCGATTGCCTTGGTGGAGGCGCCAAACGCCAGGGCGGCAGCGATGATCAGGAAGAGGAACCACCCCGAAGCGAAGAGCTTCAGCAGAAACAGGGCGCCCAGCGCCACGATGATCAGCCCAAGGGTCTTATTCAAAGCACGTCTCTCCTCATGTGCCAAGCGTTCTGCCTTGAAGAACTCTGCATGTGCCCAAAAGGTTCGATTAGGACACGAAAAAGACCTGCCACGCAGGGATTGGACTGCCCGTCACGAAGGATGCCAGCGGAGGCGATGCCGAGATGATGGAGTTCCTCAAGGGCGCCCTGCTGTCGCTGGTCGTCAACACACTCGCCGTGGTAGGCTGGGCCTACATGGGACCCCTGTGGCCCTCCCTCGGCAACGTGCTGCTGGCGCTCCTTCTGCTCGGTATTTACGGGCTGGAAAACAAGTGGGCCTTCCCCACCGGGTACTGGGCGGTCCAGCTGGTCGCCATTGTCCTCTGGGTTTCGGGGATCGGCGCCCTCCTGCAGTTGGCGGGCTAACGCAGCAAGAGGTGACAATCGATTGGTTTACGCCTACCTCGCCCGCACCGGCTACATGCGCAACACGACTTACCGCTGGTCCCACATGCTCAACAACCTGGCCAGCCTGGTCTTCGGCTTCCTCTACATCTCCCTGTGGCAAGCCGTCGCCCCGGAAACAGCCGCCGCCGGGGACCCTTACAACCGGGCCACCATGGTGAACATGATGATCGTGGCCCAGGTCTTTGCCTGGACAAACGGGTTTCTGCCTCATGGCCTGGGAATCCACCTGACTATTCGCGATGGCACCATCGCCACGCATATGGCCCGGCCGATCCCGTACTTCCCCATGATCATCATGCGGGAGGTAGGTAACGTCCTCTATCAATTCCTTTGGCGCGGCATGCCCATTGCTATCATGTTCGCCTTTACCCTGGGTTTCCCAAGGCCGGCGTCGGGTCTGTCGCTGCTGATGACGGTGCCGAGCCTGGTTTTGGGCAGCTACGTCACCATGACCCTGCTCTACACCGTGGGCATCACCAGCTTGTGGACCACGGAGGTCCGCTGGGCCCAGTGGCTCTACTTCACAACGCTGACCTTGCTTTCGGGGGGATGGATCCCCGCTGATATCCTGCCGGGATGGCTCGGCAAGGTGGCGCCCTACCTGCCCTTCGCCTCGCAGATGTACTACCCGGTACGCATCTATATGGGCTTGAGCGACCCCTCCGGGCTGCTGGTCCAGGTTGCCTGGGCGGTCGCCATGACGGTATGGTGCCTGTGGATTACCCACAGGGCGCAGGCTCGGATTGTCGTGCAAGGAGGCTAGAGCAGATGGAGCTCTATATTCGGCTCTTGGCCGCCAGCATACGCGCCCGCATGCAGTACAAGATCGACTTCGTGCTCACGGCCCTGCTCTACGCAGTGGGCGCCTCCCTGGAGTTCCTCACCCTGGCAACCATTCTCTACCGGTATCCCTCCATCGGCGGCTGGGGCCTGTACGAAGTGGCAATCCTGAGTGGAATCGCCAATAGCTCCTACGCCCTCTTTCGGCTCTTCGGCCCCGAACTGAATAACTTCGAGAAATACCTGGTGACCGGCGAGTTCGACAGTGTGCTGATACGCCCCTGGCCCTCGCTCCTGACCCTGCTCTCCCGCAACTTCGACCTGGGTCGGGTGGGCTCGACGGTCCTGGGCTATGCAATGGTCTTCCTGGGGGTCCGGGGGGTGATTTCCCAGGGCGCCCCGCTCTGGGTGGCGCCTTACGCCTTTCTCATGCCGCTGATCGGCGCGGTCGTGGTCGCTGCTATGTGCCTGGTCACAGCGGCCGCTGGCTTCTGGCTCACCCGCATTGATGAACTCTCCACCTTCACCCTGAACGCCCCGGTCACGGCGGGCAACTACCCCACCCACATCTTCCCTGGCTGGATGCGCCGCCTGCTGACCGCCGTGCTGCCGGTCGCCACCTTCGGCTACTTCCCCCTGAACTACGCCCTCGGCAAGGGCGGCGCCCCCTGGCACCTGGCCCTGCCCTTCATCTCCGCTGTGCTCTCGGTCTGGGTCTCGCTCCAGTTCTGGCACTGGGGCGAGCGGCACTACCAGAGTACGGGAAGCTGAGAAATGGAAACCGCGCCCCCATCACGGGTGGCGCGGTTTTTCTCGTTCGACCCAGGTCAGTTCCACGTGTGGCAGCAGCGGCAGGACCAGAGCGATCGCCCCCGCGACCAGTACCAGGAGGACCAGCACCCAGGTAATGCCCACCGCCAGAAACGAAGTGGCGAGGGAAGCGATCCACAGCGCCAGGTTGTCCCGGACCAGCAGGGTGATCGGACTCAAAGCCTCTACCGCCCGCCTGTATAGCTTTGACCCACGAAGCGCCCGGTAGGCGATGAAAGGGAAGAGCCCCTTGGGGGCCACCACCGGATGGGTGGACTCACCTGGCCGCACATCCAGCGGTGCGGGCCGCAGCCGGTTGCCCAGGATCAATCCACCCACCCAGGACGAACTGAGGAGCAAATCTCCGATAGGCCTCACACGCAGGGCGGCCCCAAAGTTCCCGAACTCCACCTCCAGTTGCGCTAACAGCTGGCGCAGGTCGTCCCACTCGGCGCCAACCCGCTCGCCCTTCTCCCACATGTACAGCAGACGGCTGTGAATCATATCCCGCCAGTGCGGCCGGCGAGGGAGCCCCAGCCGGAGGGCAGACTGTACGAAGTCCCGCGCCAGGAAGGCCATGTCAGTGGGAATCGCTCTGCGCTCGACGAACGGGCCCAGCAGGTCGACCACTTCCTGGCGGCGCCCCCATCGGGCGGGCTCCTGCACCAGCGCTCGCACCGCGTAGATGTTGTCCGGGTCGTCCTGAAGCGACGCTGCGACAGCCTTCAGGGCCTCCTCGCGCTTTCCGGCCTTCGCGTGCAGATCGTGCAGCTTCCGATAGACCCACGCTCGCAGATCTTTGTCCTCATCGCTCATCTGACTGGCGATTCGCTCCAGCGCCGTGGCTGACATCCAGTCCTCCGTGGAAGCCAGCAGCCGGTCCAGCCATGGGGCCGCCTCCCTGGGGTTGCGAACGATCGCAGGGATGGCACGCTCCCAGGCGAGTTGGTGCCTTCCCTCGTCCAGCTCATACTCGGAGAGCCTAAGGAATGCGTGAACCGCATCAGGGTTGATGTCAACCACGGCTCGATAGGCGGCGCACGCCCGAATCCGGTCCACCGCTTCCCACCAGCCGTCCCCGGCGATTCCCAGAGCCGCCGACCGGGTCTTATCCGGCAGGGCGTTCAGGGCCGTCACTAGGGCAGGCCAATTCCCCTCGTACAAATCCCACAGGGAGCGCGCCGGATGTAAGGCCTCCGGGTCGGCCTGGAGCGCTTGCACATAAGCGTCCGCAGCCTCCGTGACCATCCCCACCGCATGGTAGCACCTGCCTAGCACCCAAAGTAGGGGTGCATTCCCCGGGTAGCGCCGGACGCCCGCCCGGGCAGAGTCCAGGGCCTCCTCGAAGTCCCGCTCCCCCAGGAGAGCGATTGGCAGTCGGTACATGGCCCAGTGGTACCCTTTCTGCAATTCAAGTGCGCGGCTGTAATAGATGACAGCGTCACCCAGCCGCTCCTGCAGTTCGCATGACCAACCAAGGTAGGTGAGCCGCCACGGCTCGGGCACCCTCCCCGCCAGCCCCTCTAGGAAGCGGTCCAAGGGGCCATAATCCTTCTGCCCCGCCAGAATATCGCCAAGTCGATCGGCGTACTCGCAGACCTCCTCCTCATCTGTGGCCGACTCCACAGCCTTCTCCATCCAACGGCGGTATCCGTCCGGATCGTTGCTGCGCTCGGCAACCAGCGCCATGCCGTACCTTGCCCGCGCCAGGCGGGGCTCCTTGTCCAGCGCGGCCCGGAATGTATCGCGGGCCTTGGGGATCTTGTTCATTTGCAACAGGAGATGGCCGTACTCGGCCCGGGCCGCTGCCGAGCCAGCAGCCTCCTTCTCAACGTACGTCAGCACCGGATCCGGGTTTGCTGACGTCCGGGCCGCATTGAGCACCCACTCAAGCGGCTCTTTCCATTCCGGGTCAAGGGCCCGCGCACGGGCAATCTGTTCGATGCCCTCCTCAGCCCGGCCCTCCAGGAGCAGCATCCTGCCAAAGCGGGCCGCAGCATAAGCGCTCGCAGGGTTGTGCTGCACAAGTTCCGCCAGAATCCGGAGTGCCTCCGCACCCTGCCCCTGCAGCCGCAGCCCCTCGGCCACCAGCGGGGGAAAGCGCACATCACTTGGGTAGCGCTCCATGGCTGCGGCAGCCACAGCCACTGTCTCCGCCGGGCGCCCCCGGTTGATGGTAATCAGGCAGTACTTGTACGGCAGGAACGCCGCCTGGTCGAAGCAGGGCGAGCCCTTGAGCAGGTCCAGGGCCGCCTCCGTACGCCCCACCTCGACGTACAGGTCTGCCAGGCGACCGGTCGAATACTCGGCCTCTGGATCCTGAGCCACGCAAATCCGATAGCAGCGCATCGCAGCCCGCACCTGACCCAGGCTCCAGTGAGCCTCAGCCCGGTGCCCCCAGGACCACGCGTAACGCCGTTCCTGCTTTAGAACCGCCTTGAACGCCGCGACAGCCCGGGCATGCTCGCCCCGCAGCCGGCGCAGTTCCGCCAGGTCGGCCTCATATGCCAGGGAGGGCGCCAACTCCTGCGCCGCAAGGAAGCACGACTCTGCCTGCCCGTAATTCTCAGCCCGAAGCTCCTCGCGTCCCCAATCCGCCAGGATTCGGTCGTTGTGCGGATCCCTGAGATGGGCCCGCCGCCACAGCGCCGTGCACTCGGCGGCAGGGCGCCCCTTCCTGCTGGCCGCCCGCACCAGGATCTGCAGCGCCGAGGACTGCCGAAACCCCGCTACCTCCTCCACGATCGCGACGGCCTGCTCATAGTCGCCCACACGTTCCAGGTGCTGGGCCACTTCCAGGCGGATCTGCCTGTGGTCGGGGAAAGCCTCCAACAGCTCCCGGGCCGCATTGCGCATCGCTTCCTCGCTGCCGAGGGGCGGCCATGTCCGCAGGGCCAGCAGATGGCGCCCCGCCGGGCTCAGTTCAGCCCGGACCTGTTCCAGTGCGACCTCCGCAGCCTCCCGGTCACCCTGATCCAGGGCCTGATAAACCCGCTGAACCGAGCGAATCTGCTGGTCCTCCTCCAGCGGCAGGAAATCCAGGTCAGCGGCCCGGTCGGCCGGTACGAGGGCCAACGACCAGAAGTCGGACTGGGCATAGGCCTCGGCAAAACCCCGAAAGCGTAGCCATCGCATGCCAATCCCCGCCGGGTCTTGGATCAGGAACTTCTCCTGGGCCAGGTCGTAGCCCGAACAGATATGGACGTGGGCCCCACCCGAGTACTCGATGCCGAGGATGGGCGGGATCCCGAGGTCGAGCAGCTGACGGATTTTCTCGGGGGTGGCCCGAAACGTCCGGCAGGCCCATCCCTCCGCCTCCAGGTAGGCTACCGCCTGGTACAGCGGCGTGCCCCGACTGCCGTTCATGACCGCCCGGCCGATCTCCCGCTGGTTGGCGGGGCGCCCGAAGAACTGCAGCGCCATGGTCAGGCAAGCCGGGAAGCAGTGGTGAAATCCCTGGCGAAGGGGTGGCACCTTGAGGCGTACGTCTGGCTGGGGCAACACCCTCAGGATCCGCTGCAAGCGCCGTTCGGCTCCCCTGGTCGCAAGGAGCGCAGCATGCCGCCGGGCGGCCCGCTCCACCAGGTCAAGCTCCCCGAGTTCCAGGCCCAGGGCCGCCTGGGAGCGGTAGACCGGCGGGTACTCGGGGAAGCGCTCCACGCAGGCCCGCATCGCTGCCAGCGCCTCCTGCGCCCTGCCCAGGCTTTCATAGCACCAGGCCAGCAGTTCGTAGGTGCGCGGCTCAGCCGATCCCGACGCGACCACCTTCTGCAAATCGGCGGCGGCGCCCTCAAAGTCTTCGGCAAAGCACTTGATCACGGTCTGGTCGAGCTGCAGGCGCTCCCTGTCTGTCTGGCTCACCGTGGCGGCCAAAGCGCCTGCCCGCGCCTGCATGGCCTCCGCCGACCGGAAGCGGCGGCGCCCGGCCAGCGAGACTGCCACCGTGCTCAGCGCACTGACCCGGTCTGCTTCCGGCCAGGTCTCATTATCCAGGTGGGGAGCCAGCAGCTCCTCGGCCAGCAGAAAGCGGCCCAACCGCACATGGGTCGCCGCCTGGTAGAGCACCACATGGGGCGGGCACGACGTCGCCCGCAAAGCCTTGCGGAGCAGGCGGTGCTGCAGCCCCGGCAGGTCAGCGAAACCGGCCACGCGCGCGGCCACATACAACTCCTCCGGCGTACGAGCCTCCCGCGCCAGTTCGCGCACCTGGGCCAGGCAGGCTTGATAATGCCGCCGATCGAGCATGTCCGCGCATTGGCGGAAGCGGTCCTGCATAGGGCACCCCCTAGAGACATGAAACAGGCGCCTGTATCAGCGGGCGCCTGTTTGTTTCAACCTTATTCTATTTGATGTACTTGCCTAAATAAATGGGACCGTGGCTTCATCAACCACTTTGATGATCTCTGCCGTGAGCTTCACCTCGCAGGCGCCCAGGTTGTCCTCCAGTTGCGCCACCTTGGTGGCGCCCACGATCGCCGAGGCAATGCCGGGCTTGGCCATGACCCAGGCCAGCACCAGGTGCGGCAGGCTGATGCCTGCCTCGTCGCCGATTGCGGCAAGCTTCTGGGCGACGGCGAAGTTCTGCGGGGTCAGGAACCGGTTCGAGAACCGCTCGCCCTGGGTGAGTGCCCGGGAGCCCTCGGGCGGCTGCTCACCCTGCTTGTACTTGCCGGTGAACAGGCCACCGGCCAGCGGGAAGTACACGATTTGGCCGACGCCCTCGGAGAGGCCCGCCGGGACCAGCTCACGCTCGATGTGGCGGTTGACCGGGGAGTACTCGGGCTGGTTAGAGACGAAGCGCACATAGCCCTGCCGCTCGGAGATGCCCAGCGCCTTGACGAGCTGCCACGCAGCGTAGTTCGAGCAGCCAATATAGCGGACCTTGCCCCACCGCACCAGGTCGTCCAGCGTCCGCAGGGTCTCCTCCAGCGGGGTCTCGCTGTCCCACATGTGCATCTGGTACAGGTCGATGTAGTCGGTCTCCAGGCGCTTCAGCGAGGCGTCCACGGCGTCGAGGATATGCTGCCGGGAGGCGCCCGCATCGTTGGGCCCGCTGCCCATGCGGCCCACGCACTTGCTGGCCAGGACCGCCTGCGAGCGGCGCCCCTTCAGCGCCTTGCCGATGATGCGCTCAGACTCGCCACTGGTGTAGATGTCTGCGGTGTCGATCAGGTTGATGCCGCTGTCGAGGGCCTTGTGCACGATCGCGATGGAAGTGGCCTCGTCGGCGCGGGCGCCGAAGGCGTTGCAGCCCAGGGACATGGCCGAGACCTTGAGGCCGGAACGACCCAGGTTACGATAATCCACGAAAGAATGCACCTCCGCCTATATCTTCACCGGGGGCCTGCTTGTCCACCTGCAAAAAAAGGGGCGGCCTGAAATCAGGCCGCCAAAGGGGTATATCACACAGAGGGGGGTCAACACACCTTTAGTGTACCCCCACTCTATTAACAGGACATGTCTGTAAGATTACAGGACCGCGACAAATTCTATTCTCTAGAGTAAGTTTTGTTAACGTAGCGCCTTCCAAAGCAGCACCGACCCAATTCCGAGGAACGCCACGCCCGTCCCAACTCGAATCGCCTTGATGGGGACCGCCCTCAGAATCGTCTCCCCGGCCAGTACGGCAACCAGCGAACTTGCGATCAGCGCAAAAGCGGCGCCGAAGAAGATCATGTGCGGAGCCTTCGAGCGCGCAGACATGGTGATTAACATGAGCTGTGTCTTATCCCCCAGTTCGGCGAGGAAGATCAGTACGAACGTGGCGACGGCCGCTTTCCAATCCAAGTGGCTCCCCCCGATGTGGCTTGCTGAGCCCGGGTAGGACTCAAAGAGAGATTACGGGCAGGATGTCCGGGGTAGAACCTGGGACTTGTTCTCACCCTCACCTTTTCCATATAATGGTTGTGTACGGGGGTGAGGTAATGAATCCGAGCCTGGCTATCTGCGACGGCTATGCCATTGATCTTGCCGCCTACACCCGTCAGGGGTTGCGGGTGGGCATCTGGGCCTCGTCCGGGCGGGGGAAAAGCTTCGGCGTGGGCGTGCTCTGCGAGGAGCTCCTGACGGCGGGCATCCCTGTGATCGCCATTGACCCCGAAGGGGAGCTGCACACCCTCCGGGAGCAGTTTCGCGTGCTGGTGCTGGGCGGCGAGCAGGCCGACCTGCCCCTGCCCACAGGCAAGTTCGGAATCAGCCTCGCGCTCACCCGTGCCCTGGATGACGGGCTCGGCCTTGTAATTGACCTGTCGGACCGCCCCACCACCAAAGCCCAGCAGCAGGCTGCGCTGCCCTGGCTGGAGCAACTCTGGGTGCTCATGTCCGAGCGCCGCTCACCTGCCGCGCTGGTGGTCGAGGAGGTCCACATTTTTGCGCCCCAGTCCGGGGTCTCGCTCTGCGCCGACATGATGCAGCGCTTCGCCAAGCAAGGGCGTAAGCGGGGCGCCATCCTTGTAGCGGCCAGCCAGCGCACGCAGGCGGTCTCCAAGGAGTTTATGAGCCAGCTGAACTTCCCGGCCATTGGCGGGTTTGAGACCGAGCGCGACTACGAGGCCGTCAAGGCCGTGGTTGGCGGGCACCCCTTTGAGCAGTTCCGTTCGCTGGAGCCAGGCCGCTTCTTCCTATCGGCGGCCGGCGGGTTCTTCCGGTGGCGGGCCCGAAAAACCTCCCACGGCGGCGAGGCGCCGTCCTGGGATCCGTCGGAGGCCAACACAGCCGGGTCCCGCGACGCCACGCTCGATGCCCTGGTGGACCAGCTCCGTGTCGCCTTCGACGAAGAGGCGGCGGCCGGGCCGCAGCCCGACCCGAATGCGGCAGAGCGCCAGCGGATTCGGCAGCTGGAGAAAGAGCTGGCCGAGACCCAGGAGCAGCTCGAACAGGCAAAGAGTGAGGTGGCCCGGCTCGGCCTGGCCTTGCAGGTGGCCGGCATGATCAAGGTGGTCATCCAGCAGGAAATCATCCAGCGGGCGCCCGCCATGGCAGCCCCGGTGGCGGCGGCGGGCGCCGAAGTCGTGAAGGTGGAGGCCAAGCCGGTCGAGCCCACACTCAAAGAGGTGCGGCTCGACCCGGACAAAATACTGGAGGTCGACCAGGTCAAGGCTATGATTCGCCGGGCCCGGGACAGGGCACGCCGGCGTTCCTCACGCTCTACGGACTACATGCACGCTGCGTTAAAGACTCTCACCGCTGGCCTAGCCGTGAGTCCCGCTGAGCTTGCCGCCCGCTACGGCTACTACGGCCAGGTGACCATCAACCGCATGGGGCACGTGCTGAACGCCCTGGCCGAGGTGGGCTTCGCCAGCTACAAGGGCGGCCAGTACAGGCTTAACGAGGGCTACCTGAAACAGATTATCTCTCAGGCATAGCAGAAGCAGGGTAGGGCCGACGGCCCTACCCTGCTCTTTCTGTTTTAGCTTCGTGGCGTAATCACGCGGAAATAGGGCAAGTGATGGAGCTAGTGAGCGACCATCGCCCATGAACGACTATGGTGCCTGTAAACGACCGAAATCCAAACTTAAACTTTCGGGACGACTTTCTCAGTCATCCCCTGCAAGATTAGGGCGTGCCTTGCCGACCGGCCGGCGGCCCGGGCGCCCGATCTCGTAACCGCCAAGGATGGCGAGAACGGAAATTTAGCAAGGAGGCTCCTTTCATGCGTATTAACAACAACATGGCCGCTCTGAACGCCTGGCGCTCCCTGACTGTCAACGGCGCCAACATGACCAAGTCCCTGGAGAAGCTCTCTTCCGGCTTCCGGATCAACAAGGCGGGTGACGATGCTGCCGGTCTGGCCGTGTCCGAGAAGATGCGGGCCCAGATCCGCGGCATGAACATGGCCGTCCGCAACGCGCAGGACGGCGTCTCGCTGGTGCAGACCGCCGAAGGCGGCGCCTCCAAGATCGGCGACATGCTGCAGCGTATGCGTGAACTGGCTGTTCAGGCGAACAGCGAAGGCATTCAGAACTCTGACCGCCAGCTCCTGCACAAGGAGTTTGCCGAACTGGTTTCCGAGATCGACCGTACCGCGGACATTAAGTTCAACGGCCAGAAGCTCCTGGACGGCAGCGTTTTCGGCGCCGGTAATGAGCTTTCCATCCAGGTCGGCGCCAACGCCGGCGAGAAGATTGACCTGACGTTTACCAGCCTGAAGAAGGCAGACCTGCAGGCGACCAACATCACGGACCTGGCCGGTGCGACCGTGGCCACCAAGACGGTGGGCGCCCTGGACATCTCGACCCAGGATGGCGCTCACCAGGCCATTCAGACCATCGACCAGGCCCTCAACACCGTCAACACCGCCCGTGCTTCCATGGGCGCTTTCCAGAACCGCCTGGAGAACGCCATCAGCACGCTGCAGACCCAGGTGGAGAACATTACCGCTGCTGAGAGCCGCATCCGTGACGTGGACATGGCCGCCGAAATGGCCCAGTTCACCAAGCACAACATCCTCCAGCAGGCTTCCACCTCCATGCTGGCCCAGGCCAACCAGAGCACCCAGGGCGTCCTCTCCCTGCTGCGGTAATTGGCTCGTCGCCTAACTAAGCTGCGCCAAGGAAGGCGCACAGAAATGCAAGGAGGCACCTCACATGCGCATTAACAACAACATGGCGGCTCTGAACGCCTGGCGCTCGCTGACCGTCAACGGCGCCAACA